>CAZVQU010000001.1:0-155543 GCA_964629655.1 uncultured Planctomycetia bacterium
CGTGTACTCCAAACACGCGCACTCGACCGGGCTATGCGACCTCTCCGAGAAATTTACAAGGTAAATTTCGAAAACTTCAAAGATTAAATGTCTAATAATTTTCGGGCGTCTCTCTTGCCCAAAGACTTCTTGAAATCATCAAAATCAATGATAACGATTCGCGGCCGCTGGGCCCTCACCTTTTGCAAGTAAGAGGCCTGGACTTTTCTTCTGAAACCGATATATTTAAAGATTGCTGAGCAATCAGGACAAGCTCTGGCCTTTGAATCTATTCCTAACTTATGACAGCAAAAACACTCTGCGGATAAATCACCGACTACTACAAGATGTTTTTCTACGTCGGCTAAATCAAGTTCCTCCCATGTCCTTACAAAACTTCTCACCTCTTCCGACCCTTTTTGTTATCATAAAAACTCTTTATAGCCGCATGTACCTCTTGAGCGGTCTCAACAACCGTAAACAGCTTTAAATCTTTCTTATCTATAGCCCCATCTTTTACTAACCGGGACTTACACCAATCCAATAATCCTGACCAATAAGCTTTGTTGACTAAAACAATTGGAGCCGGCTCAATTCTTAAAGCCTGAACCAAGGAAAGAGTTTCAAATAACTCATCGAGAGTGCCAAAGCCGCCGGGGAAAACTACAAAGGCATAGGAGTGTTTGGTAAACATCACCTTTCTTACGAAGAAATACTTAAATTCCATTAAGTAATTAATGTAGGGGTTGGGAACCTGCTTCTGGGGAATAAGGATATTTAATCCTACTGATACTCCTCCGGCCTTCTTCGCTCCTCTATTAGCTGCCTCCATTATTCCGCCTCCGGCGCCGGTGATCACAGTATAACCCTTCTTAGTCAGGGTATAGGCAGTATTATAGGCTAACTTGTAGTAAGGATGGGTCCTAGAGGTAGCTTTTGAGCCAAAGATAGACACTCCCTGCTTAATCTGAGACAGGCCTTCGAAGCCCTCAACAAACTCACTCATGATCCGAAAAATACGCCAGGTATCAGTCTTAATAAAATCATCCTTAAAAGTAGTTTTTAACTGTTCACTTGTGAAAGGCTTGCTTTTGAGAGTAACTCTTTTTCCCATTTATATCCCCCTTTTTATCCGGTCGAGGACTGTTCCCAACCGACTTTGTATAAATATTATACTCAAGTTTGGGGTAAAGGCAATAAAAAAACCCCGTACCATTTAAGGTACGGGGTTAGTTTTCTTTGTTTTATACTTACCCTTAGAAGCTAACAGACATGCCAGCTTTCAAAGAATGAGCACCACCGTCGTTCTCCTCACTGAATACCGGTCCGGGGAAGAACACTGCGCCAGTGAGTTTAATCTGCACATCTTCAGTGTAGTCATAAACTGCATAGGCATCAATTTCATCACCGAAATAGCTTTCATTTTCTTCTACTTGGTATGCAAAACCCAAGGTAGCAAGAGAAGCAGGACCATTTGTAGGACTATAAGTTGAGCCAATAATGGCTAACTTTTCGGCAAATCTAGCATTGGTATAACTCAAACCTAGAGTAAGATCTTCCCTAGGCATTAAAGAACCACTGAGTGTAAAGTACTGAGCGTTACTGTTGTCCATTAAGATGTTGACAAGTTCTGCCGGAGACTGATCTTCCCACATTGGAACCCAAGCAGTGTTATAATCTTGCTGATCCTGTTTATTACCACTTAGGTAAGTGTAGTTAAGGCCAACTTTAGCATTCTTATCGTTTAAGAACTTATACTCACCGCCTGCCTGAATAGCATAGGCTCTAATACCATCATCTTGGCTACCAGCAGCAGGAGCTCTTTCTCCAAACTGATAAGCAAATTCTCCGGATACACTTATCTTGTCAGTAGGATCAAAAGCAGTTCTTACACCAAGAACACTTACGTTATTTTTCTTGTTTTGAGTAGGATCAAAAGCAGTGTTAGGTGTCTGATCTCCACAAAAGAAATAAGCTTCAGTTACACCATTGTATGAACTCCAATCGTAAGCAGCATTGATACCGTAAAGTTTCTCATCATCGTTTGGCTGATTTGTAGTATTTTCATCTATCTGAGCCAATACAAGATCAATTGTCCAAGGTGCAAAATCAAGGATAGCTCTTACAGAATCAAAAGATTTTCTTAAAGATAGATCAGTTGCAACTCCTGGAAGGCCAATGCCAGCATCATTGATAGCACCCTGATTTGTATCAGGATCGCCAACGATCAATCCACTTCCATACCTTAGGTTTTGCTTACCAACGATAAGAGTTAGAGGATCATAAAGAAACTCTTTTAACTCTATCGAAGCCAAATCGACTTCAATATCATCCCCGTTATCCTCGCCCCAAGTCTCTTGAGAAGCGAGACGCAATGTTGCGCTTACACCTTCAGTTAAATCAGCGTCAAATCTTAATCTGATTTGGGACATGAAAGCGTCATGGGTCTCACCAGCACTGTTAATAGACTCTCCATCCCCCATACCTAAGTTTCTTGATAAACCAGTAGCAGAGATATCTCCGCTAACTTTAACATTTTCTACGGCAGCAAATGTCATCCCGGCAAAAGCGAATGACAAAACCGCCATAGCTATAATTAGTTTTCTACTCATTTAAATCCTCCTTTCTAAAGATAAATAATTTAAAGGATCTATACCACAAGGTTCTCATCCCTTGGTTATTGCACATCTATAGCTATAACACTCACCTTCTTGATAATCTCCGGCGGCTAATCTTGTGCATCACCTCCCTTTCTGCCGAGTCTAAGACTATCTATGAATGTATAACTTCCCCTAAAAACGCTTTCAAAGAACCTATATACTTTTTAGCAAAAAATGGACATCTTGTCAAGGGTTTTTCTTAAGAATTATTTTGAATCTAATCTCTTGCAATTTAAGGGGTTAGGAAGCAGTTATCGCCAATAAACATCTATTCGCTCGACCCTTTGTCCTCTTAAGCCTAAATTAAGCGAAGACTTAATAGTACTTGAAAAATAAGAGACTTTCCCGCCATTGGTGGTAACTGCCACCTTCTCAATCCGGCAACCCTTAGAAAAGGTGTCTTTCCTCTTGGGATTATGGTAGCAGACCAGGGTCTTTGAGAATAGCTTGAAAGCAAAGCTATTTGAGGGAATGGTAACTTTTCTGCCCCCAAAATCAATGGTTTCCTTAACGGTGGTAAAAAGCTCCTTTTTCAGAATCGGGGAAAAACGTAAGCAGAGCTGCTTATTCTTATCTAGATAAAACGGCTCCCTGCCCAAGCAAAGAAGAATCCAGATATTGAGCAATTCGGCTGTGGCCCCGCTCAACCGGGCAACAAAACCCTTACCCCAAAGGCTCTTATCGGGATAGACGCTGCTGACGATAAAAGAAGAGTTCTCCAAGGGGCTTCTGCCATAATCCTTAGGATCAAAGAAACAGACCCCGCACTTATGAAAGGAATCAAAGAACTCCTCATAAAAGCCATTCTTTAATAGCTCAAGAAGATACTTATACTCCATGTGCAACCAGACCGATTCATTCTCAAGCCAACCGGGAGTAAAAATTCGGCTTCTGCCAATCTCTAAGGATTCATCCTTAAGCGGAGCATTGAGCTTATACATTTTTAATTTTTTATCAAAGAGAACAGATTTTTTTAACCTTTCATGAAGGCTCTTCTTACCTTCAACCCGTAGAGCATGCATAACGCCTTCTAAGTACAGTGGTAAAGATTCCTTTGAAAATACACGGGGAATGATATTTCCATTCTTAGTATCGTAACTTTTAACACTATAGGTAAAATAAGTCAGCGGCAACCCGGTTTTTTTATCCTTGGCCTTGACTATTCCTTTATTTAGTTTAATAACCAACCTTTTTAAAAACTTCTCGAGTTTCTTTAACGAAATCTTTTTCTCTCTTCCGCTAAGACAGCTGCGAGTTTTTTCTCTAAAGTTTTCTTTTAAAGAATTAGACTTATCCCACCATAAGTAATCCTTATTTTTAACCCCGGAAGACAGAAATCTACTCAAGAGTAAGTTTAACCTCTCAAAGAATGAAGCTACCTCAACCGGAGCTGATATGCTCACGGCCTTAGGCCCAAGCTGCCCTAAGGCACTAATAAGCATCAGGCAGGCCCTTTTTAGGGCTAAAGTCTCACAGAGAGATGAACCAAAAAGAGCTGGTAGGCCATTTAGAGAGTCACACCAGCCCGGCTTATCAGCTTCCATCTCAATACCAATTCCGGCAGGATCCAGGGTAGCAGCCTTATTCAAAATCAAAGTCAAAAGTTTACAGATAAGATTGGTCTCATAAACCTTACCATTCTTTGTTCTTAGGAAATTCTTAGGCCGCTCTCTCTTCTTTAGGCTGACTCGCTTCTCTCTGTCTATTGCTAAACTATCATCTTGATAGATTTTCCCTGCTCTTAAGTAATAACGTAAACTTCTTGGTTTCACGCAATGTTCCTCATCCCAAAATAAAAACTTCTCTTTTAGAAATAATTCCTCTAATTTGTCAGGATAAAAATACAAAAAGCTTTCGATTGAATCTAAATTGTAGTGCCAATGGTCTATCCAGTAACCCTCGCTATGGATGGCTTGTGGCTCTCTCTCACCTTTTCTTAATAAACGCAAGGCTAGCTCATCCCTGTGCTCTACTCTTATCTTCTCCTCATCTAATAGCTTAAAGAATTCTCCTAAATAAAACCCCCTAACCATAAGATGAAGCAACCTCTGATCTTTTATGCCAGACTCTTTTAAAATTGTAGAAGCTTTAGCCTTAGTAAAATATAATTTTTCACCTCTTATCACTAAAGGATTGTAACCGTCGATTTTAAGAAAATTAAGGAAGTAGGTGATATTTTTACTTTCTAGCGCCGGCTCGAAAAATAAATCCATGCGCCGATTCTGATTTATATCACGGTAGTTAGCTTGGCCTTCGGAAAAATAAGACGGTAGCAGCTGGAACTGGTTATAGTCTCTTTCCAAATCTCCGTGCTTACGGGAATATATATAGTAAATACTCTTTCGGTTATACTCTACCTTAGTAGAGTTATTCGCCCGATAAGGATAACCACCCCTTAAGGCATTGTCCAGATAAGTGCTCTTTATGTATTGACTAAAATTATTTGAACCCGAAACACAAAGGCAATGGTTCTTCACGGCCTCAACGATTTCCTCATTCTCCTGTTCTTTCTTCCTTAAGAAATCGCCATTGACTCTCTTGGTAAAACCTTTGATTAACTGAGGTTTAAATGCTGAACCAAAAATACTATAAAAAGTACGGCTTTGACCCTTAGCGAGTTTATACTTAAAGTAACTTAAGGCACTGGGAGTCTGGCCGCAAGTTATCTGAGGTAACGGAACCTTGAAACTTTTCTTTAGGAAATTTACCGGAGACGAAAAAGAAGTATCGTGGGAAAATACTGCCCAAGGATCAACAATAACATAAGCCGGTTTCTTTTTACCATTGCTCTCAAAAAAAGAATAGTTAAAATTAGCACCTTCAATATATTTTGTCTGGCTTACATCCCGAGGGTCAACCTTCAGGCGAAAGAGAGCTAAGTTACCTGAAACCTCAGCCTGCATCCAGGCTTCTAAAGTACGCGACATGTCTTTTAAGAAAGGATTAATCGCCCCGAAAGGAATAATCCGACTAAGTCCGTCTATTACTTCTAACTCTATAGGCAATTTAGAAATATTCTCAATCATTACCTTTCTCACTAATCCGGCTACAGAGGTATTAGGCAGAGTAAAGTACTTAACTCTTATTTTTAAACCCTGCCGAGGCAAAATTTCCTCGATCTCTAGGGAATCACTCCTTACTATCATCGATTCCTTGCCCTTGGAAGATGATACCGGTTTGAATGGCTCGATAAATTTATTTTTATTAACTTTTAGAAAGGTACGAAAGCCCAGGGAAGGAACAAGAGAATAGGCTTTGTTAGCCGGAAAAAACTCTGAAATCGCATGGTCCTTATCTTTTATACCAAAGCTTACTATACCCTGACCACGGTTTACATAAAATACCCATAAAGGAACACCCCAGACTCCGGCAATACCGGGAAGAAAGTTAGAAAAAGGTGTAGTAAGATTGTAGTCTTTTATAACAAAGCTGCCATCGCTTTTAAGCGAGTAATTTTTACTCATAGCTATAACTCTTTTAAGGGTTAATCAATCCTCCGGAAACGATTAATCTTATCGCCTCCTCCACTCCTATATCTAAAGGAATCAAATCTTTTTCATCAACGATGATAATAAAACCTGTTATCGGAGAAGGTGATGAAGGCATATAAACATTACAAAACTTCCTGTTTCCTCTTTCCTTAAAGGAAATCGTATTTTCATTAGTAAGAAAACCCAAAGAGTAAATGCCTTTACGAGGGTATTCTACCAGTACGGCACTGCGAAAATTCTTTTGAGGCGGAAAAAAAAGAAAATCAACTATTCTCTTAACCGGAAAGTAAATTTTATTTACCAAGGGAATTCTAAAAAACAGCCTTTCAGTCCATCTAAAAATCTTCATCCGGGAAAGACGAAGAATCAACCCGAGACAGAAAATAAGTAAAATAGCAATAACAATCCCCAGGCCGGGAACCTCGTAGCCAATATACTCGTAGAAAAACTCATTTATATGTTTGCCCAAAATTCCGTCAGCAAAATGGAAAAGTCCGTAGATAACATAAACAGTAATTACTAAAGGAATGACTGCTGTAAGGCCGGTAACAAATATTCTTTTTATCATATTATTCTCTAGGGAGAAAGCAACTCTCTACCTTACTTATACGCTCTTTAAGGCCAAGAACTATCCCTGTAATTTAGGTATTTAATTTATTCTTTAGCAATAGCAATTGCAATAGCTCCGGCTATAATCAAGAGTAAACCGATGCATCCTTGAAACAATAATAAAAGGCTAAACCTCCACTTAATTGCCGCTGCTAAACCAATAATGATAAGCACTACGCCTATAACTACTTTTATGCTTGGCTTTGAGCAGGCACAACAACTCTTTCCTCCATCAACTTTCTTATCATTAGCTTCTTCTGCCATCTGGCACCTCCTTGTGTAAAACCTATTTTTTCTTCCAGGTATATCCTCTGCCATCGGGGATTTGAAACCAATAGCCAGAGGGAGCACGCCTATAATCACTTTCAAAAGATGCCTTTCGCACAGAAGAAATGTCAGTTCCGTTCTTCTGGGCTATAGCCTTATATATTATCTCTCTATCTTTATTCTCTGCTGAAATCATACTCTTAACCGCGGCTTTCTCTTCTCCGGAAACGCCGCCTCGAAACTCTAGGAACGCATCTTTATTTTCTCCAATATAACCTTTTGCAAAGTATATTTCTATACTCCCCACCCTCTCTTTCCTGCGGGATATCGCCTCAGACGCACTTTTGGATAAATCAGCAGCATAGGCTTCTTCAAAACCAAAAAGAGAATTAAAATCTTTCCCAGAACTACCATAGATCTGGTCGTTAATATCCTCAACATCTTTTACTACATGCTGATAGATATCTACTCTCATATTTATATCTACCTTAATCGGCTTTTTAGTTTCAACACTTACCTTTGCGCAGCTAATAACAAACAAAACTAAAAGGATAATACCTATCTTCTTCATTCTCGACCTCCCAAAATATCATGTAAATTAACTGATATATTTCTCCGGCCCAGTTCATCTGAATCAAAATCCAAACTCAAGGTTATCGCCCCCCTTTGTTTGGCTATCTTAATGCTTCCTCTATTGTATGCGTAATGCTTAAAATTGTCAACCAAGGCATCATAGGAAGCCTTATCGAGATATCGCCGCAAGAAATCTAAAGAAGCTTCCTTCTTAATATTTACGACTCCACCATTAGTATTGTAAAAAGCCCCCTCTATATTTGATATCTTGCCCCTATCTAAGCAGAGCTTTAACCCTCCGTCAAAATTTCCAACTAAAACAAAATCATCTTTCTTACTGAAAAAGCTTACAGCATTCTTAAAAGAAGAATCTTCAAGGTCTAGCTCCAAACAAATATTATCATGGTCTCGGTAATCCAAAATTCCGGAAATACGGGCAGAGTAACCCAGGAAATCGCTATCAATGTGATTAAAGGAAATTGCATCGGCATCTATGACTAAAGGGATTGATATATTCTTAACCTCTTTATCTTTAAATTTTAAACTCAACAAATCCAAAACATAGATAACACCTTCAGATTTCTCTAAAGCTAAGCTTGCATTAATGTCTCCGATTTTAAGATTGCAACCTGAAATCTCTAAATCATCTATCTCTCGATTAAAAAGGTTAAAAGTTACCCTTGCCTTCTTTAAATCAAGACTCAAATCGTCTTTTCTTACATTAAAACCCTCTAAAGCAATTCCATTGAAATTAAGCTTAGCCTTTTCAATTTCCGATTCTAAAAAAAGCTTTTCGTTTAAGAGGTAAGAGATACCGACTTTCAGCAGGCGGTCCTTAAAAATAAAGAATAAAAGAAGATACACAAGAAGGATTATTAATATCTTCTTTAACATTATCGTTTTTTAAGGCAGAAAAGAGTGGAAACCAATACTATTCTCAATAACCGCATCTTTCGTTTATTTACCTACCCCACCCGCGGTAACGCCTAGAATCACTTTCATCTTTCTGCTGGTCTGAATCTCTTTTGCTAGATGAATCATCTCTATCGCTGCTTCCCCATATGTCCTTCCTTCTTTGATAGGTAGGTTTCTCTTCTTTCTCTGCTTCTTTTACTACTGATTTTCTTTTCTTGCTAAGCCTGGCAAAATTATTTTCGATCTTCTTTAGCTCTTTTATAATGCTCTTGCAAATACCTCTTATCATCGAATCATTGCCTGGACTTTCTTGTACCTCTTTTAGCTGTTTACGGGTAAAAACAATTGCTCCCTCTATATTCTCTTTGTCCTGACCACTAAGCTCTTCTGTATACAAAACTTCAGCTAAACCGCGTAGGTGCTCATAGATCGAAGATACCTTCTGCATAACTTTTAGCTTATCTTGTCCAAGACCTCCCTCCTTAAGCAAACCCTCCAAATGACTTAATAGCTCCATACTGGTATTCACATAAACAGCTGCTGAAAAAAAATCTTTCTTGCTAATCGCCTTCTGGGCATCTTTAATGTAGGTAGCCCACTCTTTTTCTAGCTTATCCACCTCCTTAGCGTCAACCTTGGGAGCCTGTTTCTTTTTCTCCTCGCTTTCGCCATCCTTCGGGAAGGCTTCGCCACTCGAGACTTCCTCCGGTCGCTTCTTGTCAACTCCCGGCTCCTCTGCTTCTCTTCTCTCTGCCTTTGCTATATTTTCATCCATCTCTCTGACATCGCCCTCTACACCCTTAAGAACAGTACCTACTTCCTTAACCATATCACCAGCCAGCTCAAGCAGGTAAGGCGCTTGGCCAGCTTTACTCTCAGCATCTTCGAAATAAACTACAGACTCTTCCAAGTAGCCTTTTATTTTTTTCATCTTATTCAAAGACTCTTTTGCGGTTTCAATGGTCTTTTCGTCTCCCTCTACTTCCTGGCTGAGTTTTCTCATTTTTCGACTAGCCTTGATAAACTTTAGGAATCCTAAGGAAACGTTCTCCATTGCTTCAACAATTTCTTCTTCCTCGTCATTACCCTTAACCATTTCTTCCAACTGTTTGGCAATGTCTACGCTTTTAGAAATATAAATTTGAGCCGAGGATAATTTATCATCACTCATGGCATCTCCGGATTTACCAATGTTCTCCTCCCACTCATCAAACAAAGATACTTTTTCGTTTTCTTTCTTCCTTTCGTCAAGCCCTGACCTCTCCTTCTTCTGCCCCCAGGCCGTTTTCTTCGCGGTCTTACCGCTAAGAAGCCTTAAATTTTTACTGGCAACTTTTGCAGCTTCACCTTGAGGGTCTAACTCCAAAGCCTTTTCCCAATCCCTTCGGGCTGCGCTAAAATTTCCGACATCGTAATAGACAGTACCCCGATCATTGCAAGCATCAGCATTATTAGGATTAATTTTAAGGGCTTTATCAAAATTATCTATTGCTTCATAGTAGTTATTTTGCTTATGATATATTGCTCCCCGATAGTAGTAAGCATCGCTGGCTTCAGATTCCGGCTCCAACTCAATAACTCTATCAAAGTCTTTTATGGCCTTAAGGTAATTACGCTTACCATAGTACAATGTTCCCCGGCAAAAATGATAACCAGCATTAGGAGTCGCGGATAATTTAATCGCCTTATTATAATCAGTTATGGCTTTAGTTTTCTTATCCAAATAAACATATGAACAGCCTCGGTTAAAATAGGCTTCGGCTGAAGCTGAATCGTTAGGAGCTAAACGAATAGCCTTTGAGTATGCAGATATGGCTTGCTTGTATTGTTTGGCATCATCAAAGTTAAGGCCTTTGCGGATATATTCTTCTCTTAACTCTTGTGGTGTTGATTTTCCATCCTTAGCGTAGAGGCTTGAGGCGAGAGAAATTATTAAAACACTTACAACAATAAATACTTTCTTCATTCTACTTCCCCTCCAAAAAATTAATACCCCGCCGCTCTGGGAAACAGAACAGCGGGGTTTTATTTATTAGCCTTTCTTTACCATTTCTGAAAGAGCATCCACGAATTTACTTATTCTGTAAAGCACCACTGATAGCACTAAAATAACAATCAGTTGTCCTACACCAGCTAAAATGTCCAAAGTCGCGTTTACGCCTGCCATCTCTGCACCTCCTCTCTCTTTTTAAGGTTTCTATTTACTCTTCCCGGTTTACTTTCTGCGCGTTTTATGCACCGCTTTTAACCATTTAGTCACAGCAAAAAGTGCTATCACTAATACTAACAGAAAACCGACGAGAATTATTAGCGTAAATACGGAAGAATCAAGCATCCAGCCTCCTTAATAATTCTAACCAATTCAATATACGCCTGGACAGTAGTAAAATCAAGTATAATATTCTACTGATCACTAGAAAAATCTATTTTTTAGGTTTATATTCCCAACGAACTAAATTTTCTCCCTTGTCAAAGTAAAGATATACTCGATCAGATTTAAAATACTCTGTGGGGTGGCGATAAAGAAACTTTACTCCTCCCCGGAGCCCAGCCACTTCTTCAGATAATATAGGTTCGCCATAGATCTGTATGAATCTTTTTTTAGAAATTCCGGGTTTCAAGGCCTCGTCCTTTAAGTTAGTTAGCAATTTATTAAAAAGCTTAATCTGTCTAGCTAAATAAGCTTCAATCTCATCTTGGCTATCGCCAACACTCTTTAAGGTCTTTAAACTCTCCGGCAGAAAAAAACAGCCTTGCATAGATAAAGAAATCAAACAACTTATTAGTACAAATCGAAACCTCATCTTATCTTAATCATATAATAAAATCTTATGATAATCAAGACTTACCTTGGTAAAGCTAGGCTTAAACTGATTTTTTAGAAAAGTTCTACTGATATCTTCTCGCCTAATTTTATTTTTTTCAATTCTTCTTTTGAGGTACTTGTCCTTCCGATAACAACTACTGAACTAGCTGGTACCGGATCTTTACTCGTGCTAGCTGGCGTAGGCCCAAAAAATACGCAAAGACACTTTCCTTGCGGCCAATAGCCCACATCTCCTACCTCGACCTCCATTGACGCACCCTGTGCGGAGGCTTTAAAGCCAATATCGAAGTAGATTTCATCACCCCAGGTAGAAACAGTTGAGCTTAGAGGTAACCTCCGGAAAATTTCTTTGGCAGTTTGAGAATCGTTAAATTCCACGGAAAAGGTGAGACTTTCAGCCTTAAAGTTAACCTTCATGGCGTCTCCTTCTTAGCTTCTTTATTTTTTCGGAAATAAGGAAAGGTTGGTTTTTACTCAAAACTTGAATTGTTTTTTCTTAAAAATCTTAAGACAGGTATCTACCACCTTCTCATCATAAAGAGTGCCTCTGTTTTTTTTAATCTCAGCAAGGGCTTTCTCAATGCCTAAAGCTACTCGATAAGGACGATAAGAAGCCATAGCTTCAACAACGTCAGCTACAGTTAGAATCTTAGTCTCAATCAAAATATCCTTGCCGAAAATTCCTTTAGGATATCCTGAACCGTCAACCTTCTCATGATGCTGAAGCACAATTATGGCAATCGGCCAAGGAAATTCTACTGGATTTAAAATATCATAGCCAATCTGAGGATGAGTCTTTATTATACTAAACTCTAAATCACTTAATTCACTAGGCTTGCTAAGCATCTCTGCCGGTACGTAGACTTTACCAACATCATGAATAATAGAGGCCATGCGTATACCTTCAATCTTATCTTCATCTAAATTCATCTCTTTAGCTATTGCGCAAGCTAAGTGTGCTACCCTTCGCTGATGGCCAGCTGTGTAAGGATCTCTTCTCTCGGCTGTTGCTGCTAAAGCAATGACTGTCTCCTCTAAAATCCTGCGAGATTTGTTAAAGCTTTGTCTACGCTCTTGCTCTATCTTTTTCTTAACAGTAATATCTGATATGACTTCAACTACACCGGAAACATTTCCCTCTAAATCCTTAACTGGATGGGCCCTCACAAACCAAACCCTGCCATCTGATAAGGTTATGTCTGCTTCATGATAGTCACCAGTCTTAAATACTTTTACTACCGGACAATCTTTGCAAGGCATTTTACGTTTATGCCAAACATCATGACATCGGCTTCCTACTAATCCTGCAGGGCTTAAACCGCTAGAGGCTCCGGCAGCCTTATTGGCCCAGAGAATCCTCATGTCTTTACCATAGTAAGCAACCATCTCAGATAAACTATCTAAAATATCGGTCTTTTCTTCTTCAGCCCTTCTTAAAGCTTGCTCTATCCTGCAACGCTCAGTTATATCTCTAACAATAGCACAAACATATTCCTGTCCATCATATTTCATGTATTTGCCATGAACTTCTACGGGAAATTGTTTACCTTCCTTAGTAATAAAGCGGGTTTCTACTTTACCAATTTTATCTTTTTTCATTACCTCCCACCGCTGCGGCCAAACCTCAGAGGTAAAGTTAATATCGATGTCAAACACCTTCATTTCTGATAACTCTCTGCGGGAATAACCTAAAAGATTACAGGCAGCATTGTTTACGTAAGAAATTTTTCCCTCGGCGGAAATCCAAAGAGCAGCATCAGCCATGTTGTCAAAGACAAATTTAGTAATTGATAGTTCTTCCTCGGCCTTCTTTTGTTCAGTGACATCTCTCCAAATGCTATGGAGAAAATTCCTCCCCTTAATAGTAATTAGCTTAGCGCTTACCAGGATATTCCGCACCTCTCCGCTCTTAGTCCTTTGTTTCGTTTCAAAAGTGTCTCCACCTTTCCTAATAATATTATCGAGATGTTTTCTAACTTCCTGAGCCGATTCAACAACTTCAATGTCAGAGATTTTAAGTTTTCCAAATTCTTTACGAGTATAGCCAAGGCTCTGACAAGCCTTACCATTAAATTCTACAAATCTTCCATCTTCGACATCAATAAGTAAGATGGAATCTGGTGCCTGTTCAAAGAAAATTCGATATCGTTCCTCGCTATCTTTAAGAATCTGGGCTGTATTCTTGCTGCTAGTGACATCTCTTAACGTACCAACAAAAGCCTTAGGATTGCCTTTGGTGTCCTTTAACAACGAACAACTTAAAGAGCCAATAAAAAGGCTTCTGTCTTTTCTAAAAAACGTAGTTTCAAGGTTTATAATTTTTCCGGTCTTCTGAAGTTCAGCTAACCTCTTTTTTATTTCTTTTTTCCCCTTATCTGGAATAAGCTCTGAGACATTTTTACCAATCATCTCCTCTTTTGCACTAAATCCATGTAATCTTGCACCTTGTTGGTTAACCATTACGAAGTTTCCATCTAAATCAATAAAAGCAACACCATCAGGAGAAGCTTTAATGAGGGCTCGATAAAGTTTTAAATTCTGCTGTTTAGTCTCATGGGTATGCTTACGCTCTTCCTCGACCCCAATCGCTGAAGCAATTATTTTAATTAAATTCCTATCATCCTCAGTAGGGATGAAATCGTTTTGGTAGACAACACATAAAGAGCCAAGGGAAACATTACCTAACCTAACAGCTACGCCAACATAGGTCTGTAACTTATATTTATTTACATTTGGGTCAGTTTTAGCGTATGTAGAGTTAGCTAAATCGCGGACAAATAAGACTTTATTATTCTTTTGCCCAATTACATCATGACAGATATGGCCTTTAATCTTATCTATGGCTTTATAATCTGCGGGTACATGCCACTGGCCAACTACACAAAGCATATCTTCGTTTTCAAGACGACTGTATAGGGCACAAGTTGCCCCCATGGTTTCTCCGCACAAAGCAACTAGTTTGTTAATATTCCTCTCAGGATCAACTCCGAAACTCAAAAAACACTTATTCAGCTTCCCTAATCTTTCTTCAGTTAGCCTTCGCTGGGTAATGTCTTCACCGGAACTTAGGCTAGCGATTACTCTTCCCTCGTCATCCCTAAGGACAGTATTATGCCAAGAGATTAGCCGCTCCTGGCCTTTTTTAGTTAAAACCGTATTCTCATGATATTCACCAAGCTTCTCCTCTCCAGAAATAACTCTTAAAAAAACACTTTTGACCTCATCCCTAATTCTCTTGGGAAGAAAATTACTAAACCAATTCTTGCCAATAATCTCTCTTTGAGAATAGCCCAGGATTTCAGCTCCCTTTTTATTTATTAACGCTATCTTCCCGACTTTATCAATAAGCACTATCATTACTCCAGCAATATCAAGATAGTTTTGTGCCCTTTCTTTCTCTTGGCTTAGCCGTTTCTCAGACCATTCGTATTGCCGCTTCATTATCCCAAATTCAGCAACCTGCTGGCGTAAGTTTTCCAGCTCCTGAGGTGTATTCTTATCTGGCTTTTCTTTCCCTTTTCCCATATCTTCCCTATAAATAAAAAGGCAACTTTCCTAGAAAGCTGCCTTTAAAATCAACCTATTTTTCTCTTACCCACTCTCTCATAAGACATTTATTAAGTAGATAGTGCAACACCTAAATATAACATATTTTATATCTTTTGTCAAAATGCCCTCACTAGCTTAGATAAATATCTACTTCCCTTGATTTTCCAGTTGTATTCTTATCTGATGGCAAAAGATAGCGCAAGAAGTGGCTACATTAAAAGTAAGCGGTGCCCCCCTCATCGGAATATGGGTCTTTATATCTAGATGTTTCTCGACGCCATAGCGTATTCCTTTACCTTCGGAGCCCAATACAAAACATAAAGGGAAAGGTAAGCTAACACTACTAATGTCCTCACCGCCATTAGTTACTGTGCCAACAACCCACCACCCCTTCTTCTTTGCCAAAAGCAAAGCATTGGTAAGATTGGAAACCATGGCTACCGGAGTGTAATTTTCTCCTCCGGAAGCAACATGCAAAGCAGCTTCAGTCACCTCACAGGCTTTATGCCTAGGGATAACTACGGCAAATCTGCCAAAACAAGCGGTAGTGCGAATTATTGCCCCTAAATTTTGAGGATCAAACACTCTATCGAGAAAAATAAGAGATAATTGCTCATCCTTATGTCTGTTTAGCAAATCTTCTAGGCCAGCGTATTCAAATTTCTCTACCGAAGCTACGATACCCTGCAGCGAATCGGCATGTTTTATTCTTGATAGTTCTTTTTTAGAGACGTATTTAGATATGACCTTTGTAGATTTTATAAGCTCTTCGATATGAGGAGCAGAAAAGTTTTCTTCCAGAAATATCTTTTTGATGCTTTGGGGATTGGCTTTTAAACGCTCGAAGACTGAATTTTTTCCGTACAAAAACATAAAAGCATAAATCTTACTAATTATGCAACTCGTAGCTGAGGTCGTCCCTTAGCTCCGCATTCTCCCCGGTTAATCGCTCAAGTTCCTTTTCGCTATCTGAATATATGGCCTTCGCCTTAAATAAATCAGCCATTAATTTAAGCTCTCTAGCCTTAGTCTCGCTAAGCTCATTAATAACCTTTCTTGACCGTAACCTTATTTCTTCCGACAGTTTTCTAAGCTGTTCTTCCTTCCTCTTTGATTCGGCGATAAAGCGGTCTTTTTTCTCTCCTTCTTCTTCTAATCTATTAACCTCTAAAGTCAGCTTTATCAATTTATGAGATAGTTCCTCTACCTCTTCCCTCAAAAGCCCTACTGTCTTTTCATATTCCTGAAGCTTTAAACTCTCCTGGCCAGAAAAGCTCTCTCTTCGTCCAGAAGTCTCTTTTCTCTTTAGTAAATCGATGATAAAGGTCAGATCTTTTTCTTTTAAATCAGACAAGTCTTCTTTTATCGATAGACAGAGATGGTTTACCTTTTTAGACTCACTCTCTAAAAATAAAACTCTATCCTTTAATTGACCAAGCGTGGCTTCAGTCTTGTTTTGAAAATTACCCCCGGAGTTTTCTTGTAAACGATCTCCTGATGGAAAAAAAGTAAACGCCGTCAGGCCAATAGCTAAACTGATTAATATCCATAAAAGCCAAATCATCTCACTCTAATCCTTATAATAATGGGGTGGCTAACGGGGGTCGAACCCGTACTAAGAGAACCACAATCTCTTGTGCTGCCGCTACACTATAGCCACCACAAAAATAATTCTTTTAATATCTCAGCTCACTAAAAAATAAACACAATCTATTCTTGAGGAACTTTCCCCTCCCCAGAAATCTCTTCTTTGTTCTCCTGGGGCTGTTTTTTATTTTCAGTCTTTAAAATTTCCTCAATGGTTCCAGCTGCATCCTTTAGGGTCTCAATAACGCTGCCTACGGTAGCATCTCCGACCCCTTCAATCTTCTCTTTTACTTCACCGATAGCCCCCTCTATTATAGTTAAAGGCCCGATACCAGCTGCTCCCATTAAGCTCTTCTTAAGAGAAGAAAAGTCTAGCTTGGGCGAATCCATATTTGTTGTCAATTTAAAATGAAGAGTCGGTTTCTCCTTATCACCCTTGAGAAAGAAAATCACTGTCTTTAAAGTCTTGGCTTGAAAAGACTTTTCCTCGCCCTCTTCTTCGATAAATTCTACCCCTTCTATAGTCAGAAAGTTATCAATAGTTAAATTATTACCTTTGGATTTAAGGTTCGACTCAAAAGAAAGAATCGCCTCTTTCAACCTTAGATTATTTGGCCGCCAAAAAGGAGGGTAAGATTTGCCAAAAGCAATGTAATCAAAGTCATCTATGCCTATGTCCACATTCATATTCTTGTTGTTATAATCTATCCATCCTTGGACGCTTAAGGCATTGTTTCTCTGGCTTTCCTGAGATGGTGAAACTAAAGCAGTGTCTAGTTTTACATAGAATCTACTTAATTTCGGATATGTGAAGCCCTTTACTCTTAAAGAGATGTCGCTGAAAATAATATCAAAAGGCCTTTTCTTTATCAGATAATTTACTTCTATCTTAGAGTTTCTAAGATAGAGATTTCCGATAGCCAAGGAAAACTTCTTTTCTTTAAATTCGGGCTTTTCTCCTTCTTTCTCTGGCTTAATCTCAACATTAAGGTTATCCGAACCAAAGTCATTCTTAGGTAAAGCTATTCTTTCCTTGGCCTTATCTTTAGAAGCCCTGCTTAAAGAGATTCCTCCCTTACCTTCAGCCACCTTTAAATCAAGACCATCTAAATAAACCTTGTTTAGATTTATATTCCCAGTGAAAGGATTAAAAAAGCCTAAAGAAATATTTACCCTTTTAAACGATAAAGCCTCACATCTAAAATTCTTAATCTCTAGATTAAAGGGAAACTTAAGGGATAAAGAGTCCATAGTTGCTTCGAAGCCAAGATTGTCTTTTAAGCCTCCAATAATCAGGTCTCTTCCTTTAAGATTAATAAAGACAAAGAGTACAATATGAAGTGCGATCACAATACCTAGTATCGCCCCTGCTATAATCGAAATTCTTTTTACTATTCTCTTCATGCATTTCTCCTTATCATTACGGCTAAGCTTCACCCAGCTCTATACAGTCTATCATATCAAGCTTACTCTTATAAAGTTATTTCACAAACGGAATATGGCGCGCCCGGCAGGAATCGAACCTGCAACCCCCTGCTTAGAAGGCAGGTGCTCTATCCGATTGAGCTACGGGCGCTAAACTTTTACTTCGTAAAATTTAGTCCTCAGTTATAAGTAAAACTCTTTAAAACTTGAGGCTTATCTTTATTAAAGAACAAATACGTCGGGGCGAGTGGATTCGAACCACCGGTCTTCTGCTCCCAAAGCAGACGCGTTAAGCCGAGCTACGCTACGCCCCGTAAATAGAAGGAAATTAACCCTATTATATCCAGTTTTTTAGGGCTGTAAAGGAAGTTTTCATTTAGCCTTCCTGTCCACCCATACCCTCTTTTCGCTTGACTTTTTTTTCAGTTAGGTTAGTGTAATAAAAGAATGGCTCCACTATTCCTATAAAAAAATGTTTTTACGAATAGCTCACCTTATTGCCTGGGGAGTAATCTTAGGCTACATTTTTTTCCGCCCCTTTATCTCCGGGGCATCCTTCTGGAAACTAGATATGGCACTTAACGGATTGCTGCTGATTTCTTCGGCCGGTTACACTCTAAAAAAACACATAAAAATAAAACTAATTGACAAAGCAATTTTTATCTTTTTTTTAAGCCTATTTTTATCCACTCTAAACTCAAACAATATAATTCTTAGCTTATCTCATATATACAAATACCTATCTCTGGCAGCTATATTTTATATTGCCCGACTTTGCGATAAAAACGAACAAAAACAAATATTCTATGTTTTGCTACTAAGTACCATAGTGGTCTCTTTATACAGTTTGCACTATCTTTTTTTTGACTCGCAATTTATCTTGGAATACCTTTCAGAAAATAACACAAACTATCTTTTCGCAAAAGAATTCTTAGCCTCGAGAAGAGCTTTTGTACCTTTCTTTTCTCCAAATCTTCTTGCTGGATACCTGATTGCAATAGTAATGATTTGCATGAGCATAATCTTTCGAAAAAGAAAAGAGAAAGACGGCTCATTCTTTTTAAGCGCCTTTTGTTTACTTATAAGCGTATTTACATTATTTTTCACTAAATCTGTAGGCGGATGGTTCATTTTCATCATTATTTTCTCTTTATTTCTCCTATTAGGAAAACGACTGAATAAAAAGGGAGCTCTAATAATATTTTTCTTGATTGTCCTCTGTGGCGTTATAGCCACAAACAGAGAACTAAAAGAATCCTACTTTAAAAAACCTCTATTTTCATTAGACAAAAGAATATCCTATTGGAAAGAGACAGTAAAAATAATAGAACAACACCCGTTGACGGGTGTTGGGGTAGGCAATTTTTCCCTAAAAGAAACCCGGGCCGCCCACAACTCCTATCTTCAGATATGGGCCGAAGTGGGCATTTTGGGATTGTTAAGCTGGCTAACGATTATTTTTATCTTTATTAAAAAGGGAATGAAAAATCTCTATTCCGGGAATAACTATTACAGCCTGGGAATTTTAATGAGCGGATTATCTTTTCTCTCTTATAACCTGATTGATTTCAGCTTTTTTGTACCCCAAAGCGCATTTTTATTTTGGATAGTTCTCGGACTCACCTTAAGAGATGATGATAACAATAACTACCTAAGAAGAGTTTCTGGCGATAAAAATTAACTTTGTTGTGAATAAAACCGCTATAAGAACAAAAGTCAAAAAAAAGATATTTTTACCAAAGATAAGAGAAACTCCGCTTATACCCCACAAGAAAGTCACGAAATAAATATCAAATAAAACCTTTTTTTCATTTTTTCCGGAAAAAAGTAAATGCAAAAATACATGGTCGTTGCTTTTTCTTAAAGGCACGATACCCTTCTTGAGGCGGACAATAATAAGATACAATGTATCTATCAGCGGAAAAGCTAAAATGACCAAAGGAACAAGAACCGAAAAAGGATTATTCAAATTCGCATAATCACCATGTATGCTTAAGGCGGCAAATAAAAACCCTAACAAATGGCTACCGGAATTACCTAGCACGATCTTTGCCGGAGGAAAGTTGAGAATCAAGAAAGAAAATAACGCTCCGCAAAGACCGGCAAATAATCCTGCGCTGAAAAAATTTCCGCTCGCAAACAAAGCAACAAAAAAAGCCAGCCCGGCTATCAATGACACACCTGCGCAAAGCCCGTCTTTAATATCCAAAAGATTGAATACATTTGTGACTCCGATTATCCACACAAACGATATCAGATAATTCCCCCACAAAGGGATGAAATATATCTGTATCGGTTTCCCATAAACAAGAAATGCCCCCACTATAGCCACCTGAATAAATACTTTTTTGGAAAGAGAAAATTCGCTAAAATCATCAAATAAACCAGCAGCAAAAATTATAAGAGAAAAAACTAAGATATGAATTAGTTCAAAGGATAAAGGTATGCCTCCGCAGAAAGAAAAATAAAACACCACAAATGCAAAAGACAACAGTAAACCTATGCCACCAAGAATAGATACATCGTTATTATTCTTAAAAGCAGATAATTTTGAAGACAATGCCTTCAATATATTTAATACAACATACCCTGGAATGAACGCCGCAAGAAAAATGCTTAAATAAATCTTCATTAGGCTAAAACCTCCTGATAAATTCTTTCGGTTTCACTCACCATTCTTTCATCCGACCAATATCTTAAATCCAGTTTTTCTCGCGCAGTTATCACCTTCTCATGCCACTGGTAATAATTATTCAGTATCTCAAGAATCGCATCAGCTACGTTTTTTGCGTCTTTACGCTTAACAATAATAGCATTACTGCGATTATCCAGGATATCGAAGATACCGCCTGTATCCGTGGCGACTACGGGTATGCCTGCCGCCACCGCCTCAATTACTGCCAAAGGCAACCCTTCCCACAAAGAACTGATAACCAAAACAGATATCTGTGAAAAAATATCGGACAGATTACCAACCCAGCCGTCTAAAGTAACATACCTTGTTAATTTACGCTTGGTTATCTCTCGACTAACAGTTCTGCGCAAAGGACCGTCCCCTACGATGGAAAACTTTATATCCGTTCGTTTATTTGAAATCAGGCTTGTCGCCTCCAAAAAATAAATTAAACCTTTCTGGAGCTTTAAACAAGACACGTTGGCTATTAAATTACCGGCAGGACGATTAAATCTTCTTTTAGAAAAAATAACATCAGCCCATGCCATATCTATTCCGTAGTGTATTATAGCAAATTTATCAGGTAAGGCTACTTTATTCTTAACTCCTCTATTTAAATCTGCATGAGAAACAACAATTATTTTTTTTGTAATCTTTGCCGTCAGTTTCTCCAAAAATAAATATATTAGGTACAATAAAGGATTTAGAAATCGGTGGAAAGGCCAGCCGTGAACCGTATAGACTATATTCTTAACGCCGCAAAAATAAGCTGCCCACCTCCCTAAAAAAGAGGCTTTGGGTGAATGAGTATGGACAATATCGAATTTATTACCTTTAATATAATCTACTAACCTAATAAAGGCAATAACATCACAAAGAGGGTTTATGTTACGCACCAATTCCGGAATCAATTTTATATTCAGAAAAGAAAGATCATTAAAATCTTTCTTGAGGTAACCGTAATCCCCGACACAGATGGATACCGAGTATTCCTCAGGATTAAGTTTCTTTATCAAAGAAAGCAACTGCTTCTGGGCTCCTCCTAATTCCAAATGAGTGATTATGCAAAGAACCTTCTTCATTATCTGGCTATATCGGCAATCTTATCTTTATAAGTCTTAAAGCAGAGGGCGTCTGGAACATAAAGCTTATCTGCGCCGCTGAATCTTTCGCTTCCTAGCCTGGAAAGTGCTTCCAGCACTCCCTCAACCGTCAAATCCTCTCCCAAACCGAACATCTCGTAAACTTCCCTTAATCCGCCACTCTTAGGATAAAAAGTCTTCTTACCAAAAGCAAGCGCTTCGGCTACAGCTATGCCAAAAGGCTCCTCTCTTAAAAAAGGAAATACACAAATATCACTCATAGACAGTATTCTGTCGATGTCGTCACGATAACCCAGGAAAAAAACATTATTAAGCCTGTTTTCCTTGATAACCCTTTCCATCTTTCTCTTATACAAAATGCTTTTAGGGCTTAAGCAAGATATGTCTCCGACGATAATCAAAAATAAATCAGGATAAATTTTCAGTATGTCTTTGATTTTCTCTATAAACTCATACTGACCTTTTAAGGGATGGATACGGGATATAATCGTAATTATCTTTGCCGAAGGCGACAACTTAAATTCTTTTCTCACCGACTGACAGTTATATATTTTAAAATTTTTAGTATCTAGAGGTTCATAAATTATATTTGATTTACCTTTCAAATAAAGTTTGTCAGCTATTGCCTCGGACTGGCAAATGACAGTTGCTGAAAAAAACTTAACAAAAATACCGCAAATCTTATTCAGAATGCCTGACCGAAAAAATTCCCGCACATACCAAATATGTTTTTTGTTGGTAATTCTTGCCACAGCTCCCGGAAAAGACAAGAGCAAACTATTGGTACAAATTATGTCTATTTTTTTAAAAATAACATAGAAACTAAAATAAATAACGTTCACGATAGATAGCAGCGCTGTTTTAATCCAATAAACAGGCGACCAATAGGCAGCCAAAACCGGTAAAGGGAATATTTTTATATCTATATCTCGGTTAATGACTTTAAGTTTTTCCTTTAAAAGTCCGGCATTGGGTAAAACAACGGTAATCTCGTAATTGCCACCCAAGGCCTTGATGAAATTGAGTAAGCCTCTTTCGGCACCATACACGAAAGACGTCCCGTTAAAAATAATGATTTTTTTCATTAGCCTCATCTTTCTGATTGCCTATGCCTAAGTAAGGATATTTCGTAAATAAAATCAAAATCCCGCCCTCGAAATATTTACGCCTACTTTCCTTGAAACCAACCCCCACTAGTCCATCAATGACTCCCTGACCGACTTGAGAATAAATTAACCACAATCGCCTATTTTTTTCTAAATCTTTAATACCTTTAAACTCTGTGGGCAAAAAGGTAGATGGGTATAATCTTTCGTAGTCAAGTGTATACAAAGTCGAATCTTCGGCGGTAAAAATAACTGTGCCTCGATTAATCTCCTTAATCAAATCGGGATTATCGCTTACCTGATTTATGTAGAATTTTAAAGGAAATACTGTATGCTTACCTACATGCAAGATTCTATCGTTCTGGCGATAACCATCCGAAATAGCTTTAACGGTCTCTTTCACATTTTGCTTCTTCACTACTCCGATCCTGCTGTTATCTTCGGGCAAATGATTCAAATAATAATTTTTCAAGCCAAAACAATAAAAGCCTACTAAGATAAACATAAAAATAAACAAAAGTTTCTTGCTTAATCTTCCCAAGCCTGCCGCAATACCTAATAAGTATAATGGGAATATAGAAAAAAGGTATCTGTCTACATAAGAAGGCTGAATCTGCGATATAAGAAATAGACTCATGATCGGAACGAACAGACAAGTCAAAAGCAATCTTCCGCCCATCCTTTTATAAAATTTAGAAACGCCAAGTGAAAACAGGAGAAAACTAACGGCAGAAATCACCCTTCCTCCAAATGAGTAATAACTTATATTATAACCAATACTAAAGTTTTTAAATGTGTCCAATAGATGCCCCAAATTTGGTTTTCCTGCCCAGATAGGAAACTCACTCATTGCAGGATAAATTTTATTGTGGAAAACGAACTGTATATTGGGATAAAGGATTAAGAAGACAGGTGTGAGCAAAAATATAATGGTTGTATAAGCTAAGATAAACGGTTTTAGAGAACGTTTATAATTTTTTATATTAAAAACGAAGAAAAAACAAAAGGAAAATAATACCAACAAACTCATATAGTGAAAATATATGTTTAGAATATTAGAGAAAATATAAATGAACCAATACCTCTTTTTGCCGGTATCTAACGCCTTAAGAAACGAATATACAGCAAACATTGTAAGAAAGCATACAGCCGCATACGGCCGTAATTCCTGAGCATAATAGATATGGAAAGGTGAGATAGCTAGTAATAATACGGCCAATCCGGCAGTTTTAATATTAAAAATATATCTCCCTAACAGATACACACCGTAAATACTTAAGAGAGAGAATATAACTGAAGATATCCTTAAAGCGAACTCCGATACGCCAAATAACATTTTCCAATAATACACAAAGCCATGAGTATAAAGCATTAAATAATCATGATGAGTAAGCAAAAAATTGCCATCGAATAAGTTAGACAAAGGAAACAGCTGGCCCACACTTCGTGCATCGAGCATAGCGATTGCTTCATCATACCAAAAGCTATATCTACCAAGGTTATAGATCCTAAGAATCACAACTGTCACTAAAATTAACCCTAAAATAATTATGTACCTTGAGTTAGAACAATTCTTCATGTCAAAATAATATTTTAATCTTTGTCTTATTGTCATTATAAAGTTAAAAAGTAATTTTAATTTTGTGTACAATCAAACAAGTAAAGCATCTAAGCTCCCACTACGAATCGCCAATATGAAAAGAAAGAAATATCCTAGTCAAAATGCTAAGAAAGGTTTTGCATCTTGCGTTTCTTCAACCTCACATATATAGTAACTACTAGGAAACATATGAGGATAACCGCACCAATGATAAAGGAACCCGGTAAATAATAAACCGTAACATCGTGGTCTTTTTTACTGACCGGAATACCTATAAGACCGTCATGATTGATAACTTTTCCAATCGAAGAGCGCCAGCCAGAAAAATAATTCTGGTTTATTATCAAGATGTCGTCTTGGTACACATTTAAATTGAATTTAAGCTTGTTGGGAGAGAAAAATAATTGCCGGGCTTCTCCAGAATTACCTTCTAAAAAGTATTCACCTCTATAGTCTTTGCGTCCTTTCGGAATTACCTTTGTTTGAATTTGGTTGCTGAAAGAATCATACGCATACACAACTGCCTTATTATTATATATGGTTGCAAACATCTTCTTAGCATCCCCGTCTGTCTGAAAGAATTCCTTCGTTTGATTGCCAAATTTATATTCTATAATTGGTCTCTCTTTAAATATTTTACCAGCACAATTAAAAGCATTAAAAGAAATTAAAAAAAGTATGACAAAAATTACAAATTTCGATATTTTTTTATGCACGGTTCTCGCTTCAAGCTCCTTTAGTGTTAACCCTACAGATAATGCATATATCGAAAGTAAAAGTATAAAAAATTTATGTGGCTCCTTAAATTGAGGAAGGAAATAACGTAATATTCTAAAGATATTGAAGGGACTGTTGTCTCCTAAAGCCAAAAAAAGAAAAATAACGCTTATTATTACCAATATCTTATTCTTCTTCCATAGCAAAAAATGGCTCAAAATCAATATTAAAATTGCAATAAGTGAAAAATTGTATCCGAAAATGCCTGCTTTTTCTGATGTAAGAAATAAATACATATTGTCTCCAGAAAAGAAAAAATATTTTAATACCAGCAGGCCAGACTTAATATTATCGATATTAAAAAATCCTGAAAAAGAAGCTAATTCTATATGACGCGGATATTGACTTAACAATTCTATCATCGGTAAGAGCTTTGGAATTGCAAAAAGTATTGCGAGGAAAAATGCGCCTAACAAAGATAAAATGTATCCTGGTTTCTTTTTGGCAAATGAAAAATAAATTGTTTCTATAGATAAAACCATAAAACTCATAACAAAAAGATATGTACTTCCGGCATAAATGGTCCAGCTTAAAATAATTGCCAAAAGAAAAAGATTTCCCTTTCGTTCTATGCTCTTTTTAAAAAGTCGGTATATCCAGGGAAATAAACAAATACTTAGAAGTGGAAAGCTGCCCACAAAAGTAACTATATTAAAAATATTCAGAAAAAAGACTGAATTTAATAAACTTAATATACGGCTCAGCCGGTAGTACCGTGATAAAAAATACATTCCTGTTAAGCCTGCAAATACTTGCAAGAAATAAGCACACACGGTTCCTGAAATACTGCCCAAAATCAAAATCGGCAGAAAGAAAGGACTTAAAAAATTGGAATTAGGGTGGGCTAGCCAGGGTTCTCCGCCGCAGACATACGGATTCCAAAGAGGAAACTGCTGATACTCTAGGATAGTCTTTCTCTGTAACTCATGGTAGGTAAAATACTTATCCCAGTCACATCTGTCGACTGGCTGAAATCCAGAGAAAACAACTATCCACCAAAGCAGAACAATAGCAAAAATAAGAAAAATAAAAAATAGATCTTTTTTAGAAAAAATTGTTGTAGCCCTCATATGTCGCATTGTCATGTTTTCTACAGGCTATACTGGTGCCCACAACTATACTGTTATGTCCGGTAATCTGCTTACCGGGTATCGGACAAAAATTCTTTTTTAAAAACCCTGTACATCTCCTTAGCAACCACTTCATTCCCTTTCTCAAATAAATGGCAGAAATCAAGATAACATCTGTTAAAAGTATTGTCCAATATGCTTGAAGTATTGAAAAAATTTGTCAACGGCTTTCCTGCTAAGATTCCATTAACAATTGCATATAATCGACCTAATTGATCTCCTTTACGTTTTTGATATATTTTAGTTTCTTCATTTGTTAGATTTTTTTTACTAAATAAAACTGGTTGCCAAAAACATATGTATTTAAAGCCATATGCAATAGATAGACGATCCAAAAGGTCCTTTGACTTTACATAATATTCAATAATTCCATCCGCAAGCGAATGTAATTCTCTATTGCTATATCTTTGCCGCCGCGGTAAATAGGTAGATATTTTTTCTTTGCAGATTTTATAAATCATGCTATGTCTCTTAATTAAGTCTGCTAAATCACTCCCAAAGAAGTAAATATCCATTAAAATATCGTTTTGCTTTATTCTTTCTAGTTTTCTTCTAATACCATGAAACGTTCCTCCCGGGATTGCAGACTGATAAGCTCCGTCAACATCGTTGGCGCCGTCATAAAAAATTACATAGTCTGGCCTATGCCCTTCTCTTAAAAGAATTATCAGATTAATAACCTCTCGTGTAAATGTATGTCCACCCTCTCCATAATTGTAAACCAGATAATTATATTCATTATTATTGAGTAGTTTAGAAAAGTAAGACGGTATTGTGTAATCATCTCCTGCTCCTTCACCCCACAAAGACGAGCCACCAAATATATATATTGTTTCAGCAAATCTCTTAGGGGCACCGGCTGGAAGCCAGGTTTTTCTAATTCCTTGAGAATTAATATTTACATATTTACCAACCTGCTCTTCTCTGCGCCAGCTCAGGTACTGGAGGGTATCCAATAGATTCCAGTCTATACCCGTAGATCCTTTACGATCTTCTTTTGATAGACTGGTCATATATTCGCTGTATTTACTTTTTTCTTTTTTTTGGACGCCTGAAATTACAAAATGTGCTATATGCAAGCAAGCCTCTACGGTAACAATAACAAGCACCGCAACAATAAAACCAAAAAGTAGTCGTTTTCTTTTTTTCACCGGATAAATTTATTAAGATTGTTTTTTGTAGTTAGCCATCCTGGCTACATTTTCAACAATCAATTAGCAATAAATTGCTCAATCGATTACATATTTTATTAAAAATTACCTGCCTGTGGATATAATTTTGAATTTTAATTAAAAGCTTGGCTAAGGCCGGGTGCCTTCTGGATTTATTATGTAAGAATATAGCCATTTTGAATAGAAAACTTCTTTTCTTTTTTCTGCTAACGCTAAAGTAATAATCAAAATCATTTTTAAGCTTTTGTTGGTCGTTATGCGGCATGGGGACCTTTATTATTAACTTATAGTCTGGTTTCAAATATACATTTTCTATAATATTGGGTAACTTTTTTAGGAAATTCTTTTCGTTCGGTCTTATTTCTCTGTTAACTAATAAATGGACTTGCATGTTAGGTAGCTCCTTGGTCTTTTCTAAAAGAGTCATCAAAATAGAAATGGGAATATTAATTTTAGCCGCTCCTTTCAGATGATATATGGGAAGGAAGATGCGAACTTTGCGAAAACTTTTCGATAAGTCGTAATATGCTGAGAAGTCGTCATAAAAATTGAAAAATTGGTAAGATAAATTTAGATCATAATAGTGACTGAAGACCTTCTTTAGATTGCCGCTACTGTAAATATTTATGAAGTCAGAAACAATAAAAATATTCCTAAATTTATTTTTGCTATATGCCTTAAGGTCGCTAATTAATTTTTCTGGGCTTCGGGAAATTAGCCCTCTTTTACATAGCGCTTCCTGCAATTTTGTATTGCCATAGCATCCACTACAATTATTATAACATCCTTTTATGGCCTGAACAAATAAATAACTAAAATTATCACACTTTTGACTTTCTTTTAAGGAAGGGAACCAATCCAAATTTACATAATTACACTTATCAAAGTCATTTTGGTCTAACTTATAGGTGAAAGGTGTAGAGAAATCTCTTGCTACGATATTTGGTATTTTTTTACAGTCTAGTCCATTAAGCAAACTACTTACCAGCACTGGAAATGAACGATCTGCATCTCCTTTAATAATATAATCACAATTAAATCTTTTTATTAATATATCTGCGAATATTGTTGCAACATATCCACCAAGAACAATTTTTGCTTCTGGATTTATCCTTTTGTATTTTTTACATAAATTATACACCTGATAAAGAGAATAGAACCAATGTAAGTCCATTGCAATGATTTTCGTATTCTCTATGTCTTTTTTCTTAACTTCAAAATAAAACATCCCCTTCTTCTTACAATTTAGGCTATTGATTAGAGAAATGCTACCTGTTGGGACAGTTAAATGACTAGGTATTCCTGTGAAAGGGTGGCTATAAAGTACATCCATAAGTCTTAATAATTCGATATCTTTTGTGGACCAAGGCTATCAGAATTCAGCAAAGTCTCCGATGTTTTTTCCTTCAATCATCCCACCTGTAAGTTCTATCTCTGTATAAATTTTGCTGACTGCTCCGCCGTATTCTGTAATCTCCTCGTTTTCCTTAACTTTACCTACACCTTGGGCAAGCCAAGTTGTTGTTATCACAACCATTGAAGATCCCTTAATCTTGAGGAAAGAAAATATTACTAAACAATCTTCAAACCTTCCAGCAGGAACAGTTACGTCTTCAAACCCTTGAAATTTAATTTCGGCTGTAGCCATTCCTCTATCGACTATATTACCATCAGTATCGTAAACTACGAATGCTCTTGAGTCTTTAAATCCTTGATTCAATTGCAAATTATCAGGAAAAGCTATTGCCGGCTGGGAGAATACGATATCCCCACCGTCTTTCGCAACTTTATGTAAGTAAATCCCCTCTTCTCCCAAGCTGTAATAGAAAATGGGGTTTCTGTCCCTGTCTCGTGTTTTGTCCATTTCTCTCTCAAGAAGATACACTTCCTTACCGTTAAGCAAATCCTTAGTTCGAATGACACTATGTATAATATGTCCAGAAGGCTTGCCCCGTCCTGTCTCAGATAGTGTATACCTCCATTCATTGCCGATTCCTATAGGAAAGTATTTTGATATTTCATAAGAATCCTCTGCTTTTAACAGCGGTTGAATTAGACAAATGGAAATACAAACTGCAAGAATGCTTAAAGCTATTTTTTTCATCGTCTACCTCCTCGTTTTTTCATGCTTGCGCACTTTTCTTCTTCTGTAATTCATCTATTCCCAACATCCAGGCAAGAAAAAGCATAGTCAGCCCCAAATTCAATACGAAGATGAATGGCGCAGACGTATTGTATTTACTTATATGTGCCCCTTCCAGCGCTCCAAGCTGAGACAACCGCGGATCACGGGGATTATAAAGAACTAAGGCTCTCTTACCCTCATTTAGCCGGCGGAAATCAGCATGGCCTAGCTTCTCCTGGATTGTATATTTTTGCCCTCGGGCATCTTTAAATTCATACCGAATGTATCGAGATGTAAAAATAGTGTTCTTCTCTGAATCATCAATATCTTTCTCTAAAATTGTTGCAATAGCAATCTTGCTATTCCTTTCGAATTTGCGGTACTCTTTTACATCTTTGTAGTAAGAGAATATTGGCTTAGCTGCTATAATGATAAAGACTAAACCAACGGCCTGTATGGTAATAAATACCTTCATTGTCCACCTTGGCTAAATAAAAAAACATCAATTTTATTACCCTGCCAAGTAGACTCTAATTTTAAATTATCCTGTAAAAAATCTCTATACCTATGTAGCGATTCGATATTCAGATGAGGAACGCCAAAATAATCTTCCCAGGGAATAATTATCCAGAGCCTATTGCGGAATAATTTCCCTTGCGCCACATCCGTAGGCGATACTGCGTCAAAGTACCGTTCTGAATCAAAAATCCCTTTCGCATTTACAGTTACAGGGTCATCTATTAACTCGGCTGGAAAGCCGACAAAGTCATTTTCCCTGAAATCTTTCTTGATATAGCGTAAAGCCTCCTTGTAAGCAGGATTTGTACGACTGAAAGTCATCTCATTTGTAAGATAAATATTCCATATTAATATTAGGAAAAAACAAGTATAACCTATTATTTTCCCAAATAAACTCCGCGATCTACTTAATAAAAATATGCCATAGCTATACACCATAGCAATAAAAGGAATTGCCCATGTAAAATGCCTGACATTAAAATACAACCTAGATGTTGCATACCAAAAACACAGAAAGGAATGTATGCCGAATAACAAAGCTGAAAATAATATACTTACTACGAAGATGTAAAAGGGCGGCTCTCGATCTCGTAATTTAAGAATAATATAGGAATACAGAAGAACGAACAGATAACCAAATAGACCTGTTAAAGGTAACCCCCAGACCAATTTTATAATCCGGTCAATAATTAAAGGCCCACTTTCTTGGCTCAGATAGAAACTATTGCCCCAGACGCCCTGAAATATGAACCCGCTAAAGATTGCCGAATACATAACAGGGCTCCATAGGATAATAAAAAAATTAAAAATAACTAGAGCTTTTATAAAATGTGAGAATGAAGACAGAAAAGAATGACCTGTACGGTATTTTCCCCACTTAGCTATAAAAATCGTCAACAATTGCGAAAAAATAACTACAAGAGTAAAATAGTGAGTAAAAAAGCACAGTATGCTAACCAGACAATATTTCCATATCTTTTTTTCCTCCTGAGAAATAAATGTCTGCCAAAAGTAATAGTAGCTTAATAATGCCAAAAAACAAAATAACGCATACGGTTCTGTTCTTCTGGAATAAAATGCAAAAAGGCTATGGACGTTGAGAAAGATAAAGCTTAGATAGGATATTAATTTATTATTAAATACTTTGAGAGAAAAATGGAAGGTTAAACAAGCGGTGCAAATACCAAAAAAGACAGAGATGAACCTTAAAAAGAAATTATAATATTCGGGATTTAGCAGCCTCATCGGGATATTTAATATAAAGAGATATAAGGGTTGGCGGGATTGCACAACCATATTGTCAAGCAACGAGAAAATATTTACCTGGAGTTCTTGCGCGATACGTATATTCAGGGATTCCATAAGGTCAAAACTATTACTCCCTAAATATATTATCTTCCAAATTATAAATATAGAAGTTAATACAAAAAGCAACCTGATGTCCCTGCGGGACAATTTGTTACTTTGCTGGCTTACTTTGAGTGGGCAGACTTTGCTTTTTTTAAATTGTTTATTTGCATAAATGAATATTCCTATATTTGAAATGAATAAAAAAACAAGCAAAATCCAATAATTACAATAGTAGCTTAACGCGTTGCGTAAACCAAAATAATTTTCAATATCGTTCATAGCGATATAAAATTATAATTAATCCTTACCCCTAACCTTTTTAGTTGTTGCTTTTTTAAGTTCTTTCTCATTATAAACTTTGTGGTATCTCCCTTCTCTATACCTAATGAGTTCTTCTTTTACTTTAACTTTGCCTATTCCATGAGCAAACCAAGCTGTTTCTTTAACAATTAGAGTATCTCTGGATGTTGAAAATACCCATAAAAAATCAATTTTTAAGCATTTATCGAATTTTCCCGCTGGGACAACCACATCTTCAACACCCTTAAGTTTAGCCTTTGTCTCAACTGTTCCTGCATCTATTAACTTATTCTTGGCTGTGTAAACTTGTATCGATGCAGAAACACTATGTTCCCGATTCGATTGTAAGCCGTTAGGGAAAAAAAGTAGCGGAGGGGAAAATACAAGATATCTGTTCTCTTCTACCATTTGATCTAAACTGATTCCTGAATTACTAAGACTATAGTAAAAAATCGGTTTTTTATTTCGGTCGGGTTCATAAAGATACATTTCTTTTTTACCTAGCAACTTCCTAGACTTAATGCAGCTTAGGGAGTCAACAGAGTCTGTCTTTGCTTCCTGGGAAAATCCCTCTTCAACCACATACCCTTGATATGCCCAGCTATTTCCTACAATTAGCGGGAAATATTCTGATATATCATAAGGCGCTTGCGCATTTAAATATACATTGCTTAAAAGAATAATAACGCAACTAAAAAGAATGGTTAAAGTTAATCTTTTTACCATTACTCATCTCCCTTTTCTCTTAATAAAACCATCGCCGCTCCAATAGCTGCAGTAAATTGTGGATATTGCAATATCTTTATATCTCTCATAAATTCTTCTGTTAATGAATACAAAAGCCCTTTATTTTGCGCGGGCCCTCCGTCTAAATAGATCTCTTCTTCAACATCTAAACTTCGCATTAAATCGGATAGCCTTCTTGCTATAGACTGATGCAATCCGGTTATAATGTCACCTTTATTTACTTTTGCATACAAAAGGGATACTATCTCGCTTTCAACAAAAACAACGCATGTGCTATTAATGGTAACTTTTGACTGGCCTATATTTCCTAAATTTCCCAAATCAGAAACAGAAACACTTAATATATGCGCCGCTTTTTCCAAAAATCTGCCGGTCCCGGCTGCGCATTTGTCGTTCATTTTAAAATCCACAATTTTACCATCAGAAGAGATCTTAATAACTTTAATATCTTGCCCTCCTACATTGACAACTGTCCTTGCTGTTCCATTACTTAAATGATAAGCCCCCACGCCGATTGCTGTAATTTCGTCTACAACTCTCTCTCTATCGGGAAAAATACGTTTACCGTAACCAGTAGTAGCCACTCCTAAAATTTTTTCCTTTGACAAAGAGAGTTCTCCTAACCCCTTCATTAAAAGATTCTTTGATACCTTAGTGCTTTCAAAGGTAGCAGGAGCAACTTTTGACCAAAGCAATCTTCTCTTTTCATCAATAAAAACAACTTTAATTGCGGCTGTGCCCAAATCAACTCCTGCAGCTACCATTTCCCTCACCCACCTTTTTATTAAAGTGTTTCTTTAAACGCCTCTAGCCTTGCTAAAATATTTTCCCTGTCTTCTTTCGAATAGTCTGTCTCAATTTTTATAAAACGAAAACCTTTTTCTTTTATTATCTTCTCATAGCTAAAGCTTTCTATATCGAACGGGTGGCAGCCTTTAAAAACATGGTAAACCACTCCTTTTATATCCTGTTCCTGCATTATTTCCAAAATGTTCTTCGCTCTATGTTCATTTTCAATAAACGTAGGGCAAGTACAGCTAAGTTGATATCTCTCTGCGATTGCTCTAAGAAGCTCATACTCTGAAGTATCATCATAAACTACGCTGCCAAAAAGTCTCTCCGAAGTACACAAATCATCAGCGGCAATAAACATACCCACTTCCTCAATCAGCTCAGAAATCTTTAACTGAGGAAAGAATAAAGGCGAACCAAGAAGAAATATTCGAGGCTTTGTATTGCAACATAAATTATTATAGGCGCTACAGAATTCGTTTATCTTTTTTGTCCATGCCCCTGCATCATCGAGCATAAAGGCATTGGCCAGAATTATGCTTTCTGTTCCAGAAATCAAGCCCTTACGCCTCATTTCAAGTAATTTTTCAAAGGCTTCCCAAGCTAACATATATTTATGGATTGAATTTAACAACTTTCTCTTATCAAGTCGCCTATTGGCACGTCTCTCTAAATATCGCTTTAATTCATATGTTTCTTCCAGCCATCTTTTCTGACTCTTTTGCGCTTCTTTAACATGAGGTAGCTCCATTATGTAAAAGTTGTAGTTTTCTTTACCCACCATCCCTGGCAGTTTAACTCTCCAGTCGCAAGATGTCGGAGTAATTAGCATCTCACATAACCCTTCTAATGATTGCTCACAATGAAACGCGCTTAAGGCAGACTTAATAAGAGGGCACGCCAAAACCGGCAAAGAAGATGATGAAAGCTTCTGTATAGCTAATGATCCACAGCACAATCGTATAGGGTGGAAACCTAGGGCATCGAGTAATTCCACTGGTACTGTATTGCAATATGTACCAACCACAGGTCTATCGAATCTTTCTTTTAATCTTTGAGGATAAGCAGCGAGTGAAAGGGTGTCAAGAAAATATTCAAATTCCTTAGAAAAAGTGCCTTTCTCTTTAAAAAAAACAATCTCTCGATTATACTCCTCAGCCATTTCCCTTTTAACCCGCTCTTGCATCCTTCGATTTAAATCACCGGGTAAATTTAACATTGCTACTTATTTCTCCTTTTAAACCATTCAAAAAAATATTTTTGTGAATACCTTAATACAAACATTCTTTATTCCGCTAAATGATAGTTCTTTCCAAGATACTCGGCTAAGTATTCTCCAATAACTCGATGGCTGAATTCATTTAAGTGAGTATCTATTTCAAAAAATAATGAATTAAAACTCGAAGCTCGATCTAAAATAGTAACTAAATCTAGATGGGAAATATTCAGAGTGTGGCAGAAATTAACAATATATTCCTCTAACTCCTTCTTGCTATATTCCACCACTAAAAGTGGTACTTTGTGGCTATCACAAAGCTCTTTATATTGTTTAAGGAGAAGGAATATTAATTTCTGGAAATATTTTTTTTTATATTTTTTTCGCTCTTGCACTATAGACTGCTGTTTCTCGGAAATACCCTTCCACCGTTCCTTATCTCTTTCTTCCAAGCTCATCTTGACCCTCTTATGAAATATACTATAATTCAATAGAGACAATAACCTGCTTTTTCCAAAAATAGCCCCTTTGGCCCATTTGCCTGCGTTTTTTAGAGATACTTTAAGTGCATCATTATTTTTTTGGCTACCCAATGCATCTTTAACAAAATCTACATCTTGCAATATGAGCTTAGTTTCATCTTCGTTAAGAACAAATCTCGGTTTGAATGCACCCCAGGGAGTTATAAAATCGCTGCTTCGCTCAAGAAAATAATCAGATACAAATAATACGACTAAATCTGGATTATATCTAAATCCATCTTTTTTTAGCTGCAATAGTGACTGGCCAATCCCGAATCCCGAAATTCCCATATTTACCACTTCTACATGTTCCAAAGATTGCTCGATTATGTCCGTAAAGCGCTGGCCATAATTTATACCCCACCCAAGCACAGTGGATTCACCTAAGGCAATTATCCTGAATTCTTGGGCAGGCTTCTGGAAAGGAATCTCTTTATCTCTTATACCTTGAGAATTTATAGAATAAACAACATCGAAATCTGAAGTAATAACGCGGTCTTTCACATAAGGCTTTAATTTCCACCCCAGGTATTTATCAAACCTTGGTGCGCTATGGTAATGTCTCAACATAGATTCCATATATTCTATTTTTTCATCTAATTTCGTTCTCTTTATGTATCTATCAGCGGCTACTTCTGCAATTACAGCACCTATAAATAATCCTGCGATTACAAGGAGTACCTTACGGAAAGATTGTTTTGCCTTCACCACTATGCACCCATATCGATTTTTTTAAAATACAATAGTAAAACACTGTTAAGCAAATAATAAAACCCTTCTTTCTTAACCTTTTTCTGTATTTTTCTTTTCATTCTACCGGGTAAATTTAACATTGCTACTTATTTCTCTTTTTAAACCATTCAAAAAAATATTTTTTTGAAGAGGAAAAGATGTTTTTTCTCAAAAATTTAAGAGACAGCGTTTTATTTTGGGAGCATGCCTCTATACATTTTAGACAAAGAATGCAACCGTCTTCAGTGACATTGTCTTTTTTTTTCTCTAAATAAACTTCTTTTATATCCATTGGGCACACCCGCCAACAATTCCCACAACTTGTGCAAGAGTTTATTTTCTTCTTAAGTTGTAAGAAGCTTGCCTTGTTGAATACATCAATAAGAACGCCGACTGGACATAAGATACAAAAAAAGCGTTCTCGAAAAACTATTCCTACAAAAACTGCTCCTGCAATAACCGATGTAGCTATGCTTGTCCAAAATCTCCCTAAACCAACAGTAAAATCGACTCCTATATTCAAAGGATTCCCCTCAAACAAAGGAAGAAATGTCTTGACAGGGCATATACGGCAATAAATCGGGTCGAGTTCTCTAACTCCACATGCCAAAAGCACATAAATACTTAGGAAGCTTAAAAGTAGTACATATTTAAGAATGTTTAGGCCACTTTTTGTTTTCTCGGAAAATTGTGTTTCCCTTACAGAGAGCTTCTTTCTTGCAAAAGTGACTCCATCTTGAAGTGTTCCAAACGGACATATCCATCCGCACCAAATTTTATTGAAAATAAGAACCACTAAAAAGAAACCTAAAAACAAACGCAAATATGCCCCTGCCCATCCCCACATAACGGTGTATCCGGGAAAAGGCAGCATCCCTCTCTCCTCCTCCTGAGGATCCATCCTTATCCCATATTGAGAGCGCTGCAAAGGCAATAAATAGCAGCCACTGCCATGATAACTGTCATTATTAAGACATTGAGTGCCGGGCAAAAAATTATTAAATCGCAAGCCAATATAGCCTCCGTAGATTAAAAGCAGAAAACATAAAATTTGAATTAGGTAACGAAATCTATAAACTTTCATTATAACTTAAATCTCTTTCTTGTTACGATGGCAACGAGGGATACGATAACCAGCGAAGACATAAAAATGCTAACACCTAATCTTAAGTTTATGTCTCTACCCCTTGTTGCAATATGTTCTGAGTGTTTAAATGAAATAGTATAAGAACCTTTAAAAATGGAGTCGCCTAAAACACGTTCAACTATGATTAAATCCTGTCTCCGTTCCTTATCTCCCTGTGGAATATAAGAAAAACTATCCACTACGCCCGTCTCTACTTGTTGGTTTTTTCCGTTATCGCCGATTATATTTATATTTTTACAATCGAAAGGGATTTTATCAAAATTTACCGAGAACCCTATTGGATAACCTAATCTTCGGTAAAAAGTATTATCCTCCTTTGCTCGTTCCCTGTGAATATTTATTTCCAATTGCCTTTTAAAAGGGTTATTTAAAGTATTTCCCTTTGCATTATTCAAGATTGAGTCGTTGCCAAGAATAAAGAAAGACGTCTTAGCAAGATAATTATACTCTAATCCCCGCTCTGATTTAGCCATCTTTACCAAGACAGCACACCAGCGTTCCCTATCTGAATTAACTCTAATGCGGGCCCTTTTCTCTCCTTTTACAATATTTAATTTGTAAAAAATATCTTCTCCTCTTTTATTTTTTTCTCCAAAAGTATAAGCGGCTTCAATATTATCTAATCCCTCAATGCTTTTCTTTCTATCGGGGAATTGTCCATAACAAACAAAGAGATGTTGTGTCGCCATATCACTTTTATTCCCTGCCTCATCATCATACTCTAGCCAAATGTAATCGTCCTTAGAAAAATCGGCATAGGCTATGCTGGCACTTAAATAGAGAGGTAAAACTATGAAAATAAATAAAATATTTTTCATTTTTTAGCAACTATTTCTTTGAGTTCGAGAACCTCAACAAAAGAATTATTGTAACGATTCATAATATTTTTTTCTTCAGGTATCATATATTCTGTATTCATAAAAGGAATATGTGTGTGGATAGTCTTAACATGGCCTATTTTTGCAGCAATCCAAAAATTATAAATATGCATAAGCTTACCCTTCCCAAGCTCATCTTTATAAACATGCCTTGCTAAGAAATGAAGACATTTGAATTTTCCTGCCTCAACAGTTATTTCTTCTTTACCTATAAATGAAATTTCTGCCTCTATTTTTTCCTTACCAATAAGTTTGCCGTCGTAATCAAAAATCGATTGAATAGTAGAAAATGTAATGTCTTCTTTAAGTTTCGAGGGTATTAACAAAAGTGGTGGGGAAAACTCTCTAATTACTTTTAACGGGACTTCTCCTACCAGATGCTTATTTCTGTAAAACATTACTCCTTGAGAAGTTAGTTTTCTTGTCTGGATTCTATCGTTATATTCCCCCTGGAAGAGCAAGTCGAATTGTTTTCCGGATTCCATTTGCTGAACATTCTTGATACTTACGGTTACTATATTGCTTCTGTTATCCTCAAGATGACTATATACATATTCAACATCTTCATCCAAAGGAAAATATTCAAAAACAGAGTAGGCATCTTTTGACATTGACCCCTCTATGAAATGTAATGCTTCTTCGTTTCCATTTTGTGTATAGTCTTTTTTCAACAATAGCCACCCGTCTTCAAAGGCAACAACGCCATAGCTATCCTGTATTATAGCATGTTTTAATTTCGAATAATACTTTGTTTCGCTTAAATTGTAATAAGAATGAGTATATAAATCGACAAATATGTAATCCCATTCGTAGTATTTCTCTATAACATGTTTATCAAATAGCCCAAAATACTTGCACCTGCCTAAATGCGGTACCAAAAATTCTGGAGCTAGACAACTTGCCTGATCAGGAATCATTTTTAGAAACTTATGCCCAATCCGGGCATGTTTAGTTAACTTATAATCTTTGAAACTAAAGCCCTGGGTAAATGGTAAAGGCCCTAAGTTTTCAGAAAAATTACTTTTTGGCTGAACATAGTAATGCTGAAGCAAGACTGGGACCAAGATAAACGTGGCTAATAGATTATGAAGTAACTTTCTGCTATTTTTATATTTAAAAAAAGCTTTATCTATAAAATCGATAATCCTTCCCGCCCCATATATGGCACCTGCAAAGACAAAAGCCAAGATTAAGAAATGTCCTGAGGAATGTTGGTTTCTAAGGAGAATATAGCCCGCCTCGGCAATAACTGGTAGAAGATACAGAGGGCTAAAGAAAACAAAGATATTAGGCAAACGAGAAAAAATGTAAATTAACATATTGCCCTCATTGAACATATTCTTCATAATCAATATGGGATGGAACAAGGCATATCGCAAAGCATCAATTAGGCTATCTCCATACTGTACAAAATGGACCATGCCTACCGGAAAAGGCCTGTTAATTAGCTTAAGGTAAACAGAACATGCGGTTATTGCAATTATCAACCAGATAAGGCTAATTTTTAATATCGCTTTTCCGTATCTTTTTCTCTCTTTAGAAAAAAGAAGAATTATACCTAAAACTAGAGTCATCAGCACAGCATCAATTTTAGATAGATTGGCCAAAATAATAAAAATAATGAATTTCTTAAAATCTCCCTTTTCGAGATAATAAAAAGCGAACAAGAGAAATGGTAAAGCTAAAGCAAGGGGTATGTATCCAAGCACTGCGCCTGTGGTTACGATTGGATGCAACAAATATGCAAGAGAGAATGTAACTGCCAGATAAGCACTATCCAGGCGTTTTTTTGTAAGTAGATACACGGGTAAAGCCCCGCTTGCTAAAAAAACGCTCTGAAAAACAAGCAATGCCTCCGGCCGGGGAAAAAGCCTATAAATAAAGGCAAGGAGGTAATTGAGGGGACTGGAGAAAATAAGTACAGCACTATACTCCGGCAATCTAAGAACATCAAAAGGACTAACTCCTGCAGCCAATTTTGGGTATATATGTGTATATGCCCAGCCAAAGCTAGTTTGAGAAAAACTTCCAAATTTAAAAATATTAATAAGAGAAAAAAATATGATAAATATCCCAGAAGCTATAAGCACTATAGCTAATCCGAAATTACCTATTTTTTTATGATGGCTTGAAATAACCATGCTGAAGCGCAGTAATATCTTCTTACCTATTCTCAATATTTGAATATTTCTCCGGAAATAATTTCTTCTATAAACTTATTATAATTATTAGCATTTTTTTGCTTGTACTCAGAATTTATTTTGACAGCTTTTTCTGCTATTTTTCTACAATAATTGCAATCTTCGCAGGATTTATAACGGCATTTTTCATTAAAAAAATGTTCTATAAAACCGTCTAATTTTGTGTTATCTATGCATACACCCACATCCGTCAGCATATTTTTCCTATTAATCAGCTTAAAAATATTTACAGTAAAAGGGTGGAAGAAATGTTTAAACTTATGAAAGAGATTTGGCTTTTGAAGCCAAAGGCTTTTTGAGGAATTAATAAATAAATCGTATAAATTGCCTCTATACTCTCTCTTTAAATAGGCACCCACAATAAACGCAATGGCTTCCGTAGTCATATGCCTATCTACAACTTTAAATCTTTCTATACCTATACTCTCATAAACAGAAATATCTTCCGGTCTTATCCATGTTGCACGAATAAAATTTGCCGGTTCGGCAATCATCATGTTTCTGCACATAAACCGACAATAATCAAACATAAAGCTGCCCAGCTTGCCCGAAGTTTGGGAAGCATGCGAAGTAATATTATTGTGATAAAAAAAGAAAGGACAGTCTTGAATACAATCATCATTCACAATAAGCTGCAATTCACATCTTACATTTTCCTTAATGCTCTTTAATAACTTAAAATCGCGCGTTAATTGAGTCTGAGGTAAAGTTATTGTTGAAGCGCCTAGCTCTTCCCAAAATTTTGCTTTCATTACAGAATTGACATGGGCAAAACAAGAAACTGAAAGTTCAAAATGCGAATAATGCTTTTTTACCAACTGGGCGAGATAAGGGGTTGCTGCCACAACTCCGTCTACCTTAATCTCAGATAACCAATTTAACAGCCTATGCAATTTTTTCTGACCAGCCCTGGTGAACTCCTGACCCCCCATGCAAGATGTATTTAAGAGGTAATAAAACTTCAAACCGCTTTTGTGGATTTCGGATATATGTCTTTTTGCTTTCTTTTTTGTTACTTTCAAGGATATACATGACGGCCTTCCTCCACCTGCAAAATCTCTATCCAGTTTCCCATAGACTGTATCTACGTTTGGTTTCTTTATCTTTTCAATCAAATCACTCTGCCAGTTTGTAGGAACGGTCAATTTCATATTTTTTTCCTTATCTTTGCGCGTCCTTTATTTTTCAATCCGCCAATAGCCCCCTTGAGCAACATCGAAAATAGCCATATAGATCCGTACAAAAGATTCTTAAAGGTAACTGTCCGTTTCAAAATATGACGGATAATAGCCTTTGGTTGCACATATACCTGAAACATAGCTTTTCTCTGTAGGCGTCTGAGAGTGGCGCTATCTAATCCGTCAGGACAATAAACAAGATCGCCGCCAGCCGATGTCCAATCACACCAGCTGGTAAATTTCTCCGGTTCACCTATATCATTATTTTTAATGTAATCTTCAAAGAATTTAGACCCTGGATAAGGAACAGCTATGTTAAATTTTACTATATCGCATTCTAAATCCTTAGCAAATTTTATTGTATCATTGCAGGTATCCACAGTTTCTCCCGGAAGACCAAGCATAAACAAGCCCAAACTTAATATTCCCGCTTTTTTTGTTTCCCGCAAAGCCGTCCTCGCTTGATCCAATGTCGTTCCTTTATTAATGCTTTTAAGAATCTTCTCATTGCCAACTTCTATGCCATACATAATAAGATGCAAACCTGCTTCTTTCATTGCTCTTAATAACTTTGGAGTTACTTTATCAACCCTTGTTTCTGTGCACCAGTTAAGTTTTTTATGTAGTTTGCGCTTTATCAAGATATCGCAAAATTCTAATCCGGATTTCTCGTCAAAAGGGAAATAGGCATCGGATAGACCAAAATATTTTATATTAAGATTTTCAAAGAAATACTCCATTTCGTCAACAACCTTGTTTAAATTCCGATAGCGCATCTTGGGATATACCTTATCCTGTGAGCAATAATAACATTTGTAGGCGCAGCCTCGCGATGCCATTATTGGTACTGCCCGGGCTTTAGTTATCGCTGCCAACGGAACTTCCCTGTAATCATCTAAATTTAGCATGTCCCAAGCGGGAAAGCTTAAACTATCAAGGTTCTCGATAATTTCACGCCGGGGATTGTGTCTTATTCCGTTTGCGGTACGGAAACTAATTCCAGATATCTCTTCTAAACTCCCGCCGTGGATAAGGCAAGTGCTCAGTTCCAGCATAGCGATCTCTCCCTCTCCCCTTACAACAATATCCGCTGTATTATCGCTAAGTACTTCTTCAGGAAAACAAGTAGCATGAGTGTTGCCTAACACAATTCTGCTATCGATCTTTGAGTCACGCATCTGCCGAACTAACCTTCTTATATCCGGCATAACCGGAGTAAGTGCGGAAAATCCCACTATAACCGGTTTCTCCTTTTTAATTAAGTCTATAAGCTCATCGTCAGTAGTTTTTCTCGCGAACTGGTCGACAACCGAAACCTTTACGCCGTTACTTCGCAAGGTAGCGGCAATATAACATAAACCAAGTGGCGCAATAGGAGTGAGAAACTTTTTATATCCCCAGCTATTTTCTATTAAACTCGAATTAGGATTTATTAAAAGGACTTCCATCTGGTTTCCTTAAGCCTCTTCAAGAACTTTACTAACTTCCTTTAGCAAATATTCTTTCTTTTTTTCATCAATTGAAATTCTTTTATCATCTACGTAAAATACATTTTTAGTAGTATAAATTCTTAATAACGATTTAATATGTTTTTCTCTTGAAAGTACTTTAAAAATCTCTTTGGGGTATAAGAAATGTAAATATTTAAAACTGTTTCTAATGACCGCTTCTGACAATAATCCTAATAAAATTCTAATAAGGGAAGAATACTTACTTTCTAATACTGAAGTGTTTATCAATCTAAGGCAATTTCCCTTACAGTTTTTCTGAGAATAAGCTGTCACACAATTGACAACCCACTGGGTAGGCTTGGTCCTGCCGGCTATTTTTAAAAAATCAACGCCAAGTCTTTCGTATGTTTCTATTTTATTTGGATGGATAAAGCCGGTTCTTCTAACTATTGAAGAGGGGTCGTCTAATTTTAATTTTAAACATTTTACTATTTCTTTTCCAAAATAATCTGTCTTCTTGAGGTGTTCTTCTTCGTAAGGGCAATTCACTAAGCAAATGTTATTCGCCAGAATCTTTATCTGCAATCCTGTCTTCTTTCTCAAAAGCTCAATGAAGTTAAGGTCGTTCTTCTTGCCATAATCTACGCAAAGGATGTCACAGCCTAGGTTCTTATAGAACATTGCTCTTTCAATAGAATCAATCCTGCAAGCAATGGAACTGCAGATTTTAAACCGATGATTTTTCTTTAAAAATGAAATTACATCCGGATTAGAAGCAGTTACCATATCTACGCTTATTCCACTGAGCTCTTTTAAAAAAGCAATCCTTCTTCCATCTAAGGTGAAGTTTGGATGGTTCATTATATAATTAAATTTAATACCCCGGGCATGGGAATATTCTATATATTTCTTCAATCTTTCCATACTAACCTTAGGCAAAGCATAAGAAGGCAAGACAGTCTCGCCGGGGTCGTGATTTAAACTGCCATATGTATCGTGGATTCTGCCTTTTAATCTGTCGATAAGTTCAAAATTGAAATTTGTAGGTGCTGATATCTGCATTTTTATACTACAACTGTGTCTTTTTGATTAAATAATATTATCCATCCAGCAATTTCTCTATACAACTTAGCACTTCTGTATTTTTTTCTTTCGCATAGTCTTTTTTCAACAATAGCCACCCGTCTTCAAAGGCAACAACGCCATAGCTATCCTGTATTATAGCATGTTTTAATTTCGAATAATACTTTGTTTCGCTTAAATTGTAATAAGAATGAGTATATAAATCGACAAATATGTAATCCCATTCGTAGTATTTCTCTATAACATGTTTATCAAATAGCCCAAAATACTTGCACCTGCCTAAATGCGGTACCAAAAATTCTGGAGCTAGACAACTTGCCTGATCAGGAATCATTTTTAGAAACTTATGCCCAATCCGGGCATGTTTAGTTAACTTATAATCTTTGAAACTAAAGCCCTGGGTAAATGGTAAAGGCCCTAAGTTTTCAGAAAAATTACTTTTTGGCTGAACATAGTAATGCTGAAGCAAGACTGGGACCAAGATAAACGTGGCTAATAGATTATGAAGTAACTTTCTGCTATTTTTATATTTAAAAAAAGCTTTATCTATAAAATCGATAATCCTTCCCGCCCCATATATGGCACCTGCAAAGACAAAAGCCAAGATTAAGAAATGTCCTGAGGAATGTTGGTTTCTAAGGAGAATATAGCCCGCCTCGGCAATAACTGGTAGAAGATACAGAGGGCTAAAGAAAACAAAGATATTAGGCAAACGAGAAAAAATGTAAATTAACATATTGCCCTCATTGAACATATTCTTCATAATCAATATGGGATGGAACAAGGCATATCGCAAAGCATCAATTAGGCTATCTCCATACTGTACAAAATGGACCATGCCTACCGGAAAAGGCCTGTTAATTAGCTTAAGGTAAACAGAACATGCGGTTATTGCAATTATCAACCAGATAAGGCTAATTTTTAATATCGCTTTTCCGTATCTTTTTCTCTCTTTAGAAAAAAGAAGAATTATACCTAAAACTAGAGTCATCAGCACAGCATCAATTTTAGATAGATTGGCCAAAATAATAAAAATAATGAATTTCTTAAAATCTCCCTTTTCGAGATAATAAAAAGCGAACAAGAGAAATGGTAAAGCTAAAGCAAGGGGTATGTATCCAAGCACTGCGCCTGTGGTTACGATTGGATGCAACAAATATGCAAGAGAGAATGTAACTGCCAGATAAGCACTATCCAGGCGTTTTTTTGTAAGTAGATACACGGGTAAAGCCCCGCTTGCTAAAAAAACGCTCTGAAAAACAAGCAATGCCTCCGGCCGGGGAAAAAGCCTATAAATAAAGGCAAGGAGGTAATTGAGGGGGGCAAAGAAATGAGAAACAGCTGGATATTCCGGCAGTATATACATTTCAGAAAAACTTCTAAATTCGGTTATCTTTAGATACGCGTATGGATATGAATATCCAAAAGAATTAGCAGAAAAACTTCTAAATTTAAAAATATTGACAAAACCGAATGAAACAACAAAAATTGTAATCGCCATTAGAATAAAAATCAATAAATAATCTCTATTCCTATAACGGATTATACTGTTTATTCTGGAATCGGCTGGATGCTTAGATTCAGATTTTCCACACATTCCAATCATTTTATTGCCTTCACTTTTTACTCAACAAATAATTATGGATAGTTTCTAGTTTATAATTATTTTTGTTACACCATGCTAAGTAATTACCTAAAATATTTAACATTTTGCGTCCAGTATTATATGTTAGGCTGCGAGGTAAATTAAAAATTGACTTATTGTCAATATCAGCAAAATCCCACGAATGAAAATAAATATTAGCATAATCTCCTGCTAGAAATACCCAAGATGTGCAAAATTTAGCATAATGTAGTCCAAATGTACGAAACCAAATCCATGAAAAAGGTAACTTTAAAATTGGGGCAACTGAGATAGGTACATTTATAATTCCATCTTTGAGCTTTATTCTCCTAGATTTGAAAAAATTACAATACCTGCCGGGGACATAGGTAGGGTGGCAGCTGTTGTCATACTCAAAACCCGCTTCATGCGTAACGGCGGAAGGCAAAATTACCAATTTATGATTTTTAAAACCATAAATTTTTGTTTTTAAATTATTCTCTACTTTTTCTTTAGCATATTTAATCGTCTCGATAGTTTGCTTAGTGTCACTGCTGTTTTTACGGCTTATACATCCATGAAGCCCTATTTCATGTCCCTCGGCAACCAATTGCTTTAATAAGTCAGGGTAAACTTCGGCTATTTTCTTAGTAACAAAAAAAGTCATTTTAATCTGCCGGCCCCTGATTAATGTAAGTAACCTCTGCGCCCCATCGTAAGCCTTTTCCAGCATTAACTCATTCGGTATACTCTTTTTGAAATCCAACGGGAGATTAAACTCCTCAAAATCACACACTAATGATAATATTTTCATCATTTTTTAGTTCAATATTATATCTTGTAATTTCACTCAGCATATACATAGAAAAAATTGGAATCTAATAAATCGAAATTAGCCAAAGTATCTAATTCCTTCACTATCTATTTTGTATATATCGCATCAATATAATCATTCCTTTAAAAAATTCTAAAAGCACTTTTACATTTGTGGATCTTCTCAAAAAGTTAATTACTATTCTGGGCCTAAAATAAAATTCTTTCAGCATTTTCTTGGCAGCATATAATAATTTTTCTTCATTTAAATGGGTAGAAGCAAACATTGGAAAAGCACCATTAAATTTTTGCCAATCTTGGTAAAAATTGCCAACCTTTTTTATATTTTTATATATGGGTGATCCCGGATATGGAGTAAAGAAATTCACTTTGATATTATCTAATTTGGTTTTTTTAATAAATACCATTGTCTCTTTAATCGTATCTTCTGTTTCAGAAGGGATCCCTATCATAAAATATCCCATAATATTAAACCCAATCCTGCTCACTAAATTAATTGCTTCTTTAATTGTCTCTAGCTGGATACCCTTGTTCAAAATATTTAACATTCTCTGGGAACCACTTTCTATCCCGATGCAAATTTGCCAACAGCCTGCCTTTTTCATCTCTAAAAGAATATCTTTATCAATACTGTCTGCCCTGACCATGCAAACCCAGCTTACTTTCAATTTTTCATCTCTTATCATTTTACAAAATTGGAACATTCTCTCTTTAGAAAAAACGAAATCTGGATCATTAAACACAATCTCTCTGATATTATAATAATGCTGCAGATGCTTTATTGAATCTATAATATAAGCTGGGCTATGAGATCTTACTTTTTTACCAGAAACAGTTTTACTGCAACAAAAAATACAATTCCCAACACATCCTCGCGAAGTTACAAGGTGAGCAACGGGAAACCTATGAAAACTTGATAAATTTGGAGCATAATGTGAAAAATCTGGCAGCAAATCCCATGCAGGCATAGGTAGTGTATCTAATTCATCTATTAATGCAGGCGGTGAGGCAACAACCAAATTATTTTCTTCCCTGAATATAATTCCTTCAATTTTTCTTAAATCCATCTTCTCTGCATGAGCTCGCAGCAAACGGACAATAGTCTTCTCTCCTTCCCCAATCACTCCTATATCAAAACCTTTAAAACGCTGCATTGTTATTTCCGGCAATGCGGATAAATGGACACCCCCGAGAATAATAACTATCCGGGAATTGTATTGTTTAATTGACATAGCTAATTCTCCTGCGCTAATAATAGAACAGGTAGTAGCAGTGATTCCGACATATTCTGGAGAATCAATCATAATTTGTTCCAATATCTTATTAATGCCTAAATGTAGGGCTGGCGCATCGATAATTTTAGTTTCAAAACCTGCTTGGCGAGTAACAGCTGCCAAATAACAAAGGTTATTAGGTTGCAATCCATGCAACACTCCTCCTAAAATACCGTATCTTTGATAAGAAGTTAGTGGCGGATTTATAAAAACTATTTTTGCCATATATTTTTTCTTAATCGAAGCTAAATATATTTAAATAAAAGATTTTTAAATTTAATCTTCAATAGTCCCGTCATAAAGCAAACATAACGGATATAATATCTTTTTCGCGAGATGTCCAACCGGTCCTTTGTTAACATGGTAAGTGGAACCTCGATAACTGCCGGGCTAAACAAAGGTAAAAAACGGTATAGCTTTTTATTAATAAACCAATTATAAAACGTCGGAGGTAAAAAATGCAATATCAGCAATAGCCAATGGTACTTTATTTTATTTCTTGAATGAACCTCATTCTGCGATGTATTAGCCACCCTACAAGGATTTTTCTCTAACTTATTAATAAGCTTATTGGTCAAAATTCCTTCTTTAAGCCCTGAGTTAACAATTGGGGTTTTGGGAAAATATATCAACCAAAAAATACAAATTCTATTCGGCCTATTCTTATTGTAAAATTTCGCCATTTCTATTAAATCCTTTTCGGTTTCTTGGGGCAATCCAATAATATTATCTACAACACAGCGAATTTTATATCTTTTGCATAAATTTATTGCCTCTCTTACTTGACTATTATCATCTTTTCTATTGAGAATTTTCTCTCTTAAAAAGGGGCTTGTGCTTTGAACACCTAAGCATAACTGATAGCATTTGATATCTTTTAAACATCTCACTACATTCTCGTTGATAGTACTTGGTGAGCCAAAACAATACATGGGCACATCTATATATTTTTTATACTCTTTGGAGAATTCTTTTAACCACTTTTCATTATACGTAAAAAGATCGTCATTGATGCGTAAACGTTTAAAATTATATTTTTCTTTTGCCTGTTTTAGCTCTTGAATGGTGTTTTCTACACTCCTAAAACGCAACTTCTTCTGGTTGGGGTAAAGTTTTTGCCATATGCTGTTATGACAATAGGCGCAGCTATTTATGCATCCTCTTCTTGTTATCATTGTGTAACCATTCTTGTACCCTGGGATAACTTCATAATATAATTCTTTATCAGGAAACGGCAATATATCCAAATTCTCAATATACGGTCTCAATCGATTTTTAACAATTTGTCCGTCACGCCTAAACCAGACATTCTTAATAGAGTAATCCAAACTTTTTTTCTCAAGACTCCTTGTTAATTCCAAAAGTGGATACTCTCCCTCCCCTATAATTACCGAATCTACGCAATCATTTCCTAGCACCTCTTCTGGCACAGAAGTAGGGTGAATACCGCCAAATGTAATATGGATCATGGGGAAATGCTGCTTAATCTTCTCGGCAACTCTCACTGCCCATATGTATTCGGAACTAACTACAGAAAAAGCTACTACATCCGGATGATAATCGATAATTTGTTTTAAAATAATCTTTTCGTAATTAAAAAATTGACTGATGTACTTAATATTGATAAACGGGTCGTTAAATAGTTTAGGATCAAAAGCTAATCGGGTCGAATATCCATGCAGCTTTAAAACGGCTGATAGATATTCAATACCTAAATTCTCAAATGCACCATATACAAACATTATTTTCATTTTTTAAATCAGTTATTTTTTAAATCGCTTTTAACCCTGCACAAACCAACGGCACTCTTTATATATCTCTTAAATTCACGAAAAGATTTTATGCCAAAACTAATCTTTGCCAAACGGGAAGGCCTGAAGTAGAATTTGCGATAAGCTTCGATTGTGCAGCGTTCAATCGCTTTGTCAGAAACATCTGTCCAGGGAGTTGGAAGACGCTCTTCATCTGCTGTTCCTAAAATATACTCCTTCCAGTAATCTCTGCCTGTGATTTTCTTTACCGAGTCATACAAAACTGTTGTTGGCTTGGCTATAGTCTTATGAAATTGTGCATAGTCTAAATTTAGTTCCGAAGCAAAACTAATAGTATCTTTTATGGTATCCATGGTATCTCCCGGCGCACCTATAAGAAAAAAACCCAAAGTTAAAATTCGTTTCTTCTTGGTTAAACTGACAATTTCTCTAATCCTCTCCAGCGTTATACCCTTGCTTGCATTATTCAAAATATTTTGATTCCCAGACTCTACGCCATAATAGATTCTGGCACAGCCCGCACTTTTCATCTCATTTAATAATTCTTCATCTATTTGATCAACTCTTGCCCTACAAGCCCAAGATACATCAATTCTTCTTTTTCTTATCGCTTTACAGATCTCAATTATCCGTTTTTTGTCAAAAGTAAAAACGGGATCAAAAAATTCTATTTCGCGTATATTGAATTTTCTAAAACACTGCTCAATTTCATCAACAACACCCTCTGCCTTCCTGGCAGAATAAGGTATGTTTTTCATGTGACAGAATTCACACTTACCTGGACAACCCTTGGAAGTAATCATTATCGTGAAGTTCTTTCTTTTAGACATAACTGTGTAATACTTATGATTAGGCAATAGCTGCCTGGCAGGAAAAGGCAAAGTGTCAAAATCTTCTTTTAATGTATCGGGAGGATTAATAAAAATCTCTTCCCCGCGCTTATAGCAAATTCCTTTAATCTTGGCAATATCCATTTTTTGTTCTATTGCAAGCAATAACTCCGGAAGAGACTGCTGGGCAGAACCAATAATCCCGTACTCTATTTCTTTATGCATCATTACTTCTTTAGGGTAGAGTTCTAGCAAAACATTTCCTACAATAATTGTTAAATTTGTATGCTGTTTTAAAAACTTTATCCACTCTAAAGTCTGACGAAACATATACACCGTGAGCATAAAACCCAGCATATCCGGTTTAAAACTATTGATCCGTCTTAATACCTGTTGTTTTGATAGTCTCGGTTGGCAATTAGCGTCTATTATTACTGCTTGATGCCCTGCTTTTTGAGCAATGGCAGCAGCATACGCTAACCCTAAAGGGGGAGGCTGTGTAAACTCTCTGCTTACAACATCTATATCTTCCTCAAACCTTTTGTGGTCAAAAGGGGGGAAAATAAAGGCAATTTTCATAATTTTGTCAATTATTATACCATTTTGGCTTTTTCAGCCTCATAAATCCGGTAAGCCCTTTATGCTTCTCTCTTCCTAAAATGGTATCCCTAATTCCCAAAAACATCATTCTCAAAGTGTTTCTAAGAAACCACCAATAAAGTCCACGTTTATGCTTATAGGCAGAAAATAACCCCCTTATGAGCCAATGAGGACGATATAAAACATAGCGTTTATTGAGTTCTATATTCAAACTAACAAAATCCTCTTTAGATAAACCAGCAAGAGAATACATTGTGGGAGTAGACCAGTCATATTTTGTAAAGTCTTTTTCTTCCAAAAGATTATTTGCTTTAGCTTCCTGGTAAAGATAAGTACCGGGAACCGGAGCAACCGGATGAAAAGCAGGGTAGTCTACATCTATCTCCACAGCATACTTTACCAAATCCAACATTGATTCTCTAGTATCAAAGGACATGCAAGTGACAAATGTTCCCTGTCTAAACACCTGAGGATATCTTTTTTTAAAAACCGCGAAAACTTCTTTTACTAAATCGCGGGTATATCCAGACTTATTAATTTGCTTAAAATCCTCAGAACAGACTCGCTCTATGCCAATTAAAGGATGCACTAATCCTGCTCGTACCATTTTTTCTAAAATTCCTAAACGTTCATCCCTCAAGGTAAAATCGGCACGTAAAAATGCCCACCAATGCAAGTCCTTATAATTTTTCTTAAGGAGTCTTTCACAAAATTCATCTGACCATTTCGGATCTACATTAAAAGTAGGATCGGCCCAAATTATGTAGCGCCTATTATATTTATGATAAACAATATCTACTTCCTCCAACATCCTATCCACACTCTTACTTCTATATCTCGGATTCACTTCCAAATTCCCTTTCTCTATATCTACCTTAGCTTGGCTGCCCCAGAATGTCCAAAGAGAACAAAACTTACATCTATCTATACATCCGCGAGAATGTTCAAGGGTAACACTTTGTGGCCAAAGATATCCAAAAGGAGAATATTTACCCATTGGCATAAGATCATAAGCAGGAATTGGCAACTTATCTAAATCCTCAATTAATGGCCGTAGGGGAGTTGTAACTATCTCTCCATTATTTTTGTAAGCAATCCCTTTTACCCTAGATAGATCAATTTTATGTATAAAGGCGTCAATTAATTTTACTATTGTTTCTTCTCCTTCAAACCTTACAATAATATCAATTGGAAAGTTGGATAGGCTATAATCTACCATCCAAGAGAAAAAATGACCTCCTCCAATTGTAATCACCTTTGGATTTATTTTCTTAGCCAGTCTAAACAAACTTGCTGCTTCGTGATGATAAAGAGCTTCTTCTCCAGCTCCTACCATATCCGGCTTCTCTTGCTGTAATATCTCCCCTAAAGTCCTCCATCCTATTTTCAATGGAGGACAATCTATAATCTTTACCTCAACCGCAGGCAATTTCGCCCTTACAGCTGCGGCTATACAAGGTAAACCTAATGGCAAAAGAAAATTATCGGATTCGTTTATAAAAGGCCAAATATACCGCGGAGGCCTTACCAATAACATCTTTTTTATCCTCATTTAAAATCCTATATTTGAAGCTGTTTTTTTGTATTGCAAAATAGCGGGTTTAGAAACCTAACCTTCACTCTAAGTATTATTTATAGCATACATCTACCAAAAACTCAAGCTCTATTGGGGTAAACAGGTGGGAAACTCTCGCATTCTTAGAGAAAAACTTTATAGGAAAAGTTGTAAAAGGTGATATAGAAACATAAGGATATTTGGAATGAATACTATTTCATATCAATACGACTCATTACCTCTGCTACCGACCGGATCAAAGCCAAAAAGCTCTTCCAGACGATCAGGAATTTTTTCAGTCAGAATCACTAAAGCAGTCATGGCTAACTTTAATTTTTCAATGAAAAGTTCACAGCTTCTCCGATGGGGAACGGCTAAATCATTATTAAAATAATAATTCACGTTAAGGCAAGAACCAGTGGTACGGCATACACTAAATAAATCGCAATCACAGCAAAAATTAAACCGTCTATCTATGGCTTTAATAAACGCGTCGTGCTTAAATTTATCAATTCCTTTATGGACATTACCTAGACTAAACCGCTCTACGCCTAAAAAGGAAGTGCAAGGATATATATTCCCATCACCAGAAACAGCAATTTGCCCCGTAGCAGCAGGGCAGCCTCCACTTACCTCATGATTATAATATAGCTTCTGCATTAGTTTAAAGAATCTGTTGAAAAACGTTTTTCGGTAATCCAGAAAACCTTCTGTAACTTGATCAATGTAGAGCAAAGCAAGCCTTTCATACTCCTTAAACAACTTTTGATATTCCTGACCGGTTTTAAAAAAAATGTCTTCTCTCTGAGGAGTAATCTTATGGCAAGCATCCTCACTCTCAAAAAGCTCTATTCTTTCAAACCCCAAATCACGTAAATTTTTATATAACGCTACCATATCCGAAAAAAAAGGCGTCACGGTGGTTCTACCCACTAATCGTTTTTTTACGTAATCAGGCATGTTCTTAAGATTTTTCGCTATTGTGTCAAAGCTTCCTTTACGGTTTTCATAGGGCCTATTGTTATCATGAATATTCTTAGGGCCATCAATGCTTACAGCAATCTGAACTCCGCTATCAATCAAATCTTTAGCTATCGAAGGCTTAAGCAAAGTTCCATTTGTAGCCAAGAGAAAATGAAAACTAACACCATGATCTTTTTCTTTTTGACGGCAATAACGCACTATCTCCTTGAGAACTTCTACTTTCTCTAATGGTTCACCTCCGTAAAAATCAACAACCAGGCGTTTTTCATCTCCACATAATTTTAGCAAAAGGTCTACTGCTTTATGCGCTGTGCCCAAAGACATATCGCTTTCCTTTTGATCACCGCTTTTAACTGAAGAAGACGACTGTTCAAAGTCGGTATTAGAATACTTACCCTGGTCATTCCAGCAATAAATACATCTAAGATTACAACCTGAGGTTATATTTAAGGTTAAATCAGTAATGTAAGAAGAAACATCTCTATCTTCCCGTGATAAATCTTTTTCTCCCCTGGGAGGAAATAGATTGCTTATGTCAGGAGGGACGGAGCATTTTCTGGCTAATTCATTTGCGATTTCTTGGGATAGACTTTGGCTCGTAGCGTTTATGGCATTATTCCACCTGCCCAAGGCATGATAAGCCTCAGGAGAAAGGTCGTAAAAATCTCCCTTTTCGGTAGAAACACCTATGTACTGTCCTAATCGTTTAAATAAATAAACCGGGGAAGAAACTTTTTTATTGGTTTTATCTAAAAAAGGCATAATGAAAGGGATCTTCCTCTAGCGAAGTTATTCTCAATCAGTGGACAAAAATGCCTACCACAATACGCGCCCTGAACGGCAATACCGCGATAGTTTCTTTTTACTCTTTTTTGCTTTGTTTATCTTTTTCGCACGCATTTTAATCTCCCCCTTCGTTTATCTTTTCGCACGCATTTTAACTTCCAAAAGACACAAAACGTACTGCCTGTAGAATAACACAGCATTCACCTTTGTCAAGAAATACCTTCTGGTCATTATCGTTTCCTTTTAGAATTCCATCGGAAAATTTTGCAGATAGAAGGCTTAATTAAATTAATAAAGACTATCCGCGGAATATCATAAACCAATAAAGGCAGCACTTTCAGTAAATACCTTTTAAAACCATCATTTTTAAAAATTGAATGGAGTCGATTATGAAAACAGAAGCATTGCCTCAATCTGTTAGGTGTGCCCGAACTATTACCTGCATGATAACAGTTTACTTCCGGGATAAACAACGCCTTCCATCCTCTTTTTTGCGCCCGCCAGGCCAAATCCACATCCTCAACTAAAAAGAAAAATCGTTCGTCGAAATAACCGGTTTCCTCTTTTAACTCTTGCAGCATCTCCCTTTTATAAAAAGCACAAGCTGAGCAGGCACCAAAAATGCTCCTTGCCTCGTTAAATTCTCCACTACCCCTTCCTCTACCGATATCATAAAACCTCCGCATCCAGGAAAGATGTATTCCACAGGAATAAACAGTTCGATTACCAAAATTTAATATTTTTGGCTGTAATATTCCTGTATTAGAAGACAGATCGTCTATTATATTTACAGCCTTTACCAGAAAATCTTCTTCCAAAACCGCATCGCAATCTAAAGCCAATAACCACTCGCCCCTTGAGACGTCAATACCCTGATTCCTCGCTCTAGAAGCACCAAGATTTTTTCTGTTTTCAATTAAACTAACCTTGGGGTATTCTTTAACCACCTCAAGTGTGCCGTCACTTGAAGCATTATCAACAACAATTACCTCGAAATCCTGATAGTCTTGACGAAATACAGAATCCAGGCAAGGCCTGATGCAATCCTTGCTATTGTAGGTTAAAACTACTATTGAAATCATTTTCTAAAATGTTGGCGAATCTCTCTCCTAAAATGTCCAAAGAATAGGTTTCTTCTGCTGTTTTACGGGCGGCTATCCCCAGATTTTTTGTTAAATCAGGGTTTTTTATAATCTGCTCCATGTTAAAAATAAATTCATTCCTGTCGGAGGCCAAAAAACCGTTGCATCCATTTTTAATTATATGGTTTGCCTCCCCTACACAAGATGCAATTGTCGGCTTTGCTTTGGCCATATATTCAAATAATTTAACCGGGCTTTTCGACAAATTAAAACGTGTTTTATCTAAAAGAGGTATCAGACCACAATCTACACTATCCAAATAAAAAGGAATATCGTTGTAATCAACCCATCCTTTATAAATTAAATTCTTACAGTTATAACTCTTGATTAACTTAATCAATTCCCGGCCAAAAATTCCATCTGCGGCAATAAAAAGTTTAATAAAAGGATATTTTTCGTAGAGCGCCAAAAAACACTCTATTATAAACTTTATATACCCTATTAATTCAATTCTGTTAACTGAGCCGTGCCAGGAGAATACAAAATCATCTCTTTTTTTACCAAAAAACGGCTTAAATTTACCGGTATCTACCGCTGTCGGGATATAGTAAACCTTTCGGTTGAACTGGGAGAGATAATCTTTCAGATAATTGCTTGCCGCAATACAAAGCCTACTGCTTTTAGCAAATAGACGACTGAGACACTCGGATCTTGAACCCCATCCCTCTCTTGCCTCCCAGTCATCCATATCAAATACAAAAGGGGTGTTTCTTAATTTAGCAACGAGCCATGCCGGAATCGTATGGTAATTGAAGCGGTTTATTACAAAAACTGAGTTTTTTGCCTCTTTTAAGAATATTCTGAATCCTTTATACGAATATTTTAATTTCCTTCCAAAGGTAAACTTAGTCTCATCCTTTCCTGACTTTGCCCCCAATCTATCCACGAAAGAGAAAACAGATGAATTAAGGCCTTTTTTTTTAAGCTTCTCTGAAAACCCCCAGCAGCGTATCCTAGCTCCCGGGTCTTTACGGCCTTCCCGGGTTATAAATAAAAATTTCATTTTAATATTTTCTCATAAGCACAAAGCAGAGAGTCAGCAGTGTAATTCCAGTTGTATTTTTCCTTAATCCTGGCTCTTGCGCCATTAGATAATCTTTCTCTTAAATCCGTATCCCTAATCAATCTTGAAATACCTTCAGCTAAAGAATGAAAATCTCCTTCCTTGGTCAAAACCGCACAACCGCCAGCCATACTCCGCACTTCCCCCACAAGGCTTGCAACCACGGGCTTACCGCTTGCCAAATATTCCACGATTTTTAAGGGACTTTTGCAACAGCTAACCTTAGTTTCTTTAAACGGCGCAACACAAATATCAGCAGCAGCAATATAATAAGGTATATTTTTATGAGCAATAGCTCCAGTAAAAATGATTTTTTTTCTCAAGCCTAAATCAAAAGCTAGTTTCTTTAGCCTCTGTTCTAAAAACCCTTCTCCGACAATCATAAACAAAACATTTTGATGTTTACGGAGAACTCTACCCGCCGCTTTAATAAATAAATCGGCATATTGAGCTCCATGGAGCTGTCCTATATATAGTACCAGATCTCCCTTTATATTATACTTTTCCTTAATTCGGCTTCCGTCTAAGCCAGGCTTGAATTTCTCTAGATCCGCACCTACCGGTGTCTCAAAAATAAAATCTTCTTTTACCCCGAATTTACGAGTTAATTTTTTTAAATAGCTGCTTGCGCAGGAAACAGAATCGGCTAAAACAGGAAGCCACCTTTCTAAAACCTTAAAAGAAATCCCTATAAACCTTGAATGCAAGCCTCTACCACAAGACTCATACCATATTTTTTCTTCCCAATCATCCCAATCGTAATGAAGCGGTTTTTTAGCAATATAGGCTGCGATTGCCGCAGGGACAGCCGCATAATGATGGCACTTCTGAAAATGAACTATATCCGCCCACCGGCATAACTCTATAAGTTTTTTTGTATTTTTAATAATCGCAATAGGCGACGGCATCCTGTCTAATGGAATTAATTCTATGGTATCTACATTTTTAGATAAGTGTTTCTCGTCTAAAGCTAAAGGAAAGTAGCACAGCTTGACCTTGTGTCCCTTTTTTATAAATTCATTGGCAATACTTTTAATCCTTATAGTCCATGGTTCGGATTTATCAAATAAATCATGAGGATGAATCATTAAAATATCCATATATCAAGTACTCTCTAATCAGCTTGGATAATTTTCCTTAAACGGATAGGCTGGCCCTATCCCGATGCGATAGACACTTTAAAGCAAAGAATTCTTATATCAGAAAACTCTTTAGACTACGGTTTAGGTATATTCTCAGGAGTAAAAAGGAAAAAAGAACACTACGCTTTTCTTCCTTTATGCTTTTTTAGATACTTTAAATATTAAATAGAATTTATCTTGTCCTTAATTTACCTCTTAGAATGTCTTTTATCTCCAGGATTAACTTCTCCTTGTCAGAATCTAGATGTTCTTCGAGCTTCGGCGGTAACGCGGCAAATACATCCTCGGCATCAATATGATTTTCAAATTTTTCATAGGCTAAGCTCATGGTTTTGGCTACAATTTCAGCAAGACTCGGCAATAAATAATCTCTGATTTCCTGATCACTTAATTCAAATAGGGGGAACTCTTGAGGGTACATAACTTCATTCATAGCATCCTGAAAGGCATCGATGATCTCTCTTTCACTAACAGCCTGGGCATACCCCTTAGGTCCAACCAGACAAATTAGCCCTACAATAACTATCCCCAGCATCACCTTTCTGTTTAATTTAAACATTTTCCACCTCCCTTTTTTTGCCATTATCCGGATTTTCTTCCCCCCAGCAATATTCTACCTTTTATTTTCGCATAAATCCCGAAATATGCAATATAGATAAGAACATAAACAGAGACAGAAATTAAAATAATCCATTTAAATATAGAATGTTTTGTTATAATTGCTTCCTTTCGCTGAGGTAATCCTTGCAAATCATTAATAGAATTTTTAAGCAAGTCCATTCGTTTGGATAGATTTTTACTTCTTTTTATATTCTCAAAAATGGCTTCTTTGCCTTCTCTGATGTTTGTTTCCATAACCCTTATCCCCAGACTGTAAGCCAAATTCAATAATTCACAAGCCCTCCTTTTTCTCACTTCATAAGTATTTCCGTCGTAGGTCTCCCATAAATAATGCCAATTTTCTTTAGGTAATGGTCTCATACCAAACCTTTGTTTACCTTCTTGAAAAACTTCAGTTCCTGCAACCAGATGTAGCGTATTAATAGATTTAATAGTGTCTATGTATGCGCTATTTCTTTTGATAAAATTGCTAGTCATTTCAAAATCACGATCACCCTCGCCGGGAAAACCTATTATTACAAATATTTCAGTCTCGATACCTGCCATTTTAGCAAATCTAATATTCTTCGCGGAAATTTCTGCGGTAAACGTCTTCCTCATTAATTTGAGAACCTTGTTAGACCCAGACTCCAAACCTATCTGAAGCTTGTGGCATCCTGCCTTTCGCATTTTTTTAAAAAACTTAAAATTCATATCTTTACGCGGGGCAATCTGGCCTGTCCATCGTATCCTTAAATTATTTTCTATTATTTGACTACAAATCGCTTCTAAATTATTTAAATCGCCATTCAAAACATTATCTGTAACTGTAAAATCACTTATACCATTTATCTCTTTGTGGTATGTCAACTCATTTACGATCCTCGTAACAGACCTTTTTCTGTAAAGAGAAAATAGACGCCAATTCTTACAAAAAGCACATCGTGCCATGCATCCCCTAGACCACTCAACCAGAAGAGATTTATCATATAGACTCATATCAAACTCTTCATATGTAGGAAAAGGCACTTTGTCCAAAGGCGATAGAGCTGCTCTCTCTTTATAAATCCAGCTTCCATTGCTCTTCACGAAACATCCCGCTACATCCTCTATATGCTTTTTGCTCTTAAACCTGCTCACCAGATCTACCAAGGCTTCCTCTCCTTCGCCGACAACAAAAGCATCAATATAGTTATCAATATTATCCAGAAAAATCTTCCTTTGCTCAGGAGTAGAAGTGGCCGGGCCTCCTAAAACTATTCTTTTATCAGGAGCTTTGTCCTTTATTCTTTTTATGAATTCTATAGTCAGCCTTTCCTTTGGGTCAATTACAGAAAACCCTAAAATATCACAATTATACGATAGAATATTATCTACCGAATTTTCAATATCTTCTTTGAATATTTCGAGAATTAACGAAAACGTATTCTCATTAGACCAAAAGTTTTTGTTCTCCGCATGCCAAAGCATCTTAAAGTCTGGATGGTTCAAATAAAAACTTTTATTTAAATCCATTACATTAGCACTTACACCCTTATCACGTAAATAGGCATTTAAATACCCTACTCCTATATGAGGGCTCTCCTGAGCCCAAGGAGGAAGGTTGATAAGAAGAAAATCGCCATTGGATTTTATCTTTTCTTCAAGTACTGCCTCTTCACATTTTCTGCACAAAAATTCTTCCGGCATACCTCTTTTGCCGGAAATCATTGTCCATGTCTGTTCTCTACTCCCCTGCCAAACATTATGGATAGTTTCATCATTCAAATCCCCTAAGATTACGTCTCTTCTCCAATCCATACAGCACAATATAACTTTTCCATCTTCAACGATATGAATCATCTCATCAGCCCATATTGAATTACATCCGATAACTTTTTCTTTATGATAAACTTTCGGTAAATTGATTACATTACCCCCGCGAGAAACAGGCCCGTCAAAATGACTAATTTGCTCTACCCCCTTATCTTTCCAAAAGCTTACCGTTTCCTCCTTCTCTTCCAAAGTTAAATATTGGTGCTTTAGAAAAGTAATCATTAAATAATTTTTTATATCTTTATTTTGTTTCACTTTATCTATAAATTTGCTTATTCTTTCCATAGCTATTTCATAGGGTATTTGCATCGATTTCTCAATTGTTTCTCTTCTTACACCATGAAAACTTATTCCTATCCAGTCAAGTTTCGAACCAATTAGCTTTTCGCTAATTTCTTCAGTCAATAAAGCTCCATTGGTGATAATATGAACAGCCGCCTGAGGTACTTTCTCCTTAGCGTAATTTATCCTCTCTACCAAAAAGGGATCAGTTAAAGGTTCGTTATTCATGTAAAGAATAATTCTTTCAACACCCCCATATCCACTGGTTTCATCGATAATTTTCCTATATAATTCCATATCCATGATTTTAGATGGAAATAAATCCTTGATTTCATTGTGCGGACAAAATACGCAAGAAGCGTTACATAGAGAGGTAGTCTGAATTGATAAATACTTCGGGAAAATTATTTTATTCATTTATTCACATTCATAGATATGGGTATCCTGATATCATAATACTCCTGCAGGTTAAAACCATCAAATTGGATAACGTCTCCTGTTTGATAATGTTTCTCGCAACCTTTGGAAGATTCTCCCTCATTAGCTACATTATCGCGCAATATTTCATACACCTTTTCTTTCACGCGTGAAGAAATAAAAACATCCACCGGATTATCAGGAATCGAAAAAAATATTTCATCGTCAGCAACTGCTGTAATGTCAAAGATGATTTTTATTGATGATAGACATTTTTTCAAAATATAAGCAATCTTTAAGGAAAACATTATGCTTTCGCTACGAATATAAAAATAGAATACGCTGGTTCTTAAAGAAATTATTTCGTTAACTGAATCAAAGGTTTTCTGCGCAAAAATATCCGAAGCTATCAACGTATCCATATGCGATGACCAAAGATGCCTATTCTCATATGCCCAAAGGTAATGGAATCTCTCTCCCGCAGAATTATATAACTTAATATTAAAATCATAAATAGTCGGACTAAACCCCTTATCCTTCAAGTAAGAATAGATAGACGCGGTTTCGTATTGAGGTAAATCGATTCTTGCCGGAGGAACGACGATCAATGCTACTGCATTAGCATCCTCGCCCTTCCTGAATCCTGCCTGGTTAACAATCACATTCTTAATCGCTAAATTCGACAGGATAAAAATCATTTCACGCACCCTTTTAATTCTCTCTTCTGGCCCTATGCCATTTTCGTCCACATAAAAACCTAAACCTTCCTTTAACCCCTGCTCGTTAATCCCAAAATCTTTAAGATGAGTGCCGACATAAGAATTGTTCATAATCGAGAAAGAAGACACATTAGTAACTGTTGTGATATATTCCTTATTCTCCTTTATCGCCTTGGCTGTCTCACTAAAATCATCTCGAGTCTCTGAAGGAAAACCTACAATAACATTAACATCAGTCATAATTCCTGCCTGATGGGTTAGCTTTATTATTCTCTTTGCGTCAGATGAATCATAAAATTTGTTCATTTTTTTAAGAATTCTATCAGAAAAACTCTCAACCCCATAGCATAGAGAAAAACATCCTGCCTTTTTCATTTTTTTGAGAAGTTCAAATGTCATATCTTTTCTTATCATTGCATAGCTACCCCATGCGATATCCAATTTCGATTCAATGATACGGTCGCAGAGTGCTTCTAAATGTTTCAAATCTCCATTACAAGCCAAGTCGCAAAAAGAAAAAGCATTTCTCTTGTTTTCCTCTATGTGATATTTGAATTCTTCAACTATCCTTTCCGGAGATTTGACACGAAATTGTCCGCACATTAAATGATCTATACAAAAAACACATCTTCCTACGCAGCCACGAGTAATTAATATCGGGATAAAACTATTTTTATACTCTTCTAATTTAAAATCAGTACATTTTGGAAAGGGCAAACTGTCTATATTATCTATACAATAAGGTGTCGCGGGTTTAAAAAACTTATCTCTATCTGTAATTAACCCTTTTATTCCTTCAAAACTATCAGATTCTCTACTAAGTATTTTCTCTAAAGCCTCTTCTCCTTCGCCGACAACAATAATATCTATACTAGGGATATCTTCCTTGAATATAAGTCTCCTATCAATATCCCAAAAACAACCGGTTCCTCCGAAAATAATTTTTTTTCTTTTATCCTTTTTCTTAATCAGTGTTGCTATTCTTCCAGCAACACCTATGCTTGAAATATTTACAGAAAAACCGATATACTTAGCATCATACGACAATATCTCATCAACCAAGCTATCAATCTCCCGACTAAATGCCTTACAGACATTCCTGGTTATTTCAGGAATGGGCATAAAGTTAATATTGCAAATTTCCCAGAAAATACGCTTTTTTTTATCAGCTTTATGATAAAGCCTTAAATTAAAATCAATAATTTTAGGATTGAGACTCCTGCATCTTAAATACTCGGCGATATAAGCCAGCCCTAAAGGGGGCATGCTGGGTTCCCAAGGCGGAGGCATTACAAGAATAATATCTGCTGACATTTTATATTAACTATTAATTTTTATTTCTCCGTCGAAATACAAATATTTACCCGAGAAATATCTTTTATTATCCGCTTTGTAGCATTTCAAAACTCTGGCATTAAAAATAGTTGAAGTATTCAATACAGCCATACGGTATCCTTCCTTTTGTGCTTTATCGCACAATGATACTCGTGGCAGCTCCTTGATAGCATCAGCTTCAATTTTAACCGTATTTACAACTTTATTATCCTCCTCAAAAAGAGTTGGCCAATCATGGTCAAATAACGAAGGGGCAATACCCCTGGCCCCGTTGCTGGATGACCACCGATTATACTCCTCCCTTAACATAATATTAACTTGCTGTTCACCTTCAATTAACACTTGTCGCAAAAATTCAATTTCTATTTTTATTCCTATTATTTCTTTTCCCTTTAATTCTATCTCCCAGGTTTGGATTATAGGCAATGACTGCCACTTTCCCTTGAGCGTCATCTTCTTATCGTTTATCTTACTGACCTGCCAATCGGCATGTTCTGAATCCTGCCACGAGCTATCAGTAAAAATAGATACGTATAACCCAAAACCACTAGTTACTCTAAAGCCTTTTGAAAAAATACTCCCTTTGCCTTTATCAAAATAAAAACACAGCTTTTCATTTCTTAAAGTATATCTTTCAAATTCATCAAAAATAGTTTTAGAAGGATAAATGTAGGCAATGGGTTTATTTAAATCGTGTATTTTGGATACAAAACTATTGAAATCTCTAGCTAAAACCAGTAATCGACGACTTCTAACCGAATCAAAACAGTGTTTCCTGTGGCAACAACCACCATAAGAAGGATAGTTGAGGGTAAACGCCTCCGAGCAAGACATCACAGTTGTAATTTCATTTACCAAGCCAATGTTTTCACGCAAGAAATTAACTGTTTTATCACGATCAAGTTGCTCCTCTAAAGGATGCCCGAAAACTAAATTTATACCGACATCAATCCCTGCGCTCCGGTATGCCTTTAATGCACTTAAAACGTCCCTTGTGGTAAATATCGCTCCTATTTTACTAAGTAAATTATCTGAAGCGCTAAATAACTCAACGATCACCTTCTTGCATCCTGCTTGTTTCATCCGCACTATAGAATCCGGTTTTATGCCAGGGTTTATTATCGCCGGAGCTGACCATTCTATGCGCATTTTTTTTTGCACAATAGCACGACAAAACTTGTCTAACTCCTCGATATCCAAATTACAAAAATCCACAAATTCAAACTTATCAATTCTATATTTTGTTAAATAATATTTGATTTCGGATAAAAAGTGCTTGCAAGATTTAAGCTCTACTTTTAAATCGTGCCGTAAAGCACAAAGCTTATGCCAACATTCATTCCCTGTAGAATGCTTTACATTCTCAGGCCAAACATCTTTCATATTTACTATTTAACTCCGGTTTGCAATTGACTATGCATTTTTTTGTTATGTATCAAATTATCACATTCTTTTATACACCCTATCTCTTTGAAATAAACATCCTCTTTAGATAGATGTTTTGCTTTAGCTCTAAACTTATCGTATGCCGAAGAATACCAAATCTCTTTAAAAGATTTTTCGTTTATATTACCCATTATTTTCTTAACCCCCCGACAGCAAGGCACAATGCTTCCGTCAGCCAAAATTCTTGTAAAAGTCCAACCAGAATAGCAGGGAATTTTATTTATGGCTGACTTATCATATTCTCCTTTTTTAAAGTCCTCTTGAGGTGCAGACAACCTTCTTAAAAATCCTTCAAAAAACTCAAGGCAAATATTATCTTTTTTGCTTCTTTTTTCGATTTCCAAAGCTTTTCTAAGCAGCTGCTCCTTTTCTGCCAGGTCTAAGGAAAAAACATCTGTTTGATGCAAAAACACATCAGCAAAGGTAAAATAAAGCGCGTCTGCCCCATACCGGCGCCCGATATCATACATTCCTTCGAAATCCTGAAAATTATTATCCATGATCACATTAGCAAAAGTGAGACGAGGCTTATGCTTTCTGATTTCTTTTAAATAAACCAGATTTTCCATTAACTTCTCAAAATATGCAGGTGTAGTCCCGGGGTGAACTTTGCCATAAACCTGAGGACTAGACGCCCAGATGCTTACACACAATTCTTCCAGATTCAAATCAACAAGTTCTTCTATCTCTTTTTTAGAAACCAAACCGAAATTTGTAGTTATAGCTACCTGTAATTGTTTTTCCCGAGCGAATTCCACAGCTTCCATAAGGTTTTTATGCATAAAAGGCTCTCCTCCGCCGGTAAACCTAATTATTTTTGTGCCTAAAAAAGCTAAGTCTTCTATCAACTTAAAAAGCGCATCTTTTGATAATTCCTTTTCCAGCCAATCACAAGAAGGTTTATCTTTGTTTAGTAATGGCGAATAAAGCCAGCACGATACGCATCTTAAGTTACACTTATTAGTAGGGTCGATTACTGCCTGCTGAGGGCCTGTGAAAGCTTTTCTTCCATGGGCAATTCCTGCAATAACAGGATCCTTGTGGTACTTCAGGTAGATTTTCTTATTTTGTGGTTTTATCCTGCGCGCAATTTTTAGCATATAAGCTATACCCTTAAGCAAACTCTTCTCCGGGAAGCTCAACATCAACAGCCTATTATGCATCCAGGTATTTCTGCCTATATCATCACAGCTTTTATAACAACCGGCTTCTTTTATCTTAGGATCGTTGCCGATAAGTCTGAAAAACGGATCATCTTTCTTGCAAGCCAATGTCTTTTTCCTGAAATATTCCTGCTTTTGTGAATTCCATATCTCAAAAAACCTATTTAGGTATAAAGATCCTGTGGGGATCCGATGGGCTTTAAGGCAAGAGTGAACTTCCCCGTTAGGAATTACCCTCGCGAAAAGCCAACCAATATAACAAGGCATACTGTCAATAATATTGCGGTCATACTTTGCCTGCTTTGCATCATGAGACACTGAGATTCTCCGTAAGAACTGGTCAAACTGAAAAATTAACACGCCGCTTTTCTTAAATTTATTTTGCCTATCTAATCCGGATTGAATTTCGATACAGGAACTCTGCAGATGCTTAAGCTGTGCTTCGTTTAAAGAAAGAGTATCCGTAACCCCGGGCATAGTATCAACCACGGTAAACTCCAAAGACTCGGCCTTAATTTCCCCGGCAAATTCAACCATCTCCCTAACTTCAAAATAATTCATGTTAAAAATAACATTGTAAAGCTTAATATAAGGCTTATCCTTTTTTCGACCATTAAGATAATTTAGATTCTCCTTTATCTTGTAAAAATCCCGGCTACTGCGGCCGGGGTGAGTTTTTACGTAAGTATCCGCCGTTGCTGCCCAGGTACTTACAGTAAGGAAATCTACCCCTATACTTATAAGCTGATCCAGCCTTTCTTGATTAAGCAGAGTAAAATTAGTATTAACGTGGCAGGTTAAATTCTTCTTTTTCGTATATTCCAAAATTTCCATAATCTGAGGATGCATAAACGGCTCACCGCTTCCTGAATAATAGACTTCTACTGCGCCCATACAAGATATCTCATCAAGGAGCTCTCTAACTAGCGCCAACGGTAAATATTGTTTTTTCTTCTCTTCAGAGAGTCGCGGTGTCTTAAAAAAAGGGGAATTACACCAACATGCAATACAAGTATTATTGCAATTATTGGTTAAGTCTATCTGGACATGGAACGGACCTTTGTAGCCATGTTTTCTATCATATATGCCTAAAATCTCTAGATATCTGTCTTTTAAATTCCCAGGGATTATATTGTATATAATCCGTTTAATTGTTTCTTTAACCCCGTCTCTTGAAGCGCAATTCTTAAACGTTCTAAAATACGATATCTTTTTTTTCTTCCCCTTCGCCGGCGCCCTCCCCTTTTTTGTATTCTTAGAAGCATCTTTTCCGGCAAATTCCTTCATTGTTTTTTCAATTCCTAAATTCATACCCCAGTTATCACAACTTTTGATACAATTCAGCTTAGAAAAGTATTTATCACTTTTCGGCAAATTCTTGGCTTTGAATCTAAATTCTTCATACAAAGAAGAATGCCATATCCTGGAAAAATCCGTTTTATAAAGATTACCTAAAGGTAATTCCGCTGCCTTACAGCAGGGGATAACACTTCCGTCAGTCAAAACACGTGCATAATACCATCCCATATAGCATGAAACGGCGTTAACCTGTTTCTCGTATATGCCCTTTTCTAAGTCAGAACAAAACAACCTCCTTAAAAAAGAGCCTATTCCCAATATATTTAATAACTTTACACTAATTGCCGCTTTATTATCTAAGCAATTAACCTTCTCTATACAGCTTCCACAGGCTTGGCTCTTAAGCTTATACCAAAAAACAGCGGGATGAGTATCTTTGGTAGAGGTAGATTCAGATACGATAATTCTTTTATCGCTTATCTCGCAGCCTTTTTTACAGGTCAAAGAATTACTGTATTGGGAAGCATGAAAATCTTCTTGATAGTCTTTCCAAATTTTACCAAAATCAAGAAATTCTTCTTTTGTAAATTCATCTAACGCAGTCCGGAGTGGTGCATTAAAAGGTACTAAATCGCTCCTTTGCCTTACCCTCTCCAGCTGCCTTGCTATTTCCTCTCTATCCGTCTCTGTAAGCGACAATATATCGGTTTTACCATAAATAATATCTACAACTTGAAACTCTATTGAGTCACCGTCTACCCGCTTAGCGAATTCAACCATCCCCTCAATATCATTAGAATTTTTGCTACAAATTACATTATACAGTTTAAGATGCGGTTTCAGAAAGCCACGCTTTTTCTTATAGAAAGACAGCCTCGTTAAATTGTCCGCGACTTTCTCAAAATCTGCTTCAACTTTCCCGGGATGAGTCAAAATGTATGTTGCAGGATTTCCAGCCCATATACTTGCTGTGATCAGATCAACTTTAGATTTAACAAGCAGCTCGGCTATTTCTTCATTAATAGACGCTGCGCTGGTAATTATATTTAAATATATGTCTTTCGATTTAATTATGCGTATTACCTCTTTTATCTCCGGGTACAAAAAAGGTTCTCCTGAACCGGATAAAATTATCTCCCGGGTTCCCATGCTATATAAATCCTTTATCAGCTTTTTAACCATCCGAAACGGGAGCTGTTTCCCGCCTTTTGCAAAAACCTCCTTGCTTCTGACTAAAGGCGAGTGGATCCAGCACCCAATACAGGTATTATTGCATTTATCGGTTAAGTCTATCTGAACAATATGGGGCCCACGAAATGCTTTCTTCCCATTTCCAATACCATCGGATATTCTTTTCCACATATCGAGATTTTTCTTCATAATTTTCCTATAAACTTCTGCCGATCAAAACGAAGATAGTTCAAATAGCTCCTTGTCTTCCTAAAGGCTGTACCTAAGCCATGATTCTGCCAATATTTGAGGAATTTTTTTATATTGCCCAAGGCTCCTCTCTTCTGCCTCTGATGGTCAGCCCACAACCTATAGGCATGCTGCTTTGCTTCTTCCAGCTCAGCCGAAGAAAGATTATCTGGTTGAAAAACGCAGCTGTTGTGGCCATCATACATAGAAAAATCTTTGGTTAAGATTTTGCCTCTTTTATCTAATTCTTCAAAAAGCGCTGTTCCCGGAAAAGGGGTAATTATAGAAAATTGCACAGAATGAGGGTCTAATTCTAAAGCGTAATCGATAGTGCCTTTGATTGTCTCTCTGGTCTCTCCGGGAAGGCCGAAAGAAAACGTTAAATGGACATTTATTCCTAACGATTTAGTATATTTAATCACTCTTTCTGCTTTCCTTAAATCCAAGCTCTTTCCGCATCTATCCACTAATTCTTGTGAAGCACTCTCTACTCCATACTTTACCGCATGCAGACCGGCCTCTTTCATCTTATCCAGAATTTCCTCATCCATTAAATCCGCTTTCGCCATAATAGCCCAGGGAACCTTGCCCAAGCCTCTTCCTATAATTTCATCACATAGCTTTATCATCCTGTCTTTGCCTATATTGAAAGTATCATCATCAAAATATATAGATTTAAACCCCCGCTTGAGGATTAAATGTTCCATCTCACCCACCACATCATCTACATCCCTCACCCTATAGGCCTTGCTGCCAAAAAAGGCCTGTGGCCATAAACAAAAGTTACAGCGAAAAGGACACCCTCGAGAAGCAACCATTTGAGCTGAAGGATGAGGTATATTTCCCGGCAAATCCCAATATTTCTCCATCGGGAGGCTATCTCCTCGATAAGGCCAGGGTAAAAAATCTAACTCAAAAGGTTCCCGAAAACGATTTTTAACCACATTGTTATCCTGATCTTTCCAAATAAGACCTTTTATATGGGAAAGGTCCTTTTCTCCTTGAGAAATAGCCTTAACTAATTCAAGAAGGGTAAACTCATACTCTCCAAACAAAATAAAATCGATAAAGTCACTCTTTGCTAAAAATTCCGGTTTGCAGATTTCCGGATGCGGGCCGCATAAAATTACAGGAATATTCATCAACGATATTTTCCTTAACACTCCCATATCGTGATAAAAAGAAGGGACAGAGGTTTCAGTAACTAAAACATCAAAATCCATCACAGATAGCTTCTCCAAGAATTTACCTTCAGGAGTTATCTCAGCAATAGCATCTATTAAACTAGCTTCAACATTATTTTTTATCAAAAGGGAAGTAGCATAGGCGAGAAAAAATGGGAAAGGTAAGTAGTTGTTCTCGCTCCTATCTTTGATATGCGGCCAGCGGGAACCGGCCCTTACGCCCCAACTCCCTTCTTTTTGCCAAGGAAAATTGGTTAACAGCACTTTTAATTTCTTTTTTAGCTTTCTACTTTTTGTCTTTTCCTTTATTGTTGCCCTGAAACAATTTTGGCGTAAATTTTCTATTTTTTTATCTAACAAATTATCTTTTTCAAATAAGTTCATCCTTCCGGAAAAAAGGTGGTGATGTCCCGGATAATAAACGCCTTCATCCATAGGGCTTACGCACCTAAAACCGATAACATGAACATTAATATTTGAAGGTGGCTTCTGAATGAGTGCAAATACTTGCTCTTCGCTATTTTGGCACTCCAGCAACAGAGAAGGTAAAAATTCATCACCGACAGAAAACCTTGCTCCTACTAAAGAAGTAGGAATATTATCCGAGCAAAGGCCTTGCCAATGGTTACTTGGACGAGGAAAGTCTCCCTGTTGAAAATTATAAATCCAGGTTTTATACTCGGGGTTGACCTGACATATTACGCAGAAATCATCAATATCCATCCATTCTTCTATTTCAATAGATATATCCAGATATATTTGACACCCCTCTGTTATTCTCAATACCCAAATCTGGCTTAAGGGCAATTCTTTAAAGGTCACTTTAACCTTGAAATTGTCTTTACCCATATCTAAAATTTGCCAATCTGCCTTTGTAGAATCTGTCGACAATCCCAAAGTATTAATGCCTACGTTTAAACCCGCCCCTCCAGTAACTTCAATATCATTGAAATAAATATTTATTCCGAATCCGGAATGAATTATTCTAATATTTCCTTTTGCAATAACATGCACTTTCGGTTGCTTAAGCTTAGCCTCTTTCCCCTCGGCTAAAAATTTTCTGACTAAAAAAATAAAATATTTAACTCCTCTCAAAAGAGCATAAAATAAACCACCGATTTTCAGATGCTGCCAGAATTTTCGACAGCTATTTCTAAAATTCAACTTTTATTGCTCCTTTAAAGTAAGGATATTTTCCCGGTAACATCTTGTAAGTATTGGCTTTTTGATATTGAAGCAGCCTTGCATGATATAAATCGTCGGTATTTTCTATAATCGCCCGCAGATTCTCGTCCTCCGTATCATTCTGGAAACAAACTCCAGGCAAGATCTCTGCCTTAGCTACAATTTCTTTTGCCTTACCGTACCAGAATCTAAACGGCAAAATATCATATTCTTGAGTATACTCATTCAAAAAATTCCCGCAGCTGTCCTTAGATACTGTCCAATTTTCATATTGCGAACAAAGCATAATATTCGCTTGGCATATTTCTAAATCAAGCCGTTCATGAATTTCCATACCTACCTGCCAAGAAATTAAATTTTTACCAACCATTTCGATATGCCAAATCTGAGAAAGAACGATGTGCGGCCAAAAACCCCTTACCGTCAGTTTATTATTTTCTTTCCGTTTTACTTCCCAAACAGCTTGATAAGAATCATACCAAATTCCTAAAGAGCGTACCGAAGTATATACCCCTAATCCGGAAGTTAGCTCTTCGGCTCCCTTCTTTAAAAATATACCTCCTTTGCCTTGGTTAAAAGCAAATTTCAAACAATTACTGTTTATCTCAACAGCACTACGCTTCCTTGTAAGCTTTCCTATTTTTGCTGTCTTACCAACGATTATTTCACCTTCAAAGCAAGTATGTCTACCTAAAGAAATTATTTTCTTTTTTCTAGAAGCAATCGCTCCGGAATAAATACCAATACACTTAGAACCTTTCTCTCTTCGTTTATAGATATTAAAAAATCTATTTTCGGAAGGCAATGTGCATCGCAACAATACACGGGGATTACGCTTAGTATCCTTAGATATAAGGATAATTCCCGGAATTCGATTGTCTTTCAGGCGTATCGGAGCAACATTATTTATATACCTGCTAGTTAAAAGATTTCCCTCCTCTTCCGAAGCCATCCATCTTTGGTAACAATCCTTTAGCTCCAGCCTCACCCCTTCGTCAATAAACGATATCGGCCCATCAGATTTAATCTCCACTTTAACCCTTAAGGTATTTTCATCGATATACTGGATGTCCCATATTTGGATAACGGAAACCTGAGGATAGGAGAGAGTTAAAATGAGCCGTTTCCCAGATACATTTTCTATTTTCCACTGGGCGTTAGACAGACCAAATCTCTCCTTGGAATTGTTAAACGAGTAATGCAAACCACAGGCATGAGTTAATTCCTTATTTTTAAAAAAAATCCGTAACGCCATTGATTCCTCGTCGGCAAACAGCCGCAGATTCCCGCAAGCGATAGTCCTACTTAAAACGAACAACTCTTGTTCTTCCTGCTGTTTTCGACGGTATTGTTCCTTTTGTTCGATAAGGTAAGCGGCAATCGGATTTTCTTCTTTCCAGATGCTGATCGGGATTAAAAAAGAACTTTTTCTCTTCATAATATCTTCTTTAGAAATACTTAGCTGCAAAGCACGGCACTGCCTCTGTCTATCGCTGTTTTGGATAATGCACTCGTGGCTCTCTCTGTTCTCCAAAATAATTGCCGGAAATTCAGATTGCTCTCTTAAACCGCAAAGCTTTGCCTGCGGCTCGATTAACGACATATCCTGCCAACTATTAGAATATTGAGGAAAATTTCCTTGTTGGCAGCCGCAGAAAAAACTTTTATACGCAGGATTAAAAAGTAAACCGAATTTAAATAGCCTGACCTCAAACGGTTGAGGAAATTGAGAGTCAACCTGCCATAAAAGCTTATTGTCACTAAAAGAGATTTCCCATAGTTGTTTGAATTTTAAACAATCCCAAAAGAAAGATAAAATAAGAGTCTCCCCCTTCCTCTTCACCTGCCATTCACAGGAAGATAAATCATACCAAACGTTATTAACAAAAAATGAACTATGCAGCCCTGCTTCCTGAGTAATCTCTTTGCCTTTGTAGTAAAGTCTTAAGGCCTTTTCGTTGATATCAGCAAAAAATTTAACATCTCCCGAATTAATAGTATGTTCAGCGCATAGACGATCCTGTTCTTTTTGCTGCCTTAGAAGAAATTTTTGTTTAGTCTCCCTGATGCACCCTAAAAACTCACACTCTTTAGGAAATATCTTAATAAAAACAGAGTTTTTAGCCTTTAAAGCTAAATCCCACTGGACAACACGAGCTTCTTGTTCATACCCTGCGTTAAATAGTTTAAACAAACCATCCTTAGCTTTTTGTTCCAGAATAAGGCCAGGGTTAGGACGATCTTGATGATGCCAATCTCCGGATAGGCCCACCATAGCATCAAAATAGCTGCTTAAACCTAAATCCTGCCAGTTAGACTTAGAAACAAAGGACGGAAAATCACTGCCTTTATCTAAAGTCTGCCACCTCGCATATTGAGGCATAAAAAACAAATCTACATGTGGCTGCTTTATGCCCTCTCCTCTTACTTCTGTTTGCCATTGTAAACAATTATTTTCTAGCTGAAACATCCAGATTTGTGAAAAACTCCCATCATATGATTTTCCTTCAGCAACAATCCTGTCGGCTCCGAAACTCTCTACCTGCCAGAATAGATTAAGAGAAGACGACCAACTATTAAGAGAAGGAATAAGAAAAGATACATAACCACCCATTGCCTTAGTGATAGGAAAACCTTTATAGCTAAGAACAACTTTGCCATTGTTAAATATTACCCTTAATCCTTCTTTCTCTAAAACCGCAATGCCCTTTTTGTCTCCAACGGTTTCTAGATAATACGGGACAACCTTTGTTGCTAAATCTTCCTGGACAATCCTGCCTTTCTCCAGGAGGATTAACTTATCACATAGCTTGCTTACGATATCCATATCATGGCTGACTAAAATAATGGTTTTCCCCATTTGCTTCAACTCAAATATCTTCTTAATACACTTCTCCTGCGCTTCCACATCACCTACAGCCAAAATATCGTCAATCAAAAGTATGTCCGGCTCAACGAATATTGCTAAAGCAAAAGCAAGCCGCATGTACATACCCTGAGAATAGTATTTAATAGGTGCATCAATAAACTCACCCAAATCGGCGAACTTTATAATATCGCCCATCCTTTGCTTTAGGTCAGTCTCGCTTAAGCCATAGATAGCAGCATTAAGGTTTATATTTTCTATTCCGGTAAACTCAAGGTTAAACCCCGCTCCCAGTTCCATTAAGGCCGATACTTTGCCTTTAATATGGACTTCCCCTTTATCGGGAATCAGCATTCCGGCTATCAGCTTTAACAAAGTTGTCTTACCGGCTCCATTTTTGCCAATAATGCCTATAATGTCGCCTTTCTCTACCTTGAAATTGATATTCTCCAGCGCCCAGACCTCTTCCCAGCAAACATTCTTCTGTTTGATAAACTTTATCCTGTATTTTTCCCAAACACCGTTAAAATTTATTACTTTCATAGCTTCTTAAATAATTCCGGTTCCCTCTTTATAAAAAACCAATATCCTCCGACAAAAAAAACTACCGAGATTAAGGAGGCTAGGAGCATAAGCTGTAAAGTTGGAACAGATCCTTCATAGAGAATCTGTCGATATAACATGATATAGTAAGTTAAGGGATTGAATAGACAGATCCAGCGATAGGGAAATTCTAACATCTGAAGAGAGTAAAATACCGGGGTAACCCAAAACCATAGCATTAAGCCAACGGATAAAAAATGCATCAAATCGTCAGAAAAGGCATTGAGGGCGGAGAAAATCATCCCTAAGCCCAGAAGAAAAACTAAATGTAAGATAAAAACTAACACAAGAATTGGTAAAACTTTAATCATCTGGGGATTGGCGATGAAGAAAAAAGGTAAAAGAAAAATGATTCCGATTATAAAACTCAAAGAATTCGCAAAAACGCAAGACGCCGGAATAAATTCACGCGGGAATATACCTTGTTTTAATATTGCTGAATCGGCAGCAAAAGAGTTAGTTACTTCCATTACAGTATTGGAAAAAAATAACCAGGGAATAATTCCTGAAAGAACGAATAAAGTGAAATCAGGAATCTCAACCTTAAAAACATGGGTAAAAATAATATCAATGCTAAAAGCCAAAATTAAAGGTGTGGCAACCGCCCACCAGAGGCCGAGCATCGCCCCGGAATACTTAGCCTTGAACTTCTTAGCCATCATCCCTTTAAGAATAGCTCTGGCCTGAAACGCTTTTATTATTCGTCCTTTAACAATCATAATTTATTCTTAACAATCTTCTCTGCTTCAAGGATAACATCTTCCATTGACAGATAACGCCAGCTACCGTACCGGCCGCACGAAATAATACTGTTTCTTGACAAAAAATTTAGTATCTTCCTGCGTACTGAAGTATAATTTTTGTTATAAACAGGATAGCCGTACTTTATATCGTTTACATTTTCACAACAAATCTCATTTCCATCTTTAATAACTCCGGTAGCAGTTAAGTATTCCCTGATTTGAGCACCAATTTCTCTCCTACGAAGGGGCCGATCTTTTGAATAGGAAATATCTACATACAACGACCCTCTCTTCCGAGGCACAAGGTGAGAAGAAAAATTATGAAAGAAACCTATTCTAAAAAAAGGAATATTCTTCTGCGAAAAATAAACCCAATGCCGGCCGGGCTGAATTCTTTTCTTCACTCCCAAATTAACATTGCAAATAGATATCCACCTCAATTCCTTAAAGTTACTCTTCATGCCTTTAGGTAGCGCTGTGATTATCTTGCCAAGTTCGGGTAAAGGAATAGTAGACACTAACTTGTCAAACTTCTCCTTTCTCCCGTCTTTAAAAGTCACCGCCTTTTTCTTCAAGTCAATCGCCACTGCCTGAGAGCATAAATGAATGTTGTCCAAGCCTGAGTAGAATCCTTTGATTAACCCCTCGATTCCTCCTTTTCTTGGATACCAAAAAGAATTGTTATAGCCTAACGGCTCGCTCTTCTCTCTGTTTAACCTCTCTTTAATTTGCTTGAGAGTAGGAACAATTATAAACCTTTCTGCCCATTTATGGTTCAACTGGTCTAAAGGAATTTTCCATAATTTGGCATTGTAAGGAATCATAAAATTGCTGGCTATGCCTTTACCAAACTCATTATGAGTCCATTGCAGAAAATTACTGCTTCTTGAAGCTCGTTTCTTCGCCTCAATAAGCCCCTGCAAACATTGCTTAGCAACTCTTTTAGGCAGATAGTTAAAATTAACTTGAAATGGGTATGGTATAAATTTTTTAGAAGCATAAACGTAAGCCTTTCTTTTGTGTTTTGTCAAACCGCCGTTTAAAACTTCCTTTACTAAAGATAATGTATTTCTGTTTCTAAAATGCAAGAGGTGCCCGCTGGAATCAAATGTAAACCCTTGTCTTTCTGTCGAGCGGCACAAACCGCCTGGTTTAATTTCTTTCTCGAAAATTTCAGCTTTTACTTTCCTTTCTCTTAAAAAGTATGCTAATGACAGACCTGACAAGCCTGCTCCGATAATTAAAACTGCTCTTTTTTTCATTATCTAAAAGGTGAATTTGTATAAATTATGCGATTGTGCGCCTTATGCGAACCCTGTTAAAGACCTTTGTTTTCTGGCAGGGTAAAGGAGCAAAATAAAAAGAATTAAAGCTCTAGCAAAGATGGGAGAGAACAATTCTTTTTACCTTATCATAAACAAAAGTATTAGAAGCAATATAGCCGATATCCTTGTAAGTTAGAAGCTCTCCTTTAAAATTAGTTAATTTTCCTCCAGCTTCCTCTATTATGCATACTCCTCCGGCAAAATCCCAAGGCCGATCATGGAACTCTACGACAAAATCAAGCACCCCCTCGGCAAGATAAGACAGATGCCGGGCTGAAGAACCAAGCATTCTTACATTAAAAACCTCACTTGCCAAATCTCCTAGAACTTTCAGCATAACCTTAGGCGAATACCTTATACTGGAATCAAAAGCAATCGAACAATCTGCTAGCTTGCTATTAGAAGAAACTTTGATTTTCTTATTATTTTTGTAGGCCCCTGCGCCCTTTTCACCCACATACAATTCATTTTCCTTAGGCATGTAAATTACTCCGCCAACAAACTTTTCCTTATGGACTATACCTATAGAAACTCCAAAAATATCTATATTGCGCATAAAGTTATGTGTTCCATCAAGAGGGTCAATTATCCATAAATACTCTCTATCAGAATCACTGCTACCGCCTTCTTCAGCAATGATCCCATGATCAGGAAATTTTGTCCTAATCTTATCCAGAATCATCTCTTCAGCTTCCTTGTCAAGATTAGTTGCAAAATTTCTGTCTCCCTTCTTTTGAATCTGGCGAACTTTTCCAAAATTATCCAATAAAAAACCACCGGCCTGCTTTGCTGCATCAATTGCTACATTTATGATTTCACTCATCTCGCTCTCCTGCTAATTAGATTTAGATACTTATTACGATGATTATATCACTAGAAGTTAAAAAAGCGACGCTTTATTACCCTTTGCGGAATCTTTTTAAGGCTCTCTGGGTCTCTCTTTTAGTTATGTCATCCTTTAACTTCTTCCTTTTATCGAAAGTGTGTTTTCCCCGGGCCAAAGCAATCTCTACCTTAACCCGGCCCCGCTCATTAAAATAAACCTTGGTTGGGATAAGGGTGAGGCCCCTCTGAACAGTGAGACCCACCAATTTCCTGATTTCTTTCTTGTGAAGGAGTAACCTCCTTATTCTATTTGGCTCAGGCCGAAAGAACGAACTCTTCTCGAATTCAGAAATGTGAGCATTGTACAAGAATAGCTCCTCCCGCTCTATCCGGGCAAAGCTATTATTCAAAACACAACCTCTTGTCCGCAATGACTTAACCTCATTGCCCTTAAGCTCTATACCAGCCTCGTAGGTTTCAAGAATTTGATAATCACGCCTGGCCTTTCTGTTTGTAGCTACTATTTTACTCATCTTAGAAAGTAACTCCTGATACTTTTAAATATAAGCCCAGCCATAGGGGAATAGTAAATATACTTAAGATATGGGTGAAAAATACCCCCTGGGAGACAAACTCAATATCAGCGCCATTTAAATTAGCTACAATCGGTAGCGAGACTGCTGAAGGCATAGCAGCCTGCAGGATTATGAATAACCCTAGTAATGAAAAAACCTTAAAACTCAACACACCTACAAAGAAAAACAACGGTAAAATTATCAACTTCAAACCTGCAGCTTCACCTATAAGAAACAATCTCCCAAGAAGCCCTTTTAGCCTCACCTTAGCTAACCAACAACCTAGAATTATTGCTGAAAGCACAAAGCTGGTCTCACCAACCATCCTTAAAGGTGAAATGACTAAAGATGGGACCAGCTTAGCAAGCCCGGTGTAAATCAATATAAGGCTTATAGCTGTGCTAGTTATCGGAGGAATAAAAAGGCTCTTTAATCGAAATTTTCTCCTATTGCCCCTAAAAATAAAGGAACTTCCTATTGACCACATAATAACATTAAAACCGAGAAGGTATAGAAAAGTGAAAACAAGGAATTTTTCCCGTATACCCGGAGGAAAGAGGAAAAAAGCGATGTTTATCGGCAAATACCCGCCATTCTGAAAACTTATCATACTAATAAACTCGCCTCTAAACTCATGGCTTCTCTTGAAAGAAGCAACAAATCCCAAGATATAACCGGATAGAAAAATACCTAAACTTATCGCGACAAACCTCCCCAAGGAATGCATTAATACTAGGGAAGAGTTTTTAATAAGATTGGAAAATATCAGAAATGGAAAGGCAATATTTATTACAAAAAAAGTCAAAAATTTTAGACTCCCCTCTCTGATGAAATTCTTCCGGTAAAGACAAAATCCCAAAAAAGCAACCGATGAAAGTTTTATAACCGCTAATGATACTGCTGCCATAACACACCTTAATAAGGAGAGGGCGGGATTTGAACCCGCGTTCCGCCTAAACGGAAACCGGTTTTCGAGACCAGCGCCTTAAACCGGGCTCGGCCACCTCTCCTGGTATGCCGAAGGAGAGACTTGAACTCTCAAGAGCTTACGCTCACAGCGTCCTGAACGCTGCGTGTCTGCCAATTTCACCACTTCGGCTTATAAAAATTAATTATACCAAAATTTATTGCTAATTGATATAGTCATCGACATCTAAGGGAAGCTGCAAAGCCTCTTTAATATGCCTTATTCTCTGGGCTGGATAGGGATGAGTCCTGAAGTAAGATAAGGGACGTATTGTTTTTTTGCTTTCTTTATAGAGTTTCTCCAAAACCTCTATCCCGGTGGTAGGATCAAACCCGGCAAGCTTGCAATATTTAACTGCTAATTCATCAGCATTAAATTCATCCTCCCGGGAATACCCGACTAAAATCTGAATAAGAGCAAAAGAAAGGCCTCTTCGGAACTCCGAAGAAGTCCCCGAAGTAGCAGAAACCACAGTTAAAAGATTGTACCCCATAGCTGCCTGAAGACGTTTCATATGGTGCCGGCTTACGATATGGCCGGCTTCGTGAGCAAGGATAAAAGCCAGCTGATCATCACTATCTAAAATATCCAGCAACCCTCTAAATATATACGAATACCCGCCAGGAAGACTAAAAGCATTGACCTGCGACTTACCATCTTGGTCTTCCTCGACTATATAAAAGTAATAGCTTAATTCCTTACGGTCTAGGACCGCTACGATTTTATTCGCTATTCGGTTAAGTCTCTGTATATCATCAGGACTATTAGAAATCTTGAATTCCTGAGAAATCTTTTTAGCGATATTTCGGCCCATGGTAACTTCGCTCTCGCTGGAATAAAAATAGACATCTTGCTTGCCAGTACCAACATTATATTCCGTAGTGACACACCCGCTTACTAAAAGAATAAGGAATAAAGGGGAAAACAGAAAACGGTTCATTTATTTAGAATAGAAAGTCGGATTTAGCAAAAAGGGAGACGAGGGGGCAATTATAACGAGCGAGAGCTTCTCTTGCGCCCTCCTCTCTATCAATAACACTTACTGCCGCTACTACCTGTATTCTTTCTTTCTTTAGAACCTCTATAGCTTTGATCAAAGAAGAACCGCTAGTAGCCACATCATCAACTATAACCACTCTCTCTCTGGAAGTTAAAACCTGTCCTTCAATCAATTTCTGACGGCCATGCTTCTTAGGCAACTTCCGGATAAGAAAACCCTTTAGTTTTTTCTTATTCTTATAGGCTAAGTAGCAGACCCCGCTAACAATAGGGTCAGCCCCTAAAGTAGGACCACCAATGGCAGTTATTTTCTTAAATTTTAGAAGGTTGAAGACAAGGTGTGAGATTAAATATACGCCTTTGGGACTTAAGCTTACTTTTCTCACATCAATGTAAAAATTGCTGACTTTTCCTGAAGATAGCTTGATCCTTTTTCTCAAGACGGCATTTTTCCTAAGAAGGGTTAGTAGTTCTTTCTTCTTATCCATATCTAGGATTATACTTTAAAAATAAATTTCTTGCAATGATTCCTTTTTCTGTATATAATCCAATGAGACTTTTCCGATATCGGTCGGGATTAGTCGGATTGATACTGAGGGCACGAAGTACCCAAAGCATCTTAACCCTTCCCTAATAAATCTATGCATAGTGAAAAAACTAGAGCCTTATTTAAAATAATCCTGGTTCTCACCTTTGTCTATCTCTTCCTGGTAAGCATTGGTCTCATGGGAGTTGCTTTCAAGGGATTTGGCAAGGAGTTTGCTGAGAATCTAATAAAAACTACCTCTAACCCATTTGTCGGTTTATTCATCGGAATTCTAGCCACTAGTATTGTTCAAAGCTCGTCGACCACCACCTCTATTGTGGTAGGAATGGTAGGTTCAGGAGTAATCACTGTTTCAAATGCAATCCCGATAGTAATGGGAGCAAATATCGGGACTACGGTAACCGGGATACTGGTATCCATAGGGCACATCGGACGCCGGGAAGAGTTTAAAAGAGCTGTAAGCGGAGGTACTCTTGGTGGTTTCTTTAAAATGATGTGTGTTACTATAATTTTTCCCCTTGAACTGGCTACCGGCATATTAGGTAAAATAGCTAACTGGATGAGCAGTGCCTTTGTTGATATCGGAGGTATTACTTTTACCAGCCCGATTAAATTAGCCACAAAACCAATAGTGCACTTTATAGAAAATATAGTCATGAAGTTAAAAGTTTCCTCTGGTATGGCCTATACTATAATGTTAGTCATTTCCTTAATACTATTATTTGCTGCTTTATACTATATCGTAAAGCTGATGCGAACTATGGTAGCAAAGAGAGCGGAAATTGTTCTTAATAATGTAATTGGCAAGCACGGAATACTAGCTATTTTCGCTGCCACCTTCTTTACTGCAGTAATCCAGAGCAGTTCAATAACCGTTGCCCTGATGATTCCTCTTAGTGCTGCCGGGATCCTAACGCTTGAGACAATGTATCCTCTGGTAATGGGAGCAAATGTCGGAACTACGATAACAGCTATTCTGGCATCATTCGCTACCGGAAATATTGCTGCGCTCACTGTAGCCTTTGTCCACTTTCTCTTCAATATGATATGTCTTTTCTGTATCTATCCGATAAAAATATTAAGAAAAATCCCTATACTCCTATCAAAAAAACTCGGCGACTTGGCTTACAAAAAACGTCGCTATGCTCTAATATATACTTTAGTTACATTTTTTGTGATACCAACATTATTTATTTTTATTTTTAAAGTATTAAAATAAAGGGAGGTAGATTATGTTTAAAAATCTATTGCAATTCTGGAAAGGAAAGGATTTCTTAAACCAGGTATTAGAAGAATTCAAAAATATGCTCGATGATGCCCAAATAATGTTTGACTCTGTCTGCAGGAGGCTAATCGATAATGAAGAAGGCCCTGGCTTAAGGAATAAGGTCTACAGCATAGATAAACAAGTCAATGACCTACAGAGAGATATCCGGAAACGGGTAATTGAGCACTTATCTCTCCAGCCTTCATCAGATGTACCGACTTGCTTGCTTCTTATGAGTGTAGTAAAAGATGCTGAAAGATTAGGAGATTATGCAAAAAATCTTTATGAGGTAAGCACCCTGATGAAAGGCCCTTTAAATAAGAAAAAATATTTAGAGCTTTTCAACAGTATTGAAGGGGAAATATCTGAACTCTTTAAAGAAACAATAAAAGCTTTTATGGAATCCGACGAAACTAAAGCAGCCAAAGCTTGGGATTATAAAACAAAGATCGCCAAACGTTGCGATCAGATTATTGAAAAACTAGCCAGTAGCGACCTTTCGGTAAACGAATCGGTCTGTTTTACCCTTATGGCCCGATATTTTAAACGCATCACTGCCCACTTAACAAATATTGCTACTTCAGTAATACTGCCTTTGACAGATTTAGACTACTTTGATGAAGAAAGAAGGGAAACTTAAGAATTTATCCGGGCAAGAGTTCTTTATCGAAAATATTGTCTAACCCTAAGAGACAGGGAGGATCAAAATACTTTTTCAGCGCAACCATCTCCTTAATCTCAGACTCCTTATACATAATCTTTAGATAAGGCTTTTTTATCTTGCCGATACCATGCTCGGCAGAAACAGTTCCCCCTAAGGACACTGCCTTCTGACAAAGCTTCTTAAGATATTCTTTAGCCTCTTTGCCTTCTTGGTCATTTGAAGGCAAGAAATTAAAATGAAGATGCGACTCTCCGATATGTCCAAAATTAACATATCTTATTTTAGCTTCTCTAGCGATTTTCTTATAAAAATCATACATTTGATTAAATTTACCCTCAGGTACTGCGATATCGCTGGCGACCTTCACCTGATTATTCCTTCTTAAAAACTCATTAATCATCTGCGGCAGTTTATGCCGAAAATCAAATACTCGCTTTCTCTGGCTCTGGGTATCAGCAAGAATGCTCTCATCCAAGTAAGCTTTATTCTTCTCAATTAATCCTTGCCATTTAAGAAGAAGTGGTTCAAAACCGGTCTCGTCCTCAACTTCCTGCTCAAAGTAAACTGCTGCCTCGGAATCTGGTACAAAAGAATACTCACTCTTTAGCAATTCTAGAGAATTTTTATCGAGGAATTCTAAAGAAGTTGGTTTCAGCTCTCCTCTTCTCTTTAGACTCTTTATCTCTTCTATAAACCCAAGAGCATTAGCTTCCTGGGGGAAAAATATTAACCCATCAAAAATATTATAAGGAATTTTTCCTAGATTTAGCTCGCAAGAAACAATAATACCTAGGGTTCCTTCGCTGCCGATAAATAAATCGATTAAATCCATATTATCCTTAACGTAATAACCAGCCTGAGACTTGACTTTAGGCAGTTGATAGGAAGGCAGATCAAATTTGAAAAGTCTTCCTTCGCATTCAAACTCAAAACGCCTTTGTTTCGATATAATTTCGCCTCTTTTTATATTAATTACCTCTCCGGTAGTTAGTATGACCTCTAGCGCCCTTACATATTCTCTTATTGAGCCATAGCCGAATCCCCTTACTCCGGAAGCTGAGGTTGCGATTGCTCCGCCGATGAAAGCTAAATTCTCAGTAGGAGATGCCTGCAAAGTTAAGTTGAACTTATTAACTTCTTTCTCTAAATTTTCTAGAGTTACGCCAGACTGAGAACGAACAATTTGTTTTTCCTGGTTAATGTCAATAACTTGATTCAGATTCTCTAAGGAAATAACTGCCCCCTCTAAAGAAACACAACCGCCGGTTGTGCCAGTATGGCCAGAAGATAAAGTAAAAGGGATCTTATCCCTGGAACAACTCTTTATGCTTTCTAAAACTTCCCTGTTGTTTTGGGGAAGGTAAAGCAAGGAGGCTTTACCCTTAACATTAGAGGTATCCTCTAGGTAATTAACCAGGTCCTGAGTATTGTTTCGTACAATCATTAAGGGTGGGGTTATTAGAACTTAAAGTTAAAACTACAGGCCAAAGCTTGGCCGTCAATAAATTGGCCTTCTAAATTAAGCCAAGTTTTCTCGGTAAGATTTATATCAAGACCACAGACAAGTCCTGCTGATTTAGTTAAGTCAGACATCCTCCTTTCTCTGTTCTCCTCTATCCAGTGGATATAATCAACCCTTGAAAGCTTACCTCCTAGATAAGGGGTGAATTTGGAAAAATCATAGGAGGCTAGAAGTGACACTTGCCAATCATCTAAGATTCCCTTATACTTCACATTTCCTAAATGAATGGCTTTGGGATGTACACTTATGTGTTGAAAGCCAAAAACCATTCTTATTCTTTGCCAGTCACAAAGCTTTACCCGAATTCCATAACCACCGGCAAAAGAAGAGGTATAGTCAACTTCATCACTACTTAAAGGATGTTGTTTTATATTTCCGGCACCGCCTTTTAAATCTAAAGACAACCAATCCCAAACTCCATAGGAGAACTTAAAAAAATGCTGGGTTGATCTCAATTTTCCGTAATCAGCCTCCAGATTCCGTTTAAAAATAGTATGGTTTTGGAATCCCCAAAAAAATCTGCTTTCCTCAGGCATCTTTGTACCAGAGCAAGGGGCAGCTAAAGTGGTTAAATAAAAACAAAAAGATAGAATAACTAATAAAAGAACTCTTCGTATAAAATTTTCCATCAAAAAATTATATCAAAAAATATAGTTCTTGCAAAACAAAAGTAGGGCGTGTTAAAGCAAGGTGTCTATTACCATGCGTCTGCAAAATTCCAAATTTTCTTTATTGCTGGTATAAAATATTAGTTCCAGGAGTGGGCAAGAGGATAGAAATATACGGTGGAACTGCCTGTCGTATCCCTAATAGTCACCTGAGGATTAGAGCTAGGGTCAGCGGCAGAGCCGGGCTCTAACCTTAAAGCAAGATTGCTTACTGCCACCCCTCCATTGGCTATGCTTAATGCAAAAGCGGCGCCTCCGCCAAGGTCGACAAAACGTCCTGTAAGCTCTTCCCAGCTAGCTCCATCGGTATTACTAAACATGACACTATTCGGGCTAGCGGCAGCACCAAATGTATATGCGACTACTAAATCATCACTATAATCAGCCGGAGTAGAGTTTGAAACTCCGGCGGCGGTTATGTCTTGGCGAATAGTTAGACTGTCAGCAGTAGTACTTATCCCTTGATGATTAATATCCCCAGTCCCTAATGAAACATTCTTATGAAGATGCTGCAAAACAAGGGTCAAATCATTTAATACCTGAGTCTTTCTTTCCGAAGAGCCTAAGAACCTTTCGCTGGAAAGATGAAAGGCTATAGCGCCTAAAACAATTATTCCTAATAGTGCTATGGAAATAAGAAGCTCGACCAAGGTAGCCGATTTTTTCAATGAGGCTTGCATTTTTTTCCTAAAAAATGGTTAATCGAATTGATCACTAAGGATAATTTATGGTCACACTTACCTGGCGATGATCTCCGGCAGTAGCACTTACTGAATAACTATTGCCGGCGTAACTCTGTCCATCTATTGTGTAAGAGTCCAGATTTGTAGAACCAGTCTGCAAATCCCCTGAATCCCAAGTGTCAGCGCTAACCGCCCGATATAGATTATCGAATTGATGAGTAGCCAAATTAACAGCAATAAGCCGCTTGTTGGCCCGATTGACATATTTCCTTACAGCCACAAAAGTAGCTAGCAATCCTCCAAAGGCAACAGACAAAATTACTGCCCCGACAATCACTTCAGTTAAAGTAACTCCTTTTCTCATTTGGCTAACCTTTTTAAGGTATGTAGGTACAACCGGACTGGGATGGTTTGGAAGCACCCGCAGCCATGGTATAAGTACAACCACTCTTTGCTGCCGAAGCTGTAAAACTACCTGTTACGCTATAAGCCCACCCATCATTAGGCAAGTCAATATCCAAGGCAGTATTACAGGCAGCATATCCGCTACAAGTCACATATGAATAATTCTCTAAATATTCAATTTTCTCAGCGGTATGCATCAGCCTTACCTGAGTTGAGGCTTGCCGTCCTTCTGCCCTTCGTCTGACTCCCAGGTAACCGGGTATAGCAAAAGCACTAATTACACCGACTATCCCCACAACTAAAAGCAACTCTAATAAAGTAAAACTCTTCCTGTCCATAGGTTATTCATAACATGCCGGAACATTAATAACACCAGTAGCTATATCAGAGGTGATTAGAGTGCCAGCCGGGCAACTGCCAATAGCCGTTGTGTTGCTTGCCCTGATCTGGCCGCCTGCGGTTACAGAATAAGTAAAAAGAGTATCATTGTCAACAACGTCTAAATTCATACCGCTTACTGCCGTGCCTATCGTGGCTTCCACCGCATCGGCAGCCACAACCCAATAAGAACCGTAATCCACCTTATACATCTTTTCTGCCTCAGCTATTAAAGCTATGGCATGTTTGGCTTTGCCGGCTTTGGCCTTAACTGCAACTTTATGATAGGTAACCTTTCCCAGGGTTGCCAGTATGCCAACTATAATTACCGCAATTATAAGCTCAAGAATAGTAAAAGTTAAACGCTTTCGATTACCTTTTTGATCCCTTTTATTTTTTTGCCGCAAATTACGCCCCGATTTAAGTCAGTTCCAACACCCAGGAAGACCACCCCAGTTACCAGTATCCACATTAAGAGTTATCACGTCACCTACTCCACAACCGCCAATAGCACCTTTAGGAGTCCCGGAAACCACACCAGCAGTTACAGAATAATCAAAATCATCATCGTTATCTACAGCGGCTAAATTTATGCCGGTTACTGCCGTGCCTATTGTAGCTTCCACCGCACCAGCAACCACTGCGATATACACATCATTTTTTAATTGGTAAATACTCTCGGCCTTAGCCACTAAGGCAATAGCTTGCCTGGCTTTACTGGCTTTGGCCCTCACCACTGCCCCGCGATACTGAGGCACTACTACACCTACCAAGATACTTATGACAATCGCCACAACCATAAGCTCTATAAGAGTTAGACAAACTCGGCGATTTTCTCTCTTTAATCTTAATTTCATTAACTTCTATTCTCTAAAAAAGGCTTTGACTTATTTACCTTTTTTAAACGAACCGGCTTACGAACTGCGAATTAAAATGCTAAGCTAGGCGTCAAGGACATCCGATTGCACAAGCAGCCGCATCGGCAGACAGTGTCTTGCCACTTTGTATACACTTGCTATAGCTAAGCCTACCACCGGTACCACTGGTTCTCGCCGCCTGAATATAAGCAGTAGATGCAGTTCCGGCTCCTACTACGGTATAGCTAAAATTGGTTGATGAAGGCAAAGCCATGGTAATATCAGTAGTACCATCACCATCAACGTCAACTACAATAGGAAAGGAAGCTGTATAGGCTCCACTAGCTGAAAATTCAGCTAACTCAGCATCCCTTATTGATTGCATTGTTGTGAAAGCCTCTGCTTCACGAGCTTTTTCTATCTGAGCAAGGAACTGGGGAAAAGCTACTGATGCCAAAATAGATACGATAATCACCACGATTATCAACTCCATGAGAGTAAAACCACCTCTTCTTCTCATACGACTCCTCCTTTTTTTCTTCTTATTCTTAAAATACATTTATCTCCTCTGCTTCTTTTTATACCACGCTCTCTGCCTCAATGTCAACCGAAATAAAAGATATTTACTTTTATTTATCCCAAAGTAGAAAGCTTAAATAAAGGTAAAAATAAAGCAATGACAACACCTCCGACCATCACTCCGATAAGAACAATCATAACTGGTTCAAAAGCAGCAATAAGACGCTCTATGCGTGAAGTAAGATCCTTTTGATAGTGAGCAGATATTTTACTAAAGACCTGAGGCATATTCCCAGTCTCTTCGCCAATTTTGGCCATCTCTGAAATCAAAAGAGGAAAAATCTCTAATTTCCGAAATTCATCGGATAAAGAGGCTCCATCCCTTACTCTTTCGGTTACTTGGAGAAGGCTTTTTTCTAAAACAGAATTACCTGTTCCGCGCGCGACAACCTCCAAGGTATACACCAAAGGTAATCCGCTGTCTAGAAGAATGAAAATCGTAGAAGTGAGACGCTCCAGGGCGGTAAGAGATGCTAAATCACCGATAATCGGCAATTTCAATTTTATCCTATCCCAAAGCTTCTTGGTCTCTGTTTGCTTTGCAAAAAAGGAAAAACCAAAAACTACACCAGCCATAATAGCCAAAACTAAAATAAAATTCGTCTCTAAAAATTTGCTTATGCTAAAAAGAGTTCTGGTAAGCAGGGGAAGCTCTATATCAAACTGTTCAAATAAACTAGTAAATTTAGGAAGAATAAGCTTAAAGAATATAAGAACCGCTCCAATCGCTACAAATAAAAGAATAGCCGGATAAATAAGCGCTCCTTTGATCTTTCTTTCAAAATTTATCCTTACCTCTAAATAATCAGCTATTTTTTCTAAAACGAATGGGAGATTTCCCGAAGCTTCCCCTACCTCTACCAAGCCTCTCCAAAGAGGAGAAAAAACTCTAGGATACTTAACAATCGCCTCGCTCAAGGATAGCCCTTCTTTTATATATTCACTGCACTGCTTTAATATTTTCTCAAGCCTGACACTCTCAGCCTGGAAAGAAAGAATCTCTAAGCTTCTTAAGAGAGTGAGCCCGCTAGAAAGTGTAGTCGAAAGATTACGGGCAAGGAATGCTAAGTCATTAGGCTCAATCTTGGTCCGTTTGCCTTTAGTGGTAATAAATGAGGAAAAAAAGGAAGGACCCCCCGTCCTTTCTTTCACTTCTTTTATCGATACTATGAATAAACCTTTTGCTCTAAGCCTGGCGATGACATCGTCTCGTGTGGAAAGTTTTACAACTTCTTCTACAGTTTTACCCTCCTGTGTTTTTGCTACATACTTAAATTTCGGCATGGTTATTCTTTTTTGGCGTCGGTTCTCTACTTTTCAGTACGCACTTTATTAGAAAGCTACCCCTTTCATTTCTATACTCCAGCCACAGAAAGAACTTCTTCTAAAGAAGTAACGCCTTCCTCAACCCTTTTGAATCCACTCTCTAGTAGAGGTAAGGTTCCTTTCTTTTTAGCTACTTCCATAATTTGCGAAGAAGACAAACCCTTGTGCACCGCCGCTTTAATCTCATCATCAATCAAAACAACCTCATTGATTACTGATCTTCCTTTATAACCGATAAAGTTACACTTCTCACAACCTTTAGGTTTGTAAATAACCGGAGAGCTCGAAGTAATGCTCTGAGGAATGTCTTCAGGCCTAACTTCGTAAGGCTCCTTGCAATCAGGGCAAAGATTTCTTATCAATCGCTGAGCAATGATAAGCCGCAGCGATGCCACAACAAGGTAATTAGGCATACCTATATCAACTAATCTATCAATTGTAGAAATTGCATCATTCGTATGCAGGGTCGAGAACACTAAGTGCCCGGTAAGGGCTGCTCTGATGGTCATCTCAGCAGTTTCTAAATCTCTTATCTCACCTATTAGTATTATATCGGGATCTTGCCTTAAGAAACACTTTAAGGCGTTAGCAAAAGTTAGACCTATTTCCGGCTTGACCTGAACCTGATTTATCCCTGCAATTCTATATTCCACTGGATCTTCAGCAGTGAGAATATTTTTAGCCGTTGACTTCACCTCATTTAAAGCAGCATAAAGTGTGGTCGACTTACCTGACCCTGTAGGCCCGACAAGGAGAACAAGGCCGCAAGAACAATCAACTCCACGCCGTATACTCTCTAACTCCTGAGGTAGAAAACCCAAGCTTGCTAAATCTAAGGATATACGGCTCTTATCAAGAATTCTTAAAACTATTTTTTCTCCGTAAATAGTGGGCATAGATGAAACGCGTAAGTCTATAAACCGCTTACCTATCTTTACCATAAATCCACCATCTTGAGGAAGACGTTTCTCGGCAATATCCATCTTAGAAAGAATCTTTATCCGGGAAATAATCGGTAAGTAAAGTGATGTCGAGGGCGAAGGCATATCATACAAAATACCGTCAATCCTATACCTTAAACTTAACTTATCATAATGAGGTTCCAGATGTATATCGGAAGCATTTTCCTCAATCGACTGCCTTATTAAAAGGTCTACCAGTTTTACTACCGGCGCCTCTTCAGCCTGAGCGATTAGTTTATCCAAGCTTAGGTCTGTCTCCTCTGAGGATATTTCTTTTATCTCCCCTCCAAAACCACCATCACCGGCAGCCTGAATAGCTTCCCGAAAAATCTTCTCTTTCCCGTAGAAATCCCCAATGGCCTTTAGAATATTCGCCTTGGTAGATACGACAGGATTTATTTCGCAGCCAGTAATTTTCTTAAGATTATCAATAAGGATTAAATCTAGGGGATCAAACATTACAACGGTTAAAGAATTAAGATTGCGAGAGAGAGGCAGGACAATATTTCTTATCGCAAAATCGTGAAGAAGCAATGTTTCTAAATTCTGGTCAGGCGTAGGGGTAAGCCTACCCGAAGCTAAAGAGATATAAGGAATAGCTAGCTGCTTACTTAAAGCAACAACCCTCTGCTCGTCATTTACATAACCTAAGTTGATTAAAACCTCTCCTAATTTACCCCCCTCTTTTGCTTGTAAGGCTATAGCCTCCTCAAGTTGTTTCTCGGTAATAATACCTTCAGAAATTAATATGTCCCCTAATCTTTTATATCTTGCCATCTTTTGAAAATGTTACACGGACGATAATGGAATAACCTAACGATTTATTTATGATGACGGTCTAAAGCAACTCTTACCGAACTTTCCTTTGAATAATTTTGTTGTTCCCGGGAAAGAGCCCTTGCTTTCTTAATCAAGTTTTCTCTATCTCTCAAAATACTCGGTGTTAAAAACACAAAAAGTTCCCGATTCATATTATCAGCTATAGGCCGGCTTTTGTAACGGAAAAGGCTTCCGAGAATAGGAATGTCCCCTAAGAAAGGTATCTTTGTAATAGTTTTCTGATCCTCTTTTTTCAATAACCCTCCGATAAAGAGTGTCTCTCCAGCCTTAAGCCTAATTATAGACTTAGTGCCTCTCTCTTCAACATTCTTTACAAAGCCATCAGTCATTCCCGATATTGAGATGCCACTATCCGTAGATTCCCGATTGAACACATCAATAACTAAGGTAATTTCATCAGTGCCTATGCTTACTTGAGGAGTAACCCTTAGCCTCGTTCCTGTATCATCTCTTTCTACCGTCTGGGTAGTAGTACCATCTTCATTCGTGGTAGTAGTAAGGCCGACTACTTCATTCACGGTAAGATTAACCTCTGCGGTTTCGTTAGCGAGAGTAAGTATTCTTGGTCGGGCAAGAAACTTTGTGGTGGTATCTTTTGATAAAAATTGCATTACTGTTGTGAATTGGGTGAAATTTAATGTTGAAAGAGTAGGATTGGCACCACCTAGACTTTGGCCCGACCACTTATCAAACCATGGAAATGTGGTTGCTCTTGAACCAGGAGTAAACGTACCATACAAACCATTTGCAAAGTTAAATCCTATTTGCTCAAGGCGAGACTTGGAAACATCCATCATCTCTACTTCAATCATAATTTTAGCAGGAGGAGTATCTAATTTACTTATCACTTGATCAATCGCCGAAAATTGCACTGGCACATCAACCACAACCAAAGAATTCGTTACCGGATCTTCTGTCACCCTTCCGAATTCTGTCAGCACTGACTCTATGGCACTCTTGATTCCTGTTCCTCCTTCGTCTCCGCCTTCTCCTCCGGATTCTCCTTCACTGTCGCCGCCTAATATATCTGCAACTTCTGTTTCCATCTTGGAAGATTTTACCCTTACATATCTTAATTGATAAACTTTAGTCTTCAGCTCTAAGGTAGGTTTACCCATTTCCTTAACTATAAATATTTTAGGATCAGGGTAATAATCATAAGCAAGGTTATTTGCCTTAAAGATTACATCCATTGCCTCCCTTAAAGGCACCTCTTCCATGTATAAAGTTAACACCCTTTCCTCTACTGCCTCGGTAGAGATAAAGTTAAGCTTGATTTGCTGAGAAAGCATCTTTAAAACGTCTACCAATCGCGCACTCTCTAAATCCAAAGACACTTTCCTATCAAAGCTTTCGAGTAAATAGTCTCCGTAGATATTGTCCTGAGAAAAAACCCCGCTTGACGAAAGCATAAGAAACAGAAAAACCATTAAAAAACCCTTTTTCATATCTCCTCCTCTTTTCCAACTCTCATTTTATATATTCTTTCTCCATAAGAAATAAATACTTCGCCTTCCTCAATTTTAAGAACTTGGGCATCTATATTTTTAAGCTTATCGCCAGGCTTGTAAACTTCTCCTTCAATTATCACTTGCGGGAAATCGCTCCGCCAAAGAATACCTTGTATAGTTATAGAAGGAATGTCACCCGCTATCTCCTTAATTGCCTTCTTTTGTTCTTCTCCTCCCTTCTTTATCTTTACCTCTACTTGCGGCAATAAAGACTCGAAGGGATCCTTGTATTTGCTCTGAGAATAGGCAAAACTTAAAAAACCTAAAGATACTAGAATAAAAATAAATATTTTCTTCATCATTCTTTAATAATAAACCCTTTTAGTGCTAAATTGATTATTTCATCCCTTTCCTCCCGACTGCTAGTTATCGTAACTCCTTCTACAGCTACGCCTTTCATTTCCATGGCCTTCACAAAATCCGTAAAATCTTTATAAGAACATATCATACCTAGGTTCATCACCATCTCCCAATAAAGCTTCTTTTCTACATTAGAAGTCTTTATGGAAGTGATCTTTATTCCAAGACCATTAGCTTTTTCCTCTACAAACTTTTTAAAAGTTAAGGTATCTTTGGTTAAAAACTTACTGGCTAATTCTGCGGTATTCCGCTCTAGATTCTTCCACCTTTCTATTATTCTCTCCCCTTCCTCCAGCTCCTGCGCTTTTACAATCACCTCCTCCCTCTTTAAGGAATGCTGAGAGATTATGCCCTTAGCTATTCGGACGAAAGTAATAATAATGATTATTCCGATAATTATATTTTTGTATGGTGAAAGAATTTTTGCATCCATAACCTTTATTCCTCCAAAGTAATAGAAAACTGTGTAACTTCAAAACTCTCTATTCTCTTCCTGTCAGAAGATTGAAGCTCTACCCTGCTAAAAATCGTCTTTATTGCCTTATCATTCTTTAAGTTAGAAATAAACTCATCTACCCCTAACCTCTCTTTGTAATCATCATTACGGAAGATATAGCCGGTTATAACCGCTTTAAATTTTCCCTTTTTTCCAGCAATGTTTAGTCCGGAAAGCCATAACCTACGCGGAAGTATATCTTCGGTAGCTATCCTCTCAAAAAGGGGAGAAAAATGGGGAAAAGTGGTTAGCACCTTTTTGATAGTATTAAGCTTCTCTTCCTCCACGCTCAACTTCTCTGCCCTCTCCGACCAAGAAAGCACATCTAAAACAGCTGGTACAATCAACCTTTCTTCTTTTCTCTTCAAGGCAGAAGTCTTGCCCACTATCTCATTTCCTAATATTAAAGAAAGAAATACGGTCGCGGTTAACCCGATACCTGTTAATAAACTTAATGTCTTTATCCTTAAAGCAACGCTTGCTCGAGGCCCCCTCAAAGGAGCCAAGCGTTCCTCAGTCTTTATCAAATAAGGTTTAAATTTATGAGGTAAATGCTCCCGGCCTGCCACGCCAAAAGCCTTGACATTTTCCACTTGAGCATTATTGCGATTAGTCAAGTCATAGGATGAAACAGGCTCTACCTCAATCTGTAACCCTTCCTTCAAAGGCGAAACTAAACTCGCTACGTTAGAATCTCCTACTATAATAAATCTATCTAATTCGTAATTTTTGAATTCTCTCTTAAAATACTGGAAAGAAAAGTTTACTACTTCAATAAAGCTATTTAAGTCAAGAACACCTTCCTTTCTAGGAACAATAAGGTAACGATTAAATACTGGTAAATCTTGTTGAAAAAAAGTGAGAGAGGCTTCAGCTTGATTAAAATCCAGGATAACGAAATTTTTAGACTGAGCGAATTTCTTTAATGACTTTACAACCCTAGCCAAAGATATACAGGAAGGCTCTATTGTCACTGCTTTGAGCTCTAAGCGCGACAATATAGATTTAATCCTCTGAAAATTGCCCTCCTTTATTCCTACGAAAGAAAGGCTGATCTTCCTTTCTCTGGGAAAATTAACATAGCTATAATCCCAGACTAACTCCTCCATTTTAAAAGGAATATACTTTTCCATCTCATAAGCCAAAGAAGACTCTATTTCCTTTTTCTTCATGGTAGGCATTTCAAGGGGTCTGAAAATGAAATCTCTATCAGCAAGAGAAACGTAGATATCGCTATCATCACTATTAGCCTCTCTTAAGGTCTTGTTTATCAAAGCTTCCCATCTTACATCCTCATTCTTGCTCTCACTTCCTGTCTCCTCTAAAGAAGAAAACTCAAACCTCCCTAAAGAAAGGATATCCTTACCCTGGAGTACTGTCACGCCTACAGAATTTATTCCTAAATACAAGCCAACCTTTGTATCTTTCGCCATACCTAACCCCTACCGCATTTTCTCAGCCAATCATCAATATACTTCCGGTCAAAGCGCCATACTTTGCCGATTTTTATCCCTGATATCCTCTTATTATGTAGCCAATTATAAATAGTCTGCTTCTGCAAGCCTAAATAATCAGCCAACTCTTCAACACTCATTAAACGCGGCATTCTTTTTTTCATCATTTTGTATAATTATGTTATATCTCTATTAAAATCCTTTTGTTTGTTGATGTCAAGAATAATTTGTTATAATTTGTTATAACCTTCTATATCTTGTATATATTTAGAACTACCACTATATATTGTATACTTTTTACTTACCTATTGGTCTAAAAAAGGTAATGCTGGCTTTATGTTTAAGTGGTTATTTTTTAAGTTCTAAAATGGCTTTAAACCATATTGCCTAGCGGTTTAGGTTTAGGAAGGAATGGGCCAAATAAGAAGAACGGATATAGGGTGCACTTTTTACCCCTCGAAATCCAATTTTTCGGGCATATCTTTCAAAATAGCTAAATTTATCAGGATGGATATACTCTTTTAAAGGGTAGTGGCTTAAGGAAGGCGGCAAATATTGTCCGAGAGTCACAAAATCACAATCCACTCTCTTCAAGTCTATCAAGGCCTGGACAATCTCATCCTCTTCTTCACCTAAACCCAGGATGAGACCGGACTTAGTAAAGACTTCTCTATTTACTTCTTTAATTAACCTTAAAACTTCTAATGATCTCCTGTAGTCAGCCCCTTTTCTTACCTCTATATATAGAGAAGCTGAAGTCTCTAAATTATGGCTAATGACCTTAGCCCTGCATCTAGCAACCTTTTCGACTAAATCTATTCTTCCTTTAAAGTCAGGTATTAGGATCTCCACTGTTCTTTCGGAGCCTAAACTCATAACTTCTTCTACTGTTTGACAAAAAAGACCTGCCCCCCCATCATCAAGGTCATCTCGGGTCGGTGAGGTTATCACTACATAATCTAGATTTAATCTTTTGACCGCCTCTTTTATCCGCCTAGGCTCTTCATAATCTATCAAGCAAGGCTTTTCCTTGCTAACTCCGCAAAAAGTACATCCCCTTGTGCAATTATCGCCTAAAATCATAAAAGTAGCAACTCCTTGATGAAAACACTCTGAGATATTAGGGCAAAAAGACTCTTCGCAAACGCTGTGCAGACGCAAATCCCTTAATATCCTCTTTACCTTGTGACAAGAGCCAAGAGTTATCCTCTTGCTCAACCATGGAGGTTTAGGAAAAACTTTAAGCATTTTCAAATATTTTATAGTTATTCCACTCTTTTGTTTTATACTTCTCTTTGAGAAAAAAAGTAACCTTTTCTTCCTCCGACTCCAAAAGCCTCTCTTGGCTAAATTCTACTCCAAAAGTAAGTTTAAAACTTGAATACAAAAGCGAGCTTAATGAGTCAAAGTTTAAGGATTTACCAAGAACTCCTTCCAAAGAGGTTGCTTGATCCTTGATATCTCCAGAATCTTTTATTGCTCTTCTGATATAAAAAGGGGCTATTTCTTGGGGAATGCTACCATGTTGAAAAATAATATTTTTTCTGCGCCGTTGAGCATTGCCTCCGATTTTTTTCCCTTCGACTAGAAGATCGAGGTGCTGCCAGCTTGAAAAACAAAAATTCTTATATTCACCTAAGTTCTTCTCAATCTCCTGGCTCTTAGAATTTAAATCATTAGCAAAAGATGCTTTTAGTCCTAATTGACTATAAAAATGTTTGAGGAAAGAACAAATTATCCTGTAGGAAGCCTTAACTGCCTTAGGTAGGTTTAAATCTTCCAAGGAACAAACCAAGCTATAGGTAAGTTCTTTATGGTGGAGAATTGCTGAGCCCCCGGTTATCCTTCTAACAAAAGGAATTTCGCTTTTGGGGTTTAGAACCTCTCGAAAATTCTGATTATATCCTAAAGAAATAAAAGGCTTATCCCACCCATAGACCCTTAGAGTAGGAATTTTAAAAGAATTGTAGCCTAGCAAGATGGCTTCATCAACAGCCATATTGTAGTAGCCATCACATTTTTGGTCTAAAATTAAACGCCAGGTTTTTCCCATTTTAGATTCGGAAATCTTGCTGCTCTTACCTCATCAACTCTCTTTACTGGCGCCAGATGCGGAGAAGCCCTAACTCTCTCGCAGTCCAGATTGATTTCCTTGTCGATATCAATCATGGTTTGGATAAAATAATCTAGAGTCTGCTTGCTTTCACTCTCTGTAGGCTCTACCATCAAGGCCTCTTTAACGATTAAGGGAAAGTACATTGTCGGAGGGTGAATACCAAAATCGATTAACCTCTTGGCAACATCTAAAGCTGAGGCTCCTCTTTCTTTCTGGCTTTGGCAGGTAAAAACCACCTCATGCATACACTTCTTAGGAAAAGCTACTTGATAGTAATTCTTTAATTTCTCCCTTATATAATTAGCAGACAGGGTGGAATTGTAAGCTACCCGCAAGAGCCCGTCTCTACCTAAACGTAAAATATAGGCATAGGCTCTTACTAAGACTCCGAAGTTGCCATAGAAACTCCTCAACCGGCCAATAGAGTATTTTACCTGATAATCGAGATAAAACTTATTATTATCTTTTTTCACTAATGGCGTCGGGAGAAAATCTTCTAATACTCCACTAACTCCTACTGCACCAGCACCCGGGCCGCCACAACCATGAGGTGTAGAAAAAGTCTTATGGAAATTAAGATGAACTGCATCAAATCCCATAAGAGATGGCTTTGTTATACCTAGTAAGGGGTTAAAATTTGCTCCATCATAATAAAGAAACCCCCCTTTTTCATGGATAATATCACTTATGGTAAGAATGTCCTCTTCAAACAAACCTAAGGTATTGGGATTAGTAAGCATGATAGCGGCTACGCTCGCATCAACCATATCCCTTAGTTTGTCAATGTCTATCAACCCATCTGGATTGCTCTCTATAACTTGGACCTGGTATCCGCACATTGAAACAGTAGCCGGATTTGTTCCATGAGCTGAGTCAGGAATGATTACCTTAGTTTTTTTATTACCTTTAATCTCATGGAATTTACGAATCATCAACATTCCGGCTAACTCTCCATGAGCACCACTAGAAGGTTGGAAGGTAAACCGTTTCATACCGGTCAACTCAATCAATAACTCCTCTAAATTATACATTAGCTCCAAAGCACCTTGAATATCTTGTGGCACTTGGTAGGGATGAATATTAGTAAACCCCTCTAGTCGTGCCAAATCTTCATTGATCTTTGGATTATACTTCATGGTACAAGAACCGAGAGGATAAAAGTTGGTGTCGACAGAAAAATTCAGTTCTGCCAGGCGTAAATAGTGACGAATAACATCTAACTCCCCAAAATTAGGCAGAGGTAAATGAGTCCTGAGTAAACTTTTAGGAAAAATGTCCTCTAACTTTTTCAAGGGAACTTTAGGTTTTTCTAAGTAAGAGGTCTTTTCAGGATTTTTATCTTTATCAAATATAACTCTTCTATCCATGAAGCACCTCAGCTAATGTATTAACGAAATCATCTATCTCTTCTTTGCTCTTTTTTTCTGTACAGCAGCTTAGGATACTATTTTTATATCGGTCCGACTTATCCCCTAGATAATAACCAGCAATTATATTCTTCTTATATAGCTCTTCGATTATTCGCGGTGCAGCTTCAGTCTCCCAAACAAACTCATTAAAAACACGAGGAGAATGGGGAATTCTGACTCCTCTTACCTCTTTTAAACGCTGATAAAGGTACTGGGTATTACTTAAAGAATATAGAGCTAGATCTTTCAAACCGTCTCTACCGATTAAGGAAAGATAAACCGCCGCCGCTATTGCGTTTAAGGATTGATTGGAACAAATGTTGCTAGTAGCTTTTTCTCTTCTTATATGTTGCTCTCTGGTTTGGAGAGTGAGGCAATAGGCATCGCTTCTCTCCCGGTCTTTAGTCTTGCCAACGACTCTTCCTGGCATCTGCCTCAAATAATCTTTATTAACGGTTAAGAAACCAAATGATGGCCCGCCAAAATTCAGTCCGCCGCCTAAAGGTTGCCCATCACCACAAGTAATATCTACGCCTAAAGACCCCGGCTCTTTAAAAATCGCCAAAGACAAGGGGTTAGTAAGCATAATCGCTAAGGAACCCTTGGACTTTGCTATTGCAGACAATTCACCAACGTCCTCGATGAGACCAAGAAAGTTGGGGCTTGAAAACACACAAGAAGCAGTGTCGTCATCAATGGCTCTCTTCAAGGCTTCCCTGTCTACTAAACCATTGCCCCCTGCTACTATCTCTTGGATAATGAAATCAAAACCGCTTAAGTAGGTATAAAGAGTCTCTTTATACTCGGGATGGATAACGCCAGCAAGGAGAATTTTCCTACGCTTAGTTATTCGTAAACTCATAAGTATAGCTTCGCTAAGGGCAGAGGCACCATCAAGTAACGAAGCGTTAGAAACATCCATGCCAGTTAAAAGACACAAAAAACTCTGATACTCATATATGGTTTGCAGGATTCCTTGGGAACATTCTGCCTGGTAAGGAGTATAGGCGGTAAGAAATTGGGAGCGAGAAAGAATAAATGGTAAAGCCGCAGGAATATAGTGATCGTAACACCCAGCTCCTAAGAATGAGTTGAACTTATCGACAGGGTTATTCTTCTCGGAAAGCTTCTTTATTATTCTCTTCACCTCTTGCTCACTCTTAGAATCAGGTATATTAAGTGGGGTGTCTAACTTTACCTTGGAAGGCAATAAAGAGCATAGCTCCTCTAGGGAGCTGGCCCCAATAGCCTTAAGCATCTCTTTGACATCTTTTTTTGTATTAAGAATATACGGCATAATTATAGTTGTAAGCTTTATCTTATTAATTTAATGGGTTTCTTTATCAACGAGCTCTTTATAGACGTTCTCATCTAAGAGGCCGTCGAGTTCAACAAGATTATCCAATCTCACCTTAGCCATCCAGCCTTTATCAAGGGCAGACTCATTTATCCAGTGAGGATTATTAACCAAGTCGCTATTTACCTGAATTACTTCACCACTTACCGGTGAATACAATTCACTAGCTGCTTTTGTAGATTCAATAGTTCCAAATTGAGTTGCTCTTTTTATTCCGTCTCCGGGTTTAGGTAATTCAATAAAAACTATATCTCCTAATTGACTTTGAGCATAATCAGTTATTCCTACCGTAGCCACATCTCCTTGGACTCTTACCCACTCATGAGACTTAGTGAATTTAATATCCGACATTTAAACCTCCTTAGCTGCTCTTATGCCTTTTGTTTTTATACTTACAAAAGGGAATTTAGTCATTTCTGCTTTGTATAATTTACCTCTTACCTCTACGCTTACCTCACCGCCAATTTTAACATAATCCTTACCTAAGCAGGCCATGCCAATAAATTTACCAAGATTAGGTGAATATGTTCCGCTAGATACCTTACCAATTACTCTTGTTCTCCCTGGGGAGATATCTTCGTTTACCCCTAAAGGGACGGCTTCACCTGCTGAATATATAGAATATCCTTGCCGGGGGATAGCCCGCTCCTGCATAATGAACCCTACTCTTTTTCTTTTTACGCCACCACTCTTTATCTTAAAAAGTTCCTCTTTACCAATAAAATCCTTACTTAGCTTAACTGCCCAACCTAAACAAGCTTCATAAGGATTAATAGTATCATCTATCTCCTGGCCATACAAAGGATAACCAGCTTCAATGCGTAAGATATCCCGGGAGCCTAAACCGCAAGGTTTAAGCTCGAAATCCCGGCCTTCGGCAATCAGCTTATCCCACCACTTGCTGCTATTTTCCCAAGGAAGATATATCTCGAACCCATCTTCACCGGTGTAGCCGCTGCGAGAGATAATAATCTCTTCTCCTTCTATCTGAATTTCTTTAAAAAATAAATACCCAAGATCAGTTTCTTCACGGCTAAAAACCTTCTCGATAACTTTAGCTGCATTCGGCCCTTGGATAGATATAAGAGAGTACTCCTTACTCTTATCTATTACCTCTACTTCCGACTGGATATTGCTATTAAGCCATTTAAATACTTTATCTTTGTTAGAAGCATTGACCACACAAAAAAAACTATTTTTCATGCGATAAACCATCAAATCATCAATAATACACCCGGACTCATTTAAGAAAAGATTATATTGCATCTGCCCGGCACTAATAGTTGAAAAATCGTTGGAGACGAGCTCTTGTAAAAAAGAAAAAGCACCGGGGCCTCTTATCACTATCTCACCCATATGAGAAGCATCGAAAAGACCGCAAGACTTACGCACAGCCTCAGCCTCAGCTAGCGTACTCTTATACTTTACCGGAAGAGCCCAACCTGAGAAATCAACGATTCGGCCCTTGTTTTGAAGATGTTTCTGATAAAAAGGGGTTTTTTTTAAATCCATTTTTAATAAGCGCATCACTTATGGAGTATGAGCTCTCGTAGGCGATAAGTGCGAATTAGATTTTATCATATAATTCTATAAATGTAAGAGTCTTTTTTATTGGCTCCTCAAAAGAAATTCTCAATCAAAATGCGATACTCGCACTCAGCTAACATCACTTATCTCGACTACTTTATCCCTCTCCTTCTTACCTTTGATTATACTTATATTATACTTCCTCTTATTGTAATAAGCTGAAAGCACCTCTATTAATTCTTTGTTTGCCTTGCCTTCGGCTGCCGGAGAATTAAGATATACCTTAAGGCCTTGGTTGAAGGAGCAAACTCTAACTTTAGAAGCATTAGGGACTACCCTTACTTGGACTTTCATCGCCTTGGGCCTCGATAGTATGGAGTTTGGAAGAAATATTCTCTATTCTTTTGGATAGGTCGTCATACTTTGAACTCGCGCTTCTTATATGTGTCCCCAAAGTCCCATAATCACGTATAAAAACAACAACATCTTTTTCTAATCTCTTTAAGTTATCATAAATCTGCCGAGCCTTTTTCTCTATCTTTATTGCCTGGAAGCCAACAAGAATAGTCTTTAAATATGCATATAAAGTACTCGGGCCGACAACGAATACCTTTTTCTGATTGGCAAATTCCAAGGCTTCAGTCTCGGTAATAATAAAATAATATATCGCTTCTGAAGGAACGTACATTAAGGCGAAATCACTTGTTCCCTCGTCAGGATAAATATAAGTAGCTGTTTCTAGTATTCTTTTTTTTATGCTTTCAAGACAAACCCGCCGCTGGGCCTTCTTGTCAGCCTCTTTGGCATCAATATAATTTTTAAACGACTCAAGAGAAAACTTCGCATCTATAGGTACAATTACTGTCGGGAGCTTAATGGCAAAATCTACTCGTTTGCCGTCCCTAAATCCATGCTGAGAGACAATAACCTCTTTGGGTAAGATATCTCTAAGCAAATTCTCTAAGATACTCTCTCCGAGGATCCCTCTTGTCTTGGTTGGTTTCAAAATATCATGGAAAGATTTAGTAAGTTGTAAAATCTCCTGGCTTCCTCTATCTAATCCTCCAATTCTCTCATAAAGTTTAGATATTCCCTCGGCTACTGTTTTCTGCGAATTAAGAAAGTTGCTCTCTTTTCCCAATTTAAAAATAAGGATAAAGAGAATAATCAGAATTACACCTAGTATTGTAAAAAGGAGATAAGTTGTCATGATATAAACTTTTATTTAAGGAGAGAAATCGCTTTGCTGTAAATATCTTTAACTTCGGACATCCTCCCCTCTCCGTAAACACCGCAGGCTAGTTCGCCCTTCTCGGGAGGCATAAAAGAATACTTTTTTATCCCCTTCAACTTCCTAACGTTCTCGACAATTATAGGATTCTTCCACATATTCTCATTCATGGCTGGAGAAAACAAAACTTTTGTCTCCTTATCTAATGCTGAGACTACTGTAGTAAGAAGGTTGTCGCAAATACCACAAGCTATCTTGGAAAGAGTGTTAGCTGAGGCTGGAGCAATCACGCACAGGCCAGCCCATTGAGAGAGGCTTATGTGTTGAATTTTCTCCTCTTTTATCAAGCCAAACATATCCACATATACTGGGTTCTGAGAAAGTTCCTGGAAGAGTAAAGGTGAGACGAACTTTGTTGCGGCTTCAGTCATCATCACTTTAACTGGATATCCGCCTTTTACGAATAAACGGATTAATTCGCAACTCTTATAGGAAGCGATTCCTCCGGTTATTCCTATTAAAATGTTCTTATTCTTTCTCATAAACAAGCCTTATTGTAATCTAATGTGTTCCGGTTGTAAACCTTAATAATCAAGAACGGATAACTTTATCCAAGGCAGTCAAAAGGAGGTTGCGTGACCCCAAAAAAATAACCTTTTTATCTTTACCAATCAAAAAACCCTTATATCCAGCTTGCAAATCCTCCAAAGCATTAGCAACTACAAAATCACTTTTATTCTCTCTTAAGCTCTTGTAAGCCTTACTTACAATCCCCTTCCGTTTAGGTTCTAATTTGAATTGGATAAGTAATGACTTAGAAGCTAAGCTACGTATACGTTTTATAACCTTTTCTGTGGGAATTAATTTTAAACTTATGCTTTTACCTGAAGGAATTTTTCCCTTCAAACGCCTCTTTAATTTATAATCACTTACTGCTGCACAATGGATAATAGCATCATAGTGTTGTTTTTTAATTGCCTTAGAAACTTCCCTTTTAAATTCCTCGAAATAGCAATAAGAAATAACCTTCAGGCCCTTTATCTTGCCTAAACAATGAAGATTTGCTAAAAGTGTAACTGAATGGCCTTTCTTTTTTAGGCCCCAAGCTAAATGCAAACCGGTCTTACCAGTAAAACGATTTGTAAGAATTCGGACATCATCTATTTTGGCCCAGGTAGAACCAGCAGTAACTAATACTCGCATTTGAATTTATTTTTCTCTCTTTCTTGTCGAAGACAAAACCAACATCTTTAAAGATTCCTGATCCTTCATCCTCATCCAATTTGTATAAAAATCACTCTCGCGTACAATTTGGGCAATTGCCATCAAAGCCCTTAAATGGAAATTTCTTTCGTCTATTGACCCGGCAAGAACAAAAATAATATGTACCGGGTCTTCTTGGGGTGAAAATACTATTCCCTTACGGGCTCTCACAAGCACAACTTCAAATTTATTCTCACCGGGAACGACAATGTGAGGGATGGCCAAGCCTTTCTCAATTACCGTATGTGACTCCTCCTCTCTCCTTATCAACAGACTCTTTATCTGAGTAGGACTGATGCTCAAGCGTAAAGAGAGCATTTCGGATATAAGCTGGAAAAAATCATCTCTATCCATCTTTTTTTCCAAATCCAAAACAATCGAGCTTTCGACTAAATGGTCAAATCTATCCTTTATGATTCTGTCGCGTTTATGAAGAATCTCCTTTAATTCGTCTTCTAGGGAGGTATCGACAAACTCTTTTGCTGTAATCCTCTCTACCAAGTGCATAAGCGCGGAATGTCTCTTTATCTTGCTAACACTTAGTATAAACCAGATGAGACTGGCTCCAATGAAAGAGACACTTATAAGAAGCGGTATCTTACCCATCTCAAAGATTAAAGCGCCATAGATGATAATCCCGATAAGTTGAACCCAGGGATAGAGCGGAGATTTAAAAGTTGGGCGATAATTTATAACTTTACTCTCTCTCATTATAATAACTGAAAGGTTAACGAAAATAAAAAGAAGAATCATCAGGGTTGAAGCTGTCTTTACCAAACTCTCGAGATCTAAAAAAAGTATTAAAATAAGCATAAACAAACCGGTAAAAATTATCGAAAAGTAAGGAGTCTGAAATCTCTTAGATACGAGCGAGAACTGAGAAGGAAGCAAGTCGTCTTTGGCCATAGCCAGGGGTGTACGAGAAGAGGAGAGTATCCCAGCATTAGCTGTGCTAATAAAAGCAGTTAAAGCCGCTAAAGAAATAATTATACCAAAGCCTATGCCACCTAACTTCAGAGCACCTTGGGTTAAAGGAGTAAAAGTAGAAGTAATTGCCGAAGGTGATAAAATACCAATAGTAACTGCTATGCAAAGACAGTAGAGTATTTGAACAACAAGAAAAGATAAAACCATCCCTAAGGGAATGGTCCGGAAAGGATTCTTAGTGTCTTCAGCGATAGAAGCAACCTTGGTAAGCCCGCCATAGGAGATAAAAACCATTCCGATTACCGGTAACAATGAACCTGGCCCTTTAGGGAAAAAAGGCTGAAAGTTTTGCCAAGATATGCCTCTTACCCCCAGAAGAATATAAGTAACGCAGGAAAGAAGAAGAAAAGTAACCATCAAATTTTGAATGCGGGCAGTAAACTTAACGCTAAAAATATTCACTAATACAAAAACTATGCAAAATGAGGCAGCAATCAGTTTTATAAGAAAATAGAGCTGGGGATCATTTACTGAAGGAAGAAAGTACTCTAAGAACACTCCGATACCGATTAAAGCAAAGGCACTCTTTAGACTAAGTGAAAACCAGCCAGCCAAACCTCCAAATATGCCTAAAAAGGGGCCAAAGCTACGTTCAATGAAAAAGTAGGTTCCGCCAGCCTTAGGCATTGCGCTTAAAAGCTCTGATTTGCTAAAAATAGAAGGAATTATTAAAAAACCGGCTATAAAATAAGCCAGAATAATAGAAGGTCCACTGTATTTATAGGCAATAGCCGGAAGAATAAATAAACCTGAAGAGATCATAGTTCCGGTGGCAATACAGAAAATGTCCCATAAATTAAGCTTTTGAGCCGATTCCATGCCAAAATCATACCATAATTTAGGGCTTGTATAAAGGGCAATTTTTCCAAATTTTGCCTTGAAAAAACGGTAAAATATGGTATATTGGAGAAACTGTAGAGGAGGAAATATGGCAGAAGTCAGAATTGATACAAATGAAGATTTCGAAAGAGCCTTGAGAGGATTTAAGGTTCAATGTAAAAAAGAAGGAATTTTGAGGAGGTTTCGGGAACGGCAATATTACACGAAACCATCTCAAAAAAGGAGGGTCAAGAAGAAAAAACGTTAAAGGGACTCTTGTGTATGTGAACATGAACGAATAAGGAGAAAACGCAATGGAAGAAGAAAAAAAGATTTATATTGGCAACTTGGAATTTGGCACTAGCGAAGATGATCTAAAAAAATTCATCGAAGAAAAAGGACTAAGCGCTAAGGATGTAAAAATAATAACTGACAAATTTTCTGGTAAATCCAAAGGTTTTGGATTCGCAGAATTTGAAACTGAGGAGCAAACCCAACAAGCTATAGATGCATTAAACGAACAAGAATTAAACGGCAGAGCATTACGGGTAAGCAAAGCGCAAAAAATGCGCCCCCGGACCGATAGAGGTGACTTTAGCGGCGGAAGATTCTAAGAAAATTTAAGTAAATTAAAAAGAGGAGGAAATGCCGTTCCCTCCTCTTTTTTTATCTGCAAAGTGAAGTAAAAGGACAAAATTGACACCTTCTCTCATCTCGGTCAGAAACGAATGGTATATTTATATCAAATAGCTCTCTAAATATTGCTTCTAGCCCCTGCAAAGACAGTTCTTCAACTTTTTCTTTTTTTAATATATCCTCTTTAGAAATAAAAGCTTTACGCTTACATGTACGCACATTATAGATTTCAGCATTTACCTGCCTACCAGGAAAGCTTTTAGAGGTAAAATGATAGTAAAGTGGTAATTGAAAGGATTTAATCGTTTCCTTTATTGAATCCCGGTTCATTTCCATGGCTGAGAGAGCCGAAAGCCTCTTAGGCGCAATATTAGCTCCGCCGGTCTTGTAGTCAATCACTACGATGCTTTTATCTTCTAGCTGATCAATCCTGTCAGCAGTATACCTGAAACGGATAGCTTTATTGTCCATCTCCCAAATACCCTTACATTCACTCTCTAGAGAAATTATTTTAGCTACACCCCTCTCAGCTTCGCTATCTAGGAACTTATTCATCCGATTATCTATAATTCGCTTTAGGAGAAATGAATCAGACCTCATGCGACGGGCAAGACTTTCAAACTTCTCCTCCATCTTCTTAGAAAAAGTCCTTCTAAAACCTTTTTCAATCACTGGTTTTCTGCCTACAAAAACTTTAAAAGTATCGGCTAGGAGTTCATGAATAAAAGTTCCGATATGAGGAGCCTGAGGGTCACCAAGTGAATCCTCTCTTTCTCTTAACCCTAATAGGTATTGATAGTAAAACTGCAAAGGACAATTGAGGTAAGTATTCAAGCGACTTGCCGAGTAAGTTGCTTTCTTTAAAAACCGCACCATCGCCTCTGTTTTTTGAACAGTTGGAGCCAAGGAGGTTACTTCGACTGTAAACCGAGCCTTAGGCACAGAAGCAACTTCCAATTTTCCCAGTTCTCTCTGTTTTGTCCAAAGTAATTCCTCGATAAATCTACTCTTTTCTTTTTCTTGATTCTCTTCATATATCAAATGAACTTTTTTTGCACCTGACGCTAAACGCATAAATTGATACCGCTGTATCTCTTCTTCCTTCTCGAGACGATTTAGTCCTAGATTTAACATAACTTCACGAGGGATCAAAGGCTCATAAATCTTGAGTTTGGGTAAGACAGCTTCATTCAAATCCATTATAATTACATTCTCAAAGTTAAGTGAACGAGTCTCAAGAAGTCCTAGGATTTGCGCTCCTCTTAAAGGTGAACCGGTAAAAGAAATAACCTCAGCCTGAAGCTTCTGTTGAAAAATATCCCAAATTTCATTAGGATTAAATTTCTCTCTGTTAAATGCTAAACTTCCTAACTCCTGGCCTATCCTGTATAGTTTTTCTACCACTTTAAGATTGAAAGGGAAATCTCCAACCTTACTCTTCTCGGCCAAAAGATTAAGTAATTCTAAAAATGTAGCACTAAAACAATCGAAATCAGAAATACCTTCCCACCTCCTGAAAAACATCTCATGTAATTTAAGCAAAAGGCTCTTACATTCATCAAAGTTTACCGTGATGTCCATATTCTGGAGGACCTCTTGTGTACGTAAGTAAATCTTCTCTTCTGCCTCTATTTCCCCTAGGCTTAAAAAAAGGCTTCCGCCGATAGACGTATCTTCCTGCCCCTGGAGAAGTTCTTCTATTTTATGAACCATCACTCGGGTAATTGCTGAGTTCTCACCTATTTCTAAATTCTTTACTAAAGGATGGCGCAAGAGACTCAAGTAATCTTTTGTGTAGTAGACGTTACCAGATCTTTGCTCCTGAGACTTTAATATTAAATCAAGCAGAACATAGAGCGAGCTCCTTTTTAAAGGATAGCCTAAGGAAATATTGAAATCTTTAAGCAAAGACGAAATTCCAGTAAGCAGCGGTATGAGAGTCTGAGGCTGAGGCAAAACAATTAAAGTATTATCCTTGTTTTTAATCTTGCCAAGAATCTCCCCAACAATACCGACTTGCGAATGCATATCGAACCCCCGGTAAAGAGAAAAATCAGGTTTAGTATCTTCTTTTTGGGACTTAATTGAAATATTTAATTTTTTAGCATTAGTCGCTAATACTGGCCACTTATCTTGTGAGCCTTGAAAAATACAAACCCCCCTTCCCTCCTCGTGAATACTTTTAATAATCTTTTGCTCTACGGCATGAAGATAAAAGAAATTACAGAAAATGATTGTTTCGAATTCTTCATATTTTCCCTCTTGGACGGACTTGGCTGCCTGCAGATACCTCAAGCCTCTAGAAGTTAGATTTCTCTTTATTAAAGCCCTATGGTAAGCATCACGCAAAGATATTATCTCGGCAAGTAAATGATTAATGCTTTCAGGTATTTCATAACCGATACTAGCGCTCTTCTCGATAGACAACAGAGATTGATTATTAATGTCCTCTAAATCGAGCTGTTCAATAAAAGAAATAATCTCTCGAGCCCAAGGTAGAAAGGTGCTAAAAGATTCCCTTTGCTTTAGGAGCTTAGGAAGATGTTCCTGAGCCAAAGAATAAATAAGAAAGCAAGCATCTAAGTCTTTGATTTTGTGCTGAGATTGGGGAAAGGAAAGAAAATCAACGAACTCATCCATACTAAAGAAATGCGGAGGTAGGTAAGCCTTCTTTATTCTCTGAGAGAGCTCTCGTTGCAAAAACAGGGCTGGCCGCCGACCGCCAAAAATACACCCAATGCGACTTAGGTTATTACCCGACTTTAGGAAATTCTCGCTAAGAAAGGTAGCTAGCTTAGCAATAAAATCTTCACCGAAATTATAGGTAATTACCTTTTCCATCAACTAGCCTAGGTTAACCTCTTCCTTTATCATTCTATCTAAATATACTAAAAACCCCCTCACTTCTCGTTTAGGATAAATATCCTTAATAATTTGAACATATTCTTTGATTTGTTTTTCATGGTCAAGCTTTGGGCCTTGAGAACTCTTATAATCAACTATCCAGATCTCTTTTTCTCTTACTATTAGACGATCAATTCGTTTACCATCACCAAAATGATTTACCACTTCCTTTTCGCAAAAAACATCAGAATCTGGGATAAAAAAGATATCTCTTAACTCTTTCTTTGCTAACAGCTTCCTTAAACTCTGCTCATAGGGATAAAAATCCTCAATAAATGGATATTGTATCCTAGCAAACAACACGGCTTCCTTTATTAACTCTTCGACATCTACACCCTCACAATTTCCAATTCGTGAAAGGATTGTATGCAGTAAGTTTCCTTCTAGGATATTTTTTCGATTCCTAATGCTTTGCCAATCACCAAACTCACCAAGAATTAACTCTGGCCACTCTTTATATACTAAAGGTAATATGTCTATCGTCGGTTGCAGGCCTCTTTCCTGTCTTCGATACTTTATTTTGCTTCCGCCCTCCTTTACGCCTTCAGGAATTACATGCCAAGCTTTATTATTGCTATTTGAACTCTTCTTAGGAATAAAGATATATAACTCAAACTGAGCCCTAGTTAAAGCAACGTATATATTATTTAACTCATCGATACAGGCCTTCTTATAGCTTTGGATATAAATTTCTTGCAGAAGAGGTGAATATACGCGATGGTTATTGGTAATGCGTACTATCCCTAAATCTTTGTACTGGTTAGGTACAACGTAGGAACTACTACCTTTTTCGCCAGTCTCGGGGTTTATATCCATACGCAAGAATGGAATAACAACAACGCCAAACTCTAACCCTTTAGATTTATGGATGGTAAGAACCTTTACCGAACTACCGTGGACAACATTTACATATAGCTCTTCTTGCGGTGCAACTTCTAAGTATGCGAGAAGCTCGCCTAGGCCTACGTAATTATCCTCTCTCTGTTTTATTAATTCTAAAAACTTCATGAAGAAAGCTTGATTCTTTTTAAAGTTTTCAGTTACTTTTAAGGCTTGATAAATGCTAACAACTAACTCGTAAGGAGATATAAATCCTACTGTTTTGAAAAACTTATCAATATATTTATCCCAAATTTCCGGATACCTCTGACGAAACAAACGGTATAGTGGTATGTGCCTGCCAATTTTACCTTCTTTGTGAAGACTAAAAATAAACTCGGTAATATCCCGAGAAGCAATATTGGTTGAGCGGCTAAACACCTCTCCAAGAATAAAGCTAGCAAAACTTAAATCGTCCAAAGGTGAATATAGAAATTTTAGAAATGAAATGATATCTTTTACCAAAAAGTTCTTAATAACATTTAAAGTCTTTTCTGATTCAACAGGAAAACCTGCCTCCAAAAGCCATGAGGTTACCAGCTCAACCTCGTTATTGTCCCGGGTAAGAATTGCTATGTCTTCATATTGAAAACGCCCCTTTAACTCTCGCAGCAGCCTTAAAATCTTAGGCTGTATGATATCGTCTCGCTCTTGTTTATTTTTTTCTTCAATTCGTTCAACATAGACATAACCCCCAAGATTACCCTCTCGCTGCTTCTGCTTTGTATCTTTAAAAATATCGAGAATCTCATCAATGCTCTCTTTCTTCTCGCCCAACTCTTTAGCGATGCCTGAGAAATCAAGAACAAACTCTAGATTTTCCCTTGAGAATACCTTATTGTTAAACTCGACGATTGCTCTTTGGCTACGCCAATTTTTCATCAGGTAGGCATTTTTTACATTAAAATGGGTAAACTCCTCCCTAACGGCATCAAAAAGCTTTGCTTCGCCGCCGCGAAAACGGTATATAGCCTGTTTTTTATCGCCAACATAAAATAATGAACCGCCTGTAGAGAGTGCCTCCCTAACCATCTCCTCTAAATTACACCATTGTAATAGACTTGTGTCTTGGAATTCATCAATAAGATAGTGTTTAAAACGGGTAGCTAGACGGTAATAGACTTCGGCAACGGTTATGCCTTCTTCGTCGAAAAGTAAGCGAGCCTTTCGGTTGAGCTCCTCCAAGAATAATACATCCTCCTTCTTTGAAAGTAACTGGAAAGAACCACTTATTCTCTGATAAAGCGCTATGTAAGGGTTGTAAGCAACGGTTGCATCTAATTCAACCAGCTCCTTTAGCAAATTATGAATTCTCTTCCACTTTTTATTAAAGTCGGCCGGAGTTATTTTTTCCTTGTTCATCGGAGCTTGGGGATTTTTCAGATGAGCCGGAAGAGCAGCGATATCAAAAATATCATCGTTTTTATCAAGGAAAGAAAAAATATGCTTCTTAGCGCTGGCGTTCATGCTAGCAGGAAAACATTCAGACAATCCTCTAATCTGGCCCAAAATAAACTTCTTCTTCTTGATTATATCTCTAGAAACTCCCGGGAAAGAACTAAATGATTTTCCATACTTATTGCTTAATCTAAATAAGGATTGCAATAATCCTAAGATGTCCTCCTTAGGAAACCACCCGTTTCTATTCTCGACAAATAGATAATGTTGAAGGAATTCTTCTAACAGTCCTAGCACTTCTTTCTTCTCTCTTGCTTCTTCGGTCAAGGAATCCAGACAAAAGCAAAGAGATGGAAGATAGTCCCGCTTTATCTTAAAACTAGCTGAACGATCGATGTTTAATGAACACCCCAGAAGAAGCGCATTAATAAAACTGTCTATGGTCTGGACTTGGAAAAAGTTATAATGCCTAATGAGCTCATCCATGATGAGTTTAGCTTTACTCTCAACGCTCTTCTTCTCAACGCCAAGCGAAGACAGAATATCTTCCTCTTCTTCTTTATCCGAAAAAGCATCTAAGGCTAACTTTTTCAGGAACTCGAGGATCCTCTCCTTCATCTCTACCGTGGCTTTGTTGGTAAAGGTAATGGCTAAGATATTTCTTAAAGGAATTTGGTTTGATTCTAATTGAGGATTTATAAGTAAATGGAGGTATCTTTTAGTTAGGCAGTAGGTCTTTCCTGAACCGGCAGAAGCTTCAACTACAACAACTTGGGGGAACTCAAGATAGCGGACATCTTTCTCAGGCATTAATTGTTACTGGCTTGGCTATTTAAAAAATCTATCTTTTATCTGTTTAAAATAATAATTTGCAAATTTTTCTTGTTTCGAATCCTCCACGTCAATTACTTCACCGCCACAAAAATAGCCATTTTCCAAATCGATGAACTCTGACCAAACTACTACTATTTTAAGCCTGACTGAATCAAGCTCCTCAGGTATAAAATAATCAATAAGAAGAACCTGACCTTTTTGCCACTCAATTTCAGAAGCAAAGCAGACCCCCATTAAGCTAAAGTTCTTACTCTTACCTTTAAGGCAACAACCTACCTCATTCAGGGGCCGAATTTCTAGAAAATCCCCAACATCTAATCTTATAAGTCGTCTATTCTCTCCCATAGCTTATTAATTATAACAGAAAATGACAAAAAGAGGAATTTTCTTTAAAGGTACTCGGAATGGAAAATATCCTTAAGAGGCCTTTTGGGAACATGGATCCGCCCCTTTTTATCAAGCCAGTACTTAACATTTTTAGAATCACTCTCTAATTTTGGAACCTCATCGGAAAAACCAGCAGCTATTAAAGAATCTATCTCGTATTTTGAAGGTATCTTTAATATTTTGGCTACAGCGCTCCTGTCTATAGACCCAATCCAGCAACTTCCTACACCTTCAGCCAGAAGTGATAAAATCATATTTTCAACAGATGCCCCGATATCTCTTAAGTCGAAACTCTTAGCTTTCTTCTTATTCATAAGGATAGCTATGTAAAGAGTTGGCCTCTTGCCAACCGGAGGCATTCTTTTAGGATACAAATAGCCAGCCCAGCGGGTATGGGGAAATATTTTCTCACGTACTGGCTTTTTTCTTACTGCTAAATACTCTAAGAATTGTAAATTTGCCGCCGAAGGAGCAAGGCGGGCAGCATTTATTGCCCGCTTAATTGTGATCAAAGGGATTTCTTTTTGCTTAAAAAGACGTATTGTACGGCGTTTAGTGATCAATTCCTGATAACGGTTGCTTTTTTCCACGACTAAATCTTAAGCTCCTTGCTCTCCTCTAGTATCTCGGATATCCCCAAGCAAGAATGTCTTTACCTATCCGTCTTATCTTAAAATTCTCCAGGCTAGGAGCAACTTTGAGAGTAGGAAATCCTTCTGCGCCTATAGAACTAAGAGCGGCTCTGCCACCTATAACCTTAGGGGCAATGAAGAAAAAAACTTTATCTACTTTCCTTTTGACAAAAAACCGACCCAAAGTTTGAGAACCACCCTCGATAAAAACAGACATTATGTCCAAAGAGTAAAGAATCTTTAAAATCTTCTCTACTGGTAACCAACCTTTTTCTTCTTTTAAAAAGAAAACTTTAACCTTAAGGGGAATATTTTTTCTCTTAAGTTTACTCTTATCCGAGGTAAAAATTATTAACTTATCAGGGTTTTTCTTTAAAAGGGAGGAATCTAAAGGTATGTTTAACCGAGGAGAAATTACTGCTTTAAAAGGAGACCTTTTTAGACCCTCGAGGCTAGGATTATCTTTTGTAAAAGTATTAGAACCTATCAAGACACAATCATATTTATCCCTTAGTCTTTTAGAGAATTCTCGGCTTGAGCTTGAGGTAATCCATTGGGATATGCCTTTTTGGGTAGCGATCTTTCCGTCTAAACTCTGAGCCACCTTAGCTACCACAAAAGGCTTTTTCTCCCTTATATTTTTAAAAAATACTTCGTTGACCTCCTGAGCTCCTTTTTTGCATAAACCTACGTCCACTTTAATCCCAGATTTTCTTAACTTTTTTATTGATTTACCATTAACTCTGGGATTAGGGTCAACTGTAGCAATAACTGCCCTTTTTATGCCTTTTTTAATAATCTCATCAACGCAAGGCCCGGTTCGGCCAAAGTGACAACAAGGCTCTAGGTTAATGTAAAGAGTGCTACCGCTTAAGCTCTTCTTAGCTGCTTTTATTGCTTCTAGCTCTGCATGAGGTTTCCCGGCTTTATTATGATAACCATAAGATAAAATCTTACCATTCTTGACAAAAAGTGCTCCTACCAAGGGATTAGGCGAAGTAAACCCTTCTGCTCTTCTAGCCAAAGAAAAAGTCTTTTTCAAAAAGCAAAGATCTTGCTGAGATTCTGCCTTTAGCACTTCTCGCTCCCCAAACGGCTCTTCATATCCTCTACCCAAGCATAAGGTATGCTTACTTGCCCAACTCCGACAAACTCCTTATAGCTTCCATGAGCATCGGAGCCTCCACTTTGCAGCCGTCGGAACTTAATTGCCATATTTTTGTAGAGCGAGCTCTTAGCAAAAGACATTGTGGGATACACTGTTTCCAATCCATCAACGCCTAAAGAGATAAACTCTTCTACCCAAGATTGATCAGGAATTACATGAGGATGGGCAATAAAACTTAGGCCTCCAGATTTCCTGATAAGCTGAATCGCCTCTTCTACTGAATATTTAAAACGGGCGCTATAAGCTGGCTGACCTGGAGAAAGGTACTTTTGAAAAGCCTGACGCAAAGTTTTAACCTTACCCTTTTCTAGAAGGTATAGAGCCAGATGCAACCTTGTAGGAATGGCCCCTTTTATCTTTAAAAACAGGTCTTCAATATCAACCTTTACGCCTAAAGAATTTAGCTTCTCCCCCATCCATAAAATCCTTTCTCTTCTTAATTCCTTTATCTGGGCTAACTCTGCTTTTAATTTCTCATTTTCAGAATCAACAAAATAACCTAGGATATGGACTTCTGTTCCTTTATGCTCAGCGCTTAGCTCAAGACCTTCGACCAACTCAATACCATAACTCTCGCTGTAAGCACGAGCAGAATTCATGCCATCAAGAGTATCATGGTCAGTAACAGCAATGCAAGCTAATCCCTTTTCCCTAGCCTGTTTAAAAATAGTCTCTAACTCAGCATCACTATCGGAAAAATTAGAGTGAATATGTAAATCGCACTCCTTATCCTTCATCCTTCATCCTTTTCTCTTTTGCTCCCTTCTCCATCTTATATATTTTATCTAATATCCCATTGACAAATCGAGGAGAATCAACATCACCAAAGCGTTTTGCTAATTCGATAGCTTCATTTATGGCAACTTTAGGAGGGATATCCTCTGAAAAGAGCAATTCAAAACATCCCATTCTTAAAATATTTCGATCAATAACTGCCATTCTCTCGATTTCCCAATTTTTTACATGTTCCTTTATCAAAGAGTCAATTGAAGAAATATTAATTATCACTCCTTCTACCAATAAGGAAAAGAAGTCAATAATTTCTTGTTTTTGAGGGTAATTTTCTAGATAACTATTGAGGGCTTGGCGAGAATCAACTTTTGATATCTCTATCTGATAAAGAAGGGATAAAGCTATTGCTCTTGCTTTTGATCTTAAACGCATAATACAACAAATTGTCAAACTGAATATTTATTCGCAATTATATCTGCGAATAAATATCTGCCATCTCTAAAGCTGACAGGGCAGCATCCCTACCTTTATTGCCTTGCTTTGCTCCTGCTCTCTCTACTGCTTGCTCTATAGTGTCAGCAGTAATTATTCCGAAGGTGGCCGGAATTTTCTTATCTTGTGAAATCCGGGCTACCCCCTTGGCGACTTCAGATGCAATATAATCAAAATGAGGAGTTTCTCCTCTTATTACTGCACCCAAGGCGATAACAGCGTTAAACTTCTTTGTATCTAACTTGCTTAATACTTGAGGTATCTCAAAAGAACCCGGTGTCCAAATAACAGAAATATTTTCCTTTGTTACTCCTGATTTCTTTAAGGTATCCACACAACCTTGAAGTAGTTGATTACTAATGAATTCATTGAACCGTGAAATAACAACTGCGATTTTCTTGCCTTTGCCTACAAAATTTCCTCTTATCTCTTTCATCCCTACCTCCTTTATCTCCTATATCATATGGTCCATTTTTTTCTTCTTTGTCTCTAGATAATGCTTGCTATGCTCTGCCTCCTCTATTTTTATTGGCACTCGCTCAATAACTTTTAGACCGTAACCCTCAAGGCCAATAATCTTCTTAGGATTATTTGTAAGAAGCTTAATCCTTTTTACCCCTAAATCTGCTAAAATTTGTGCTCCGATTCCATAATCTCTTAAATCAGGAGGAAAACCCAACAGGCGATTTGCCTCTACAGTATCAGCTCCCTTCTCCTGCAAACTATAGGCTTTTATCTTATTCTTTAAACCAATGCCTCTCCCCTCTTGGCGCAGGTAAAGAAAAACTCCCCCTTCTCTACCTATTATCTCTAGTGACCTTTGAAGTTGACTGCCACAGTCGCAGCGTCGTGAAAGAAATATATCCCCAGTAAGGCACTCTGAATGCGCACGGACAAGAACCGGTTTGTCAGTAATGCTTCCCTTGACTAAAGCAATATGCTCACTTCCATCAATTAAAGACTCATAAAGGAATAAACTAAACTGCCCATGCTCAGTAGGCAAATTTACCTTTTCCACTAACTTTATTAACTTCTCTTTTTTCCGCCGATATTCAATCAACGAAGCAATGGTGCATATTTTTAAATTATGTTTCTTAGCAAATTTAATTAAATCAGGAAGCCTGGCCATAGAGCCATCTTGATTTATAATTTCACAAATCACTCCGGCAGGATAAAGGCCAGACAATCTTGTAAAATCAACAGCCGCCTCAGTATGCCCAGCTCTTACCAAAACTCCGCCCTCTTTTGCCTCTAGGGGAAAAATATGGCCGGGTTTTATTAAGTCTTGAGAGATGCTTTTTGGTGAGATTAAAACCTTTATTGTTCTGGCTCGATCAAAAGCTGAAATCCCAGTAGTTGTACCCATAGCCGCATCTGCTGAAACTCTCCAGGCTGTCTTAAAAGGGTCTGCTCCGGCCTGATGGTGCATCGGGCCTAAACCTAATTCATCAATCCTTTTCTTTGTGAGAGGAACGCAGACTAAACCCTTAGCCTCAGTTATCATAAAATTGATGACTTCAGGCGTAGCAAATTCAGCGGCGACAACTAAATCACCTTCATTCTCCCTAGCCTCATCATCAACTACAATAACCGGCCGACCAGATTTAATTTCTGCAAGAATATCTTCAATGTGGGCAAACATAATCTCCTCCCAGAGTGTAGAATAACTTAACTCATTAACCCTTAATTGTCAAGGGGTTTCCACCTCTTAGGTTTTAGGGCTTTTCAGTATTTTGAATCTTCGGAAAGATGAATACGAAGAATAAATTATCGCTTGGTCCACTGGAAGCGACGACGAGCGCCTTTGCGCCCATATTTCTTTCTTTCTTTGGCCCGAGGATCACGGGTAAGTAAATCTTCTCTTCGTAATAAAGCTCTTAATTGAGGGTTCCATTCTACTAGGCACCGAGAGATACCTAGGCTTACTGCTCCAGCCTGACCACCTACTCCACCACCATCTACATTAGCAGAGATATCTATCTTGCCTTGGAGCTCAGTAACTATCAGAGGCTTTTTAACTTGCATTATATTATCGATAGTAGAAAAATATTTTTCAATCGCTCTACCATTAATAATAATTTTACCTTTTTCTTTAGGAATAAATCTTACACGGGCAACCGCTTTTTTTCTCCGACCGGTAGCCATAAATATTTCTTTATCTTTATCTTTATTTACTTCCTTCATAGTTAAATACCTATTGTTTGTGGTTTTTGAGCCTTTTGTTTATGCATACCTTCAGGATAAATCTTTAAAGATTTAAGCATTTGAGCCCCTAAGTTACTCTTAGGAAGCATTCCTCTCACAGCCAGATAAAGCGCGCGAGAAGGGTTTTTATCCATCAACACCTTAAGGCTCATCTCTTTACGACCGTTATGAAAACCGGTAAATTTATCATAAATTTTGCTTTCCAGCTTATTTGCGCTAAACTTTATAAGCTTGGCATTTATTACAATAACCCTATCCCCGCAAAGAAAATTAGGGGTATAGGTAGGTTTTGTCTTGCCTTGCAGTATCCTGGCTATACGGGTAGATAATCTACCCAAAACCTTATCCTTGGCATCGACAAGCACCCATTTTCGCTCTTCTTTATTGAAGAATTTAGTCTTTTTCATAGACAGCTTTTATATCATATCTGGTAATAATGTCAATATTTATTTATATTTTCCAAATCTATTCTTCCTTCATAGATAGCCTTACCGACAATTACTCCCCAAACAAAGGGGGTTTCTTCCTTTATTCTCTTGATATCTTCCGGAGAAGATACCCCTCCGGAAACAATAATATTAGCCTCCTTAAACGAGGAAAATTCCTTTACTGGCTCCAGATTCAACCCCTCTAGGGTCCCATCCCGAGAAATATCAGTATATATTATCCACTTTATCCCCTTCTCGATTAGGGTTTTGATGAAGTCTAAGGCTTCAAGGGAGGTCTTCTCCTGCCAGCCTTTTACGGCAACTTTAGAACCAATGGTATCTGCACTTACCGCAATCCTATCAACGCCTATTGCTCTTATCAAATCTTTAAGAAACTTCCCCTCTAAGCTCTTAGTACCTACTATTACCCTCTGAGCTCCTAAAGATATTAGCTTTTTTGCTCTATCTATGTCGCGAATTCCTCCGCCTACCTCTACCTTAATATCGACTTTGCCTAGAATCTTAGCGATAATTCTTAAGTTATCTTCCTGGCCTAAGGCAGCTGACAAATCAACTAAATGAAGAAGTTCTGCTCCTTTCTTCTTCCATTCTAGAGCTACCTGAAGAGGATTATCGCTATATATAGTAGAATCAGCGGGGTTTCCCTTCAAGAGACGAACTACCTTCCCTTCCCATAGATCAATTGCTGGTATTACTAACATATCTTTAAAAAGTTATTAAAAACCTTCAGGCCTAATTTTTGGCTCTTCTCAGGGTGAAATTGCACTGCCCATACATTATCCTTATGTAAAGCGGAAGCAAATTTGCTCCCATAGGAAGTAGCTGCTAGCACAACATTACTATTTCTTGGCTTGCAATAGTAAGAGTGAGCAAAATAAAAATGACTGTTATTTTTAATTCCTTCAAATAACCTTTTTCCTTCTTCTCTAGTTTTTCTTCCTTCACTATTAATCTCTATTTGATTCCATCCCATATGAGGAATAATTAACTTCTTGCCAGTAAACTTTTTTACCTCCCCCTCAATAATTCCTAATCCTTTTACCCCGGGAGCTTCTTGGCTCTTCTCTAGTAATAGTTGCATCCCAAGGCAAATTCCCAAGAAAGGAACACCTTCTGCGATTCTTTTCTTCAAAAGACAAAAAAGCTTTCTTTTTTTTAACTCTTTGACTGCCCGGTGAAAGTGACCTACTCCAGGAAAAATTATTCTCTTAGCCTTCTTTATGATGGCCGGGGAACTACTCACTCTTACCTTCCTGCCTAAGAATAGAGCACTATTCTCTACACTCTTTAAGTTTCCCATTCCATAATCTACAATTGTTATCATCTTTTAATTATTTGGCTAGTCTATTATTCCTTTTGTCGAAGGAACACCTTTGCGGCGAGAATCAATTTGAGTGGCTTGGTCCAAGGCCTTACCCATAGCTTTAAAAAGAGCTTCCAATAAATGGTGCAAATCGCCTTCTCCTGATTTTATATTATAGACAAGGCTTAAACCAGCATGCTGGATAAAAGCCCCTAGAAACTCTTCAGCATCTTTAGAGGTAAAACCAGTGTCATCAAAATCTTCATCTGCTAAAATAGTCTCTATTTTCATTTTATCATCTGCACTTATTTGCCTATGTAATACAGGCCTTCCACTTATATCAACATTCGCCTCAACAACAACTTTATCCATAGTTGCCGAAAATGAACCATATCTATTAATACCAGCTTTATCTCCTAGGGCAACCTTAAAGGCTTTGCCAAGAGCAATGCCAATATCTTCAATTATATGGTGAGCAAGATCTCCTTTAGCTTTTAAATTTAAATCAAATAGGCCATGAAAAGCAAATAATGTAAGTAGATGGTTAAGGGGTTCAAAAACTGTACTTATTTTAGTTTTTCCCTCCCCGTCAATAACAAACTCACCTTTGATATCTACTTCGTTTGTCTTTCGACTTATCGCTGCTTTTCTTACCTCTTTTTTCTTCTTAAACCACATACTTCCTCCGTAAATTTAGACTAGTCGTTTCTTAACACTCTCTATGTGCTTAACCATTCCTTCAAGGTTGGCTATCTTTTCTAATACCTGTTCCTCTTCCTGCAAAGCCTTCTTAGTGTAATTTATAATGTGAGACTCTTTGAGAAAAGACCTGACCGAAAGACAAGAGAAAAACCGGCTGCTTCCTCCAGTAGGAAGAACATGACTGGGTCCGGCAGTATAATCCCCTAAAGCAACCGGAGTGTAATCCCCTAAGAATATTGCCCCGGCATTTCTGATCTTCTTTAAAAGCGAAGACGGCTTTTTGGTTAAGATTTCTAAATGCTCAGGCGAAATACAATTTACTACCCGGCAACCTTCGTCTAGATTTCTCACCCGTAGAGCTAGACCAGGAATTTTCTTTTTCCTTACCTCTCTTATAATCTTTCGGGAGTTAGTAACCAAAATTCCCAAACCATTATAGTGTTCTATCTGAGCTTCCAAATCAGCTATAATGTGCTCTACATTAGCATCTTTGGAAGCCAAAATAACTACCTCCGAAGGACCAGCAAGCATATCAATATCAACCTCTCCAAAGAGCTGACGCTTGGCTTCAGTGACAAATTCATTCCCCGGACCAACAATCTTATCAACCTTCCTGATTGTTTTAGTTCCGCAGGCTAAGGCAGCAATAGCTTGGGCACCTCCAAGACGGTATATTTCCTTTATGTTCAACAAAGAAGCTAAGGCTAATATAAAAGGATTTATATTTCTGTCTTTACCCGGCGGAGAGACCAAAACCACTTCCTTTACCCCGGCAACCAGAGCTGGAATAACAGCCATATACACTGACGAAACTAAAGGAGCTGTTCCGGCTGGAACGTAAACCCCTACTCTCTCTAAAGGCACATAACGGCTAATCAAAGTCTTACCGCTATCTTCTTTTAGTCTAATAGTTTTAGGAACTTGACCCTTATAGAATTTAGTTACATTATCTATAGCCAGCTTAAATGCTGAAATAAGGGATGAATCTAGTTCATTAAAAGCCGCGCTTATCTCCGACTCAGAAATCTTTAATTCCCGAGCTGACACCTTAACCTTATCAAATTTCTTGGTGTATTCAACTAGAGCATTATCTCCATTATCACAAACACCTTTGATGATCTTAGAGACCTTTTCGTGAATTTTGTTTTTGCGCACTCTTTTCTTGCGAAGTAATTTTCCTAAGCTTTCTAGATTTCTTACTACTCTCATTTTTTAATAGATTTGTTGATAGCTTCTTTAACTTTAGTTATAAAATTATCCTCTCTTTTCCCTATAACACCTCGAGCCATTCTATCATTTCCCCCACCATTTAAAAATAATTCTTTTCCAGATTCAGAAATAAATCTTTTGCAACTAAACCCTTTTTTGATTATATCATTAGTTGCCGAACAAATAAAAATATCTTTTTCGCAACCTTTAGTTGCAATAAATATTATACCTGAGCCTATTTTCTGTTTTATCTGGTCCGAAAGAGCAAGTATTGCTTGAAAGACTGAGTCTTTTAAAGAAGATTCTGGCTCAAATTCACGGATTGAAACACTTATCCCCTCTATATTACTGTTCAAACCTGTTGTATCTTCTATTTTAACTTCTGGTATTTTTTCTTTTATTTTTTTTACTACCTTTTTTTGAATATTCCTAGTTTCCTGGACCTTTTGACCAACTGAAGCCCTGATTCTTCTTATCCCACTACTTATTGAAGATTCACGTTCAATCTCAAAGTCATTGATCTGAATAGTATTATCAACATGTATACCACCACATAGCTCTTTGCTATAATCAGAAATCGATACTACCCTTACCTTGTCCTGATACTTATCTTTAAAAAAAGCAAGAGCACCTTGTTTTTTAGCCTCCTCCAGGTTTAACTCTTTTTTTTCTACTTTATCAGCAGATTTGATAAATTTTCTGACCAGATCTCCTACTTCTTTCCTTTCTTCATCAGTCAATCGGTCAAAATGCGTAAAATCAAAACGAAAGTTGTCTTCATCAACCAAAGAGCCCTGCTGAATAACATGCTCACCTAATATTTTGCGCAAAGCTGCCTGAAGAAGATGAGTAGCAGTATGAGCCCTGGCTAGAGCCTCTCTTCTTTTGGTGTCAACAATAGCTAAGGCCGCGCCTTCTTCCATTCTTCCCTTAACCACTTTACCTTTATGGACAATGGCCTCGTTTACTTTAAAAACTTTTTCCACTTTAAACTCTCCGTTTTCTGAACGAATAATACCCTGGTCCGAAAGTTGACCTCCTGATTCCGAATAAAAAGGAGTCTTATCCAAAATGATCAATCCCTGGGCAGGAAATATCTGCTCTATGATAACCTTGCCCTCAGTAAGCTTGTAGCCGATAAATTCTGTTTTCTGACTCAAATCTAATTCCTCTTTCTTGAATATATTTTCATCAAACATACTTCTCTTACGCGAACGCTCTTGCTGTTCCTTAAACAAGGTCTCAAACTTTCCTTCATCAATGCCAAACCCTCTTATTTGAGCGAATTCCCTAATTATCTCTAAAGGCACTCCGTGAGTGTCATATAGGCGAAATACATCCTCAGGAGGAAACTCTCTCTTAGCCGCTTTACCAAGCTCATCCATAATAAGATTAGCCTGAATTTGCCCCTCTTTAATCGCTAGAAAATACTTTTCCTCTTCAGATAATATAATCTTTGAGATATTATCTCTTTTCTGCTTAATCTCTGGATAGATATCACCCATGAATTCTGCAAAGCGTTTAGGCAACTTATAGAGAAACGGATCTTTATTGCCTAAACCTCTTGCCTTAAGCAAGGCTCTTCTTATAATCTTCCTTATTACATATCCCCTTCCTTCATTAGAAGGGTAAACTCCGTCAGCAATTGCAAAAGTAGCAGCCCGGGCATGGTCAACTATGGCATTTACAGAATTTTTGGTCAATTCTTCGCGACTAGAACTTTTTATAACCATTTCCCTAACTTCTCTTATAATCGGAGCTAAAATATCTATTTGGAAATTGGACTCTACTTTTTGTAAGACAGCAGCCATTCTCTCTAAACCCATACCAGTATCAATATTCTTCTGAGGCAGGGGCTCTAGCTTATTTACTCCCACTCGATTAAATTCTGTAAATACTAAATTCCAAACCTCAACAAATCGGCCACAGCTACAATCAGGATTACACTCCTTTTTCCCACAACCAACATCTACGCCTTTATCAAAGAAAATCTCAGAACAAGGGCCACATGGCCCATTGGGTCCGTCACTAGGAGCATTAGCTGGCCAAAAATTACTATCTTCACCTAGCTTAACTATTTTTTCTTCAGGAACGCCAATATTATCCTTCCAAATACTATAAGCTTCCTGATCATCCTTAAATACCGAGACCCACAAATTCTTCTCATTAATATTCACCTCTTTGGTGATGAATTCCCAAGCAAACTCAATTGCTTCTTTCTTGAAATAATCGCCAAAAGAAAAATTTCCCAACATTTCAAAAAAAGTATGATGGTAAGCAGTTTCACCTACTCTTTCTAAGTCACCAGTACGCAAGCACTTCTGACAAGAGGTAGCTCTGGCTATATCCTTTTTCTCGCCCAAAAAATAAGCTTTAAACCGATTCATCCCGGCAGGGGTAAAAAGAAGGGAAAAATCATCAGTGTCAGGAATTAGAGTATCAGAAGCAAAAACCTTATGATTCTTTTTTTTAAAAAACTCTAAGTATTTTTTTCTTAATTCACTTGTCTTCAAATCTTTTTTCCCCTAGATTATCCATCTCTTGATTAATAATCTTATAATCAAATCCTTTTCTCACTAGATGCATCACTATTTTCCGTGAGATTTTTGCTGCCGCCAAAGACGGCTTTCTCCTCTTGTAATGTTCCAACTTCCTTTCGATAATTTCTCTAACCCTGTCATTGTAAGCAAAATCTCTTTCCAAAACCTGCTTACGTAATGCCTCAGAGATTCCTAACTCCTTAAGGTTAAAATCGATTCTTACCGGACCCCAACCTTTTTCTAATGAATAGCTAACAAAAAAATGGGTGAATTTTCTATCATTTATATAATTATTCTCTTCTAAATAATCTACTATCCTCTCTCTTGTTGCTGGAGCATATCCTTTATTCTTAAGACGAGAGACTATCTCGTTCCTGCTCCTTGCTCTGTATTTTAGAAGAAGAAAAGAATAATTGAGAGCTTTATTAAAATCCTTCAATTATTTATCTTTAAGAACAGAGTATCCGCGGATTGTCTTTACCAGGCAATCCCCTTTTACTTTGGAGACGACATCCTCGAAACCCTCTTTATTCTTTACTATCTTATTCTCTATTTTAGTAATAACATCGCCTACTCGGAGTTCGCTCGCATCAGCTATTGAACCATCTTCAATGTCAATGATTACCACCCCTTCGTTAGCCTTTACCTTAAACCGCTGTTTATAAAAAGGTGTTATATCATCAACTGTTAAACCCCTAAAGCTTACCTTATCTATACCCTCGCCCAACTCTTGGATCTCTTCGCCTTCTTTAGGCATCTTGCCTATTTTTACCCTAATGGTCATCTCCTTACCGCCACGAAGAATTTCAAGAGGAATACGCTTTCCAACATCAGAAGTTGAAACCATTCGCACCAAATCCCTTGTTGTTTTTACCGATTCTTTATTGAAAGTTAAAATCAAATCTCCTTCCTTAAGTCCACCTTCTTCAGCTGGAGAATCACTGTATACTTTTAGAATTATTACGCCTACTCTCTCTTTAACACCAAAGTAGTTACGTAAATCGTCATTTAAATTATCAATTACTACGCCTAGCCATCCATAAAGAATCTTTTCGCCTGTAGACAGCTTATCTAGAATTTTCTTTGCTTTATTAACCGGTATCGCAAACCCTAACCCTTGATAACCGCCGGAAGTAGTAATGATTGCTGCGTTGATGCCAATAACCTCACCTTTAAGATTTACTAAAGGCCCTCCGCTATTACCGGGATTAATGGCGGCATCGGTCTGGATAAGGTCATCATAGCCCCTATCCCTTCTGCCTAAAGCCGGTAAATAGCGATTAAGAGCACTTACCACCCCTACGGTAACAGTGGGCTCAGGATTATCAATTGCAAAACCAAAAGGATTTCCTATTGCTACTACCCACTTGCCAATTTGAAGGTTATCTGAATTCCCTAATTTTGCTGCTGGAAGCCCTTTGGCATCTATTTTTATTACTGCTAAATCACTCCTCTTGTCTGTTCCTTTAACCTCAGCATCAAACTCTCTTCCGTCAGATAGCTTAACCTTTACCTCAACTGCTCCAGATACAACATGTTCGTTAGTAAGAATATAACCTTCTTTATCAACTATAACTCCACTGCCTAATCCCTTCCTTTCGTATTCACGTTCGGGAAATCCTCCGAAAAACTCTCCAAAGAATTGTTCAAAAGGGTCATCAAAATTCCCAAAAGGTGAGCCGAATCTAAGCCCGCCGCCAACTTTTTCTTTAACTACACTACTTATAGAAACTACTGTCTTACCTACGCTAGAGGCAACGCCAATAGTTGCCTTTTCCAGATCTGATAAGCTCTGGGAGTAAACCCCTAGAGGCATCAGAACACAAACGATTGCTATAATTATACACTTTCTCATTATTCCCTCCTTATCAATTATTTTCTGCTGGCGAACCTGAACTCTTTAACTCCTGCTCTAGCTCTTCCTTCAAGCTTTCGTTATCCTTTAGTAAAATTCTTAGCTGCTCCTTGCCTTGAGCTAAATTTTTATCCTTGTAAGAGAACCAACTCCCGGCTTTCTTTATTATTCCTTCATCAAGAGCAGCATCTATTATTGCTCCGGCCTTAGACACTCCCTCATTATACATTATCTCAAATATTGCCTCTTTAAAAGGAGGCGCAACTTTATTCTTTACAATTTTAGCCCGTACTCTTATTCCGGTTACACCAGCCTGAGTAGTAACAGTGGCGATTTTTCTTAAATCAATTCTCACTGAGGAGTAGAACTTTAAAGCTCTTCCTCCAGGGGTAACCTCAGGAGAACCAAACATTACCCCGATCTTCATTCTTATTTGGTTAATAAATACTATACAGGTTTTAGACTTACTTATTGCAGCAGTTAATTTTCTTAAAGCCTGGCTCATTAATCGAGCTTGCAGGGCAATCTGAGAATCGCCCATCTGTCCCTCTATCTCTGCTCTTGGCACAAGAGCAGCAACTGAGTCAATCACGACTAAATCTACGGCATTAGACCTGACTAGAGCCTCTACAATCTCTAAAGCTTGCTCTCCGGTATCAGGCTGAGAGATCAACAAATCTTCTAGTTTTATTCCAATTAACTTAGCATAAGATGGGTCAAAAGCATGCTCGGCATCAATAAAAGCTGCCACCCCACCGCTTTTCTGCCCCTGGGCAATAATACTTAAAGTTAGGGTAGTTTTCCCTGAAGACTCTGGTCCATAAACCTCAATCACTCTTCCTCGCGGAAGACCACTGACACCCAAGGCTTTATCTAAAGAAATTATCCCGGTGGGTATTACCTCTATATCCAAATTTACCCCGTCTCCCATGCGCATTATCGCACCCTTACCAAACTGTTTCTCTATTTGTGAAAGGGCAAGATCTAAAGCTTTCCTCTTATTATCTAAGGTATTCTTCTCTTTACTCATAACTCCTCCTTATTTTAGGGATTAATAGTTAAATTATACTCTCCAGCAATTTGGCGTCAAATGATTAAAAATTAGAAATGAGATTCTTTATTCTTAAGAAGATTCTTTATATTTTTCTTATGTCTTATCAAAATAAATACAAAAAGTAATAGCGAGAAAACCTTAAACTCTAAGGGCAGAGAGAAAATAAGAGAAAAAACAAAAAAGGAAAAAGCGCTGGCTAACGAGGCTAGAGATACTATCTTAAAAACAAAGAATACTACTACCCAGACAAAGATAGCGATCAGAAAAAGTATTATCAAGGAATAAAATTGAAGACTTAAACCAGCTATACCGCCTAAACTGGTTGAAACACCTTTGCCGCCTTTAAATTGCAAAAAAGGAGTCCAGTTGTGCCCACAGACAACAGCGATAATCGCCAAAATGAAGAGAAAAGTCGGTGGATTGTTAACGAAAAAAGGCACAATCAAAGGGACTATGAATCCTTTTAAAAAATCCAGAACAAATACAGCAATGCCCCACTTCTTTCCCAATACCCGAGTTACATTAGTAGCACCAATATTGCCAGAACCAAGGCCTCTTATATCAGCCTTCTTTGCTAAATAAACGGCTAAGAAACCAAAAGGTATCCCGCCAATAAGATAACTAAGAATTAGAAGATTTATTACTCCCATTTAAGACTCTCACTCCTTTTAAAAAATAATCAGCTCCTGAAATTAAAGTAAACATTACTGCCCCCTTCCAAATCCAGGGGAAAAATCGGCTATTTATAAGTAGAGCCAGTATTGTGAACATTTGAGAAAAAGTAGTAAGCTTACCCCAGAAAGATGGCTCCATAAGAGCTTCTTTCTTCAAGGCATTGATGATTATTACCCCTAAAAGGATAATAAGATCTCTGCTTACAGCCACTAAAATCAGCCCCAAAGGCATCTCAAACCTAAGAGGTAAGGTAGCCCTGAAAACATAGAGTGAGATAAAGGCTGCGAATAAAAGTAATTTGTCAGCTACCGGGTCAAGAACCTGTCCGAATTCTGATTTCTCCTTTCTTATTCTTGCTGCTAATCCGTCAAAGAAGTCGCTCACTATCGCAAGAAGAAATACTGCTGTTGCAAAATGTCTTAGGTAATGGTGTGACCGTGAGTAAATAAGCAGAGAAACAAATACAGGGATAAGAATAATTCTTATAGTGGTCAATTTATCGGCTAGACTCATTACTCAAGCATGGTTATTCTCTTCGGCGGCCACCAGGTTAGAACTGCTTTTCCAATTACATCTTTCGCATCAGCAAATCCCCATTCGCGGCCATCCTTAGAAGAAATGCTATTATCACCAAGGAGAAAGTACTTACTCTCAGGAACAGTTATCTTCTTACCCCTAGCTCCATACTCTCCCTGATTATAATAATAGTTTCTTGCAGTCTTCGGGTCAACTACTATTTTGCCGTTTATATGGATATTGCCGTCTTTTAGCTCAATTTTATCTCCTGGCAAGCCAATTAGCCGCTTTATGTAAGCCTTACTCCTCTCAGTAGCAATTGGTGGAACAAATACAACAATATCAAACCTTTTAGGTTTACGGAATCCCGGAATACGCAGGGGGGTAAAGGGAATTTTAGGACCATAAGTAAGCTTACTTACAAAGATCTTATCCCCAGGAACCAAGACTGGAACCATTGAGGTGGTAGGAATCTTATATATTTGAAAGAAAAAAGTTCTTAAAAATATCGCCAATGCTGCAGCAATAATTATAGCGTCAACCCACTCTCTCAGTGCACTCTTTTTTTTGCTCATCTTTTATAAAGAAATTACCCCTTGCCTGCCGGTGAGGCAGGAATTTCTTAGAAGGTTATATAGATTTATATTATAACAGCTTTTCGGTATAATTGCATATTTAATCTGTGTAATCCCTATTTACATCTTAAGCACTTCCAGAAAGGCATTCTGAGGAATGATTATATTCCCCAGCTGTTTCATCTTTTTCTTACCCTTCTTCTGCTTCTCCCAGAGTTTTCGTTTACGAGTAATATCTCCTCCATAGCACTTTGCAGTAACATTCTTCTTTAAAGCTGCAACTTTCTCAGAAGCAATTATCTTCGAACCAATTGCAGCTTGGATCCTTACCTCATACATCTGCCGGGGAATTAGCTTCTTTAATCTCTCAACCACCGTTCTTGCTTTAGCCTCTACCTTATCTTTATGCACTAAAATTGAAAAAGCTTCAGCCTTCTTCTGATTAAAAAGAATATCAATTTTGGTAATTTCTGTCTTCTTGTACCCAATGAATTCGTAATCAAAAGAAGCATAACCTTTAGTTACAGATTTTATATTATCATAAAAATCAATAACAATTTCTCCTAGGGGAAGGTCAAAAACTATAGCTAACCTATCCTTACCTAGATAATCCATCTTAGCAAACTCACCTCGTCTCGATTTTGCTAAGTCACAGATAGGATCCATTCCCTCTGCTGGCGTTACAATGGTAGCTCTAACAAAGGGCTCGGACACCTCTTCGATACAAGAGACTTCAGGAAATTGGTGAGGAACTTCTATATACTCAACCTGTTTTCCCCCTGTTCTCTTTAACTGATACTTAACATTAGGCGAAGTAAGAACAAGATCAAGGTTATGTTCCCTTTCTAGCCTCTCTTGAACTATCTCCATATGCAGGAGCCCTAGAAAACCGCATCTAAATCCATAGCCTAAATTACCTAAGTTATCAGGCTCATAGACAAAAGAAGGATCAGATAACTTTAGCTTCTCAATGGCCCCTCTTAAGGCAGGATAATCCTTAGGAGAAGAAGGAAATATCCCACAGAAAACCATCGGTGACATCTTCTTATACCCTTCAAAAGCTTCATCGGTAGGAGAGAGTGCCGAAGTAACTGTGTCTCCAACGTCTATATCTTGAGGATCTTTTATGTTGCAGCAAATATAACCTACCTCGCCACAACAAAGTTTCTCTCTCTTCTGTGCTTCTGGTAAAAATACACCTACCTCTTCTACTCGATACCTCTTGTTCTGGTGCATAAGAAGAATATTATCGCCCACAACAACTTGCCCATCAAATATTCTCAAAAATAATATAACCCCTCTATAAGCATCATAAGTAGAGTCAAAAAGAACTGCTTTGAGTGTTTTCGTGATATCACCTCTAGGCGCAGGTATTTTTTCAATCACTCTCTTAAGCAATTCTTCAACGCCTTTACCATCTTTGGCTGAAACAAGAGAAATCTCTTCCCGCTTAAAACCAAAAACATCAAGAAGCTGGCCAGCGCTTCTTTCGATATCGGCACCAGGAAGGTCTATCTTATTAAGAACAGGAATAATTCTTAAATCATTATCTAAGGCTAAGTGAAAATTAGCCACTGTTTGGGCTTCAATTCCTTGAGAAGCATCAACCAGGATGATTGCTCCCTCAGCACCTTTTAAAGACTTGGCCACTTCATATGAAAAATCAACATGACCGGGAGTATCAATGAGATTCAAAATGTAATCTTCTCCTTGATAAGAAATATTTAGCCTAACTGCCTTTGCCTTTATAGTAATACCTCGCTCCTGCTCTAGCTCCATACTATCCATAATCTGTTCTCGCTTCTTTCTGGTAGTTACAGCCCCGGCCATCTCCAAAAACCTATCAGCAAGAGTAGATTTACCATGGTCAATATGAGCAATTATGCAAAAATTTCTTATTTTTTCTTTTGTATCCATTTTACTTATGGTTTTTATCTGATATTACTGGCTATACCAAAAAGATAAGATGTAGCGGGCGAAGTCATCTCTTCAGGGAAAGACGAAAAATCTAACCCTTACCCTAACCAAATGCTACTTATCTTCTGAATCCATACGTTTAATGATCTCCTCGGCTGTCTGGAGTATGGTAAGATTAGTTGTGTCTATGCATATAGCATCTTTGCTTAACCTTAAAGGGCTGATTTTTCTAGTCTTATCAGCGTTATCCCGCCTCTTTAAGTCCTGATCTAATTCCTTAAGATTAACATCCATGCCCTTTTCGCTTAACTCCTTAAATCTCCTTTGAGACCTTGTTGCTGGAGAAGCATCAAGGTAAAACTTATACTTAGCATCAGGGAAGACCACTGTAGTTATATCTCTACCCTCGACAACAAAGTCTCCCCGCTCAACCATATTTCTCTGCAGCTTTACCATTACTGCCCTGACTTCTGGCTGTGCTACTACTGAAGAAATACTCTTATCTATAAGGGGGGTTCTTATCTGATTGCTAACATCTAAACCATCAAGGTAAACTTTACCGTCTTTAAATTCCAGGCTTAATTCCTCAGCAAGCTTCTTTAAGGTGTTATTATCGGATAAATCTACCTTTCTTTCAATGGCCCTTAGGGTTAAAGCTCGATACATTGCTCCGGTATCTAAATAAAAAATGCCTAGCCTTTTAGCTAGGAGTTTAGCAACTGTTGTCTTTCCTGATCCAGCAGGACCATCTATGCCGATAATCATGATATACGTTTCTGCTTAGTGTTTATCGTCTTAATTAAATCTACAATTTTATCTTTATTGTTCTTTTTTATCAAGTTCTCGAATTTCTTTAAAGTTTTCATGAACTTGTTTAAATCAGCCAATACATTCTTCTTATTGGATAGAAGAATTTCAGCCCACACTGCCGCTGGGGAAAGAGATATCCTGGTTAAATCCTTAAAGCTTTGCAGGGTGAACTTTGAATGATCTTTAGAAAACCCTTTAGTAAGAGAGAAAGAAATAAGATGAGGTAAGTGAGACAAGTAAGATAAAAATTTATCGTGGCGTTCGGGGCTAACAAAGATTACTTTTGAACCCAGCTTCTCCCAGATTTTTTTAACTATTTTAGTAGCTTTACTTTGAGGTGAAGATGTAATTAAGCAAACTCTCCCGTGATAGAGGTCCTTTTTACTGAATTCTGCTCCACTTTTCTCACTCCCACATAAAGGATGACAACCGACAAAGCTTACTTTCCTAGGCAAGCACTTAGCAATGCTCTTCTCAATTACTCCTTTGCTGCTACCTAAATCAAATACAATAGCTCCCTTTTTCAGAAAAGGAGCAATTTTTTTAAAGTAATCAATGATTACCTCTACTGGTAAGGCCAAAACAACTAAATCAGCATTCTCAACAACATTTTTTAAATCTCGCTCTACTCTGTTAAGAACCCTTATTTTTTTTAGCTTATTGTAAGATTTCTGGCTTCTGGCGAAACCACAGACAGATACCCCCGGAAACTTACTCCTCAAAGCTAAACTCAAAGACCCACCCATAAGCCCTACGCCTAATATTCCTATTTTCTTTATTTTGCTCATATCTGCCTACCTACAGCCTTAGCAATATCTTTTAATTCGTTTACTAAACCTGCGAAGTTATCCGGCAGGAGCTGCTGCGAACCATCGCTTAGCGCTTCTTGGGGATTAGGATGAACTTCTACTAGGAGACCATCTGCTCCGCAGGCAACTGCCGCCTTACTCAAAGGCGCAACCAAACCCCACTTTCCGCAAGCATGAGAGGGGTCAACAATAACCGGAAGATGTGACAACATTTTTATCGAAGGTACCGCACTTAAATCTAAAGTATTACGGGTAAATTCTTCAAAAGTCCGTATGCCCCGTTCACACAAAATCACATTGAAATTACCTTCGGATAAAATATACTCTGCACTCATTAATAATTCTTTTATGGTAGCGCTCAAGCCTCTTTTTAAAATGATTGGCTTCTTGGTCTGGCCGACTTCTTTAAGAAGATTAAAATTCTGCATATTGCGAGCACCAATCTGTAAAACATCAGCATACTTTGCTACTAAAGCTACATCTCGAGTATCCATAACCTCAGTAGCTGTAGGCATATCAACCTCCTCTGATACACCCTTAAGCATTTTTAAAGCTTCTTCGCCTAAACCTTGGAAGGTATAAGGAGAACTACGCGGTTTAAAAGCACCTCCTCTTAAAATGCCTGCTCCGGCTTCTTTTACCTTCTTAGCTATTTTCTTTATCTGCTCTTCGCTTTCGATAGAACAAGGACCGGCAATAATTGCTACCTTCGAGGAGCCGATCTCTACCCCTTCTCTTATCTTTACGACGCTACTCTCTTCTTTAAATTCCCGGGACACTAACTTATAAGGGGCTAATACTGGCATCACCTTATCTACCCCGGGAAAAACATCCAGAGGATGCAATCTCACAATATCTTCAGGCCCAATGACACCTATGATAGTTCGCTCCTCACCCCGGGAAACCATTGCCTTTAACCCTAACTTTTTAACTCTCTTGATAAGGCTATTTATTTCATTTTTTGTTGCATCCTTCTTAAAAACAATAATCATATTTTATCTCCCTAACTCTTCTTTAAGTAACTCTTCAGGCAATTTATAAACTTCTTATTCTCTTTAGGTAAACCTACGGTCACCCGAAAGAAATTCTTCAAGCCCCAGCCTTTTAATCCTCTTACGATAATCCCTCGCTTTAAGAAGTAATCGCAGAGCATTGAGACATCACGCTTAAAATCAATGAGAACAAAGTTAGTTGCGCTTTCAGTGAATGATAGCTTGCACTTTTTTAACTCTTTGTAAAAATACTTCTTTTCTTTTTCAACATGAGTAGTTACTTTTCTTAAAAACTCCTTATTCTTTAAAGCTGCCAATGCTGCCACTTGAGCAAACCTATTTATATTGAATGGCTCTCGAATCTTATTCAGGATTCCTGCTAATTCTCTAGTCGTAACTCCGTAGCCGATACGTAGTCCGGCTAAGCCATAGGCCTTGGAAAAAGTACGGGTTACTATGATATTACCGCGTTTTTTAAGCAACTTCAGCGTCTGGGGGAAATTTTTTGGCGCAAATTCAAAATAGGCCTCGTCAAAAAAAACTAATACCCGCTTAGGAATCTTGGCTAAGAAATCCCTAACTTCTTTTTCATTTAAGTATGTCCCGGTAGGATTGTCGGGATTAGCAATAAAGATAATTTTTGTTTTTTTGGTAACTTTCTTAGCTATTTCACTAAGAGAATAACGCAGATTTTTCAAAGGGACCTTTACTACTTTCGCTCCAGCAATTCTAGCCTGAATCTCATAAATCAAAAAGGTAGGATAAGCAACTACTACCTCATCACCCTTAGATATCAACGCCTTCAAGGCCAAAACTATCAGCTCATCTGAACCATTGCCAAAAATAATTTGATCTCCCCTAACGCTTAGTTTCTTAGATAAAGCTATTCTTAGGTAGAAGCTGCTACTCTCTGGATAACGGCTAATGTTTTTCACTTCCTCACCAATTGCTTTGCGTATATAGGAAGGAGGGAATGGAATTTCATTAGAGGCAAGCTTATAAACCTCCTCTAGCTTTAAACTTCGCTTCACCTCTTCAATCGGTTTACCCGGCTTGTAAACATTTATTTTTTTTAATTCTTTTCTGTATGTCATATAAAACCCCTGTATAAATAAATTATTAGTTAGCTCTCTTTGGGATAAGCGCCAAGGACTTTTACGAAAAGGCACTCCTTTCTTAACGCCTTTAAGGCCTTCTTAACTAAGGAAGAGTCCTTATGCCCCTCCATGTCTACGAAAAAGTAGTACTTCCAAGCCTTCTTCTTAGAAGGCCTTGATTCTATCTTGGTAAGATTTATATTACCCTTCTTGAAAGGCACAAGAACATTATGCAAGGCACCAGCCTTATCTTTCATCGAGAACACTATAGATGTTTTATCATGTTTGGTCGGTTTAACATTTTGAGTCCCGATTATCAAGAAACGGGTAATGTTATGGGCTGAATCCTCAATTGAACTAGCCAGTAAATTTAGTTTATACTCATCGGCTGCTACTTTACTGGCTATAGCGGCTCTGCCCTTTCCTGAAGCAGCAAGCATTGCTGCTTGAGTTGTGCTTGTGCAAGGAATCAACTTAGCATTTGGTATATTCTTCTCAAGCCATTTACGGCATTGGGCAAACACCTGCTCATGAGAATAAACCTTCTTCACGGCAGATATATTACTCTGTTTACTTAGAAGATTATGTTTTATAGGTAAATACATCTCTGAGCATATTTTAAGATCAGAATCTATGAACATGTCCAAGGTATGATTCACAGCGCCTTCAGTAGAATTTTCAATAGGGACTACACCATAATCTGCCCTGCCGCGTTCAACTTCGGTAAAAACATCAGCTATACTGCTACATTCAACATAGTCCAATGACTTACCAAACTTTTTTATTGCTGCAATATGCGTGAATGTTGCCTCTGGCCCTAAATAGGCTATCTTCATAGTTGCCCTCTGAGCCCTGCATATAGAAAGTATCTCCCGGAAAACGTCTTTCACATCTTGAGCTGAAAATGGTCCTTTGTTAATTTTCTTCAACCGAGATATCATACTTTCCTCTCTATCGGGAGCATATGTGCTTAATTTCTTCTTTTTCTTCACCTTGCTAACCTTGATGACTTTCAAAGCCCTCTGGTTAAGCAGACTAAGTATTTTTTCGTCTATGTAATCGATCTTTTTTCTTAATTGCTTTAATGACATATTCCTCCTTTTATTTAAACTCTCCCTCAGCCTGCTTTAAGGAATCAAAATGTCCAATGTCAATCCATTTACCGCTTAAGGTGTATCCAAAAACTTTTGACTCCTTAGATAACCAGGCTATATATTTGCCCGAAGCATCAACACTTCCATTATCGCTAATAAATGAATCGAATAGATGCAAGGACTGCTTAGGAAAAAAGTAAACACACGATGCAGCCAAAGTAGAAAGAGGTTTCTTAGGTTTCTCTTGGAATTTAGATATCCTCTTTTCTTTATTAAGCATTACTACACCAAAACGTGTAGCCATTTTTTTGCATTTAACATCATAAAGCCCAATAGAAGGGTATGATTTCTTTTCCTTTGCGAATTTAATGAATCCTACTAAATCATCCTGAAATAAATTGTCTCCTCCTAAAACTAACCAATCTGCTTTTGTCTCACCAAGAGCAAACCTCATATCCTTTATGGCCCCTAATCTATCCTCATGGCTATTTGAACCGTCATTAAGGATCTCTGCTCTTACCTTGTACTTTTTCTTCCAATCCAAGAAGCTCTTATAAAACTTATTATTAACAACGATTCTTACCTCATCCACAGGGAAACTATCGGCCAGATCTTTTATCTTGTCGACTAAATAATTAATCATTGGTTTATTGTTTATCGGAACCAGAGGTTTAGCTATTCTTTTAGTTAGAGGATAGAGTCTTGTTCCGTAGCCAGCGGCAAGGATTGCTATATGCATATTAAATCATCAATATACGGTAAAAATCATCCCCTAAGATCTTTTTCAGCTCGCTCTGAAGGTATTTCTCTACCTCTTTCGCTGTAGGAAGCTTTAAGGCCTCTTGGAGAGCGGCTTTAGCATCTTTGAGGTTGATATTACTTATTAGCTCTTTCACCTTGGGAATCTGGGGAATAGACATACTAAACCTATCTAGCCCCATTCCTAAGAGCAGGAATGAAAAGATAAGTTCTCCGGACATCTCTCCACACATTCCGACCCAGATATCATTCTGATGAGCAGCCTCGATTATTCTTTTTATCAATCTTAATACTGCTGGATGACCGGGTTCATAAAGATAAGCAACTTTCTCATTAGTCCGGTCTACGGCTAAGGAGTATTGAATCAAATCATTTGTTCCAATGCTGAAGAAATCACATTCTTTTGCTAAAACATCAGCGGTCAAAGCTGCTGAAGGGACTTCAATCATCGCTCCCACTGAAATATCCTTATCAAATTTCTTGCCTTCTTTTTTTAGCTCTTTCTTGCATTTATCTAAAAGCCCCTTTGCCTGCATTAACTCCTCTATCCCTGAAATCATCGGAAACATCAACTTCACATTATTACCTACGGAAGCCCTTAAAATTGCTCTTAGCTGAACCTTGAATACTTCTGGACGAGCTAGGCAAAATCGAATTGCTCTCCATCCTAAAAAAGGACTCATCTCATGAGGAACTTCTGGCCGTGAAAGAAACTTGTCACCGCCAATATCAATTGTTCTAAAAATAACCGAATGCGGCGATACTTCCTTTGCCACCTTGCTATATGCTTTATACTGTTCTTCCTCAGAAGGTAAGTCTCTTCGGCCTAAGAAAATATATTCGGTACGATAAAGACCGATACCCTCTGCGCCATACTTCTTAATCAAAGGAAGCTCCTCAGGGAGTTCAATATTGCCAGAGACCACTATTGCCTTTCCGTCCTTGGTGAAAACTTTGACAGCCTTTGGTATATGAATCGCCTTTACTTCTTTAGTGTAAAGGTTGGACTTTTTCCTATATTCTTTTAAAACTTTATCTGTAGGCCGTACTATAACAAGCCCTGAAGAACCATCGACAATAACCTTATCCCCAGACCGTATATTATCTGTGGCAACCTCTAAGCCTACAACTGCTGGAATTCGCAAGCTTTTAGCGATAATTGCCGTATGCGAGGTTCTACCGCCAACATCGGTAACAAATCCCAAGACATTTTCCTTAGGCAAAGAGGCAGTCTGGGAAGGTCCAAGATCATGAGCAACAATAACTACTTTTTCCTTTAAATCACTTAAAGATAAGGTCTTCTCCTTAAGCATTGTCTTCAAAACTCTTCGGGAAATATCTTCAATATCTATTACTCTCTCACGTAAATACTCATCATTTAAGTTAAGCAAAGTATCAACATACTTCTTTATACTTTCAGAGAAAGCATATTCAACATTCACCTTTTTTATCTTAATCTGTTTAATAACGTCTTCTATCAAAACCCTGTCTTCCAAAACTAGGTAGTGGGCTTCAAATATTCGGCCATGGTCAAAACCAATATCTTTGGATATCTTCTTCTGTAAATCAGAGATCTCTTTGCGTGTCTCCATCAACGCCTCTTCAAGGCGATAGATCTCCCGAGAAATCTCATCGTGAGAGATCTTCTTCTTGGGAACAGAAAATTCGTCTTTCCTCAATATTAAGACTTTGCCTATCCCCACTCCTCCAGAAACACCAATGCCTTTTATCTTAATCATTTTTACCCTCGTCTTCTAAAAACCTCTTTAAATCATCTATCGCTTCTTTTGCATCATCACCTTCTGTAATCAATTTTACCTCTACACCGGCATTTACCCCTAAGCTCAATAAGGCCATTATCGACTTACCATCAACAATCTCGCCGTCTCTTTCTATCTTTACTGATGAGTTAAATTTATTAGCTAACTGCACAAAGATAGTAGCCGGTCTAGCATGTAAACCGTGGACTTTCCCTACGACTACCTGTTTTTCAATCCTCTCCATTTTTTCTTCATATAGTTATAGATAACCATGACCTCTTTTGCTGTATTTTTCGAATCATGACGTAAATAATTGCTCTTACTAACAACATCCCCTTCAAATATGGACACCCCTAATTTTTTAAATCTTTCCCGATCAAAAATTACCGGAAAAGATTTCTCTTGGGCATACTTAACAAGAAGATTATGCTTAAGTCTACCGGAATTAACCAAACAGCAGTTAACGATATTTCTCTCGGCATGAGAAACTATCTTCTCAAGATGATCAAATGCTGTAAGGCCATCAGTCTCGCCATGCTGAGTCATAACATTACAAAGGTATAACTTCACAACATCCCGTTTAGCAATCTCTTCTCTAACTTGCTCTATTAAAAGATTAGGTATAATACTAGTAAATAAACTCCCCGGCCCAAAGATTATTATCTCAGCCTCTCTTATAGCCTCAATGGCTTCGGGATTAGATTTGACATCTTGAGGAACTAAGTATATTTTTCTTATCGACTTCTCCTCGTGAGGAATCTTATCCTCGCCTTCTTTCGTTGTTCCATCGCTATACTCAGCCTTAAGACGTATCTTATCCAAACTTGACGGTAATACTCTTCCGCGGATAGCCAAAACTATGCTCGATTCCTTTACTGCGTCTTTAAAACTTCCTGTTACTTGAGTCATGGCAGTAATAAAAATATTTCCAAAGCTATGGCCTTTAATCCCATTGCCTTCTTTAAAACGGTATTGAAACAAATCGCGCATCAGCTGTGGTGCTTCGGCTAAAGAGACTAAACAGTTTCTAATATCTCCTGGAGGCAAAATACCGAATTCCTCTCTTAAGCGCCCTGAAGAACCACCCTCATCAGCAACAGCTACTATAGCTGTTATGTTCGCAGTATATTCCTTTAATCCCTCAAGGGCAGTAGAAAGTCCTGTTCCGCCTCCAATAGCAACAATCTTAGGCCCCTTAGACAAAAACCTTTTTTCGTAAATTATGTCAATGATCTCTTTATTCTTCCCAGGGTAGATAGCCTCAAAAAAACTTTTAATAAGCGAGCGCATCCCAGCCACAAATCCAATAAAAGAAAAAACAAATAAAAGAGAATCAAATATCTTTAAAATCAAATGGGTATCATGGGCAAGCCTTACCGACGAAAAAATTAAAAAGAAAAGGCTCAAGAACAGTAAAACAACCCATCTTTTTATCCTTAGGCCAGGATAAAACCATTTTATAATTTTTAGAAACTTCTTCATCTTATTGCTTGCTGCTGTTTATCTAATAAGGCAATAACTTCCTCTTCTGTTTTAACGCTTTTCAGTCTTTGAACCAGATATTTATCACGCAACATTCTCGCCAGAAAGGCCAGCATTTTAAGATGCAACCCTGCTTCCTTCTGATTGGAAAGAAGAAGCGCTACAATATTTACTGGCTCTTGATCCAATGAATCGAAATCAATCCCTTCTTTAGATATGCCAACGCAAATTACGATATCTTTAACAGAATTAGTTCGTACGTGGGGAAAAGCGATATGGTTTCCAATCGCGGTAGAACCCATTTCTTCTCTTTGAAAGATAGCTTTCGAAATCTCCTTTTTATCCTCTTTAGCTATCTTCTTTTCTTCTACGAGGTGGTCAACGATGCTTAAAATGGTATTCTTCTTATTTTTTTGCTTTAATCCTAAAATAATACATTCTTTGCTTAAATAATCTAAAATATTCATATATTCTAATTCATCTTTTTCGTATTACACCCAACTAATAATTGGAGCGGAGGAAGGGAATCGAACCCTCAACCTTCACGTTGGCAACGTGACGCTCTAGCCGATTGAGCTACCCCCGCGATCAACCAAATAAATACCTTATGCGGATGGAGGGACTTGAACCCCCATGAGTTTCCTCACTAGCTCCTAAGGCTAGCGCGTCTGCCAATTTCGCCACATCCGCGAATGGTGAGCCGCCCGAGGGTCGAACTCGGAACACCCGCCTTAAAAGGGCGGTGCTCTACCAACTGAGCTAGCGGCCCATTAACTTTGTTGTTGATATCTATCCCCTAAAGGAATTCTTTACTATCAGAGAGCCTTTTAGAACTCTTTGAGTTCCTTCTCTTTTTCTTCCAAAATATTATCTATCTCTTTGATATGCTTATCAGTAGTCTTTTGCAGCTGATCTTCTGATTTAAAACGGTCATCTTCAGAAATTTTCTTACCTTTTTCTAAACTCTTAATCTTCTCCTTGCCATCTCTTCTTACAGTTCTAATTGACACTTTCCCTTCTTCAACTATCTTTTTAACTATTTTTATCAATTCCTCTCTTCTCTCTTCAGACAAAGGCGGGACTATTAACCTTATAATCTTATTATCACTAACAGGAGTAATGCCCAACTCCGACTGCAGAATAGCTTTTTCAATCTCTTTTACTGACGAAGGATCATAAGGACTGATAACAATCATCCTGGCTTCAGGAATGCCAATAGTAGCAAGCTCCTTAAGCAAGGTTGGTGTCCCATAATAATTCACCCTTATGCCTTCGACCATTTTAGGATTAGCTCTACCGGAACGGAGTTCAGACAGTTCCCGCTTTGTTGCCTCTATGGCTTTTCTCATATTATCTTCTATTTCTTTTAAGACTTCTTTTACCATCCTACTCCTCCCTCATTTGATAAGGGTTCCAATATTCTGTCCACAAACCACTTTCTTCAAATTACCATGTTTCATAAAATTAAAGACGGTTATCGGTAGCTTGTTCTCCATACATAAGGTAATTGCTGTTGTATCCATTATCCTTAACTTTTTATTAATTACCTTCATGTAGTCCAATTTTTTAAACATTTTGGCATTTTTGTCTTTAAAGGGATCTGCTGAGTAGACTCCGTTCACTTTTGTTCCTTTAAGTAGAGCATCTACGCCAATTTCTACGCTACGCAAAGCCGAAGCAGTGTCAGTAGTAAAATAAGGATTACCTGTCCCGGCGACAAATATAACTACCCTTTTCTTTTCTAGATGCCTTATGGCCCGACGGCAAATATAGGGTTCAGCTATCCTATCCATCCCAATAGCAGTCATAACTCTGGTAGGAATACACTGATTTTCTAAAGCATTTTGGAGAGCAAGGCCATTTAAAACTGTTGCCAGCATCCCCATGTAATCAGCAACAGTCCTCTGCATTTGAAACTCCTTAGACTTAGGAACTCCCCGGAATATATTTCCGGCTCCAACTACTAAGGCTATCTCTACGCCTAGATTTAATACCTCTTTGATCTGCTTAGCTAAATGAACACAGACATCGGTATCAATACCGTGAGGATACTTACCTAAAAAAGCTTCTCCGCTCAATTTAAGAAGAACTCTTTTGTATTTAGCTTGCATTTGCCTCGCTTAAGGAAAAACGAACAAACCTTTTAATTACTATATTTTCTCCGGTCTGAGACACTGTATCCCGCAAATAATCTCCTACTGAGAGTTTGCTATCCTTTACAAAGGCTTGTTCTAGAAGGCAATATCGCTTGATATACTCATCCTTATTTTTTACATCTTTTAAAACATCCTTCGGGATATCTTCCTTAGCTACATATTCAGGATTAGCTGCTGCCACCTGCATAGCTATATCTTTAACAAATTTCTTGAACACATCTGTACGAGCAACAAAGTCTGTTTCACAATTTACTTCAACCAAAGTGGCAAGGTTGCCCCCAAAATGGACATAGGCATCTATCACCCCTTGGCCGGTTGCTCGAGAGCTTCTTTTCTCTAACATTCGAATTCCCTTACTCTTTAATATTTTTAAAGCTTTATCAAAATCGCCCTTGGATTCACTCAAAGCCTTCTTACAATCATTAATCCCCAAAGAAGTTAACCCTCTCAATTTCTTAATATCTGACAAACCCATTCTAATCCTCCTTTAATGAAACCGTAATGGTATGGTGAATTATTTACTCTTTGTGCTTTTCTTAATCTTTTTTTCGGGAGTTTCGTCCCCTGTTTTAACCTCAGAGGAAGGAGCCTCTGCTGATTTCTCCTCAGCTGCACTTTCAGCCTTTTCCTTCTCTTGGCTCTTCTTCCCTTCTAAGGCTTCTTTAAGTCCCTGATTAATTGCCTCAACCACAGAAGAAGTTATATACTTTACTGACTTTATAGAATCGTCATTTCCTGGTATAGGGTAATCAATAATATCAGGATTAGCGTCAGTATCAATCAAAGCAATAATAGGTATCTCTAATTTGTTTACCTCCCTTACGCAAGCGACCTCTTTTTTTGGGTCAACCACGAAAACGCAACTAGGAAGACCCTCCAGGGAAGTAACTCCACTATAGCTTCTCTCCATTCTCTCTATTTCTCGATTTATCTTTACGACTTCCTTTTTTACCATTATGTCAAAACCGCCAGTCTCTCGCTTCCTCAAAAACTCTAAATACTTCTCCACCCTTCTCCTTACAGTAGAGAAGTTGGTAAGTAAACCTCCAACCCATCTCTCTGCCACATAAGGCATATCGCAGGAAGAAGCTAATTCTTTTACTACGCTTCGCAGTTGCTTTTTGGTAGATACAAAAAGAATCTTCTCGCCATCTTTTGCTTTTTGTTTCGCGAACTCCTTAGCCTCTTGTAATTTTTGGGCTGTCTTCTCTAAATCAATAATATAAACATTTTTCTTTTTGCCGAAAATGAACCTCTTCATTTTAGGATTCCAATGTTTACTCAAATGCCCAAAATGAACCCCATTTTCCAATAATTCCTTAATAATTTCAGGTAGCGCCATATTTCCCCTTTCCTCCTTTTAACTTAACTATTTAAATAAACCTAGAAATCAACGTAGACGGAGCCCTCTACCGGATCTCCCTGTGATCTGGCTAGCTCCTTTCTCAAACTCAAAGTATATCATATTTCTTAATATTTTCAACCACTTCTTTATACGCTAAACTGTAAGTCGTAAAGCTTCTTGTACAAGCTATCAGCCTTAAGAAGGGTCTGGTGAGTCCCAACCTCTACAATCTTACCCTTTTCAAAAACCACTACTTTATCTGCCTTCTGGACAGTAGAAAGACGATGCGCGATGACAAAAGAGGTTCTTCCCTTCATCAACGCATAAAGTGCTTCTTTTATTAACTGTTCTGATGCCGAATCAAGATGGCTGGTTGCCTCATCTAAAATTAAAATAGGCGAATTCTTTAAAATCGCCCTGGCAATCGCAATTCTTTGCTTTTCCCCTCCTGAGAGTCGAAATCCTCTATCTCCAACCACAGCATCAAATTTCTGGGGAATATCCATAATGAATTCATACGCATAGGCCTTCTTCGCAGCTTCTATAATCTCAGCCTCTTGGGCCTTATCCTTTCCATAAGCAATATTATCTCTTATCGTCGAGTTAAAAAGAACTATATCTTGAGACACTACGGCAATAAGGGAGCGCAGATCTTTCATCTTAAAATCTTTAATATTTATCCCATCAATGCAAATTGAGCCTTTCTGAGGATCGTAGAAACGAGGAATTAACCCTACTAAGGTAGACTTACCTGCTCCAGAATGGCCGACTAAAGCAATTACCTCGCCCTTTTTAACCTCTAAATCAACTTTACCCAAAGCAAACTCATCATCATTACTATATTTAAACTCTACATTTTTAAAGGCAACTCCTTGGGTTAAGTCTTTTATTTCTCTTGCACCCCCTTTCTCTTTTACCTTTGGTTCCTCTTCAAGAATATCATAAATTCTTGCTGATGCCGTCAAAGCCTGCTGATTAATAGCATAAACATTAGAAAGCTTCTTGAAAGGTCTGATCATTGACATTAAAAAGGCTAAAAAGGCGCCGATAATACCGAAAGAAAGCCTTCCTGAAATTACTTCATTCCCAATAACCCAAAGGATTATCACTGCCCCTAACACACCCACAAACTCAGTAAAAGGGGATAGAATAAGTATCCTTTTTGCACTCTTTAAGGTAAATTTATAGTAATGGTGATTAATGTCTTTAAATCTCTCAAGCTCATAATCTTCACGGCAAAAAGCCTTTACGATCTGGGCACCTTGGATGGTCTCAGCCATGAGCGAATTCAAATCAGCTATTTTATTCTGCACTTCTAGGGCAAATTTCTTAATCCTTTTGCCGATTCTTACTACCGGAAACATTATGCAAGGAAAGATAACAAAGGCGACTAACGGCAATTTCCAGGAAATCTTAAAACCGATATAAAAAGCGCAAAAAGCAAAAAAAGTTACTTTCATTGACTCAAAGATAAGATCTTTAAGTGCATAAGAAATTGCATTAGTGATAATTGCTACATCATTAGTAACCCGAGCCATTAGCTCGCCGGTTCTCTTACGGCCATAGAACTCCATAGATAAATCTTGAAACTTCCCGTAAAGATTATTTCGTACATCCCGCACTACCCCCTGGCCGGCAATATTCATCAGATACTCTTGCAAAAAGATGAATATCCCTTTGAGCAAAAAAAGTAGGGGCATGAAAATTATAATGAATTTTAAAAAGGTCAAAGGCTCTATAACATTAAGCTTATCGATGATTGTAGCTAAGAATGGCGGCAATTTCCCGGGAATAACTATCTGCTTATTGGTAAGTATCCTGTCAGATAAAGGCACTATCATCCCCAAGCTAGCCCCCTCAAAGATGGTAGACACACCCATGCAGAGCCCAGCCAAGGCTAAAATTCCTCGATAGGATTTAGCAAATCTAAGTAATTTCAGGTATTCTTTTATATAATTCTTCATAGCTTCCTCAAGATTTAGAGGATTGTACCACATCAATTGACTTTTCACAAGGAATTTGATAGTATGTTAAATATGATAAGGGTAGGAATAGTCGGAATAGGAAAGCTGGGCAGTATCCACTTACGCATCTACAAAGAACTCAAGGAGATAGGGAAAATTTACCTTGTAGATACCGACCCTGAAATATTAGGCCATCATCAAATCGGCCACTGCCTAAAGGATTACCGAAACCTAAAAGGCAAGGTGGACCTGGTAAGCATTGCTACCCCCACCTCTAGCCACTACAAAATTGCTAAATTCTTTCTCAAGAACAAAATCCCGGTTTTGGTAGAAAAACCCCTGACCCAAGACTTAAAAGAGGCAAAGAACCTCATCGCTATGTCAAAGAAAAATAAAACCCTTCTCTTTGTCGGTCATGTCGAAAGATATAATAATGCCTACTTGGCAATAAAAAAGATTATTAAAAATCCTCTTTTCATTGAATGCCACCGCTTAAGCCCTTATCCTCATCGTTCCTTAGATATCAGCGTTGTCCTGGACTTAATGATACACGACCTAGATATAATCCTCTACCTATTAAGAGACAGTGTTAAAAAAATCGATGCCAAGGGAGTAAAAATCCTATCCTCTACAGAAGATATAGCTAACGCCCGTATTACTTTTAAAAACGGTTGCGTGACAAATATAACTGCCTCTCGAATATCCCAAAAAAGAGAGAGAAAAATAAGAATATTCATGCCTCAGGCCTACATCTCCTTAGATTATGCCCAGCAAACAGTAGAAATATATAAAAAATTGAAGACTAAGATTATTAAGAAACTCCTTCCGGTAAGTAAAGAAGAGCCCTTAAAAAAAGAAATTGCTGATTTTGTGAGTTTAGTTACCCGAAATAAGTCTGACACAGGATATGCCGAAGCCGCAAAAGACGCCTTAGAGCTCGCCTGTAAAATAGAGAAAATAATATCAAAATAAAAATGGAAAAAATCGTCATTGTTGCTGGAGATAAGTCAGGTGACCTTTATGGGGGCCTCTTAAGTAAACAATTAAAGAGTAAATTCCCAAACCTTGAGATTTATTCTTTTGGTGGAGAAAAACTTGCCGAATACTCCCAACAAATAATTAATCTTCTGTCTCACTCAGTATGCGGTCTAGTTGAGGTCCTCTCCTCTCTAGGGAAACTCCTTAAAATCTTTAAAAGGACTAAAGAAACTATCCTCAATCTTAAACCGGATTTGATAATCTTAATAGATTTTCCTGACTTTAACTTGCGACTGGCTAAAGAGCTTAACAAAGAATTTCCTCTCATCTACTACGTTAGCCCCCAAATCTGGGCTTGGAGAAAAAAAAGGATAGAAACAATAAAAAAGTATGTCGACAAGATGGTAGTGCTTTTTGAATTTGAAGAAGCCTTCTACAAAAATGAAGGTATGGATGTTTTATACTTTGGACATCCGCTCTTAGAGATAATTAAGGAAGAAGATACTGAACCAAATAAAATTATCTCATTTTTACCCGGATCAAGGAAGAATGAAGTAAAGCGGCATCTTCCGACAATGATAAAAACAAAGAAAATCATTGAAAAGGAATTGGATGGATATCAATTTAGGATAATAAGGCCGCCGAATTTGGAAAAAGATTTTTATGAGAAGTTTTCGCCTAATATCGATATAGTCAACCACTCCTATAAGACGATTAAAGAATCAAAGTTTATCATAGCATCTTCAGGCACGGCTACAGTTGAGCTGGCCATATTAGGAATACCTTACGTTATAATCTATAAACTTAATCCTTTAAGCTGGCATATTTTAAAAAGAATGGTAAAAACTGATTTTGTCGGCATGGTTAATATACTATCTCGACACAAAATTGTTGATGAACTCCTTCAGGAGCAAGCCAACCCCAAAAATCTAGCCTCAATAACTTTAAAGTACCTAAGGGATAACCAAAAATACTCTCAGCTAAGGAATGAGTTAAAAAAAATAAAAGATAGACTTTGCCCTCATAACGCAACTGAGAAATTCGCTGATTTTATTGGTAATTATCTGAAATTGACTTAAGGAATAACTGGAAAGACAGGTTATCTTTTCCGAGGTTTTTTCTCCTTCCTTATGAAGTGATAAACGCTTAGAATCGCTGCCGGAGTAATGCCGCTTATTTTCAAAGCCTGCCCTAATGAAGAAGGCTTAAATTTCGTTAATTTCTCAGCCACTTCTCTAGATAAGGAAGGAACTTTTGAGTAATCAACTTTAGGTATTTTTATCTTATCCAAATTCTTTAACTCTTTCTGCCAAAGAAATTCTCTGCGCAAGAAACCCTCATATTTTGCTTGTATCTCGACTTCCCAGCCTACTCCTAAATTTTTAATTTTTTCTTGAGCCTGCTTTTCAACATCCCTAAAGGTAATTCTTGGCCGCTTCAGGAAATCAAACAAAAGTATGCTTTTACCTCCAACAATAGTTCTCTTGCTTTTCAGGTTCTTTATTAACCTATCAATGCTATTCTTCTTATCTAAGGCTAACCCGTATTCATTCTTAGCCAACAGCCCAAGTTTAAACCCAAAAGACGCTAACCGTAAGTCAGCATTACTTTCACGTAAGGTTAGGCGAAATTCACTACGGGAAGTAAACATCCTGTAAGGCTCATCAGTTCCCTTGGCAGTTAAATCATCAATTAAAACTCCGATATAAGCCTGGTCCCTTCTTAAGATAAAAGGTTCTTCTCCTCTTACCTGCAAAGCAGCGTTAATACCGGCAATTATCCCTTGGGCTGCTGCTTCTTCATAGCCAGTAGTCCCATTTACCTGGCCGGCAAAATAAAGTCCTTTAATTTTTTTGGTCTCAAGTGTAGGGTAAAGCTGACGGGAATCAATTAGACCATATTCTATACCGTAACCGGGAGATAAAATTACTGCCTGTTCTAACCCCTCTATAGTATGGACAAACTTAGCCTGAACATCCACTGGCAGCGAGGTTGAGATACCATTAGGATAGACTTCTAAAGAATCTCTCCCCTCGGGTTCAACAAAAATCTGATGTCTTTCTCGCTCAGGAAATTTTACTACCTTGTCTTCCAAAGAAGGACAATATCTTACCCCTCTTGAAGTTATTTTTCCGGTATAAAGAGGTGAGTACTTTAAATTATCTCTAATTACCTTATGGGTCTTCTTATTGGTATAAGTTATGAAACAACTAAGACCATCTTCAGATATGCTTTTATTGGAAAAGGAAAAAGGCAAGACATTGCTTTCAGGCCTCTGCTCTTTCATCTTCGAAAAATCAATTGTCCGTTTATCTAAACGGGCACAGGTACCAGTCTTAAAATGCTTAGTCTTAATACCGTTTCCTCTTATTTGAGCGAATAAACTATCGCTTGAATCCTCATTTAGCCTCCCTCCGGGAAAACTATTCAGCCCAATATGAACCCTGCTCTTCAAAAACGTCCCGGCACAAATCACCACACTTTTGCCTTGGAAAACTTCTCTATGATCAGTTTCAATGCCATATACTTTTTTATTTCTTACGAGGATTGCCTTAACTTTAGCTTGAACAATGTCAATATTATTATTCTCCCTTAATAATTTTCTGGCGACTTTAGGGTAAGAAAACATATCTACCTGGGCCCGAGTAGACCAGACTGCCTTACCCTTGCTTGCATTCAAAATCCGATAGCATAATGCACATTTATCAGCAATTTTACCGATTAGTCCACCTAAAGCATCTACCTCCCTGACTAAATTACCTTTAGATACTCCTCCTATTGCCGGATTGCAGGATAACTTGCCTATGGAATTGACATCTGTAGTCAGCAAGAGCACCGAACTCTCCAATTTGGCTGCAGCATTACTGGCCTCAATCCCAGCGTGACCAGCACCTATAACTATACAATCGTATTTTTTCATAGCTTATGATTTTAACATAATTTATTGAGAAAAAGAATATATTATCGCAAGATTAAACGGTAGGCTTTTTCGTTCTTGAGGGGAAAAAATTACTTTTCCTTAGTTTGTTTAGCCACAGAATCAATGGCTTTACTAATAACCTCGGGGTCTCCTAAATAGTAGTGCTTTATTGGTTTTAAGTCATCATCCAGCTCATAGACAAGAGGTATTCCGGTGGGTATGTTAAGCTTAACTATTGCCTGGTCGCTAACTCCATCTAGATATTTAACTAAAGCCCGTAAGCTATTGCCATGAGCAGTAATAATTACCTTTTTACCTTTACGCAAAGTTGGAACAATAGTCTCATGCCAATAAGGCAAGAATCTTTCCACAGTATCTTTTAAGCACTCAGTCAAAGGAAGTTCCTGAGGTGTTAAATCTTTATAACGGGGGTCCTTGCCGGGAAAACGCTTATCACCCTCTGTTAAGGCCGGGGGTTGAGTATCGTAACTTCTTCGCCAAATCAATACCTGTTCCTTGCCAAATTTCTGAACTGTTTCTAATTTATTTAGACCTTGCAAAGCACCATAATGCCGTTCGTTAAGACGCCATGACCTACGGACTGGAATCCACATTAAGTCCATGTCTCTTAAGACTATCCAGAGAGTTGAAATTGCCCGTTTAAGAACCGAAGTGTAAGCGATGTCAAAGCTGAAATCTTCCTTCCTAAGCCACTCTGCTGATGAATAGGCCTCAGCTACTCCCTTCTCAGACAACCCTACATCAGTCCAACCAGTAAATCTATTTTCGAGATTCCAAATGCTCTCACCATGCCTTAATAGAACTAATTTAATCATATGTCCCCTTGATTAGCACTTTGAGTATCCGCAGCCATCGCAGGTCAAACATCCTTCTTGATGCCTAAGGGCAGAACCGCAATCTGGACACACTCCGACCACATTGTTAGACCTCTTCTTCTTAGCGCCTACAGAAACTTTTTCTTTCTTCGCCGGGAATTCTGCTGTTACCTTGGCTACTTCTTTCTGATCCGTCGTTCTCTTCTCTAAGACCCGAGCAATAGCATCAGCGCAGGAGAAGATTTTCTTCCCCTTATCCCAAGAAGGAGAAGGACATCTTATGCCTTTAAGTTGCTCAACAATAACCTTTACGTCAATTCCTCCGCGAAGGGCTAAAGAAACTAACCGGCCTACAGCTTCGAGCTGAGAAGCAGCACATCCGCCGGCTTTACCCATCTGGGTAAAGACCTCAAAGAAATTACCCTCTTCATCTTGGTTAACTGTGATATAGAGATTTCCGCAACCGGTAGTTACCTTAGTAGTAGTCCCTAGAATAACTTCCGGCCTGGGTTTAGGGTAGGGGATAACTACTGAGTAGCCCCCGGCTTCTTCAGAATTATCTTTCTCTTCCTTTTTGTCTACTGTAAGAACCTGAACGCTTCTGCTTCCATCCCGATAAACAGTAATACCTTTGCAACCTAACTTATAAGCTAACAAATAAGATTCCTTTATATCTTCAACAATAGCACTATTAGGTAAGTTTATCGTTTTAGAGACAGCATTGTCAGTAAATTCCTGAAAAGCACCCTGCATCTTTATATGCCAAAACGGCGAGATATCCATGGCAGTCTTAAAAACTCTTTTTATCTCATCAGGAACTTCATCCATCCCCTGGATACTCTCTCCGCCAGCTATTTTTTTCATTAACTCTTCTGAGTAAAAGCCTTCCTTTTTAGCTACGTATTCGAATGATGGATCTACCTCTAAAAGCTTCTCTCCATCTAAAACATTACGAAAGTAACAAAGGGAAAAATTAGGTTCTACTCCTGAAGCAGTTGGCCCAGCAATAATACTTATTGTCCCGGTAGGGGCAATTGTGGTCAAAGTCGCATTCCTCAACCTTATACCTTTTTTTTGCCAAGTGCTCTTATTCCAAGCCGGAAACGTTCCTCTCCTCTTGGCCAAAGCCATAGATTCCTCTTCAGCATTCCTGCGAATGAATTTCATTACCTTTCTTGCTAAGCCTATTGCTTGCTCACTATCGTAAGGGATACCTAAAAACCCTAGCATAGTTGCCCAACCCATAATGCCTAAACCGATCTTTCTTGTTCTTAGGGTGTTTTCTCTAATTTGAGGAAGAGGGAACTTATTAGCCTCAATAACATTATCCAAAAATCTTGTTGAAGCCTTGGTAATTTTTTCTAATTTTTCCCAATCTATCTCAAAGCCATCACCTTTCTTTTTTAATACCTTAAACAAATTAATCGAACCGAGGTTGCAACTCTCATAAGGCAAAAGTGGTTGCTCGCCGCAAGGGTTGGTGCTCTCAACATCGCCTAAATGAGGGGTCGGATTGTCTTTATTTATCTTATCTATAAAAACAATTCCTGGCTCTCCGTTATTGTGAGCATAATCAGCGATGGTGTTAAAAACCTCTCGAGCACTTAACTTTCCGACAACTTGTTTATCATGAGGATCGATTAATTGATAGTCTTCTTTGTTTAAAGCTTTCTCCATAAAGTCATCAGTCAGAGCTATAGAAATATTGAAATTAGAGATCTCCCCTTCTTTCCCCTTGCACTTTATAAATTCTAAAATATCAGGGTGATCTACTCTTAATATTCCCATGTTTGCTCCTCGCCGAGTACCCCCCTGTTTCACTGCCTGAGTAGCCGAATCAAAAACTTTCATAAACGAAACCGGTCCTGAAGCCACTCCGCCGGTAGATTTAACCACGCTGTTCTGAGCTCTAAGGCGTGAAAAGCTAAAACCAGTGCCTCCACCAGTCTTATGTATAAGTGCAGTTGCTTTTATAGCATCAAAAATAGATTCCATAGAATCCTCAACCGGAACAACAAAGCAAGCTGAAAGCTGGCCCAAATCTTTGCCGGCATTCATAAGAGTAGGAGAATTGGGCATGAATTCCAGATTCTTCATCATCTCAAAGAATGTTTTCTCACACTCCTTCAAGCTTTGCTCGTCAGCACCATACTTCTTCTCTACTCCCGAAATAGCTTTTGCCACTCTCTCCAATAATTCACATGGAGTTTCAGTAACTTTACCTTCGTTATTCTTTTTAAGATAACGTTTTTTTAATACGACAATCGCATTAGAAGAGAAATTTAGTTCCTCCATAGTCCCCCTTTCTTTTTGAAGATATGTTTGCGGTAATCTAAAAACTTAGATTTAATGGTGAAGAAAACAAATGATTGATAAGACATCTTTTTATATCACGTCTTTAGGATAATGTCAAGAAAAAATACAACATATAGTAGTTTCAACAAAGGTCGACACAATATGTTGAGAATTAAGTGATTATAGCCCCCTGCCAATTCTAATTACTGGTCGGTAAATATGCTAGAGAAAACTTACTGTATCACGAATAATAAGCTCTGTATCCAAAACTATTTTTCGGGCAGGCTTCTTGTTCTCTACGTTCTCTATCAATATCTTAACAGCCTGGTGAACCATTGCTCCTAAAGGCTGCTTTACTGTAGTAAGCATCAAATTTCCGTAAAGACAATGGGGATTATTGTCAAAACCGATAATGCTCAAGTCCTTAGGCACCTCTATTCTCCTTTCTTCAGCGAAGCTTAAAACCTCGCTGGCAATCTCATCGCTACAACAGAATATGGCAGTAGGCGAACTATTCGAAGAAAACAATTCCTCTAATTTTGCCCGGGCCTCTTTTCGTGAAAAATTGGTAGTCTTAATGTAGTCTTTAATCAGGGCTACCCCGTTCTTATTCAAAGCTGACTTATACCCCTCGACCCTCTCTTGGGCGCATTGAACACGCAAATCACCAGCAAGATGAGCTACGCGCTTATGCCCATGATGAACCAAAAACTCTGTTGCCGCATAAGCACCTTTAAAATTATTTACAGCAACACAATTTACATCCACATCTTCTATTTGAGAATTTATTACTACCAAAGGAATATCCTCTTTGATCAACCTCTTGAGCTGTTTCTCGTTCCCAATGATATCAGCCATTATAACTCCATCGATAAGGGAAGTCTTGAAATTGTCCTTATCCCAGAAAACATTAAGATGTAGATCAATACCCTTGGTTCCTAAAGAAGAAGCTACTTCCCGGATTATCTCCAAAGCATAGAAAGAATAAAAAATACCTTCATAGCCTGGAATAATCAACCCAAAAGTATCAAGCTTTCCTCCGGCCAGACGGCGAGCGTAGAGCAAGGGTTGGTAATTGAGCTCCTTTACCGCCCTTTCTATTCGTTGTCGGTTTTCTTCTTTTAAGGAAGCATTATTCATGAAACGTGAAACGGTGGCGATCGAAACACCGGCTTGGCGAGCTACATCTTTTATGGTAATTTTGGAAGAAGACACGATCTCTACCGAGTTATGGTAATATCGCCCTCTTGGACAGTATAACCACTAACTACTTCTCTTATGTCTGCTGCGGAGATTTCTTTCCTTGTCTCGATAACTTCTACTGTACCTACTTCTTTACCTCCGCGCATAATTTTTAATAAAGCACCTGGCCTTAAACCGGAAGACTCTCCTATATCTATAACTACGAATTTCTCTTCATGGTTTACAGCAATAATTTCTCCTCTCAACTCTTTTAACCCCGGAGAGCTAGGCTTAACTACAATAGGAGGCAACTCTACTGAGGCTGACCCACTTGACACAACCTTCTTTCCTCCTTCAATCACATATTCAAGCTGCTCTTGTAATTCTTGAAAAGCCATAGATTTTTCTTTTAAGATATTATCAGCATCAGCAATCTTATCTTCTAGTTCACCTTTCTTAGATACAGCATCTTTAAGTGTGTCCTGCAGCTTCATCAAATCTTTGTTGGCTACTATCAGTTCTCTCTTTAAGCCTACATTCTCTTTGCGTAATTTCCTCACCTCATCAACGGCAGTTCCTCTTCCTTCTCTCTCAGTTACTAAATCCATACTCATAATACGTAAAGTTCTTTCCTTGAATTTTATCTCCTCCAAAAGCCTTTCTTTCTCTTTGGTAACCTGATCTATTTTAATACTTAATTCTTTATTCTCACCGCTTAGCTTTGATATTTTATTTTTTTCTTCGAAAAGGGTCTTGCTTAAAATATCAAACTTGGCCTCTAAGGAAGCTCTGTTTTGAACGAAATCTGCCCAATGGTCCTCGGAAAGATCTTCGGCAGTTTCTGTCCTCTCCACAAACTTTACTTCAGGAACAGAAGTCCGCTTCATTTTCTCAGCCAAGGCATCTCTCTCCTTAGCTACCGCAGTCCACTTTTCCCTCAAGCTTTCCATTCCCGATTCGGCTTCAGCAAGTTGATCCTTGATCACAGACAATCTACGCTCAGCTAAAACTTTATCTTTTTCGATCTTATTTATAGTATATTTTAAATTGCTATTTGCCTCTACCAAACCAGCTTTCTCTTTAGCCAATTCCTGATTAGCAACTGTTAAGTTCTCTTTTTCAACATAGAAAGTAAAGGCGACAAAACCAACACCTAAAATAACAATCAAAAGAATTATAGGAACTATTTTTGATTTATCCATTATGCCCCCCTTTAATCTGATTATAGCATATAAATTACTGCTGTCAATCCCGTTAGGGAATATTTTTACTTAAAACTCCTTGCAATAACAGCCTCTAACGATTCCTTATTCCTCGATTTTAAATCGGGACTTTTTAATCTGCTCTGAAGGGCGTGATTTCCACCGTCGATGCACCCAGGCCCATTGGGAAGGGAATTCCCGAATCCAACACTCAATTATTCGGGTAAGCTTTATAGCATTAAGAAGGATGGTCTCATCCCTATCTTCTTTTATGATTGGTTCCTCTTGGGGAAAAATTCTTAGTTGGTGTTTTCCCCAGCTCTCCCTTATCATGTATGCAGGCACAATCGCAGCTTTAGTCCTTAAAGCAAGAGTAATCGGCCCTACGGGGGTCGCTGCCAACTTACCGAAAAATTTGACCCAAACTCCGCCAGTGCCAAAGTTTTGATCTACCTGAATCACTACTATTTCATTATTCCGCAAGGCATTTAATATCCCGCTTATACATACTTTACGTGGATAAGAAAGGATCGTTTTTACCCCGCCTTTTGTTCTTAAATCATTAACGTAATTATCAGTATCCTTATCCCGCATTGGCCGGGCAACAATATTTATAGGGTACCCTTGCCTAGCTAGTTTAAAAAGCATTAAGGGAAAATTTCCCAGGTGAGCTGTCAAAAGCAAAACCCCTTTCTTTTTCTCTAAAGCTTTTTCCAAATTTTTCCTTCCCTCAACACGGATTTTCTCTAGATAGTGGGGATTTTTTACAAAGGAAATCAATTCAAAGGTACTCTGGGCCATGAAAGCGAAGTAAAAGCGGATAATCCTCTTCTTCTCTTTTAAAGACATTTCAGAAAAGGCAACAGAGAGACTATCAATGGCGATCTTACGATGGCGCCCAATTATTAGGTAGGCAAGACTTCCTAAAACATTACCAATAAAATAATTCCAGCTTAAAGGAAGTGCCTTACTAAAAGATACAAATACCCTTAAGGCAATCCATGCTGATTTCCTTCTTAAAGTTTTCTTATACTCTCTGCTCATTATCTAAAAATGGACAGCTACAACTTAAAAGCCGTTTTCTACAACTGGTTTAGAAAAATTATTCACTATAATGCTATAAAAAATAGAGTGCGGAACATTTCAGAAGACATGCAGTCGCCAAAAGCTTTACCTACTGCAGAACTTTACTCCACACGCGCTTTAGCTCAGTAAGTCAACCAAGTATCCGGCTTACCATCTCGGTTGGTGTCTTTCTCGGCCTTGATTATCGCACCTTTTTTGTAATAAACCCACTCATCCACTTTACCATCTCCGTTGGTGTCTGTTGCGGATTTGATTGTCGTCCCTTTATTGTCATAAGTCAAAAACGTATCCGGCTTGCCATCTCCCTTGGTATCTTTCTCAGCCTTTTCTGGACTGCCATTTTTATAGTAAACCCATTCGTTCATCTTTCCGTCACCGTTAGTGTCAGCTTCAACCCTAATTATAACCTTATTTTTATCATAAACTTCCACCCGGTTAACAACACCATTAAAATTTGTGTCCATCTTTATTTCTCTGGGTTTAATCTGCTTTGACTGAGCTAATGCAGCTTCAATAATAATTAAACTAAATACTGCCACCAAACACAAACACAAAAGACTAACCTTCTTCGCAGACATATTTCTCCTCCTTCTGTTACTGCTTTCCTATATTTTTTTAGTAATATAATACCTCGGCTGGAATTTTTCGGGAACAATCAGCAATTCCGGAGGCAATATCTTAATCCCGACTTCTGACCCATCTATAATAACCTCGGGGCCGTTTAAAAGTTCCTCACTTATAGTATTGGCTTCGGAAACGACTCCGGTAACAATTGTTTTGTAACCCCAAGGCTGCAAAGCCCTTATGTAATAACTATTGAACATACTGTTTCTTTCTGCCTGTATCTCTCCATAGCCACGGCTCAATATGCTTCCCGCGTTGCTGCCGCTTCCGTAGTTATTTCCGCCAAACAAATGGTTATCATGCATTACTAATCCCTGAGGTGAAGGCTCAAATATTTCAACTCTCTCGGTTTCAGCGCTAGCAACAACTCTCCCCTGGGTTGATACCGACACCTGATTCTGCTGATCGCCAGCCCAAACCCAAAGATCGCCATTTATATCCACATCCACCGGATTAAGCGGAACAACAGTTCCGATTATTCCGCTTGCTCTAAGACTTGACGTGGCTCCGGCAGTTATCATTCCTCCGGCAGTATCAAGAATATCTCCGGCAGTAGCATTTAGATTTACTGCTCCGCCACTAGCTGTTACGGTTGTAATAGTAATGGTTCCTGCAACCGTAAGGTCAATCGAGCCTGTACCGGAATCAATTATTGAGATTAATGCAATATCATCTGTTTCGTCAATGTCGATACCTCCAGATGTCGTAGCAATATCTGCTGACGCAACAGTAGTTTCAATAGCAGGATCAGCCCCTAAACCAACGGCTATCCCCACACCAGTTACTGCATCTATTACCAGGCGGCCATCTGCTGCTACAACATCAA
>CAZVQU010000001.1:155643-160546 GCA_964629655.1 uncultured Planctomycetia bacterium
AAGGTAATATCTTCATCTGCATTTAAAGCTATTGTGCCTGAGCCTGCATTTATTAAGGTACCATCATTCATAGCTAAAGCACCACTGGCAGCACCTCCGTTATCAGCATCAGCAGTTACTGATATGTCACCACTTGTGCTGGTAATGTCGCCGTCAGCTGCAAAAGTTATATCATTGTCTGCGGTAAGGGTTATATTACCTGCTGCTGTTGATAGCCCATCGTTAAGAATAATGTCGGAAGCAGCTCCGTTAGCATCTAAAGTAATAATTCCGGTTAAAAGGGTACTGATGACGTTAGCCGGAGCACCTGAAGAATCAGCTGTAATTGTTCCGTCAGCAACGACCTGAATGTTTCCTGTGGTTGCCTGCACTGCTTTTACGATCGTTATTGCATCTGTTTCGTCAATATCTATATTGTTAGAAGTAGTGTTGTCAATGTCGATTGAAGCAACTGTTGTTTCAATATCATCAGCTGTACCCACACCAGTTACTGCATCTATTACCAGGCGGCCATCTGCTGCTACAACATCAACAGTAGTGTCTCCGCCGTCAACGATTCCGCCTTCAGTAGTAGTTAAAACTACTGCTGTATTAGTTGCGTTTGTGGTCAATAATCCTCCTAAGGTAATATCTTCATCTGCATTTAAAGCTATTGTGCCTGAGCCTGCATTTATTACAGCAGAGCTAACAGTGTCATCAGCCATGGTAATGGCACCGCTAATACCATCAGCAACAGAATCATTATCTGCAGTTACCACAACATTGCCGGCACCAGTTGCAGTTACGTCACCGTCAACCGTAAAGGTAACATCGTCATCTGCTGTAATTGTAATATCACCTGCAGCCGTAGAGACTGCCGCAGCTATTGCTGTAGAACTTGCTGTGCCATCGGCATCTAATGTAATGTCGGCATCGGCATGACTACTGTCATTACGAACTATTTGGTTGACCGTAAGCGAACCTGCCTCTGCACGAAGGAGTATATCTGCATTCCCATCTCCGTTGCTTGCATCATCAATAATTACCCCGGTCCCGGCTGCCTCTATAGTCATAGAAGTTCCGGCTAATATTGTAATGCTGTCATCTTCTGCCTGTACCGCCCTAATAACACTCAAGGCATCTGTTTCATCTATATCCATAGCTCCGCTGGTTGAGTTATCTAAATCTATTGAAGCAACTGTTGTATCAAGGCTTATCCCTGTAGCAGTATCTACCACTAAACGTCCGCTTGCAGCTACTGTGTCTACATAAGTAGCACCAGCATCAGCCACGTTTGCATCTGTAGTAATTGTTATTGCCGTATTGGATGTGCTGGTTGTTAACAACCCTCCAACAGTAATCGCACCACCGAAACCACCACCGACATTATCCAATGCGATTGTGCCAGAACCAGCATTTATTAACGTATCGTCATTCATGGTAATTACATCAGATCCGGCACCGCTGTTAAGGTTGTCAGCATTAGCCAGTACCTGGATAATGCCGGCACCGGATGCTGTTATGTCTCCAGCAGCAGCAAATGTTATACTATCATCGGCTGCCAGTGTTATTGCTCCATCTACAGTTGTAACAGCAGCGTTTACCGTCAGATCTTGATTCTGCCCGTTGGCATCAAGTGATATGTCTCCGAGAAGCTCTGTGCTTACTATTCCATCTATCTGCAAAGTACCATCTGTAGTTGTTATCGTCACATCACCGTCATCAGGACCTGTAGGATTAGCAAATATCGCCTGAATTACTGTTAAAGAATCTGCTTCTACAATATTAATCGCACCAGAAAGTGTATTGTCTAAATCTACTGAAGCTACTGTAGTGTCTAAAGCTGCTGCAGCTGTCCCAATACCGGTCACCGTATCAACTACCAAACGACCATTTGCTGCATCTACATCAGAACCGCCGGTATCTCCTACGTCGCTTATACCGCCACTGGTAGAGGTTAATGCCACTGCCGTAGCTGCAGCACTTGTTGTCAGCAAGCGACCAAGAGAGATATTCTCGTCAGCATCTACATCAATAGTGCTAGAGCCAGCATCGATAACAGTACCATCAACTAATGTTACAGCACCGCCATCACCATCAGCATCGCTGTCATTATCGGCAGTGATTGTAATCACACCGCCGGCACCGCCATTAGCAGAATCTACATCACCATCAGCGCCAAAGATAACATCGTCATCTGCGGCTAAAGTGATTGCTCCATTATATACGCTTACGCTATCATTAACAGTTAAACTACTATCCCCAGCTACTGTAATACTGGCACTATCACCAGTAGCAGCTATATTATTTGCAGCTACACCACCAGTAGCAGCAACTACTGTTGTTGCTCCGGCAGTTGTCACTACAATCGAGCCGTCTAAGGCCTGAGTTATATTGCGGATTAAGAGGCCATCCGTTTCGGCAATTTGAATATTGCCACTGGTTGAGTTATCTATCTCTACGCCAGCAATAGTTGTTTCAAGGGCAGCTCCGGAACCTACACCGGTTGCTGCGTCTATATCAACTACTGCACCAACTGCGTTGGCAACTATGTCAACGTCGGCATCGCCAGCATCAACTACACTGGCAATTGTATTAATTGTAATTGCACTGGCTGTTGCGTTTGTTGTAGTTAAACCAGATATGGTTATGTCGCCGGCATTAGTATCTATTGAAGTTAATGTAATCGTGCCGCTTCCGGCATCAATTACCGAACCATCTGTTTGAGTAATATCATCATCGCTGTCGCCGTTTGTATTTGCTGTATTGGATGTTATACCAATATTACCGGTACCAGATGCTGTTATGTCTCCGGCAGCAGCAAATGTGATACTATCATCTGCTGTTAAAGTCACTACACCATCAACTAATGTAATAGTGCCGTTTACAGCAAGATCTGAGTTCTGACCATCAGGGTTTAATGTTACATCTCCCTGGCCTGTCGTTGCTACTGAAGTAGCAATTGTCAAGCTGCCGGCGGTATTATTTAAGGTAATATCTGCTTCGCCATCAGCAGGGCTTGGATCTGCAGCAGTACTCACTTCACTAAAAGTTATAGCTCCGCCACCTGATTGGTCAAAAGTAATATTGCCGCCAAAACCAGTAGTCAAGGTAGTAACTGCTACGGCTGTTGCAAGAGCATTGTCTATATCAATGTCTCCACTGGTGCTGCTATCAGCAGTAATTGTTGTTGCCACTAATTCTAAGGCAGTAGTATCACCGATACCGGTAACCGCATCTAAATCTACTACCGATGCGGTAACTATCCCGGCACCATTGGTTGAACCAACTGAATTTATGGTTATATTATCGTCTGCTGCTGTATTTGTACCGGTAAGAATAATATTTCCCGAAGTCGTAGTAACAAGAGAAATATCTCCTGCACCCAAGGCAGTTACACTAGTTGCAACAGTCAAGTTCCCACTGTCGCTGGATAAAGTGATATCAGCCTCACCGGCAGTAGGAGTACCATCAGCACCAGTACTCACAGTTGTAAAACTAACATTACCTCCTCCTGATTGATCAAAAGTAATATTACCACCTAATAAAGTTGTCAAGGAAGTAACGGTCACATCTGAAGCAATAATATTATCTATATCAATATGACCACTAGTAGTATTATCTGCTGTAATAGTTGTTGCTGCTACCTCTAAGGCATTAGTTTCACCAATACCTGTAGTTCCATTAAAATCAATTGTGGCTGCGGTAATATCCAATACCATATCATCAGAAGCATCATTGATTGTTGTATCGGCAGTTAGCGTAGCTGTTGCCGAACCGGCATCGATTGAACCGACTGTTATTGCTGCTGCTGTTGATGTCAAAGTTACATTGTCGTTACTTGTAATCACGCTAGTTGCAACAATATCGCCCAAGGTCGCTTCTATGTCCAACAAGCCATCTACATTAAGACTACTAAGGGTTATCCCATTGTCTTCAAGTATATAGCTGGCATCCGAGACATCGCTCATATTCAAAAAAGCTATGTCAACATCTAGCTCTTCGTCAGCGCCGGAATCACCTACTGTGGTTGCATCGTTAATGTTTAAAGTCCTGGTTGTAATATCAGTCGTACTATCATTGGCATCTGTTATCGTTGTGTCTGCTATTAAAGTTACATATTCTGCTCCCGCTGTAGGGGTGGTAATATTGCTTGCCTGAACAATACTCCCTGCATCTATTACTACGTAACTATCAGCATCGGTTGCAACAATGCCGGCATTATTGGTAACAGCTCCGGATGCAGTAATAGTTATGTATTCATCTGCCTCTAATCCAGCAGCATTTATAGCCACAGTTGTCGGGTCAATATCGAGATAACCGCCGGAGTCAATACTGCTTGTGTCGGCATTAGTATCTGTAATAGTAAAAGCTCCAGTTGAATCTATTTTGATATTTCCTCCGCCACCGGCAGTTGTGATATTCCCCTCATTAGCGCCGGTGCCTAAGGTTAGTGTTCCAGCCACTATATTTATATCTCCATTGACTCCTGTAATTGCCGCAGATCCTGCAGTTCCTATAGTCGTTGCCGCTGCATTAGAATTCAGGGTAATAGCACTTGCCCCATCTACAGTCATATTGGCATCTATGGCTATTGTCGAACTGGTCTCGATAGATATATCTCCGCTTACTCCATCTACGTCTACTATGCCATCTATATCAACTGCGCCTGAAGCAGTTACCGTTAGCAGACCGTCTACTTCGACCTGGTCCCCGCTTGTTAAAGCACCGGATGTAATGGTAAGGCCTGTTATGTCCGTCGTAGCACCAATTCTACCAAGAGTAACAGCTCCGGTTCCTGCAGCTATAGTTAAGGAATATGCTCCGTCTATAGCATCTCCGGCACCTAAATCTACTGTGCTATCGGTAGTAGTTAGAGCAATACTATTTGCTAAATCTATATTGTCGGCATCAGTCATTGTGA
>CAZVQU010000001.1:160646-706236 GCA_964629655.1 uncultured Planctomycetia bacterium
TAGCACCGGCTGTTGTGATGTCGCCATAGAGAGTGGTTGTTCCGTCGGTTGCTGCTCCACTTGCATTATCTACTGTTAAGTTTTGAAGTGAAGTTGTATTTCCTATTGTTCCAAGTTGTACATTCCCACCATTATTTGCTCCAGTTCCTCCGGCATCTATTGCTAATAATTCTGTGCTTGCTGCAGTACCATTTATTGTTCCTGCTGTTTTGAATAATACATCACCAGCTGCAGCATCACCTCCTGTTTCAGTATCTATTGTTACATCTGCAGCTAGTATGACTTCGTCTGTTCCTCTAAAGTCAACATCAGCTGTAGCTCCGCCATCAGTTGATATATTGCCGCCAAGACTCGCTGTTGCAGCGCTTACTGTTAAGGCAGTTAACTCATCAGTCACAGCTCCGACAGTACTGGAAAATGTTGCTGTTCCATTAGGTGCGGATACTGTCAACGACTGTGCCCCACCTACTGTGCTTGAGAAGGTTACGTCTCCTGAGGTGGCAGTAACTATTGGTGTTCCTCCATTAAGAGTTAAAGCATCATTTACGGTTATATTATTATCGGTTGCTGTTAAGTTGGCTGCTAAATTAATTGCTGTTGCTCCATTTAAGGCAAGGAAGTCTTGAGCTGTAATGTTGGAATCTATATCTAAAGTACCGGTATTAGGCTCAAATGTAATTCCGCCCCTGTTGTTATTTACCACGCTGGTCACATTTATTGAAGGGGCCTGGGCTCCATCTGAAACTATTACCGTTACATCATCACCGATTAAGTTAGCGGCTATATTTATTGTTCCGGTATTGGCATTGGCATTGGTTACAGTTAAAGCTGTTGTACCGCTTGTTGAGTTTACCACCCCGTTAACTGTAATCGTATCGGTTGCATCAACAGCGATACTTCCTACTGCTTCAAGTCCACCACCATCTATTGTCACTGTTGCCGGGTCTATGTCGATACCGCCACTTCCGGCCTGTATCTTATTGCCGGCATCACTTCCCATAGTCAAAGCTGTGGTGGCATTAAGATCTATTAATCCGCTTCCGGTTGTTGTTATCTGTCCTGCTAAGCCTGCTGTTCCAACCAATATAGAAGTTCCGGCTAATAAATCTATCTCACCGTTTACGGCAGTGATATTTGAGGCTACTGCCTGAGCCAGATTAACATTTCCAGCGGTGGCATCGATATCTATCTGACTTGTGCCTGATGTTGCAACATCAGCATCTATGGCTACATTTGCCGCTGTTGCTGCTATTGTTACTCCAGCAGTACCGGTTACTGCACCATTAACATCTATGCCTACACCATCTACGGTATCATTATTAGCTAAGCTAACAGTACCGCCGGCAACTATAGAAGCCGGGGCTGCTGCTATATCGATTTCTCCGGTTACTCCGCTTACTGCTACATTTCCAGAAGTCTCGAATGCTCCGGTTGTAAACAATAGTGTTATTGCGTCAGTTATTGTTAATGAACCTATATCTGCTGCTCGAAGGGTTATATCACCAACTGCTGCATCTGATGCTACTAGAGTTAATCCATAGTTTCCTGCTAAGGTTCCCAAATCTATTGCAACTCCGCCTCCGTCTGCTGCGTCGGCATCTATTGCTGTTGCTGCTTGTAAAGTCATCGTTCCAGCAGCTGTTGAGTCTAATGAATCTACTGTCCAGGTCGGTGTTGTATCTAAAGCATTACCGGATACTGTGGTTGCATTTGCTGTCAGTACTAAATCAGAAGCTGCTCCGGTTATATTTCCACTGGCTGCTATTGTTCCGTTGGTTGCTGTGATTGCATCTGCGGTTACAGATAGAACTATGTCCCCTGTCAATGTAGCATTTTGATCTGCAACCACATCTCCATTTAAGTCTAATCCACTTGCTGCGCCCAAGGCAATTAGAGTTATGCTTCCAGCGGTTGATGTAATTGCACCATCTGCATCTATCGCAGCTGCTGCTGCATTATCTGCTTTTACATAAATATCACCGGCTGCTGTTGCTGCTCCCAGCATATCAATAGAGCCAGAATCAGTTACGTTCAATCCTGCCAGTGCTGCTGCTGAGCCGACTAACGGTAATGTTATATCGCCTGTTCCGGCATCCATTGTCAATGTAAATGCTCCGTCGACTGTATCAGCTGCGGCTCCACCTAATATTATGGCACTATCTGTTGTTGTCATGCCCACATCACCGGCTAAATCTATATTGTCGGCATCAGTCATTGTGATAGCACCGGCTGTTGTGATGTCGCCATAGAGAGTGGTTGTTCCGTCGGTTGCTGCATCATTATCCACTGTTAAGCTGGTTAAGACAGCTGAATTGCCTACTGTACCAAGTTGAATAGCTCCACCGGTTGAACCTCCATTTGTGGTTCCGGCATCCAATGAAAGGGTTTGAGCTCCATTTATTGTTCCCGTAGTCTTAAAGTTAATATAACCTGCATTCCCATCGTTATCTGCTTCACTGTCTATTACAACGGCATTGGTTAATGTCACTGCATCTGTTCCGGTGAAATCAACATTACCTTCAGATGATATATTTGCATTTAAGCTTGCGGTAGATGCAGAAACAGTTAAGGTTGAAACCTCGGTAGTTCCGCCGACTATTCCGGTAAAGGTTGCCGTGCCACTGGGTGCGGATACTGTTAAAGTTTGGGCTCCGTTAATTGTACTTCCAAAAGATACATCACCTGTTGTACTAGTAACCACCGAAGCTGCATCTAAATCTACTGGCGTACTGGCAGAAAAGGCAATATTTCCATTAGCGGTAACATTTGCATTCAGGTCTGCTCCACCAGTAGAAGTATTATTAATGGTAAGCGCCCCGTCAACGTTATTCGGGTCAGTATTTATTTGTAATGTTCCTGTTCCATTTGAACCATCTGCCAAAGTTACTGTAGTGCCTCTTATCTGAGCGCCGATTGTCATATTATCTGCTTCAGCTACATCATCATTATTAGAAGTTAAACTTACTGTTGAGGCTCCGGAATGAATCAACTCACTTGTTGTTAAATCTTCTCCGGAAGTAACTGCGATTGCGCCAGCACCGGTAGTGCTTATTCCTGTTAATGTGCCAAGGGTAGCTCCGCCAATAGTCAAATCATTTGCCGCAGATTCTAGATAAATACCGCCTGATTGCCCCCTGGCTTCTACATTGGTCACTGCTAAAAGAATCTCGGTTCCGGAACCGCCTATAGCCCCTCCGGCTGAAGCATTCACATCCAGCGCTGCCGATGTTGCGGTTAACAAAGAGTCCGCTGAGGCTCTCAAAATATCACTGCCACCGGTTGTTCCGTCACTTCTCACAAGAATATCCCCGGTACCTGCATCAAGATTTTCAAGAGTAATATCTCCCGAAGCACCCCCTGTCCCCATAATAATGGTTATATCATCGTTACTAGTTGTTGTATCTATGATCGTACCATCGGCCATTGTAAAAGCTGCTGCTCCAGCATCACGATTAGCACCATCAGCAAGAGCATCATTTGCTGTTGCAGTAAATGCGCCGTCAATTGTTACATTCGCATTAACAAGAATACTTCTTCCTGCCTGCAAGGTAAGATTCCCTGTCCCAGCAGAAGAATCCACAGCCTGGGTTACAGTAATATCAGTATTAGCCTGCAAAATAAGATTAGTTCCATTCAGAGCAGCCTCTACGTTCTCATCAGAAAAATCAGCTGTAGCTGTAGGGTTATCAGAAAAGACATCATTAGCAGCAACCGCGTCTACTCCACCATCAGTAATCGTAATATTTTTTGGGTCAATAAATAATGTTCCCCTATCTCCATTCTCAGCTAATAAATCCACTGACCCTTGGAATATCATACTTTCCTTACCGGATACTTCAACAAAGCCACCATCACCGCTGGATAAACCACCCTTTGCTTCAATTTTTGCACCACTCCAGAAGTTTGCCGTCTCAGGTGAATAAACAATTATTTCACCACCATTCCCATCTACCTCAGCATTAGCAGTTGTTAAGCTATCTGCGGTTAAAGCAATAACATCTCGGGCATACAAATCAATGTTCCCGCCATCGCCGTCGCCAAGCGCGTCAGCATGAACTTGCCCGAACTGGCCAACTTTATCGCCGCGTATCTCTATTTCGCCACCATTTACTCCTTGATCAATTGCCGATGTAGTAATAGTTCCTGTATTTTGAATTATGCCTTCACTGGCAGAAACCAGAACAATTTTTCCGTTACGCTCAACCATTGAGCCAGCGCGAACAATACCATCCTGATTAATTAACTTATCAAAGACATCCCCAACCGCAGCTACCTCCATATATACTGCGCCGCCATCAGCAGTAATAGTACCTGCATTGTTAACGCCGACATCTATCCTGTCACCATTTTGATCATAAACATTATCCAAGATTTCCTCATCAACAACTGCCTGGATATTACCGTTACCTCCTATATCTACAGTAACTTTGCTTCCGGCAACAAGGTTTACTGTTCCAAAATCAGCCCTGATTGCACCTAGATTACTGACTGCACCACCGGCTAATACAACCCCTCCGCCAGAAGCAATAATATTGCCGGCATTAGATATAGAGTTTAATTGCTGACCGCCAAGGTCAAGAACATAATTTCCAGATAAAAAATCATCCTGGCTCATCATAAGAGTAGAAGCAATTAATCCTCCTACATTCACTTGAGCGGTAGGTGAGAATAATATGCCATTGGGGTTAATAAGAAATTGGTTACAATTACTATTCCAAATACCGGCGATATCCGAACTACTTGAACCAATAACATTATAAAGCATAGCTGCTGAAGCGTTCGGCCCGAGACTATTTAAGGTATACCCATTGCCAATATCAAAAGAGGTTGCGTCTCCCCACCATTTAGAACCATTGGTTATAACCGACATTTCATTACCATTAACCGAAATGTCTGCTGAGCCGATTCGATCGGTTATTCCCGAAGGAAGATTTTCAGCATATATATTGCTGGGAAAAATATAGAAGGAAGCCAGAGCAACAGCAAGAAAGACACGTAGCCCCTTTCCTAAGCTCGGTTTATTTTTACTGTTTTGCATTTTCATTACTTTCTTCTACTATCAATAATAATTTCTTACGCCGCTAAAAAATATCTAAAACTCATATTGAAGCCCAAAATGAACCTTACCGGTGGAATCATCGCTTGGTTTCTCTTTACCGGCAGGAAAACCCCAATCTATCCTTCCGCGAAGATGTTCAGCAAAATCAAAACGTAATCCAAGCCCGGCACCGACCAAATAGCTGGTGCCTTTCTCGCCAACCTGGGCATTTACAAGATATCCCTTTCCTAAATCAACAAAATATACAAATTGAAGAGCATCTTTCAAAGACATTCCCTTTTTGTCATAAGGAACTTTTATTGCTCGAGGGAAGATAAAGGCCGGGGTTCTCAACTCTATGGTTGAAATCCAACCATAATCGGCAAGATATTCATTCTCTGGGAATCCTCTTATCGTATTAGCCCCACCAAGAGATAATTGTTCGGAATTGACTAGCGGATCCTCAACATATTGTCCCCGTATTGAAGCAATCAAATACGACGATAACGGCAAACGGGTAGTCCTGGAAAGTGAACCAACGTATTTTACAAATTCACCCCCGGCATCTAAACGGCTGGAACTCACATCATATTTATCCATAGAACCAATGAAATCATCCATGCCAACACGTACTTCACTAGACACGAATGTCCGCCCCATGCTATCTTTCTCATCAAAGCTTATTCCTGCCTTCAAAACTCGTAGTTCATCATGGCTTGTTTCCTGGCCTAATATCTTGTTCACTACACTTATCGAATCCAACCCGGCAGTAACCGTGCTGGCAATATTAATCGGAGTCGGCTCTAAGAAATTATCATCAAATAAAGTATGTCGCCCATATACACCCCAAAGCGTTGCTCTACCTTCAGGAGTAAGGATTTGAAACATTTCACCGATGTCAGCCTGACTATACATGCCGTAAAACCCTAAGCGAGTATCGTAGCGAGAAATCGGGAAATTATAATCAAGACTGCCTGCATATACTCTATCATAGTTAGAGCCTGCCCGCAAATTCAAAGACAAAATATCATCATTCCCAAGAAGATTGTTATGTACAAAGCCTAGCTCAGAACGGTACTTGCCGCTATATTCGGTCCCCTGATTATTATACCCTAAATACCAATGTATCGGACTCCTTTCTTCTTCAAGTTTCAATAAAACATCCGAAGTAGCCGGCTCTTCACCCGGCAGTAATACCGCTTTTACCACTCTATCCGGCTGTCTATTAAACCGTTTAATATCCTTTTCCAGCTTAGCGTAATCCAAAATTTGCCCTTCCTCGACAATCAATTTACGCTTAATTTTCTCTTTGCTGTAATACTTACCGTCTTCAGCCTTAACCTTACCCAAACGGCCTTCAATAACCTGGAATTCTATACTACCATCTGTAACTTCTTGTGCAGGCGCGTAAGCCAAACTGGTAAGATACCCTTTGCTACGATAAAATGCAGTAAGTTCATCAGCTGCATTTTTCAAATCACTCATTCCTAAGTCTTTATCGCGATATTTATCTAAAATCACCTCAAAATCTTTAGCCTTAAATAAATACACTCCATTTAAAATGAACTTCTCTACAAAAACTTTTGGCTCGGGCGGAAGTAATGCCTCCTTTGCCGCGGGAACCGTATCTGCCACTCTTTCTATAACGTCTCTTTGTCTCCGGATTATCTCTTCCTGTGCCGAAACTTTTTTCTCCAATTTTTTAATTCTTTTTTCAAATTCATCAACTCGGCTAACTTTTTCTTTAAGCCGATTTAATTCTTCCATTATCGCCTTAATATCGCTGCTCTCACTGGGAAAAACAGCAGTACTATTTGACAATAAAAAGACTAAGCTTATAAATACGACAACGAAATTCTTTTTATTGATAATTTTCCTCATCTATCTTGTGCCTTTCTTCGTTTACGAAGCTTTTCAGCTTGTTTAGCTTCTCTCGCAACGCGAGCTTTCTCTCGCTTAATCTCCAGATTAACTTCTCTTTGTATTTGCTTGCGGAGTTTTGCAGCCTGCTTAGCATCTTTCGCAGCTTGGGCTCTTTCTCTCTTATCCTGGATTCGAGCTTCTTTCTCTCTCTTCTTGCGGAGCTTTTCAGCTTTCTTAGCTTCCTTCTCAGCCTGGGCTGTTTCTCTCTTAATCTCCAGATTAACTTTTCTTTGTATTTGCTTACGAAGATTTTGGGCTTGTTTAGTTTCTGCCGCGGTTTGAATGCTCTCTCGCTTAGCCTGGAGTTGATCTTCTCTTTGTTTCTTCCTGCGGATTTTTTCCATCAACTTAGCCTCTTTTGCAGCCTTCGCTTTCTTTCTTCTAACATATAATTCCACTTCTTTTTGTTTCTGCTTACTGAGTTTTTCAGCTTTTTTAGCCTCCTTGGCGGCTTGCGCTTTTTCTTTCTTGGCTTGGCGCTGAGCTGCTTTATCTTGAGCCGCTAGTTTAGCTGCTCTTTTTTCCTGCTTGCGAAGCCTTTCAGCTGCCTTAGCCTCTTTTGCGGCTTGAGCTACTTCTCTCTTAACTTTTAACTCAGCTTCTTTTTGTATTTGCTTACGGACTTTTGCAGCTTCCTTGGCAGCTTTTTTAGCTTGAATTCGAGCTTCTTTTTGCTCCTGTTCGCGGAGTTTTTCAGCCTGCTTAGCCTCTTCCGCAGCTTGAGCCTCCTCTCTCATAACTTTCAACTCAGCTTCTTTTTGTATTTGCTTATGAAGTTTTGCAGCTTTCTCAGCTTCCTTCTTAACCTGGGCTGCTTCTCTCTTAACCTGCAAATCGACTTCTTTTTGTATTTGCTTATCAAGCTTCTCAGCTTGTTTAGTACCTTTCGCGGGCCGACTTACCCGCTTACTCAAAATCGCTTTTATCTTTTTCTTTTTCTTACGAACTTCTCTTTTTAAACCTTTCTTGTCTGTAATATCCTCAACGTAATTGAATATGGGCAGAGCAGTTTCATATTCTCCTATTAGAAATAAATCATTCGCGTCTTCAAAAATCTCCTGAGGTGTCTTTTTAACTTTTATAACTATATAATCGCTCGTTCCCTCCACAACGGTAGTTTTTTTACGCTTAAGCTGCAGCTCGACTTCTTTTTGTATCTTCCTGCGAAGTTTTTCAGCCCGTTCAGCTTCTTTCTCGGTCTGAACTTTTCTACCTCGACCATCTAGCTTAGCTGCTCTCTCTTCCTGCCTCCGGAATTCTTCAGCTAACTTAGCCTCTTCCGCGGCTTGAGCTTCCTCTCGCTTAAGCTGCAACTCAGCTTCTCTTTGCATTCGCTTGTGGAGCTCTTTTGCTTGCCTAGCTTCCTCCTCGGCTTGGACTTCTTTTCTTGGAACACTTACCTCACCTGTTCTCTCTTCCTGCTTAGGGAATTTTCCAGTTTTTTTAGCTTCCTTGGCGGCTTGGGCTTTTTCTCTCTTATCCTGGATTCGAGCTTCTTTTTGCTCCTGCCTGCGGAGTTTTTCAGCTTTTTTAGCCTCCTTGGCGGCTTGGGCTTTTTCTCTTTTATCCTGGATTCGAGCTTCTTTTTGCTCCTGCTTGCGGAGTTTTGCAGCTTCCTTAGCATCTTTTCTGGCCTGGACCTCTCGTGCCTTCAACTCGGCTTTTATCCTTTTATTCTTCTCCTTGTCTTTAACACTATCTCTCTTAGCCTGGATTCGAGCCTCTTTCTCTTCCTGTTTGCGGAGTTTTGCAGCCTGCTTAGCGTCTTTTGCAGCTTCCTTAGCAGCTTTTTTAGCTTGAATTCGAGCTTCTTTTTGCTCCTGCTTACGGAGTTTTGCAGCCTGTTTAGCCTCCTTCGCGGTAGAATACTCCTTTTCTGGTTCTGAGGGAATAGTTGACTTCTCTTCTAAGGAAGGCCTTGTAAAAATACTTAGAGTACTATTTATTCTGTCCTTGCGAATACTCTCTAAATATATCTTTGCCTTTTCGTTGTAAGGATTAACCATTAAGGCCTTTTTGAATTCTGTTTTGGCCTCTTGAATGCGGCCGCTTTCTAAAAAAGTTTCACCTAATTCTACGAGGTAATCATCTGAAGAAGGTAAGTCAATATAATCATCTGAAGAGGGTAAACCGTTTAGGGGGAAAATGAGCAGCATTAAAGATAGTATGAGCAGTATCTTCATTATAGTAATTTTATCAAAAAAATGCTAATATTTCAAGCATTTTTCCTTATTTTTCGATTTTAAATCGGGGGTTTTAATCTGTTCTGAAGAAAGTAATTCTAAAAGTTAGAATTTATAGCCAAAACTTCCGTAATAACTCTTCACACAATGCACTATCATCTTCCTCAACCGGCTTTTTTTCTTATAAAAACACCGAGTAAAAAAATACTACAAATAAAAGGAAAAAACTCTCCGTGCTTATTGTAAAAACTTCTCTCCTCATTCAAAGAGACTACAAAGTTCTTGGTTCCGGCAAAGAATACTTCCTTTCTATTCTTCCGAAATTTCTCAATTTCGCCTTTAAAAGAAACCCAACCGCTTATGCCGGTATTAGCGCTTCGGATTATAGAAATTCTATTCTCAACAGCTCTTAAAGTCATAATGCTGAGGTGCTGGCTGGCTTCCGGCTCCCCCTTAAACCAGGCATCATTAGTGATGTTTACTAGAAAATCGTTGCCCCGTGCAAAATTCATAACATGCTTAGGGAAAACATCTTCGAAACAAATAAGTGCAGAAAATCTCTTACCCTTATGAGAAAAACTCACGAAATCGTCGCCTCTGGCCATATCCCCAATGGAATTAAAGACGCTGATAAAGGTTAAGAATCTTCTTAAAGGAACATACTCACCATATGGAACTAATTTTATCTTTTGGTAAGCGTCTACGAGCTTTGCTTTCTTATCAAATTGCAAAGCCTCATTGTAAAACTGGCCTTCTTTTTCTGTCACAGCTCCAATAACAACATCCTTTTCTAGCTTCCAGATAAATTGTTCCAATTCATAGAAATTTTCTTCACCAACAGTAAGCGGCCAGGAAGCTTCAGGAAAAATTACTAAAGAGTCTTCTTCTGTTTCTTCAGCTAAGCTATTTAATACCTTTACAATTTTAAACCGGGAAAAAGGCTCCCACTTTAATTCCTGAGGAATATTCGGTTGGACTATTGATATTTTATGAGAATCTGTTTCTTTTAAATTTTTTACTCTGTAGACTGAGTATGAAAAGAAAATTGTAAAGACAAAAAAAACGAAAATTGTCTTCTTGAAAATATTTTTTCTTAACTCCGGGTCTCTGCTTCTTTTGCTTAGAAACAAAAATGCCTGAAGAATTAAAATATTTACCATTACAATTAAAAAAGAGATAAGTTTTGTTCCAGCTAAATCTGCTATCTGGATAAGGTAAAAATTATCGTATTGGGAATACCCTAAATTTGCCCAGCCAAATCCACACCAGATATTTTCTTTTAAAAACTCTAGGAGGACCCAAAGGCAAGGCAAAGTAATAAGCCTCAAGGTCTTCCTGTAAAGATTCCTCCCAAGCAACGAAAAAATTATACTGTAGATAGAAAGGTAAGAAAGTAAAAAAAGTAACCCTAGCTTGGTAACATTAGCTACCCAAAAAAGAGTAAGGCCATAGAAAGAAAGAGCGAAAACTATCCCCGAGAAGACAGCTGTCTTAAGGCGTCCTCTACTTATTGCATAGATAAAAGGAGCTATTGAAAACCAAACCAGGAAAGAAAGATTGGGCAGGTTAAAACTTAATCCGGTTAGCGCGCCGCTGAGAAAAGATAATATTAAGCTGATCATGATTTAGTCCATAGTTCGTGTGCGATGCCCCTCCTATGGGTTACGAACTATTCTATTTTCCACAACACTTCTTGTATTTCTTACCGCTACCGCAAGGGCAAGGTTCATTTCTGCCTACCTTCTTAGTAACAGAAATAGTCTTAGGGGCCGGGGGGGACTTTTCTTTGCTTTTATCCAAAGGTGTGTATTGGGAGTGTATAAAATTTTTGGCTGAATCAGTGAAGACTCCTACCTCTTCTTCTGCGGGTTTTATCTTTGATCTAAAAGCTAACTCGGCAATACCTTCTTTAATCGCAACAACCATCTCCTGAAAAGCAAAATAAGATTCTTTTTGATATTCTACTAAGGGATCAACATGAGCATGAGCCCGCAAATGTATGCCCTCTCTCAGATGATCTACAGTTAAAAGATGCTCCTTCCAACGAGAATCCACAACCCATAGGCTAACTGCTTTTTCCATCTGACGCATATTCTGAAATCCAGATTTTTCTTCCTTCTCCCGATAAATACTTCTAAGCCTTTTACTGAGGAAATCTACTGCCTGGTCAGGCAATAAACTACTAAGTTCATCAATCGGTATCTCTAAATCAAACTTGGATTTTATCCAATGAGCCAATCCTATAAAATTACTCTCTTCCTGAAAATAATGAGGAATGTCCCTCTCTAAGAACTCATCAACCATAGAAAGGATTTCCTCTTTCATATTTTTGTTCTCTAAAATCTCTTTTCTCTGACTATAGATAACCTCTCTTTGTTTATTCATCACATTATCATACTGCAAGAGTTGTTTTCGAATCTCAAAATTATGAGCCTCTACCTTCTTTTGAGCAGCAGCTAAAGAATGATTAATAAGTCCGTGCTCTATTGGCTGATCTTCAGAAAAGCCAAAGGCTTCCATCAAACCATAAATCCTCTCCGAACCAAATAGACGCATTAAATCATCCTCTAGCGAGACATAGAAACGAGAGGAACCGGGATCACCTTGACGTCCCGACCTACCCCTAAGCTGATTATCAATTCTTCTTGCTTCGTGACGCTGAGTGCCGATGATATACAAACCTCCCAATTTAATAACTTCGTCATGCTCAGCCTGAAATTTATCCTTATGCTCATTATTTAAATGCTCATATTCTTCTCTGTAGCTAGGACTTTCAGCAAGTATATTATTGCGGGCTAAGATATCTTTAATAAAGTAGTCAATATTCCCTCCTAAAACTATATCGGTGCCTCGTCCAGCCATATTAGTAGCAATGGTTATCTGGGATAGATGACCGGCCTGGGCAATAATGACAGCCTCTTTCTCATGATACTTAGCATTCAAAATATTGTAAGGGATACCTTTCTTCTGGAGCAAAAAAGAAAGTTGCTCTGAGTCTTCAATTGAAGTTGTACCCACCAAAACAGGCCTCTTTATCTTGTAAAGCTCTTCAATCTCACCTATTACAGCATTAAATTTACCCCTCTTGTTCTTGTAAATTCTATCAGCACAATTCTCCCTTATTAAAGGTTTATTCGTAGGAACTGCCATTACATCTAACTTGTAGATATGATTAAATTCGCTAGCCTCTGTATAAGCAGTTCCAGTCATCCCAGCTAGCTTATCGTACATTCGAAAGTAATTCTGTAGAGTAATTGTGGCTAGAGTCTGGCTCTCTTCTTGAATTCTTAAACCTTCCCTTGCCTCTACAGCTTGATGCAGACCATCAGACCAACGCCGACCCGACATAAGCCGGCCGGTAAACTCATCAACAATAACTACCTTGCCATCTTTTACTATATATTCTCTATCTCTGTGAAAAAAATTATGTGCTCTAAGGCTTTGAGTAAGATAATGTTTCCAGGAATTAGAAAGTTTATCCGGTGTTTCTTCGGAAATGCTGCTAATACCTAAAAGTTTTTCAGCTCTTTTTTCACCTTTTGGGGTAAAATCAATATTTTGAGTTTTCTCTTCACCGATTGCATCAAAATTCTGCTCTAGCTCTTCGGAAGATAGTTTCGTCTCACTTCCATCAAGATTCTTCAAGGTAATCGTTCCGTCTGTTTTATTATAAAAACTCTGGATAATAAGCTTAGTTTTTAATTGCTTAACTATTCTGTCAGCATCATAATATTTTTTTACATTACTCTCAGCAGGACCGGATATAATCAAAGGTGTCCTGGCTTCATCTACCAATATAGAATCAACCTCATCAACTATTGCATAAAAATGTTCTCTTTGAACCATATCCGCCAAATTAGTCACCATATTGTCGCGAAGATAATCAAACCCAAATTCATTATTAGTTCCATAGGTTATATCGCAAAGATAAGCTGTTCTTCTTTGCTGCTTGGGCATATCTTGCTGGATAACCCCGCAAGATAAGCCTAAGAACTCATAGATTGGCTCCATCCACTCTTTATCACGCTTAGCTAAATAGTCATTAACCGTGATGATGTGAACACCTTCACCGGTAAGGGCATTCAAAGATGCGGCAAGAGTCGCCACAAGAGTTTTTCCTTCTCCGGTAACCATCTCGGCTATTTTATTTTTATGTAGGATAATTCCACCCAGGATTTGAACATCAAAATGGCGCATCTTCACTGTCCTCTTTGCTGCCTCTCTGACCATCGCAAAGTAGAAAGGAAGAATTTCATCAAGAATACTTTCGACTACCTCTTTATACTTCTGGGGGGCTACATTGGCAGTCCTAGATCTTATTAATTCCTTAAATTCAGATGTTTTTTCTTTGAAGAATCCATCGGGTTTATCTATCAAAGCTTCTTCTTGAGAATTAACCTTACTAACTAAAGAAGCTAGAGGGGGTATCTCCTTTAAGGAAGGGGTGGGAAGTTCACGATTTAAGCAAATATCCGCTTTAGGCCTTAAGACATTAATCTTTTTCTGGCAGCTTTTAAGAATAAATTTTTTAATCATTTAATCTAGTGATTGAGAGCTATCATACTCTAGGTAACTGTAAATAAACTCATCTATCTTACCATCTAAGACTGCCTTTGCGTCATGATTTTCTAAGTTTGTCCTATGGTCTTTTACCAAAAGGTAAGGGTGCAAAATATAAGAACGAATTTGAGAACCCCATTCAATTTTCTGTTTTTTCCCGGAAGTCTCCTCAAGCTCCTTTCTACTTTCGGCTTCTTTACATTCATACAATTTCGCTTTGAGAATCTTTAAGGCTACCTGCTTATTCTGATATTGAGAGCGTTCATTTTGGCAAGTAACTATAATCTTTGAAGGTAGGTGAGTAATCCTTACCGCCGAATCAGTAACGTTTACATGCTGACCGCCAGCTCCTGAAGCCCGGAAGGTATCTATCTTTAAATCTTCTAATTTTATTTCAATTTCAATATCATCCTTTATCTCTGGAAGCACACCGACTGAAGCAAAAGATGTGTGGCGCCTCTTATTGGCGTCAAAAGGAGAAATCCTCACTAAACGATGAACTCCTATCTCTGACCTCAATAATCCGTAAGCCTTTCTGCCTTCAATAAAAAAAGTAACACTCTTTACCCCGGCCTCATCACCTCTAAGTTCATTCAATACCTTAAACTTAAATTTCTTATCCTCAGCCCACCTAAAATACATCCTAAATAACATACTAGCCCAATCACAAGCTTCGGTGCCTCCGGCTCCAGAATTTATTTCGATAATAGCACTAGCGGTGTCAAACTTACCTGAAAAGAGAATTCTTAATCTTAAACGCTGACAATCACCCCTTAATTCCTTTTCTTCAGTTAAAATATCTTTCTCAAGACTAGGCTCATAGATGGAAAGAAGTTCTATTAGATTATTAAGCCTGCCACTTAGATCATCCCAATCATCAACATCGCTCTTAACTTCTTTAAGCGAAGCTATCACCATGGCTGCTTGTTTTGAATCTGTCCAAAAATCAGGCTCAGACATCTTAAGCTGTAGCTCCTTAACCTGGGTACGCTTGGGCTCAACATTAAGCATCTGGCCTAAATTCTTAACTTCCTCTTCTAATTTATCTATTTGTTTTTTTATCTCTTGCATAATCTCACTAAAGCTTTTTGACTAGTTTTGGGATTTTTGACTATTGTGTCAGCTAAAGGTTCTCGTTCTATCCTTCTAGCTTCCCCCGAGTCCTTAATTCCATTGCCAGTTCTTCTTTGCTATCAGCATACTCTAGGGCAACTTCAGGACTAACTTTACCTGATTCAACAAGTTCCAGTAAAGATTTTTGGAAATTAACCATTCCGTAGATATCTCCGGAATCAATATACTTAGGAACTTCCCAAAGCTTATCCTCCCTTATAAGGCGAGATATTGAAGGACTTAGTACCATTGATTCACAGGCCGGGATAAGCCCTGGCTTATCACATCTGGGAAGCAACCTCTGCGACAATACTCCCTTGATGAGAGAGGAAAGCTGGTTAAGAACAAACTTATGTTGATGAGAAGGAAATAAATTTACTAATCTCTCTACTGTTGAAGCTGCATTTACCGTATGCAGAGTAGAAAAAACAAGGGCTCCTGTTTGGGCAACAGTTAAGGCTGCATGGCAGGTTTCAACATCACGGATATTTCCGATATAAATAACATCCGGGGAATGTAAGGCAAATTGCTTAAGAGCATCCTTATAACTCCAGACATCCGTACCTATCTCCCGCTGATTTATTATTGACTTTTTATCCTCAAAGGTAAATTCGATAGGTTCTTCGATAGTAAAGATATGACGACCGAAATTATTATTAATATACTCTATCATACTGGCAATAGTTGTAGACTTTCCGCTCCCAGTTATGCCAGTAAGAAAGATTATTCCTCTTTTTTCTTGACAAAACTTCTTTAATAATTCAGACGGGAGATTAAGATCTTCAAGGGAAGGAATACGTAAATCAATTTTTCTTACTACTAAAGCTAAGGTACTCCTCTGATAAAATACGCCGACACGAAAACGCCAAAAATCCTTATACCAATACGTAAACTCACACCCCTTTTGGCTTCTTAGCTTTTCCTTATCGCTCTCGCGAGTTATTTCCTTAACAATCATGTTTATATTATCTGAACTTATTATCTTATCGCTAACCGTCTCTACCCTAGAATAAACCCTTCCCTTAAGGTTTCCATTAGCTCTTATGAAGATATCTGATATATTTTTTTCAATCATTATGTCGAGAATTTCTTTAAAAGTCATTACTTACCTCCTCAATAATCCCGCCAACGGCGAGGGAACTGACCCTGAGCGACTTCGGCACTACGTCGAAAAAATCAAAGGGCCTAAAAATAATTTCTTTCCTATTTTATCATATCTCTTATTTTTTTCTCTAAATTTATTAGTTTTTCCTTTAGATCTCGGCCCAAAGAATATCCGCCTAATTCTTTTGAGGATTTTATTACCCGGTGGCAAGGGATAAATAAAGGGTAAGGATTCTTTGCTAAGGCATTTGCTACCGCCCTATAAGCCTTAGGCCTGCCAACTTTTCTTGCTACCCACTTATAACTACGTAACTGGCCTAAGGGAATCCTTGAAACCACTCCTAATACTTTCTTCTCAAAGTCAGTCATTTGTTTTTAGTTATAGTGACTGTTCTCCTCTTGCGAAGTACTAATCCGTAAGCATGGGCAAATCTATGAGCCTCGTCTCTGGCTCTTTGAATTAAATGCAGCCCGGGATTACTTCTAGGAATAGTCAGGGGGTTTTTTTCCGAAACCGTCCAAACCTCCTCGTTCTTTTTGGCAATACCAATAAGAGGAACCGAAACCCTAAGCGTTTCTAATTCTTTATATGCTCGCAAAAGATGGCCTTTACCTCCATCGACAATGATTAAATCCGGCAAAGGGGAATTCTCTTTCTTAAGGCGAGAGTACCTTCTTCTTATAACTTCAGCAATCATATCATAGTCATCCCTCTCTCTCGCTGTTCTTATTTGAAAACGGCGATAACTATTCTTATCAGGAACTCCATCCCTAAAGATCACCACTGAACCCACACAATCACTTCTGCCCAAAGAAGAAATGTCTATAGCTTCTATGAGCAAGGGAAGCTTGGGTAAATTTAAGATCTCCTTTAAAGCAATAATCTCATGGGCTTGGGGTTTGCCCTTATAGAGACTGTCAATGGCTAATAATTTATCTCTTAGGGAAGCGGCCCATTCAAACTTTTTTGCTGCTGCCGATTTCTTCATCTTAGCAGTTAACTCCTTAGCTAGCTCTCTCCTCTGCCCCTTTAATATTCTGCAAATACTCTGTATAGTGCTCCTGTAAGCACTCATCGACACCTTCCCCGCGCAGGGAGCCGGACAAAGCTTAAGATGAAAGAATAAACAAGCTTCCTTTGGCATTCTCCTGCAAGAACGATAAGGAAAAACTCTTCTTATTAAAGTTAGAGCCGACTCTAAAGTCTTTGCCTGAGGGTAAGGACCAAAAAGAATGTTTTTATTCTTTGCCTTAGGCCTTGAAATAAAAATTCTCGGAAATTTCTCCTTAGTTATTTCAATATAAGGATAACTCTTGTTGTCCCTAAGAGAAATATTATATCTTGGTTTTTTCTCTTTGATTAGAGCGGCTTCTAAAATTAAAGCCTGTTCTGAGCTCTCACATTCGATATAATCAATATCACTTACATTCTTAAGCAGGCTGTCAGTTTTGAGATCACCTGTTTTAGAAAAATAACTGCTGACTCTCTTTCGCAAAGAAGAAGCTTTGCCGACATAAAGAATTCTACCCCCCTTTAATTTCATGATGTAGACACCGGGGCTTTGTGGCAATCTTTTTACTTTCTCTCTAATGCCCATTTTTTCAAATAATCGATCTGCTTTATTCCAAGAATATACCCACCGATAATAAATATACCCAGTAGTGATATTACAACAATCAGCATGTTGATATATTTATTAAAGAAAAGGGAATTTAAAAGGATACGGGCAGTAATTCCTATAGCAACGCTTAGCAGAAGGGTTTTTAAAAATTGGATTCTGGTATCCTGAAAATCTATTTTACCTATTCTTCTTCTAAGCCAGTAATAAAGGAGGCAAAAATTAAACGCTGCTGCTAAACTACTGCCTAAAGCTACACCACCAATCTTTAAAGGAAACATCAAAATAGCACTTAGGATAATATTGACAGCTAAAGAGAGAGTCGCAGTCTTTGCTGGAAGAGTCGTCTCCTTTAAAGCGTAGAAAGAATTAACTAATAATTTTATACCGCAGAAGAAAAACAAGCCAAAAGAATAGAAGAAAAGAACTGAAGCGGTCATGCTTAAAGAATTAATATCAAATTTACCCCGAGTAAAGATAACATTAATTATATCTTCGGAGGCAAAAATAAAGAAGCTGACCAAGGGAATGATAAAGAAAATAATGTTCTGGAGAGAAAAAACAAAGAGTTTCTTAAAATCATCCATATTGCCTTTGTGATGGTAAGAAGATAAATCAACAATGGCAACTCGGGATATCGAAAGAGCAATAAGGGCAAACGGGAATTGAATCAACCGATTAGCATAGTAGACCGAAGCTAGGGCTCCCTGGCCTACTATTGAGACCAAAGAAGAAAATATGGTATCAATAAATACACTTAGATGATAAACAATGCTAGACCAAATTCGGGGGATGAATAGCTTTAGCATTCGGATGATTACACTATTTCTTAGAGATTTAAAAAAGTTCAATCTTAAGACAAAGCCTTCTCTCTTGAGAGAAATAAAAGGGAAAAGTAATTGGATTACACCGGCAACCAATACACAGGCAATCAGAATATAGCCCTCGTTGGACCGGCTAAAGAATATTATCCCAACGATAAAAGAAATATTTAAAAAGACCGGGTTTATGGCCGGAACGAAGAACTTCTTAAGCGAATACAGAAGAGAGACAACATTGGCTGAAAGACCGATAAAAAAGAGATAAATAAAGGTTATCTTGGTAAAAGATACAGCTAAATTAAATTTGAAACTTTCAGCAATGAATCCCGGGGCGATAAGAATAACCAGAAACTTAGCAAAAATAATCCCCAGGACAGTCGCAACAAGAAGGACAACTGCAAAAAGGGAGAGCAGATGGTTACCTATCTGGAATATTCTCTCTTTATTGCCTTGATGTTCCGAAAGGACCGGTGTAGCTACCGAGTCAGAGAAACCTTCGGCAAAAACACTCCTAAATATATTAGGCAGGCGAAAAGATACAATAAATGCCTCAAGAATCCCAGTAGTACCGAAAAAATTAGCAATTAATATATCCCGGATAAACCCTAGCACTCGCGAAGATAATGTTCCTAAACCCAATATATATGTATTCTTTATGATTCTCTTAAGCATAAATCTTATCTAAAAAAAGGCTTGACATTATTGCGGTATTTCTATAAAATCATCCCTAAGCTAAGGAGGAAACATGCCCCAAAGAAAAACAGCAAAAAAAGACTTAAAGCAAAACAAAAAAAGACAGCAAAGGAATTTAGAGATCAAGCAAAGCGTAAAAGATGCAATAAAAAAGCTTAAAAGAGCTGTAGACTCTAAAGATGCTTCGACCAGGGAAAAAGCCCTGACCGAAGTGTATAAAATTCTTGATAAAGCCGCTTCCAAAAATATAATTCATCGTAACAAAGCATCCCGGAAAAAAAGCCGTCTCTCTAGGCTACTGAAGAAAACCACTTCTAAATCTTCCTAAAGCTCACCTTAAGCAAATAAAATATCACGGAACAGATTAGCTCTGCCTTTTAGAGCCCTAATATTATTCAATTGGGTCCAAGAACTCGTACTAAGAGTGACTCGATAACTAGACGAGGATCCATACCTTTTTCTTTTATCGCCCGATCTGCCTTCCACAAATATTTAAAATACCTCTCTTTCTCGGTAGGATTTTTAAGAAAAGAAAGCTTTCTAACTAATATTCCTATAATCTGCGGTCCTAATATTTTATCTTTGGAGCCACCGGCAAATAACTTCTCAAGGATATACACCGAAACTGCCAAATCATTCCTTTTCAAGCTTGTTATAAAATCCTCTATTGTAGCTTTTTCCCTAGTTGAAACTACCCTGAACAAAGCCGCTCTTTTTAAAACAGAGACAAAAAATTCATCATTAGTAAACCGCTTATCTCTTTGAAACTGGTAGTAATCTTTATCGGTCTCAAAGATAAGATAACTATTAGATAATACCCTCTTTAAATTACCAAAAAGGAATTTCCTTGCTGCCGAAGGCAAATCCTGAGAATTCTTAAAAACTGCTATCTTACCTCCTCCGAAAGAAGTGGTAAAAAGTTTTTCTCCTAAATCCTTAGGATTTACCTCTTTGCCATAAAAGGTAAGAACATTAAGAGATGACTCTTTCCCTTTTAGTATTCTTTTCTTTATATTTTCTACTGCCCGTTGCCGCTGCAAAAAATTAGTTCCCGAAATTAAAAAAACTCTTTCTCTGATGTTTACCATTCTTCCGTAACTGCCTCACATATTCTTCTTGCCGTATCATCTATTAAATCCAGCTGAGCAGCACTCTCACTCTTTGAATTAGCTCCGGTAAGATAGTAAGTAGTCTCTCCAGTGACATCCTTCTCTTTCAATACTCCTCCATCACCGGATGTAAGCTTTATGTGAGCGTGGAGACGCAGGCGTTGCTCACTTACTGCATCGCTATCAGTGTAACGTAGGGTCTCTTTACTGTAGTCATTCACCGTGCAAACAAGTTTTAAAGCTTTCGGGTCTTCGCTTACTACCTTAAGATTTCCGTCGATATTAAACTTACTAACTATCTCATTAGTCAATCTATTCTCAATCAAAATAGGGAAACTCGTATAATCTGAGTATTTTCTATTCTCAGAAGTAATATTTATCTTGTTTATTACTGGCTTAATCACTATTGCATCTTCGGTATAAATAAAACCTCGCGTGGTGTACCCACAACCAACCACAACAAGAAGTAATAAAACTAAGAAATTTTTCATCGGTCGCCTCCTGTAACTTTTTTGCTCTATCCTCAATTAATTACCAAAACCAAAACTTCTTCTTCACTCCCTGCTGCTTTTTCTTCTTCCTTAGTTTCGCCGCAAGCAAATCTTTTTTTCTAGCTCTAGCCACCTTTTCCGCCTCTAGCTTCTCTTGACGCTTCTTTTCCTTGAGCTCTTTCTTCTTTCTTATTTTTTCCTGTTTTTTCTGGATCTTCTCCCTTCGGCGTTTTTGCTTTTCTGCTATTTTTTTGTTTTTACGCTCCCTTTTTTCTCTTGTTTCCTCGCTTTCGGATTCCCTCTTCTTTCTTATCTTTACATCCTTTAAATATTTTTTCTTTGCCCGAGCTTCCTCTTTTCTTTTAAGCTTATCTTGCTTCTTTTGCCCTTTGAGAAACTTTTTTTTCTGAGCTCGTTCCTTCTTTATCCTTACTTTTTCCTTTTTATTGCGAAGCTTTTTGGCCTGCTTAGCTTCTTTTTTAACCTGCCTGCGGAATTTTTCAATTCGTTTAGCTTTTTTCGCGGCCTGAGCTCTTTCTCTCTTGGCCTGAAGCCGATCTTCTCTTTTGCCCTCCCTGCGGAATTTCTGAACTAGCTTGCTTTCTCTCTTTGCCCGAGCTTTTTCTTCTCTCTTGAGTCTATCCTGCGCTCTCTCCCGAGCTCGTTTTTTCCTTACCCTTGCCTTTTCCTGTTTCTTACGAAACTTTTCGACCTGTTTAGCTTTCTTAGCAGCTTGAGCCTCCTCTTTTCTCTTGAGCTTATCTTGCTTCTCTTGCTCTTTGAGAAACTTTTTTTTCTGGACTCGTTCTTGCTTTATCCTTACCTTTTCTTGTTTCTTGCGAATCTTTTTGGCCTGTTTAGCTTCCTTCGCGGTTTGAGCTTCCTCTTTTCTCTTGAGCTTATCTTGCTTCTTTTGCTCTTTGAGAGACTCCTTCTCTCTGGCTCGCTCTTGCTTTATCCTTACCTTTTCCTTTTCCTTGCGGAGCTTTTTGGCTTGTTTAGCTTTTTTCGCAGCTTGAGCTTTTTCTCTCTTAACTTTCAACTCAGCTTCTCTTTGTATTTGCTTGCGGAGTTTTTGAACTTGTTTAGCTTCTTTCGCAACCTTAGCTTCTTCTCGTTTAGCTTGAAGTTGATCTTTTTTTTGTTCCTGCTCACGAAGCTCCTCAGCTTGTTTAACTTCTTCCGCAACTTTGGCTTTTTCTCGCTTAGCTTGAAGTTGATCTTTTTTTTGTCCTTGCTTACGAAGCTCCTCAGCTTGTTTAGCTTTCTTAGCAGCTTGAGCTTCCTCTTTTCTCTTAAGCTTATCTTGCTTCTTTTGCTCTTTGAGAGACTCCTTCTCTCTGGCTCGCTCTTGCTTTATCCTTACCTTTTCTTGTTTTTTCCTTTCTTTCTCTTCTTGAACTTCCCTTTTTTTTCTTACCCTTTCTTCCTTCTTCGCAGTTAACACTTCTTGGCTTACTTCCTTCTTTAATTCCCTTTTTGTGATGTTTCTTTGAACCAACCCTTCTAATTCCTCGATTCTTTCTATGGCAAGATCATAATAATCACTATCGGAATAATTCTTAACTACTTTTTTATAATAAATTATGCCGCTTTTATATTGATCCTGATTTTCATAAAATTGGCCGGTATTAAATACTTTTTTTGCCTCTTCATTCCTTAAGGTTCTAAGCTGATCCTCTGCCTCAGAGGAAATCTTTGCCTCAGGATGATCTTTTATAAACTCATCAAGCCTACTTGCTGCTTCCTGAAGGTATGAAGAATCATAATCCGCACCGGAGAATGCTTGTGATGTTGCTAAAGCTAATTGATACTTTGCTGGTGCAGCCCACTCACTATCTGAATAATTATCTATGACTTTCTGGAAAGCTTTCCGGGATTCCTCATAGCGCCTCAATTGAAAAAGTATCATTCCTAATTTATATTGGGCTCGGGGTGCATACTCTGAGTATGGAACTTTATTAACGATTCCTCCGAATATCTCAATTGATGGATGCTCTACGAAATCATAAAGAGATACGCCTAGCCATTCCTTACGCTCCCTATTCAAAAAATACTCTCCGATATGATATTCTCTCTCCACCACCTCATTTATCCTCTGGCTATTAGGATAGGAAGCGACTAGTTTTTGATACTCTCGAAAAGCATCATAAGGCTTATCAAACTTCTCCAGGCACCTGGCTAGGTAATATTGAGCCTCAGCAGCCTCCTTAGAATCAGGATAATTTATTAGAAGCTTTTTGAATGCTTCGTAGGCTTCCTTGAATTGATCCTTCTTGAAATACTTTAGGCCCTGTTTATATTGAAGATAGGGGTTGGCCAAAGCTGCATATTTAGGATTTTTCCACTCTTGGGTCTTCGGAGACCATATCCAAAAAGGGTAGGCATCAAAGGAAAAAAGAAGTAAAATCAAAAGGATTATGCTCTTTCTCATAGAAAAAAACTATATCAGAAGCCTTGTTTCTTGTCAATGAGAAAGGGGGCGCTTCTCAACCTCATAATCTGCCCTATTAAGCAAAGAACCGTCCCCGAAAAAAGCAAAAATTGTTCCAAGAATAAGGTAATAAATGGCTACACCTTTAAGAGAAAAATTGTAAGAAATAAAAGAAAATTTTATCGAACCAAGAACTTGCACCAGGTTAATAAAACCCGATATAAGCAAGGACAAAACTTCTCCTAGAGATTGGGCCAAAAATCTTAGAGGGGAAAAGATTAATAGAAGAAAATTAGTCACTAAGATAAGGGTGAAAAAGGGAATCAAGGCAACATTGTAAAAGATACTTAAAATATGTATTTTTCCAAAATAATAGGAGACCACGGGTGTTAAAAAAAGTGTTACAAATAGGGAGCAAAAGAAAATCTGCTTTAAGTAATGTAGCGCTACTATCTTAACTGGTTTTACGTTAAATGTTTTGAAGCTCAAAATTATGGCAAAAACAGAGATAAATGACAACTGGAATCCAATTGCAAAAAGGGATGAAGAATCTAGAAATAAAGCAACAAATCCGGCTAAAGCTAAAGAATTCAGCGCATTGGTCTTTCTTTTAAAGAGAAAACCAAAAGCAAATACCGAATACATGGTAACAGCTCGCAAAGTAGAAGAGCTGGCTCCGGTAAGAAAAGTATAAAAATAAAGAAAAACTAAAGAAATAATAAGAGAGGCTCTAAATCTTACATTAAAAAACTTTAATACAAAGAATAAAATTAATGAAGTAAACCCTATGTGTAATCCGCTTATAGCCAGGAGATGAGATACCCCAGCATTAGAGAATATCTCTCTTTCTTCACCTAAAAGTTCCTTTCTTCCTAAAAATACTCCGCTTAAAAATCTATATCCTCTATCTGAACAATTTTCCCTCAAAACGTTAAGAATATAATTAGATGATTTTCTCCCAAATTGTGCCCAGATTCCTAAAGGCAATTCTTGAAGGCCAACATCCTTTTTGATGTTTAAAGAGTAGTATGAATAACCATGGTATTTTCTCTTAGCTATCTTACCCTCTAATTGGTAGCAGCCTAGATAATCCATGCTCTGGGTATAATCACTAACCTTTACCTTAAGTTTTAGGGGATAAGAATTTATCTTCCTTACTTGAGCAGTAAAGGTATTTCTCCTAGCTCCTTCTTTAGGTAGCGAGATGACTTTCAGAGTAATGGCGCTCTCTGTTTTGGTAAATCTATCGATAGTTTGTAGGGAATGAGATGAATGCCATAGGGCTCCTAAAGAAAAAAAGAAAATCAAAATAAAAATATCTGAGAGAAAAAGCTTGCGATAGCGGTAGAAGATATAGACAAGACTAAGGGTGACTAGAGAAAGGCTAACAAAGATGAGAGGGGAGGTGAGAAAATTCCTAAGAATAATTCCCAAACAAAAACAGATAAAAAGAAAGAAATTTAGAAGACCTGCAAAATTTATCTTTCGCGTCAACAATTGTTTAATTGAAAGCGACATGCTTCTTTATGGCTTCTATTTTTTTATCGCCAATGCCTTTAACCTTTTTTAAATCTTCTAAATCCTTGAAAGATCCAAATTGATTACGATAATCAATAATTCGGCGAGCAATTACTTCCCCTATGCCGGGAATTCTCTTTAAGTCCCCTGGTGAAGCCGCATTAATATTGATAGGTCTGCTAAAGTCGGAGTTTTCAGATATAAGAACTCTTTCTCTATCAAGAGACAGATCTTCCCGGCTATCATTTAGAATTTTTAAAATGCTGCCTATCAAAACTAAAATTCCTATAAAGATGAGGACTTTTCTTTCTTGGTGGGTAAGGGAGAACATCTGGGCCTTACTTTCCTGAATCTAATTAAACTACAATATTAACTATCTTTCCTTCGATGTAGATGATCTTTTTTAGTGGTTTCGAAGAGAGTAACTTTTGGACCTTATCTTGGGCTAGAGCTTTTTTCTCCACTTCTTCCTTTGACCAATTAACATTAATTAGTAATTTATCTCTTACTCTGCCATTAACAAGTATGGCAATCTCCACCTCTTCTTCTTCCAAATATTTCTCTTCTACCTTAGGCCAGTTTCTATCTAAAACCGAAGGCTTATTGCCTAGAATCTCGTTGACTTCTTCACTTACATGGGGAATAAAAGGTGCTAGGAGCAGAAAAATAGCATCAACTGCTTCTTTGAGTATGTCTTTTTTCAAAGCCCCTTCGCCTAACCCTTTATAAGTCTGGTTCACCAACTCCATAATTCTGCTTATGGCTGTGTTAAATTGAAAGTTACCCTCTAGATCCCGAGTTACATCTTTAATGGTAGAATGTATTTTCTTGGTAAGTTCTCTCTCAGCTGTGTTGAGTTCTCCCGGAATACCCTCTACTTTACATTCAGCTAAAGCATCTACTAAACGCAGAGCTCTTTGGATGAATCTCCAAACTCCCTGCAAGCCTTCATCCTGCCACTCAGCATCTTTTTGAGGCGGACCCATAAATAAAATATAAAGCCTCATCGTGTCAGCACCATACTTATCAAGGATATAATCAGGTGCAACGACATTTCCTTTTGACTTAGACATCTTAGCTCCATCCTTAACAATCATCCCTTGAGTAAATAATCTCTTAAACGGTTCGGGAAAATTAACCAGGCCTTCACTTTTGAGGAATTTATTAATAAACCTCGAATACATAAGGTGTAAAATTGCATGCTCTACTCCTCCAATGTATTGGTCTACAGGAAGCCACTTATTGATATCTCCACTTACAAAAGGTGCTTTTCCCTCTTTAGGAGATATGTAGCGTAGATAATACCAGCTGGAATCAACAAAGGTATCCATAGTGTCAGTCTCACGTTTAGCTGGGCCACCACACTTCGGACACTTAGTCTGCATAAACTCCTCTATATAGGTTAAAGGAGACTGGCCAGTAGGTAAAAATTCCTTAACTTCCGGGAGTAAAACCGGTAAATCTTCCTCAGGTACTGGCACTTGGCCGCAATCCTGGCAATAAATGATCGGGATTGGTGCTCCCCAATAGCGCTGGCGGGAGACTAACCAATCTCTTAACTTATAGTTAAGGGCTCTTTTCCCTATTCTATGAGATTCCATGTAGCCAGCAATTTTTTCCTTTGCTTGCTCAGAACCTAAACCGTCGAAATGTCCAGAATTAACTAAAACTCCTTCGTCTTCAAAAGCGTCTTCACTTTCTGAATCAGAACCCTTAAAGCCAGGATCTTTTATAACTTTCCTTATTGATAAGTTATACTTTCGGGCAAATTCTAGATCTCTGCTGTCATGAGCCGGGACACACATTATTGCTCCGGTACCATAACCAACAAGGATATAATTAGCAATCCAAATAGGAATCTTTTCGGCATTCATCGGATTTATAGCAAATTTTCCGGTAAAGATTCCTTTCTTCTCACCAATCTCAACCTGATATCCAGAAGCAGATTGGTTTTTGGTCTGTTCAATAAACTTTTCTATCTCCTCTCTGTTAGATGCATCGGCAATTAGTTCTCCTATGTTCGGATGGGCCCAGTTCAAAGCTATAAAAGTAGCTCCCAAAATAGTATCTACCCGGGTAGTAAAACACTTTAATTTTGTCTCCGAACCCTCTATGGGAAAATCTATCTCTACACCCTCTGATTTTCCAATCCAATTATCCTGCATTGTCTTAACCCTCTGAGGCCATTCCTCCAACAACTCTAGATCATCTAATAGAGCTTGAGCATAATCAGTTATTTTAAAAAACCATTGGTCTAAATTCTTAAGGCTAACTTCAGTCGAACAACGCTCACACTCACCATTAATAACCTGTTCATTGGCCAAGACTGTTTTACAGGAGTTACACCAATTAACCGCAGCCTGCTTACGGTAGGCAAGTCCTTTTTTGTAAAGCTTTAAGAAAATCCACTGGGTCCACTTATAGTAATCCGGGAAACAGGTAGCAATTTCTCTGGACCAATCATAGCCTATCCCCCAACTCCCTAGCTGCTCTTTTATTCGTTCGATATTCTTCGAAGTCCAATCCTGAGGGTGAATCTTATGTTTAATAGCCTGATTTTCTGCCGGAAGACCAAAAGCATCCCAACCCATAGGACTTAAAACATAAAACCCGCGCATCTTTTTATAACGCGCTACAGCATCACCAATCACATAATTACGGGCATGGCCTACGTGAAGTTCACTTGAAGGATAGGGAAACATAACTAAACAATAATACTTATTTCCGGAAACTTTCTTAGTTTCAACCGTAAAAGTCTTATTGTCCTTCCAATACTCTTGCCATTTCTTGTCAGTCTCTTTTGTGTAATTCATCCTTTATGCAGCTGCCTTACTACCTTTAAATTTTCTTTATCTTCATCTTGGTTATTCTTAGGAGTCTCTAAAATAAATGGTAATTCTCTTAACTTGGGATGATTAACTATTAAATTAAAACCTCTCCGGCCAATCTGGCCTTCGCCAATATCATAGTGCCGATCACGAAGTGAACCTAACTCTTCCTGGGTATCGTTAAGATGAATGACTTTTAAGCGTTCTAGGCCTACGGCTTGGTCAATTTCATCGAGCAAAGCTTTCAGGCCTCTGGGTTCATTTATCTTATATCCTGCTGCCCAAGCATGCGCAGTGTCTAAACAAATACCAACAACCTCAGGCCTATTTAAACCATCTAAAATAATCTTCTGATGAGAAAACTTATAACCTAGCCAGTGACCGCTACCAGAGGTATTCTCAAGAAGAACTTTGGTCTTGGCTCCTTTGGTTTCTTTTAAAATCTTATTCAGAGCCTGAATTATTCTTGAAAGTCCTCCTTCCTCAGTCCCCCCTTTATAAGAACCCACGTGAGTCACTAGGTAATCAGCTCCGAGCTTATCTGCTTCAACGAGGTCGGAGATAAATTCTCTTATCGTAATCTTGAAAAAACTTTTCTTTGCTGTAGCCAGATTAAGCAAGTACGGTATATGGATAACTACCGGGCTAATATTTGCCTTTTTTACTTTTTTCTTAAATCTCTCTACATCTTCGTCGCTTAAACTAGACTTTCTCCATTGACGGGGATTTCGAGAGAAAATCTGCATTGTATTGCAACCAAGCTCAACTGCCCTATCAATGGATTTATAAATCTTACCCGCAATCGATACGTGAACACCAAGTTTCAACAATTTTCTCTTTATCCCTATGGTTTAACTGACTTAAATTGGTGGAGCCGGAGAGATTTGAACTCTCGACCTCTACGCTGCCAGCGTAGCGTTCTCCCAGCTGAACTACGGCCCCTAATACTATAAATTATAAAGAATATTATCATTTACCAACTAAATTGTCAATTGGCACATTCGGCTCCACTCAGTGTCAATTCTGGGTATTACCGAAGGGTTGACAAAGAAAATCAACGATGTTATGATTTTTATCTAATTGCCGGAGTGATGGAACTGGCAGACGTGCTGGATTCAAAATCCAGTCTTCGAAAGAAGGTGAGGGTTCAACTCCCTCCTCCGGCATTTTAAATGCCTTACCCCATTCTTCTCATATCTGGTATAATATTCCGATGGAAAAGTTCAAGCTAGATAGATTCCAAGAAGAAGCAATTAATGCCAGTAAAAATAACCACTCAGTAATTGTAAGTGCACCTACCGGAGCAGGAAAGACTCTAATCGCTGAATACATAATTGAAGATTGCATAAAAAATAATAAGGGAATAATCTATACCGCTCCAATAAAAGCCCTAAGCAACCAGAAATTCCGAGACTTCTCTAAAAAATACCCTCGAAAGACCGGCATTCTTACCGGGGATGTAAGCATAAACAGAAATGCTCCGATCTTAATTATGACTACTGAGATTTTCCGTAATGCTATTCTGGTAAATCCCCAAGAGTTTGCGCATCGAGAGTGGATAATCTTTGATGAGATTCACTACCTTGATGATATTGAAAGAGGCACTGTCTGGGAAGAAGCAATAATACTACTGCCTAAACAGATGAGAATATTGGCTTTAAGCGCAACTATTCCTAATATTGACCAATTTACAGGGTGGTTACGGAAAATCCACAGTTTTCCCTTAAAAGTAATAGTCGAAGGCGTAAGGCCAGTTCCTCTACACTTCTTCTTTCAATCTAATAATCAGATATTTTATAATTTTTCAAAATTAAAAGAATCTGATCTCCTGCGTAAAACCTTAAAAAGCCCAACCTATCAGGAAAAATACATATTCTCTAAACCAAATAAGACTAAAAACCTCTTAAAGGGCATAAATGATCTTAAGGGCTACCCTTGTGTATACTTCTCCTTCTCGCGGCGAAGATGTGAAGAGCTGGCTCATGAAACCGGACAATTTGACTTTCTCGATGGTGATGAAAAGAATAGAATGGCAGAAATGTTCGATAACCTATTAGATAAATTTAGTATCTCCTCCTCGCCTCATGTAAGTTTTCTGGAGCCCCTTATCAAAAGAGGTATTGCTTACCACCATGCCGGACTCTTACCGACTCTAAAAGAAGTTATTGAAAGGCTCTTTACCACTGGCTTGATAAAGCTAATTTTTACTACTGAAACCTTTGCCTTGGGAATAAATATGCCGGCAAAAACAGTTATCTTTAACTCTCTCAGCAAATTCTATGGGAGATACCATGGCTATTTAAAGACTCGGGATTTTTATCAGATGGCTGGACGGGCCGGACGACGAGGAATCGATGAGGAAGGATTTGTATTCTCCCGAATAAACCCCTCTCACATAGACATATCTTCTTTAGAAAAGATAATTTACGGAAACTATGAACCTATCCAGAGCCAACTTAATTCTTGTTATGCTACCATCTTAAATCTCTACAAAATAATGGCCGATAAAATTTATGATATCTATCCCAAATCTTTTCATTGTTACCAAGGCAAAACCTGGAAGAAGAAAGAAGTCTTAAGTCTTCTAAAAAGGAAAATATCTTTACTTAAGGACCTCGGTTACATCAAAGGAACAGAAATAACCCAAAAAGCACAACTAGCTGCTAAAGTCTACAGTTTTGAGCTAGCTATTGGGGAGCTATTTGAAGCTGGATTCTTAGACAGCCTCAAGGAAGAAGATTTATTCGTATTCGTAACTGCCTTAGTTTATGAGCCAAGAAAAGGAGATAAAAAACCTAAGTTAACCAAAAAGACAAAAGCCCTAAAGCGCGGAATAGATAAATTCATAAAAGACATACACAACCAAGAGAGACGTTTTCGTATCTATCCTTTAAGTAAAAAATTCTTCTTTTATCTAAGCGGAATCTGCCAGATGTGGTTTGCTGGAGCAAGTTTTTCAAAAATAAGCCAGCATTGTACTATAGACGAAGGTGAAATAGTAAGATACTTTAGAATGGCTATCCAAGTATTGAGAGAGATAAACACATCTAGCGCTATAACCGAATCCTTAAAAATAAAGATCTCAAATTGTTTAAAAAAAGTAAATCGCGATGTCGTAGATGCTGAAAAGCAACTGCGCCAAGAGATATGACACCTAAGATCCTTCGTCTTCGCGGCCTCAGGATCAAGGCAAATCTGCTTTCGCAGTTTTACCTTGACAATGTTCTTTTTTTCAGTATATTAGACTACCTATGAGCAGAAAATGTGAAATTTGTAGAAAAAAGGCAATGACTGGCAATACTATCACCAGAAGGGGTATGCCTAAGAAAAAAGGCGGGGTAGGCTTAAAAACTACCGGAATAACTAAGAGGAGATTCCTCCCTAATCTTCAATCAAAGAGGATTATTGTAAATGGTAAGGTAAAAAAGGTTCTTGTCTGCGCAAAATGTATAAAAAGCGGTAAACTAACCCTTCCCTTGAGAAAGCCTGCAGTCTCTAATAGTTAATTTAGGAGCATTGTGGTAGTAGTTAACCTGAAGGGAGAATACTATGTCAAAACTATCGGCATAGTCGATAATCTCTAAAATATCCTTATCATAACAAATAGCTTCGTAAGTCCTTTCACTATTTTCAAGCCATAGAGAATAAAAGGAATTAATCTTCTTGGGTGCGCCTTTTTTAGAGACATTATAGGCAGCGAAAAGAGGCTTGGAGTTACCTTCTCCATAAGGCTTTAACTTCTCTAAGCCCTCAGCAAGCTCCATATCTATATTACTAAAATCTATAAGAGCGTCTACACTAATTGTAGGGATAAAATCTTGGGGCGATAAATCCTCCTTTATTAAAGCATTGATTTTTTCCCTGAAATTCTCCACTTCCTCTCTTTCAATCTCTACTCCGGCTGCCTTGCTATGGCCGCCATAGGCAAGCAAAGAATCAGCGCACCTATCTAGCATCTCTATCAGATGCACGCTCTCTATAGAACGGGCAGAACCTTTTCCGGAATCTTGGTCAAGGGAAAATACAAAAGAAGGCCGATAATACTTATCGGCTAAGCGGGAAGCCACAATGCCTAAGACTCCAGGATGCCAACCATCTCCGGAGACAACAATTGCATGTTCGCTGCCGCCGTCATCTCCGATCCTTTGCTCAGCCTCCTTTAAAATCTGCGCTTCTATAGACCGCCGTAACTTATTATATTCGCCTAACTTAGAAGCTAAATCGTGAGCTTTATTCTCATCTTCAGTTAAGAATAACTCTAAAGACTCTCGGGCATGGGCAACCCGACCTGAAGCATTAATCCTTGGGCCAAGAATATAACCAATATGAAAAGTATCTATATTCTCCTGCTTTAGGCTGCCGGCCTTACAAAGAGCTTTTATGGCTAATCGCGGGCTTTGCCTAATTGCCTCTAGCCCTCCTCTTAATAATGCTCTATTTTCCCCCTTTAAAGGGACAACATCACAGACTAAAGACAGAGCAACTAAATCTAAAACTTGCTCGGGCAAAGAATCTGTTAAAGCCTGCAATAACTTAAAAGATAGAGCGCCGGCACTTAAATCCTTACAAGGATACTTCGAGTCTTTCCGCTTAGGATTAACAAAAGCAAACGGCTTAATTGAATTTTCCCCTATTAGGTGGTGGTCAACTACAATAACATCTATCTTAAGTGATTCCGCCAATGCTATCTCTTCCACTGCCCCAGTACCACAATCAAAAGTAATAATTAAGCTTACTTCCTCCTCTTTTGCTCTGGCAATAGCTTCCCTATTCAAGCCATAACCTTCTTCTACGCGATGAGGAATATAAAAAGAGAATAGACTGGAAAATTCTTTTGAAAACTCGTGAAAGATAGCCAAAGAAGTAATCCCGTCAACGTCATAGTCGCCAAAGACAAGTACCTTCTCCTTTTCTTTAACAGCTTGTTTAATTCTAGCTACGGCCTTTTCAATATCGGGAAGCAAAGATGGACAATGAAGGCTAGAAAACTTAGGATTAAGAACGTTCTTGAAATCTTCTTGTTTTATCCCCCGATTAAGGAAAATCTGGACTAGGAAGGTAGACATACCATAGATTTTAGCCAGTTCCCTAGCCTTAGGGTTTAATTCTTTTACCTTCCACAAATGTCTTCTCATTTTAAAAAGGGAGTTACTTACATTCTCTCAGCCGGCTTGATGCCTAAGAGAGAAAGGCCGCAATGGAAAACTATTCTTACGGCGCTAACCAGATTAATTCTTGCTTGGGATATTTTTCTATCCTCATCCAATACTCTTTTCTTCTCATAAAACTTATGAAAGCTAGCGGCTAAATTCTTTAAAAACTCAATAATAAAAACCGGCTCTTGTGAGTAGTAAGCTTTTTCAAGACAATATGAGAACTGTAGCAATGCCCGAAGAAGCGCTAACTCTTCCGAGTCCTTTAGGAACTTACTAAAATTACTCTTGGCAGAGACCTTCTTAATCTTTCTAAAGATACTTTCGATCCGAACACAAACATACTGAATATAATACAAAGGGTTATTAAAAGAAGCTTCTTTGGCAAGATCGATATCAAATTCAAGGTGTGAAGAGTTTCTACGAGTAAGATAGTAGAATCTTGCAGTATCAGGCCCAACATCTTTAATTAAATCCGAAAGCAGAATCATTGTTCCGGCTCTCTTAGACATCCGCTCTTTGGTTTTTAATGTTACTAACTGAATTATAATTATCTTTAAGATATCCTGATCATGCTTTAAGGCTTTTATAGCTGATTTTACCCTCTTTATGTAGCCGTGATGATCCGGCCCCCATAAATTTATCAACTTATTAAACCTACGATCAATCTTATCTTTATGATAAGCAATATCTGAAGCAAAGTAGGTAAGTTCTCCATCAGCCTTCTTAATAACCCTATCCTTATCATCACCGAACTTAGTCGAAAGAAACCACATGGCGCCGTCTTTCTCATAAATCAGGCCTTTTTTCTTTAAAGTATCAATGGCGCTGTCGACTTTTTTACTGCTAATCAGCTTTTTCTGGCTAAACCAATTATCAAACTTTATGCCTAAAGTATTAAGATCCTTTTTGATAAGCTCGGTCATCTCTTTAATAATCTTTTTTCTTAAGCGATTACGATTCGATTCTAATTTAATAATCGAGACGCTACTTGCAGTCTTGCTAACATATTCGCCTTTATACCCCCCTTCGGGGATAGAAACATCCTCGCCTCTATTTTCTTTAATCCTTGTTTTAACAGAATCAACTAAAAGCTCTATCTGACGGCCTTCATCATTTAAGTAATACTCTCTTTTGACATCATTACCGAAAAATTCCAATACATTAGCAATCGCATCACCGACTACTGCCTGGCGGCCATGGGCTACTGAGAGCGGACCAGTAGGGTTTGCACTTAAGAATTCAATAAGCACCTTTTTCTTAATCTGGCTGCGGAAAAACTTATCTTTATCTTTAAGAACTTTATTTAGAGAATGTATGAGGGTCTTTGGAGAAATAAATATATTGATGAAACCCGGCCTTAGAATCTCTATTTTATCGACATCCTTAGAAAGCGCCTCTTCCAAAGACATCTTTATCTGGGCAGCAATCTCTAAAGGATCCTTTTTGAGATGCGAAGCAAGTTTTAAAGCTACCATCGAAGATAAATCTCCAAACTCCTGCTTCTGGGGTAGTTCCCATAAAGGATGCTCCAAAGAAAAATCGTAATCCTTCTTTATTATTTTTTCTAGAACATGAGAAACCTTCTCTTGGAAACTTCTCATCGTTTAAATTCCTGCTACTTTTAATAGTGTCTTAACGTCAGATTTGACAACTGGAGGGCGTTTTATGCTCTTTATAGCAATATTAGGGTCTTTAAGGCCGTGTCCGGTAAGAGTACAGGCAATAATTATCTTCTTCTTCCTGTTTTTTAGTTTCTTGAAGAATCCTCTTTTGTTTAGCATAAATAATCCAGCCACCGAAGCTGCTGAAGCCGGCTCAACAAAGACTCCTTCCTCTGAGGCTAAAAACTTATAGGCCGAAAGTATCTGACTATCACTCACAGCCTCAATTAATCCCTTAGATTCCTTGCGGGCCGCTAGAGCTTGCTTCCAGCTTGCCGGATTCCCAATCTTAATAGCAGTGGCAATTGTTTTAGGCTTGCTTATTGGATGGCCTTTTACAATCGGAGCTGAACCCTTTGCTTGGAAACCACACATACGCGGTAAGTATTTTATTTTTTTATAAGAATAGTACTCTTTATAACCCTTCCAGTAAGCAGTTATATTACCGGCATTACCTACTGGTAAACAATGAAAATCAGGAGCAGTTCCCAGAAAATCGCAAACCTCAAAAGAAGCTGTCTTCTGGCCTTCAATACGATGAGGATTTATAGAATTTACTAACCTTATTGGATAATCGCAAGCTATTTCTCTAACTACCTTAAAAGCATCATCAAAGTTTCCCTTTACCGCTACCACCTTGGCATTATGGATAAGAGCCTGAGCTAACTTTCCTAAAGCGATTGCTCCCTCAGGTATTACTACAATACACTTTAAGTTTGCTTGAGCCGAATAAGCAGCAGCTGAAGCTGAAGTATTCCCGGTTGAAGCACAAATCACAGCCCGTGCCCCCTCTTCCTTGGCTTTAGAAATAGCCATAGTCATTCCCCGGTCCTTAAAAGAACCTGTCGGATTGATGCCTTCATATTTAAGATATACCTTAAAATTACTACCTAAGATAGCTGAAATCTTCTTAGCATGTATTAAAGGAGTGTTCCCCTCCTGAAGAGTTATCAGAGGAGTTTTCTTTGTTACTGGTAGATACCTTTTGTAACGGGCTATAACCCCATTGTAAAGACTCATAAATCCTCTATTCTTATTCTCTGAGAAGGACCTTTGATTACCTTTAGACTGTCAATTTCAGCCAAAGCTTTTCTAACGCTCTCCTCTCTAGCCTCATGAGTAAGCATAATAATCGGTACGACCCTTCCTCTATTCCTCTCTTTTTGAGTTACTGAGGCAATACTGATATTCAAAGAAGTAAGTATTTTAGAAATCTTTGCTAATACACCGGGATAATCTTGAGCCATAAATCTTATGTAGTAGCGAGCCCTGACATCTTTTATATTTTGAATAGAAACTTTTTCTTTCCTTCCAATAACCATACCTTGACCAGAAGCGATACTGACAATATCAGATATAACCGCAGACGAAGTAGGTACTCCCCCGGCTCCTTCTCCGCGAAAGAGAAGCTCACCGGCTGGTTGAGTATCAAGATAAACTGCATTGTAAGCTAAAGAAACATGAGAAAGCGGATGCTCCATAGATACCAGCGTAGGATGTACGCGCAGATCCAAAGAATTCTTTCCTTTCTTGGCTATAGCTAATAGTTTTATTCGGTAATTTAACTTCTGCGCATAGAGAATATCCAAGAGAGATATCTTGGAAATCCCTTCAGTATAGACTTTGTTTGATGACGGCCACACACCATAGCAAAGATAACTTAAGATACACAGCTTATGAAGAGTATCTTTGCCTTCAATGTCTAGACGCGGACTTCTTTCAGCCAGTCCATTATCCTGAGCTTGACTGAGAGCTTGCTTAAAATCAATATTTTCCTTGGCCATCTTATAGAGAATATAATTAGTTGTTCCGTTAAGTATTCCGTATATCTTCTTAACTTCACAACTTATTAAACCTTGAGAAATGCTCTTTATAAGAGGGATAGCTCCGCAAACAGAAGCTTCAAAGCCAATGCTTCTGTTTTTCCGCTTAGCTAAGGAAAAAATTTGCTTACCCGAAGATGCTAGGAGAGCCTTATTAGCAGTTACAACATCTTTACCTTTTCTTAAAGCCTCCTCAATAAAAGCACCTGCGGGCTTAATCCCTCCGACTAATTCCACAATAATATCTATCTGAGGATCATTGATTAATTCCTGAGGATTTGAGGAAAATGAAAGGCCTAACCTCTTAGCAACTTTTCTCTTAGCCTTATCTTTATCACATACCTTCTTTACCACTATGCGCAAAGGAACCCGTCTACTGATTAATGCAGAGTACTTCTTCAAAGATTTTGCTACAGACTCTCCGACATGACCCAAACCGATTATTCCTATTTTTTTAATTATCATTTTAAACTTTCCTTAATAAATTCGCCTAATTTCTTAAAAAAGTTATCATCCAAGCCTACGAAACTAACCCTAGTCTCATAAACTAAATCTCGAACTATCTCCCGAGAATCAATAACCTCCCCTTCGAGTTCTATTCTTTGAGGAATAAAAGGGATTCTCAAATTCATGGTTAAACGAGTACCCTTCTTAAATGACTTGTTAGTATTAAGAAGCGCTCCTCCCTGGCTAACATCTTTAGTCTGGGAAAGATCATAGCTGCTTTCCAACTCTTGAATCCGATAGTTAATCACAAAATTACCGTTTATTCTCGGATGTTCTCTTTTTTCTTGACCCTTGGGATCTGTCATTTTGCCCCCTTTTTGCTAACTTGGTCGGGAGAGTGGGATTTGAACCCACGGCCCCTTGCACCCCATGCAAGTGCGCTAATCCGAGCTGCGCCACCTCCCGTATAGTCAATAATTAACAAACAACAAGGATTTTATCACGATTTAGAAGTGTCATCAAGGTAAATGTAGTATGGAAAAGGGCCGGAAACCATCCAGGTTGTTGATTCTCTAATAATAGTGAAAGGTTATATTTAAAATATCGTGTCTTCCCACTACACCAACAAGTTTATCCTTGTCAAAAACTGGTATAGTGTGAACATTCTTCTTGTGCATGATAGCCATAGCCTTTGCGACTTTTGTATCTTTTTGAAGCGATACTATACATCTGCTTGCTAAATCACCTACTTCTCGTTTAGAAATCTCCTTTAGGGCATTTTCTCTATGGCCCCCCTTAGAAAGAACCTCATCTATAACCCTAAATAAATCTGTAGTAGTAAAAATTCCCATTAATTTGCTCTTATCGTCTTTGGCGACTACTAATATTCCGTTTATACGATAGCGAAATAGTAGATGAGCTACATCGCCAACACCAACATCCTCTTTCACCGTTATAGGATGTTCGCACATAATATCCTTTAAGGATAATTTCAGCATTTTTCTTTTTAATCTCTTTCCCAGAAACTGGGATTGACCTGAAGTAACTCTAAAAACACTTTCACAACCCTAGGATCTAATTGAGTTCCTGAGACTTTCTCCAGTTCTGCCAGGATAGTATCTTTAGATAGCGGTTTTCTGTATGGCCTTGCTGAATTCATAGCGTCAAAAGTATCAGCGACTGCCATAATTCGTGCTCCTGGGGATATTTCCTCACCCTTAATTCCTTCAGGGTATCCTCCTCCAGCATACCTTTCGTGGTGATGAAGAATTATCTCTTTCTCAACAGGTAAGAATTTTAAAGGCTCGAGTATTTCTAAACCTCTTTGAGGATGCCCCTTCATAATTTTCCACTCTTCGTCGTTAAGCTTGCCGGGCTTATTTAAAATACTATCACCAATGCTTATCTTTCCTAAATCATGTAATATACCAGCTCGCTCTACAATCTTTTGCTCCTCTTGCGAAAAACCCATAGCTTTAGCTATAGCCAGAGCATATTGAGACACTCTCTTAGTATGGCCACGTACATAAGTATCTTTTGCTTCCTCAGTTAGAATCAAAACAGCAATAGTGTCGATTTCTGCTTCTTGCAATCTCTTCTGGGCAACAATAAGAGCCTCATTCAAGGACTGCAACCGATATCTATCTCTGAGTTCCTGGACCCAAAGGTAAGCTATCAAGGCTAATACCGTGCCAAGGATAATCTCACTGGATATTATAACTGCATTGGGGTAGACCACTACAGCATATAGGTGAAAAAAGACAATAAGGAAAATAATTGCTACGATCCAAAGCTTAAAGGTATCGCTTAGAAAAGCTCTACCTTTTCCATTTTTCTCAGGTTTACTCATTGTAATATTCAGTTAATAATTCTCTGTGCTTAAAAATTTTATCACGATTCAGAAACATCATCAAGGCAAAATATATATTGAAAACAAAGGCTGAAAACGCTTTTACAGCTAACTACACATACCTTGAAAGAGCAAATTGCCATATGTTATACTTAACCCAAAGAGGGTTTGAAGGTTAGACCAAACCAAGGGGGCGAGGAGCCCCCTACTTTTTTTTATAGCTATTCTTAGTTTATTTTCTCTGCTTTTAGAGATCTGGACATCAAATCTGCCACTGCCTTCTTAGGCGACTTACCTTGATAAAGAACAGCGTAAACCTGCTGGGTTATTGGCATGTCTACGTTTAATTTCTTACTTAGACGAAAGGCAGACTTTACGGTATCAACACCCTCAGCTACCATCCTCATCTTTCCAGTAATCTCACTTAGAGTTTTGCCTTTACCTATCTCTTCCCCCACTAACCTATTGCGCGAGTAAGGAGAAAAACAAGTAGTTACTAAATCCCCTAAACCACTTATCCCCCAGAAGGTTGAAACATTTGCCCCTAATTTCTCCCCTAGCCGGGTAATCTCTGCTAAGCCTCTGGTTGCTAAAGCTGCTTTGGTATTAGTTCCAAAACCTAAGCCATCAGAAATTCCGCACGAAAGGGCAATTATATTCTTCAAGGCTCCTCCCAACTCCACTCCAGCAACATCTTTATGTAGATAGATTCTAAAAGTTGACGTATTGAATAATAATTGCAGTTTCTCACCGATGCTCTTGCTCTTGCAAGCTAGGATAGACGTGGACGGAACTCCTCGTAATACTTCATGGGCAATATTTGGGCCAGAGAGAACAGCAACCTTAGAAGCTTTTAGCTCTTTTTCGATTAACTGGGATACTCTCTTCAAAGACTTAGCTTCTATTCCTTTGCTAACACTAACGAAAATTTTGTTTTTAATAAGCGGTTTGTATTTTTTAATCTTTTTCAAAGTCCCAGAGACAAACTTAACCGGAATCGCAACTATTATTATCTTACTCTCAAGAACTTCTTTAAGGGAAGAGTTTGCCTGCAGGTTACGAGGAAATTTTACGCCTTTTAAAAATAACTTATTCTCTCTCTCCCGCTGCATCTTCAGATTATAATCTTTAAAGACACTATGAAGTTGAACAGCTACTCCCTTCTTGGAAAGAACTACCCCTAAGGTTGTTCCCCAACTTCCTGCGCCAATTATTGAAATTTTATCTTTCATCTTTTAAATGGAGCGGGCGATCGGGATCGAACCGACATAACAGGCTTGGAAGGCCTGTGTTCTACCACTGAACTACACCCGCGTCTATTTTTTCCACTTACTTTGTGGTATCTAAATTTGAGTTTTAAATGGGCAGGGAAGGATTTGAACCTTCGAAGTGCAAGCACAATAGATTTACAGTCTATCCCCGTTGGCCGCTAGGGTACCTGCCCGAAATAATAAATGGAGCCCAGGAGAGGAATCGAACCCCCAACCTGAGGTTTACAAAACCCCTGCTCTGCCGATTGAGCTACCTGGGCATTTCCATTTTTATATCTACCTTTTTTTCAATAAACGTTTAATTGCTTTCGGAAAATACTCAATTATATCTGAAGCAATCAGACAATTTTCGGTCTTATCTCTTACTGCTATATCGGCAGCTAACCCGTGTAAATATACTCCGACTTTTGCTGCTTGGAATTGGTCTAGTCCTTGTGAAAGCAGGCCAGAAATTATTCCTGAAAGGACATCTCCGGTACCAGCAGTTGCCATGCCAGGATTACCAGTATTATTCTCAAAAGTCCTCTGCCCATCACTCACCAAGGTACGATTACCTTTAAGAACAAGGGTTAAATTATATCTAAGAGCAAACTTTTTGACAAGCTCTTTTCTCTTTTTCTTGATTCTACTCACATCTGTCTTTATCAGACGAGAAAACTCACCTAAATGAGGGGTTAAAATAAGCGTTTTTGTCTTTCGTTTGAGTAAAACCTCTAGGTTCGAAGCCAAAGCAGTTAGAGCATCAGCATCAACTATCATCGGCTTATCTATATCCTTTACGATTCTTGCAATTAATCTCTTTGTAGAAGCTCCCAGACCTGCTCCTGGACCAATAACAATAAGATCAGCTTTTTTCAAAAAACTCTCTATATTGCTAAAAGCTTCTTGGCTAAGAGCACCACCTTTATCAGCTAAAGGTAAGCTCATCGCCTCAGTAAGCTTAATTTCAAAGATACTGTTTAAACTCTTAGGTACTCCTACGGTAACTAACCCAGCGCCGCTTCTTAAAGCCGCTCTAGCACATAGGCAAACTGCTCCACTAAGGCCAAAAGAACCTCCTATAATTAAAATATGCCCGTAATCTCCTTTATGGGTATCAGGCTTTCTTTTGAGCAACTGCACAGGCAACCGCATAGTCTTCAACATGGGTTATAGAAAGAAAAATATCAATACCAATATCTTTTTTAAATTTACAATAAGGAGCACCATTCTCCCTATTGAGAATTAGAATGTCAGTGAGAGCCAAAGGATACTCTTTTGAAATTGCCTTTATTACCGCCTCCTTAGCTGCGAAACGAGCAGCAAGGCGCTGGTAATACATCTTGCCTTTGAGGATATTCTCTAGCTCCTCGGCATTAAATACGCGGTCTAAGAAGCTACTTTTCCACTTCTCTATCGATTTCTTAATCTTCTCTATTTGTATTATGTCTATTCCTACGCCCACAACCATCTTTTATTTTTTAATTCTTAATAAGGAAATCATTTCCTCAACAGCCTGAGTAATCCCGATAAAAACAGAACGGCAAATTATTGAATGCCCGATATTAAGCTCCTCTATCTCTTTTATTTTTACTATCTCTCCCAAATTTTCATAATCAAGGCCATGGCCGGCAGCGACAAAAAAGCCCTCACTCTTACCAAACTTTGCTGCTTCTTTTATCTTTTTTATTTCCTTGCCTAAAACAGCTTTGGTTTTAGCCAAAGAAAAAGCACCGGTATTAATCTCAATGATCTCTATACCTAAATTCTTAGCTGCTTTAATTTGCTTCTTCACCGGATCAATAAATAAGCTAACCTTTATCTTGGCTTTCATTAACCTCTCTATTACCTTAGCTACTTTCTTATTATTCTTTACAAGATCAAGCCCACCTTCGGTAGTCAACTCCTGTCTTTTCTCAGGAACTAAAGTTGCCTGTTGGGGGACTACCTTACAAGCAAAATCAACAATATCCCCAGAAGTAGACATCTCTAGATTTAAAGGAATCTTTACAGCTTCTTTAACAAAAGTTACATCCCGTTCCTTTATATGCCTTTTATCTTCTCTTAGATGGACAACTATTGAATCGCAGCCAGCATACTCTGCCAAAAGAGCTGCCACTACTGGATCAGGGTAAGCTGTGTTATTCCGAGCTTGCCTTAAGGTCGCCACATGGTCGACGTTAACCCCTAGCCTCATATAATCCTTCCGCCGCCAGTAATTGCACCACTAACATACAACCAAATAAAAATAGCAATAACTAAAGCCGTAAGCTTAAGCCAAAAGTTATACGTGATTGCTCTTTTAATACTTATCTTCTTTAAAAATTCCATATCCATATCCTCCCTGATTGTAATCAGAAATAAAATTCTAAACCCAAAGGTTTATCTTAGCGAGGCTTTGTTAATTGCCCTTTAAGGATAGTAAGTAAATCATTAGGCGTTAGATTCCGAGTCAACTGTCCGTTTATGGCCAAAGATACTGAACCATTTTCTTCCGAGACTGACACGACAAGTGCGTCCGAATTCTCAGAAAGACCTACTGCTGCCCGATGGCGCATGCCTAAAGTCCTCTCTAGGTTCGGATTATCACTAAGCGGAAAAAGACAGGAAGCAGCTATTACTGTTGTTTCATCAACCACTACTCCGCCATCATGTAATGGTGCCGAAGGATAAAAAATGTTTTGTAATAACTCTGTTGTAAGCTCAGCATTCAAAACTACCCCACTCTCGATATACCGTTTAAGCCCGATTTCCCTCTTTATAGCGATAAGAGCACCGTGTTTCTTGCGCGAAAGAGCTCCAGCTGCAGAAACGATTTCACGTAAGGTTTTCTCGATCTCCTCCCTTTTAGGTTCAATCGAGAAAATATGACGTTTGCCTAAATGTATAAGACCTTCCCTTAGCTCGGGCTGAAAAATAATAACTACCAGAACCAGAAAAAAAGCAAAAAGGTAGGTAAGCAAACGTGTCAAAATCGGTAAACCCAACATTTGAAAAGTAAGCAGAGAGATTATCAGAATGATAATACCTCTTAAAAGGTAAACGGCTTTTGTGCCTTTTAAAAACAGAAATATCCTATAGACAACCGCCCATAGGATTAATATCTCAACTATAGCTTTCCATTTTAGGAGTCCTAAAAGATCCATTAGTTATTAGTAATTTTTGAGGCTACTTTTATAGCCTGAGCAGTTTCTGCTACATCATGTACCCTTAAAATATTAGCACCCTTAGCAAAAGAAATGATGCTAGCGGCAATTGTTCCTACCAAACGCTCACTAGTACCCACATTAAGTATCTTACCAATAAAAGATTTACGAGACAACCCTAAAAAAATCGGTAGCCCCAAAACCTTCAGTTTGTAAAGTTCATTAATTATCTTGGTATTATCTTCTAGACGCTTACCAAATCCTATCCCGGGATCGATAAGAATCTGACTCTTACTTATACCTCTCCGGTCGCAAAACTTCAATCTTTCTTTGAAAAAATCAATTATCTCTACTGTTACATCTTTATAGCCAGGTTTTATTTGCATAGTCGCAGGAGCCCCCTTCATATGCATTAATATACACCCTAATTTATATCTCTTAATTAAAGACGCCATTTGGGGGCTACCTCTTAAAGCTGTAATATCATTAATTATATCAACTCCTTCGGCCACAGCTGCTTTTGCTACTGGATACTTATAAGTATCTATGGCTAGAAGAACTTTTTTGAATTCCTTGCGCAAAGCTTTCAAAACAGGCACAACCCTCTTTATCTCATCTCCTACTTTAATTGGGCTTGAGAAAGGCCTTGTTGATTCTCCGCCTAAGTCTATTATTTTTGCCCCGGATTTCACCATCTCCTCTGCTTTCTCTAAAGCTAAACTTTGAACTTTGGACTTTGAACTTTGGACTTTGCTAAGTAGCCCATCTCCGGTGAAAGAATCCTTAGTGACATTTATAATCCCACAGATAACTGGTTTCTTAATTTTTAGGACTTTACCTCTAGCCTTAAAAATAAGCTCTTTCATACCCAAGTTGTTCAGATAAGCAGAAATGCTTCCAGAAACTTCTTTCAGAGCAAACGGCTGATCTTTCAATTTTTCAGAGAGCTTTTTCAATTGGCTTAAGCTTCCAAAAATAAGAACAGAAGTCTTTATGTTCTTTATTAGGGCTTTCCGCTCCAAGGCTGCATCACTTCCTAGAGAAAGAAGTTGTTGCTTTATTATATTTGCTTCCCAAGACTTGATTCCTTCAATTCTAAATGCTGCATGTAGACTTTTCGGGGATAAAATTCTTACGCCCTCAGGGCTTACGCCCATAGAAGACATTATCTTTCGGGCTTCTTCTTCATTTCTTACGCTTAGGGGAGTTATCCTCATCTTTTAAGTTAATTATACTCTTAACCTCTTCGGCATTTAACACTTCTTTCTCTAACAAAGCATCAGCTAATGATTTTAGTTTTTTCTTGTTACCCTCAATTAACTTTTTGGCCCGTTCATGGCACTCACCAACGATACGTTTTACCTCTTCATCAACAATCTTAGCTGTCTCTTCACTATAATCCTTCTCGTGAACCAAATCTCTTCCTAAAAATACTGGACCGTGACTACGCCCTAAGGTATAATTACCCAATCGTTCACTCATCCCATAATCACAAACCATCTTTCTGGCTATACGAGAAACCTCCATCAAATCATTCATAGCCCCGGTAGTAATATCACCTAAATTCACCTCTTCAGAGACTCTCCCACCCAAAGCAACAGTTATTATCCCTAAAAGTTCTTTCTTGGATTTATACCATCGATCCTCTTTGGGAGGTGAAAATGTATATCCGCCAGCCATGCCTCGAGGTATGATTGAAACCTTAGTCATAGAATCGACTTCAGGAATTAATAAAGATAATAATGCATGCCCAGCTTCATGGAAAGCAGTTAATTCTTTCTCATGCTTAGAAATTATTCGGCTCTTTTTCTCTGGCCCCATCATCACCCTCTCTATAGATTCCTCTAGTTCTGACTGCTCAACAGCGGCCTTATCATGCCTAGCTGCTAGGAGTGCGGCCTCATTACAAAGATTTTCTAAATCGGCACCTGAAAACCCGGGAGTTTTCTTAGCCACCGCAGCTAAATCAATATTTTTAGCTAATGTTATCTTCTTGGTATGGACCTTTAAAATCTCCTCTCTTCCCTTAATGTCAGGAGAATAAATTACGATATGCCGGTCAAATCTACCTGGCCTAAGAAGCGCCGGGTCTAAAACATCAGGCCGGTTAGTTGCAGCCATAACAATTATCCCCGCTTGAGTCTGAAAACCATCCATCTCAGTAAGGAGTTGATTCAGAGTCTGTTCTCTCTCATCATGGCCTCCACCTACTCCGGCAAAACGTTGCCGTCCTACAGCATCTATTTCGTCGATAAAAATAATACACCCTTTATTCTCTATCTTGGCAGCTTTTTTAGCCTGCTCAAATAAGTCTCTTACCCTAGAGGCTCCAACACCGACAAACATCTCGACAAAATCAGAACCACTAATACTAAAAAAAGGAACTCGGGCTTCACCGGCAACCGCCTTAGCCAAAAGGGTCTTACCACATCCCGGAGGACCAACTAATAAAACTCCTTTAGGAAATCTTCCGCCTAAACGCTGAAACTTTTTAGGGTCTTTTAAAAACTCTATTACTTCCTGCAACTCTTCCTTGGCCTCATCTATGCCAGCTACATCACCAAAGGTAATCCGGGTTGCCTTTTCTTTATCTAGAGAAGCTACCCTTGCTTTTCCAAAAGACCAAACCCGTGAACCCATCTGATTTCCTTTGCGGGAAAAATACCAGAGAAAGAGAATAAACAGAAGCATCGGGCCGAAGAAATAAAGAATATTTGAAAAGATACCTGGTGCCTCTACCTCAAATTTACCTATATTTTTTCTCAAAAGGCTAATTATCTCCTTATCCTCCTGGGGGATATAGAGCTGAAAATACCCTTCTCCTCTGCCTGCACCTGCCGTGAAACCGCCGAATACACGATTTTCGTTTAATTTAACCCACTCTATAACAGGATCTTCCAAATTGTGCTCTACTAAATAGTAAAATTCATTGTAGGTGAGTTTCTTGGTAAGCCCAGCGCTAAAAAGGCTTACCATCCAGACCAGACTGAGGAAAACGAGGATTAAAAGGAATGTTTTCCTCAAAAAATCGGAATTTGGGGTCTTTTTTTTCTTAGCCATCGCTAGCTATTATACTGTATCGGGTTATAAAATCAAGGATTGAATAAAAAGCGATTTTTCCTCTTTTTTCGCTCTAAGATCGGGTAAATCTACAATACTTCCTTTGGGCCGCCGAAAGACTAAGTCCTGTAATTCATTAAGATGCTTGGCCTGGAGCTTTCGGGTATTCCCTTTTAGCTCCTCAATGGCGATACGAACTACATTATTAAATATAGCCAGAGGCAAGTCTTTTAAACCCTTTAAATCCAAGCAAAGGCTTTTGGTAGTTTCTTTACGCTTAAGAGCAAGGAACTTACTGTGCGAAAAGGAATAGATAAAATCATAGTCTAAGGAGATATTTGAAGCTAAATTGTATAAACTACTCACTATGTTAGGGTTTAACTCCCTAAGTAAGGGTAATAACTTTAATCTTACCCGATTGCGAAAGAATTTATCTTCAAAATTACTCTTATCTGTACAAAAAGATATCTTTTGCCCCTCTAGCCACTCAACAATCTCTTTCTTCCTAACCTCAACCAGTGGCCTAATAACAGTCAAGCTCTTAAATTTCGTCTTGGGTAAAAACCCCCTTAAGCCTTTCAGGCCTGAGCCCCGAATCATTCTCATCAATACCGTCTCAACTAAATCGTCCTTATGGTGAGCTAAAGCAATCTTTTTAATCTTGGTCTGGCGAGAAACCTTCATGAAGAAATCCAGACGTAAATTTCTAGCTGTCTGTTCTAAGGAATCTCCGTTGAAAAAGCTCTGCACGTCCTTCTTCTCGCTTATAAATTTTACCCCTAATTTTTCACATAGCTTGCGAATAAACTCTTCTTCCCTATCGGCCTCTCCCCGTAAGCTATGGTTAAAGTGAGCACAAACTAATTGTAATTTATACTCCTTACGAATCTTGGAGAATTGATAAAGCATAGCTACTGAATCCGGGCCGCCAGAGACCCCTAGAATTACCTTATCTTTCTTCTTTAATAAATTGTACTTTCTCAGGGCATTTCTAAAAATTACTTCCATGGTTTTAATATTATATCACATTTGCTATAATGGTTTCATGAATATTTTGGCCATAAATCCCTGGATAGTAGACTTTGCTGCCTATGATTTTTGGCTTAAGCCCTATGGGTTTTTGACCCTCCTAACCTACCTCAAAAACAAAGGCTTAAATATAGATTACATAGACTGCTTAAGCAGGAAAGTTACAAATACTAACTTTGGAAGGGGAAAATACTATTCGCAAATCATTGAAAAACCCTCATCCTTAAAGCCAATCCCTCGCTACTTTAAACGTTACGGCATTACCCTTGATGAATTCAAGGAACGTATATGTAATAAAAAACCTGACTATATTCTCCTAACCTCTTCGATGACTTACTGGTATCCGGCAATCACTGATGCAGTAAACATCCTAAGAAAAAAATTTCCTAAGGTGAAAATAATTTTAGGTGGGACTTACGCTACCCTATTACCAAAACATGCCAAAGAAACAACTGGTTGTGACTTTGTCTTTGAAACTAATTCTTTGAAAGATTTTTTTAAACTCCTAAAGGTAGAATTTAACTTCAAAGAGCTCTTATCAACATTTCCGATGTATAACGATTTCCACCCTAACCTAGATTATGTAGTGCTGCGAACTTCCTGGGGTTGTCCTTTTGAATGCACCTTCTGCGCTATAAGGAAGACCGCCTCGCGTTTTTTCAGGGTCAAGCTACAAGATGTACTAGACTTCATCCTTAAATATCAAGGCCAGGGATTAAAAGATTTCATCCTTTACGATGACGCCTTCCTTTATGAACCAGACTATGCCAAAGAACTCCTTGTGAAAGTTGCTAATTTGAATTTAGATATTAACTTCCACACCCCCAATGCTCTTCATTTAAGATTTCTTGATAAAGAGATTGCTAGCCTGCTTAAGAAAGTAGGCTTTATTAATCCCCACTTTGGATTAGAAACCTTAAACCCAAAACTACAAAAATTGTGGGGTGATAAGGTAGATAAAGACGAATTAATAAAAGGAATAAATTGGTTGAAACAGGCCGGATTTAAAAATGGTGAATTCAGTATATATCTACTCTTAGGATATCCTAACCAAAACTTAGGCCAATTGCGAAAAGACGCAGACTTCCTGAATAACTTAGGGGCTAGAGTATCCTTAGCTGAATTCTCTCCTACGCCTGAGACAAAAATCTTCCACCGGCATAAGGATAATCTCGATGAACCACTCCTGCACAATAACTCTATATTTGGCTTTTTCCAAAAAGAAAGGATAAAGGATTTCTGGGAAATAAAGAATTACGTAAGGGACTTGAACAAAAGGCTAAACTCTTAATGAGAAAGATTATTTCTTAGAAACAAAAGGATTATCCTTAATGTAGAATCGTAAAGGCAAATTTTTGGATTTAGCCGCGTAATCAACGCCGACTCTCTTTGCTTTAACTATAGTAAAGTTTTTATTGGCTGGTGAAGAGATAAAAATATCTTTAGATACAACTTCTCGGCCTAAGAAGCTCTTATTAATCGAAAAACTTTGAGTCCAACGACAAGGACCATTAGTCAGCTTCTCTACTCTCTCTACACCTCTTCTTTTTTTCATCAACTCTATACCCTGGACAGGCTCAATCGCTCTTATAAATACTGCTTGAGGATCGTCCTTCTTGGAAACTACAATATTAAAACACCAGAATTTGCCATAAATAAGGTAGACATATATAAGGCCTCCCTGGCTATAGATGATCTTATTACGGGCAGTAATTCGTCCCCCAAAACTATGAGAAGCATCATCACCTATGCCTAAGTAAGCTTCAGTTTCAACTATTTTTCCAATTAAGGTCTGTTTTTTTGTTTTAAGGGTTAAATAATCACCGAGGATATTCTTGGCTACGTATTTCCCTTGGCGGTAAAAAAAGGCTTTAGTTCTCCTCTTGGCTCTCGGCTTCTTCATATCTAGAGCTGCTCCAGCCTCTGAGACGATTGCCCCTAAAGAATAGATCTACTTTTTCGTCCTCATACATCCAATTCTCATAACCATCCAGCTCCATCTTAGTCTTGGTAGGAAAGCCAATCTTAAAAACAATATCTTTCTTGGTATCCCCAAAGATTAAAGCTATATCTTCACCAACCACGCGGTAACTCTTCTTATCAACACCCTGGCCAAAGCCATTTCTTACACCGACCACAAAACTTCCATCCCTTGTGCAGGTATAATCTCTCATTTGCGCACAGCCATAGGTAGAAAATAAAACCAAAATAAGAAAACCTCGGGTAATCTTGCGAATATCTTTCATTTCAACTCCCTGCCTGCCGAGAAGCAGACCTAATGTCAATATAATCGAATTACTATTTTTTATCCCTTATAAACAAAAGTGGAAATATTATATCACTAACGCAACAAGGAATCCATACTGCTAAAAATAGAAACATACACACAGTGCCATAATAAGTCCAGCCCAAAGGTTGGCCTCCAGCCATAATTATGTGAAAAAGTGACGCCCAGGTACTTAATAACACATGTCCGTAGTGTGAAAATTTAGTTGATGGCCGAAAATAGGCTATGGCAATTCCAATTATTGCTAAAGGATTTACAAGCCACCACTTCTCAATAAAACCAGCGTGGACTTCGCGATGAGGCATCTTAAGCAGAGCCTCTCCAAAATAGGGAATTATCGAGTCACTTAAAGTGGCTATGCCTACTGCACCAAAATAACCAATCACCAGCAGAACAGGAAGGCTGCACATCTTCCTTTCAACCGGGCATTTATGTAGCTCATACATAGAAGCTGTAGCTAAAGCACTTAATAATATATGCACCGGATGAAAAACGTAAAAAAGATTGTAAGAAATCTTTGGCGAAATATTGCGGAAAATAATCATGACAGCAATTCCGGTAATTGCACCAAAAGCTGTAAAAGGAGCATGATGCCTTAGCTCTTCATGTATTCTCTTAAATACTTCATTTTTCATGTTTTTTCCTTAAAAACTATAACTGAAATTCTTGGCCAACCTTTACATCCCAGAAATTTTCGGCATAAACTTGCTTAAAGATATTCATCGCCTCAAATCCTGTACAATGCGAAGGTCCAACATTCTCTACACCTAGGTTTTTTAACTCTTCTGTAAGATATTTTATAACTCTATTATCTTCATCAATAAGATGAAATCCACCAAGAACAGCATATATCTTATCTTGGGGAAACTCTTTTTTTACTTTCTCAATAAATTTAATAACTCCCGGATGAGAACAGCCACAGATAACAGAAATACCTTTACCTGTCTTTGCTAACAAGGCTTGCTCCTCTATCTCCCTATCTTTGTAGCGCCCATTAAATGGTCCAGTTGTATAAATATTATCGCAAATTTCAAAAAAACTATCAACTACTTTAAGATTGTAGGAAATAAACTTCTCCTTAAATTCTCTAGCAAAATCTGAACAAGCGAAAATCTCGATATCTTTATTAATACTTAAAAGATCCCAAAGCCCGCCAGTATGGTCCCAATGGTTATGGGAAACAACAACTCTTTCTATTGCCTCTATATCTACATCGAAAGCCTTTAGGTTTTTTAGGGTATGCTCTCCCCTTTCCCCGGTGTCGAATAAGGTTTTATCATCAATCATACAGGAAGTACCCCAGCCACAGGAATACTTATCTTCAAATTTTTCTTTGTCAAAAATTATCTTAATTCTCATTTTCTAAAATTATTTACTATACTTTCTTTCACCAAAGATTGCTGTTCCGACCCTGACCAAGTTAGCTCCTTCCTCTATGGCTATTCCGTATGATGTACTCATGCCCATAGAAAGATATCTCCACTCTAATTTTCCCCGGCAATTACCTTTAATCTTATCAAATAAATCTTTTGTTTTTTTAAAAAAAGGTCTCAGCTCCTGGGGGTTATTCAACCAAGGCCCCATGGTCATAAGTCCCATAGGTTTTAAATTAGCAAATTGCAAGATCTTACCAAGAAGTCGCTCAACATCTTCAGCTAAGACCCCTTGCTTCTGAGGCTCATTGGCAGAGTTAACTTCAATTAAGACCGGCATAACTTTATTTATTTTTCTACACTCCTCATCTAGCACTTCAGCTAAAGCTAAAGAATCAAGGGTTTCAATCATATCAAATATTTTTACTCCTCTTCTAACCTTATTCTTCTGAAGGTGGCCGATAAAATGCCACCTGACTTTATTACCTAAAACGGCAAATTTCTCCTGAGCTTGCCTTACGTAGTTCTCACCGAATATTTTTACTCCCGCCTCGAAAGCTTCAACAATCTCAGCTGCACTCCGCTCCTTGCTAGCTGCGACTAACTCTACGCCCCCCGGCAGGTCTTCTAAGACTTTCTTAACATTATCTTTAATCATTAGCTATGAAGTGTTTTATTCCTCTGATTCTGCTCATCTTTATCAGTTTCTTTGCCAGGAGTAAAGAAAGCTGTTTGTTCACCTGGCTGGAACTGGCAGCCAAAGAATTTAGCAAATCTTCTAAGCTCCCCGGCCTAACTCTTAAAAAGTTTAAGATATCTTTCTTCAAGTTTCCAGGAGTCCTGTTACTTCTTCCCTTGAGAGAGAATTTAACCACAACCTTAGAACTTTTGCCTAAAACTTTCTTTATCATCTCTATTTTACTTTCCCTCGGCAAAGATATCTTTACCCCGGCCGGCCTTACTGGAAGATTGAGCTGAATCTTATCAGGATTTATTCTTTTTATGATTTCTCTAAATTTCTCTATTTCGCCCTTACTATCGTTTATTCCGGAGATAAGCATTATTTCTAGCCAAATTTTACCCTTGAACTCTTTTCTCAAGCTAATAAGGCCACTGACTATTTTTTTAAGAGTTACTCCCTTAAGCGGACGATTGATTTTAGAAAATGTTTTCTCGCTAGCCGCATCTAGAGAAGGGACGATTAAGTCTGCCATTTTTAGCTCATCTCTGACCCCCTTTCTGTAGAGAAGGGATGAATTAGTAATTACAGCTACTGGATACTTATTTCGGGTAACTTTTTTTATAGTAGCAATTATCTTATCTAAGCCCTTATGCAAGGTTGGTTCTCCGGACCCAGAGATAGTTATATAATTAATCTCAGGGTTCCTGTTAATAATCTCTCCTAAATCCTCTTTGAATTTTGAAAGCTTAAGGGAAGAGAACCTTTTTGCAGTTTTTTTACTGCTTAAACCTAATTGGCAATATAGACAATTAAAAGAACATGTCTTCTTGGGAAGCAAATCTACCCCTAAAGAAAAACCTAATCTTCTTGAAGGAACTGGGCCGTAAAAATAGCTCTTTATTGACATCGCCTAAATTCTTTTAAGGCCAGTTTGAGATTGTTTAAGTGGGTGCGGGTAGTAAGGAGGGTGAAATCCTCGGTATCGATGAAAAAAACATCCTCTAGGCCTAAAACCATAGTTTTTTTCTTCAAACTATCCGTATAAATTAGGTTATTCTTAGCATCGCGAATAAAGGAATTGCCTCTGGTTGCATTACCCTTCTTATCTTTGGCCAAAACCTCATAGATTGCCAACCAAGAACCAAAGTCTTTCCATGAGAAATTCCCTTTAACCATTTTAGCTTTTTTTGTCTTCTCCATTATTGCTTTATCAAAAGGAATATTGCTTATTTTCTTATAAAGAGAAGAAATTCTCTTAGCCTTAAAGCAACTGTTAAAATACTTATAATCAGAGTAATACTTCTCATACTCATCAATTAGGGTAGACACAGTTGCAATAAACATCCCGCTATTATAAAAACAACTTCCTGAAGAAATAAGCTTTTTTGCACAAGGTACTGTTGGCTTTTCAATAAACTTCTTTACTGAAAAAATACCCTTTTTAGCTGCTCCCTTTAGTTGAATATAGCCAAAATTCGGTGTAGGTGAAGATGGCTTTATGCCTAAGGTACATATCCAACCATCTTGGGCTGCTACCAAAGATTTCTTCAGGGTCCGGTAAAACTCTGTCTCATTTTTTATAAGGGTGTCTACCGGTGAAATAATTAGATTCCTTCTGGAATGCTTTTGCAAATGATGTAAAGATAAAAGAATTGCAGCCGCAGTATTTTTACTGGCTGGTTCAAAGAAAATATTATTCTTTTTAATTAATTTTACTTTCGCCAGCTCTTTTCTTTCTGCCTGATTGGCAACTAAAAATATATTATCTCGGGTGGTTATCTTTAAAAATCTCTTTATGGTAAGCTCTAAGGGAGAGAAGCCAAAAATATCTAAGAAATTCTTGCTCACCTTCCGAGATAATGGCCAAAGCCGCAATGACCTTCCCCCGCAAAGAATTAGAACTAACGGCTTATTACTTAGCACTCATCTCCCTTGTTTGTTTCGAAAAATACCCTCCGGTATAACCATCAATAATCGCAGTTAGCTCTGCCAATCTTAGCTTCTTTTTAAATAAATCCTCCTCTGACAAGGAAGCACTAGCAAGCTCCCTCCTCAAGCGTACCCTTTCAAAATATACTCTGTTTATTTCATCAAGAATATCCAGCCGCAACTGGGTGTTAAGACGGGCCCGGGTATCGACATCGTCCTCATAGGAATTCCAAAGTAAATCGCCGACATTCCAGGAAAAAGAAACTCCCCAATCATAAGGTCCTGTATAATATCTATCAGCACCACTATCATAATTAATTGTCTTATCATAATCGACATTAACCGAGGGACATAACCCTCTGTATTTTAAACCAGTCCTCCACTTTTTTATCTTGTCAGGATGAACCTCATTGTAAAATAAGGCTGCTTCTTGGATTTCACCTACCGAAGGCTCTCCTTCTAAGACCACTCCTAGATTATTTTTGGAATAAACTGATGAAAAATAATCATTTTCAAATAAGCCTTTAGGTGTCGCTAAATAAATTCTGCCCTCAGGAGTAAATTCTATCCAGGAAACATAAGAGGAATGCAACCCCTCAAAAATCTGTTTAGATGTGTTTCTCCTCAAATCAACCATAAAAAATCCTTTAGTAGTACCTAGATAAATAGCATTAGCCTGTAATTTTGTCTGGGTAAAACAATTAACAGAAAGATTGTCTATCCCTGATATATACAGTTTTCTCCAATTAGCCCCCTTATCTTCGGAAATGAATAAGCCCTGGTTTGTCCCAAGCCAAAGATAACCTTTGTTCAAAATATCTGCCTTGATAATTTGAGATGATAGGCCTTCTTCACCTACAGCTTCTTCTTTTCTCATTACAAACAATCTCTTTACCTTTTTCTCATTCTTTAAGAGATAGGCGCCTCTTTCAGTGGCTAGATACAAATTATCCCCGGATGGTTCTAGAAAATAAATAGAGAAACCGCTGAAGGATTTTATTTTTCCCCAAATTAAACCATCTTCGGAAGCAAAACGTAGCCCTTGGCTTGTTCCGATATAGAGCAGCCCTCTGTGTTTCGCAGCCGTAAAGACTGACTCATCATCGGATGAGGAGAATAACTTCTCCAGCCTTTCCCTTAATCTGTAAAGGTGGCGGCTAGTAACGATATATACAGTACCGGCTAAGGAAGAATCAAAGAAGACATGCTGGACTTCTTCATCTTTAAATACTGCTAGCTTCTCAAATTTCTGGCCGCCATCTTGACTCTTATATAGAGAATTATTTGAAGCAACACAAATAACTTTTGGATCAAAAGATGATATGATTACTCTTTTTACATTACCGCTTTCCAACCCTTGGACTGGCCTAAAAAGAGAAAAACTGTTATGGAAAGGAATAAGCAAAAGAAAGGAAAGGAGAAGGATTATTTTTTTCACTTATTTAACTAATAATTATTAACTAATAAAAAGTGCCGAGGAAGGGAGTCGAACCCCTGACGCAGGGATTTTCAGTCCCTCGCTCTACCGCCTGAGCTACCTCGGCAACAAATATTCACCAGTGTAAAGCAACCGGCAAACAAAAGAAAATTATAGCATAGAAACTCCGGTTGACAATATTTTTTTAAGATGACTTTTCCAATATTTACAGGCTTATTTTGACCATGTTCCCGACTATTTTAGCAATAGCAAGAGATGCTGTTAAGCCTGGAGATTCAATGCCAATAAGGTTTATAAAACCGCTAAAACCATTGTTAGACTCATCTTCTACAATGAAGTCTCTAAAGCCTTGACCCGGTCCCTGAAGCTTTGCTCGTATACCTGAGGTATCTGGCCCTAAATCCTCAAGCTTAATGAAAGGAAGAAGCGTTTTAACATCATCATAAAAAATCTCTTTCTTTGACTGATCAATATCGTAGCAGACCTTATCTACATATTCATCATCAGGGCCCAGGCGCAGGCCCCGGCCTAAATCCAAAGTAGCATGTATACCTAGACTTAAGGCTTCTGTTTTCGGAAAAGGGTATATTAATCTATTAATAAGCTTTGCTTTGTTATTATGCACCCTAAAGTAATCTCCTTTGCAATATTTTATTCTGTACTCATCCTTCTTAATTCCAACCATCTCTGCCACTTTGTCTGAGTTGAACCCGGAAGCATTGATAACCACCCGGGCAGAAAAACTAAATAATCCGCCGGTATCCTCTACTGAAACTTTAAAGCCATCGCTAACCTTATCTACTCCAACCACCTCTGCATTGTAGGCTATCTGGCCACCTCTGTCCCTAAATTCTGAAAGTAAATTTTTCATTAAACTATGGGAATCAATAATGCCAGTAGAAGGCGAAGAAATAGCCGCTTCAGCATTTATATTGGGTTCGATCTTTTTTATCTCTTCCTTAGAGATAATTTTTAAATCCTCTACTCCGCTCTCTAAACCATTTTCTAAAAGCTTCTCTAGCCCTTCCCTTTCATTATTATTATTAGTTATAGCAATAAGCTTACCGATTCTCTTATGTCCAACATTATTCTTCTGACAATACTCATAGAGGAGTTTCTTCCCTCTAAGACAAGTCTTTGCCTTCAAAGAATCTTTTGGGTAATAGATTCCGGCATGGATTACTTCGCTATTTCTTGAGCTTGTTTCCTGACCAAAGGAAGGATTTTTTTCAATTACCAGGATATCTTTATGATTTTTGGAAAGTTGCCTAGCTACAGCTAAGCCAATAACCCCTGCACCAACGATGACGATCTCAACTCTATCCATAATATCGATAGCATAGTTTGCAAACTACTGCTCACTCTTAAACTCAGCAATTATTCTCTTAGCTTCTTCTACATCATCTTCCAAAACTTTTATCTCTCCCTTCCCAATTGAAGGCTGAAAGATTGAGTATACCGAGGTAGCTTGATAGTAAAAAACATCTACGGAAATATTATTCTCCTTTAAGATTGCTTCCAATTGCGGGGCTTCTAAATCATCGAAGATGGTGTAAATCTTAATCCATTTTTTACTCAAGGCTAGCCTCCTCTCCTGTCCTTATGCCTTCTACTTCTTCATCTTCAAAACAATTAAAGATTTTTGATGCTGCAAACTCAGCAAGTGAGTAATTAAGAGAGGCTACCTCTACTTGAGTCTTACGGTTCTCTAACTCTGTAAAAAATATTGCCACCTCTGTTGATTCACTACATTGCGGAAAAATTCTATTAAAGCCAATAATCACAAGAAAGCCTTCTTTCCTTCCTCCTCGATAGAAAGAAACTTCCATTTTGTTTAATTTTTGATTAATTTGTGAATAGCAGGAGAAGAAATCTTTATCAAAGGTCTTGCTATAGACTTTACCCTGCTCCCTGAAACGCTTGGTTCCTGCTCCGAAGAGCCGACTCAGCTCAAGCGGAGAGCAGCCTAGAAAAAAAAGAAGAAAAATAAGAATTAGCCTCTTCATCTACTCTTACCCTAATCTTTGGCTATCTTCCTTTCTGTAAACCAATACAACGATAAACACTATGGTGAAAAGAATAAGATTCGCAATATTGAATGTCCGCCAAACTAAATCTTCTGAAGCAAAGCCGTCAGGAGCCATCAAGACGAAACAAGTCCACACACCTGCTACCCAATATATACTGATATCCCGAGACGACTTTCGCTTGGCTATTCTCACAATCAGAGGTATATTCCATAAAGGTAGGATTATCGCCGCTAAGAGTGCTATTTTTTCTGCCATTTAGTGGATTAGTTGTTAAAAGTATTTACTGGTAATTAGGATTTTTTGGAGAAAGATTTAAGCGCTTTGAGATAATTATCGTAGTTAGAACTTATTTCCCCTAGAGCATCAGACCCAAATTTTTCCAAAAAGCTCTCTGTTAAAGCAATCGCTGACATATTCTCAGCAATAAGAGCACAGGCAGCTATCGCACAAACATCTGAGCGCACAATTGGTGCCTTCTCGGTTTTCTTGTTAAGTATATTTACTGAATCAAGAGGTTTAGCTAATGTAGCAATTGGTTTCATGGCTAACCTTAAAACAATCGGCGACCCGGTAGAAATGCCGCCCTCGATACCACCAGAGTTATTAGTCCTTCTGATAAATCCCTTGCCAGATTTATAATATATTGCATCGTGAGAAAGTGAGCCTCTCACTCTTGCATAATCAAAACCTAAACCTACCTCGACCCCTTTAACTGCCGGAATACTCATCAGATAAGAAGTAAGCTTAGCGTCTAGGCGCCGGTCAAAATGCATCGGGCAACCCAACCCCGGCACAACTCCCTCTATCCAAAGTTCAATTATCCCTCCTAAAGTATCTGAGGACTTAACGGCACATTCAATCTCCTTAATCATTAGTTTTTCTTTCTTATTATCAATGCAATTCAGCTTTGACTTCTTAATTCTACTGACAATATCACTTATATTTTTAGGACGCTTATTAGAAGAAATTCCGCCAACGCTTATAGTAAAACTAGCAGTCTTTATCCCGAAATTTAAGAGAAATTGTTTACATATCGCACCGGCACAAACCCTGGCTACTGTCTCTCTCGCTGAAGAACGCTCAAGTATATTCCTTATATCTGTTTCCTGATATTTTAATGCCCCGGCTAAATCAGCATGTGAAGGTCGCGGTACAGAGATAGGGGGCAAATTATCCTTACTTTGAGCGGATATCTTAGCGTCTTTGTTTTTAACTAACATCGCTATCGGACTACCTAAAGTTATTTTATTACGCAAACCAGAGACAATACTGACCTTATCTCGCTCTATAGACATCCGTTTCCCCCGGCCGAAACCAGACATTCTCTTTTTTAACTCTTCATTGATGAATTTCTCATCAACCTTAAGGCCTTTGGGAAACCCCTCTAAGATAGTGGTAATACACTCCCCATGGGATTCGCCAGCAGTTAGAATTCGCATTTCATCCTCCTATCCCTAAAATAAGACTCAATATTCTGTCTCCCCAGAAAAACGCAACTACCGTTGCTAAAGATAAATACGGTAAATAAGGTATCAAGTGTGACTTCTTAAAGATAATAGCAAAAATCGAATACAAGAGCGCGATAAAAGGGGCGATAAAGAATACTAACACTACATCCCAAACTATGAATCCTAAAACTGGTGAATTAATCCCCAAGAATACACCAACCATGCCCATAAAATCGACATCGCCTAACCCTAAAGACTCTTTTTCGCCTTCGATTGACTCTTGTTTACGAAGCTTGAGATAAAAATCAATACCGATATCGCCAAAGAACTTAAAAGCATAAGTAAAACCAAAGCCAAAAAGTAATCCTTTCAAAGCTCTGTAAAAAGGCAACTCCTCTAAATCAAAGACTCCGGCTTTAAAAAGCTCACAAGTCGGCCACAGACTAAAGAGTAATCCTACAATAATTCCTATAAAACACAGGTGTACCGGAATAGCGTGGTAGTCGATATCGATGAATGAAACTACCACTAACAACGAAAAGAGAAATATATATTTTGCTAATTCTGCAGTAAGCCCTAATTTTAAATATAGGATTAGAAAGAATGCAGCAGTAATAAGCTCAACTAGCGGGTATCTTATAGATATCTTCTCGCTACAATCTCTACAGCGGCCTCTCAAAAAAAGATAGCTTAATATCGGAACATTATCATACCACTTAACAGGAGTCTTGCACTTTGGGCAAAAAGAACCGGGGAAAACAAGACTCTTCTCTTTAGGCAGACGATGAATGCACACATTCAAAAAACTACCGACACAGCTGCCAAAAACCAATATAAATATTTTTACAATCATTTCCTTCCCAGCTCCATATCTAAGGCTTCCCACATTACTTCTACTATTTTAGCACAAGGAATGGCAGTTTCAGTGAAATAAATAAAAGAAAAAGCTCCCTGATAAACAAGCATACCTAAACCATCAGAACAGCGTAAACCTTTATCCTTAGCAAGAGATAATAATTTTGTCGGAGAAGGATTATAAATAAGATCATAAACAAATAAATCTTCATGAAGCATGTTCTCTTCTATCAAACAGGGGTCATCCTTTGCCAAACCTACAGGAGTTGCGTTTACTAACAAGTCCTTATTGGCTATATTTAGCTGCCCGATCTCATCTACTACTGATATATCAAGCTCCGGGAAAAGCTCCCCTAACATAAGAGAAACACCCTCTGCTTTATTCTTATCAATATCAAAAATAGCTATCTGGGCTACTTCTTTTTTCGCCACAGCATAGGCTACAGCCTTCCCGGCCCCTCCAGCACCTAGTATAGCTACTCTCTTATTCGTAGGATCAAAATTTAATTTGTTTAAATGCCTTAAGAACCCTGCTACATCGGTATTAAATCCTCTTATATCTTTTCCCTTTCTAACTATTGTATTTACAGCTCGGATTTCCTTTGCGTAGCGGGCTAATCTATCTAACTTTATGAGGCCAAAATCCAAAACTTTTTCTTTATAGGGAACAGTAACATTTAGCCCCCAGATGTTTTCATCCTCCAGACGGTCTAGGAAAGATTCTAATTCTTCAGGTTTCTTTTGGAATAAACGGTATTCTCCGGGAAGTTTTAATCTTCTAAAAGCAGTATTGTGCATTAAGGGAGAAAAAGAATGCTTTATCGGATGACCTATCAACCCATATATTTTGTAAGACGTTTTCATATTTACCCTCCGAGAGCAATACCCCAAAAGTAATCCCAGGTTTCCTTCCTGAAGTAAGAAAAAGGGTTAGGATAAGTATACCTAAGATGGCCTTCTATCTCCCCTTGAGTTCGGTATCTCCTGACCATCAAATCTCCTTGGTCTTCTTCGATATAATCATAGACTAAATTCCAAAAATCATCCCATTGAGAAGGCTCAAACTGGCCAAATACATCTTTCGCTAAGTGGATAAGCCTAGCTTCTCTGCTGATAAAACTTAACGGACGCTTTCTTTCGGGAGCAAAGGTGAAGGAAAGATTATGCTTAAAAATATCTACTTTTTGTTTGGTAATCCCAAACCAACTCCCAATAGTTGCTTTTAAAGAAGTTAATCTCTCTATTTTGTGGAAACTAATTATGCCTAAGGCTAGTGCGATGACTACGACAATCCCAATAAAATTCTTAAAATACTTCATCCAACTCTATTTAGAGCATCTAGATAAGCTTTTACTGAAGACTCTAAAATATCGGTACTTGCTCCCCGGCCATTAACAGTCTTGCCTTTGACAACGACCTCTACCCTTACCCGTCCTTGAGCATCCTTTCCTCTGGTAATTGCATCAAGCTTATAATTAAGGAGCTTTGTTTTTATCCTGGTAATCTTATCAATAGCTTTATAACAAGCATCTACCGGTCCGTCGCCAGTAGATTTAGCTTCGCGAATCTTGCCTTTGTATTTAATCTTGACTTCAGCTTGAGGCAAAACGTCAGTCTCGGTAACTACCTTTATTGAAATCAAATCATATATCTTAACCTTTGGTTTTGTTTGCTCTTCGGCTAAAGCAACCAAATCACCATCAAAAATCTCTTTTTTCTTGTCAGCTAACTCTTTAAACTGCTTAAAAATTACATTTATCCTCTCTTGGGAAAGTTTAAAGCCTAGTTTTTCCAACCTCTTGACTAAAGCATGTCGGCCGGAGTGCTTACCTAAGACTATTTGGCTCTTATCTATTCCTACATCCTTAGGATTCATTATCTCGTAAGTACTTCGTTTCTTTAGAATAGCGTCTTGATGAATCCCTGATTCATGAGCAAAAGCATTCCTTCCAACAATCGCTTTGTTAGGAGGAACTATAAATCCGGTAAGGTGGCTAACCAAACGCGAGGTACGGGCAATTTCTTTAGTATTTACACCTATAGCAAGATTCTTAAAAGCATCTTTACGGGTATTTAAAGCCATTACTATCTCCTCCAGCGAAGCATTACCTGCTCTCTCACCAATACCATTTACTGTACAATGAACCTGGCGAGCTCCGGCTGCAACTGCCGATAGGGAGTTTGCTACTGCCATCCCCAAATCATCATGACAGTGTATAGCTATAATTGCCTTATTAATATTAGGAACATTATTACGAATATCATCAATCAGAGAGTAAACTTCTTGAGGATAAGAATATCCTACTGTATCAGGAATATTGATTGTCCTTGCCCCTTGTTTTATGGCTGTTTCAATCACTCGATAAAGAAAGTCTTTTTTGGAACGGGTAGCATCCTCAGGAGAAAACTCAATGTCAGGACATAAGTTGCGAGCAAACTTAGTAGCTCCTTTAGCTAAAGTTAAAATCTCCTCTTCAGCTTTTCTAAATTTATACTTGAGATGAATCTTTGAAGTGGCTAAAAAAATATGGATGCGAGGATGTTTTGCCCTTTTCAACGATTTATGGACAGCTTCGATATCTTTAGGCAGACATCTTGCCAGACCACAAATGAAACTTTTCTTTATATTCCGGGCGATAAGATCTACGGCCTTAGAATCATCGGGACTCGCAATAGGAAAACCTGCCTCGATAACATCTACACCTAACCTTTCTAACTGATATGCTACTTCTAACTTCTGTTCAGAGGTCAGAGACGCTCCCGGAGCCTGCTCTCCGTCTCTTAAGGTAGTGTCAAAGATAATAATCTTTTCTTTTTTTGCGCTCATCGCAAACTGATTATTCCATCCAAGGCATCATGCCCCGGAGCTCTTTTCCTATTTTCTCAATCGGATGCTCTTTCTCTTCTTCAGTTATTCTGTTATAGTTTGGCCGACCATCCTGGTTCTCCTTTATCCATTCATTAGCAAAAGAACCTGACTGAACTTCACCGAGAATCTTCTTCATCTCTTCTCTGGTCTGTTTATTAATAATTCTTTTACCTCTGGTTATATCTCCATACTCAGCCGTATCAGATACTTTCTTTCTCATCCCATAAATACCGCTCTTATAAATAAGGTCGGTAATTAATTTTAGCTCATGTAAGCACTCAAAATAAGCAATCTCCGGTTGATATCCAGCCTCAACTAGAGTATCAAAGCCTGCTTTTATTAACTCTGCAGTACCACCACAAAGTACTGCTTGCTCACCAAAAAGGTCAGTTTCAGTCTCCTCTTTAAAGGTAGTTTCAATAACCCCAGCTCTTGTTCCGCCTATTGCCTTAGCATAAGCCAAAGCTTTATCTTTAGCTTTGCCGCTGTAATCTTGGAATACTGCGATAAGACAAGGTACACCCCTACCCTGTTCGTATTGCTCCCTTACCAAAGCACCGGGACCCTTAGGCGCAACCATAAAAACATCAGCATTCTTTGGTGGCACTATCTGCTTAAAGTGTATGTTAAATCCATGAGAAAACACAAGGGCATTGCCTTCTTTAAGGTTAGCTTCTATTGCTTGTCTGTAAACCATACCTTGAACATGGTCTTGAGTTAATATCTGGATAATATCAGCTTGGTCCGCAGCTTCCTGCGCAGAAATAACATTAAACCCATCTTTTTTAGCTTGTTGGTGGTTTGGTGTATCTTCCAATTCGCTGACCAAAACCTCAATGCCGCTATCTCTTAAATTCAAAGCCTGCCCCCGGCCTTGAATACCATAGCCGATAATAGCTACCTTAAGATTTTTAATTACATCTAGATTAGCATCTTTGTCATAATACATCTTGGCCATGTTTTTCCTCCTCCTTAATGACAACCCTGAATGAAGCGAAGGGCCTTGTTACTTCCCTATTGCAATTCTTCCAGTTCTTACCAATTCCTTTATCCCTAAACTCTTTAACTCTTTTAAAATCTCATCTTCCTGGTGATGATCAGAGCAAATTTCTAAAAGAAAATCTCCTTTAGTCTCATCAATAACTTTTACCGGAAACTTTTTAACTAATCTTTCTACAACCTTTTTACTTCCACCATTTTTCAATATTTTGATTAAAATCAAATCTCTATCAATATACTCTCGGCGGGTAAAATCAACTACTGTAATCACATCAATGAGTTTATGAAGTTGCTTCTTTATCTGCTCTAATATTCTTTCATCCTCGGCATCTACAACAATAGTCATGCAGGAAACCGTAGAATCGTGGGTCTCGCCAACAGCTAAAGATTCAATATTATATCCCCGGGCACTAAATAAAGAGGCAACTCTTGCCAAAACTCCGAATCTATTTTCCACCAAAGCTTGTATTGTATGTCTCATAATATCACGCCATCCCGCCTATCATTCTGTTAATTGCTTCTCCAGCCGGCACCATCGGAAATACATTCTCCTCGGGTTCAATCCGAAAATCAGCCAGAACCGATGTCTTTGCCGAAAGAATTTCTTTAACAGCTTTTTTTACTTCACTAACCTTCTTTACCCTGACACCTTTGATGCCATAACCCTGGGCAACTTTAACAAAATCGGGATTCTTCAGAGGAGTTCCTGAATAACGCCGATTGTAAAAAAGTTCCTGCCACTGCCTTACCATTCCTAAATAACCGTTATTTAAAATAATTATTTTTACCTTTATATTATAGGTACTCAAAGTAGCTAACTCCTGAATATTCATCTGTATTGAACCGTCACCGGCAATAACAATAACTTCTTTTTTAGGATTAGCTATTTTTGCCCCGATTGCCGCCGGAAAACCATAACCCATAGTTCCTAGGCCTCCACTGGATAAGAAGTGACGCGGATAGTCATACTTATAAAACTGCGCTGCCCACATCTGATTTTGCCCTACCTCGGTTACAATAATTGCTTTTCCTTTAGTCTGGTTATAAATCTCTTCAATAACACGCTGAGGCTTTATCTTACCACTACCACTCTTCTTGTAAGAAAGCGGATGCTTCTTCTTCCAACCCTCTATCTTCTTATGCCACTTACTTAAATCCGGAAGCCTAGACTCTTTTATCTCCTCAGTAAGCTGGCCTAAGATATTTTTGGCATCTCCGACAATAGGAACATCAACATTTATATTCTTACTTATTGAAGTCGGATCAATATCAATATGGATTATCTTTGCTTCAGGGGCAAAAGCATCAAGTTTACCAGTAACTCTATCGTCAAAGCGCGACCCGACCGAAATTAAAAGGTCACTTTCAGTAATAGCCATATTAGCGTAAACAGTACCGTGCATTCCCGGCATACCCAAAGCCAAGTCATTCGTCGAAGGAAATCCTCCGAAACCCATAAGGGTAGTAGAAACAGGAATTTTAGCTTTTTCGGCAAACTTTAAAAGTTCATTATGAGCTTCTGATATTAAAATTCCTCCGCCAGCAATAATTACCGGCTTTTTGGAATCATAAATTAACTTTAGAACCTTTTTTATCTGACCGGGATGACCATAGTGAGTAGGGTTATAGCTGCGCATTTGGATTTTATCAGGATAACTAAAATCTGCCTCTTGAATCTGCACGTCAACCGGTAAATCTATAACTACCGGTCCCGGTCTGCCAGTATTAGCTAAATAAAAAGCTTCTTTTACGGTGTAAGCAAGATCTTTAACATCCTTTACTAAGTAATTATACTTTGAGACAGAACGAGTTACTCCGGTAACATCTGCCTCTTGAAAAGCATCGTTGCCGATTAAAGATGTTTTCACCTGGCCGGTTATGGCAATAATTGGCACTGAATCCATATGGGCAGTGGCAATACCGGTAATTAAATTAGTGGCTCCCGGTCCGGAGGTAGCTAAGCAAACTCCGATTTTACCAGTAGAGCGAGCATAGCCATCGGCAGCATGGGCAGCTGCCTGCTCATGACGGGTTAAGATAAATTTTATCGGGGAATCGTATAAACAATCAAAAATAGGTATGACTGTTCCCCCTGGGTAGCCAAAAATTACCTCGACCCCTTCACGGATTAAGCTTTCTATTAAGATTTTTGCGCCTTTCATAGCAATCTAGATTATATCATTGGCTCTCAAAAAAACAACAATGAAATTAACCCCTTATTTTTGTTATTATTTTGTATTCTCAAGGGCAAATTAAGGAGAGATTTATCCTTTTTATTTCAAATCTTTAAGAAGCTTATACTCAAAGCTATCAGCTAAAGCCTGCCAAGATGCTTCGATAACGTTCTCAGAAACACCAATGGTTGACCAGCTATCTTCCTCATCTTGGGACTCAATCAAAACCCTAACCTTTGCCGCAGTACCGCCCTTCTCATCTAAAACCCTGACCTTAAAGTCAGTAAGGTGCATTTTTGAAAGAGTGGGGTAAAATTTAGATAAGGCCTTTCTTAAAGCATTATCTAAGGCGTTAACCGGACCGTCGCCTTCAGAGGCCGTATGCTCTAGCTTGCCGTTAATCTTTAGTTTTATAGTTGCTTCTGAAATTAATTTATTATCTTCTTTTCTTTCAACAACAACTTTGAAACCTAACAGATCAAAAAAGTTTTTGTGTTTCTTGAATTCCTTTTGAAGCAATAATTTAAAAGACCCTTCGGCGGCTTCAAATTGATACCCTTGGCTTTCTAATCTTTGAATAAGCTTATGCAAATCCTTTGCTTTATCTGACTTCTTGTCTAAATCAAACTCTAACTCTTTAGCCTTTACTACCAGGGTAGACTTTCCAGCCAGCTCAGAAACCACAAATTTTCTCTTATTTCCCACTAAAGCCGGATCAATATTCTCATAGGCTCGAGGATTTTTAATCACAGCATCGATATGCACTCCCCCTTTATGAGCAAAAGCGCTTCGCCCGATGAAAGGGTGATTGTCGCGATGAGACATATTACAGACTTCACTTACAAAGCGAGACAGATGGGTTAGCTCAGCTAACTTCTTACTCGGCACAACATTCTTGCCCATTCTCAATTGCAATATACTCATTATCGGTACTAAATCTGCGTTTCCGCACCTTTCTCCGTAGCCATTCATAGTCCCCTGGATATGGACACAACCTTCATCTACGCTAATTATCGAATTTGCTACTGCAAGACCCAGGTCATTATGGCAATGTATGCCAAATTCATCTATAGAAAGTTTGCCCTTTATCTCCTGAATAATTGTTTTCATCTCACTAGGGAGTGTTCCACCGTTAGTATCGCAAAGAACAATCAGCTCTGCTCCAGCCTCTATAGCTGAGCCTACTGTCCGAAGAGCATAATCAGGATTTGCCTTATACCCATCAAAGAAATGTTCAGCATCGTAGAATACTTTCTTACCCTTTTTTGTCAAAAAATCTACGCTATCAAAGATAATTCTAAGGTTATCTTCAGGCTTTATCCTTAACACTTCGTTTACGTGCAAATCCCAAGTTTTGCCAAAAATAGTAACATACTCAGTCTCTGATTCAAGCAGACTAATAAGATTCTTATCGTCCTTAGCCGGTTTTGAAGGATGAGCAGTAGAACCAAAAGGGGTAAGTTTGCTTTTTCTTAAGGGATTCTTCTTGAAGTATTCGAAGAACTCCTTATCTTTAGGATTAGAGAATGGCCAGCCACCTTCAATAAAATCAATACCAAAATCATCTAGCTTTTTAGCAATATTGATCTTGTCCTTGCAGCTTAAGGATATTCCTTCAGTCTGGGTTCCATCCCTTAAGGTCGTGTCATAAATATATACTTTTTTCATCTCTTACCTTTTGTCGGTTTAACAACTTTCTTTAGTTTATCCTAATTTAAATCCTTTGTGAAGGACTTTTAATGCTTTTTTACCAGCGGTTTTCTTAACTATGCAAGAGATGCTAATCTCTGAAGTTGAAATCATATCGATATTAATCTTGTTTCTTGCCAAGACTGAGAAACATCTTGCTGCTACTCCGGAATGAGATTTCATTCCCACACCGACGACAGAAACCTTGGCTATAGTTTCATCAGAGATAACTTCTCCAGTCCCAATACTCTTTGATATACTCTTTGATATTTTAAGAGCTTTGATGAGATTCTTTTTGGGTACAGTAAAAGAAATGTCTGTTGTCTTTTTATGACTTACGTTCTGAACGATCATATCTACGTTAATATTTTTGCGGGCTAGTTCGTTGAATAAATGAGCAGCAATTCCCGGCTTATCAGAAACATTGCATAAGGTTAACTTTGCTTCATCGCTGGTAAGGGTTATCCCTCTTACTACCGGCTCCTCTATAAATGATGTTTTTTTCATAATTATTGTTCCCTCCTTCTTGGTAAAACTTCCCCTTACGTGTATCGGGATATTAAATTTCTTTGCTACCTCGATTGCCCTGGTATGCATAACCTGAGCGCCTAAAGATGCAAGCTCAAGCATCTCATCAAAAGTAATATTCTTTAGCTTCTTTGCCGCAAGTACAACTCGCGGATCAGCAGTATATATGCCCTCTACATCGGTGTAAATTTCACATAAATCTGCCTTTAAAGATACGGCCATGGCCACAGCGCTTAAATCTGAACCACCTCGTCCCAAGGTGGTTATTTCTAAAGCAGTACTTAAGCCTTGAAATCCGGCAACAATGACAATGTTACCTCCGTTTAGCTCTTTCTTTATCCGATCGGTCTCTATCTTCAAAATCTTAGCTTGAGTATGATAGGTGTCAGTAATTATCCCAACTTGAGGGCCAGTGAACGATATCGCCCCGACACCTCTCTTATGAATTGCCATAGCCAGTAAAGAACAAGAGATTTGTTCTCCGGTCGACATCAGCATATCCATCTCGCGTTCTGAAGGATCAGGGTTAATTTCTTTTGCCAAGCTAACTAACTCATCAGTAGTGTCGCCCATTGCTGATATAACTACGACTACCCTGTTGCCTCCTTTTGCGTAAGAGATAATTCTTTGGGCGGCCTTCTCTATTTTTGCCACATCAGCTACTGAACTACCACCATATTTTTGGACAATTAATTTGTTTTTTAACTTTTTCGACATTTTACCAATCTCCCAAATTCAAACATTCCTAAAATACCAAAAACTATAAGCACTAAGGATATCCCCGAAAGAAGATAATTGCTTTCGCGAATAAAATCTGCTATTTTAAACCCCAATGCAAAGAGGGTAATCACAATCATTATAATAGCAGGAATTAGGGTAATTTTGTAGTTTTTTCCTCTACAAAATAACCAGCCGCTAACTACGATTAAAGACAAACCAGCTACTAGCTGATTGGAAGCGCCGAATACCGGCCAAAGAATCTGCCATTTTTCGGTTAAAGAAAAGTATCCGGCAACAATAACAACCAGCAAAGTAGCCAGCCACTTACTGTCTATTTTAAACAATTCATGAGTTATAAAGCGAGTTATCCGCGTAGCTGTATCAAGGGTAGTTAAAATAAAAGCATTAACAATTAATAGAGCAATAAATTGTCCATAACCTCCTAAGAAAAATCCTACCTTAGCAAAGCCTAAAGAAAAAATTCCTGTCTCAGTTACCCCCTGTGGTATTTTCTTTAATCCAAAAGCCACACAGAATAAAACTATTACTGCTAAAATCCCTTCAACAACCATAGCCCCGTAGCCAACTTTAAGGGCATCTTTTTCATCGCTTAACTGTTTAGAAGTTGTTCCGCTAGCAACCAGGGAATGAAAACCAGATATTGCACCACAGGCAACAGTTATAAACATCACCGGAAAAAGATAACCAGCCGGGGCACTAAAACTAATTAGCTTAGCTCCACTAAGAGAAAATGGTTTTATGATAAGCCCGATAAAAGCTACAGCAATACCAAAGAAGAGCAAGAAACTAGCTAGATAATCCCGGGGTTGAAGCAGAATGTTTACCGGAATTATCGAAGCGAAAAAGGCATAAATAAAAAGAATTATAATCCAAAGAGTGTAAGGGTTGGGCCCACCTAGTTGCAAGGGAAAAGATCTCCCCCAAAAAACTAAGGCTCCTAATAAACCTACTCCGATAGCAGTGGCTAAGAAAATATTCACTCTTAACTTATAAATTAAAAATCCTATAAACATAGCCACCGGGATTAAGCCTAAAGACGAACCTACTATTTGAGGTTGTTCGATAAAGCTTTTTGCACAAATAGCCGCGAACACAGCAATAACAATAATTAAAGCGAACCACAAAAATATGAGAAAGAAGATGCTTCCTCTCTTAGAGATATATTTCTGAGAAAGATGGCCAATGCTTGCTCCCTCTTCTCTTATCGAAATAATAAGAGCCGAAAAATCATGTACTGCCCCGATAAAGATTGTTCCGAGGACAATCCAGATAAGTGCCCCTAACCAACCCCACCAAATATAGGCTAATACTGGTCCGATAATCGGTCCGGCTCCGGCAATAGAAGCAAAATGATGACCAAAAATAACTAACCAATTTTTTGCCGGGACATAATCTACACCGTCGTACTTAGTGTGAGCTGGGGTCTTTCTCGCAGGGTCAATACCAAATACTCTACCGACATAGCGACCATAAATAAGATAACCCCCAATAAATAAACCAATAACTATGATAAAAAGGATTGTGCTCATTTAGCAAGAAAGTACTTTAGCAAATCAACGCCCTTATCGAAGTAAAGTGAACTATTTTGGGCCTCTTTCTCTGAATAGGAAGAAAAATCATCTTTTTCTATCCCCGATCCAGAAATTAAAAAAGGTACCGGCTCGTCAGTGTGGGTTCTTAGGCTAATTGGGGTAGGATGATCCGGGGTAATTAGAATCTGAAAATCTTTATCCTTTAGCTTCTCAAGCATGGTTCCAACAATAAGTTTATCTATCCTTTCAAGACAGGCTATCTTCATTCGCACATCTTGATTATGACCAGCTTCATCGGTAGCCTCTATGTGAACAAAAACAAAATCACAAGTTTCTAACGCCTTTACTGCCGCCTCGGCTTTGCCCAAGTAATTAGTGTCATAGTACCCATTAGCGCCTTCAACTTCTAATACCTTTAATCCTGCTATCCTACCAATACCCTTTATCAAATCTACAGCTGAGATAACCGCACCCTTAATCCCATACTCATCTTCAAAAAGAGGCATTGTTGGTTTAGATCCGCATCCCCAGAGCCAAATCATATTAGCAGGATTTTCCCCTAAATCTATTCTCACTTTATTTATCTCGTGACTATTAAGAATATCTTTAGAACGATTCATAAGGTCGATGAGAACTTCACTGCTTTTACTCTGAGGCAGATGTTTAGATATTTCTTTGCCCATAATATCATGGGGAGCAAAATATTTTACTTTTTCTAAACCTAAATCTGCTCCGCCCCGAATAACCATAAGATTGCGATAGCTGGTTCCAAAGAAAAACTCAATATCATTTGTGCTCAGATTCTTATTAATATGTTCAATAAGAATTTTGGCTTCCTTGTCAGTTATATGCCCAGCGCTATAATCATGAAGTCTGCCTTCGGCTGCAGTAATGAAATTGCAACGAAAAGCTAAATCCTTTTCACCTAACTCTACTCCTAAATTTGCAGCCTCAAGTGGTCCTCTGCCGGTATAATAAATTTTAGGGTCATAGCCGAGTAAAGAAAGATTCGCTACATCACTAGAAGGAGTAAACCCCCGGGGAATAGTCTTAACTCTGCCCAAGACTCCCTGCTTAGCTAAAGAATCCATAAAAGGCGTCTCTGCCACTTCTAGAGGGGTTTTGCCTCCCAAGATATCAAGGGGGTAATCAGCTACACCATCGGGTATAATCACGATATATTGCATAAACAAAAGTTTAATACAAAGAATATCTACTTGCAAGATATTTTTATAGTGATATATTTTATACTATGATAAAGCAAGGAGACCTCATTTTCCTCTATAATGACGATAAAAGGAACTTCCTGATTAAGGCTGAAGACAAAACCCTACACACAGACAAGGGTTTTTTAAAAGTTGGCTCTCTTATTGGGAGAAAATTTGGCGAAAAAGTGGAAACAAATCTGGGAATTGGCTTCTATGTTCTACGCCCCTACCTCTATGAGCTAATAATGAAAGTCAGGAGAAAAACCCAAATTCTATACCCTAAGGATATTGGGATGATTCTTACCCGAGGCAATATCTTCCCGGGAGCAAAAGTAATTGAATCTGGTATCGGAAGTGGTGCGCTAACTACAGCTTTAGCTAATTTTGTAAGACCTAGCGGTCGTGTCTACAGTTATGAGAGAAATGAAGAATTCTTAAACAATGCTAAGAAGAATTTAGAAAAAAATGGTTTAAGCGAATGGGTTGAATTTAAACATCAAGAAATCACTGATGAGTTCGATGAAAAAGAAGCTGATTTTATAATGATAGATATCGGAAGCCCTTGGGATATGATCGATGCCGCTTATAAATCACTAAAGGGAGGCTGCCGGCTTGCTACGATATGCCCTACCTTTGAACAACTTACCCAGACTGTATTTACACTAGAAGATAAAGGATTCATAAATATTGAAACAATGGAAATTCTCGTACGAAGGATTCTGGTAAGAAGAGGAAAAACTCGGCCGGAGCAAAGAATGCCTTCTCACACTGGCTGGTTAGTTTTTGCAACAAAGGTATATTCCTAAAATAGCTCTGAGCCTACCCTATATCTAATTCGCCCAACATATTAAGCTCTTCGATAAGGCTATCAATGTCGGCTTCTTCTCCAAATTCCTGGATTAGCTCAAGATCATCAAGCACATCTTTCGACTCACCCACAACTCTAGTTTGAGCCAGGATAGTTTTGTCTAAATCCTCTATCGCCTGAAAAATTTCTTCTGCATCACCCTCAAGAAAGATTTCTTCTGTGTCTTGGCCGATGGCTTCAAGCAGAGCCACTTCTTGATTTATTAAACTAACCGGACCAACCTTACCTTGTTGCATAAATATAAAAGCAAAGATCACAACACAAGCAGTAACCAAAACCGGTACAAGCTTGGAGGAGAAAATGGAACCAAGGTTCTCTATCAATTCTAACCCTTTTTCTCTCAAAGAATTAGCCAATACTTCCTTCTCTTCTTTATTAATCTTCGCATAAACTTGATCAGTATAATTGTTCAAAATACCCTCAGGAACCTTTTTTAACTTCTGTTCCTTAACCAATTCAAGGGCCTTCTTAAGACCTTCTACTTCGGAAAAACAACTTTCGCAAATAGAGAGGTGTTTCTTAATCTCCTTTAACTTTTGCTGGCTAAGCTCACCATAACAGTAAGCCAAGAGATCCGCGCCTTTAAAATTACATTTTTTCATTTTACGCCTCCAGGAATATTTAGGTTAATATATCCTTCCAGCTTAGCTTGTAAATTTACTGTTGCTTTAAATAAATTAGCTTTTACAGTTCCTAAGGCAGAATTGGTAATCTCAGCTGTTTCGGCCAAAGTTAGCCCATGAATATTCTTAAGTGTAAATACTATTCTCTGCTTTTCGGGCAGCGAGCTTATTGCCTTTGTTAAGTGCGCTCCTAACTCTTTGTCTAGTAATTGCTGCCCAGGACCGGGAGCCTTAGAAGCAACACTCTCAAAAATATCCTCGGGTTTAACCAAGCCATCTTTTAGTTTAAATTTGACAGAGAGCTTAATAAACTTATTGCTCTTTCTGCGCCTGAGATAATCTTTGCAGATGTTAACCAATATACGATAAAACCAAGTGTAAAACTTTGATTGGGCTCTGAACCTCTTGATTGCCTTAAAAGCCTTAATAAATGCCTCTTGGGAAAGATCTTTTGCGTCTTCATAGTTAGCACAAAAGGAATAAGCCACACTCAAGGCTTTCTTCTTATATCTTTCCACTAATTGACAAAAAGCTCTTGAGTCGCCAGCTTTCACCTGAGCGATTATTTCGCTTTCATTATATGCCAGCATCTATAAAGTCCTTATTTTCTTCTACCTCCGCCTTTTTTCCCACCGCCTCTTTTATTACCGCCGGCTCTTTTACCTCTGGATTTCTTTGCGCCGGACTTTCCTCTTTCTTGCTTTGATTTAGAACGCTTGCCTTTCTTATACTTTTGCCCAGCTCCAGGTCCACCCTTTGGTCCCGGAGGATTGCCTTTCTTATACTTTGACCCAGCTCCCGGTCCGCCTTTTGGTCCCGGAGGATTGCCTTTTAAATGTTTTCTCCTGCCTCCGGAGTCTTCCCGCCTATCTCTTCGATCCTCCCTACGATCTCTTACGTCTTCACGCCTGTCATGCTTATCTTCTCTGCGATCCCGAACATCCTCGCGTCTGTCTCGAACATCTTCCCGCTTATCAGCGGCAATATTCTTCCTTAAACCACGGATTTTCTTATCCAAAGCTTTTACCTTCTTTCTATCACCAGCCTCTACAGCCTGAGAACGTGCATCCTGTAAATTGCTCATCCTATCAGCTTTAATTGCATCATCCTTGCGATCTCGAACGTCCTCTCTTCTATCCCTAACATCTTCTCTCCTATCATAGAAATCCTCTCGGCGATCCCTTCTGTCCTCGCGCCTATCCCAAACATCTTCAGTACGATCTGCTAACCCAGGATGTTTCTTTAGAACTTGCTCATACTTCTCAGGATCAGTCTTCTTTAAACGCTGGAGTCGTCTATCTTGATTAGCTTTTCTTTTCTGCATAATCTCCTTAAACTTCTCAGGATTCTTCTCTTTAATTTTACTTAATCGGCCTTCTAAAGCACTTCTTTTTTCCTCTACCACTTGCTGAAATTTTTCCGGGTCTGTACGCTTTAGGTGTTCGAGCTTCTTCCTCTGGTCAACCCGTCTCTGCTTCATGAGGGCTTGAAACTTCTCCGGGTCATTCTCCTTTAAGTAGTCAAGCTTCTTTTTGAGCTTGTTTTTGCGGTTTTGCATAATCTCCTTAAACTTCTCAGGTTGTCTTTGTTTCATCCTTTTTAATCTTTCAAACTCGGCTTTCTTAGCTACCCCTGGCGGTGTTCTTTGAGCATCGCTATAGTCTTCTTCCTCGTAGTAAGCTGAATCCTCATACTCTTCTGCCCGAACATTGCCGGAGTTAAAGAATAGGGTCAAAATAATCAATGCCACACTTACTTTTTCTATTCCTATGCCTTTCATCTTAAACCTCCTTGCTTCCTACATGAATGGTTAATATTTTCGCCCTCCACTTATTTAGACGAAAAAACCATTAAAAGGTTTACCCATTTTTCCTATTATTTCACTAATATACAAATACCGGCCCAAAGGCTAATCATTCCTTATTAAATTTGCTCAAATCAAACTTCGGTATAGATTCATAAGTAGGTATTTTACTTCTGGCAAAGTAGGGATAATCTAAGAATAGTTTCTCCCACAAGGTACCTCTCTTAGGACCACAAATTCCTCTTTGGGAAGAAAGGACAGAAACAATCATTTCCTTTACTGCCGGAGAATTTAGCTTCCCTAACTCCTCCAAAGCACTTTTAAGAGGTATTTCTTTGCGGTAAAGGATCTTATAGGCTTTTCGAATTTGGTTTATTTCCTCCTTACTAAAATTTGCTCTCTTTAACCCTACTAAATTAAGGCCCCAGACTCGGGAATCACCCACTACCATCATAAAGGGAAGAACATCTTGGTTGACTCGAGATAATCCTCCGATCATTGCTAATCTACCAATTTTAACGAATTGATGAATAACTACATTTCCTGAGATAAAGGCTTTATCGCTTATTTCAATATGGCCAGCAATTAAAGCCCCATTGCAGATAACTACATTATTAGCTATCTTACAATCATGAGCAATGTGGGAACAAGCCATAAGAAAATTGCCGTCTCCTAGAGAAGTTGCCTTATCTGGAGAACTTGAACAATTAATCGTGACATACTCTCGGATAACATTGCCTTTCCCGATGTAAACCTTCCCCTTTGCACCTTTTACGTCTAAACTCTGGGGGGCTTCGCCAATAACACTCCCGCTACCAATAAAAGTACTATCGCCAACATAAGTATTAGCTCTTAAGTGTGCAAAGGCAGATATCTTTACTCCTTTACCCAAATGCACACCGCTTTCTAAATAAACGTAGGGACCGATGCTTACATCGTCTCCTAAAACTACACCCTTTTCGATAACTGCTTGGGGATGAATCACTCTAGCCCTCCCTTCTTACAACGGTAACTTTACCAACCAATGAAATAAACTCCAACCGCAAAGGCATTTTTTCCTCCTTATCCAACCAGAGGCTAAACCTCTTCGCACCTCTTCCAATAAGAAAGTATGTATCCTGGTCAACACCATTCACTTTCAAGACTCGTTCTTTCACCATTTTTATTTTTATTTTTTGAGTAGGCAAATTAAAAGTTATCCACTTACCTGCCTCCAAAGACACATCCTGGGGGAAAAAATAAAGAAGCTCTAAAATATTATGTATCGGGGTATCCTGTCTAAGAACGTCTTCAGGCTTTCCAGAACCGCTTCTTTTTATTTTAATTTGCCCTCTCGCTTGATCATAAGTCTCCTCTATAATCTCTTTCTTACCAAAAAAAACAATATCTCTCTCTACCTTTACTGGAAGAGAAGTTTTGCTATCAAGAAAAACTTTTTCCTTACTGTCTAGATCCAAAAGATTAAAAATATCTGTGTCTGAATTTACCGAAAGAACATCTACGGTTATCCCGCCTATTTCCTGACGCCCGAGATATTCCCACTCTATATACCCCGAGGGAATTCCATTAAAATAGACGCTATAGACTAACTTATCTTTGTTTTGAAACCGAGCCTCTATACCCTTTACAGAGACAGCTCCTTCGCCAGCTACGCTACCGGTTATTAAGAATGCTATTCCGACTATAATGGTGACAATACTAAACGCTCTCATCTTACTTCTTTTCAAGACTAAAGAGATACTAGATTTTTAATTTCTTCTATTTTTTCTTGAGCTGCTAGCTCTCCTCTCCTAACAAACGCAGATATTTTTTCAAATTCCATCCATCCCAGGCCTTCTAGGTTAGTATGGATAACTACATCAGCAATCTTTACTGCCTCTTCGACGAATCTCTGCTGCATTGTTTCAATACTCCCAAAGATAAAATCAAAGATATGAAAACGATCACGTTTACGATATTCCCTGCGGGCTTGTTCAGAAGAAAGACTAATATTAGAAGCAATTATCTTATGAGCATCATAATTTAAGAGTACTTTTGTCGGTAGGGGGCTCAAAATCCCTCCATCCAAGAGAATACTCTTCTTAAAATTTATAGGTTCAAATATACCGGGAAAAGCACAACTAGCTGCTACAGCCTTGTAGAGAAGGCCTTTACTCAATACCATCGGTTTTCTTTTAAGAAAATCAAAGGCAACTATCTTCAGGGTATGCTTCAAATCATAGAATGTTAAATTCTTAAATACACCCTTAAAAATATTTTCCAGCCTTCTCGCTCTCATAAGCCCTTTAAAGGGGAACGTAAATCCTAAAATAGAAAACTTACCAATTTTTCTTCCGAATTCATTAGAAGCTTTTTCTATTTCTTCTATACTAAAACCTATTGCCCAAAGAGTCGCAATAATCGCTCCTGTGCTTGAGCCACAGATAATATCAATATCTATATTATTTTTTTCTAAAACTTTTAGGACACCAACATGAGCAAATCCATAGGCTGCACCGCTACCTAAAGCTAATCCTAAGGTAACTTCACCAATCTCACGGGAAATCCTTCGCAAAGCCTTAGGATAGCTCTCCTGGCTAGTAGAAGGCAAAGTAGCATAAACGGGATGATTGATCAATCTTCTCTTCTTCTCGAATGGCAGACTTCCCTGATCAAAACTTTCAGTAAGAATTACCTTGACCTTCTCCTGGTTTAAAGGATTATGTATTTTTAGCTCTCTTATCAAAGATGCACCCTTTATTAACTCTTCTCTCTTTGGAAAAAGTATAAAATGCACCTGGTGGGCTGGAGTAATAAAATCGTCAACATGCCCTTCTAGAAATTTATGGGGAATTTCATAAAGGATAAAATGATAACTCTCGGAAAGAAAGTTTAAAAGAGGAAGAAAATTGTCACCAACATCAGCCCTTATACATAGGTAATCAATATCACTACTTATAACGTGGTCGGTTAGAGCCCCTTCGCTGAAATCCTTTAGAGATAGAATTTCACTCTTTTGATCTCGAGGTGAAACTTCAGGGATAAAATGTGCGCTATCAACTCCTGAAGGAATAATTTGAATACAGACGACATCCTTTTGAGTCTGCTCCTTTATCTTTACTCCTAAATCGAACATATACCGAGTCTTGCCGGCTAAAACACTGCCCATAATACCAATTTTTTTGGATTGAAATACTTTTTTAGGCTTAGATCGAGCTTTGACTCGTTGGGAGAGAATACGTGAGAAATCTAAAGCAAGATAAGGATTCTTTTTCAAGAATTTCTTGAAGGCCACAGCTTCTACCTGCAAAATAAGAGAGATCTCGATTGATTTTACGGTTACAGAATGAGGATCGTTAGTAAAAAGAGAAATTATCCCGAAACAAGTACCACGCTTAAGAACCTCTATCCTCCGATCCTTTGTGCCTGCTTTTGCTGAAGCTACCACTCTTCCCTTAATAAGAAAATAAAGACGGCTCGGGGGATCCCCCTCTTTGTAGATTGTCTCCCCGTTTTTATATTCTTTAACCTCGGAAATATTAATTAGTTTATTTATCTGCCGAGGGTTTAAGCCATTAAATGGCCGGCTATTACCAATAATTAAATTTATCTCTTTGCTATCCATAAGGCTTAAATTTCTATTTTTTTCTCCTTGCATATCTTACCATAAGTATAGGCAAAAGGTTTTAATTTCCTCTTGAAAGTAGAGTAATCAACCTCGGTTAATCCAAACCGAGGCCCAAAACCCTTATCCCACTCGAAATTATCAAGCAAAGACCACCACAAATAGCCTCTTATGTCTACCCCATCTCTCATTGCTAAGCTTAAGCTCTTCAGATGCCCAAGTAAAAAATCTTCGTAAAGTGAGTCTTGGTTTTCAGCTGTTCCGTTCTCAGTAATTATTATTGGTAAATTGTATCGCTTTAGGATTTTGAGAAGCTTATAGAACCCTTGAGGATAAACATTCCACCCAAGATAGTTCTGCCTCCCGCCCTTAGGCTTATAGCCAGACTCCCCCCCCACCAAACCTTTAAACTTAGAGAACTCACGACAATAGTAATTTAGGCCGATGAAATCTAAAACATTCTTTTTTGTTAGATAGTTAAGAATTCGGAAATTAAAAAGCCGGCTACGTAAACCAGCGCTTAAAGAGTTTAAGATAAAGTTAGGGCCACCAGGGCTTGGAGAAAATACTCTTAGGCTTTTAGCCATCGAGACCTGGGGATTAACTTTACTACCCTGGTATATCCTTTTTATCTCTTGATAACCAGTAAGGTGAGCAGCCAAGATATTATTTAAGACTCTCCTGGCCGTAGATAAAGATTTTCCGCCTGGAGGCCAAATACCGCAAATAAAACTATTATAGATATAAACTAAAGGTTCATTAAAGATAATCCACAAATCTACTTTTTCTTTCAAAGCCTCAACCGCTTTTTTTAAGAATTTTAAGAAATAATCAATATTTTTGGTCTCCGACCAACCTCCTTTCTCAGCAAACCAAATAGGATTGGTAAAGTGATGAAGAGTAACTATCGGTTTTAAATTGTATTTTATTAAAGCATCTATTACCTTTTGGTAGTGGGCAAGTTCTTCTTGAGAAAAAACAGCAGGTTCGGGATGGATCCTTGCCCATTCCAAAGATATTCTTAGGCTATTTAAATTGAGACTACTGGCTAGTTGGAAATCTTGATCAAATAAGTGGTAATGCTTACAAGCAGAAGCAGAATTTGTTAAACCCTTTTTCTTTTCCCAAAGATACCAGTCAGAGTTTAAATTATCTCCTTCGCACTGATAACTTGAGAGGGCAGCACCCCATAAAAAGTGAGAAGAAAATTGTACCTGCATTTAATGAAACTTAGGCGGAAAGTATCCCTACGGCTTTCTCATTATCGTTAGCAGCAAAAATAATGATTGCATATTTGCCTGGTTCATAGGTTGTCCCGTATATATAATCTAAATCAAGACCATTGCCTTTTAATTTGGAAGCAAGGAGCTGAAGCTGTCCTACTTCATCTGGCATCTCTACGATTACTATCTCTCTCTCCTCTACTACACCTTTATCCAACAAAAGCTCTTTTGCCTTAGCGTTGTCAGAAGTTACTAACCTAAAAACCGCTTTGCCATTAACAGCCCAAGCAGATATTGCCCGGATATTAACTCCATTATCCTTAATTATTCTAGCTAGCTCTTCTAGTTCACCTATTTTGTTTTCTCCGGTGAAAAGAACCTCTTTGCCTTTTACCGCTTTCATCAGCACCTCCTGTCTTGAATAAACTATACATTATTTAACGAGTTAGGGAATTCTACCATTTAGATTTTGCCCTGTCAATGCTTGTTGAAGTTTGACCTCATCTGAGGTTATGATAAAATAGGTAACATGAAAAGCTACAAACTAAAAACTCTTGATCAAAGTCCGGCCATTAACTACAAAGAAAATTTGAATTCTCAACAATTAAAAGTGGTTAAAGAAGCTTGCGGCCCATCTTTAGTCTTGGCCGGAGCCGGAAGTGGTAAGACAAGGGTCTTGATTTATCGTCTAGCTTATCTTCTTGAAAAAGGTATTCCGGCTCAAAATATTCTCTTAGTAACCTTTACCAACAAAGCTTCTAACGAAATGATTAATCGGGCTGAGGTTCTTCTTAAATCCTCCCTTAAGAATCTTTGGGCCGGAACTTTTCATCACATTGGAAATGTTATATTAAGAAAAGAAGCACAGATAATAGGTTATTCTCCCAATTTCACTATTGCTGATACAGAAGACGCCAAAGACTTAATTGAAGATTGTTTCGAAGACTTGGGTCTTTATAAACGTGAGAAGATGTTTCCTAAAAAAGGTTTGATTTACAATATCTACTCCTTAGCTGCTAACTCTGGAAAAGATATCGATGAAGTTGTAGCCGAGAAGTATCCCCATATTGAAGAATATACGCCACAAATAAAAAAAATTGTTGCCAGCTACAGAAAGAAGAAAAAACAAGGCAATATCATGGATTTTACAGACTTGCTCACAAATTGGCTAGGAGTCTTGCAAAATAAAGACATTTGCCAGAAATATGCTAAACATTTTCAATATATACTCGTTGATGAATATCAGGATACAAACAAGCTCCAGTTTGAAATTCTAAAGCTCCTCTCCTCTTTTCATAAGAATATTCTCGTAGTCGGTGATGATGCCCAATCAATATACTCTTTTAGAGCTGCTGATATAAACAATATTCTAGATTTTCCAAAAACCTTTGAAGGCACAAAAGTATTTAAACTCCAAATGAATTACCGTTCTCCTCCACCAATACTCTCTCTGGCTAATGAGATTATAAAACGTAATGTTAATCAATTCCCTAAAAATCTGGAAGCTATAAAAAAAGGCGGTGAAACTCCTTGTGCGGTAAAAACAAAAGACGTATACCAACAAGCTAAGTTCATCGGTCAAAGGATATTGGAACTGGATGGAGAAGGTATACCGTTAAAAGAAATTGCAATTCTTTTTCGTTCACGCTTCCAGGCCCTAGAAATAGAAATGGAGCTTCTGAAAAGAAATATTCCCTATATTGTTCGCGGCGGTTTACGATTCTTTGAACAAGCACATATCAAAGATGCCTTAGGCTATCTGAGAATAATCGTCAACCCTACCGATGAGCTCTCTTTTAAACGAGTTCTTTGCCTGCAAAAGGGAATTGGAAGAAGTTTTGCCTATAAGATATGGGACAAGCTAATTAATGAGAAAAAAAGCATCTCAACGGTTAAAAACAGTTTGCCAATGAGGCAACGTCGAGGTTTTGGAGAGTTTGTCTCTACTTTCGAAGCTTTGAAAAAAATAAAGAGCCCGGAGAGTGCTCTGCGAAGAGTAATAGAAACCTATCAAGATTACTGTCATTTATCTTTTGATAACGCTGATGAGAGAATTCTTGATTTGGAAGAATTGTCTAAGCTTGCTTCTACTCACTCAACAGTAAAGGAATTCCTGCTTGATTTTAGCTCTTTTGAAGAATTTAAGGGTGAGACTTTGCTCAGGAATCATGAAAGAGGTGAAACCTTAGTTCTCTCGACCATTCACCAGGCAAAAGGATTAGAGTGGGAAGTGGTTTTTATCGTCGGATTTTGTGAATATAGCTTCCCTCACCCTAAAGCCCTAGGCTGTGCAAGCGCCTTGGAAGAAGAAAGAAGGTTGTTTTATGTCGCTACAACCCGGACTAAATCTATCCTGTACATAACTTATCCTCAGACAAGATATACCTTTAAAAATGGCCTGGTCATCACCCGGCCGTCAATGTTTCTTTATGAGTTGCCAAACCATACATATGAAGAGATAATAGTAGAAGAAGACCACAGAGTAGGTATCTTATGAGTAAAAAACTAAAAAAACTGATAGTTGCCTTAAGAGAAAAAGGGCAAACCTTGGCTTTGGCAGAATCTTGTAGCGGCGGTTATGCTTCTTACCTTTTAACAAAGATCTCCGGTGCATCAGAAGTCTTCAAAGGTGCGGTTGTTGTTTACTCTCTCGATACAAAGAATAAGTTTTTTAATATTCCTTATTCTCTTCTGGAGAAAACTCAAGGGGTATCAAAAGAAGTAGCTTTGAAATTAGCTAAAAGGGTACGAAAAAAATTTAATTCTGATATTGGCACCGCTATAGTAGGATTTGCCGGGCCGAGAGCAAAAAAAGGAATCAAGGTAGGCACCATCTTTCTAGCCTACAGCAGCAAGGATAAACAAAAAACAAAAAGAATAGTCATTAAAGGAAGTAGGGACATCGTAAGAAAAAAAGCAAGTACCGACCTAATCGACCTAGTTTATAAAGCATATGGTGAGATCTAATCTCAACCAAACTTAATTATGAGAGCCTTTATAGCTATCGACTTACCTGAAAAAATAAAGAGCAGAATAGCTGAATTAGAAGATGATTTTAAAAAGTGCGACTTAGCTTTTAGATGGGTAAGGCCTGAAAACCTTCATCTCACCTTAAAATTCTTAGGAGACATCAACCAGGAGCAAGTTAGCAAAATCAAAGAAGCGATTACTAAAATATCAGGTAAGTTTACCTCTTTCCAAGCAAGCTTAAACGATTTCGGCTTTTTTCCTAATGAAAGAAATCCGAGAATATTCTTTATCAGCATTGATAAAGAAGAGCTTCTTAAAAGTATCGCCAGAGAATTAGAAGAAGGGCTGGAACCTTTAGGCTTTGATAAGGAAAATAGATTTAAATCTCATATTACCTTAGCCCGAATAAAAGATTTAAAGAATATTGATGACCTTAAACCAAAGATCGAAAACATCCGATTAGATGAAAAATTCCTCATCCATGCAATAATTCTTTACGAAAGCACTCTTACCGGGGAAGGTCCGATTTATGGAAAGATTTTTAAAAGTAACCTAACTGCTTGAAGAATTAAGCTAGAGTAAATTCCTGCCACTAAGTCATCACCAACTATTCCCTTGGCTCCATGGATGCGTTCGATTCTGTTTGCCGGTGGAATTTTGAGCATATCTAACATTCGAAACAGGAAAAAAGCAGGGATTATAAATTCTATTCTCTTGGGAATAAAAATGAGAGTGATAAGCATGCCTGAGAAATCATCAATGACTATTTTCTTGCAATCTTTTATTTTGAATATCTTCTCGGCCCTTGCTGAAGTTGGAAAAGAGATAATTACAGAAAAAATGGTAAGAATCAGGAAGTAAATCGGATTTGGGATAAGAAGAAAAATTAAAACCGCTACTACACAAGAAGCTGTCCCCGGACAAAGAGGGGTAAAACCAACCCCAAAAAGTGTAGCTATCATTAAGCTAATCCTATCAAGTAATGATCTCTTTTCCATCTTATCTATCTAATCTCCTTTTTAAAATGTTCTTATAGCTTTTCGGTTTACCCAAAAGTAATAGATGCCTGAAAAAATAGTAATAACCACAATATACAACATAAGCAATGGGATAAACTTTTTCTGAAAAAATATAACAATTGAATTCTCCGGAATAATTTTTGCTAATATGATAGCAAAGAAAATAACAAATATCCCTACAACCTGTGAAACGGTTTTATGCTTGCCAAACCTCCTTGCCTCTAGGACAATTCCTTTATTCAAACCGTACAACCTTAAACCGGTAATAATAAATTCTCGAAACATTATTAGAATAACCATCCAAGAATTTATAATTCCTAATTCCAAAAAAGCACAAAATACTCCAATAATAAGTATCTTATCGGCAATCGGATCTAAAATTTTACCTAGATCTGAGATTAGATTTCTTCTGCGGGCTATATATCCATCAAAAAAATCAGTTATGGAAGCAAGCCCAAAAACAATTAAAGCGATTACAAGAGAAGAAAAACTATTCTGTAGTATAAAGCCTATGCATATAAAGGAAAGGATTATCCGTAAAATTGTAAGTTTATTAGGCGTATTCATCATATACCAACAAGGTCGTAATCAAGGCAATCGACTATCCTTGCCTTATAAAAATCACCTATTTTAAAACCCTTCTTTTTCAAAAATACTGCTCCATCAACTTCAGGAGCATCATATTGGCTTCTGCCTATAAATACCTCCGGATCTTCTGCTTCAATAAGAACCTCCAGCTCTTTATCGAGAAATCTCTTATTTAACTGGTTTGCTATTTTCTTCTGTTGCCCCATCACTTCCCTAAAACGTCTTTTCTTTGTGCTCTGGTGTATTTGTGGTCGCAGTCCGTAAGCTTGGGTATCTTCCTCTCGTGAATATATAAATGCTCCTAAGCGGTCAAACTTAGCATTTTTGAGAAAGCTTAATAACTCTTTGAATTCTCTCTCACTTTCGGTAGGAAAACCAACGATTACTGAGCTTCTTATAGCACAACCGGGAATTCTTTTTCTAATCTTGCGAATAAGGCCTATGGTCTTCTTCTTGGTAATCCCCCGATTCATCAACCCTAAAATTCTATCAGTTATATGCTGAATAGGCAAATCAATATATTTACAAATCCTTTTGTTCTTAGCTATTACATCTATTAAGGAATCACTAAAGTGTTTGGGGTGAGTATAAATTAACCTTATCCATCTTATCTTTTTAGTCGCCTTTAAGATTCCCTTTAAAAGGCTGGCTAAATCACTCTTAGTTTTAAGATCCTTTCCCCAGCTGGTAATATCCTGGCCAATAATGTTTAACTCTCTCACCCCTCTTTTCTCTAAATCCCTGGCCTCGGCTATGACTTCATCCTTGAGCTTACTTCGCAAAGAACCTTTTATCGAAGGAATGGCGCAGAAGCTACACCGATTAAGGCAGCCCTCACATATTTTCAAAAATCCTACTGACGGCGAAGAAAGTAGTTTGTCCCTTCTGACAAAACTCTGGCTAAAATTCACCACAGTCCGCCAAAAATCTACCAAAGGGTAAGACTTCTCCAATTGTTCCTGGTATCTTTTTACTAAACACCCCATTACCATTATTTTCTTTACTTTGCCTTTTTTCTTTAAATCTACTGCCTCAGCTATTATCTTTAAAGACTCCTCCTTTGCTTTATCAATAAAGCCGCAAGTATTTACAATCAGTAAATCCATTGCTTTAGTTTTATCCTCTTTATCTATGAATAAAGATATCGGGGAAAGAAAAGTAAGCCCGCGATTAGAAAATTCAGGAATGATAATCTCTGAATCGTAGGAATTACGAAAACACCCTAAGGAAATAACAGAGAAGGTTCTTCCCATATTATTTATCTACCACTATCCCTGAAGGTGTTATCTTTAGACTTTTTATTGGCTTGCGTAGAGAAGTTAAAGTAGGTATAGATCTGCCGTTTACTTCTAGGGCAATTGCTGAACCGTCACGGATTTTAAGCTCTATCTCCTTATCCCCTTGCCAGGTCTCTCTCGCTCCTTTCCTGAGTACTCCTTCAAAAAGAAGATTTCCGTCAACTACAACCCTTAAGAAACAATTCTTCTTGGCAGTCAAGGTTGCAACTAGTTCTTCAGCTTCCGAAAGAACTGCTGCGACCTCGGTCTTCTCTTTTTTTTCCACTTTCCGAGCACTCTTTTTGGAGGCAGTAAAGAATTTCCCAATCTTTCCGACAACAAAACTACTAACGCTAAAGAATGCCCAGAGTAAGGCTATCCCTGCTAATACAATAATGATTTTCTTTCTAACTTCCGGAGATATTTTCCTTGCTATACTGCCTATACGATTAAAAATAATACTTCCGTCTATCTTTCTTACTCTTGATTCTTTTTTTCTAGCCATAGGCTTGGGTGCGCCGATTTCTTCTAAAGACGAACCTAAGTCTACCTTTAAAAAAGCAGCATAAATCTTTATAAACCCCCTGATATAGGTAGGATTCTCATTAGCTAAATTCCCTTCTTCAATATCCTTTATCATTGAAGGATGCAATTTTATCTTCTCAACAACATATTCAATGCTGTAGCCTAATTCTCTTCTTTTTTCTTTTAACTTATTGCATAATTCTTTGATCATATCCACCCCTTCTCAGTCATGTAGCCTTCAGGATCAACTAAAATCTCCCTGGCTTTGGAACCGCAAAACGGACCGACAATGTTTCCCTGTTCCATTAAATCTAGAAGCCTGGCCGCCCTAGTATATCCTACTCGCATTCTTCTCTGTAGCAAGGATGCCGAAGCCTGACGGGCTTGCAAAACAACCTTTATAGCCTCATCTATAAGTTCATCGCCTTCTACGGACATCTCCCGCTTTTTCTCACCTTCAGCAATGCCTTTCTCATAAATAGGCTTACCTTGTTCTCGAATAAAATTAGTGAGAATAGTGATATCATCATCATCAATAAATGAACCTTGAGCCCGAATTAACTTTGGTGCTCCCGGCTTCAAGAATAGAAGATCCCCCTTACCAATAAGCTTATCAGCTCCCATCGCGTCTAAGACTGTACGAGAATCGACCTTTGCTGAAACCTTAAATGATATTCTAGCCGGAAAGTTAGCTTTAATTACACCGGTTATAACATCTACCGAGGGTCGTTGGGTGGCAAGAATAAGATGTATCCCTACGGCCCGGGAGAGCTGGGCTAACCGCTGGATTGTAGTCTCAATGCTTTCCCTGGCTACTATCATAAGATCGGCTAACTCATCAACAACAATGATAATATAAGGCAGTTTGCCTCCGTCTCTCTCCTCTCTATTGTAAAAATCTATATTGCGACAGCCTTCGCCGGCTAATAATTGATATCTGCGCTGCATCTCTTCTACCGCCCAATTCAAAGCAGCGCAAGCCTTCTTGGCTTCGGAAATAATCGGATGCAGAAGATGCGGAATGGCAGCAAAAGCAGCAAGCTCTACCATCTTAGGGTCAACCATAATGAACTTAACTTCATTAGGTTTAGCCTTAAACAGCATTGAACAAATCAGAGAATTAACGCAAACAGTCTTACCGGCACCGGTAGCTCCAGCAATTAAAAGATGGGGCATATCATTAAGGTCAGCAACAACCGGATTACCGGAAACATCTTTACCAATTGCTAAAGTAAGTTTAGAACTTGCTTTGATAAATGTCTTTTCTTCCAAAACCTCACGCAGATAGACAAGATGCTTCTTCATATTAGGAATTTCTATTCCTACCGTGCCTCTCCCCGGGAGAGGAGCAACTATCCTAACCTGCGAAGATTTCATAGCTAGGGCAATATCATCAGCTAAAGCAGAAATCTTATTTATTTTCACTCCGGCTTGAGGCTGGAGTTCATACATGGTAACCACCGGACCTTTCTGTACGCTGACAACCTTCGCTTCTACACCAAAGTCCAAAAGAGTATTTTCCAAATTCTTTATATTAACTTCAATATCTTCCTTTACCTCTCTCTGATCCGGAAAGGGAGGAATTTTTAGAAGCTCTGGACGAGGTAATTTGTAAGTAAGGGGATCAAAGCTCTTTCCCCCGGTATCCTCTAACTCCCCTGCCTCCTTTATTGCCTTATCTTTGCTAATCGGCCTAGAGGTACTTTTTGCTACCGGCTTAAGACCATTAGCTCCAAAAGGAGAAAGGGATTCTTCTTTAGAATATGAGTCAACTTTAGGAGTATAGACCTTTATCTCGGGCTTAACCTTTGAGGGTTTCTTCTTCAGAATGCTCCCAGGAGCCTCTTTAGACTTTGTTTTCTGCCTCCTAAGAATGGTTTCGTCATCGTCACTTCTTAAGTTTTTAAAGAAATCTATAAGTTTAACGAAAAGAGTCGTAATGCCTTTTAGAATATCAATAAAGAAAAAACCGAAAAAGAGAATAGCATTTATTGCTACCAAGAGAAAGATAGTTATAAAGGACCCGTAAACTCCTAAATACTTATTAAAAAATCTAGCTAAAAAGAATCCGATTATTCCCCCGGATTTGAATACTTCGGCGTTAGCAGTAGGAAATAGTCCGATAAATGCCGAGAGAAAAACAATGAAAAAAAGGAAGGCTAAAATATTTATAGTCTTGCTTTTGCCCAATCCTGAGAAACGCAAAACACCTAGTTTATCTAAACTTAGAAAGAAAAGGGCAAAAGGGGAAAAATAGGCAGCATAACCAAAGACAAAAAAGAGGAAAAAAGCCAGATAAGCACCTCCAATACCAATAAGATTGGAGATAGATTCTGGAGCCGGGGAACTAAGAAAAGATACATCTTTAGGGGTGTAAGAAATTAGACTCAGAAGTATTAGTAGGGAAACAAGAAACAGGACAGTGCTCTTCAGGAAAGAAGAGAGATTCCTCATTATTTTGCTTGTTTTAGGCTAAGTCTAATTTTTCCTTGGGGGTCAACTCCGATAACTTTTGCTTTTATGGTATCTCCAATTTTCAAAAACTCTTCCACCTCTTTAACAAATTCATCGGAAAGCTCAGAGACATGGATTAAACCACTTTTACCGGGTGCAATTTCACAAAATGCACCAAAGCTAACTATCTTCTCAACTTTAACTTCGTAGATTTCTCCAACTTCTATATCTTTGACTAAACTATTAATCAATTTTACCGCTCTTTCTAGGTCCTCAACTGTTTGAGCTGCTACTGAAACCACACTTGTCTCATCATCAATATCCACATTAACATTATTCTCACGCTGGATTCGTTTTATTATCTTGCCTCCAGGACCGATAATGGCTCCAATTTTATCAGGATTTACCTCAAATGACCTTATCTTTGGAGCATATTCTGAAAGCTGACCCCGCGGCGAGCTAATAGCCTTCTCCATCTTCTCTAAAATGAATAAACATGCTTGCCTTGCTCTCTCGAGAGCATCTTCAATCATCTTAAAAGTTAATCCGTCTATCTTCGTGTCTAGCTGAATAGCAGTAATGCCATTTTTAGTCCCGGCAACTTTAAAATCCATATCACCATAGTGATCTTCAGCACCGGCAATGTCAGTAAGAATCTTATAGCCTTTATCCCCAGCAATTAAGCCTATGGCAATTCCTGCCACCGCGTCTTTTATCGGAATTCCGGCATCCATTAAAGATAAAGAACCCGCACATACTGAGGCCATAGATGAAGACCCGTTTGATTCTAATATTTCAGAAACTAATCTGATAGTGTAAGGAAACTCCTCTTTAGAAGGGATTATCGGAACAAGCGATTTCTCAGCTAAAGCTCCGTGGCCGATATCTCTCCGAGAAGGCCCTCTCATAAATTTTACCTCGCCAACGCTAAAGGGAGGAAAACTGTAGTGCAACATAAAATGTTTTGTAGACTCACCTTCTAAAGCTTCGATAAATTGTTCATCTGAACTGGTTCCTAAGGTAGTAATTGCCAAAGATTGAGTTTGACCTCGAGTAAAGGTAGCTGAACCATGAGTACGAGGCAAGGGCTTGACTATGCAGTCAATAGCTCTTATGTCGGCTATGGATCTGCCGTCAGGCCGCTTATCTTCTTCTAGTATATTCTTGCGTAGAGTTTCCTCTTCTAAAATATGCAATGCAGCTGAGATGTCACTTTCGGTGACCCCTGACTCCTCACTTACTAATCCTTCATTTAATAAACAAGTCAAACCTTTTAAAAATACAGCTTTTTCTTCCTTCTTGGTTAAGCAATAGGCTTCTTGAAGTTTTGAACCAACCTTACCTCGAACTGCATCTAATAACTCTTTATTTACTTCAGATAAAGGAACTTCTTTTTTATCCTTTCCTACCTTTTTCCTTAGCTCATGCTGAAACTTAATGATTTCTTTTATAAAAGGATGAGCAAATTTTATTGCCTCTAAAGATTCTTTTTCATCTATTTCGCTAAGTCCGCCTTCAAGCATTATTATCTTACTATCTGTTCCGACCACTACCAAATCCATAGGAGAATTCTCTCTTTCCTCATAAGTAGGATTAACCACAAGCTTATCATTAACTTTGGAAACTCTCACTGCTCCTACAGGATTAATGAAAGGGATATCCGATATAAGAAGAGCGCAACTGGCAGCGTTAACAGCTATAACATCAGGATCATTCTTAGCATCACTAGATAAGACCATGTTGACGATTTGGACTTCATTGGTCATTCCTTTAGGGAAAAGTGGTCTTAGCGGCCGGTCAATGAGACGAGCGGTAAGTATTTCTTTATCTCTGGGTCTTCCCTCTTTTTTAAAAAACCCGCCGGGGATTTTCCCCATAGCATAAGTTCTCTCTTGATACTCGACCATTAGAGGAAAGAAACCTCTACCTGCAGATGCCTCTTTAGACATACAAGCGGTAGATAAAACAACAGTATCGCCATAAGTGATGCTGACGCTACCATTGGCTTGCTTAGCCCATTCGCCGGTTGATAAAACAAAAGGACTTTTTCCTAAATTGGGAATAGATAACGAAACGGCCATTATATTAAATCTTAAGCTCCTTCACAACCTCTCCGTAACCCTGAGGATCTTTATTTTTAAGGTAAGTAAGCAGACGACGACGCCTTCCTACGATGATTAGGAGGCCTCGGCGGGAATGAAAATCCTTCTTGTGGCTCTTGAGATGATCGGTAAGATAGCTAATTCTCTCGCTAAGCAGAGCAACTTGCACTGCGGCTGAACCAGTATCCTCCACATGATCCTTAAACTTATCAATTATTTTCTTCTTTTTAGTCTTATTTATCATAACGTAATCTATATAATACCTTCTTAGTACCTATCTGTCAACCCCATAAATAATAGCTTTATCTAGAAATAAGGCGAGAATTCATCGGTAAATGCTCTCCTCAGGCAGTCATTATTGTAGCAGAAGTGCTTGGGAAGTCAATACCTGTTTTTAGACTCAAAACTGACTCTATCTATCGCTTATCCAAGAAGATTATACTTAATAATCGACCCTAAAACTTTTATTCCGTCGGCCCAGCCGATCTTTTTGCCTTGGGCATAGGTCCTCCCGCTATAAGAAATACCAATTTCATAAATACTACATCCTAATTTCGCAATTTTTGCAGTTATCTCGGGGTCAAACCCAAACCGGTCCTCTTGCAAAGAAATTCTATCAAGCACGCCCTTTTTAAAGACCTTATAACAAGTCTCCATATCTGTAAGGTTTAAATTGGTAAATACATTGGAAACAAGGGTAAGGAATTTATTCCCAATCATATGCCAAAAATACAAAACCCTATGCTCCTGCGAACCTACGAATCTTGAACCATAGACCACATCGGCCTTCCCCTCTATGATCGGCTTGATAAGTCTTTGGTACTCACTGGGATCATACTCTAAGTCTGCGTCCTGGACAATAACGATATCTCCTTTAACCTCTTTGAAGGCGCTTCGCAGAGCTGCTCCCTTACCCATATTCTTATCGTGATAAATTACCTTAGTCACTTTTTGCTCTATTTTTTTCTTAATGATTTCTTTGGTACCGTCATTAGAATTATCATCAACTAGAATTATTTCTTTGTTGGCTATCGGTACACTTTTTATTCTCTCGATGAGCTCCCTTATGAACTTCTTTTCGTTAAAACAAGGTATAACTACTGATAAAAGAAAATTATCCATCTTCTGCTCCTATGCTTTAATGCCTTTTCCTATCGGTAAAACTTTAAATGCGCCACAAAAGAATTTATACTGCAAGTAAGAAAAAAAGCAACGTAGAAAATACTAAGACTCAGATACAAAAACCTATTTTTCTTAAAAAAACCGATACTTTTTACAATAAAATAAAATACAAAAGGTGCAAAAAACAGGGTTATTCTTTCCCCGGTAAAAGGATATTTCCTAAATAGCCCTAAAACCACTAGCTCAAGAAAGATAACTATACCGATTGCATCTACGCTCGTAAGCCTAAATTTATCCTTTCGAATAGATTTAATTCCGTAGCCAAAGAGTGAGAATACAAATAAGGGGATAAAAAAAGAACCAACTCTTCTAAAAAAAGTATTATTACCAAACCACCAAACTGTTAATTTTCGTAACCCTTCGCCAAATGATTTAATAAAACACCTCAACGAATCCGTACATATAAAGTAATCATTCCAATAGGAAAAAAGCGGCTCAACAGACAATGTGTGCCTTAAATCAAAGAAGTAGACAAAAATAATAAACGATAGGGAAACAAGAGTATAAGCTATAAGCACGGGCAAGACTTTGCGATTATTTCTGGCTATGTGTAAGAAATTGTAAATTACTACCCAGAAAAGAAAAAAACTACTATACGACAAGAGAAGAGTAATTGGCAGCAAAAGTGTTGTAGTGGTAAAAAACTTTGAAGGTCCTTCTTTAACCATCCGCTCTTGATTGATTAAATACAAACAAAAGGCTCCTATAGCTAGGACATCGAGAGAATAGTGCTTTAACTCTGAGGCATAGTAACTTAAGGGATAGCTAGCAACAAAAGGAAATAGAGCTAACAAAAGGTACCACTTATTAGAAAATCCTTTTCTGTATATCCTTATCCAAATAAAAAATGCTGAAAGCATACACAATAAAGGAATAAACCTTAAAGAAAGAACGCTATAGCCAAAAACCTTAGAGAAACTCTTGATTATAATAAGGTAAATTCTCGGGAATGCTTGAGAATTCTTAAGCGGGCCTAGAAGTTGTGCCAGCTTAAAGGTTTTTATATTCTCAAAAATATAATTTTCATCAAGCCAAAGAGGCCTTGCCGAAAGATAGTGCAAAAAGGAGAGAAAAATAAACCACAATATACAAAAAATAAGTAAAACTCTATACTTTCGCACTCTAAAGCTAACCTTATTTATTTTTGGAATCCTTTTCGAATTCCTTAACGATTTTTATTACTTCTAGCTCTGTTTCCTCTATCCTCCCCCGACAAAGCTTAATAAGCTCTATGGCTTTTTTTACCTTAACAGCCATGTCGTCAACATCAACTCTCTCTGATTCAAGCTCAGAGAGTATACTTTCTAACTCCTCTACAGCCTCACTATACTTTATCATCTTTTTACCCATCACTCCTCTCCTTTTTTTTAACTTCTGAGACTACGCTTCCATGGTAAAGAATTGTTTTAATTAAATCGCTCTCCTTGAGGTCATCAATAGACTTTATTGACCTTTCCCCTTTAAGAGTTATCGAGTAACCACGCCTTAAAGTATTCCCGGGATCAAGAATCTTTATTTTGCCATCTAAGTACTTTAGCTGATCCCGAGAGTTCCTAAATATTTTATCCAAAGATGAATCCAAACTATTCTCGCTTCGTTTGAAAAACTCTCTATTCTGTGTTAAGACAATTTTTAAAGCATTTAGAATATTGTATTTCTTATCTAGGAGTTCCTCTTGATGAACTCTAAAATACCGCGATGATAGAGATTCTGTTTTTGCAGCTAAACTCTGTAGCTGAATCTTCTTATCGGATATGAAATCCTCGCTATTTTTAATAATCTCTTTTTCCAGATAATCCAGATTTTCTGCTGCCTCTCTTATTCTATCAACTAAAAATCCGGCAGCTTTTGTAGGAGTTATGCAAAAGGTATGAGAAACCATATCGGTAATAGTAGTATTTATCTGATGGCCTATAGCGGAGATAACTGGAACGCTTGAGCCAGCAATACTTTCAGCAATCTTTTTATTATCAAAGTAAGCTAAGTCTGCTGTTGAGCCTCCGCCTCGGGTAACAACAATAACATCTACTCTCCTTGAAGATAAATTATTGAAAAAACGTAAAGCTTTGACTACATCACCTTCTGCAGATTTTCCCTGCATATGGCAATTCTGAACCAGAACCCTAAAGCTATACTTACTATTTTTAAGTTCATTAATAAAATCATGGTAAGCTGCGCAGCCATAAGCAGTTATCAAACCGACTCTTAAGGGAAGAAGCGGAAAAGGTTGCAACCTATTCTTCCCTAGAAGGCCTCTGGATTTTAAATCTTCTATGATTTTAAGCCGATTTTGCGCAACTTTGCCCAAAGTATAAACTGTATCAATGTCAACAACCACAAGACTATACTGGCCTGTAGGTGGATGCAAACTTACTTCGCATAAAAGTTTTACCTCAATGTCATTCTTTAACTGGAAACCGCCCTCTGCTTCTCTGATACGTCGCTCAATAAGCGGTTTTCTACCGGCAAATAACGCAATCTTAGCCTTAGCAACAATATTATCTGACCCTTCCGCCTTTTGCACTAATTCAAAGTAGGTGTGCTTTTTGTCGCGGTCTGGCCTTAGGCCCTGGATTTCACCACAAACCCAGATGCTTTGGGGAAATGCTGCCTGAATAAGTTCACGGACGACAGTGTTTACTTCTAAAACTGTAAAAACCTTTTCTATATCCATCTAGGTATTTTTATCATATCCTTTTATTAATGCTCCAGTAAACCGTTGGCGGAATCAAATACCTCATCGACTGTTATATCCTTTAGGCATTTGGACTGATATGAACATTCCGGTAATCTAAACTTTTGATAACAAGGACGGCAAGGTAAATCTTTCTTTACCACTACATGCCCTTGAGAATCCTGAGGGTAAGGGCCGTAAACTACCTCGCTTACCGGGCCAAAAATAGAAACTGTTTTTACCCCTACAGACACGCCCATATGTACAGGACCACCGTCATTAGCTATTAACATCGTTGATCTCTTCAACAAAGCTAAAAAATCCATTAAGGGCAAATCTATTGCTTTTATGCAGCCTTTTTTCATTAACCTTTCTACTTCCTCGATTGCCACTTTCTCATTACCAGCGCCAGCAAGGATAATTCTAGCCTGGTATTTATCAACAAGCCTATCGGCTAACTCTGCGAATTTGCTTTTCGACCAATGCTTACGATAAGAATCACGGCCCCAGCTTGCTCCTCCGCAAGGGGCGATAGTTATAACCAGCTCCTTGCTATCAATTCCTTGCTTTCTTAAAAAAATTTCGGCTCTATTTCTTTGGTTCTCATTTAAGGTTAGCTCGGCTTTTCTGTATTTGGGTTTAGCTCCTACCAACTTTAAAAGTTCCAGGTAATATTCTATAATATGTTTTTCTTTGTACTCGGAAAGATTAACCTTTTTTGTTAAAAATCTTCCTCTGTTTTTATAGTTATAGCCCACTCTATTTTTTATCCCGGCAACCCAAGAAAAAAAGCCAAATTGTGAATTCAAAGACAAGTCTATTGCAATATCGATATTCTCTTTTCTTATCTCTGAGGTAAAATTCAGGATTTTTTTAATCCAAGAAATTTTAGATGCTTTCTTTACAGCCTCAAACTCATCCCTCTCATAGACAAAAGTTTTATTTATCAAGGGATAATCTTTTAATACCGGCTGGGTCCTTCTATTGCAAAGATAAAATATTTCACTAGAAGGAAAATATTCTTTCAAATTCTTTATAAGAGGGAGAGAAAATAAAACATCCCCTATGCCAAAGGGATTTATTATCAAAAAAGACTTAGGTTTATTTTCCATCCTTCTTGACCAAATCCCTATATTTAGCATAACTGACAATCTGATAGAGAGAAGAGAAATAGGCTACCATAAAACCGATAAACCGATCACGATACCCTCTCTTAGCAACAAAGGCCCTAAAGAATCGATCAAAAGTGCGCCAAAGAGCATGAAGAAGATTCATCTTATAGCCTGCCTTTTTAGGGTTCGTCAGGGATAATTTATGCCACTTCTTAGCTTCCAACGTGGTTTGGTTATTGAGCTTTCCCAAAAAAGATGCCCAATTTTTATAGGTATAATGGATTAAATCACCCTTTAAGTGTCCACATTCACCATCTAAGAATGCTCGGGGATGGACCTCGACTTCTTCCCACTTGAATTTATCCTTACGGAATAATTTTAATTGGGCCGACGGATACATTCCTCCCCAGCGTATCCAATAATCACCAATGAAATTTCTGCGAGGTATAGTAAAAGCGTTATGCTCAGGAACAGAAGCTAGAATTGATTCAATCTCATCCTTGAGCTCCTCAGTTAATCGTTCGTCAGCATCCAGGCTCAAAACCCACTCATTATTCGCCTTTAAATAAGCCCAGTTTCTATGCCGGCCCTCCACATCCATTCTTTTCACTAAGACTTTCGCGCCTAACTCTTTGGCAAGCACAGGAGTATTATCGGTTGATTCATCATCAATAACAATTACCTCATTGGCCCACTCTCCTACAGATTTTATGCAATCCCTAATCCTCTCTTCTTCATTCTTGGTAAGGATAACTATCGATAAAGTAATTTTGCTCATTTTTTTCTCCTTTCAAAACAAAACAGCCTTGGAATATATTTAATAACTGCCCAAAAATATAATTTTAAATAAACCGGGATTAACCTCATTACCTTAAAGCTTGACTCACCTAATGTACGAGAATGCCAGACTGTAGGCAATTCAGTAATTTTAAATCCCTTAAAATGTGCCTTAAGAGGGATCTCCATTGAAATCTCAAAGCTTCTGGCTTTTGAATCAATGGCTTCAATAACTTCTCTTTTATACATCTTGAACGAATTGGTAACATCGTGGGTGGGCATACCTAAAATGTAAATTATTTTTCCTGCTAGACTAGATAAAAAAGTCTTTGCCAACGGCCCTCCTAGCTTCTTGCCCCCATCACTATACCTTGAACCACAAACAATATCATAGCCTTGGTTAATCTTGCGATACATTTCATTGATTGTTGTCGGGTCATCACATAAGTCAGCCATAACCGGAATAATCATCTCACCACTTGCAATTTCAAACCCTGTTTTCAAAGTATTAGCAAATCCTTGGGGCTTTTCATTGTCCACCAACACAATACTTTTATAGCTCTTTTTTAAATCTTCAACTTTTTCTCTTGTATTGTCAACTGAGTGATCATTAACTACAACAATCTCATACTCCATGGTAAGGACTCCCGCGAGACGAGAAATCACTTTCTCTATACTCTTCTCCTCGTTGTATGCGGGGATAACTACAGATACCATCATTTGATTACTTTATAGATACGGGCATCGGGGGAATTAAAAGTTAGTTTAAATTTACCAGGATGCGACTTGGCCCATTCATCCTCTATCGGAGCATATTTCTCCTCATTTAAAATATATACAAAAAGATAATCGGTCTCTTCTTTAGTAATATTCTTATACCACTGATTAAAATTAGCTTTACCGCGATAATTCTCATCCCTTCTTAATACTCTATCAATCTCATCATATTGATACTCTTCCCAGTTTAGATTACCTTGAGGATAAAAATGAAGTTGTGCCGGGTGAATATTATTTACCGAAGCATAATAAACATCATTCTTAAAATTTGTTCCATATAAAGGAAAAGGAACCGGCCGGCCGGTATAAGCTATTTTTTCACCATCAGTATTATCATTAAGCCACTTCCAGCCCTTCATTGCCCCTTCCCAATAAGGTGCATATTTTATGTAACGCTCATATTCATGGTTAAGATACCAGCTTTGGCCTAGAACAAAAACAATCAAAAAAATAATAAGTGCGGAAAAAATCATACCGACTCTGGTTTTTCTTCTTTTCAAGAATTTAAAAAATTGGCCCAAGGCAAAGAAAAGCACTAACACAGCCAATAGAGAAAACCCGAGCTCCCAATATCCGCAAAATTCAGATACCGAAGCTAAAAAACATATCACAACAATTGTTCTTATTGCTTTTATTGGAACTTTTAAAATATTCAAAAGATAGATTGCTACAACTGAACCTACAGCAAGATAAGGGTATAAGAATCTCGTCCAAAGCTGAGGGATGATAAAGGTAAAAATCGCAAGAAGGATAGCCGGAAGAAGAAGAAAATAACTTAAGGTGAAATTTAACTTCTCCTTTTTACCTTTGCTGAGAGCTATCGGGAAAGCAGCGAATGTAGCCGGAAATATTAAAAGAATCAGCTGCACGCCCATACCTTCATGAAAAAATAACTTACCAAGATTATAACCCTCATATGTCCAACGGACTAGATAGGTAGATGTTGGCATCACCCCTTTAAAAACAGTCTTGCCAAAAATAACTAAACTCAAAGGAAACAAGGGGCTACCGGTAAGAATAAAATTTCTTATAAAGCCATAGCCGCCAAGCAGCACGGTAAGTGCAAAAAATAAAAACCCGTAACCAATCAATTTTAAATTCTTAGCTTTTTTGATCATGATATAGATAACAAATAATACCAAAGCTATGCTGTAAGCTAAACTTAGAGTCTTAGTTCCGAGAAATAATCCTAGCGATACCCCGGAAAGGATTAAGTTCTTCAAGTTAAACTCTTTGTTTAAGGTAAAAAGAAGATTCAAAGTAACTAAAAAAAGTGCAGTCATCATAATATCAGCATACCCTACTTCGACCTGCTTAAAAAAGTTAGGGATAATCACAAATAAACCGGCCGAATAAAAACAGAGCTCCCGGGAAAGCTTGAATTTTCTGGCAATAGAAAAGCAGGCAATGAAAGATAGCAAAAGGAAGGGAATCTGGCCCAAATCAGCGATAAATACACTCTTAAAAGGTGCGATTAACCAGAAGTAATACAGACAATTATTTATCGGATAGTATGTCGGGGTCGGGTCATCACAAATGGTCGGAGGGTTATACAAACTCCCGCTCTTTAACCACTCAACAGGAAAAGTAAAGTGGTAGTTAAGACTATCCCAGCCAAATGAAGGATTAACAAGATTAAAAATACCTTTTACCAGGAGAAAGCCCAGAATACTTGCAAGACAAAATAACATCACTTTATTTTCAACTACCCAATTAAAGTCTCTTGTCCTTATTGAACGAAGCTCATTCTTTTTATTTCTTAGGAAGAAGAAAACAAGTAAGAAGATAAAAATATTTAGTAAGAGTAGATTTTTTAGAAAGAGTTTACCGAATATACCTAAAATCATCTCGGTAAGTATGACCTGGGTCAAAAAAAGAATGGAAAAGTTACATATTCTGTCAGAAACAGTAGAGGCGTAAAAAACTTTTCTCACCAAAAGAGCTGATGTAAGGATAACAACGGAATTAAGAAGAATAAAATTAATCATATCTAGTTTTAATACCTATGATTATCTCTTTCTCAAAATAATGTATAAATAAATGGTGCAACGGCTGAACTTTCAGCGAAAATAATTAACACCCCTAATAGAAGAAGCAAGATGATAATTGGCGCAAGCCACCATTTCTTGCGGACTTTTAGAAAATCCCAAAACTCTTTAATAATTGCTATCTTACCCATAAACCCCCTATAATTCTAAAACTGCTTCTCGCAAGCCTTCCTGTCTAAATGATTATTCTCTCTTAAAATCCAATAACTATCTACACTTTTATTAAATTTTAAATCTAGGAATTTCTTACCAAATAACCGAGAAAGAATGCTAATCGGTGTAATCACAAAGTAAAATAGAATGCATAAAACAAACCTTGTGACAATCCAGTTAATCAGGATGAATAAAGTTCTCAAAACTTTATGCGGCAGCTTTAAGGCAAAAGGATAAGCACAAGCAAGAATAATAAGAATTCCAGGCAATACAAAAAGGAAAGGTTGCCAAATCTTTCTATGCCAAAAGAATAAGCTAATCCATAAAAGGGAAACAACTCCTAAAGCCAAACCAAACTTTTGAAGTTCTTTCTTGCTACCTTCAATATTTTTTATCTCTTCGAAAATCATGGTTCTAATCTAATCCGAATTCTTTAAGCCAATCAATATCCTTTTCTAAAGGTTTCTGTTCCTTCTTTTCTAATAGATAGTTACCCATAATTAAATAATCCATATTAGTCCGCATAAAACAAAGATAAGCATCTTGGGGGGTACAGACTATAGGTTCTCCCCGGACATTAAATGAGGTATTGATAATTACCGAACAACCGTATTTTTCGCCAAATTTTGCTATCAACTTATAGTATAAAGGATTATCTCTCTCATTAACACTCTGGACTCTGGCAGAATAGTCTACATGGGTAACTGCCGGTATACTCGAACGGACAACGCTCAACCTATCCAGGCCAAATAACCTTTGTTCCTGATCAGACATTCTTCGACAAATTTCTTTTTTCACGGGTGCTACTAAAAGCATGTATGGACTTTCTCCATCTATCTCAAAGAAATCGGATACTTTTTCTCTTATTGCTGAAGGAGCAAACGGCCGAAAGCTTTCACGGAATTTTATTTTCAAATTCATGGTCTCCTGCATTTTAGAGGATCTAGCATCTCCAATAATAGACCTAGCCCCTAATGCCCGCGGCCCAAACTCCATTCGTCCTTGGAACCAACCAATCACCTTTTGTCTGGCAATCAAATCAGCTATTCTTTCGGGAACCTCATCATTACTTATTTTAGTATAAGATATATTATTGTTCTTCAAATAATTCTCAATACGCTCATCGTCAAAGCTAGGACCGAGAAAAGAACCCTGCTGGAAATCTCTTCTTCCATCCGCTACTCTGTTATTACCTAAATATTGATACCAGGCAAATAAAGCCGCACCTAAGGCACCACCGGCATCTCCGGCAGCCGGTTGTATCCATAAATTTTCAATTGGGCTTTCCCGTAGAATCCTACCATTAGCAACACAATTCAAAGCTACCCCACCAGCCAGACAAAGATTCTTTTGCCCTGTTTCTTTATAGACATGCTTAACCATGCGCAATACTACCTCTTCAGTTACTGCTTGCACAGAACGAGCTAAATCCATATCCCTCTGGGTTAAGCGGGACTCTGGCTTGCGAGGCCGGCCGCCGAATAACTTCTCAAACCTTCTATTAACCATAGTTAAGCCGGTACAATAGTTAAAATACCGCATATTTAGCTTAAAAGAACCATCTTTTTTTAAATCGATCAATTCAGATAGAATCAAGTCTTTATATTTTGGCTCTCCATATGGCGCTAACCCCATTAACTTATATTCACCGGAATTCACTTTGAATCCGGTGTAATAAGTAAATGCCGAATATAGCAGGCCTAAAGAATGTGGAAAATGAATCTCGGCCTGAATATTTATCTGATTATCCTTACCAACTCCATAGCTTGCTGTTGCCCACTCTCCGACTCCGTCTAAAGCAAGAAAAGCAGCCTCCTGATAAGGTGAGGGGAAAAAAGCTGAAGCGGCATGGGATTCGTGGTGTTGAGAAAAAATAATTTTCCCCTCATAATCAAGTTCTGTTCTGATAAATTCTTTCATCCAGAGCTTCTGCTTTACCCATAAAGGCATGGCTTTCATAAACGAACAGATACCCACGGGAGCATATGCTAAATAGGTTTCTAGTATACGCTCGAATTTAAGAAAAGGCTTGTCGTAAAAAACAACGAGATCCAGATCGGCTGAAGTTAAACTATTGCTCTCTAAGCAATAGTTTATAGCGCTTTGAGGGAAGGAGTGGTCATGTTTCCTGCGAGTAAAACGCTCCTCTTGGACCGCAGAAACTATTCGGCCATCCTGGACTAAACAAGCAGCACTATCGTGATAAAAAGCTGAAATACCTAGAATATTCATAGACTTAGCACCAATCTAAAATAATTTATGCTTAACTAAATGATTAAACAACCCCTTAGCGATTAAACCGTGTCCAACCTCATTTGTGTGACCATCTTTATGGTAATACAAATCATTATTTTTGTTCTTCTCAAATAAAATAGTTAAATCTAAATACCCAATTTTCTCAGCCTCGCTTAATTCTTCTAATTTTTCATTTAAATAATAATTTGTAGGATAAGGAAAATACAGTTTATGCTCGTGGAAACGGTGACTCTTCAGATTAAGCTGACCCTCCGGTGGAATATAAAACATAAGGAATTGCGCTTCCTTTTCTCTAGCTAAATTTCTAATTGCTAATATATATTTTTTGGTGTTGCTCCAGGCTTTATTTCTAAAATTGGTATCTTTGAATAAAGGCATTTCGTCCTGGATAATGAAAAACTGATTTCGGCCATTATGTTCGGCCATTTCTGCTATTTGCTTATGAGGAGAAATCTTCTTACGGAATTTCTTTTTTGCTCGAGCCAAACTCTGGAAAAGCATACTTTTACTTACAAAAAACTTCTTTATTTTATAAAGGATTTCCTGTAGTTGAGCGCTTAAATTGTCCTCTTTTTGATTATCTAAATATTTTGTTATAAAAAAACTATTAATCTTAACTGGCAAACCTTTATCATTGAAAACACTCATTGCTCCTGTTCTATTGTCCTCAAAAATATCGTTAGCAAACATCTGTAAAATTACCAGGTCAGGATTTAATCTTAACAGCTCTCTTTTAAGAAAAAGATATTCGGAAATTGGGGAAAAAGAAGACATTCCGGCATTTATCACTTCAAAACGCTTACCAATCAATGAAGAACCGTTATTCAATAAATATTGGAGTTGTTCGCAGAAATTTTTGCCTTCATTTACGTGTATCCCCTCTGTAAAAGAATCTCCCAGCATCAAAATGCGAAATACATCATCAGGTTTCTTTATCGAGATCTCTTCTCCTATCAACCCTAAAGAATTAGTTTTACGTCTAACTAAAAATTCTTTGCTAAAATCCTCCTGGTACTTAAATCGACTACTCGGAGCGTGAACCGTTCCCAAGTAAGAATCAGGCACCCAAATATATCCACCTTTGCCTAAAATGCCATAATGAAGCCTGACGGCTGCCTCTCCAACCATTATGCTCCCTAAGAGAACTATCCCAGTAAAAATAATAAAAAAGAAGAGTTTTTTTTTGAAAATCTTCATTTTTCCTCTATGCTCAGCTTACTATGAATCACTATTAAGCCGATAACCATCCAGAATAAGGACTGAATACGCGCATCCCATATATTATCCACTATATTTACTACAATAAAAGACAAAAATCCACCAAACAGTCCATACCAGAGTAAATCTTTTTTTGATGAGAAAAATACTCTAAAAACTCTCTGCAAAAACCATAAGTAAGCGAATAAGCCCAAGAAACCAGCTTCTAAAGCAATTAATAAATACCAGCTATGCGGGTTAGCCTTAATGACTAAAGGCAACTCGCTGTACTCTTTAGCAATTTGCACACTTGTTGTAAGTATCCCTTTCCCCAAAATAGGGGTCTTGGCAATCTCTTCTGAGTACTCTCTCCATATAGCAACTCTTCCTCCCTCTCCACAGAACCCATTCTGGGATCCCTCAACGATTCTATTTTTGAATGTAGGAAGAAAAGATACAGCCAAAATAAGCAACAATATAAAAATAGGAATAACCCTTACAATTTTTATCTTGCTAAGGAATAAAGTGACGCTAAGGCTCAGCACTAAAGCAACCCAAGAAATGATAGAGCAACTAAGCAATAAACAAACTATCGATAAACCAAAAATAAATATTCCGCATATTTTAATTACCTTTTTAGCCGTAAACAAAAAGGAGACTACTATCGGCGAAAGCAATATAAGAAATGCCCCAAAAGGATTTAACCCGCTAAAATAACCTCTTATCCATAATCCTTCAATCGGGCGTGAACGTAAAAAATCGACCCCAGTTGCAAATTGCCACAAGCCATCAATAAGTATCAAAGTTAACGATATTGAAAATATGCTTAAGACTATCTTAAACTTTTTTTTAGAATCGATAATGCCCACTGTGAAAAAATACAACATAACATACTGACCCCACTTAGTGAAAAAAGATCTTAAGCTTTTCGCCGGAGCGAAACTAACTGACACAGTAAGAAATAATACACTCAATAAAATAGCAATCGGTAAATTTAGCTTTGTCTTGGGAAAATACTCTCTTATTTTCCACTTTTTCACCAAGACATTTTCAATAATCCAAAGAAAAAATACCAAACCAAAAGTTATCTCAATGGCAGCCTTAGATATCGCCACAAAAGCAACTAGTATACAAAAGACATAAAACTTAATATTCCCTAAGTAAGCGATTACTTCAAGTTTTCTACCTGATGGCATAATACTCCTTTTTTTATACTAATTCAAAATAGGCTCTAATTAATACTCAAAAATTCTTTTGTCTCTTTCCAGGCATTACTAAAAACTCTACTCGAGGTACATTCTTCCGCAAAAAGACGTGCATTTCTTCGATATTCTTCTAATGAATCTGTGCTCTTTAGGATAGTTAACACTGCATTAACAAATTCTTTTCGGTTATAATTTATAGAAATACCTGCCTTCCTGAGATGAATTTTTTGAGCAATCTCTGGAGAATTGGTGAGGATTGTCGGCAATCCGCAGAATGCATAAAGTTTTGGCTTACCTGGATCTGCATATTTAGAATAATCAGCCTGAGAAGTTGTCCAAGGAGCAATGCCAATAGCCGTAGTAGACAAAATGTCCATTACCTCTCCCTCCTCTTTAATAAAACCATGGAAAATAACATGCTTGGTCAAAGATTTTTTATGAAGCATTTCTTTTAACTCATCTAGATAAGGACCACTACCAATTATTCTAACTTTAATATCAGGGATTTCTCTGACTAAATCTGGCAATGCCTCTACCACAAGTTGCAACCCTTGTGTGGGAGAAATAATTCCCACAAACCCTAAAATGTGGGGCTGGACTTGTTCAATAGGTTTAAACCGAAGTAAATTATCGTCAAAGCATAGAGGAACATTAATTACTTGATAGCTCTCTTTGGATACACCAGAAGCTCTTACTCTTTCTTCTGTAATCCGAGAAGTTATTGACCATACAACATCTGAATTCAAAACGCAAAATCTATCCATCAAACGAAACAACCTTATAGCAATGGTATCTACATTAAACTTTTTCGGTAAGGGGTAATAGTCAATACTATAATAAATAAGGTATTTAGTAATTTTGAGCCTTTTTAATAAAACCCCTACGCAGGCTGAAAAACAGGATATACCAATATATATATCAAATTTCTTTCTAAAACCCCTCACGGCCTTTAAAATTGAGATAAAATAAACTGAAAAAATAAACGTTAAAGTAAATAAGCTTTTCCTCATGCAATGAATATTCTTTATTGATTTCTGCCAAAGTAGCCGACCTTTATCATAACACCTAGTATGAGCAAATTTCGATGCTAGATAAGGACTTGAAATGCCAATAACTCCTAGGGATTTAACTTTATCTTTAAGATAAGCTTCTACTGTCTCGGTCCGGCTAGTAAGAACTTGCCCAACAACAAGAATATTTAAATCTTTCAATTAAAACTTCCTTTCAAATCCTATTGTTTATCGTACGACCACACTACCAATACTCAATAATATGTTAAAGATTTTAACATAAAAAGGTGGGAAACAAAAGTTAAAATTGACACAGGCAAAGATTAAAAATAGGAGGAATATAAAGACTATTTGTCAATTTTTGAGTGTCAGAAATAGATTGTTACTTGGCTGAAAGCCGCAATTTTGAAGAGGCAATATCAATTATATATATAGTCACAAAGATAATAATAACTATTGCCGAAACTTCGCGATAGTGAAACATCCTAAATGCTGATTGCAGGCGGTAACCAATACCTCCGGCACCTACTATGCCAAGCATAGTAGCCATACGTATATTACGGTCTAAAATATATAAAACAAACCCTACAAACGAAGGGATGATTTGCGGAATAATAGCAAACATCACTATCTGATACCTATTGGCACCTGTAGCCTTAAGAGCCTCAATAGGGCCAAGACTTACATGCTCCATTTCTTCGGCAAAAAACTTAGCAAGAAAGCCCATAGTATGAAATCCCAGAGCTAATATTCCCGGTAAAGCTCCGAATCCTACGGCAATAACAAGAATCATCGCCATAATAAATTCAGGTATTGCCCGGAAAAAAATTGTAATCGTGCGGGCGATGTAATAGATTACCTTGTTGGGAGCAATATTTTTGGCTGAGAATAATCCCACAGGAATCGCAAGGACAACAGCTAGAATTGTACCTAAAATACCGATTTCGATTGTCTCAAGCATAGCAACAAGCAACATCCTTAGATTAGAAAAATCAGGCGGCAATAACCTCTTAAGGAGATCTCCCATGTACTTAGTTGTATTGCTTATAGCCTCAAAAGGATTAATGCCAAGGTGAGCAACTATAAGGATAGTAAGCAAAACAAATCCGCCTATAGCTACAAAAGTAGGCCACCCCCATTGAGGTTTTAAATACGAAGATAGAAAATCTAATCGGGCTTCTTTTTGGGTTTCGTACTTAACAATATCTTCGCCGTATCCGCTTACCTGTCCATACTCGTGAGCGTTAAGCACTGCCTCTTTTAATTTATTGCGAATTTCTATTGGTAGAGATTTTGAATAAACAAGAGGTGCACCGGGTATATCCGGAGATGTATGAATAATTTTAAGCTCATCACGCTTTATTACTCCTTTAGAAATAAGACTTTCGTAATTAATTTCACTGACTGCAGCTGCATCGCTTGTTCCCGAAAGAACCGAAGTAATGGATGCTTCATGGCTTCCGCTGTAAATTATTTTGTCAAAGTTAGAACCTAAGCTGATACTTAAATCATATTTTGCCAATTCATGCCTAGGCATAAGATCTCCGCTGGCTGAACCACGCTGACTAAAAGCCAAGCGTTTACCTTTAAGGCCAAGTAAATCATTAATGCTTGAGCTGGAGCGAACTACGAAAATTGTACGATATGTTGATTTATTATCCTTTCCTCTTTTAGCAACGGCGAATGCCTCTATATTTGCCTCATGAGCACCTTCTAAGTAAGCTTGTGGTCCTAACCAGCCAATCTGAGCCTTTCCGGACTTAAATGCTCTTATGGCATCACTATAGGTAGGAGCTTCTTCAATGGTAATATCAAACCCAGTAGTTTTCTCAATAATAGTTACAAGGTCACGGAATTGCTTTGCCATCTGGCCCTTTATGGCCGGAGCAATCACCATATTAAATTTACTCTGACTACCTCTGCTGTTTACCTTTGAAAACAATCCCATAATTAATCGTTATCCTCTACTTATATTCTTTCCAAGTAATAAGTTGTTCATAGCCGTAAGGTTCCGTATCTAAATCAAAAAACATGCCTTGGCCGTGGGTTCTGTAGATTTTTTTTATATAATCAGTTGTTAAATGCTTATTTTCTTCATCCAATACTATTTTCCCTTCAGACAAACCCAATATTCTTTGTGCGAATTTTGTTGCAAAATCAACTTGGTGAAGACTGCAAAGCACAGTAATATTGTCATCAGCGCCGATTTCTTTCAAAAGCGAAAGAATGTTGTAAGCGATAAGGGGGTCTAGACTTGCGATAGGTTCATCGGCTAATATTACTTTGGGTTTTTGCATAAGAGCCCTTGCAATACCAACACGCTGTTGTTGGCCTCCCGAAAGCTTATCCGCTCTTTGATAGGCTTTGTCCAGAAGGCCAACTCTATCTAAAACTTCTAATGCTCTTAAACGCAAAACTTTGGGAAAAATATATAAACCTGAATACCACTTCTCATGCGCCGCAAGACTGCCTGTTAAGACATTATTTATGACAGAAAGATTTCCAATAAGATTAAATTGTTGGAAAATCATTCCTACCATAGATCTTACTTTTTGTAAGTTAGAACCAACAACACCTAACCCGTCTAGCTTCACATACCCCTGGCTGGGTGAAACCAATCCATTTACGGTGCGGAGAAGAGTTGTTTTTCCCGAGCCACTGGGGCCTAAAACAACTACGAATTCTCCCTGCTCTATTTTAGCCGATACTCCATCAAGGGCAGTAACGTTTCCGTCAAAAACCTTTTTTACATCCTTAAATTCAATCAATTTTCTTTCTCCATCATCTCATTCATTTTGCGAAAATCTATGAAATCTTTGTCATTTACCTCAACGTACCTCTCCATCAAACCTCCGTAACCGCCTATTTCACCATACTTGTGTGCTTGCAAAACTCCCTTTTTAAGATTATCCTTAATCTCTTGGGGAAGGCTCTTGACATATGCCAATGGCGGGGGAGGAACATAGGCTTTGTAAATTATCCTGACATCATCGGGATTAAGAGTTCGGTCTTTAACCCTGGCGTTAAAATTTCTTGAGCTAACCCCGGCGAAATCAGCATGCTTATTTACTACTGACATAATAGCTGCATCATGACTTCCGGCATATTGAACAAATTTAAATTGCTCTTTATTGTTTGTATTTAAACCTATTTTTTTAAGTTGATAGCGCGGAACGAAGTCGCCGCTTGTTGAACCAATATGATTTAAGGCAAGACTTTTTCCTATCAACTCTTCCTTGGTGAATTCCTTAATCGGGCTGTCCTTAGGCACTATGAAATAAACATAGTAGCTGGGAGAGGTATCTCCTTTGGCGATACCCGCTGCGAAAGCCTCAGCCCCGGCAAGTTCAGCAGCCTTAATATAGGTTTTGGCCCCGAACCAGGCTATATCAGCTCTGTCAGCCCGCATAGCTTCAACTGCTGCATTATAATCTGTAACATCAATGCATTTTATTTTATAACCTGTAATCTCCTCGACAATTTTTAAAAGGCTTTCAAATTCATTGGATTGCGCCTTCTCACTAGCCGGAACAAAAACCATTGTTAAGTTAACACCTTGAACACTTTCCTTCGGAGCACAAGCTCCCAATGTCAAAAGGGAAATACTGCAAATTAAAATAATAAATTTTCTCATTTTAAACGCTCCTTCTCTTGTTTAGAATGAAAGACCAATTGAACTACCTAAAACATTAGCATTAGACCAATTTCCATTTGCCTTTTTAGTCCGAGACATATACGATATAGTTAATTTTGAATCCCAAAGAAAAGCTGTAGAAATTCCTACAGTAGCCCTATTTTCGCCATAGCCATCAGTAGGTTCTAAATTAACAAAGAACTCGTTAGAAACAAAAGGCGTAAAATCTCTGTTAAACAACTTAATTTTTTTTGCAATCTTTATTCTATCTCTATACAACCACGAATTACTGTCAACATTACGTTCAAATCTTGACCGGTTGGAAAGCTTGAATCCGGCTAGCTCTAATTTTAAAGTAGCATCAAAATCAAATCTATTACTCTCTGTCCAACGACCATTACTCTTAGCTGAAACCAACTTATGCCATACGCCTACATCAAAATAATCATTTATCTTAAAGTTTGGTCCAAAATACTGGACATAAGTATAAAGATTACCCATATCGTTATGAAACCTAAGCTGTTCAATTAAATTTAACTTAACTCTTTCATTCAGCTTTGCACTAACTGTAACTGTACTCCAATATTCGCTGCCATCACTAGCACCTACAATTGACATATAACCAAAAAATAACACAACAAAAGTCAGAAATACTCTCAAAGCCTTCATCTCAACGACTCCTCCTTTTTACTTTATGGCTATCCTGCACTATGGACCACCTGCTTTTAGATTATCAAACTACATCAGGAAATTCTTTCAAGGCCTTCTCGTAATCTTCAGCAGTATCAATTTCCTTCCATCCCCGCTCAATTATAGTAGCGTGTATATGCACCCCCATATCTATCATGTCTTGAATCATGTCTGTGAGATAGGCTTTTTCAAAAACCGGAGCTCTTTGGAAAGGTTTATCCCAAAAAAGCTGTTTTGCACGATCGAAATGTCTCTTAAATATCTCACTTCCCCTCTTTGTACATTTCATCATGCCTATGAACTCACCATGTACATCGTGTTTTTGAGTAAAAATTTTGCCTATTTCTACCACCTTATTATCAGCATCTAGGATCACGCTTTCGGCTTCTTCTACTGGATGTTCTTTTCTCCCTTCATAATGGCCTCGCCAGTCAATATCCACAACGATAGAAATATCATAATTTGTTTTCAGAAGCCTAGATACCACTTCTTTCTCATAAAGAATATCTGAATAACAAATAATTACCGGTCCATCTATCTCTTGCTCGGCATAAAAAAGGGAATTTAATATGTTATTCTGCTCATAATTATCGTTTATATAATACTTTAAATTAGAATATTTTATCTTTTCCTTTTTATACCCTTTGACTACCGAAATATCACTAATGCCGTTTGCACTTAAAGCTTCCACTTGTCTCTGTAGAAGAGACTTCCCTTCAATACTTAACATACATTTTGGTAAATCCTCGGTATAGCTACGTAAACGGGATCCTTTTCCGGCAGCAATTATAATAGCTTTCATTCCTATCTCCTCTATTGATTGAGTAATCTTTCTTATCTTTTCCCCTGTTAAATTTACATTTTTTATTACTCTCAAAAGCTGTAAAGCTTCCTTGTGCTCTTTTAAAATATCTGCTACATCATGAGGAATCTTCTTTTGTGCCTGCCCTGCTAAATCGTAAAAATGTTCTAAATTCCCTTCTAGCGTATAAGCTAATTTCTTAATTGTCTCTTTGCTGGGTGCTTTTCTTTTACCATTCTCGATGTCATTCAGGTAAGAGGCAGAAATCCCTATCAGACGAGAAAGTTCCCTTTGCCCGATTCCTCGTGTTGCTCTTAAAAGCCTTACATACTTACCAAATCCTACTTTTTTCTTAGCCATATCTCTAGTGTTCGCTAATAGGTTAACACTTCCCACCCACCTCTGTCAAGCACTTTTTTCAATATTCTAAAAGAATCCGGAAATCTCTAATATATGTATGGCTTTTAGGAGTTTTTCAGAGGCCTTAAATGCTTAGAATAAAGCTATTTTTTTGCCTGTTGTCCAATCCATTTATATGTTTTCTCTAACCCTTGTTCTAAGCTAATTTGAGGTTCCCAGTTGAGAATTTCTTTTAACTTTGCATTGTCACTATTTCTTCCCCGAACACCTTGGGGTTTTGATAGATCATGCTTCTTGGTTATTCTCTTACCGGCAATTTTAGCTATAATATCTACTAGCTCATCTACCGTAACTAGCCTATCTTGGCCTAAATTAAGAGGCTGTAAATAATCAGATTGCATAAGGCGAAATATTCCTTCTACGCAATCATCAATGTAACAAAAGGAACGAGTCTGTTTCCCGTCACCCCAAACTTCTATATCATCTTCATCTTTTGCTAAGGAAATTTTTCGACAAATTGCCGCCGGAGCTTTTTCTTTCCCACCCTGATAAGTCCCTAAGGGACCAAAAATATTATGGAAACGTACCATGTGAGTTTTAAATCCATAATCTTCTGTATAATACTGACAGGCTAACTCGGAAAATAGCTTCTCCCATCCATAACCCGGTTCAGCATCCGCAGGGTATGCGTCTTCCTCCTTTAGCATCTTTACGTTAGGGTCTTTCTGTAAATATTGAGGATAAACGCAGGCTGAACTTGTATAGAGATAATTTTTTACTCCTGATTTTCGGGCAGCTTCAAGCATATGCAGATTTATTAAAGCATTGTTCCTAAGAATTTCTGCATGAGAGGCAGTGATATAGCCAATACCACCCATATCTGCAGCAAGCTGATAGACCTCATCTATTCCCTCACAAGCTTTCATGCAATTATCAAATTCACGTAAGTCTAATAACTTAAAATCATCGGCAGAGGTTTCCTCAAACTCAGGATTCTTTACATCATCCCCTCTTACCCAATAACCTTTCTTCTTTAAATACTTTACTAAGTGATGCCCGATAAAACCACCAGCGCCGGTAACTAATGCTCTTCGCTTCTCCATGCTGCAACCTCCTAACTCTTTCCTTTTCCTAAATATTTGATATTTGCTTCTAAATCCTTACCCTTAAAGATTCCCCAACAATCTAATATGCAAGTTCCTCTCTTTAAATCGTTATTGTTTATTTTCTTAAACTCATCCCAAGGTGTCGTCACTAATAAAATATCAGCTTCTTTAGCGCATTCCTTACTACTCTTGGCGTATTTAACTCCGTCACCCAAAACGCCCCTGACTGCACCTAAGCTTTGAGGATCATAGACTATTACTCTATACCCTTCGTTAACTAAAAGTTCCACGATATCTATAGCTTGTGAGTCTTCAATAATTGGCGTATTGGGCTTATATGATAATCCCAATACTCCTACGACAACTTCATTTTTTGTTTTATTTAAATCTTTAACTAAATCTTTTACTATTTCCTCAATTCTTCCTACCTGATCCCTGTTTACCTCATCTACCATCTCCGCCAATTTTGCTTTCTCTCCAACCTTTCTGGCAAAGGCAGCAAAAGCTACGTTATCACGGGGAAAACATGGTCCGCCAAAGCCCAATCCCGGTTTTAAATACTTCTTGCCAATACGAGTATCCATTCCAATTGAACTAGTAATCATTCCTGAATCAGCTTCAGGTACTTTCTCGCAGATAGCAGCTAAAGAATTTGCATAAGTTATCTTCATGGTGACATAACAATTAAGTGAAATTTTAGCAATCTCAGAACTTACCAAATTCATCCTGCCGAATTTAGGCTTATTATCACAGGTGTTCTTGTAAATTTCCTCTAAAATATCTCCATCCTTCTTGTCAATTTCACCAATTAGAAGAAAATCAGGATTTAAAAAATCATGGATCACGCTTCCTAAAGCAATAAACTCAGGATTGTAAGCTATCCCGAAATCCTTACCACATTTTTTCCCTGAGGTTTCTTCCAGTATGAATTTTCCAACATGCTCTGAGGTTCCCGGCATAACTGTAGAAGTAATAACCACTAAATGGTAACCATTTTTATTCTTTAGAGCCGAGCCTATTGCTTTTAAAGACTCTTTGAGTTGCTGGTTAGAAAAAGAACCATCAGCCTCTGAAGGCGTCGCAACAACAATAAAAGTTACCTGGGAATTACTAATAGCTTCTCTATAGTCAGTAGTTGCTTTTAAATTGTCTTTACATTTTTTCAAAGTTTCAGTTAAGTCAGTCTCGGAAATAGGATTCTGGCCTTTATTTATTAAATCTACCCTATGGCTATCAATATCTACCCCGATTACTTTATGACCCTTGCTGGCAAAGCAAGCTGCCGAACATAATCCTAGTTTACCTAACCCGACTACAGATATGCTTTTCATCTTAATACACCCCCTATACCTCTGCAGATCCTGTATTACCATACAGAAATGCTTTAATTCCCACTTTTATCTCCCTAATGTCTTCAAAGGCCTTATGAGGATCTTGCAAATACCACCTGAGACGCTGCAAAATCCAGATTGGTCTTAAGTAAAACTTTCTATAAGCCCTCTTCTTAGCATCGATAAGTTGTTTTAAAGTTATTCCTTTGGGAAGATAGACCGGCCAAAAGCTATGGGCTTCATACCCGGTTTTTTTGTTTACAAATTTATCAATAATGTCTTTATCAATAATTCCCTCTTTTATGGCTTCATCGTAAAGAATTGAACCTGGTTGTGGCCAAGTAATATGAATACCCATAAAATCAGCTCTTGTCTTGGGGCCAAAATTAATCGTATCATTAATCTCTTCCATCGTTTCTGTAGGAAAACCTACCATCATGTAAATATTTGTTTGAATTCCATACCGTCTAGACATTCGTATAGCATTAAAAATATCCTCATCCTTAATATTCTTTCTTATTACTTGATTCCTAATCCTAGGATTACCCGACTCAATACCAAAAAAGATATTAAAACAGCCAGCCTCTGCCATCTTTTTAATCAATTCACCATCAACTAGATCTACTCTTGTATTCATCATCCATCGCGCTTTTAATTTACGCTTAATAATTTCACTACACATATCTATAATTTTATTCCGATGAAGAGTCATGGTGTCGCAGACAAAAGAATACCTACCTCCGTATCGGTCATGTATCTGCTCCATCTCATCTACAATATTTTTCCCTGACCTTGCTCGATATTTAGCTCTATTACGAGGCTTGCAACAAAATGTACAGGCATAAGGACAACCCCGTGAAGCAATCATAGTTGCCATAGGTTTAGCCCCTTTTTTTTCGTGAGGACTGTAGTAATCATTAGGATCTATAAGATGATGGGCAGGCAAGGGTAGCTCATCAAGGTTCTCAATGACATCAGCATAAATGATTCCTTTAACTTTCTCGCCTTTAAAAACACGTCTAGCTATGTTAGACATTACCTTTTCGCCTTCTCCGACAACACCAAAATCAAAGAAAGGAAAACGGTCTATAAAATCAGGATCGGTGCTGATATGCATTCCACCCAAGCCTACTACTATCGAGTTGTCGCATTCTTTTTTAATAGCTTTAGCTATTTGAACAGCGCTCCTTATCCCAAAAGTTAATGCTGAAATACCTATAATTTTAGGTTTTTCTTTTTTTATATTCTTTATAATATCGCCAAGAGTCAATCTTTGCGGGGCAGGATCGTAGAGCCTTACCGAAAACCCTTCTTTTTCCAGACTTGACCCTATATACAAAAGGCCAACAGGAGGATTTGATGTTTGATCACCTACCGGAACTTTTAAATTATTAAAATCAATAGGGCTATGAATTAGAACTACATCTGACATGCCTACACTTTTATGCCTTTAATATAATTAAAAACTGCTAATTTATTGATTAAGGGAATTTTATTAAGTGCTCTATTTAAAGGAACAACAAATCTACATATCTTAGCCCACCGGCTGGGAAGAAGTCCATATCTATCAACCTGAATGGAAGTTAAACCGTTGTCCCGATAAAGTTTTGTTATCCTTGGCAAATTACAAGATAAAAAACCTCTCTCTATCTCCCAAAGTCCTTTTACAAGATAAAGCGGATAAAACAAAGGATTATAGGGATTGGGATCAAAAGAAGCTACCCAGCCACCAGGCCTGACTGATTTTACCACATTGGAAAAGATTAGCCTTCTTTTCTCATAATTTAAATGGTGGATAACACCCGCTAATATTGCCCCGTCAAAAGATTCTTCAAAAAGATCTTCTTCAAAGTTAGAATTAATAAGTGTTAACCCCTGAAACAATTGTTCCTTTTCGGCTTGTTCTTTTAGGGCTAAAAGGGAATTTTTTGAAATGTCAACTGCGCTAACCCGATGCCCCCGCCTCAAGAGATGCATTGTCCATCTTCCGTAACCACAACCTAATTCCAAAATATTCTGAGGTAACTTCGGATCAACAAAATTCAAAAATGAATTTATCCCATCCAGCAATACCCACGAATCATCGCTGTCGGTCTCATAATGCTCAGCCTTGCTGTCAAAAAAATATTTCTGTTTTAACTCCTGAATATTAGTCATTTTTGTCACTGCGATTTGTTATAATAGGCTTCCAAAATCCCTACTAGTCTGGGACAAAAAATCCCCTTATCGCGATATCGTAAGAAAAAAGCATAAATAGTTACTGAAACTACTGCTTTAATTAAAGAAAAGATCATAATTAGGAATAAAGCTAAAGGCATGATATTAAATACTGCCCCTAAGACAATAAGATAACGTAAAGTGAAAAATAAAATAAAAATAAATTTTGTAGGTATTATGATGTTGATAACAATGATTTCTATTAAATGTAATTTATTGGCCTCAAGGAATTTTACAAAATCTGGAGCCCCCTTATAAAAAGCATCAAGTCCAAAACTCTTAATGAATTGGTACCCCATACGATTGGATATTACAACTCCGACAATAGTTAATAACCCCACCGGCAGCCAAAAAGTAACACCCTTAGTAAGAATAACGCCATAAATAATGGCACAGATAAGCATATTTTGCCAGACAAAATCAAGCATTGGGTCAAGCCAACCACCAAGCTTTGTCTGCATTTGTTTCGTTTGGGCTATTGCCCCATCTATGTAGTCAAAAATCGCACTTAACCCACAAAAAAACAACCCTAAAAGATTACCGAGATATGTTCCTCGAGAAAAAAAGAATACCGCTAATAAATTGTTGACGAAAAAATTTATAAGACTTATTTGGTTTGGAGTGACCCCCAATTTATCAAAAAGATTAAGAAATCCCTTAATTGATAAGTTATAAATAAAATTACAAATAAAATCTGGTTGTTCTTTTCTAGATAATTTGCTCATTTCCTACCGCCTTTGATAAGCATTTTTACAGTTACAATTACATCATTAACATCCTTTTGGCTAAGAGCTGCTGAGAGAGGTATAGAGATTATTCGTTTAGAAACATAATAAGCATTAGGGAAATCACTAGGTTTATACAAAAATTTCTCCCGGTAATATTTCTCTAAATGGAGAGAAGTAAAATGAATTCCGGTTCCAATATTCTTCTTATATAGTTGTTCCTGGAATTCATCTCTATCCATTCCAACCTTCTTCTTATCTACTAATAATGTATACAGATGATAAGCATGACGTGTATCCGTCTCTGGCTCTCTTGGGATTTCCACTCCCAAGCTTTTAAAGGCATCATTGTATTTTTGCCAGATTTTCTTCCTTTTTTTTGAATATTTTTCTATCTGCTTTAGCTGTTGAATACCGATACCTGCCTGTAAATCAGTCATATTGTATTTATAGCCCGGATATACTACCCTGTATCTCCTAAACCCTCTATCTGAATACCTTGCCCAAGCATCATTATCCATTCCGTGCAAGGCATAGATTTTTATTTTATCGGCTAATTTTTTATTATTAAGCGTAATCATGCCTCCCTCACCGGTAACTAAATTCTTAGTAACGTAAAAGCTGAAGCAAGTAAAATCTCCAATTGTCCCTATTTTTCTCCCTTTATACTCACTTTCAATAGCATGAGCGGCATCTTCTATAACGATTAAATTATATTTTTTTGCAATTTTCATTATCGTATCCATTTCGCAAGGCCTTCCGGCAAAATGGACAGGGATAATGGCTTTTGTTTTTTTTGTTATTTTCTCTTCTATTTTAGAAACATCAATATTAAATGTCTCCCTATTAATATCAACAAATACCGGCTTAGCTCCAACATGAAGAATCACGTTCGCGGTAGCACAAAAAGTAAAAGGAGTCGTTATCACCTCATCACCATAACCAATGTTATTAATAAGTAAAGCTATATGCAAAGCAGAAGTGCAAGAATTCAAAGCGACCGCATAACGGCAATTAATATATTTTCGAAAATCTTCTTCAAACCTGATTGCTTTGGGCCCGGTTCCAATCCAGCCAGACTTTAGCGAATCCACGACTTCATTGATTTCGCCTTGGCCGATAGCTGGCTTGCCGAACACCAAAAACTTTTTTCTAATAGCTTTATTTTTATGCATAGACATTTTTCCGTCCCAACAACCTTTTAAACTTTATAAATATTAATTTCTTAACCCAAAACAACTCAGTTTTAGCTACGGCTAAAGGTATAAAACCATGGTTTACCCGAAAATTTAAAAAAACCTTAACAATAGGAATTAAAAATAATGGCAATCTGCTAAATAAATTCATCAACCTATTGCTTTTTCTAATTCTGGTGATTAATCTTGCTGGTAAGACTGGAATGAGAGTTAACAATAAAGCATACTTGCTATAATTGTCTCTTAGCTCCTGGCTATGCGATGATAATGCCCCGGTCTGATAAACAACAGCCTGTCCTCTGTTAATCTTATTAACATCCTGTTCATTTAACATATTTGCCTTTAAGCCATACTCAATGATTTTTGATTTGGGAAAATACAACAAATTATAACAATTCAACATATGCGGCCTTATAGCATTATATAAGTCTATCGATTTAGTAATATCAGAGTCAAAAGGGATATCAAAAATATGATCAACCATATATTTTAAGCCTAGCTCTCGACAAATCTCTGCAGTGCGGATAATCTCTTCATTAGTCTCGTAACGATCAAGGACTTCCCTCCTTACTTTCTCAGAGCCAGATTGGATTCCATACCAGACAAGATTGCAGCCTGCAGATTTCAATGCAACTGCTATTTCTTTATCAAAAAATTTCGGATGGATAAAGCAGGTAAAGGGAAGGCTTATGTGCTCTTTGTACCGTTTAATAAAATCGAAAAACCATTTTCTATCCATCGTAAGGACATCGTCGACAAAAAGAATATTTTTTGTCTTAAATATTTCCTTAAGCTCTTTTAGTTCGGCAATTGCCTGCGTAATACTTTTCTGCCTAAGATATTTGCCTTTCCCGGAATATACTTTCCTCTTTTGCTCATTACCGCAAAAACTACAGTTAAAAGGGCATCCGCGGCTGGTAATGAAATAGGCATCTTTTCGATAATTATCCGGCAGTTTATCAAAAAACAATTTACGGTCCATCTGGTATTTATCGATGTCCTTACCAAGGACCCTAGTGTCATTCTTTATAACTTCGCCATCTTTCCTAAACCATATATTTTTGATATCGGTCCTTAAGTGGTTCTCGTCAAAACTATTAGCCAATTCTATAAGTGCTTCCTCCCCCTCTCCAACACAGACCATATCTATTTCCTTATTCTCCATAACTAAGTCCGGCATCAAAGTTGGATGAGTTCCTCCAAAAATTATTGGCTTTTTAATCTCTTCCTTTACAATTTTAGCTAAATTAAGAGCCCATTGGTAAGAAGCAGTAGCGCAGGAAAAAGCAATAAGATCCGGCTTTTGCTCTCTTAGTCCCTCTACATTTATTTTCTGCCAACTAAAAACTTTAGCTAAAAATTTGTTTCTGGTGTAAGCCTTATCGAATTGTCGTGGGTCAAAAATAAGATTTACTTTATGACCGTTTTTTTCTAAATAATAGGCTAAATACTCAACACCTAGGTTTTCGTCTTCCGATACTACAAAAGATATTCGCATTTTTATGAGATTAATTTTTGATAGGCATCGTCAATCATCAAAGTATTTTCTTGGCCAAAATTCTTCAAAGCATAGTGATGGCAATTTCTAGCCATCAACTCTAATCTTTCCGGATTCTTGTATAAATACTCTATCTTTTTAGCAAAATTATCGGCAGTTGGTTCAACCAGAATTGACACACTCTCATCTAACATGTAAGGCACCGACCCTTTATTTGAGGCAATGACCGGTATTCCGCAAGAAACAGCCTCTGAGACTACCCGCACTACACCCTCTTCATATATAGAGGGGAGACAAAATATATCTGCTGCTTGATAATACTTATGCAGCTGGCCAGGGTCTATCTCTCCTAAAAACTTTATATTTTTTCTTTTGGTTGATTCTTCAACAAGCTCCTGGGTTGCCGAACTTTTCCCTGTAATAAACGCAAAAATTATATTCTCATCTACATCTCGAGATGCTTCAAGCAATAGCTTTGCTCCTTTTTCAGGAATTGCTCTACCTACAAATAAAACGATAAATTCATTACCCCAGCCAAAATTATTTTTTGCATTATTTTTATTTACCTGCTTAAACCTTTTTTGGTCAACCCATTGATTAAAAACAATAAATTTATTTTTTGGGATACCTATACTTGTTAATTCTTCTTTTGATTTACCTTTTTCCACAAGCACTAAATCCAGACCGGATAAAGCCCAAGCTGCCATACGGGCGAAACAGCTCCCCGGTATAAAATTATATAATGCTACTATACTTGCTGTAGCCTTTTTCTTAAAGACACACTTCAAAATTCGAGCAATAAATGCTGCATTCAATCCTTGAGCATCAATAATATCTATTTTTTTATGATTTTTCAGCATCCACAAAAAACTCCTTAAGAATAAATAAGGGGTGATATAAAGAAAGACTAGTACGGGAAATCTCTGTAATTTATGGAATAAATCGTAGCCTATCCACTTAAACCTTCGTATTACAATATTCTTTGATTTCTCTATTCTCTCCCCTCTTACTCCGGGAGTACTAATCGGCTGATATGTAAGAACATAAAGGCAATAATTATGTTTTCGAAAATATTCACATAATTCACTAATATAGGTCTCCGCCCCTCCTAGGTTAGGACGAAAAAAAGGCGTAATTATTAAAATTGTTTTTTGACCGGACACGGTAGTTTAGGTTTGTTTATATTACTTATTCAAAATCCAATCTTTATTTGCAATATACCAGTCAATCGTTCTTTTAAAACCAACCTGGAATTCTATCCCTGCTTGCCAATCAATTTCCTTCTTTATTTTATCTGTATTCAGCGCGTAACGAAAATCATGTCCTAATCTATCTGTTACAAATTCTATTGCTGTTTCTTTTTTACCAAGAATTCTTAATAGATTTTTTACTACGTCTATATTTCGTTTTTCTTCTCCGCTGCCTAAGTTGTAAATTTCTCCGATTTTACCTTTTTCCATAATTCTAGAAATCCCCTCGGCACAATCATCTACATAGATCCATTCTCGTTTATTTTTTCCGTTACCATAAACAGGGACTTTTTTGTTTTTCAATATTCGCAACAAGGCTAAAGGTATAAGTTTTTCCGGATACTGCCAAGGACCATAGTTATTGCAGGGACGAATAATAATCGCTGGAAAGCCATAAGTTTTAATATACGCTCTCACGAAAAGATCCGCAGAAGCTTTAGAAGCAGCATAGGGGCTGTTCGGCCTCAGGGGCAAGCTTTCTAAAAACTTTCCTTTTTTTATCTCTCCGTAAACTTCGTCGGTTGAAATATGAATAAACTTCTTTATTTTATGCTTTCTTGAAATACCAAGAAGACTGTGTGTTCCCTCTACGTTTGTCTTTATAAAAAAAGTAGCATCTTTAATACTCCTGTCAACGTGGCTTTCAGCAGCAAAATGGACTATAATTTGAGGTTTTTCCTTTTTAAAAATTGACTCCACTCTTTCTCTATCGCATATGTCTGATTTATAAAATTTATATTTACCTTTTACCTCTTCAAGTCTTTTTAAATCTCCTGCGTATGTTAATTTGTCGATAATTACTACCTTGTACCCTTTGCTTATGCTATGTTTGACAAAAGAACTGCCTATAAATCCCATGCCTCCGGTAACTAGTATCTTCTTCATAATATATTCTTTGTAGAAATTTCTAACCTACCAATACTGCAAAACTTAATTTTCTTCCTGAATAATCCTAATTAAATACTCTCTGTAGCTCGCGCTCACTCCTTTTGATAACTCTTCTAATTGCTCTTTATTGATATAACCCATCCTATACGCAACTTCCTCGATACAACCTATCTTAAGGCCCTGTCTTTCTTCTATAATTTTAATAAACAATGACGCATCTAACAAAGAATCGTGAGTCCCTGTGTCTAGCCAAGCGCAACCACGGCTCAACTGATTAACTTTTAATTCCCCCTTTCTCAAATATTCATTATTAATATCGCTTATTTCTAACTCACCTCTCGGGGAAAGCTTAACTTTCTTTGCAATTTCAACCACACTGTTGTCATAAAAATAAAGGCCGGTAACAGCCCAATTAGACTTAGCCTTAACTGGCTTTTCTTCTATAGAAATTACATTATTATTTCTGTCAAACTCAATAACTCCATATCGTTGTGGGTCTTTTACATAATAGCCAAAGACCGCTGCGCCTTTCTCTAAAGACGCTGCTTCTTTTAAAATTTCAGTAAAATTATAACTATAGAATATGTTATCTCCCAGAATTAAACACACCCTCTCTTTACCTATGAATTTCTCACCTATAATGAATGCCTCTGCGATTCCTCGTGGTTCTTTTTGTGTAGCATAAGAAAGGTTTACTCCTAAATCTTTACCCTCACCCAATAGGCCTTGAAACCTTGGAATATCTTCATGACTAGAAATTACAAGAATATCTCTTATGCCAGCAAGCATTAAAACCGATAAGGGATAATAAATCATCGGCTTATCGTAAAGGGGAAGCATCTGTTTGCAAACTCCTTTTGTGACCGGATACAATCTTGTTGCTTTTCCACCAGCTAAAATTATGCCCCGCATCTTTTACCTCCGTTAAGAAATGCTCTCAATACATAAGCTAAACCCACCAAGACCCTCAAGCAATACATCCCTATGGTTAGGATAGGATGCCGTATCAGCTTCGTGAACTTGCCTTCTTCAGTAAATACCTTAAAATAACGATACCAAAAACCTAATTGTTTCCTCACTATTTTATCACTTTTCCCCCATTTTTCTACATATCTCCTGAAACTACCTGAATAATAGATTTTTTTGCCCAGATATTGCCTAAAGTTAAACTCACCTTCATTGTGATATAAAAATTGACTAATACAGCTTACTTGCCCCTGCTCTTTTATCCTTCGTTCAAAATCCCAATCTTCAGGACCAGTTAAAGATTCATCAAACCCATTTATTTGCAAAAATTTATCTTTTCTTACGAATCTTACCGCATCTATACAAGTTGCGTTGTAGAAACTTCTTTCAAAATTTCTCACCTTTATCCAAAATCCCTTACCGATTATTTTTTCAGGTATATATAAAGCTAGATACCCTTTTTGTTCACATTCTCTCACGCATTCCGCTATCACTTCTTCAGAAAGACTCATATCTGCATCTAGATACAGAATATATTGACCCTCCGATTTACCCACTCCGTAATTTCTTTGCGCCGAGCGTTCTGGACCAAAATCATAAACTTTATTCGTGTATCTATGGGCAATATCTCTTGTTTTATCAACAGAATGATTATCTACAACTATTATCTCTATTTCCTCTAAAGGACAAGATTGCGCTTTAATGGACTTTAAACATCTTTCTATATTTTCTTCTTCATTTTTAGTGGTAATTATTACTGAAACTAACATCTTTTAGATTGAAGGGTCGCGTTAAGGCTGTCTTGATTATCTTTAATCCACTTATATATATCTTCTAATATCTTCTTGGCAGGCCTTTTAGGCTTCCAACCTAAATCCTTATTTACTCTTCTATTGTCAGTTATGTAAATAGCTAAATCTGCCGGACGGGTCTGCCCCTCTTGACCAACATTAATCTTATTCTTGGTAATCTCTTCACATAACTTTGTAGTCTCAAGAAGCGATAAGCTAACTTCTTTACCTCCGCCGACATTATAAGTTTGGCCGTTAACCTTATCCATCAAGTTAATCTGTAAATCTATTAAATCAAAAAGATCATCAATATGGAGAAGGTCTCTTACTTGTTTACCCTTGCCGCCAAAACCAATATAGCTAAGGGACTTTTTAAAATAATGCCCTAACATCCAGAAGGTAAATATACCTTGGTCAACTTTGCCAAATTGCCAGGGACCAGCTATAACTGAACACCTATTGATTACTCCCCTTAAACCATACATTGCTATATATTCATTAAGGAGAATTTCCGAGCAAAGTTTCGTTGCTCCATACATAGAGCGTACCCCGGAGAAAAGAGGAAAATCTACGCCGATACCTTCTTCGGAAAAACCAGCGATGTCGTTATCTCCTGGTTTCTCCCAAACAAATCTGCTCTCTTCCTCTTTAACCTTAAGCTGGTTGATCAGATCATAAGGATATACCCTGCTGGTTGAAAAGAATACAAGGTCGGCTTTGTTCTTGCGGGCTAGTTCCAAACAATTAATTGTCCCTACAAGATTAGTGTCAATTATATAACGGGGGCTCTCATTATAGCCAGCCAAAACCGAAGGTTCTGCAGAACATTCAATAAGCAAATCTATATTTGAGACTGATTCTAGATCCGATTGGTTTCTAATGTCTCCTTTAATAAACTCGATGTTATTATTTTGGAGCCTCTCTACATTGAGCTCAGAACCTTTTCTTATTAGATTATCTAGAGAAACTATTCTGGATGAAGGGTATTTCCCCTTAAGCAAGACGGCAAGATTACTGCCAATAAATCCACAACCACCGGTTATGAGTATATTTTTATAATTCATGCTCACTCTAGATTCCCCTTTTGGCAAATTTCATCCATGATTTTATAGATATCATACTGATAATCCCACTGGGGATAGTGAGATTTAAATTTATCTACACTAGATATATACCAGATGTGATCACCAATACGATTCTTCTGGGAATAAATAATATTAGCCTTTTTCTTAAATACTTTTTCAAAGTAGGCAATCGACTCCTTCATCGAAATATTAGAAAACCTACTGCCTCCGATATTATAAACTTCTCCACACCTAGGGTTATTATAAAAATGCCAAAAAGCATTTACTAAGTCGAAAGAATGAATATTATCCCTTACTTGTTTGCCCTTATAACCGTAAATAGTATATTGCCTGCCGGTAGCAACGCATTTAGCCAGATAAGCTAGGAATCCATGGAGCTCAGCCCCTTGATGTAAGGGTCCAGTAAGACAGCCACCTCTGAAGCTAGCTGATTTAAGACTAAAATACTTTCCATACTCCTGAACTAAAATGTCAGCAGCTGCCTTCGATGCACCAAAAAGACTATGAGTAGAGTTATCAATAGACATGCTTTCATCTATGCCGTTATAAAAACAATGGTTCTCTGGTAGCTCCCATCGCGTCTCTAACTCTGCTAAAGGCAATTCATTGGGAGTATCTCCGTAAACTTTATTGGTAGAAGTAAATATAAATACAGCCTGGGGGTAATATATTCGGCAATACTCTAATAAATTCAGAGTTCCGTTAGCATTGACTTCAAAATCAGTAAAAGGCTCTTTAGCGGCCCAATCATGGGAAGGCTGAGCTGCAGTATGGATTATGAGCTCAAAAGGATACTTTTTAAAAACCTCTTCGATTTTTGCCTTATCCCGTATATCTATATCTAGATGTATATACTTACCGCCAAAAGCCTCCTCTAGGCGAGTTTTATTCTCTTTGGTACTAGCTTCCTGGCCAAAGAAGTAAGCCCGCATATTATTATCAATCCCTACTACCTTAAACCCTTTTTCGATAAAAAACTCTACAGCCTGAGACCCAATAAGTCCTGCTGAACCTGTAATTAAAGCGTGTTTTTCGCTCATATCTTCTTCTTTTGGACAGTTTTCACTACTAAAAGCGAGCTAAACAGGGAGATCACCCCGAAAGTTAAAAGGATATATAATACCATAGTTAATCTAGAGTGACAATTGTAAATAGTAACAGCTTCAAGGATGGTTATAGCCAATAGCGGTAAGGTAAATTTCAAATTATGGGTGGCTAAGAGATAGCTAATCACTATCCAAGTAAGAGCGTAAAAACTCATCGCTAAAGCAAATAGCCCCACTAAGGATCTACTTACCGGATTAAGCTTACCGGTGAGTATTGTAAGCAGGGAATCCGGAAACAAAAATGAAACAAGGGTAAAGGCAAAACAGCACATTCCGGCTAAGAAAAGTGATTTATAAAGTAATTTTGTAGAAGAACTGTTAGTTACATGGGCCGTGGTACTTTTAGGTAAAATTACAATTGCTAGGGCTGAAGGTAAAAAAAGAGTAATCTTACCGACCATTTGGGCAATAGAGTAATAACCGGCATCGAGAGGTGAAAAAAAGTGTTTAACTAAAATAACATCAATAGTGGTAAGGAATGTAAAAGAAAGCATTATAACAGACGTAGGAAAGAAGTATTTGTATATAGGTACTAAATTTATTCCAACAGAGGCTTTCGCATCTATATGTCCAATTTCTTTCTGAAAAATCCCCCTAACAAAACATAAAGCAATTAGAATAGGTAATACTGCTCCAGCTAAAAATCCTGATAACCCGCCCAATATTCTCCAGCCTAAAAACATTAAAACAACACCAAAAATTAATTTTCCAAAAGTTGAAACAATGCCTATTAAAGAATAAATAACAAATTTCTGAAAACTCTGGAAAAGCGAAATAAGCGGGGGAGAAAACAAGGATATCGCAATACCAACCCCACAAATAAGAGCATATAACGGCTGGGTCTTTAAAAATCTGGCTAAAAAAGGAGAAATTACGAAAAATAACCCCACAACTAAACAAGCAGCAACAAATAACCGTTTTATGATCCTTTTAAAAACAAAAAAGAGAGTAGTAAAATCTTTTTTAGCAATATATTCAGTAAAAAAACGAGTCAGAGTTGTCCCTAAGGGTGAAACCGCCATAGAAGAAAGCATAACAAAAGAAATAAGGGCATTTAAGGTTCCATAATCTTCAGGGGAAAGCAGCCGTACTGAGACTAAATGATAAAGAAGATTAAATGCACCAACTAAAGCAGTCCCCAGAAAAACAATTGCTGCATGTAGTATGAGATCATCTCTGAAGAATTTTTTTATCTTGTTTTTCATTTCTTCTTCCTAAAATCCATTATATGACCAATAACCTTTAAGAATGCTCTACCAAAATACTTAACATCATCTATCTCTCGAATACTGATTATTTTGCGCAAGATAAATTCAGGATTAAAACTTACTGAATACATCCCTTGAACAAGTTTAAGAAGCTCCCCAGGACTAAAGTTTAATTTCATTACCGGGTTCTTCATGTCATAGTAAGACCAATCATGGCTAGCCAGTAAATCCTTCTCCTTACACTCCTTGAAAAGGGGTGTTCCTGGATAAGGAATTACAACCGTTGCCTGCATAGTATAAGCGTAGTCTTTTTTCAATAACCATCGGCCTAAGTCTAAGGTCTTCTTAGCATCTTGATAGCTCTCCCAAGGATAGCCAAACATCATAGTTATATGAGGATAAAGGCCTGCACGTCTTGCATCCTTGCAGGACTGGATAATATCCTCTACTTTTAAATTCTTATCTATTCGATCTAAGGTGCTTTGATTTGCTGACTCAATACCAAAAAGCAGAAATCTAAAACCGGCTTTTCTCATTAATTTATACCCTTGAAAGTCTACGGCGCCAAAACGCATATTGCAATCAAGATTAATTCTCTTATTCAACTTCCTGGTAATCATCCCTTTGCAAAATTCCTCCAGCCAGGCCCCCACCGGAAAAGTTCCGGTATCATCCATGATTTCTTTAATTGAATAATCATCCACCAAATATTCAACCTCATTTAGAACATTTTCAACGCTTCTTGAGCGAAATTTCGGATAAAGAGTAGTCCAGCTGCAAAACCGGCATTTTCCCCACCAACAATCTCGGCCACTCATTATGTAGGTACCTGGCCGACGACGATAATTCCCGTTCTTATAAGCATAGAATCTCCATTTGGTTAAATCTCTATCTATGAAGGGAAGGGAATTTAAATCGTGATTTAATTGAAACTGGCCAGTATTTTTGACTTCTTGATTCTCTCGATACCAAATACCATTCTCTAACCCTTCTAAAGGAAGTGATTCTCTTAAAGCAGTACAAAGATTAAGTAGAAGAAAATCATAATCTCCGCCGGTTAAAACAAAATCAACAGAAGAGTTTGCAAAAGATTCATTCGGCAATGCAGTCACGTGATCACCGAAGAGAAGAATCTTAAGGTTTGAATTGTTGGCTTTAATCTCATTAATAAGCTTCCACTCTTGTTGAACTACTGGAGTCTTAGCCTCAAAAGCAATTAAGTCAAAGATCTCCTCTTTTATTATCTCCAAGAATCGCTGATAAGAGATATCCTCAGCAATACAATCGAGCCAGCTTACTTCAAAACCATTCTCCTTAAGTAGGGTCGCAGCTTGAGCCGGAACTACTGGATAAATATAGGTTGGTTCTTTAAAATACTGGAATTGCCGGTTTTGGCCTAAAGTAGGCCACCCTTTTACAGAACTTAGTGGTGGAAAGCAGATAAGTATCTTCATGTTTCTTTTTCTTCTTCAGGCATTTTTTTAGTCAATAACCCCTTCATAAAATAAATACCATAGGTGATATGAGTTAAAAAGATACCTGGAACTGTTAAAAATAATAACTTAATTCTATTTCCTAGACTCTCTCCAGCTGCAAAAACTAACGAAAGGCTGCTTGCCAAGATAAAAACTAAATAGATAGCTAAAATAAGAGAGTACACGCCTTCGGCCAGAGAAGAAGACAAACTTGAAATTCCTCCAGTTAATAGGGCTATAACGAAAAGAGACGGGATAAAATACTCAAAGCGTAAAGATGTTTTAGGGTATTTTTTAGCAAAATATCCCCGATGCAAAGCATAGCTCTTAATCTGATTTAAGTGGCCTTTAAATAAATTACGCCGATGGTGATAGACCAAAACTTTAGGACTGTAAATCATCCTTTTGCCTGCCTCTAAAACCTTCAAGCACAAAAAGGTGTCCTCTCCAGGCCAAAAAGGCTTATCAAATCCACCCACTTGATTAAAAAGATCTTTTCTTATCAAAAAGTTACAACTGGGAAAATCAAAAACTTCTCTTCTCGTCCCAAGGACATACCTAAAGCTATAGTTTCCTGAAACTAACGGAGAAGCGTAAACTAAGCCACTCCCCTTTTGAAAAATAGAATCACCTTCAGGGGTTACCGCCGGACCACAAACACAACCAATACTATCGCTCTCTCTAAATATCAAAATTGCTTCCTTTAACCATTCTTTTGTTGGGTAGGCATCGTCATCTAAAAAGGCAAGGATTTCTCCTTCTGCTTCTTTGGTTCCGATATCCCGTTTCTTTGGCGGGGTAACATTTCCGGTAGGAATTATTCTTATCTTTGGGTGAGATAGAATATCCTCCTGCGAAAGATTCGAGTCTGGCAGGATTAGTATCTCATAATCTTTAAAATCAAGCTCCAAACACTTATTTACGCACTCTTTTAAATTCTCGCAATAAGCCTTTACGGCGATGATAATCGATACGATCATAATACTTTAAAATATACATCCGATACCAAATTGCCATGGTATCTTTAAAGGTAGTATTTATTGAACTTACCCCAATTCGTCCATAATCACGCTTATTCTCTAATATAATCGGGGCCTCTGCTAATTTATAACCTAAATGATGAGCATTAACTAAAACCTCTAAATCAAAAGCAAATTGTTTTACTAAAATCCGCGGGAATACTTCTTCGATTACCTTTCGTTTAAATAATTTAAGACCGGTTTGGGTATCATGACAAGGAAGGTCGAAGAGAATCCGGATAATGAAATAATAGCCAAAACTTATAATCCTCCTTGTTAAAGGATAATTTACCTTAGAGTTAGGGTGCATCTTCGAACCAATTACAATATCAGCATCATTTAATTCCATAATATCGTAAAGGGTCTTTATCTGATAAGGATGCAGGTCTAAGTCAGCATCCATCCAGACGATTAATTCACCGCTTGCGTATTTAAAGGCCTTTTTTAAAGCTCGTCCTTTGCCAAAGTTTTGAGAACTTTTTTTAACAATAAGCTGGGGGATTTCTTTTTCTAACTCTTCTAAAACCTGGTAGGAATTATCACTAGAGCCATCATCAATAACAATAATCTCATAGTTGCACCCTAAATCATCGAGGGTTTCTTTAACCTCTTCTAAATTACGCCTTATTCTCTTTGCCTCATTATGTACAGGAATAAGAATTGAGAATTTTTCTTTTACGGTCTTCACGATTCTTTCTTATAGCTAGGTTGCGATATGTATATAGTAACAAATGAGGCAAGAAGCCAGAACAATATCGACAGCCTAAGAGTAAAAAGCTGAGTATCAAAGAAAGAGTGAATTAAAAATACTAATAATCCAAAAAATAATCCAAAAAATAAACTATCATACTTCTGCTTTAAGTTCCTGAATCCTTTATGAACAATCTCTCCCAAAAACCACATAAAAGAAATAAATCCCAATAACCCTGTTTCAGCTAAAATTTGCAAATAGCAATTGTGAGCATATTGAGCATTTATATTTATATACTCAGGGAGACGCTTCATGAATGACCCCAATCCCCTACCTAGAAGAGGTGACTCCTTAAATATTGTTAATGCTACTTTCCAAATCTTGAATCTATTGGCATCTCCTCCTTTTTTTGCAATAGTAAAGAATCTCTCCCTTAATGAAGGAATACCCAATATTATACAAATAAAGCCTATTAGAAATAATAAGAAAAATATTTTAGTCCTCTTGTCATTGATAAATATAATCAGAAATAAACTCGTGATTAATAAAGAAATCCATGCTCCCCGGGAAAAAGTAAGAATAACATTTACAGATAGGAGCAAAAATATCAAAAATAAAGGTAACTTCTGCCAAAGCTTTTTTACATATCCCCAAAATCCGATAGTAACGAAAATTAAAACACCTAGAAAAGAAGCAAAACCATTATAATGATGAAAAGTACCGGTTATAGCTAAATCTCCAGAATCCGCTGTCTTTAGAGGCCTTGAGCGCAGAAAATCCATACCTGTCACACTTTGATAAATACCATCTATTCCCAGTAGAAAAGCAGAAGCTATCATAGCTAGCAAAATAATCTTTATCTGTTTTTTGTTTAGAAAAACCTGGGCAAAATAGAAAAGTAGTATCCCTTCCCCCCACTTAGTAATCCAAGCTTTAAGACTCCTTGTCCATAACAACCCGCTTGCAAATATTGACAGTCCTATAGCGATATAAAAAAGTAAAAGATAAAAATTTACCCTATTTTTGAAGAATGTTTTTAAATCCTGCCGGGTAGGTTTTTGGAGAATAATTCTGACTATAAAGCATAGGAAAATAAACCCAAATGAAGATTCAACCCCGGCATTGGAAATAGGCAAAAAGCAGACTAAAACTATAAAAAAGAAAAACGCACATTTATCTATAATATTTACTATTTTTTCTCTCGGTACACCTTGTAAAATCATTCTTCCACCTTCACAGCACTTCTACCATCACTTTCTATCTGCACGATAACATTCCCATCCTTATCTGTACGATAAATCTTAGCCCCTATCTTTTCTAATCGCATTAAAACTTCCGAATTTGGATACCCGCGAATATTATCTTTATCTAGGCTAATAACCGCTATTTTCGGCGATACCTCTTCCAAAAAGTCATTGGAGCTAGCATCACTTGCACCATGATGGCCTACCTTTAAAATGTCTGCCTTTAAAAGGCTCTTTTTCTTTAGCAATTCTACCTCTGCTGGAATAGTTAAATCCCCAGCCAGAAGACATCTAAAATCTCTATATTTTACCATAATAACCAGAGAATTAACATTAAAATCATAAAAAACAAGTGGCCTGGGCGGCCAAAGGATTCCAAGCTCCACACTACCTAAGAACAGGCTATCTCCAGCCCCCAAAACACTATATTTATTGCTCCTTCTTACTAAATCATAATACCAACGGTATATATCCTGGGATTCAATTATTTTGTTTAAGTTCTCTCCATTATCATAGATATTTTTAACCTTAAGCATCTGTGAGACAAAAAAAGCACCACCAATGTGATCTAAATGAGGATGGGTAAAAACAAGATAGTCCAATTCATAAATATTATTTTTTTCTAAATATTTGACTACATCTAAACCGGTAATAAAATTTCCGGCATCTATAAGTACAGTCTCGCCATTAGGCGCTTCAACAAGAACAGAATCACCCTCCCCCACATCGAGAAAGTGAATCTTTAAAGACCGGTCCTGCGCAACTACAGGAGAAGTAACAAATAAAGCAAAAATTAACAAAACCCAAACTTTTTTCATTTCTTTTGAATCACCTATCTTAACAAATATAAAATTATTCCCCAAAGTCCACCAGCACTATTAAAAGCAATATCAGACCATTGAAAATAGCGGTAGGGCAGAATTCCTTGAAAAACTTCATCTAAAATGCCTACCATAAGGGTAAATGCCAAGGCAAAGGCAATACCTTTAGCCTTTTTATCAGCCTTAATTGAATCTCTTCCGGCAAGCCATCCTAATACTGCAAATTCCAAAAGATGAATCTTTTCTTCAGGAATCTTTAACTGCCAAGTTAACCAGATCCCAATAATTAATACTGCTATAGATATAGAAAATTTTAGGAAACCAGGGCGCTTCCGTATTGTTAAAATCAAAAAGCTAATCAGGAAAACCGTCCCGGCTGCTCCTATTAGAAGAATAAAACCGCCCTCGCCTACAGCAGCCTTAATAAAATCCATCACCTGCCGTAAGAATGAAGCAGATATAATTATAAATAAGCCTAAAAAAAAGGTTGGTTTCGAAATCCGGAAAGATTGGAGAATTTGAAACATCAACTAAATCAACTACTTAAACTATATGGGCGAAATAAACTAATACGCGCCTTCAGCTTTCAGGACTACTGGTATTGTCCACCATAGAATCAAAGAATCAAGTCCGAAAGACCAGTTATTTACATACCATAAGTCCCACTTTCCCCAACGATAGAAAGATAAATTAGACCTGCCTTTAATCTGAGCCAAACCGGTTATTCCCGGCCGCACTGTAAACCTTTCTGAATGATTATACTCTAACTTTCGGCTTTCTTCTACCGGAAAAGGCCTCGGCCCCACTAAACTCATGTCTCCCTTTAAAACATTAAACATCTGGGGGAATTCATCTATGCTATATTTTCTCAAAAATCTACCGATACGAGTAATCCGGGGGTCTCTCTTTATTTTAAAAATAACATTCCCTTTAGATTCATTCTTATCCAATAAATTAGCCTTTAAACTATCTGCTTCTCTTACCATGGAACGAAATTTATAAAAATTAAAAGGTCTTCCTCTATGTCCGGCTCTTTTCCGAATATAAAATATAGGCCCTTTGGAGTCAAGTTTAATCAATACTGCAGTTATTATGAATAGCGGGGAAAAAAGGATTAAGAAAAGTAGTGATGCTGTAAAATCAAACAGTCTTTTCAAAGCCATTTCTGCAGGGTGGAACTCCCTCTCTTTATAAGTTAACAAAGGCATTACGCCTAAGTAGCTTATGTTTAATATCGGTAATGCTTGTTCAAAATCTTCCGGCACTATCCTTATTCCTAATCTTAAACCCTTTGCTTGTTCTATTAAATTAGATATTACCTTTTTCTCGGAAGGAATAGTGACAATTACCTCATCTATAAAGTATTTTTTAGCTACATGAAGAAAATCAGTTAATTTGCCTATTACCGGGGGCCCTTCCTTTAACTTGCCCCCATTATCATCTAAGAAACCTATTGCCCGAAACCCCAGATAAGAATGCCTTTGTATCTCACCCCAGACTAATTTTCCTACCCTACCCACTCCTACTATCAATACATTCCTATTGCGGTAACCTTGAGAAATAAGTCTCCTTAATAATAATCTTTTTATAACCCGCCAACTGGGTAAAAATATACAAAGAAGGAAAAAACTTCTTAGGAAAATCTGGCGAGAAAAAAACTGATACTTAGCAAAAAATATTACTCCCGACATCAAAATACCTGTCCAAGAAATACTGATAATTGTCCGGGAGATTTCCTTGGGAATACTTAGACCTCTGTCAGTACTATAAAGCTCTCTTCTATTTAAGGAAATAATTAAAAATATAGCCCAAAGTATAAATACAAAAGAATATTCCCGCAAATTAGGCAAATTAGCTTTGCCAATGAGAACATTTTGGAATAAATTGTAACGGGAAATATAGGCAAGAAAGAAACTTATTGCTGTAAAAATTAGATCTATGAACACATAAAGGGAATAAACTCTCCGCACTGGTTTAATCATGATATAATAAAGATAATTCTAGCTATCCTCTCTCTCCCATGATACGGTCTACATATTATGCAGTGTACTATTTATCTTGAAAATACGCAAGGATTTCATTAACAAGTGAGATTTTTGAAAAGAGCTTTAAAATGCTTCGTTTCTTGTCGACATTTTGGAAAGATATTCTGCAATATTGCCTGCCAACAAGCTATATCCCTTAGGACTATAATGGCTCACGAAATTAGTACCCAAAATACCGTCTTCTCCCAATAATGATTTTTGAGAGATATAATTAATATCCTCGTCTGAACATAGCTTCTCTGTAAACTTAAGAAAAGAAGGGATATCACCTGGTACAGCGGTTACAGCAAAAAAGACATTGTTTTCTTGACAAAATTGTTTCATACTCACTAAAGACTCCTTATATAATTCATATGCGAGTTTTAGTTCACTATCGGTTTTATCTCTTTTTGCAATATTTTTTGCATGGAAAAAACTGTATTTTCGTGGGAAATAGGCTTGATAAACATACCATAAATTTTTAGCTAGATGCGAGTGCCGTTTAAGAAATTTTTTTAGCCACCCATCATTAGATGTTATTATGCTATATCTTTTTTTTATATCAGCTATGTCCCCGCCAGGATCATTTGAAAAAACTAAAACAATTACAATATCGGGATGATAAAGATGGTAAAACTTCTTTAATACCCTAGAGTAAATTCTGGTTGAGTATCCATTAACCCCGGTATTTATAACCTCCGATTCTATTCCCTTCTTCTCTAATATCTTCTCAAGCTGTTTAGGCCATGTTTGGAATAGCTTAACTCCAGCCCCGAAAGTCCACGAATCGCCAACAGCAAGAATTCTTTTTGTTCCTTCATCTGGGAAGTCGGTGAATTCGTGGTCACGTAGCCCCTGACTATTTGTTGAATAGAAAAGTTCGTGATCTTGTTTGTAGATACCTTCGAAATTATTTGTTAACTTATAGCCTAATTCATCATCCAGCATCGCAAAATTATCAAAATAATCTTCTGTGCTAATATATATTGGCTTAAAAAATGTGCAAAGAATCTCCAAAGAAACAATGGGAATAGTAATTACAAGCAATGTCATAGCAATATAAAGAGCTATTTTCTTCCTCACGGTCTTGTTTAAATAAAAACTAACCTTATGAAAACTCTGCATAAATTACCTCTTTTGATATAAAGAAATGCTATTTGGGATGGTTTTACGAAAAAACTTAATCATTGGAATAACCAATGACTATCCTTAATACGGTATCTGAAGCACAAGGAGCTAAATATTCCCGGGGAGGGTTCCAACAACAGTCTTTACCTGTTACTAACTTCACAGCTTCAAAAATCCGCTGTGACTCTACTCCGCTTAAGATATTACTTCCGCACTCAATAGTCTCCGGACGCTCAGTAACATCACGAATTGTTACGTTGGGAACTTTAAAAATGCAACATTCTTCCTGAACTGTGCCGCTGTCGCTTAAAACACAAAAAGCGTTTCTTTCTAAGGTGATAAAATCAAGAAAACCCAAAGGTTCCAAAAAAGTTATTTTTTCTTTAACGGTCTTTAACCCAAAACTTTCAACTTTATCTCTAGTCCTGGGATGCAAACTACAGATAACAGGCATCTTGTAATATTTCTGAATTTTGCTTATCCCCTTAAACAAATTCACCAGTCTTTTCTTATCGTCAACATTCTCAGCTCTATGCGCTGTCAGCAAAAAATATTCCTTTTTATTTACTTTATACTTATCTAAAACTTTACGATTATTTATGGACTGGCAATAGTGTTGGATTACTTCATAGATAGGGTTGCCAATAACAAAGATATGAGAATTTTCTATTCCTTCACGAATAAGGTTTTCTTTGCTCCGGCTTGTATAAGGCATCAGAATGCTGCTACTATGATCGATAACCCTACGGTTTATCTCTTCAGGAACACGATCGTCATAACAGCGATTTCCTGCCTCCAGGTGATATACGGGAATCCCCAGACGCCTGGCAATAATACTAAGGAGGCCGCTATTAGTATCTCCCAAGATAAGAACTCGGTCGGGTTTTTCTTTGCGTAAAACTTTTTCTCCCTCAATAAACATCTTGCCTATTTGCTCTCCGAAGGCAGCTGCCTTGACTCCTAAAAAATAATCCGGCTTTCTTAGTTTAAGTTGTTGGAAAAAAATATCGTTTAGGTTCAGATCAAAATTTTGCCCGGTATGAACAAGTATATGCTCAGATACCTTATCGAGCTTAGGAATAATACAGCTTAAGCGTATTATTTCTGGGCGTGTTCCTAATATAGTCAGAATTTTCATAATGAAACGGAAGGTTGAGAATCCTCAATCATTAACTTATTTTTCTGTAAAATGCTTCTTACTTCCTCTAGCGACACAACACTATCAGCTGAATTGTACTCTTTATTGAGGACTGGCTTTTCTTCTTCTTTCCTCAATTCAGGAATAATCGGTAAAATCACATAATAGTCTCCACGGCTGACTACCCTATGGCATTCTTCCTCGGAAATAAGAATTTCATGGACTTTTTCTCCCGGACGAATACCAATATCTTTCTTATCAATACTGCGGCTGCCGATTAGTATATCTGCTACATCACTAATTTTTGCCGAAGATACACGAGGAATATAAGTTTCACCTTTTCTAGCCTGACCCACTGCGGCAAAAATAACATCTACAGCCTTATCCAAATTCATGAGAAAACGCGTCATCTCAAAGGTAGTAATAGTTACCGGTCCGCCTGACAAAATCTGGTCACGGAACAGAGGAATAACTGAACCTCTTGAAGCTAAAACATTCCCATACCTTACGCAAATAAAACGCGTTTGCGGACAATTAATATTAGCTTGGATAAAAACGCGCTCTTGCAAAGCCTTAGTCATCCCCATTACGTTCACCGGCTTACAAGCTTTATCTGTAGAAACTCCCACTACTGTTTCTATAGGTAAGTTATTCTCTTTAATCGCCCGAACAATATTTGCCGGGCCGATGATATTGGTCATCACCGCCTCATATGGAAAATACTCACAGGTCGGAACTTGCTTTAAGGCCGCGGCATTAAATACTATATCAATATCTCTAAATGCCGAGGCAACGCTATGAAAATCCCGGACATCGCCTATATAGAATTCCACTAACTGATCAAAATTATGATAAATTATCTCATCAGTGGCGAACTTTCTCTGCTTATAAAACATACGCATCTGATGCTGCTTAGCCTCATCACGAGAAAAGATTACTATTTTCTTCGGCTTTCCCATCTTTCCCTCAAGAAGCCTGCGGGTTAAAATCTTTCCCAGAGAACCTGTGCCACCGGCAATCAAAATTCTTTTACCTTCAAAAATCATTTCTTTCTCCCTAATTGATCATAAAATGCTGAATCACTATACATATTAGTAATCATTTCTCTCCAAGAAAAAGGCTTGAAATTTGTTGCTTTTCGAAAACGTGTCGAATCTAAGCTGCAGTCACAGACAAATTTATCATAAGGTTCAATTTCAATATCCAGCTTGTATATTTCTTTTATAAGAGACAATAAACTAAATTTATCAATTGGCTCGCTGGAAACATGATATAAACCTGATAGCTCCTTATGCTCCTTAATTACATTAAGGATAATATCACATAAGGCTTTAGTTGTAAACCCGCTAAAGACAGCCTTTGTATACCCTTTTACCTCCCCCTTTTTTTGAGATAAAAACCACTCCAATAAACTATGCTGTGAATTAAGCTCCCGGCCAATGATAGAAGTTCGCAAGGTTAAAGCTTTCGCAGAAACCACTTCTCCAAGAAATTTTGTCCTTCCATACAAATCCTCAGCATCTGAGGAGTCTTCTTCGATATATTGCCCTTTCTTTCCGGAAAAAACGCAATCAGTGCTGATATGAATCAGCCGGACACCCGACCTATTACAAATTTCCGCTAAACGATGAGGAAATAAAGCGTTAATTTCAATGGATTTCAAGAATTCGTTAGAAGCCGGTGATTGCTTAATAATTCCCACACAATTAAGAATAACCTGCGGCTTTACCCTATCTACAATCTCCTGAACGCTCTGAAAACAAGTTGCATCAACATTGTCAAGCGTCCGCTCCTGAACAAATAAATCATAATGTTTATAATAAGAAAACGGCCTACGAACAGTAATGTAAGTATCACAACTAGAACGAAACGTCTGCCAGGCCTTATGGCCTAACATTCCCGTACCGCCTAAAATCAATACTTTTACAGACATCTCATCCACTCCACATACTCTTTAAGCCCTTCTTTTATGGAAATCTTAGGCTCATATCCCAACACCCTCTTGGCAAGATCAACGTCAGCTAAGCTATGCTTTACTTCTCCCTTACGCTCAGGGTGATGGACAACCTCTTCTAAAATTCCTGCGACATCCTGCACTATAGAAGCAAGCGCGTTAACTGTTAGACTCACACCGCTTCCTATATTAAATGCCCCTCTTAAACCCTGTTCTTTTGCCGCCAGCAGGTTAGCTCCGGCTATATCGGCCACATTAACAAAGTCACGGGTTTGCTCTCCGTCTCCGTATATTGTTAAAGGTTCTTTTTTAAATAACCGTGTTACAAAAATAGGTATCACATTTCCGTAAGCATCATAGCGCTGATTCGGACCGTAAACATTAAAATAACGCAAAGCCACAATATCTATATCGTAAATTTTGGATAAACATAAACAGTGTTTCTCAGCCGCTAATTTACTTACCCCATAAAAAGAATCAGGCGCAACCGGATGATTTTCATCAATAGGCAATTTCTTGGGCTCACCGTAAATTGCTGCTGATGAAGAATAAACAATTTTTTTAACTCCTGATCTACGCGCTGCCTCAAGGATATTAAGTGTCCCTAAAACATTAACATCTGAATCAAATAAAGGATCTTCTAAAGATTTAACATTACCGATATTTGCGGCAAGATGAAACACCACCTCAACCCCATTCATTGCTTCTGAGGCTGCCTGCTTGTCTCGGATATCGCCCCGGATAACTTTAACTTGAGGAAAAGGCTTTAGATTCTCTTCGTAGCCGGTTGAAAAATTATCTAAAACAGTAACCTCATAAGAATCCTGTAAAAGAAGCTTAACAATATTAGAACCAATAAACCCTGCCCCACCTGTAACCAATGCTTTTTTCCCTTTATGGTGATTTTCGCGTTCTTGCATTATACTTTTTAAACCTCCTTATTTTTTAACGGATACCGCTAGAATTTTCCTGAATATATCGCGCAAAATGTCTAGCAAAACGGTCTGAGCCTTGCAGATTCCAATGTCCATCATATACCAACCAATGTCGTTTTATTCCCTTAGGTGACAAACCGTTAAAAACTTTATACCCATCATAATACAACATATTAAAACGCTTGGCAATCGTCTCGTATTCCATTTGGTGTTCTGTTTTTTCGCGTTTCAGCAACCCCGGCCTCGAAGGAATGGTAACCAGAATAGTCTGCTTATTATAATCTTGACACCATTTTACTATATGTTCTAATTTCTTTATTTTCTCTTCAAAGAGACTTTTTGAGTTGCGTATCCGTTTCTCTGATTCTTTCCGCATAACTATTCCATCATGCCACAGTATAAATGAGTGTACAATGTATGAATCAATGGGATAAAGTCGAAATATGCAGGCCGATTTAATAAAAGGGTTAATAAAATTATCCATCTCAGCATCATCCGCGATACTCCAGTAACAACGTATCTTATCAAAGTAATTAAGTTCAAAATCATTAACGTCTTTAGGCATAGTTGGAAAAGTTTTATAGCCACCGCCTTTTTCAGTCATGTGAAAAATTGCAAAATTCCGATACAAATTATCTACAAAACCAGCGAATATCACACCGTCAAATTCATAATCAGGTATAATTTCTTCAAAAAAGACTTTATGCCAATTAGCTAATCCTCCCCCATCTACTGCAAACGAATAAAATTCATAAGCCGGTTGTTCATTCGAATTAAGAATTTTCTCAATCTGTTCAGGCCAAGGTGCTTCTAGAAAGAATGCCGTTGTGAAAGAATCTCCGAATACGATGTACCGAATCATATTAGAGGATGACTTTTTAAATGTATAGTCTTTGCTAGAAATCCATCCTTGTTTATTTATATGAAAACGTTGGTCGTATATAACTTTCCCTTTAATTACTCTAGCAACACGAGCAGAATCTCCTACCCATCGATACCCTCGGATACTATCAAACTTAGCGCAAGGCCTATTGAACATTTTCCTTTGATAAGATGTTTTGCTAAAACACGTGTAGCAATACATGAAAGCTTCTATAGAAAGGTAGCCAAAATTCAAAACAGTTAGGAATGTTAATATATGAATTACAACTTTTGAGCGAATTTTCAGAAAAAAAAGTAATAATGCTATGCTTATATAAAAAACTCCTGCTGCACCAACAATCCTGTGAGTCAAACGCACACCAGAGTGCTTGAAACAAACGAATAGCCAAAAAGCTCCTAACAGCAAAAAAAGAAAAGCAAAAGCCCACCTTATTTTGATAGATAACCCATTCTCTTTGGGCACCTTTCTAGAAACTTGATCTTTTCCTTCTTGCTCACTTTTCTCTACTTTCATTCTTAGCTACTTCCTTTTACTAGCTTAGCGCGCACTATACACTATGTTCAACATTATCAAAACGACTTTGAGCTGCAAGCGGATTCTTTGTCACCACATTTCCTTAAGAAAATCTCTTTTACCAAAAGGCCTAAAAATTTTATGTTAATAACTGTATACCTCTTCCACATCCTTTTAGGCTCCTGAATAAATCTATAAAACCACTCCAATCCCAGCTTGCTTACCCAAAAAGGCGCTAATTGACATTTACCGGCAATAACGTCAACGCATCCTCCTACCCCAATACATACTGGCACATTCATTTTATCCAAGTTTTTTGAAACAAAGTTTTCTTTCAGCGGACTGCTCATTGCTACAAGAAGAATATCCGGTTTTTTTTCTTTTATATCATAAATAACATCTTTATCGTTCTCAAAATCAAAATACCCATGATGATAACCTACAATATTTATTCCGGGATATTGAGCCTTGAGATTTTTAACAGCTTTAAACAAAATATCTTCCTCTGCACCTAAAAAATAAAGGCGGTATGGTTTATTTTGCGCAACTTTCAAAAAATCAAATACAAGCCGGGTAGCGTTTACAGGCTCTTTAACCGGTTTTCTGAATAATCGCGCCGCATAATAAAGAACAAAGCTATCCATGGTCAGCAAGTCAGCGCTATTATAAATCTCCCTTAATCTCTGACTTTCATTCGCCAGCACTACTAATTCTGCAGCTATCGTAGAGACCATATGTGGCTCTTTTATGCTAATAAAATGCTCTATTTTTTTAATAGCTTGGGCTGTTGTGCAATTATTAAATTTTAGCCCTAAAAAATCAAACCGTTTTTCTTTTAAACTATCCATTTTCTGATAACTAAATAATAAAAATTTTGTTTCTCAAGGCAGCCTTCCAGATAAGAAACCTCTCATAAATATAAACAAAATATTTAAGAAAACCGTAGATCAAATCATAAGGGCCGCGGTAACTAACGACAAAAATCAATACAATCGGACAGAATATAATCAATAATCTCCGAGGATAAAAAATAAACCCCTTAAGCCGAGGATGCTTTTTGTGCCTTTTTATAAAATCAACCTCGTTTACTGTGCGCTTGGCCCGATTAAGCAATCCTTCAATACTTAAACGCTTTTTTTTATGAGCCACTAACATATCAGCAGAAAAGTAGATCTTACCAACCTTTAAAACCCTATAAGCTAAGTCTCTATCTTCATGAGAGTATTCAAAAACTGGGTCAAAATAATTTACCCTTTCTAAAATATCTCTACGATAAACTACATTACAACTCATAAACTGGCCGTCAACAAACTGATGAGTATTACAATCAGAAACTGTAACTTCACCCTCTGACTCATAGTAAGTTTTACCGCTTACCCCAACGTATTCCCCAGTTTCTAAGACCTTTAAACCCTCCTCTATCCAATGTTTATCGGGCGCGCAGTCACCGTCAGTAAAAAATATATACTCTCCTTTAGCTTTGCTTATCCCTAAATTACGTAACCTAGCAAGTCCGCAAGATGAGCTTTCAAAGAAATACTTAATTCTTTGATCGGAAAAAGATTTAATAATGCTGCTCGTTTTATCGGTTGAGTTATTATCAATGATTATTAACTCAAACTCCTCATAACTTTGCCTGAGTAAGGAACCAAGGAGGCTCCTAATAAATCTTTCCTCATTCTTTACAACAATGACAACGCTAATTTTCATTTTCCTCCTTCGAAACAAAAATAAGCTTTAAGCAAAGCTGCAGGGTCCATCTTAATGCTTGTTTCTAAAAAACAGGCGTGTGTACAAGCACAATTTTTTATTTTCTCAAACATATCCTGAGCATTAGGAGAATTTAAAACTTTTTTTAAATCATAATCCGTACTTCGTATATTTCCCACGGCTTTAGTTAACTCACATAATTTTACATCGCCGTTCGGCTCTAAAACCGCTAGGGCATTTCCGGCCTGGCATTTAAAAGGAAGCTGTCTGCCTTCAAGAACGCTAGAATAGACCATGTAGAGATACCTCATTTTATTGGTCACCAAAGAACCAAAAATTTTATTACTCATTCTCTTTTTGTTCCAAAAAGAATAAAAAGGCATCAATTGTTCTGAAAGGTCTCGCCATTGTTTGGCCGAAGGGGCTGCTAAATCTTGATCGTAAGGTTTACCCCGCACCGGAGATGGCCCGTGACTGTCAACCGATAACTCATTCTTAATGAATTCAGCCAACATAATCATCTCATTTATATTTATGTTATTAACTACTGATATTATATTTACAGTTAAATTATCAAATTTCTCCCTTAAAGGAGCCAGCCTCTCTGTGGTCTTTATGACTTTTTCAAAACTTCCCTGGACACCTTTAATTTTATCATGCGTCTTTGCAAATCCATCCAGAGGCAAAGAAAGGATGAGTTCAGTATTTGGGCATTTAGCCAATATTTTATCTACATAATAGCTTATCTTATCAGAATAGAAACCATTTGTCGGAAGGTGAATAAGGTTAACTCCGTTTTTCCGACAGAATATCTCACATATTTCCGGCAAATCATCTCTTAAAAACGGCTCCCCCCCGGATAAAAGTAATTTGCTAAACCTACCGAGAGAAAAAGACACTTTGGCAATCTCGTCTATGGTTAGTTCCGCAACATTATTCATTGTACTTGCGTTCATATAATCCACATAGAAACATGTCTTACATCTAAAATTACACCGGTATGTTACTGAAAATATCAATTCATCTAACTTGTTTTTATGATGATAATATCTGGAAAAAGACTGCAGTAATCTAGACAGCTTCACTCTTCACCTCCCGACCCCATATACAAGCTAAATTCTGTAAAAATATATCAGAATTATATCTTTCCTCTATTAACCTTTTATTAGCTTCGCCAATTTTTTCACACAAAAGAGTATTATTTAATAGAGACAATATTGCTTTTGATAGATTTTTTGTATCATTGGGCCTGACAAAAAGACAATTTTTATCCTGCTCCAGCATTTCAGCTAATGCCCCGACAGGAGTAGTTATCACCGGCAACCCAAAAGACATAGCTTCTAAAACTACCAATCCACAACCTTCCGAATAACTGGGAAATACAAATATATCAGCCTCTAAAAATCTTATAGACTTTTCTACCCCGGATACTTCGGGATATATTTTAACATAATCCTTAAGATTATTTTCCATGATGAAACTATTGATTTTTGAAAATCCAAAGTGAGGCTCTGGAATAAATATTACATTGCGTTCAATGTTTACAGGTTGCCCGCACAAAACGAATTCAACAGGATTTTTATATTTCTCCATAACATCAGGAATGGCTTTAACTAAATCCAGAGCTCCTTTAGCCTTAGAAATATAACCCATAAAAAGAATTCTTGACACTTTCTTTTTAGAAAAATTATTTTCATAGCCTTGTGGCATGTCGGGCAGTTTAGGTACGCAGTTGTATACAAATGTAATTTTTTCCTCCCTAATAAATGTTGAAAACTGCTTTCTGAATTTATCAGCAAGTACAATTAATTTGTCGATACAACCTAATGTTAATTTGATGTATTTTTTAAAAACATTTTTTTGCATCTCGTAGAATAAATCAAAATTTCCCCCGTGAAAATGAACATAAATTTTTCTTTGAAAAAATTTACCGCTTATAATAAATATGGAGTCACGAAGAAAACCAAATCTATTCTGAGCAAGCGGCATATATATAATATTAGGCCTGGATTGAACGATGAGCTGAATATATTTTAAAAAATTACCAAAATTATAACTTAGATTTGCAAAACTCAGCCTGCCTCTATTGGTAACGCTTGTGCTTTTTGATAATGGTAAAAAATCTATCTGAAAATCACTCTTTAAATATTCAGATTGAATAATAGTCTCAGTAATCTTTGCTGTTCCTTCCTGAGGAGGAGGAAGATAACCAACTACCAAAATCCTAGATTTGTGTTCTAATAGCTTCTTAGTTCCTTCAGCAACAATCCTCTCGCCGATATCAGAAAAAATTACCTGCAGATTGTTTATAAAAATATCTTTGGTATACTTCTCGAGATAAGTCTTTCTATTTTTCTCTCCTATCTTTTTACGTAAATCTGAATCAGAAACTAAGATTTTTATCTTTTCAATTAACTGCTCAGGGTCTTTACTTTTTACTAAAAATCCGTTTTGGCCATCTACTATTGTTTCCGCTATAGCCCCCTTCCTTGTTGAAATAACCGGCAACCCTGCTGACATTGCTTCTAAAATAACTAGCGGCTGACCCTCGAAAGCATACGAAGTAGGTAGAAGAAAAATATCTGCCTTAGATAAAAGCTTAAACTTTTCTGCTTTACTCACAACTCCGATGAATTCAACATTTGCTTCAATGGCATTTTCTTTTATAATTCTTCTTACTTCTTTTTCATCTTGAATATTGCACCATTCTCCGGCAAATGTAAATTTGACATTTTTATGAGTAGAAATAATCTGAGGAATTACTGCAAGGGTGTCAAATACACCTTTATCCTTAATAAAATTGCTGAGAAACAATATATTACAAACACCACCACTATTCTTATGGCCATGGCTGTCAAGATAGTCATCGACTCCGTTCGGAACTACAAATATTCTTTCTTTCGGCACTAAACCTTTAAAAATATACTTTAAGCTTTCTCCTAATACAATAGCAGCAGAAATTCTTTCCAAGCTGAATTTAACTAATTTTTTCATTAAAAAATTTAACTTCTCATAGAAATCTTTAAAATAACCACCGTGCAAATGGACTACAATCCTTATACGCAAAAGCCGACAGGGAATTAAAAATAGAGAGTCACGTAGATAACCGAAGAAATTTTGAGAAATTGGTAAATACACCAGATCAGGTTTTACTTTTAAACAAATCCAAAGGGCCTTAAAAAAATGCTTAAATGCCAAAATTGTATTTACAGCGTCAAGTTTGCCCATGTTTCTTATTTCTCTTTTATCAGTAGTATCCAAATGGATAGCTTCAAATTCATTTATTAAATGAGAGTCCAGCAGCATTTCAGTAACTACACTCATCCCCGTATAGGGTGGTGGTATCGGGCCAATAACAACTACTTTAAGCTTCTTCATCTTTCTTGTTTAATTTTTGTCTCTCTTGATTCACTTTTCCCTGACTTTGCCTTTACTCGCTATATATCCGCAAACTCTGATTGGCAATATTCTGCCAGGCCAATTTCTCGTTTACTAATTGAAGTGACCGCTCTCCATGTTTCTGAATTAAATCCGGGCTTTTTATATACTTCTCCATACTATGAGCCAACCCATCTACATCTCCACGCCTAAATTTTAATCCATTATTATATTCAAGAAGATACGAAACAGCTAAATCATCACTTATAATCAAAGGTCTTGCCGCACCCAAAATATCTTTTACTCCTCCGAGCTTACCAGGCATTATCCCAATATCAGCCATAGAATACCACTTATAAAAATCAGACATTGGTTGCCACCCGGGAAGAATAACTCTACCACTATCTTTCAACTGACCAAAACTTTCATCTTGCGCAAATCTGCCTTCACCAATCATTAATAAAAATATATGTTTGTATTTTTTAGTTAAAATTTTAAAAGCGTTTATTAAATCTGCTAATGATTTACTCTTCTCAAACACTCCGGAAAATACAAAAACTATATCCTCTTTGCCAATAGCATATTTTTTCCTTATCTTTTCCCGCTCTTGGCGAGAAAAAAATATTTTCTCATTATCTACACCTAAAGGAAGAAGTTGCATCTTCTCCTGCGGTATTCCGAAATACGAATTAAGGCAATATCGCGAATAAGGATTTACCGGAAGAAATACAAAATTTCTCCTTAACATCATTGGAATTATTAGTTTTTTTATGAAGCCAAAAAAGTATATAAATTTATGAAACTTTTTCAAATCAAAATTACCATTATCTATGTGGCTATCAACAAATATCTTAACCCTATCTTTATTGGCAAAATTAGTTGCCAATAACTGCCATGTTGGCAGAACCCTGATATTATGCAAATGTATCACCTCTGGTTTAAAATCCTCAATTTCTTTTTTAAGGCCTAAATACCAATTCTGTTCTGTAGGAAATTGGATATACAGACTCTTCAGCCTCTTTATCTTTAACGACCGGTCATAGTAAGTGATATCCTTATTACTACCCTTAATCGGTTTGCGTTTCTTTAAATAATGCTTACTGCATAATATGCGTACTTCATTGCCAAACCCCGCCTGATAAAAGGGAAGGTAATTCTCCTGATATCCCATGCCTTCCATAAACCAATTCATTATGTGTAAAATCTTCATGATTAATAAATTACAAAATTGCTATCAGTGGCTTTGTCGGCCTATCTCTTGATCAGTTCAATCGCCTTCTCGGCAAAACGCTTGCCAAGTATCCTGGATCCATCAACAGAGCAGTGAAGGCTATTTTTAATTTCCTTACCTTCCTTATTTACGCCATCATTCAATTCATCGGTGTCTACCCAGACGCCGCGTGGGCTAGCTTCTGCAAATTCCACCTGAACTTTGCGCACCATCATCCAGTGAGGGTATCTCTCATTATTCATTCCGAAATCGCTAATGCGGCCGATGACAAAGTTAATGTCATTGCGCCCCAAATCCTTACCGAGCTGATTAAGAAGCCCTTTCAAGCTGGTAGCATAGTCCACCATCTGACCATATCTTTTCATTGCGTCCGCCTCACCTTGCATCCAGATAAAGGTAACCGCCTTAACCTTCTTGCCCTTGATTGCAGCATTAACCTTAGTCATCAGACGACCATACAGCATACCGGATGCCCCCGGTTTATCGCCTTTCGCTGGTTTGTACCAACCTCCAATTGTGCGGCCGCCGTGAGCGTCCTTGACAACAATCACGTTGTCTTTGCCGAATTCTGCTTCCACAGCAGGCGTGAACGACGTATTGGGATTAAGACTCTCCATATTCGACTGCCCGGAGAGGATAAAAAGGTATTTTTCCTGCTCACCCCCGTTGGCGTACGAGATTAAAGCGATTGTGGCCAACACAATCATAAATAAATATTTCATCTCATTCCTCTCTTTCCACGTCATTGAAAATTATTCTTTTAACAATTTGACAGCATATCATATTGATTTATATTCTTCACAAAGACGGCAAGTAGAACACAAGTTTCTCCTTTCGTCCTTTGTTGTCCGCCCCTCCCATATTTGTGAAAGGCTATTCTTTTCCAAATTTCCCACAAATAAATCTTCATTATGATAAGGATTGAATCGACAACTGCAAATTCTTGCATATCCATCCCAACTCACCAAACACTCAAACATTCGGAAACAAGGACGGCATCTATACCGCACAGAAGGAGCAAGGCTCATGCCGTTTAGAAGATTCTTTTGTGTAATTACCCCACCCCAAACGTAGTATCTTGTTAAAAACTCAACCTTTTTCCTGTCAATAAAGGGCTCAACGTATTCCTTGTAATCCGGCAAACACAAAACCTCTTTTGTGGGTATATCGCTACGGAAAGCAAGGGTTATATCCGCAATATTGCCAAGATCTTTATTCGCAACAAGAAGGTTTTTTAATCCTACTAGTAGCTTATCATAGTCTTTACTTCGATATATCCGTTCAAACTTTTCTCTTTTCAAGGGAGCGGTTGAAATAATTATTTTAAGCCCACTATTGAGGATGATCTGAGGAGAGAATTTGTGCAAAAAAATTCCGTTTGTTCGTAAACAACCACTGGGAAAGTTAAAGGACTTTATTGTTTCAATCCTTTTAGAAAATTTAGGATCAACTAAGGGGTCACCCACTAAAGACCCCAGTTGAATAAACTTTCCATCCATTTGTTTATATTCGGTTAGAGCTTTATTAAATATCTCATCAGACATAAAACCTGTTCCGCGTGTTTGATATTGATATGCGCAAAAAATACAGTTGGCATTACAAATATTGGTTGTTTCAAGATGCAATTTACCTGGTGGCCTTTTTTCAAGATACTGCCAAGGGGTAAATTTGGTTAGAGTGATAAAGTCTTTGATAACACGTTTCAAATTCAAAAATTTGTGGTTAAGTAATTTCATCTATTCTACCTACATTATTGTTTTATCTAACCGCATCGCTACGTTATTGAATAACTTCTTGTTGCGGTATTTCTAATAACCACCAATCAGGCGTTTCTCCATAATAAAGTTTTATACCCCTTAATTCTTTTTCGTGATTGCCCCAAGAAAATTTACTCAAAACTTTAAAACCATTTTCTTGCCAGATAGCATCTAATTTTGTTCCAGTATCTTGGTAAACAACAATATAGCCAGCTTTCCATTCCTTAATATTCTTAAGTACGGAATGTATATCACGCCCCCAGAAATTACGAGCATCTTGATAGTTTGATTCAGCAACAGCCCACCAGTCAGGAATAAAATGAATTCTCTTCTTTGCAGTTATATAAAGCAGTAACTGAAGCAAAGCGCGGTATCCGTCAAAAATCCTTTCAAGTGCCCCACCGGGATTATTGAAAGCCATAAGAATTCTTTCATTCGGCTTTACAGATACTAGGAAATCCTCCATAGCCTCTCTAAGCTTCTTAATAGAAAAAGGGTGAGCCTCAGGGACAACATCCAAAACCTTCTTCGTGTATGGAAAAGGAATAAGCAATGGCAGGGGTGAAACAACAAGCCAGAAAGAAACAAGAACCAACGAATCTGGAGTTTTAAGCGTGTACATTGTAGCTAAACTAAACATCAGCATATGCATAGACTGCACATCGGCGAACCGCGCAAAAGTTGAATTTATTACAAATATAGTTATACCGGCCAAAAATAAGACTGGAATCTGTCTGGTTATCAAATAAAGAATAATAAAAAACTGCGAATATAATGCTAAAAAATATACTCTTGCCATAATGGTCTTTAAAGGATAGGTACGCGTATAGCGAGCAGTCTTTCTATGGATCCCTACAGTTTTCATTAAATTTAAAGTAGAAAGTTTTATATTCTTGGAAACTAAACAAGGATAGAGATGTATTAGCAACTTCAAACCAGCCGGTAACAAAGCAAGAATAGGAAATAAGCTATTACTATTAATTGCACTAACAAGAGAGATAATGCCAGCTATAAATACAACCGTAAAACTGCTAAGACTTGCTAAAAGCCAGGCTACAGCAACAATAATCCAACTCTCAGTAAATAAGCCATAAAGACCTAAAGGGAAAAAAAGCCAACCCAGAACATTGTAGTTTTGCAAAGCAAAAGTATTTGCATAGAAAGTCGTACTAATTGCCGCAAGTGAGATGACAACTATGACCCAATAAAGGTCAGCTTGCTGTAGCCAGGCTAAATGCACGATAAGCCAGCCAAACATGCCAAATAAAAGAACACCCGCGCTAGCTTTCCAATAAGGACGCAAAGAAAACGACCAATAATAAAACCACCTTGATAAAGGATAATTACCAACCCCAATATAAGAACAAGTTTCTCTAGATCCATGTCTGGATAAAATTAAAGCAAAAATCCAGTAAGGCAAGTAGCCTAGTCCGGCATAGGGCATAAAATGATGGTAATCCTTATTGCCTTGTCTTATTAATATCCTGCAACTCCACAAGGCTTTCCCTAGACGTATTGGCGTTGCTACTAAAGCTGTCAAAGGATATAAAATTACCCTTAAGAAGCCAAAATATCCAAATCGACTTATGAAATCAGCTAGTGATTTATTCATTTGCATTCTGGCATAAAAAATATCGCGAATTAGCGTATGTGATGACACCTGGCAAAATATGTTTTTTAGTCATTGTGGCATCTCGAAAACCAATCAAACCTCTTAGTAAACTTATTAAATACACTCATTTTTGGACCCGACTATCAGATGATTTAGGACAGAATGAAACCTTGAGGTTGCGTATTTTTATGGATTGCCCGGCACTCTTTATCCCTAGGGAATAAATATCATGTATGACAGAACGCCCATCCGCTAGCGAAACAAACGGACACCCATTTAATTTTATTACCCATTTCCCTTTTTCCTTTTCTACACATAAGACATGCCAAGCATTTTCTTTATAACTTCCTAAACGACGCCACCTCAGCCAACGGCACCACGTCAAATTGTAGCGTCCAATTATCTTCTGTAAAAGCATCGACAGACTGCGTTTAGTCTTAACCCATCCTACCCGCAAATATATCTTGCTGTGTTCAAACCCTAATCGAATTCCCTCAACTGTATTTAAAGTGCTTATATCGTCACCCAAAACTATAAAAGCCGAACCCTTATCAGCCGACTCAACAAAAATATCAAAAGAGATCCCTTGCAGAGAACCTTGATTAAAAAAAGAAAAATATATTTGAGGTGGGAATAAACTATCTGCGCTTTGACGGAGACAGACAATTTCAGATTCTCCCTCACCTGCCGGCAACAAATTCACATCGCGCGGCTGGTCAGATACGATACGAAAAGAATACTTACTCCGGGCATCTCTAATCCACCCTTGAGCTAACCCAACCACACCACCTTTATGACTAGGGCCCCTTCGAGGAATACCCATAAGAAAAACCCGCATGGGATTACGTCCTTGTTCTATATCTTCTTTTGCTACTACAACTCCCTCTATGCGACCAGAGAAAGGTCCATCTAAGGGACTTCCACTTGGCAAGATAAAAGGATTTCCAGGGTGTTCCCGCCAATCTTTGAAATCTTTTGTAAACGCAAAGCCAATTGCATAAAATCCAGAATTATAATGGGCATTAAAAGCAAGCATGTATATTCCTTCCTCCTCTAAAACAGTAATTCGCGGATTAGCAACCCTTTGTACAATCCAAGATTTAACCTGGTTAGCAGAAAAAATAGGACATCCTTTGTTTAACGGCTTAAAGTGCTCTCCATCTTTTGAAATAGCCCCAAATATCTGAATATAGCCAAAACTGGCTGATATGCCTTCAAATGTCAATAGATAACGACCGTCGAACATTTGTACTACATTTGTAACGGCCATTAATGTTCGCCCTTTTTTAGGAAAGTCTGCAAAATCAGCCTTTGTTAAAAGCGGTTTCGAGCCAACTCGCTCAAAATTGATGCCGTCCCTACTCAAGGCTAAACCAATCCCTTCATCTTTATAAATACCCCTTGCTCCTCGATAATAAAGTCGGTAAATACCCTCGTCATCCCGCACTACCCAGGGTGTAGTGGCTATAGGACTATCCCATGCATCTTTAGGGGGAATAAGTACAGGTCTTTCGGGTGAACGATGCCAAGTTCGGCCTTCATCATGGGATACGGCTCTGCCTATTCCTTGGCAAAGACCGCTTTTATGGCTGCCGGTATAATAAAGGACTAAGGCGCCTTTTTCTCGAAAGAGATAACCGCGACTGTCCACAAGCAAGGCCGGATCCCGAACACCAAATTCGTCCCATGCGCCTTTACTAGCACGCTTTAATACAACTTTAGGTCTATCAATCCACAACCCTTCCAAATTCTTTGGGCATTCTAAATTTGATTTAATCAAAAATGGGGCCGACTGCCAATCCATAATGCTCCTTATTATTCACCATCGTTTTCCATGCTAGGCTGCTTTCTCCCTGCGCGATTAATTAGTATTCTTAAATTGTTGACTCGCTTTTCAACAATTTAAAAATATTATAATTGTATTTCTTAAGATAAACTATCGGGATCGAGACAAAAATCAAAAATAGAAATAACAAAACAGACAATAAAATACTAAGTATACGATAATCCATAATTAATAAAAGCGTAACCGCACAGCACCCTAATAAAAACTGAAAAATAAAAATACTTAGCGGCAAACCAAAACTGTGCCTTTTCTCACTTACGATTACGGCCATTATATTCCTTGATAACATAGCAAGCATTGTTGCGATACTAGCTCCCACAATCCCCCATATCGGTATAAAAATAAAATTTAATAAAATATTTAAAATTGCACATATCAACACAATAAGCGACAATGCCCCTCTATTTTCCGACATAATAGTGCCCAGTTGTGTAATCTGCAAAAACCCATAAAAAATAAAAGATATACTCAGTATTCCGATCACTTTATAACTACCATAATAAGCCACTGGAACAATAACCTTAATCAAAGGTGCGCATAATGATACTAATATTGCTAAGGATAGGCCCAGGCCCAGAAATATTCTGGAAACAAAAATGAAAAGCTTCTTATTATCAATATTTTTCATTGCAATCGGCCACCAAGCTGTACGAAATACTGTCGAATAAAAAAATAAAATAAAAGCACATCTATAGCCTAAGGAATAAATTCCTACGTATTCCAACCCCATAAAATATTTTATGCACCATCTATCGGTAATGTTAATTATAACTACGCCCAATGTCGAAGGAACTAATGGCAACCCGAATTTTAAAAGTTTTGGCCACCATTTAGTATGCAATTGAGACCAATTTAAATATCTCTTTATGCTTCGCCAGGCCAAAAAAAGAGCTACGACCGCAGAAACGCAATAGCCGGTATAATATCCTAAAACTCCCATCTTGAAAAAAATGATTAATACTATGGCAACTGTTGCCAACAATACATTCCTGCTGGCCCTTATAGCTATATACTTAATCGTTTGATGAGTATATCTTAATATTTCTATAAATTGGGATTGAAAGATGAAACAAAAAAATCCGATAAAAGCAATTAAAAAAAACCCTTTACTTAATTTACCGTCAAAAAAATAGATATTTAGTTTTGATGACAAAAATATTGCAAAACACATTACAATCACACTAATTATCAGCCGTAATTGTAGTATTGAAGTCACTAATTTTTTTTGCTCAAGCTTATCATTTTTTATTGAAAAAAAGAAATACGACTGTGATGATAGCAAACCGAAATTGCATAAAATTCCTATAAGCATTATTATCGTGCCCATCATCTCTATTGTTCCATATTCATATGTTGTTAAATACCTTGTATAGACTGGTATTAATACAAAACTAATTAACATTGCAAATGCATCGCCAACGCCGTAAACAAAAGAATCCTTTGCTAATTGCCTAATATTTTCTCTCATCCTATAAAGTCTTATCTTTTCTGCTTTTTCCTTTTTTCATGAATCCATCCTAATATACGGAAAGCCGGTAACAAAGGAAAAATAAAAAGCCATCGAAAGATTAAAGCTAAAACAGGTAAACAACATGTTTCATAGTTCCATATTTTTTTGATCCTTTTTCTATTATTAAAAATAAAAGCCTCTACCAATACAATTTCAAATTTTGTTAATTCTTCTTTCCAAGCCATTACTCTGCTTTTGTCGACAACATCTCCGGTAATCTTTCGGGCTGTAATGACTTTGGAATTTTGATTAATAATAGTTGGCAATGTCATGTTGGGCGAAAAAGATATGCCAATAAATTTGCATATATTGCGCATAACATCTTCCGTATTAGTACAAAAATCTTCGTATCGTATAACTTTTACGCGTTCTAATCCATAGCTCGATAAATATGAAATCAGCATTTCATAGATATTATTTATAATGCTAGCATCTTGCATTGTGTAGAATAATTTTTTAAAAAAATTATATTTCTTCCTCTTTTTAGCAAAAGTAAAATGCCCTTTTCTACTCGCCATCATTCCTTGGGGACTTCTTACTGTAAAAAGAACCTTTCCCCTTGGAAACATGCTGATAAAATCAGGTATATAATTATTCGGCACCCGCGATTTTGAAGTAAGAGAAGCAGTCGGAGTGCTTTCTGAGTGAAATGCCCATGATTTTTTATCTTCTATACCACTTTTATCTTTTATCGCCTCTATCGCAGCTAATACAGTCTGTTGCATAATATTCTTTGGTGAAATTTTATTTTCTTGAGTAATTTTCTCTAAATTTTCCAACAACTGCCTGTGGTAAATATCAAAAGAGAAATGATCCTTCCAGTTTTCTATTCCTCTTAAATACCCACGAAGCTTTATCTTGCAAAAAGGTAGATCTATATATCCTTGTGGAATTGGAATATATTCATTGTTGCAGTCAAAATTAAAAAGTTTCCTTTCCGTCTGTTGACCAATAAATTTGCTTCCTAAAATCCAATCCATTACCATATGTTTCCCAGAAGCGTATTTTCGTTGAGTTAATAAACGAAAATAAGGAATGTCCGGAAAAACAAACATCTCTTTATTGCCATCTAAAAGTTCACTGAACAACGTTCCGCCTGTCTTCATAGGTGTTGATATTAAAACTGCGTTTTCAAACCAATCACAACTATCTGTCATTTTCTGCCTCTTTTACCCGACGGTGTTAATTTAGCTTTCTAAATATCCCCATCTTTTTAAATATCCCCCAAACCTCTCATTAACATCATCCAGAACTATTTTGGGTAAACCTTCTTTAAATCCTCCATACCCACCTTTACGAAAATGAGTCTTAGGCATATCTTTTTTCCCTGACTCTTTTAATCTGCAGATCATATTATCTTTAACAACCTGTTTTGCTTTATCTTCATCAAAATCTATTCTCCACCGGGTAAAAAGTCTTCGTAACTCACTAACTGGATCATCCCACAACATTTCATATTTTATTAATGGAACTCCGCTACTAACATATTCTTCTGCGTGATTCAACCAATTATAAAAGAGAGTCTTGTAAGACAAAAAGTATTCAAAGTAAAATGTTTCAATATCATCAAAAACACAATGCGGATGTAACCTTTTATAATAATCCGTTTGTGAAAAATAATAGTAGGAAACAATGATATCCCTTATGTCACGTATAATATAAACTACAGAAATAAAATCCTTTCTAAAAGCCGTCATTGGAAATAAATTATCATGGGTCATGGTTAGGGCTGTTTTACCAACATCTTTCCAAGGACCAATAATCTCTAAGTTGAAATAATCTGACAATAAAAAACAAAGCCACTTATTGCCTGATTTTGGCAACCCCACAATTAATACTTTTCCGTTCTTTCTTTTTCTGAAATCTCGATTAACAGAATACCCATATAGGTTATATTTTTTTGTAAACGAAGGAGCGTAAGGCATTATGTATTTGCCTATGACAGGAATACGATTAAATAGCTGTTTAGTTTTTGACAATCTGTAGTATACTTCAAGTCTCATTTCTTAACCCCCTTTTGTAGTATAATTCGAATCTAATTTCTTAGCCCCCTATTGAAGTTCTAGCTCGTTCCATAGAACTAGATTTTTTGATCAGGTTTTTACCCGCCATAATTCCTTTAATATACTTCTATTTTGATCAGCAATTACACCAAATCCCAAAAAAAGTAGACTAAAAATGGCGAGCAATAAAGCTACTAACGCCATGTATATGCTTACCTCTTTTATCAATAATCTGTAGATGCCATAACAAAAAAATAAAAAGCTGGTTGCCATTAGAAATAAACTAATTGCCCAGAAATATTTGATAGGCCGAGCTAAAAACATAAATTTTAAATGAGTTCTTAGCAACTTTGTTGTACGTGAACTAGATTTTCTCCTTATTTCTTTATTTCCTGACCTGTCTACATGCTTCTTCCATTCTAAATTTGCTGGAATCTCGCCTATCCTATAATTCAATGCATAAAGTTTTAACAATACCTCCAAATGAAACTCCTTGCCTCTTTCTCTTATATGAACTCCCTGGATAACTTCCCGCCAATATCCTCTTGTCATACCGGTATTCATGCTTATTCCTGGTACAAAAAATAATCTTATAAGGAAATTTCCTATTTTGCTTAACAAAATTCTTCTAAAAGGGACATTCTTGTATCCTCCTCCGCAAAGATTGGGAGATGCTACCACACAATCTAAACTAGGCTCCTGCTCAAATTTATTTACTATTTTATAAACAATATCCTCTCCCCAGCTCAGATCAATTTCGGTAGTTACAATTATATCTCCGGTTGCTTTTTCAATGCCCTTCTTCAAGGCATACCCCCTTCCATGATTGTAAGGATAGGTAATCAGAACTATATCCTCTCTATCCTTAACTATATTTCTTACTACATTGAAGCTTTCATCCTTACTACCATCATCTACAAGAATAAGCTCCCAGGGATACTTGAGATTCGACAATAGATTAACAAATTTCTTAACAGTATCCTCAATAATGGACTGCTCATTGTAATAAGGGCAAACTACTGAAATTTTTTTTATCTTGTGTTTATTTAATTCTAATATTTCTGGCATGTTTCCTCCGCTTTTTTTTAGAGCTTCTGCTATCGCTAATAGGGTTTTTAAAAATACTAGACATCAAACGTAATCCCATTTTTGCCTTACGCCGAAATTCAGACCACTGCTTAATCTTTAAAATTTCTCTTATGATATACCCTGGGCGAAAATAATAGCGACGAACCGCTTCATTTCTAAAGCTAATGAGTTCACCCAAGTGGAGATTTTCTTCATACACCTCTGGTATGCAAAAATTTGCTGTAGGCCTTAAGGCAAATTCCCTCCAGTAGTCATAGCTAATTATTCCTTTGCTCAAGGCCTCAGTGTACATCTCTGTGCCTGGATAAGGAATAGTAATAGAAAATTCAGTATAGTCAGCATCCAAGTCAAGGGCAAAATCGATGCTCCTCTTTATATCCTTAACAGTTTCGCCTTTGTTCCCAATCATAAAATAGGTAAGGACAGAAAAACCCTTTTTCTTTGCTAAACGGACTGCCCCACTTGCTTGATCAGTTGTGATATTTTTTTCCATTAATCCAAGTATCCGATTCACCCCTGATTCAATACCATAATGAATTCTTAAGCAACCACTTCTTTTCATCAAGTCTAGAAGTTCAGGATCTGTTGAATTTACTCTATCTCTTATTGACCAAGTAAGTTTTATTTTTCGTGTGATAAGTCCTTGACATATATCCTTCGTGCGTTTTTTTGACCAAGTAAAAGTATCGTCGTAAATCTCGACTTCTTTTATTCCAAGGTCATGTATTCTTTCAAACTCTTTAATTACATTCTCAGCAGATCGACATAGCATCTTCTGGTAATTCATTTTGCAAAAAATACATTTATGCGGACAACCTCGGCTGGTAAGCATTGTGGTTACAAAATTAGACTTGCCAATTACAGAGGTATAACAGCTTAAAGGCAAAAGTGACCTATCCGGAATAGGTAAATCGTCAAGATTCTTTTGAATAAAAAACCTCTGTTCTCCATTTTTTACCCCATATTTCTTAAAATGTAATCCGGGTAAATCATTATCAATCTTGTAATTAGCAAACATATTACATAAATACGTGAACGGTATTTCACCATCGCCAACTATTATGCTATCAACATGCTCAGCAGAAAGTGTTTCTTCAAGATAAATATTCACATGAGGCCCACCATAGCAGATATGAACCTCAGGCATAAGATTTTTAATCAGGCGTCCTAAATGGAATGCCGGATACCACCAATCTGTCCAGGCTGAAATCCCAACAACATCTGGTCTATGCACCTCCACTTCTTGGATACATTCCTCAAGATTAAACCCTTGGGCCTGAGCATCCAATACTCTCACCTGGTGAGGAGTTTTTTCTTTCAATAAGGTTGCGATATATAAAAGCCCCAAAGGTGGTTTGAAACCAATACTTTCCCCATGTTTGCTCATATGAGAGAGTAATGATCTTACCCCTCCAATATTAGGAGGCTGAATTAACATCACACGAATCGGCCTTGTTGCTGTTTTCCATTCGGATTTAAGGCATGCCTGATGTTCTCTGCTTCTAAATGATACTGGATCCAGGTTCATCTTTGATATTTCCTTTCTATATTTATGAATTGTAAGTAATGCTACAAGCTTTACTGACAATATATACTATCTAATTGCAGTTCTAATAAAAGCATATATAGCCATTATAAAGCGTCTAACATCTTTTAATGATCGCAATCTCCTCAGATGAGCCCAAACAATCTTCGGACGCAAATAAAACTTTTTAAAAGCTAATTTAGAAAAATGAGTGAGATCTTTTCTCGTAAACCCTTGAGGAACGAAATTTATCGTTAAATTATTCATTTTATTCCAATCTAAATTAACTTTTCCATGTTGCGCTGCCATCTGATACACCTCTGTGCCTGGATAAGGAGTAAGAAATGTCTGCTGAAAATAATCTAAATCGGCATCAAGAATAAACTCTAGCGTTTCTTCAAGCGTCTCTTTAGTCTCCCCCACGTACCCAAAAATAAAATTACCTCGTGTCATGATATCCGCTTCTTTCGTCCACTTTAGCGCCCGACTTATCTGATCAATAGTAATATATTTTTTCATAGTCCCCAAAATTTTAGGACTACCACTTTCAATCCCATATTCTATTTGCCAACACCCAGCTTTCCTCATCAATTGCAGCATTTCTGGACTAACCATATTTACTCGCGCGCAACAACTCCAACTTATATTGTATTCTTTTTCAATGAGAATTTGACAGATTTGCCTTAGCCTTTTTGGGTCAGTTACAAAATTGTCATCGTAAATAAGTAATTCTTTGATACCATGGTTAGTCATCAAATGTTCAATCATTCGAATAACATAATTAGCACTATAAGCTCTGAACTTTTTCCCAAAAACACTCGTATCGCAAAACGTACAACTTCCTGGACAACCTCTAGAGGTTAAAACAGCAGTAGATTTATCTGAAGTAGTTCCTATTATAGACATATGATAAGGATTGGTAAGTGATGGCAATAAGTCCCATGCTGGAAAGGGCAAAAAATCCATATCTACTTCGGATTCTCTAATATTTGTTCTGAAAATATTATCATTTTTACGGAAAATAATCCCTTTGACCTCCGCCAAATCTCTTTTTTTATCTACTAAGCAATCTAAGAGTTCGATAAAAGTTTCTTCTCCCTCCCCAATAACACCAATATCAAATTGAGGAAATAACTCAAAAGTTTCTTCAGGCACAGCAGTAATATGAGAACCTCCAATAATTATTTTTAAATCCGGATTAGATAACTTGATGGATTTACCAACTTCAGCGGCTGCATGAACTGAAGAAGTGGTAGCTGTAACCCCTACTAGGTCAGGATGTTGAGCAAAAATATACTCAGCTGTAGACTTTAGAGACAGTTTCTGTGCATAAGCATCAATAACAGATACGGAATGACCTTGTTGTCTAGCTACTGCAGCTAGCAGTAAGAGTCCTAGCGGCGGGCTAACACTATCTACCGCAGAAAGATCCCAGTCACCGTATAAACCATCAAAAGATAAAGAAGGATTAACTAAACAAATATTCATATCCTGCGCTTAGTGTCAAAAACCTTTTAATATCTCCGTAATTCTTAACGCTGTCTTACCATCCCATTTATCAGGAACAATTCCTTTTTTGACCTTTCCTCTCAAAATATCTGTAATAACATCTGGTAACATATCAATTTCTTCATCCTTTATTAAAACATTCGTTCCTAACTCAATCGTTACCGGTCTCTCTGTGTTATTCCTTAATGTAAAACAAGGTTTACCAAGCGCTGTTGTTTCTTCCTGCAATCCACCACTATCAGTTACAACTGCAACAGCATCTTTCCATAAAAATAATGATTCCAAATAGGAAAGTGGCTCTAAAGAATATATAGTAGGAGGCGTATCTAATTGAAACTCCTCCAAATTATTTCTGGTACGTGGATGGATGGAAAAAATTATAGGGGCGATCTTGGAAACACTTTCTAGAACCCGCAAAAGTTTACTGAGTTTATTTTTGTCATCTACATTAGCAGGCCGATGTAAAGTTAAATAAATATACTTTCCTAACTTTTTTTTCAATGGTGCTGAAGAAAAATTAAAATGAGAACTTTTCAATCTGTCTAAACCAAAAATAAGTGAATCGATCATAGTATTGCCAACAAAAAATATGTTATTAGGGTTCTTACCCTCTTTAATAAGGTTCTCTACGCCAGCTTTCTCAGTTACAAAAAGAAAATCTGCAATACTATCAGTTACTCTTCTGTTAATTTCCTCAGGCATACTAATATCGAAACTTCTCAATCCGGCTTCAATATGAGCTACCTTTATCCCAAGTTTCTTTGCGGTAATAGCGCTGGCTATAGTTGAATTAACATCCCCAACAACGATAACCAAATCCGGAGCTATTTTCTTTAATACTTTTTCTAAAGAAATTATAATCTTCGCAATCTGCTCAGCATGGCTACTGCTTCCCACCTTTAAATAATAGTGAGGTTTTGGTATCTCTAAGTCATCAAAAAATACCTTGCTCATATTGTCGTCGTAATGCTGGCCAGTATTCACAATTATGGCTTTAAACGCTTTTGTTTCATTAATTGCCCTTACAATAGGGGCGATTTTCATAAAATTAGGCCTTGCCCCGCCGATAAAAACTAAAGTCCTCATAAAATATCTATTTAATTAAATTAATTCTTTTCTTGGTCGATAAATGTCCTGAACCAAAGCTCGATCGACAAAAGAGAGTATATCTTATTTGCTCGCACATAATCATACAGAGTATCTCTCGACCATCGAAAATGAGAATCTAATAACTTTTTGATGTATCGAACATTAAATATTCCTCTCTCTTTTATTCTCTTGCTAGTTAATATATCAAAAACAAAATCTCGCAACTCTTTTTTGAACCAACCTGCTATAGGAGTGGGGAAACCCATTTTAGGGTGTTTATAAAATTCTTTAGGAAAAACATCTTTCATCATGGCTTTAGTCAAATATTTCAGCTCATTATTGTATAGCTTATAGCGATAGGGAATTCGCGCGGAAAGCTCAACCATCTCATTATCACACATCGGCATTCTACTCTCTATAGAATGAGCCATTCCTACCTTGTCTTCCTGTATAAAGAGAGTGGGTAGGTAGGTTTTTAAATAAAGGTAGAGTGTCTGTTCAGTGCAAGAAAAATTCTTGCCCTTTAAATATTTATCTTCTAAATTCTGCGCAGGAGAATAGCCTTGGACTTGCTTCAAAAATTCAGGAGTGAAAAGCTTGCTTCTTTGTCGTTTATTAAACATGACAAAAAGTCCATATTTAACCTCGTCAAACAGTAAGGGGCAAAAGGAAAAATAAAGAACTTTCCAAATCTCATCCGGCCTATTTTTCCAAAAGAATCGCAAAAAGCTTGAAAAATCATTCTTCAAAAGATCTTTATAAAAAGAAGCTTTGTATACCTGGTATCCAGCAAATAACTCATCTCCCCCGTGACCGGTTAAAACTACTTTTACATGTTTTGATATTTCCTTGGCAACAATATAGTGAGGAAACGCTCCAGAACCCAATGTTGGCTCATCCAAATGATACATAACCTTTTCGATATTTTCCCTGAAATCTTTCGCGGTTATTTGAATTTCAGTATTTTGTGTATCAGAGAATTTTTCGAAAGTTTTGGTAATATTTCTCTCATCATATCTTTTACCCTCAGCAAAATACCCAGTAAAAGTTTTTAAAGGGTAATCTAAAAAATGCGGAGCAGAAAAGGCTACGCTTGAAGAGTCAAACCCTCCACTTAAACAACTTCCTATTTCCACATCGCTAACCAGATGCCGCCTTACTGATCTTTTAAAAGTATCTTTATAAATTTCTGAAGCTTCGTTGATATCGCTAAAAGAATATCGATTATTAAAGTCCAGATCCCAATATCTCTTAAATTCCAAACAACCATTATGAATTTTTAAAAAATAACCAGGAAGAAGCTTGTAAATATCTTTAAAAAATGTTTTTTCGTCAATGGTATTTTGAAAAGTTGTAAAGTCTACAATAGTATGCAAATTAGGAGCTCTCTCGACAGACGGATAAAGCAAAATGGCCTTAATTTCCGATGCCCATACAAATACGCCATCTTTATGCCAGTAATAGAGCGGTTTCATGCCAATTCTGTCGCGGACAAGATAAAGTAAATTTTTATTTCGATCATAAAGAGATATGGCAAACATCCCGCTTAAGCGTGTAAATACGTTCTCGCCCCACTCTTCATATCCATGAATAATCACTTCGGTATCAGATTCTGTAGAAAACTTATGTCCATCTTTAATAAGAATCTTCCTTAGCTCCTGGTAATTATAGATTTCACCATTATAAGCTATTACAATCGATGCATCCTCATTAAACATAGGCTGTCTACCTTTCTCTAAGTCAATGATAGCCAAACGCCTATGCCCTATTAAACAATGACTATCTTCGTATGCGCCTTCACCATCTGGGCCTCTATGCTTCAGTAAATCCGACATCTTCCTTAAAACGATTTTATCGTTTCGGCCAATTAATCTGCTGGATTTAAATATTCCTACTATGCCACACATAAGAACTTAAGATAAAAATTTCCGCTTTCTCTCATTAGGGGGGTTAAACTCTTCAATTAAAAATAAGACGTTTAGTTTCTGCTTACTTTTTTTCCAAAGTAAACAAAAATCGAATCCCAGGACCAGCCGAGAAAAAAAATAAAAAGTGGTATGGCCCATATAAACAGTCTTTGAATAAACCAATATTGAAAATAAATACATGCTAAAAAAAGTAAACCAATCGGTATAACAATTAAAATAGTGAAAAACATCGCTTGCTTAAGCCTCTGGCTATGCGGTATAAACAAATTAATGACTATTCCCGGCAATAACAAATAAAATATTCTCCGCCCGGTAAGATTGCCGAATATACCCTTTAGTACAGAAATTACTCCTTTATGAATATACTCAAAAGTGTTATGTCCCATATGCAGATGTTTATGATTAGATAGCGACCAGAGCAACAGCGGTAAAGCAAACAATATTGCCATGCCGTAATGTTTCAGATGTTTCAAGAACATAACCCCAACTGTTTTATCCTTTCTGGATAGTAAAAGATGAAAAATATAAGAAAAAAATAACATAAATACGCTAAAAGGATGAAATAGAATAGCTACAAAAATAAATACCGAGATAAGAATTCTTTTAATGGGTGGCGGCTTTACGCATTCAAAAATATACTGCATCACCAAAAATATTGCTATACTTAATGTGGCAAGAACACTATAGGGACGTATTTCAAACGCGTGACGAATTAAAGTATAGTTGGAAGCGAAAACGCTAAAGGTTATAAGATAAGCCCATGGCGTTTTAAAATACTTCCGGCATAACATATAAAGCAAGTAAAAACCCAAAAGCGTTATTATAATATGGGGAATTGCTAATCCCCATATATTTTCGCCAAACCATTGATAAAAAGGGTAAATCAATAGATAATCACCAAGGCCCTGCATTATTCCTACGGAAGAAGCAATCGCTGCCGAAAAAGATCCTTTCATGCTATGTACCTGAGCCATCTCATCTTGCCATAAAGGACATATTCGCCGTTGATACCTTAGATGCATACCCCATATCGTAATTAATATAATAAAACTCATGGTAACTATACGAAAATTATTTTGCCGTAAATAACGAATCATCCAGCGCCTCCTTATTTTAAATAACCTCTACCAACCCGACTTTATTAGTTTTACAATATATTCTCGATCTTCCGGCGAAACCCACCAGCCACACGGTATACATAGCTCCGTACTCTGAAATTTAGAAACGTTCGCTAGCTCCTCTTTTGAATCTTGAAAACATGTATAGATATCATTACGAACATGCAAAAGGCTGTTATGCACCCCGTACTCAGTCAACTTACGAGAAAGGCCGTCACGCCTTTCGGCAAAAAGCATAAAAACCCACCATGCCGGTTCAATATCTTGCGTAATATCCGGCAAAGTAACACCGGGGGTACCTTTTAAATTCTCTAAATAAAAATTTGCATTATCTTTATGCTTACTAACAATGGCATCAATGTGTTTAAGTTGTTCTATGCCAATAGCAGCAGCTAAATTATTCATATGCATCTTATATCCGGCCTCAATAACATCGCAACCCCAACGGCTCCCACGCCAATTCCCCGCCGCATCCTTGGTAGCTTCTCTATCTATGCCGAACCATTTAAGCTTACAGCCGCGACGGTAATTATTTTCATCTAGAAAAGAAAGCGCGCCTCCATCACCAGTCGTAAGATGTTTAATGGCCTGAAAACTAAAACAAGTAAAATCTGAGATGGAACCGATACTCCTACCCTTATACTTTGCTCCAAAAGCCTGTGCAGCATCCTCAATAATTTTAATATTATATCTTCTACCAATAGTTTTGATTTTATCTAAATCCGCTGGAATACCTGCCCAATCAACAAAAAGAATCGCCTTTGTTTTTTCGGTGATTAACTTTTCTATTTTTTCGGCATCAATATTACCGGTTTTAGGGTTAATATCACACCACACCGGTTTTGCAAAAAGATTATTTATCGGGGTATTAGTTGCCACACAAGTCATTGGGGTAGTTATCACCTCTGTTCCAGGACCAACCCCGGCAATATTTAATGCAATAGTTAACGCGCTAGCGCAACTATTTGTAGCCATAGTCAACTGGTTCTCAAACTTATTTTTAAGCTGTTTCTCAAACTCTGTAACCTGGATTCCTTCGTTAATGAAACCGGAAAAAAGAACATTTTTCATCGGTTCCATAACGTCTGCCGGCATATGAACCTTAAAAAGAGGTATATTCATTATCATTTTATTCATCATTACTTATCCTTTTTTTAAAAAGTATCGGCCTCTAGAAAAGAAAACTCCTGCATTCCCGTTTTACTAAATAACAACTTTTTATTTAGAAGTTTATACATAATTAAGGAATCTCTTTTTATCCTCGAGTTAGAAAATTTTGAAAAACTGTTTTTAACAATCTTCTTGTCCACTCTTAAGCAATTAATATTCGCTATGCGAGAAACGTGACTTAATAGAAGAGTTAAATAACTACTATTATTTTCTTTGGAAGCGTATTCAACTATATCAATAACTTTCCCGGGTGGTTGATTAATAACTTTACAGCGAATATATGCTTTTATTTCTTGACCTTCTTCTATAACTAAAAATAGCCTTTTATCTTCATTAAAATGGGAAAACTGCATAATCCAATCTCTGAATCCTCTTACTGCCGGGCCAAAATAATCTTTAAAATAATCACCATAAATATCCATTACCGATAAAATATCCTTTTCAAAATTGAATCTTCTTACCTTTATCTTCTTGCTAGAAAGCTCTACTGGTTTTTTCTTCTTTGGCTTAAGCAGATAACGCTCTTTTTCAATTCCGATAAATCCTAATTTTTTGTAAAAATCAGGGATTTTAGTCAATAAAGTCAATAAACAAACCTTTTCCTTTCTAAGATTATGAATAACTTTCTTTAATAATTTTAAGCAATACCCTTTATTTCTATATTCAGGAAAAGTACAAATTGCTCCTAACCCGACGACTGATAACTTATCTCCGTAATAATGGATCTTCTGTCTAAACAAATGAACATGGCTTATCAACTTATTTTCTTTCGTTAATATATAAGTATTCCTCCTGGCATAAGAGATATCTCCCAATATCCTTTTCAAGAAATATACCCTGTTTACTCTCGGAAAACACCTTTGAAGCATATCAAAAACAGCACCTACTTCATTGCTGTTTCTAGGATGTCTTATCTGATAATCCTTGCTCACTTGCACTGCCCTCTAATCTTTCGTGAATAAAGTTTTTCATATACCCATACCACTCTTTACTATTCTTACCCTGGCTTATGAATTCACTGCAAAGCTTACCCATCTCAATACTGTCATGAATATCATTATTTAAGAACAAACCCTGCCGGCCAAGTGAATAGAGATTGGGGTACTTTTCAATAATACCTAAAATATGATTAAGCTTCTTGTCAAAGTTTAAATCATATACAGGATAAATATCCCGAGCCTTCAAAGAGAAATAATCAATAGTATGGCTTTCCTCAATTCCTAAGCGCTTTAAGTCATTTAAAGCTAATCGGAAAAATTCCTCTTCCGGCATATTCCAAGTTTCATCGCCACAATTACAAGCAATATCCAAAGAAATAACAGTCTTACCCGGCGGTGAAGATTCGGCATTAAGATTCTTTTGTTCGCTTAAACGGTTGAAGCGAAAACAGGAATCTAATAAGTAAAACCAATGAACATCTGAAAAATAATCCTTATCCAATACCACATAAATAATCCTAATATCCCTGTATTTAAGCTGCTTCGACAAATCCTTAAGCCTATCATCCTTCTGATTTATCGAAATATATTCACATAAATACTTCAAAGGAATGCTCGAAACCAAATAATCAAACTCTTTATTTATCTCCTGCCCATTACGCTCAAAACAAATATTCTTCAAAGTACTCCCTTCTGCGCTTATATGCTTAATTTTTGTATTGAGAAAAATACTGTTGTTTTCAGCCCGTAGAATTTCCTCCTGCATCTTCTCAAAAAGAGTTCCAATTCCAAAACGCGGATATAAATCATAATATTCTTTAACTCCGCCCTCAAGCGTAGAATCCCCTATTCCCAACACTTTTAAGATGATTTTTAATAGATTCAATCTTAACAATTTTTGCTGGGCAAGTTTACGAGAAAGCTTAAAACCCGGCACCCCCCACATTTTTTCAGAATAATTGCCGAATGCTAAACGGTACAAGGTATGCCCGAAAGCGTCTATTCCCCAATCTTGAAAAGTTTGAAATTCTCTATTTTTTGCAAAAACCCTTCTTATCCTTACAGACATATAATCAATAAAAATCTTGAAAGACAACAAAGGATTTATTTTTAAAAGCGCCTCTTTAATATTTAAAGGATATTCTAAATTCTTTCCGTCTAAGATTAACCGGGATCTACGCCTGACTTTATGGCAATCGTCTCCAATTAACCCCTTAACCAACGCAACGATTTCTTCCTTTTTGATATGGAAAGCATGCGGGCCATAATCAACGATATAATCTTTTATTTTAAAACTTGCTGAAGCGCCGCCAACACAATTAGCGCGTTCGATTATCGAAACTTGATAACCGGCTTGAGAAAGATAATAAGCTGCTCCTAACCCGGCCGGGCCCGCGCCCAGTACGATTACTCTCTTTCTTTCTTGCATTCCCATTTTAATCCATCCTTGTATTTATAAACCATTCCAAACAAACACCAAAAAGGGATTGCCCAATGAGGAAGTTCTAAAATCACCATGAAATTGCTAACAGTCATCCAGTATAACAAAACAGAAGTTAAAAAAATACCTTTAATATTACGAGTCCTGATAAATGCTACAACCATCTTGATGAACAGACCTACTACCGCAATAATAAATAATATACCGCCAATTCCTGCTCTATATATCATGTGGATATAAGCATTATGCGGTTCAACCCAACCTACTCTTGTTTTCCAGCTTTCATCAAATCTTGATATTTCTAATTTCTTGGAACGAAATGGTTTGCCAAAATCTAAACCAAATATTTTTCTTTCTCTAAACAATTCCTCAAGCATATCCTGCCACATAAACAAACGATAAAGAATATTTCCCAAATACATATTAGTGGGAACTATAACATTGTCGCCTTGAACCTGCCGGGAAATCGCATACTTCTCAGCAATCCAATCAATCAGTTCTTTTTTATCAACTGTCTTAAGCTTACCTGCGGAAAATTCCTTTTCTTGAAACGGCTCTTTGTAAAGAATAAATTCTTTATCTTCAACTGCAGGATTAGTGGTAAAACTATATTGCCCATCATCACTATTGCTTGAAACAATACGCTCCTTAACTCCGCTTGCGGCCAGCTCAACCAGCCTACCCTTATCTATATTTTGGAGAATGCTTCTGACCTCTTCCTCATCCAGAAATTTAGCTTTAGATTCTGCGACAGGTTTAGGTTGAAGTTGAGGTTCAGGTTCGGGTTGGGGTCCAGATGGAGGTTGAGGTGAAACGTCAGTCGCGGACCAAAGCCAATAAGAATCATTCCTCTGATATACTCTTACTTTCGGATCAGCAAAACTAAAATATTTCTCTCTCGCTTTAATTCTCTCTACCTGCGCTTTATATGACCTAAAAATCGCTTTAATATCAACTAAGGATCTGGCAGCTGCTTTATTACCGCTAATACTCCAAAAGGCTATCACCAGTAATACAAAAAGAAACAGTAAGATTATTCTTTTGTGCATCGCCTTCAGATTAAGAAAATACCACACAATAACAACGGATAAAAATGTGTAGCCCACAAGGCTGCTCACTAACACATTTCTCCCTCCAAGAAGCGTAATAAGAAGATTAGTATAACAAATAACAACAAACGAAATGATTAAAATGTATCTTAATTTTCTGCGTTTTATCTCCATGAAAAGCAATAATGTCAGCATGAGATATCCAAAGTAAAATGTCTTATAGCCCTGCCTTAAAAAAACAGTGATGATCAAAAGAGACAGTATTGTGTATCTTACGAACCTATTTTTAAAAAATTTGCTATCATAAAAATAATACCCGATAACTATAAATAACGGATAATAGAAAAGTGCCGCGTTCCTGAAAGCCAAGGGTCCCCATTCAAAATAACCGTAAAATGCCTTAAATAAAACGAACAGCATGTAAGCAAATAAAAGATAGTGCCAACGATTCAACTGTATTGGAGAATTTTTCCATTTTATAAAAAACATAATGATACAAAATCCGAGAAGCATTTCACCAACAAATATTGGAAAGTTTAGGAAAGGAAATTGTATATTTAATTCAGCAAAATTAGACCAAAAAATAGAGTAGCAATAACAAAAAACGCCAAGTATGGATAATACTGTCCAATCAATAATTCTATTTATATTTACATTTTTTCCGCCCAGTTTTTCCATCGTAATTCACTCCTTCTTTTTTAAATCTGAATCCGCGTTAAAATTACCCCAAACCTATTAGCGTAAGAACGTTTTTGCAGAATACTCGTAATAACTTTTTTATAAATAACCCCAATCCAACATATTTTCGCCGATAAAATTCACAGGGAACCAAATGATTCCTTTTAATCTTTGTCAATATACCCCTCGTAAGACTACTATTATTTTCCCTGTGTATAGCCAAAGGTTTATCAATGAACCCTATTTTATAAATACGAGCTATCCTTAACCAGTAATCATAGTCCTCTACCGCTTTTAACCGTATATCCTCATCAAACATTCCTATTTTATCGATAACTTCACGCCTTATCAAGACCGTAGAAGCAGCAATAGGGCAGAGCGATAAAAACAATTCCTTAAAAATAAATCCTTGTTTACTATTGTGAGGCACTAATTTTTCTTTAATTCCATCCTTCAACAGGCATTGTGTATATACAAGGCCTGTTTCTTTATCTTTGGACATTTTATCCACCTGCAATTTTAATTTTTCCGGCATCCATATATCATCATCGTCACAAAAAGCCAAATATTCTCCTTTTGCTTTATTCATCCCATAATTTCTAGGGACAGCAGGTCTGTGACTGTGAGAAATTTCATAGTATTTCAGCCGTGAATCGTCAAATGCTCCTACTGTCATTCTGGTATCATTACAATAGCCGTCCGAGACAACTATTGCTTCTAAGTCAGAGTAGGTTTGATTAAGTACCGACTGTATCGTGTCCTTTATTATCTTAGCGCGATTGTATGTCGGTATAATTACGGAAACCAATCTAGCTCCTTTCTATGCAAGTAGCCTCTCCCATCTATGTAGCGAATCATCAAAACACCAATATTTCAAAATAAATTCTTTAATTTCTAAGAAGTTTTCTATCTTACTGTTACCCAGAGACTCTTCAACCGCCGACCTTAACTCCTCAGCGTTCCTCACTTTTGAATAATATTTCTCAAATCCCTGTAACGGACTCATAAACATACTGTTATTAAAAACAGGCGTTATAACTTTACATCCAGTCATTAAAGCTTCCAAAGCAACGGTAGAATTGCCAACTATCACAACCTTAGCAGCCTCAAGTAAATCTTTCAACGACCTATCCTTAACTATCCGGCCGCGGTTGCTAATATCCATGTTCACCTCATCTAATGTCTGTTTAAAAGGCAAACAAGGATGTTCTCTCAGCCAAACTTTAAACGCTGAAGGCTGAGGAAATGCTTCATAAAATAAAGAAATTAATGCCTGGTCTTCTATTTTCTTTCCCCACCCCACAAGAAGCACTACATTCTTCTTTCTGGGAAAATCTTGTCTATTGAGATATTCATTTAAATATAAATATCGTATAGCTTCGACTTTTATAGCACGAGGATACCCATAATCTTTCATAACTTTCAATGGAACATCTCCATTACAAGCTAAAGCATCAGGCAGAGGCAACGAATCCATTTCACTCCGGTGATGAGAATAAGGAAAGAAATTTTTCGGTACAGAGCTATGTATAAAAGCTATTGTTTTTGTCCGCGGAGACACTATCTGTTTAGCGGAGCATAAAGCTTTCTCCCAAGCCTGCATTTCAGCATAATAAATACATTGATCAATTCCAGAGAAATAAGAAAACATGCTTTTAAACAACTCAAGATGTAAAATCCCCCTTACACCCACACCGCCCACAAAAGAATCACGCATTAATTTCTTAAGAAAAAAAGTTGACTCCGGGAGAGACAAATTCTTACAAAGAGTATCTTTGGAAGTTAATCTCTCTACCTTTAAGAAAATTAATGTTTGGCGTAACCATAAGAAAAATACTCTCAGCAATATTTTCAAAGACAAAAATTCATAAAAAAGAAAATTTACCTCTCCGTTTCTCTGAAATTTCTCAGCCAGCATAACCGCATCAGCATAATTTTTTCTATACAAGTAATTATACATCCATATCCATATAATTTTCTTATCCATCTTAAGAATCTTATCCTGGAGCCAAGGGGTATACTTATTCTTCAATACACCTTTCGTGGCCGCCTGTTCATCTACGGACGGAAAATAACTAACAAACAAAATTGTCTTTTTAGGATTAGGGATTCTTGATTTAACAGGCCCCATAATCCATCTTGCTCTAAACGCACGGAAAGTGTAAATAGCCAAATTTGCTAATCCTTTAAAAGCAGAGTTGAATATGGCGACATGGTTAAAATAAGGCTTTGCGCTTTGGTTAAATAAATTCCATCTCCGATAGAACGGTTTAATGCTTAAGCCTTTAGTGGAGTTGCGGTTGCAAACCTTCTCCAACGCGGAGCAAAATAAAGAGTCCACAAAAGAAAAAATACATAAATCGAAAGCCCCTGATAGTATAATATTATCTATAGCTTGTAACTGGGCAATACGAAAAAAAATATCTGTTTTTAGAGAATTTTTCTCAGACAACAAAGAAAACCACCAGGCGCTAACCCCGCTTCCCGGAAGAAAAAACCAATCTCTTATGGTTTTACCGCCTACAATAGACTTACCAAGAACAGACGACCACTCAGGAAGCCTCTCTCGTAATGTATCAACCTCTGAATCTACTAATTTAGCAGTTTCCTCGACCTTTACACTATCAGCGCCGATTGATTGGCAGAAACCTTTTATATCGCAAATCAATTTTTGATTAGGCGTTAAAGGAAACAATACAATAGAGGCGGATTTTAACCGGCTTATTCTCTTTTGCAATAGCTTTACATTAATTTTCTGGTCAAAGGCTATTAAAACTCTCATTATTTTTAAATTTTAATATTAACTAAAACTACTCACAAACATCCGTTGGAAGCATACAGATAACACGAATGCTCTTTGGAAGCTTTTTCCATATTTAATTTGCCTCCGGCGCCTAACAATATAGGCAAACCGCCCGCAACATCCCAAAGCATTATGTCCTTTTCGTAATAAACATCGGATCTCCCTATTGCTACATACGCTATTGATAACGCGGCCGAACCTAAAAACCGAATCTTCTTATAAGAACGTACGTCTTCTATAAACTTTTGGATGCCGTCAGAAGAAAAATCTGTGTTTACCGGAAATCCGCTGCATAAAACAGCCTTGCTCTTCTGGGCGGTATTGCTCACTTTTACAGAAACATCATTAAGCCAAGCGCCAATATCCGCGATACCCGTGAATAACTCGAATCTGTTGAAATCATAAACAGCGCCCAATACAGGTGTATCTTTCTGCCAAAGGCCTATAGAAATACAGGAAAGAGGAATCCCCCGCTTATAATTTAAAGTACCGTCTAAAGGGTCAACAATCCAAGTGAATTCCTGATCAGCTCCTGAAATCAATCCACTCTCTTCGGAAAGAATTGAAAAATTAGATTTTTTTTTCAAACAATCAAAAATAATCCGTTCAGATTCGGTGTCAGCCGCGATCTTGATATCCCGTCCAAGCTCCGCGTTAACCCTTTTACTTAATTGTTTATGTTCTGAAAGAAACGCCCCGGCCGAACAAACAGCCTCTTTAGCTATCTCTAACCAAGTTTTAACACCGGTTTCAGGCAACATTCTCTATCTCCTTAAGCCCGGATATTAAATTGTTAACTGCTTTAATTTCCATAGACTTCCGACACTCCGCGGTATACGAGCCTACATGAGGTGTCAAGATAACTTGAGGATATTTTCTCAGAAGCCCGGAATAGGGCTCACAGTTAAAAGTATCTATCCAAGCTCCTTTAATTTTCCCCTCCTCTAATGCCCGCGCTAAGGCTTCTTCATTGACCGAACTTCCCCGGGCAGCATTTAATAAAAAAGTCCCTTTTTTAATAAGCTCAAATTCATCTTTGCCGATAATCTCGCCCGCGCCGCTGGAATGAACTGTAATTACGTCTGCCTGAGAAAGCGCCTTATTAAGCGGAAATACTTCAATTCCCTCTATGTTTTCCTGTAAGTTAGGGTCAACAGCAATAACATTGGCACCAAAACCCTTCAGTAGCTCGGCAACCCTTCTGCCAATGCGGCCAAAACCAACGATTGCGACTGTCTTGCCTTTAATCTGGACACCAATCCTCTTTTTCCACTCACCTTGATGTAAATCTTTATCCATCTGAGGAATCATCCTCAACAAACTAAGTAAAGCTCCTAAGGTTAACTCGGCAACAGCATCAACCGGGGCACGGGGAGTTGAATATACTTTAATCCCCAAATCCTTCGCGGCTTCTAAATCAACATTTGACATGCCCGACCCGCAACGGGAAATTACCTTTAATTTTGTTTTTCCCAAAACATCACGGCTAAGCGGCTCCAACCCGGCAATAAGCCCTGTTACCTTATCCGACAAAAGTTCCAACAGTTCCTCTTTGGTTAATCTACGCTTATAAGGATTTTCAATAATTTCACAGCCTTCTCCCGCCAAATAAATCAAAGGAGCCCGATCCTGAACCCCGAATGTAGAAGGTCCTAACAAAACTTTTACGCCTCCTAGCTGCTTCATTTCTTTCTCCCTATTAATCCGCTAAAAAACCTACTCTTCAATTAATCTCTGTTCTCGATAATATTTGACCCACTCATTGAAATGATTTACCCCCATCAAAAGCCCTTCGGCGTCACATAAATTACAGGGAGGAAAATTACGATTTTCTTTAGCAAGATTGATTCGAACTTTCTTTAAAATATCATTATTCCAAATTTCCAAAATTGAATCGCTATTAACATTTCCAACAATTAGCTTCCTACCCCAATCATGAGTGCATAGAAGAACCCGCCCTTCATAGTCAACGAAGGTTTGATAAAAAGGGTGGTGACAAGCCCGTTTAGCCGGTTTTTCAACCGCGTTTATGCCAATATCTTTATTTTCCAATGTCCCAGCCCGATTAGTAAGCGTAATGCCATAATGTCCTTCCGGCGACAACCACCGCGCTCTCAGAACAACCCGATTATCTCCTAACCCTGTTTGCCTCTTTAAGTTATTAAAATGCTCCTTCTGATGAGGGCCGTCGTACATGCTAATACAGATTGCGTCAAGCCCAGCAGCGAACAAATCAAGGAGCCTTTCCGAAGTTAACAAGTCTCCGTTAGTTATAACTTCTACACGCGCCCCAGGACAGTAATGCTTAGAGAGGGCGATAAGTTTTCCAATGTTTTCATGAAGTAACGGTTCGCTGAAAGCTGAATAGTGAATAATCCCATCAAAATCTACCCTTTTAAGATCTTTCATAATCTTCTCATAAAGTTCTACAGGCATATACTTGTTAGTATTAGGAAAAATCTTGGGGTCGTTTCGGGGACAAAAAATACACTTGCGATTGCATAATCCTGAAATATCAAACTCGATTATCGAAAATAACGGAGGTATATTGGCGGCTGCTTTTCCCTGTTGATAAATATCCAGCAATCTGCTCTTTCTGCCTATATCGGGATCAAAAAATCTACATTTTTTCTCCATTTAGCTATTTCCTTTCTCAGATATACGTTTAAAATCCCATTTTGATTCTTTTTCAGTAATACGATAGAATATTCGTTTCAAGATGTTAAAAACGCTATTGGCTAAAAAGGTTTCCCCTTCGGCTATTCTTATCAATCCGTAGTAAATTTTGGGGAGCTTAAAATATAATTGAAAAGTCCGGAATAGGCCTCGAAGTTCTTTGTTGGAAATTTGATTAAGGTCAAGGCACGATTCCGCTCTATAAACATTTTCATACTCTTTTTCTTTAATAGGGTCGAAAAGTTTTTCTTTTATACACAAATCTCTCAGCTCAGTGCCTCGATAAGGATGGAAAAAAGTAAGAGTAGTAGTCGTTGGCTTTGCCTGCCTGTTGAGTTCTATAGTTTCAAATATCTCCTTTCTCGTTTCGTAAGGTATGCCGATCATGTCAAAGGTTGAACTGCGTATTTTATATTTACGCGCTAAGCCGATTACCCGGACAACCTGCTCATTCTTATAATTTCTTCCCAAAACATTTCTTCTTACCTTTGGGCTGCCGGATTCTAACCCTACGCATATGTTGCGACATCCTGCTTCAACAATTTTAGAGAATTGTTCTTCTTTTATGAGTTCAGGATGTAAATTTATAGTAAAGGGGAGACCAACGTGTTTCTTGTAAAGCTTGCAAAAATTCTCAGCTACTTCATGTTTGTGGAGGGGGAAAAGATCATCAAAAAACATATTAAAATTCAGATTGTATTTTTCCTTGAAGAATGCCATCTCCTGAACCAATAACTCGGTTCTTTTTATTCTATAATATTCGCCTTTATCTTTATAAATCTGAGACTTGGCGCGATTTGCACAATATTTACAAGGAAACAAACATCCGCGGGTCATTCCAAAATGGCCTATTCTGTATATTTTACCGGCTAATGGTTTTAAAATGTGGCGTTCATCAAAAATGCTCCAATCCGGACGTAGAATCTTATTAATGTCAAGCAATGGCCTTACTTCATTTTTGTAAATTTTTCCGTTTTCTTTAATCCATAAATTCTTTATATCCTTAATGTCTCTTTTTTGCTCTATATTATTGCAGAGCTCCGTTAAGGCCTCTTCTCCTTCGCCTCTGCACACGATATCCACGCAATCCTCGGCAATCACCTCCTCAGGAGCAAAGGTAGCGGTTGGCCCACCTACCACCGTTACGATATCTTTATATTTTTTTCTAATTTCTCTCAACAATTCTAAGCTAAAGCTGTAATTGGGGTCGACAACGCTAGCGGCAATTATATCAGGTTTGAATAACTCTATTTCACGTTCAAACTCAACAACAGGATCCGCGTCTCTCTCTACTAATCCGTATTTTTTTAAATCCGGATTACGTACCTGTAAAGCTGAAGCACGTAACTCTTCGTCGTTCTGAATATTGCCGCATTTAATAAACGTCGTGTCGAACAACTTGACCTGGTGGCCGTCTCTCTTTAGATACGCTGATAGATAACAAACGCCAACCGGTACGCGCGTTATCATTACTTTGTTGGGATATAAAAAAAGAACTCTCATCTTAATGTTGCCTCCTCTTCTTCACCTTTCTTGCTATCTAAATTAGAAATATTATAAGCGTTACGCCATTGAGCATCAGCATAATAAATGCGATAGACGAGTTTCATAGTCTCCAAAGCATCTTTACTGCCGCCGGACTTAATTTTTGTTCCTTTTGCTATAACATCAGCAAATTCGTAAATCTCATCCCGCCAAGAATTATCCTCTAGGTATGATATGACCTCCTCCTGTAAAGTGCCTACGGCAGAATCACACCTTCTCCCAACAGCAAGCTTCTCGCCGCCGTAACTTTTAGAACCGCTAAGAATGCCTCGCAGTTCCAGATACCCTTCAGTTAAAGTTATGTGCAGAGTAAACCGATGCTGCCACTGGGTGGCGGTAGAGTGCAGCATTGCAATTCGGCCCTTAGTGTCTCGCATGAGGGCAAAAGCGTTATCCTCTACATCGTGATGCCAATAATTATTAGAAACATAACTTTTCACCTCCAAAAACTCTCCACAAAACAACCTCATCAAATCAACCATATGAATACCCTGGTCAAGCAATATCCCTCCGCCGGAAAATTTGCGTTCGGCGCGCCACTCTCCGGTAAAAGGAATCATTGTGCTTTTACCGTAAACACCGCGTAGGTTAACAATTTCACCGAGCTCACCGGACTTAACTATTCGCAAAGCTTCCCGTACAGAGTTGTGATAACGATGGTTAAATCCGTACTTTAGCAACAAGCCCGCACGCTTTTTCTCAACTTCTATTACCCGTTCAACGTCGGAAACATTTCGTCCCGGGGGCTTTTCACAAAATACATGCAGACCGCGCTCTAAGGCAGCAATAGTAACATCGGCTGCCAGATAATTCGGCAAGGAAACAAATAAAATGTCCAATGGTTGCTCTAAGAGCTGACGATAGTCAGAAAAACAATGCACTCCATCAGGCCTAACGCCGTGCTCGAGAAATTCCCGGTCACAGACTGCTACGGTCTGTAATCCCGGGTGTTGGTCTATATAATGGCGGCGGCGCTTACCTACCACCCCAAATCCGGCAATTCCAACTTTTAATTTCTCTTTGTTTCTCATAGCCATCCTCCCCTATTAAGCACCTTTATGAAGATGATAAAGATAAAATAAATTGACTGATACGTTCGCATGCTTTACCATCCAAACGCGGATAAATCAGGCTCTTTAATTGCCTACGCTTCATTTGATATTGGTCATTTCCTCTAATAAAAATATCTCCTATATAATCAAGCACTTCGGGCCAATTACGAGCTTTTGGCCCAGGAAGGTCATTATCATAGTCAACAAAAAAGCCATGCTCTTTTCGATAACCTTCATAATCAAACTTAGCGAAAACAAAAGGTTTATCATAAATCAAGAAGTCAGCAAAAAGAGATGAATAATCGGTAATGAGAAGGTCGGTTTTGCTAAGAATCTTGTTTATTTCATCGCCGGAATAACTAAAACTTTTTATATTATTGTAACCGTTGAAGTTGGGAATTTTTTGTCGCTTTGGCGTATTGGGATGAAAACCAATAGCAATGATTGCCTTAATTTCTTCTAATAACTGATCTAACGCTTTCAAATCAAAACCAAACTTGAATATGCTAAACATAGAGTCACTTCTCCATGTAGGCAGCAAAAAAAGGCGCCTCCTGCCAGTCGCACAAAAGGCTGCATAATCTTTGTCTCGATTCAAAGCAACATTGTCGCTGCCAGGATCAAGGAGAAGGTCGGTTTTGGGAGTGCCTGTTGGAATGATTCTATCGTCGCTGATTTTGTAGTGGTGTTTGGTTGCGGCAAAAGTAAATTTCGATGATGTTATCGCGTAGTCGGGCTTAATCAGATAAGCATATGAATTGCGCAAATAGTTATAGATTTTCCAGAAAAGAGAACAGCGTAACGACAAACTCATATCCTTTATAGGGTAAATAGCGTGATCTAAGTTAATCATTATGCCTCCCCGGGAGACAAATTCATTCACGTCTCTAATGCCATGGGTAACAATGAAATATTTAGCCCTTAAAGTTATCAGCATTCCCCTCAGGCTATAGGCATAATAAGCGTCGATATTGTCTTCTCGCAGCTTAAGGCTCAGGCTGTAATCTTTAGTTATCCATACCGCGCGAATATCAGAATAGTTATTTTTCACATAAAAATATAAATGCTTACTGTTTCCTCTGAACTTTCTGCCGTTCCAGCATCCAAAAAGCCAAATTTTTGAATCTCTGGGAAAGAAACCGGAGAAAAAATACAAAATATAAGAAAGCATTTGCAGGAATATACAAAATAGAGTAATTATGTATTTTTTTGTTATTAACAGCATGCTTTAAATATTAAAATATCTTTACTATCGTTTCAAATTTGTTTTGCTTCATATCCTTAACAATTTACATCCTTGTAATTTGCTATCAGGCTATCGTTCTCCATAAAACGTTCTACTCTTTTTAAATCTTCTAAAGTATCTACGCTATAAGTTTCGGACTCTGTGGGGACCATCTTAACCCTGTATCCATTCCCCAAAACCCTTAACATATCTATAGATTCAATCACTTCAAGCGGTGTCGAAGGAAGATTATTAAACTTAATTAAAAAATCCCTGCGAAAAGGATCTATGGAAATCTGTTTATTCATAGGTATTTCCTTCGAGTATTTTTTTCGTGAAGGAATAGGCTCTCTTGAAAAATAAAGCGCGAAATTATCTTTATCAACCACAACCTTAACAGCGTTAGGATCCTGATGCTCTTTGAGAGACCTTATCGGCGCCATAAGGTTTACAACTACCACAGCATCGTTTTCTAACATAGGCTTGACTGCTTGATTTATCATTTCCGGATAAACCATAGGCTCATCTCCTTGAACCATTACTACTATATCTATCCTTTCTTTCGTAGCCTCTTCTATTTTTAACATAGCTTCAGCGGTTCTATCGGAGGCCCGCTGATGTGTATCTTTAGTCATCACCACTTTCATATTATTCTGAATACAATACTCCTCTATCTCTCTATCGCAGGTAGCAATATAAACATCACAAAGCATACCTGCCATTTTACTTCTAAAATAGACATGCTCAATCATAGGAATCCCGCAGATCTTAGCAAGAGGCTTGCCGGGAAACCGCATTGAAGCCATTCGAGCAGGAATAATGCCGATTATATTCATTTTATCTTTCATGCCATAACTATTCCCAGGAATCCTTTCTTGCCCAATCTACCGATTTAAAAGCACGAAGTATTCCCTGTAAATAAGAAATAATCCTGCCTCTACCTTTAAAGGCGGGGATTTTTAAAACAGGTTTACTTAAACCTGCGATTATTGACTCGATTCTTTTTTTCTTCTCACAGCTTAATCGCCCTTTTTGGCAAAAATAACTTACAAGTTCTGTTGCAAAATCATACTTTTTGTACGCCACCGACGCTATAATTGGCGGGCCAATATGGGTAGGAACTGAATTCGCGCCAATGTAGTCTTTAAAGTATATAGCATCGGCAAAGATGATCTGTCCTCTACCCTTCTGATGACGCAAATTTCTTTTCCAATAGGCCGGCCTTAAATCAAATAAGCTAAAACCGGCACCTCTCAAATAAGAATCAACATCAGCAAACAATGGTTGTTCTTTGTAAAGCTCGGAAAATCCAACTTCAACTTCTAAGCCACAGACATTATCCAAAACTTTAGCGCCGCCCTTCAAAATATTCAACTCATAACCGTCAGTGTCAATTTTGATGAAATCAGCTTTATCAGCTAAGGGAGTATTATCTAAACTATTAGCATCCATAAAGACTTCCCTCAATGAATCAAAACGTTCACTGAAAGGAAATCTATTAAAAAATTCGGGATCGAGCCTCAGGCAAGATGCGTTCTTGTTATTTGGGGCTACAAAAAATTTTAACCGGCAAGGTTTTTCGGCTAGGCAATAATTATAATAGGTAACATTCTTACGTTTTTTTGCGTCAGTTAAATTTCTGAATTCTTCCTCGCTCGGCTCAAAACCTATTACAGATAAACGGTCGCCCAACATGCTCCATTTTTGATCAAAACCGCCCGCGGCGCCAATGTCAATAAATACAAATTTTTCTAAATTTAACAAATCATAAAGTTCTTTTAATTTTTTGCTGCTCATTCTTTACCCCCGGATTTTGGCTGTTACTTTTGCTAACTCTTCTTTGCATTTAGCTCCTAAAAAAAGAGCGTCGAAGCTAAAAGCGACAAACTTGTAGCCTCTATCTACGTATTCTAAAACTTTTTTATAGTCTGGAGGGACAGAATGAATCCCCATTGGTTTATTAAGCTTATTACAGATTTCCTCATATCTTCGCAGAGCTGCCTTTACTTCCGGACGCTCAAATTCTCCCGGGTACCCCAAAGAAGCAGATAAATCATAGGGCCCTATTATGCTTGCGTCAACCCCATCTGTATCCAAGATTTGTTCCAGATTGTCTATTGCTTTTATATGTTCAATCTGGACTATTACAATGCTACCAGAATCAACCCACTTTTTATATTCTTCAAATTTCAAACCATATCCTTGAGCCCTGGCTAAACCCACACCTCGATTACCTATAGGAGGATATTTTACAGAGTTTACAGCTCTGATAGCCTCCTCCTTTGTGTTTATCATAGGCACAATTACACCGCGCGCGCCAGCATCCATAACCCTTTTTATAAGATTAGGGTCATTCTCACCAACCCTAACCATAGGGATAACCCCGGCTAAGTCTACAACCTGGATAATATTCTTAGCCTCAGCTAAGGTAATTGCCGAATGTTCCATATCTACACAAAGCCAGTCAAATCCAAGTTTTGCCATAATTTCGGCTATGCAAGTATCACCAATGGTTATCCAAGACCCAATAGTTAACTTCCCTGAGCTTAGACACTGTTTGAGATTTTTATTTACACTCGACATAATCTTACTCCCCCTACTTTTAAAGATTAAATAACTTTCATCAAAATTAAACAGGTATTTATAAAAATATATCTATGGGCAAATTAAATTCGGTTTTAATACTTTGTTCTTCTCTATCGATAATAGGTGTTCTTTTTTGAATATAAAATACAGCAAAAATTAACTTCTTAAATAGTGTTACAGCGGTCTTTGGAGAAAGGCCCCAATATCCATACGCGCCGACTAATTGAGGGGAAGGCTTTAGCCCTTCTATCATTCCAAGAACATCTTTAAAATTGAATACTACATAATTAGCGATTTCGCAATTACTCTTTTTCCCTGAGAAATCAATATGCTGATAACTTTCTCTTATGTCATTGATCCCTCTTTCTTTTGTAATCCTCAATGAAATAATAAAATACCCTCCAGGCTTTACCCTATCCCAACAATAATTAATTATTTTGCCAGTCTCTATATTCCAATCAGCGCAGCTCAATGAGGCCACCACATCATAACTTTTGTTTAATTTCTGTTTTAAAATATCACCGGCAATAAACTTTACCGGCATTGATAATTTCTGATTATTCCGGGCCCACTCGATGGCATTTTTATTAATGTCAATGCCGGTATAAGAATCGAAAATAAACTTCTCGCTCAATGCCGCTCCCAGTCCCCCGCAGGCACATCCGACATCCAAAATATCACCAAATGTTTTTCTGAAACCCGCGATTTTATTGAATACCCATCTCTCGGAAGGATAAAATTCCTCCCATTTCTGCCTATGGGAGCTGAAAAAATCCTGAATCTGCTGTGACTTATATTCAATATTCTTGTTGCCCATTTAAAATGTCCTCTTCCCTTTATCTATCATTACCGTAAAGGATACATCCATACTATTATATAAATTTTCTTTTAAAATCTGCAAAGACTTCCCGATATAAAGTAGTATCTCTCTCCAAGATAACTCCCCAAAATCCCTCGAAATCTATCTCTCTCATAAACATTCTCAGAAATCCGCTTAGAAAAGGTATCCAGCGGGGATACTGATAATAAATTTGCTCATGGATAATCTTCCACCCTGTATAATTCATAAGCAGTTTCCAATCTTCCGGATTCAATTCAAAGATATGTTCATTCTCTACTACCTTATGACTCTTTTTCCTCTTACGCATAGAAGACAACCCAACACGGCTTTTTCGCAAATAAGGCACTGTTACTGCTATTCTGTTACACTTTAGATTCTTGCCTAATCGCTTAAGAAAATCTATCGGGTTATGCAGATGCTCTATTATCTGAAAAAGAATAACCAAATCAATCTTCCTATCCCCTAATGTAAAATCCTCCCCATTACACAAAACGGCCTTATGTCCCTGAGCTTTAATTTTTTCTACTGAAATTGAGTCGCAGTTAACGCTGATGGAATCAATATTGAATACGCCATCAGTAAGCCCTTCGAGATACCGCAGGTGCGTACGCGCTGAATCTCCAATATCCACAATGGTCAACTCACCGGCAGGAAATCCTTTCAGCGCCTTAAGCATTAAAGAACATTGAAAGGCGTGCTGGATGCGTAGTTTAGTCTCCCAGAAGCTGTTGAAATCCAGAGGACAAGAGTATTGGTTGGAGATATCCGGCTTTATCCTCTGCAGTTTTCTTATGATTTCTCTATAGTTATTCTGAAACAAGGTCAATCGAAGAGAGAATTTGGCTATCCCCTGAATAAAAGCTTTGATATCAACACCAATTGTTCTTAGAATTTTTTTGACGATTAATTTAAGCATAATTTGTTAATCCAAACTAATAAAACACAAACGCGGCTTATTTGCATTGGGCCTTCTTATGAATTGATTTAAAAGCCGAAATAAAATCTCGCATTTGTTCTGCCGGTCCAGCTGTAATTCTTATGAGGCCTTTTATAGGCGCTGTGGAAAAAGGCCCGCTAATATAAAATTTTTTCTCTTTTAGCAATTTCACCATTTGTTCTCTATCAACTTCTACGGGCAACTTTGCAAACAAAAAGTTAGTACAAGTTTGGAAAGTTATAACTCCTAACTCCTCTAACTCTTTCGATAAATACTTTATGCCTTCCTTAACGCCCTGGACATAATTATTCATAATTTCTAAATGCTCCAAAAGATACTTACCAAATTTTGCTGAAATACCGGTAATTTCATGAGTAAGCTTGGCTTTATACAATTGGCTAATCTTATCTTTATTACTTATCAAGTACCCTATCCTTAAAGCTGCGACTCCGAACGCTTTGGAAAAAGTTCGCACAATAATCAAGTTGTCAAATTCATTAATATACGGCAACATCGTTTCTTCATGAAAATGGTAATAAGCCTCATCAATAATAACTAAAGCCTGATTATCTTTTGCAACTTTAAGTATCTGAAGGAGTTCTGACTCAGGTAAAGCAGTACCCGTATGATTAGGATTTGCGATAACCACTAATTTTGTCTTATGACCAATAGCATTAAGCACGCTCTCTAAAGGTAACGAAAAATCTTCGCCGTAAAATACTTCTTTGATTACCCCTCCAAACATAGCGCAATATACTGAATACATCGCGTATGTTGGGGGAAAAACCAACACTTCGTCTCCCTGCTCCAGATAAACTTCATATATAGCCCTTATGCCTGTATCTGAACCGCTGGTTAAGAGTACTTGATTTCTATCTACATTCATCCATCCGGAAAGCTTTTCGTAAAACGGCTCCAACTCCGGATAAGCAACAACCTCTTCGGGACTTATACTTTGCCATATTTTTTTCAAATGTTCCTCGGGAAAAGAAACAGTCCGCTCATTCCTATCTAGCCTAACTACTCTTCCGATTCTATTCACAGAAACAGGCGCTGTCCTAAATAAACGTTTCATATTTTCTTTTGGCTCAATCATAGTTTAAACCTTCTTATTGGCCTCTCATAAAAATCTCTGCCAACTTAAAGTCACCCTCGCTATCAATATCAACCGAACGCCCCTCAGGCATAATATAGGCAAAAGTTCCCTGTCCGTGGAAGCTTTTTCTTTCTAATATGTAATTGCAAAAAGCCACATATATCGCGCCGTTTAACGCGTAAAAATCAGGAACTTGCTGCCTGTTATTATTAACCGCCTCCTTCCGTATAAAATCTCTCATGCATCCATCATCCGGCAAAGTATTTACCCAATAGGGATGGTGAGTTACCTTAGATACAGAAATAACTGCACGAGCATTTTTTAAAAATAGCAGCTTTATTGCCTTATCAATATCTTCCGGCGCCCTCAATGGAGAAGTAGGCTGAAGTAGGATTAATAAATCGTAAAGCTCACCGATATTTCTAAACCAGTTAATCGCGTGCAGCACCACATCTATCCCTTGAACCTCATCAGTAGCTAATTCCTTTGGTCTTAAAAAAGGGGTTTCCGCGCCATATTTTGCTGAAATTTCTGTAATTTCCTCACTATCGGTAGAAACAATAACTCTATCCAGATATTTACTTTTTTTCGCTTCTTCTATGGTCCATGCAATTAACGGCTTCCCCAATAACGGCCTTACATTCTTATAAGGCAACCTCTTACTTCCGCCGCGTGCGGGAATCAAAGCTAAAATTTTTTTATTTTTATACATACATAGTAAGTTTTATAATGACCGAAATTTATCCATTGCTTCCTTGTATTCCTCCCACTGTCCAACATCTATATAAGATTTTTCTGACACAGGGTACGTTCCAACGCTTTCTCCCCTATCCAAGAGTAGTTGGATTAAATCAGTCATGTCAAAACATCCTTTATCGGGAATAAAATCAAGACATTTTTTAGACAATATATATACCCCCGTATTTATGGTGAAATCAAATTCCGGCTTTTCCTGAATTTCTTTCATTCTCCCCTGTTTTTCAAAATGGATAATGCCATAAGGGACTCTATAGTGCTGGATAGAGCCAATAATGGTCAGAATATTATTATTTTTACTATGAAAATTCAGCAAATCTCTATAATCTGCATCTACAATAATGTCGCTGTTAGAAACTATAAAAGTTTCCTTCATGCAAGATGGTAATAATTTTAGACTGCCTGCTGTCCCTAAAAATTCTTTTTCCTGAATATACTCTACCTTATAATCCTTCTCTATACCTTCTAAGTAAATCTTGATCATCTCACCCTTGTAATTTAAAGTAATATAAAATGAGTCAACACCATACTGTCTAAATTTATCTATTATCATTTTGATAATCGGCTTATCACCCAATGGAATAAGAGATTTGGGAAATATTTTTGTGAAAGGTCCTAACCGCTCGCCCTTGCCGCCAGCCATTATAACGACAGGGGTATCAATCTTTTTGTGAAAAAATGTATCCTTTCCAAATATATCTTTCCAAAACAAAACGTCTACGATTCTTCTTCTTTCGTCTAATACGGGAATAACCTCAATAGTCTTATCCAACATTAATCTTCTCGCATCATCGTTCACATAATCACCCTCTACAACAAAAACTGGATTTTTGTTAAAGCATTTGGCGATACTTTCTTTTAAGTCACCGGTTTGTAAAATCCTTCGTCTTATGTCACCGTCAGTAAGTGAACCGGTCAAAAAGTTATCCTCGTCGCAAACAAACAGCGTTGCCATTCCAGCCTTATCAATTCTCTTTAGAGCTTCTTTTATCGAAGCTTGCGGACTAATTTTTATTTTTGTAATTACATCTTCCATGTTCACATTAATCCTCTAAGCTTTTATAAATAGGATCTTTTAGCCTCCACTCACCATTAGCATCCTTTTTGAATAAATCACGGTTGTAATGCTTATCGACGATTGCCCAGAATTCTTTAGCCGAGTAGCCCAAAAAATTTATAAAATCGTTCACCACTTTTGGGTCAAGATCATGGTCATGTTTTTTCACTAACCGGATACCTTTTTCTCTTGTAATTAATCCATATCTAATGAATTTAGCTGCATAATCTGTCGCAGTTGCGTGGCCAAACTTTGGGTATTTCAACCATGGATGAACCAAGTAGGCTCGACTGTCTACTTGATCAAAATCCTCAATATGATGTGTTCTTCTCCACTCATGGGTTAAACTCTTAAATCCTCTGCTTTTTGCAAAACCATAATTTCCATAGCTATTCCATTGCACAAAATAGCTTAAGTATATCGGTTCAATCTTATTAATATCTTGGCTTGAAACATATTTACAGAGTTCCAAGTTATTAATAATGATGTTGTCATCTATGAGTTCTTCCCAGGGTATATCAGAAGCTACACCGTTAGATATCTGTTCTTTTGCAGAAAAGGTTTCCTCCTGCTGTTCTCCTCCATATTCATAGGTAACATTCTCTCCATACACCAGTAAAGGTATAGAAAACTTTACCGCCATATGTATAGGAAAGGTGTAAATTAATCTGTCTATATACCAAGTGGGTTGCCCATATCTCTCAAACGTTTTTCTCATTATATGTTTTTGGGCTTTTATATTGGGTTTAAGACTTATGATTTCACAATCAAACTCTTCAGAAATATTTCTTATATTATGCAGGCCGGCTTTGGTCATAGGAAAATTATCTTCCACAGTAACCAGCAAAGGATTCATACCCATAAGCTCTTTCATCACATGGACTTGAAAATGGCTATCTTTCCCCCCACTTACTGCTATTAAACAATCGTGTTTGCCTGAATCTTTTCTTCTATACTTATCACAAATCTTCTCCAGCTCTTTTCGTCTCTTGCCCCAATCGATATCCTTTCTTCTTCCATATGAACGACAGGGTTGACAAACTCCTTCCTCATCAAAAGTAATCCCCGGTCTTGTATCGGGCATTACGCATTTCTTGCAATATTTCACAATACTACCTCCTACAGCTTTAGATCCAAGAATCTACACCTAGCATTAGCTAAATTATATATCATAAAATTTTTTCCGTATAATATTAGTTATATTGTAGCGTTTAAGAATATTTTTAATTCTGACGGCGGCATTTCCATCACCGTATAGGTTCTTAATGTTTTTAAGCCTTCTCTGAAAATATTTAGAGTATATTTTTTTGAAAGCATCGGTAAGTGCGTCTTTCGTAGGCGCACAATCAATTACGCTTTTTGCTTTAATTCTTCCTTTTTGTCTGTCTCCGATATTTACTGTGGCAATTTTAAAACTTGGAGCCTCACCAATACCACTTGATGAGTTACCTACAACCGCATCAACAAATTGCATGGTGGACAGATAATTAAGCTGCCCCATAGAAGTAAAAGCAGTCGCTTTTTGAGGGTTTTTCTTTACATATTCATCGATCAATTGATTAATTTTCCTGCCTCCTGAATCAGCATTTGCTTTTGTAAAAACTATATTGGTATTTTTTAATCCATTCAGTACATTCAATATTTTCTTAAATTGGGTACCCGATGTATTGTTTTCCAAAGTAACAGGATGAAAAGTAACCAAAATATTAAATCTATTAAATTTTAAATTCAACCTTTTTTCTAGCTCTTTTTTCGACAAAAAATCCTGATTTTTTATATTATCTAAACTTAACGAACCTACACGAAAAACTCGACTGGGATCCTCACCTAGCTGGATAACTCTCCTCCTATACTTCTCTGTAGAAGTAAAATGTAACTGGCTCATTTTAGTTATGGAGTGGCGAAAGGCATCGTCAATAGCACCTTCAGTCAACTCACCTCCGCAAATATGAGCAATAGGAATTCTTTGTATGTGAGCCGCTACGGCTGCACTAAAAATTTCAAATCTATCGCCTAAAATAACCACCATATCCGGCTTTAGTTTTAAGTAGGCTTTAGAGATTCTAACTAGAGCATGAGCCATGGATTTAGTAATACCTATATTGCTATCTGAACTTAAAACTATACTTACTTTTTTATCGATTTTAAAACCGTCCTGGATAATTTCTTGATATGTTAAGCCAAATTCACTAGATAAGTGAGTTCCAGTTACAACTAACTGTAATTTTAAACCGCGATCTTCCTTAATCTCTTTAATCAATGGCCGCAAAATCCCATATTCAGCCCGAGAACCTGTGACTACACAAATCTTCCTACTCATAGTTCTATTGGTTGATCCACCAAGAAATCTTTCTTGGCAGTTTTTCCTATTACCTTATCCCACTCCATGGGATTTATACCTTTTCCCGGCCTTTTTGTAATAATGTTTTCTTCGGTGAAAATATCTCCTTCTTTTATATTTTTTGCTGCTATTATACTTTTTCTGACTATAGGCCTATTTTTAAGCTCTGAGGGCGAAGTTTCTTTTACCCCATCACCTAGCGCCATTTCAACGTTTCGTATACCCACTATCATAGTCTTCAATTCATCGGGTTCTAATGATATTTTATGGTCGGGTCCTTCCATGTTTCTATCCAGTGTAAAATGTTTTTCTATAACTCTTGCACCTAAAGCCACGGCAGCAATAGGCATTTCTATACCAAGAGTATGGTCAGAATACCCCACAGCCACTTTAAAGGTTTCTCCTATTGTAACCATTGCTCTTAAATTTACATCTTTACAGGGAGTTGGATATTCTGTGTTGCACTGTAAAATAGTTATTTTTGCCTTTTCAGTTCCTGCTTTTATTAAAATATCTAATGCATTCTCTATCTCTTTCAAATCTGCCATGCCCGTCGACATTATGATTTCTTTCCCCAAACTTCCGACCTTTCTTAAAAGGGGAAGATTGGTTATTTCTCCTGATGGAACTTTAAAAATCTTAAGCCCGAGTCCGTTAAGCATGTCTACACTTTCCAGATCAAATGGGGAAGACAAAAATATAATACCTTTTTTCTCACAGTAGTTGAAAAGTTCTTCGTGAACTTGAGCAGTTAATTCCAACTTTTTTACCATCTCTAGCTGGGACTCCTCCCTATTGGTCGTCATTTGCTGATACTCAGCTTTTGGCGCGTATCTACTTATAGCCTTTCCGCTTTTAAACGACTGAAACTTTATAGCATCTGCCTTGGCTTCCAAGGCAACATCAACCATTTTTTTCGCTATTTCGGCATTGCCATTATGACTGATGCCTGCCTCCGCTATAATAAAAACTTTTTTCATTTTGAGTTACCTATAAAGTGCGTTAAACGTACAAGTTTAGCCCTTTCATTCTATAACTATGCAGGATTGAGCCGAACTGTAGGGACTTGGAATCGGGCAATTTTCAAACAGTTTGAAAAATTTTTCCTAAGATCTACCTCCTTTCCTGAAGCGTAAGATTTAGTCTGGATATTTTGCCCCCTCATATTCCATTCTCCTTTTCTGCATACTAAATTACCTTATACTTACCCATTGAAAAAGCTCCAACATTTATTCCTAAAATATTGTCATAGACTTGTTCTTAATGTCGGGGAAAAAGAAAGAACGATTAGCTATATTTTGATCAACAGTACCCCCTGCTTTTATCTTGTTTTCAGAACCAATGCTCATATTAGGCAAAATATTGCTTGAGGTTCCAAAAAAGTTATTATTATCTATTCTCGCATGGCCGGCAACTCGCACATTGGGAGAAAAAACGTTATTACTGCCAATACTGCAACCATGAGCTACGGTAGTGTGGTAGTTTAATATATTGAAATCGCCTATGCTTACATTAGGTCCCACTATACAGTAAGGAGCTATTATATTCCCCAACCCAATATTTGTATTTGCACCTACTAAGACAGTATGATGTATAAGGTTAATGAACTCTGCGTTTTTTTTATTTAAAATATCTATAACCTTATTTCTTATTTCTTGAATTCCGATAGCTATTATTACGTAGTCGTTCGGACCCAGTGTATATGTCCTTTCATCTCCAAGCAAAGGTTTCTCGAACTTATATTTTTTAAAATCCTTACTGCTGATGCTTAAATATCCTTTAATTTGATACTGATACAAGCTAAGATTATGCTGTCGATTATTATTTATATATTCTGTTACTTCAGCAGCTAATCCCCCAGTTCCAACGATAATAATATCTTTCAACCTCTTCCTCCTTAATATTTAATCGTATAGTAAAAGCCTGACCCCAAACACTAACTTAGCTATTATCAATCCTCAAATATTTCCTTTAATTCAATAGAAAATAATTATAACATAACTCCGCCAAGATATACCGTCTGACCGGTAATAAAGCTACTTTCGTCCTTAATAAAAAAATCGATAACGTTTGCAATGTCTATATACTTTCCTGTCCTCTTTATTGCTTGAAGGTTAATAACTTTCTCGATCGCCTCCTTTGGGAATATTTGCAACATATCCGTACCAATTACGGCTGGACCGATAGCATTGCAGGTAATATCAAAAGGAGCAAATTCTTTAGCAAAAATCTGGGTTAACTTATCAATAGCGGCTTTCGAAGCAGCGTATGCAGATTCTCCTTCAAGTTTTAACGGCACCGCCCCCGAAGTAAAATTAACTATCCGTCCATATTTTCGCTTAGACATAATTTTTGCAGCCTCTCTGCAAAAAAGGAATGTTCCAAAAGTATTGGTCTTGAAAACTTCCTCAATTGTGGAATAAGGAGTCAGTATGCTATGATTAAAAGAAGCTGTACCCGCGTTATTGATTAAGATGTCAAGCCTACGATATTTCCGCCTAATATCGTTGAACATCGTCACTACCTCTTTCTCATTCTTGATGTCTAAGCAAAAATGTCTATAGCAGTCGGATTCTATATTGCTCTCATGCCTGCTGCAACCTATTATCATATATCCACGTTCAAGATAGTGTTCCACAAGGTATCTTCCAATCCCTCTGCTGGTACCAGTAACAAGCATTATCTTTTTTTCTTTCATTTTTTTGCCTTTTCTAATAGGACCATAATATAATCTACGAACGAACCAACGCTTCTAAAAGGGCTATCCTTATATGAAAAAACTTTTTCATCGGCAATAGCAGTGTTTACCAAAAATTCATCTGCAATCTTCTGCTCTACGTCAGTAATAAATGTGACAAAGGCCATTGAATCAAAAATTCCTTGGCTACCAAACAATTCCATCTTTTCTGAAATGTCTTCATTTTGATTACTCTGCAATGCAGACACCTCTCTAATGCTTTCAAAAATTATCTCCTTTATTTTTTTACGCATATTTTACTCTCTTGCTCAAACGTCTCTTCTTTTATAATCGAATTAACGTCGTCCCCCATGATAATCCACCACCAAAAACAACTAACATAATTAAATCATTACTCGCTGCTTTTTTACTCTTAATTAGCTCGTCTAGCCCTATTAATGTTGATGCCGCTGCAGTATTTCCATACTTGTCAACGTTTACAACAAACTTATCATAATCAAAGTCTAACCGTGCAGACAACTCTTTAATGATGTTTATATTTGCCTGATGGGGAATTATAAATTTAATTTGTTCTTTTCTGATTCCCGTTACCGTTAAAATTTCGTTGACAACCTCTACCCCTTTATTAATAGCAAATTCATACACCTGTTTCCCATACATCCTAAAATAAAAATCATTATGATTCTTGATCCGATAACCGGGCAACATCGTTCCTCCACCCGGAACCTGTATTGTATCAGCGCCCGAACCATCGCTATGTAATATAGAATGAATTATTCCGGAATCCATACCACTTGCGGCTGATAAAAGAACTGCACCTGCACCATCGCCAAAGTAAGGATAGGTAGAAAAATCTTTTGGGTTTAAATAGCGGGAATATATTTCTGCTCCTACTACTAATACATTTTTGCAAAAGCCTGCCCTAATCATTGAGTCAGCGCCATATAATGCAAAAATTCCGCCACTACATACGGAGTTAATGTCAAAAGCAAAAGCATTAATTGCCCCTATTAAATGCTGGACTCGAGTTGCAGTTGCAGGCTGTATTCTATCTGGAGAGGAAGTTGCAAGAATAATTGCCTCAATTTCACAAGGTTTGATAGGAGCCTTCTCGAGACAGCTTTTTGCTGCCAGAAACGCCAAATCGGATGTAGATTGATTTTCTTCTGCAAACCTACGAACTTTCACCCCTGTTTTTTGTTCAATTAAAGGAATGCTTATTTTAGGAAAGTTAGTGAGTTCATCGTTTGCAACGACATTTTCTGGGACATAACTTCCAGTTGATACAATCTTTGATCTAATTGACATATCTAAAATCCTTGCTTGCTTTTGTTGCCACCTCTTCTATTGTCTTGCAGACACAATATATATCATCTTTGGTGTTACGTGTAGAACTTGGTAAGCATAAACCTCCGGCATAAATAGAGTAAGCATTTTTGTACTCGTCCTTTTTATATATCTTATAAGGTATAAATTCTACTACCGGCATAAAAATTCTTCGTGTGGGAACACCTTTTCTTTTTAGTGCGATTTGCAAGTTTCCTATCTCTATTCCTCTATCAAAAGCAATGCATGTAAACCAATAACTACTCTCTGCATCCTGGAATTCTTCTTGAAAATGAATGTTATCTATATTCCCAAGTTCACTCCGGTATATATGATTGAACACCCTCTTTTTATTTAGAAACTTGTCGATTTTTTCCATCTGAGCGAGGCCTAAAGCAGCTTCAATATTCGTCATCCTATAATTAAAACCTACTTCGGAATAATAATATCTATTTGATTTACTTCGCGCCTGATTTGCTAAAAACTTTATGTGCTCTAAGCCTCTGGCATCCTCGCCTACTACCATTCCGCCACCGCCAGTTGTGACTATCTTATTGCCGTTAAAGCTAAAACATCCGTAATCCCCAAAAGTCCCCATATTCTTTCTTCTATACTTAGCGCCCAAACTTTCTGCGGCGTCTTCTATTACATAAAGATTATGGCGCTTAGCAATATCCATTATTATATCCATCTGGCAAGGATTGCCGTAAAGATGGACCGGTATTATTGCTTTTGTCTTTTTGGTTATTGCTTTCTCCATCTTCTCCGGGTCAATATTCCAAGTAGCACTATCAACATCTACAAAAACTGGTTTCGCACCAACATGCACAACAGCATTAGCAGTTGCAACAAATGTTAAAACAGGAACAATTACCTCATCCTGAGAACCTATCCCGAGTTCGTATAAAGCCATAAGAAGAGCTGCTGTTCCGCTTTGGGTAGAAACAGCTTTTTTTGCCCCTAAATAGCTCCTGACCTTTTCCTCAAACTCCGAAACATATGGTCCTGCCGTAGAAACATATCCGTCATCAATGGCTCTATTCAAATACTCTTTCTCCAAACCATCAACATTTGGTGCATCCAAATGTATTTCTCTCTGCTTTGTGTCCAACTTTTTTAACATATCATTTTACGTTTAATATTTTTTAAAATTACTTCCCCTTAATTAAGATCTTTAATAGTATCAAGGCAGTCCGCATTTTCCTCCTAAATGACCTGCAATACTTGATATCCTGTCTTACGACAGGGAATACATAAATTAATCTAAAAATTCTATTAGGAGGTAATTTAATCAGCTTCTTAATTAAAGGCTCTAACCACTTATGCTTCACTAATAGATAAAAGAAATAATGTATGTTTATCAGTTCTGCTGCCTGCTTCAATTTTAGAGGCATTAAGACTCTGTCGCCAACGTAATAGATTTGAAATCCAGTATCGGACTCAGAAAAATCATAATCTGGCAACAAAAAACCGGCATCCTTGGCATACTCATTGATTTCGGTTCTTGGATATGGTTGTAGAATAGTGACTCTGGCCATCTCAGGCTTAAACAACCTATTTAGTTCTACTGTTTTCATAGCAGTAGAAACGGTTTCATGAGGAACGCCGATAATATTAGCTATCTGAACTCGTATCTTATATTTATTAAATAATCGCCCCCCCCCTACAATCTGCTTATCTGTCATATCTCTCTTCAAAATATTCTTCCTGATCCATTCATCTCCATGCTCAATTGCAAAATCAATTCTATCGCACTTAGCTTCCTTCATTTTTTTAACCATCTCTTCATCAACTAAATCAATGCGTACGTTACACAGAAAAGGAATATCTATTTCCTGTTTATACCGATCTAAAAAAGTCATAAACCATTCCCTGTTGACATTAAGAGTGTCGGTAATAATCTGAAGCCATTTCATTCCATACTTATCCCGAACATACTTAATCTCCGCAATTGCTTTGTCTACATCTAGGCAACGGATGTATTGACCTTTACCGGCATACATTTTCTTTAAGGCATTATTAAAACAATAGGTACAACTAAAAGGGCAGCCTCTTACAAGGAATATGCTTTTAGTTGGTTCATCTCGTAATTCGAGATATTTGTCATAGTATAACTCTCTATCATATATAGGTAACTCATTTATATCAACCAAATCACATAAATCGTTTTTATATATATTTCCATTCCTCTTTACCCACAAATTCTTAATATTAGTAAAATCGTGCCCCCTGTCAATACGGTTAGCCAACTCCAAAAAAGCATATTCTCCTTCACCGATGCATATTGCATCTAAGCACCTTTGCTTAATGACTTCCGGAAAAAAAGTAGGATGTGGACCGCCCATTATAATAAAAGCATCTGAAAATTTTCTTAATTCAACAGCCCAATTCAAAGCAAGTTTATTGTTAGCAGTCATTGTCGAAAAAGCAATAATATTAGGCTTGTAATCCAACACATCTTGGACAATATTTTTGCTTTTTGACTGGATAAACATTTCACATTGATGGCCTCCCTTTTTTAATACCGCTGAGAGAGCCATCGCTCCAAACCTAGTCCTTATTTCTCGTTGCACAAATGCGATCCTCGCCATCTATATATTCCCCTTATTTAGTTATTTTTCTTACTATCTAGTACTAAAGATACTCAACAATGCCCCTCTATATATTATAAATATCCGACTTATAGAGATTCATGCTTCCTTTGCCCTTAAACCATTCTATTGTTTCTTTCAACCCTTGATCCAAAGTGTAAACTGGCTTCCACCTTGTTAGTTCTTTTATTTTCTTATTACTTCCCAGCAGCCTTTCCACTTCACTGTTCTTCGGCCTAATCCTTGCATCATCCGTAATAATTTTGGTATTACAATTCATATTCTTAATAATTGTTTTGGCAAGGTCTCCTATGGATATTTCAGTCTGGGTCGCAATGTTTACCTCTTCGCCAATTGTCTTATCTGACTTTGCGATATCTATGAAACCATCTACAACATCTTTGACAAACACCAAATCTCGTGTGGGTGTAAGTGAGCCGAGTTGAATCTCCTTTTTTCCAGATAACACCTGGGTTATAATCGTAGGAATTATTGCTCTTGCAGACTGACGAGGCCCGTAAGTATTAAATGGTCTAGCGATCACTATGGGCAGATTAAAGCTCCTGTAAAATGACTCTGCAACATAATCAGCTCCGATCTTTGTTGCCGAATAGGGTGATTGAGCCTGCTTAGGATGTTTTTCATCAATGGGAACATACTGTGCTGTCCCATACACCTCAGATGTTGAAGTAACTAATACCTTCTTTACTCCATAGTCTCTAGCTGCGTGTAAAACATTAAGTGTTCCTTTTATATTCGTATCAACATAGCTATCAGAAGAAACGTAACTAAAAGGGATTCCTATTAAAGCCGCCAAATGAAATATAATATCTATGCCTTCTATCGCTTTTTTAACTCTATTGAAATCTCTTATATCGCCTGTGAAAACTTCTATCTTATTCAAACTTTCCTTAGGCAAACTTTCAAGCCAACCCCAGGAATTGAATGAATTGTAATAAGCAAAAGCTCTTATCTCGCACTCTTCCAGCAATAATCTTTCAACGAGATGGCTTCCAATAAATCCATCCGCGCCTGTTATTAGTATTTTCTTTTTTCTAATATCCATTGCATAACTTTTCTTAATGGACAGATAATGTCAACTCATACAAATTGCTACGTAACCTTTCCAAAGCCTTATCATCATCAAAAGTATCATATTCCCGAATCTCTTGTTCGCTGATTACATCCCTGCATTTAAATTTTCCGTTTAGAATATTATCTATCTGTTTAAAAAGAAGACTTTTATCCTTCAATACTATTACATCTTTATACTTTTTGGCAAAAGGGTGGCAGTTATTATTATTAAGATCAAAATATAGAGCATCTTTACCGCAAATCAAAGCTATCGTAGAGGGACTATTTAAACCCATATTTATACAAACATCGGATACGGCAATAATTTCTTCAATGCCCCATTCTAAAGGGCTAAGATAATTAAAATTATCAAAACTGGTGAGTTGATCCCAAATTTTTTTAAATTGGCCGTAATAGCTGTCGGTTATCCTTTCGGCGTAGGTCATTTCTTTTTTTGCCTTCAATAATACATTGATTTCTTTATTCTTTTTACAAAATTCACTTATCAACATCAAATATTCAAGAATGGAAGATTGCGTAAAAAGAGAGTAATCAGCAAAAGATGTATCAAAAAACGTTACTATTTTTTTGCCCCTTTTAAAATTAGCTATTCTGGCAATGGTACTTTCCTTATTTTTTACTGCTTTACTATACTCGTTCTTAAAAATACATCCTATGCTAATTTTTTTATCAACAAAATAATTTTCTGAATGATAGTCGTAATGGATATCACCCCATATAAAATAAATATTATGAGCGATAAAAGCGTAATCCGTTGTTTTATAAACAGTCAGATCGCTCCAGTGAAAAATTACATTTTGCGTACCATACTTATTTAAAATAATTGTTTCGGCAATATCATCATAATCAATGAAGGAAATATTACATCCGATTCTGTATCTGTTTAGAAAAACTTCCAGGGAAAAAGTCCGTTTAAAAAAATAGAGAAATTTATAGAATAGGTAACTTTGTTTCGTGAAAAGAAGCTTTGAATATAAAAATAAAGGAGTAAGAAAATACAAACCTAAAACTTTTAAAAAGTTGCTCCTAATATTAAAAGGGATATTGCACGCAGATACAGTATGAAACCCTCTTTCCTTGGCAGCATTAAATACTCTATTCCTTATGGTGTTCTTATTGTAGAATTGGTAAAGCAAAATATCGTCGTTCGTAAAATATTTACCATCGATGAGAATATCGTCTCGGTCGACTTTGCGATGGAATCCGGCACAGGACTCTGTTGATAATTTAAAATATGGCCGCGCTTTTCCAACAACGACTCCTCTTCTTACAAGCTCTTTTATTAACCATGCCCAATAATAAAGAAAGAAAAAGATATTTGTAAAATTGTTGAAAAAGATAACCTTGACGTGCCCTGTAAATTGATGCTTAAATTTATCAACAACATATCGATTAATCCTATCGTCCTTTAGTATCAATGTACTTTCTTTACCAAGATTTTTTGCAAGATGAATCGTTCTTAATAACGCGAAGATTTGTTCGGAAATCCTTTTCTTTAAAAACGCTTCAAATTTATCAGTTGAAAGTTTTTTATTCAGATAATTTAAGGCTGTCGCGAAACGGTTTACGTTTTTGTCATAAAACTCTTTAGTAAGCCTTATGGTAGACTCATGTATTTGGTACCATAGTCCTTCAAAGCCACTTATATTTTTATCATATTCTACAAATTTATTTTTAATAATATTTCCCACTAAAGGAAGCTTTTGAAGAAATGAGAGATAAGGCCTGGGTAAACGGTTATAAAAGAATTTTCCTTTTTTCAGCAAAAATCTAAATATAACAAAACTGCCTTCTATAGGATCTTGAGGCAGTAAAATAAACCAATATTTGTCTTGATTATTTTTTGACATCATTTTTGATTCGTTTTTAAACATTAATCTTTAAATTTTCTATAATCTCAAGAAGATCGGGAGTTAAAAAATTATGTTCTACGGGAATAATGTATTCCTCAGGCTTAGAAGATAAGAATTTATCTATATGCCCTAAAGCCTCCTGGGTAGCCCTAAAAGGAACTAACGTCTTTCCGTAAGCTTCACGCGCGCCGTCCCAAACGTCGATTGAATCATGATAAAGAGAAAGCAACGGTAATCCCATAAGCCTTGCTTCATAGGTAGGAGTTGAGGGAAAATCCGTAATAACTCTATCGGCCTGCCTTAAATACGTCATGAGATTACCATCCTTATAGAAAATATTCGGCGCTTTTAAATCCTTTAAAAAATTTAAAAGGGATTTAGCAATCCACCTTTCCGTTGGCAGAACTTTAATAATAAAATCATACTGGGGTAATTCGGCAAAATACCTGCATAAATTACACTGAAGATGAAAATACCAGCTCAAAGGATAGGTGCATCGGAGCCTTTGAACACCTTGCGCGACAGGAAGGTAACACACCTTCTCTCTATGTTTGTTTAAACTCCTGCTAGCGGCGGATTTTAAAAACCTACGTGCTGTCTTTTTTGCTTCACCGCTATATTTGCCTATCCAAACTCTCGAGGCGATTACTTCGATCTTGCCCTGGTTATTCTCATTAAAACACTTATCATAAAAGACAGCCTCCTCGATTGAGGGAGTAGCATAGACATCGGTCGGCTGTTCGGAGAAATACTGCATGTGGTATTCAGCTTCACCGCCACCATGCTCAACATGTATAGAAAATACTTGAGGTAACAATTTGGCTATAGTCATAACTCCATATTCAGAAAGAAATATCTTATACGCAGTGGCAACATAGTTTATCTTCTCTTTCTGAAGAATCTTCTCATACTTTTTCGCGGTTATACTTATAATCGGACATATTTTCTGTAAGAAATACAAAAAACGAGGGTTTAATATCCGGCTCAGATCAATACCGGATTCACGGCTTATCCATTCGCAAGGATGAAATTCCCGAATACAACTTTCTCCTATTTCCTCCCATAAGGCCGATGTTTTTATATCAACACAAAAATCTTCTACTTTCTCTTCTTTTCTCTTGCGAAAAAAAAGATTTTTTTTAGGACCATGTATTGTATGATATAAAATTTGATGGCCTGCTTTTGTGGCGTTTTTATACAGATTGCCCAGCCAATCTTCTCTTAAAATAAGGATTTTTTTAAGTTTGCCTTCCTTCGCGAGCTGTTTTCTTTTGAGATAAAATAATAGATATATTATTTGAATATGTGCTCTTTTTATAACTCTGCCTATAGCTTTAAAGGCTCTGCTGGGGAAACGTCTTAATTTAAGATGAATAAAATTAACTTTAGAATTTTCTGGATTAACCATAATAACAGAATACGGTATACCCTTCTCCTCGCAAATAATGGGCAATAAATAAGAAGTTAAGTCGCTTTTGTCCGTAAAAAGCGTTGAATCAAATCCAACTCGTGGATGAGATGCTGTCACTAAACATACCTTTGAGGGTTTTTCTTTATCTAATACTGACAAAATATTTCTGCTGAATATTATAAATGAATCAATCATGGTTATGATAGAATAGCCGTATAATTTTACGAAATTAATTTTTTTATCAAGAGGGTCTGTTAATTTAGTTCTTAAATAATTATCAAAAGCATTAAACCAAGGGAGCTTTCGTTGATCACATTCTCTAGCATACTTTTCTCTTTCAAACATATCATAGAAATCTTCGTAAATTTGGTAATCTATCACTTCTTTATCCAGCTTGCGGCAGACAGCGGGATTCAAAGCGATAATCTTACCCTTTAAACTATGTACTAAAGAATTAAACTCCTCTACAAAATATATGCTTTCGGCATTACTATTTATCATATCTTCTCCTAATTAGACTCTTACTTGCTCTTTTTGAAAATTTGTCCTAGAAATAACTTCCTCTAGATTAATATTACCGGCTGGCTTCTCCTGTTCCCAAATAGGATTTTTTAGTTTCCATTGATTGTTTGCGTCTTTCTTCCACATATCTCCGCGAAAAGAATTAGCAACTTTCCAAAATTCATCTAGGCTAATACCGATATAATCACAAAAAGCTTTAATGTATCTATCGGCGCATTTGCCATCATACTCTTTTACCAAGGCCATAGCTTCCGGACGAGTAATCAGCCCAGCATGGATATCATAACAGGCATGGTCAGTGCATTGGCCAAAACCAAATTTTACGTATTTAAGCATCTGGTTTATCTGGACCAGTTCAGAATCCATCTGAGCATAGCGCACGTAGGTGCCGATATCATGCAGATCTAAATCCTCAGGTTTCATCTTTAATCCGCGCGCGATAGAAAACTTAGCATTATTAGAATATAGCCACTCCTTAACATAATATTGAAGCCAGACTCCTCTTGTCCCTTTGGCTCTCAAACTATTATCATTGTAACCAAACAAATAAAGATCTCTATGGTCAAACCCGTCTTCTATATACTCGGCAATTCCGCTGGCCAACGTGTTGAGTTTATTAGCTTTTAACGCATCATCATCAGTTCCTACTCCGGTATTACTGGCACCCATAGTAAGGCCTGGATTCTCACCCTGAATAATTAAAGGAATATCAAATTTATCAGCTATGATATAGGTCGAAGACCATAAAGAATATTCAGTAATCTTAACCGGGTTAAGATTACTGTAAAAATCACGTTTTATAAGCCTGTGCATCACTTTAGGGTTAGGCCGGATAGCAATTACATCAAACCCTAGCTGTTTTAAATTCTCTATGTTGTGCCGGCCGACTTCGGTAAGTCCTTCCGGCTCGCTGTTTACCAAAACAGGGCGCAAACCTAATTCGTCCCGGGCATAAAGCGCCTGGAACGTTGAGTCTTTTCCTCCGCTAACACCAATGGCGCAATTATAATTGCCCTTTGCTTTTGCCTTTGCCTTATCAGCTATATCTTGCAATTGCCTTCTGCGACCGGACCAATCAATTTCATTCTTCAGCCGGTCTTGATATAAACAAGCTCCGCAGACGCCCTGATTATTAAAATACACTCCCGGCCTTGTGTCCGGCTGAACACATCGCTTACAATATCGCATAATTAACCCTATAATCTATTATGAAATTACTAATTTTTTTTCACCTAAATTGCGATTAACAATTCGCGGAGTTAAAGTTAAATATTCTTTTTCAATTAAATATTTAACAATCCCTAAAATCCGATAATCGCTGTATTTAACCCCTGTTACTTGTAAACCAAACGGCATACTGTCCGGCCCTCTAAATACTGGCACATTCAGTGCGGGAGCTCCTAACAATGACCAGATTAAACCAGTATCGTCTACTTCTTTGTAGTTATTTCTCAAGGGAGCGATATTCGCCGTCGCCGGCGTAAGGATTAAATCATAGCTATCATAGTTATAATCAAACTCTTTTTGCATCCTTTCCTGCTCCTTAAGGGAATTATGAAACTCTTGCACTGTAATTTTTCTACCATGCTCAACCATGCTATAGAGAGTTGAGCTAATTACATTTTTATCCGCACTTTCTCGTTTAAAATAATAAGCTAAACTCTTATCGTATAAAGTCGAATGTATTCTATGGCTGCCATCAAAGAAACCATCATCTTTTATATCTAGCACCTTGATCTCTTCTTTAGTCCTTAAAAAATCAACTAAACCTTCAAATTGATTTTTGACATAATCCTGATATCCCTGCCAAAGATATTCAGGTCTTAAAATCCCAATTTTTATGCTATTGTAGCCTACAATGGAACGTTTCTTTAGCATCGTATTGCTTATAGGGTAATTTTCACCGCGTACTCTTAAGATATCAAAAAGTAAAATTATATCGTCAATATTATTGGCAAAAAACCCAACATGATCTAACGTATTGGTAGTTTTTAAAACTCCCGTTCGGGGCATAGTTCCGTAAGAAGGTTTGCATCCAAAAATACCGGTATAACTAGCCGGCCTTACGATGGAAGATCCTGTCTGTGTACCTAACGAGGCTATGGACAACCCCGCCGCGACCGCAACTGCTGAACCCATTGAGGATGTTCCCGGAGAGTAATCGTTATTGTGCGGGTTTAGGGTTATGCCCGGATGATGTACGGCTAACTCTGCGGTAACTGTCTTACCCGTAACTACTCCATCCTCCCAAATGGCTTTCTCCACAACTCTTGCATTATTCCCTGCTACATATCCTTTCCAGTAAGGACTTCCTTTCTCAGTCGTAAGTTCAACAGTATTAAAAACATCTTTAACGCCAATGGGGACGCCATACAACTCTCCATGCGTTTTCCCTTCTTTAATTCTCTTAATAATCTGCTGCACCCTGTCAAAAACAACACTCTCATCAAACACCTGAAAAGCCATTAACTCACTATCCATGGCTTTAATAAAAGATGTTAACTTTTTATAAAACTCCTCAAGATCAATCTCTCTTGTTTTAATTAGTTTTATAAACTGTTTAATGTTAATTTGGGTTAAATTAATCACTCTTTCTCCCTTTTAAGCAATCCTTGTACTTAGGTAATTTTTTGGCGTTCCCTTCCCGATGAGCCTCAAGAATTTCGTGGAATTCTTCTTCGCTAAATCCGGTCATCTTAAGATATTTATCTAATTGGTCAGGCCTTTCTCCATCAAGTTTATATATTAGCTCCATCGCTTCTTTTCTTGTTAATAACCCTTGCCGGATATCTTCGCTAGCATGGTCAGTGGTTCTACCATACCCTCTTTTAATAAACTTAGCATAATCATGAACTCCTACCATTTTACATTCAACGCTTTTATATCTTTTGTATGTACCTTCCATATAATTCTGCCGCCAGTTATATTCTTTTATGAGAAACTCTACCTGCCTCATCTCATCCCAATAATAATAATCACCAAGATGTATACCCTTCACGCCAACCTCCTCTATCTCTTTATCAGAAGGCAATTCATAAGCTGCCATATCTTTCTTAGTCAACCGGCTTCTTTCATTTATCATCTCGCCAGGATACTTCTTCGCGGAAATTTTTGTATAATAATGCTTATCATACGGAATAATATCATCATAAGTGGCTCGGCCATCCATTTCTGCAACCGACTCACCATAAATCATTAAGGGTATCTTTAGCTTAACCGCGAGCTGCAAGGGAAAAGCTCCGACACCAGCATGGCAATGCCAACACGCGTCACCTATTTGATATAGTGATTCTTTTGCAATTTTGTTTATTGCTTCTCTATTGGGAGTAAACATCATATGGTCTATGTTCAATCGCTCCAAAATATTCCAAAGATTGTATTTGCCCGTCTCACTATACCAATTATGGTTAAACGTTACAGCCAGAATATGCATGTTATATATTTTTTTTAACATATGAAGCTGAAAGCAGCTGTCTTTCCCCCCGCTGATAGGCACCATTATGTCGTAGGTTCCTCTTTTCCTTCCTTCCTCCTTCGCTTCTTCCAATATCTGCCGCAATTGCTCTTCTCTTTGGGCCCAATTAATATGCATTTTAGTCTCTGACGAACGGCACGCTGTACACATTCCCATTTCATCAAAGCCTACACCTTCTTGCGTATCAGGTAAACAACAACGCACGCAATACCTTATTCCTTTAAATGGCCCTCCACCATAATATTTTGTTTTTTCTTTACCGGTTTCTTTAGAAACTGTCATCTTTTGCCTCCTCAAACATTTATCCTTAACTCTTAAATTCCTTTGAAAGAAGCCCCATCATAATGATATTTTTCCATTTGCCGTCTCTTAATAGGCCTTCCCGCGCTATACCTTCTTGTTTAAATCCTAATTTTTTATAAAGGAAGCGCGCTTTAGCATTACTTTCATTTACGCTAAGATAAACTCGGTGTAAATTTAGCGTTTTAAAAGTATGCCGCAGGATCAGCTTTGTTGCTTCTGTTCCGTAACCTTTACCGTGGTGCAGGCGATCAATAATTATTTTGAATCCAGCTCTTCTATGCGTGTAATCAATGCGGGCGATTTCTAAATTGCCGATATGCCTATTGCTCTTTTTTTCGATTATCGCAAGCCAGATACAAGAAGAATCTCTCCACTTACTCTGAGCAAATCGCTCCAGTTCATCTAAACTGTGAGGAAATTGGGCATGCTCAGTAAATTCATCATTTGCCACGTCATTAATCCATCTGAAATAATCTCCCCCTAAATCTTGTCTTTCAACGGGACGCAGGTAAATCTTTTTGCCTTCCAAAAATTTAACTTTTCGCATTCTTTTCCTCCTTAAAAATACTTTATTTAAACTTTAAACATACCTCTGTCCTCTATCTCCGGGAAAAAAATAGATTTTTATACGTACAAGCATAGAATGTATAATTATACTTACAAATTTTATCGGCGCCGGTAAATATTTCCAGATAGTTTTTGCTATTTTACCATTTAAATTGCGGGAAACTTTTTTGAATTCCTCTAAGTTAGGGTAAGCTTTGAGCCATCTTTTAAATAATCCCCGATGCGGCAAGATAAATATAAAAAAGCCGCAGATTCGGTAAAAAAGATTATCGCCTGTCAGCCGGACATATCCGAATTCCTTCATTGATTTTCTAGTAATAAACTCGATCATGACAATTTCTTTAAAAGCTAATTCTTTCATCCAGCGTTTACGTACATTTTCTATTTGAAAAAATACTTCCTCAGGCTGAGGATATTTATTCTCAGCAGTCACATAAGCACTTTCGCCTTCCCAGTGCCTACCGGAAAAGGTGCATTTAAGAAGCGTCGGAGAAAAATCAATGCCTAACCAGTCCGATAGGTTCCGCATTTGGTCCTCTAAGGATTCGTGCAGATCTTCGTTTCGGACTACCTTACATTTAGAATCCGGTTTGGAACTATATTTCTTCCAATTTTCAAATCCCTGCATCCAGTCTTCAATGTCAAAATTAAAATAATAGTCAGAAAGATAACCAAAGATCTTAGTCATCTGCCGCCAAGAGCCAGCCATGCTTGCTCGAGGATCTCTTATTATCTGAAGAACGCCCGCCTTGGGAAAATCGGCTAAAGCTTCTGAAAGCTGGTAAGGCAGGTGTTCATGTACTACTAAAGCTCGGATATGAGAAATATCAATATTCATCGCAACAGAATATGCTTGGTGCAAAGCATAAAACACATTTATCCGGTTAATTCCCGAAAATTCTAAAGTCTTCTTAAAGCTAGAGTAAAATCTTTCCATTTCTTCTCGGCTATAAAACAATTTCTTTCTCGGTATCAGCAGTTTAAAGCGTTCCTCTATATAAATCCGCCATATTGACAACATCTCTTGCGTATTCTTAACTTTATTGCAACCAGACATATTCCAATACCTATAAAAACTGAGCGTAGGCATAATCAATATCTGCTTATGAGAATCAAGCAAACTATGTAAATAATCTATCCCGCAATGACCAAAATTAGAAAGAAAATATATCGGTAAATTTCTTAGTTTTGACTCCATTGTCATATTACTAGTTTTTAACTGCATCTATCTCCTTCTCTCTGTCAAATACTGCATCTTTGGTCTTCTTGTGGATAAAGTTTAAAGAGGTTTCCAGCAAAGTCTGAAAACACTCATCAACGGTAATAGCGGAAGTATCTAATGCTAGCTCAACATGCTCAGATTCTTCATAAGCCTCAGTTACGCCAACAAAATTATCAAGCTCACCTGTAAATGCTCTCTTATACTGCCCCTTATAATCCCTTTTAGCGCAAATATCAACAGGGCATTTTAGATAAACCTCCATAAAGTTGCCAATATAATTACGAATTTTCTGACGAATATCTTTTTTGTGCGAAATGCTGGTGACAATAGCTATGTTTCCCGCTTTATTACTCTTTAAAGCCAATTTAGCCTTATAAAGATTCAAAGCGTCTCTATCCCTATTAATGTATCCGTAAACTTCTTTTAGCTTATGACGCACGTCTTCTCCGTCAAGAAACTCTACATTCTTAACACCTTCATTTATAAGGCCATTATAAAGGCTCTGGCCTAAAGTTGTTTTACCGGAAGCTGATAAACCGGTAATCCAAATAGTTACCGGTTTAAAAATAAAATTCATTGGTCTAACTCCTTTAATTCTTTTAAATTGATAAATATTTTTTCAAACGCCATTACAACATCATCGATATCCTCCTTAGTGTGAGGATGTCTGCAAACCGGTATTAATAATAGTTCTTTTTCGTACATTCTTTCAGCAACGGGACAAATACCTTTAGAATAGTTAACCTTTCCCTGATAGAAACTGCAGTTAAACGGACATCCTTGAACGCCATAGGCTATATTCTTCTGATAAAGAGGCTCAAGATATATAGGCCTCACGTAACCTAATCCGCAAGAAATTCCTTCCGCTTGTAATGCTTTCACAAAGCTGTTGCGCGATACACCAATTATTTCATCTTTAAACTTTATAGGATAGACAAAATATACATGAGTAAACTCTGCATCTTGTTTGGGTAAAATTAGCCCTTCAAAAATTGATAATTCCTTAGTCAAATATTCAGCTAATTCAATCCGATGGTTGTTTAAAGCATCGAGTCGCTTAAATTGTTCGATACTTACCGCGGCTTCCAGTTCAGTCATGCGATAATTGAACCCAACCATATTGCTAATATCATCCACCTTCATATCTTCAGTTATAACTTCTCCATGATTTCTTATAAGCTGCATTCTTAATGCTAACTCTTGACTATTAGTTATTGCTACGCCACCTTCGCCGGAAGTAATAGTTTTATGTTGATTAAAGCTAAATATACCTATATCCCCTAAGGTTCCTACAGGCTTACCTTTATATATTGCTCCCGGGGCTTGAGCGCAATCCTCAATTACTTTAAGCTTGTGTTTACGGGCAATTGCTATTATCTCATCCATCTTGGCTGGACAGCCGAATAAATGCACTATTATTATGGCCTTGGTTTGCGCTGTTATGCGTTCCTCAATTTTCTTAGGATCAATACAAAGCGAACCTTCTTCAATATCAACAAAAACAGGAATCGCGTTATTCATAATAATTGCTGTGGCCGAAGAACACATAGTATACGGGGTCACAATTACTTCATCGCCAGGGCCAATTCCACATGCCCCAACCGCAACATGAAGCGCGGCAGTCGCGGAATTTAAAGCAACTGCGCATTTTACATCAAAATACTCTTTAATCATCGACTCAAGTTCTCTCAGCTGTTTTCCTCCCAGAAAATATTCTCCTGCCCTAGCAATAAAACCTGAAAGCATTCCCCCATCTAAAACCTCATTGACTCTTTTTTTCTCCTCTTGGCCAATTATAGCGTAATTGACAAAAGGCTTATTCCTTACCTTCTCTCCTCCTAAGATAGCAAGCTTACTCATTTTTTTCTTTCCTTCCATATTCCTAATTTTTCAAATATTTTCAAAGTCTCAATGGCTTTTTCTTTGTCCTTGACCTCTTTGTCCTTGCTTCGGGATAGCAAACAACTTAATTCATTTTCCATATAGTTTCTTTTAAAGTCTAAGGGAAGTTTTCGCGGCTTTAAAACTTTGACTTTTGGAAATCTAGAATCCCCGGCTTCATAATAATTGTAATCATATTCATTAAAGGGAAGACTTTTAATATCTATCCTTCCTTTGCTGCCTAAAATATCTATCTCAAAAATAGCATATCCGCCGGAGAGAAAGCTGCTTTGCTTATTCAACTCAAAACAATACGCGTTAAAGTTTTCAAAACTTAAAGAAAAGTCACCGTGAAAATCACCATTTGCGCCGGGTTCAATTTTAATCGGTTTAACCTTTTTAGGGGTGCCAAAATAAAAGAGAAAAAGATTCACTAAATGTGAACCGGCGTTAATGACTCCTCCGGAAAAATATGCCGTACATTTTTGGACATCTCCTACCAGTTCAGACAAGTGCTCTTTCACATAAAGGTAAAAACCGTCAAACCTTCGCTGATAATTAGTAATAAAGTGAATCTTATGTTGAGAAAAAAGTTCTAATTGCTTATTAGCATTTCCCAGATTATCGCTAAAAGGTTTCTCTACCCAAGCCAACTTAACAGAGTTATAACTGGAAATTTTTCTTATAATATCTAAATTATACTTTACGCCGGCGCATAGGCTCACGATATCCGGATGAAAATTCTCCATGGCCTCATCAACGGTATCAAAAGCATCCTTCACAGACCAAAAATCAACTGCTTGCTTTAATGCTTGTTTATTGGTATCACATATCGCAATACTTTTAATTTTTTTACTCTTTTTATACGCCCCAAGATGTGTATTAACCCACTCCTTTTCCTTAACCTGATCGAAGCTGCTACCGACTCTTCCTGCTCCAATAATAAGTGCTTTCATGCTACAACTCCCCTTAATACCTAATTGGTTTCTGGGTTATGTTTTGATTAATCACTGGGATATCTGGATTTTCCTTTATCAATTGCATAATATCCCAACTGCAGAAATTATTTCTTTTAGGGTAAAGTGAATCAAAAATTTTTTTTATCAATTCAAAATCTTGCTCCGTATCAAGCGTCCATCTATGCTCGGGAAAATTGAGCCATGAGGGAGCTTTCACTGAACCCAACTTGTACCTACCCTCCTCCTCGTAAAAATATAATGAAACATGCTCACGCACAGCCGGATCACTAATATTCTCCGCTGTCCATTTTAAATCGCTGAATCTAAAAACCTTACAGTCAAGGCCACGGGGAAAAGTCATAGGTATGCAATTAGAAACAAAATCATATTCATCTGATAAGAATTTTTCTATTGTCCTATCCACCCAATAAACATCAATTAAGGGGCAATCTCCAGTAAGCTCAACAATAATGTCAGAACCAGCTTTTTGGTGGCATCTAACAACTCTATCCAGAATATCATCTTCACTGCCTTGAAAACAACCCACCCCTTCTTTTGATGCCAATTCACAGATCGCCTTATCTTTAATGCTTGTCGTTGTAGCAATAATAATCTCCCGAATAAAAGATGATTTCTTCAATCGCCGGACCATATGGGCCAAAACAGGTATGTCACATACAGATAACAGTACCTTTCCCGGCAAACGGGAAGAAGACATCCTAGCTTCAATTGAAGCAACAATTTTTTCTTTCATTATATAACACTCCATCCACCATCAACCATAAGATTATGTCCGGTGACATAAGAAGACGCATTAGAAAGTAGAAATAATAATGGCCCAGTTAACTCTTCTTTTTGTGACATCCTTTTCATCGGTGAACGCGCGCTAAAGTTATCATTAAACTGTTTTTGATGATTATTGTATACGCCATGAGGGGTAATTGCGTTAACTCGAATATTATGCTTAGACCAATACACAGCAAGCTGTTTGGTAAGCATCACCACTCCACCTTTACTCGTCGAATAGGCTACCGGGCATCCTAGATTAGTTCCGGCATATATCTCGGGGTCAGGGCTTACGACACCATAAGTTGAAGCGAAATTTACGATATTTCCTTTCCTTCTTTTTATCATTTCTTTTCCAAATATTTGTGAACAAAGATAAACCCCTTTGACATTAACCCTCATTATATTATCCCAATCTCGATCTGAATATTTTTCAAAAGATTCAAAAAAATTAGCGGTTTTATTCTGCGCAGCGTTCACTAAAGCGTCTATTCTTTTATACTTTTTTATAATTTCCTTTTTTGCTCTATAAACTTCCTCCCTGTTTGATATATCAATACCCAGGCCTAAAGAGTCGCTTCCGAATTTTTTTTTGAGTGTCCGGGAAAATTCTTCACACTTTTTATGATTCACATCAATGATAACAAGCTTTGCCCCCAGCTCGGCAAGAGCTTCACATAGGGCCTTACCAATCAAACCCGTAGCCCCAGTATAAACAATGACCATATTACGAATATCAAAAAGGTTTTCGTATTTTCTTTTAAGTTTTTTCATATATATCCCTCCGATTAACTGTTACCTTTAGCATCAAGCGCCATCCTCAATGTCTTAATACCGTCATCAATCGGACATATTGTTTTCTTTCCTTTTCTTACACACTCAATGAAATGCAGCAACTCACAACAATATGTTTTTTCCATAACATTTTTTCCCACATTTAACAACACCGACCACTTCTTATCTCTTTTATTATAAAATTTGAGTCCTCCTCTATAAAAATCGTAAAAAAGGGTACCTTTTTCTCCTACTATCTCAATGTATCTCTTGGAAGGCTCCTGAACATAGCTTAAATTGACCTCAGCCAATATTCCGCTTAGAAATTCGATATGAATAAGGGCCATATCTTCTGCACTAATGCCAAGATATTTTCCTTTGCTTATTGTAGAATTAATCTTCTTATATTTACCAAATAACCATAAAAGCGTATCCAGTTCATGGCTTGATGTTAAAACAACACCTCCTCCTAAGTCGCTACGTGAAGCATAGCTTTTTCTGTAATCTTCCCAAGGATGCCATGCCGGCAGATAAGAGGTAAATTGAAACCTGGCAAAATAAATATCTCCTAAAAAACCGGTAAGAATAAGGTTCTTTATTCTACATATTACGGGATGAAAACGAAGATTATAAGCGATAAAGGCCGTTAGTTTTCTTTTTTTGATAACTGCCTGCAATTTCTTAATATTTGTTAAGGAACAAGAAAGAGGTTTTTCTATAAAAACATGGCATCCCCGGCGGGCCGCTTCCAGCGCTGTGGGAATATGCAAACTCGTCGGATTACATATTAATGCAGCATCAGGCTGTTCCCGGTAGGCCTTCACTGGATTTTGAAAGCACCTCACGGGAATATTGAAAGGTTTGGCCCCCTTTCTCGTACGGAGCGCGATTATATCTTTATATCCTAAATTGAGAAGATTCCTGGCATGCCTCTGTCCGATTGAACCCAAACCTATAATTAAAAATTTCATTATGCTCTGCTTGTTAATAGCACGGTTTCCATTTTTCTCGCATAATAAGACAATTCTCTTAAATCTTTTGGATCCATGCTCCCAGCATGATCCGGGCCATGCATTTTTTTATCTAGTGTAAAATGCTTCTCTATAATACGCGCTCCGTTGCCTACGGCAACAAGCGCCGCTTCTACTCCAACCGTATGATCGCTAAAACCGGAATATTTTTTAAAATCTACACGTCCAAAATCCAAATCTTGAGGCAATGTAGGATATTTAGAAACACAATAAAGAAAATCAACCTTCCCTCTTGTCTGAATATTAGGAAAACTTTCTTCTCGGTACATTCCCAATGACACAATGATATCCTTTCCAGTTTTCGCTATAGCGTCTACTAAACCCTTTTCATAGATACTGCGGCTTGCAATTTTATATCTCTTTACGCCTACATCTTCGGCCCATTTGATTCTACCAGTATCAAAGACTGATACGAAAAACTCAATCCCAGCTTCATCACAGATCTGTTTGAGTAATTTCAACTGCGCTCTGTTAATCTGAGACCATTTAGCCTCTTTGTACCACTGAAAATCTTTTGGAAAGATTGAGTCCACATCATAAAGCTGAAACTTTGCGATATCGGCTCCATTCTCTTTTGCCGCATGGATAAGCTCCTTGGCTGTGTTCATATCCCCGTTATGGTTTTGTCCGATTTCTGCAATTATCAGCATTTTTCTATCACACTCTTTGTGTTTTTGTGGCCGTTGATTTGTCTTATAATATGTTTTGAATTATGCTTTACCTGCAATTTTTCCTTATAATATTTAATATTTTTTCTTTTCTTTGTAATATTACTCTTATGCATATGGTAACGATAAAGCGGCAATGTAATATTGTATATGTTGAACTTATCAAGATACCGCTTGCGTAAATCAAGGTCCTCAAGCGTTTTAAACTCTTCATCATATAAGCCGATTTTAATAAGACTATCTTTTCTAAACATAATCCCGCAGGCAATTGGTTTTTTTAAAGCACTCACTCTTTCTATATGCTCTTCGTCCTCATCAACAAGAAAATAGTCACATGACACGGCATGAAAATGCGTATTTTCTCCCAAAAGAAACTGCTCAATGAAGAGACAATTCGTATGAAGATAATCGTCAGCGTCTAGATTAAGAATGTATTGCCCCATGGCGTTTTTGATACCTTCATTGCGTGCAGCCGGAAGACCACAATTATTTTTTAATGTGATTGATCTTATTCTGTTCCCAAAAGATTTGATTACTGTGGGTGTATTATCGGTTGAACCATCATTAACAACAATAATTTCATATCTATCTTTTGGAAAATACTGGTCCAAGGCACTTCGGATAGCTCTTGATAGATATCTTTCGCAATTATAAGTTGGTATTATTACTGAAACTTCCATTTTTTTCTCCTTGCCGCTACTTAATAATAAAATATACTGAAAGTGTTTATAAAATCAGCTTACTTCTTTACTATAAAACAAGGGGTCGCAGAATAAGGAAACTTATTTATCGTTATAGATTTATCTTTAAAGAATTCATCAACCGCTTTCGTCTCCCCTTCAAAAACTCCATAATTATCAAGCATAAGGATACCATTTTTCACTAATCTTGGATAAAGATATTCCAAAACAGTAACTGACGGCTTGTAAAAATCGCAATCTAAATTAAGAAGAGAAATCTTTAACTCCGTATGGGAAGCTATATAATCCGGCACTATTTCGGTGATATCCCCTTCTATTAGCTCACAACATTTATCAACACCTTTATGCTTTAGAATATCCATCAGCTGTTGCCTGGATATACTTTCTTCTCCTGCTGAAGCAACAAGTTTCTGCCGATGCTCTGAATCTTTTGAAAGTTCAGTTTCAGGAAATTTACCAAATACATCAAAACCGATGATTTTTTTAGAACAATGCGTGCTGAATAAATTACGAAACATCGCCAGCCTTGCGAAGGACGCCCCTTTAAAAACTCCGCACTCTACTATCTCACCGGCAAGGTCAACAGCCATTTTATACAATTCATACTGGGCGATTATTTTGCCTATCCTTGACGTTTCGCACGATAAATAAAAATTATTCTCATATTCATAGGCTCTTTTGAAATCCGGCAGCTCAATCATACATAACCTCCCTTAAAACTTAGCTTATTAACAACAAATAAAAACTTTCATCGTCTAATTCATTCAGCTACTCCTAGCAATTGAAGCTTTACCATCTGAGCAAAACGGCCATCCATCTTAATCAAGTCTGAATATGTTCCTTCCTCTACTACCTTACCGTCCTTGAATACGTATACGTAATCAGCATTTACAATTGTAGAGAGACGGTGAGCTATAATAATAATTGTTGTTTGTTTAGCAATATTTTCTATAGCCTGCTGAATCAATCGTTCAGAATGAGTATCTAAGGAACTGGTAGCCTCGTCTAAAATAAGAAGTTCCGGCTTCCTAAGAATGGCTCTAGCTAATGCTACTCTCTGACGCTGGCCGCCTGATAAGCGTACACCCCGGTCACCTACTAAGGTATCGTATCCTTTAGGAAATTTTTCTATAAATTCATTGGCATTTGCCTGTATGCACGCCTGCTTAATTTCTTCCATAGTTACATCTTTCTTTGACCAAAGCAAATTATCCAAAATGCTCATATTAAAGAGTGCACTATCTTGAGGCACATAACCAATCCTGCGGCGATACGACTCAATATTAAATTCCTCCAAACTAATACCATCAAATGCAATGCGGCCAGTGGAAGATTCATTAAAACCCATAATCATATCAATAAATGTAGTCTTACCGGCTCCTGAAGAGCCCACAATGGCAATCATTTTCCCCTTTGGAATTACAATGTTAACATCCTTTAAGGCTGGGCTGTTCCCCGGATAAGCAAATGAAGCATTTTCAATACTAATCTCTTTATTAAATCCGATAAATTTTTTATTACCTGAAATCTGCTTAAATTGCCGAGCTTGGCTGCTAAGATGCTTTATCTGTTCATAACTGGGGAAAAAATTATCTAAAGAGTTCTTTCGCGCGGCTAAGTCACCAATAGAAATAACAACCTGCAATAGTGCCAATAACAATACGGCTATTTCCGAAAGAGCCACTCCGAAGTGCCTCGCTGCCACTAAAGCGACTGCCAATACTATTACGCCAAAAGGACGGTATAATATAGGTATTGTAAGGCTTATGGTCTGAGATTTAACTGCTGCCTTACAATGGCCATCATAGGCCTTCGCAAGATTTTCAACACTTTTATTCTGATTACCAAAGCCCAAAATCTCTTTTGCCAACATAAAACTTTCCTGTATTACCGTGCTTACTTGATTACTCGTAGAGGTATTTAACTGGCCCAATCGATAACTAATTCTTCCTAACAATAAGATAGGCCAGGTCAGTAAAAAGGCGGCAACAAGGCTTATGCAAGTAACCTGCCACGAAATATAAAAAGGTATTATTAAACAAAAAATTAGCCGCAAAGCACTGGCAAAAAAAATAGCTACAGCGCCAAAGGCATTCCCCACAATGTTAAGCTCACGAGTAAATGTATTCAGAAGCGTTCCCTGCTTACGACTGCTGAAAAAGTACCATCGTGCATTAAAAAAATCCTTAAACGTATCTACTATAATACTGCGGCATAGTATATATTTAGTCTTTAGAATTGAATGCCTGGCGAAAATACGAAAGCAGCTACTGAAAACAATAAACAGAACAAAAAAAGACAAGTATGTCTTGAGTGTTACCGGAAAACCTATACGGCTTATAGCCGCTACCATACGCTGAGTAAGCGGGCTCACATTTTGAAAATTAGGATGAACAAGGAAATCGACTAAGGGCCCAATAGTAAAAAGAGAAAGAGCCTCAATGAGGCTAACTAACGCCTGCAAAACTATATTGCTGATAAACAACAAAGGAAATTGCTTAAATATACCACGGATAAAATGTATAATTTTCATTTTAGCATCCCGCCTTTTCCTAATACACCATCAATTGTTGCGCGCTGGAAGCAAAGTTTTTAAACAAATCTTCGCTAAATATTTAGGGTTAAATAAAATACTTGGCGACATAGCGCACTCAAATGTACAATAACAGCCATTTTTAACCCTCTTCCGTACAGTCTCGGCTTTAGCCGATGTCCAAAGTTTGGGTAAATCATAACCAAAATCTCGAATATTACCGAGACAGCAATCTCCAAGCACCTCACAAGGGAACACTTTACCATCATCATATAGTATGCCCATTAATGAGCCTGCTTGACAAGGCAAAGTCCCATGACCGTGTTCTAAGACTTCCTTGACGCTTTTGTAAACATAGTAATCTTTTGAAGAAATAAATTTACTCATAAAAAAATTGAAATATTTAAGTTTTTTACTATTTACCACGCTCATCCTTAATTCAGTTAATTGCTTATATTTGTTTAATGAAACTTCTTTTACCGTAGGATCTTTAGGATTACCGCGCACAAAAGCTATATTCACATTATCGGTTAGTCCTGATCCTATAAATTCACTAAAGGTATCCTGCAAATAATCTTGATTGGTTTTGTTACAAGTCATGGAAATTGAAAGCCCCAAATTCTTAAATTGCTTACGTAATGGCTGTAACATTTCTAAGGTTTGAAGCGCTTTTGCGTAAGAACCTTTTCCTCTAATTTTATCATTAATTTCTTGAGGCCCGTCAATTGAAAGATAAATAAATAGATTAGTATCCGGAAAATCTGACAACATTTTGGGTATAAGCGCGTACATTCTTTCTTTGTAAAATCCATTAGTTGATATTGTGATAATATGCGCTCTTGTATTCTTAGCAAATAGACTATATATCTCGCCGATATCCTCACGAATAAAAGGTTCTCCGCCAGTTAAAGATAAAGCAAGTAGACGCGGCAGAGATTTAGTAATTTTTTCTATTTCATCAAGTGTCAACTCGTAATTATGTTCTGAATCCAGTTCTTTCCAGTAAAAACAGTGGCTACATCTCAGATTGCACCGGGAAGTTACAAAAAAGGTTAACTGAATTGGCGGGCCGTCTTTTCTAAATATCCGGCTCGCACAAGAAACCTTATCTCGCAGATTCATATAATTTACTCTCCATTCTAAAATTAAGATCCTTTCGCCCTAGGAAAAAAAACCGAATAATAGCCATTCCTATACCGGCTGCGGCAACGCTACTTTCCAATATGCACATGAAAAAAGTAAAAAAAGAAAACTTTAAGCCGAATCTTTTATAACAATATCTTAAAAAACCAGCCGTTGTGCACAAAAAACCCGCCAAAACAATAGCTGCAAGAAACAAAAAAACCGGGTTAAAAGTAAAGAACGCAGATAAAAACAAAAAGATAATTATTGGGGATAAAAATATACCTACTATTTGAGGCTTCCCCGCCCAAGCTTCTTTACCCTGTAATGGACGGTTTTTTTTCATTTTCAAAAGCAATAAAGCGCTGGCAACCGAATTTTGAAAATGGTGTTTTATTAGCTCCAAAAAAGTAAATTTCTTGTAATGCACTCCTTTTACCTGCTTGTTCCGAATAATTTTCTTCTTTTTCCTTTCTAATCTTAAACCAATCTCTTTATCTTCTCCAACCAAAGAAGTTGAATTAAACCCCCCGACTTCTTCGAAAACCCGCCGTTTAATAGAAAAAATTGCTGTACAAACACTATATACACTTTGATCCAAAATCATTTGATTAAAATTCCAGTAAAGATTCTTGTAATCGCTAAAGAAATTGCTCCGTGGAAAATCAAGAGCATACATTCCCTGTACTGCGTCAACATTAGAATCTTCAAAAATTTGTCTTATTTTGCCATAAGCATCTTTAGCCACCACAACATCAGAATCAACAAATAAAATAACATCCCCTTTAGTATGACTTACTCCTAAATTTCTTGCCCCGGCAGGACCAATATTATTCTTACTCACTACAAGCTTTGTGTCTTGATCTTCAAGGCAAATTGCAGGATGAGAAAAATCATCAACAACTACAATTTCATAGTCACCATATGCACTTTCGCGTATCGCCCGAACACACTTATTCAGTAAATCATTTTGTCCATAGGCCGGAATTACTATAGAAATAAGCATATTATTTACTTCTCAGAGCCTGCTTAGAAAAATCATTTATTACTTCCTGGATACCTTCTTCCAAAGCTACTTTAGAGACCCAGTTTAATTCCTTTCCGGCGCGCTGAACATCAGCACATACTGATTGCTGAGGGTCAACCTGACTCTCAAGTACTTTATATAAAATCGGGCTCTTCAACACCTGGTTGAGAATCTCAATAACATTTCTTACCGTATAAACTCGTCCTGAACCCACATTAAAAATACTAAATGATGATTTATCTTCTACAACACGCAGTAAGGCATCCACCACATCAGTGACATGGATAAAATCCCTAGCCGAATTTGGATGTTGTATTTCCGCAGTACGTTCTTCAAGGCCGCATCGAATAAGATAAGGAATGAGAAACTCTGATTTCTGTCTTGAACCATATACATTAAATAACCTTAATACTGTACACTTTACGCCATAATGATCAGCATAAGAATGACAAAGCATCTCTCCTGCCAATTTACTATAAGTATAAGGATTTTGAGCAGCCAGAAGGCTATCTTCAGAAAGTGAAGATCCCACCAAAGGCTGATAAACACCACAGGTTGAAGTAAAAATCATATGAGCTTTATTTCGGCGGCAAGCTTCCAACGCCTGCAATACCCCATCAATATTCACCGAAAAAGCATCAGCAGGAGAATCTTTGAAAATCCTACCTCTGACTGCAGCTAAGTGATAAAGCAAATCAAAATCCTGCTTCCAAGTATCACGACAGCGTACATCTGCTTCTATAGACAAAACCGATAAGCCCAATGATCTAAGAACATCCAAAAGGTGGCTGCCTATAAACCCTTTAGCTCCAGTTACTGCTATTTTAAGATTGGATAATTTAGTAAAAGTATTCATTTTTTTAAAAGTAATCTAAAAAATTTTAGCTACCAAGCGTGCTCAAACGAACTAAAGGAGAATTGGTATCGCCATATTGCGCTAAGAAATTTCTATACCACTCAATAGTCCGCTTTAAGCCATCTGTAAAATCTATTTTGGGTTCCCATCCAAGCAAGGATCTAGCCCGCTTATTGTCCGCAAACATCTGCCATATTTCTGTAGGCCTATATTTTAATTCTCCTATGCGCAATTCAGATTTAGAATTCGTCTCCTTATGTATGAACATAATTAAATCCCGAATAGAAATATCTTCCCCTGAACCAATATTAATTATCTGGCCTAAAGCCTTCTCGCATTGAGCGGCCAAAATGAAAGCATCAACAAGATTCTCCACATAATTAAATTCTCGTGTCTGTTTGCCTTCAGTGGACAATACCGGCTTTTGGCTTAAACAAGTCAACACCATCTCGGCAATTACTGCCTTAGGACTCTGATAAGGCCCAAAAGCATTAAACGGACGAAGTATGACTATGGGTTTACCTAAATTTTCCATTTTCATCCGACAATACAACTCTCCGGCATATTTACCTACTGAATAAGGTGAAACTGGTTTTGGACACATATCTTCTGAAAAAGGAACTTTAGCCTGATATCCATAAACTTCTGAAGAAGAAATATATATAAACTTTTCATAATCATCATAGGCCTCGATTAGATTTGCTGTGCCTTTAACATTACAATCAAGCGCTTCTGATACATGGATAAAGCTATCGCCAACGTGGTTGTAGGCTGCAAAATGATAAACTATATCCGGTTTAAATAAAGAAACCTGTTTTAAGGAATCTAAATTACGAATATCAGCTTCAATTACCTCTATTTTGCTCCATACATCAACTAAACGAATGTTGTCTATAATGCTATTGTATTTGGTAATAATTCCTACTTGAGCGCCTTCAGCCACAAGCCGCCGTGTCAGATGTGACGCAATAAATCCTGAACCGCCGGTAACTAAAATTCGTTTATCTTTTATTTTATTCATATTTCTTTATCCTCCCTCTGAAAAAGTATAAAATTGTCCCAGATTTTCCTCAGCAAGCCGCCTTTCAGATTCAGTATTAAATGTGATCTGAGGCCCCTTATGCTCAAAAACAGCTAACTGCTTGCTGTCAACTAAAGACAAGAAGAAATTCACCAAACCCTGGCCGTCAGGTTCTTTGAGCATCTGCTTTGAAACTTTGCCTAATGCCGAGTGTTCCATCAAAAAAGAGCCTATATAGTAGGTTAATATAGGTTTCTCAAGAAATGATGTAACTCGCCCCCCTAAATCAGATGTTATCAATCCAAAAGGATTACGTATCTTTGCTGCAGTAATAGTAACTTGGGTATTAAGCTTTGAGTGAAAATTTATCATACCCTCTATATCCAAATCAATAAGTGTATCTCCATAAGAAACAAAAAATTTATCATCTAGCTGTTCACGTAATGCCCAAATCCTTTCTAACATGCTTACCTTTTCTCCAAGATCAGAAAAACTGATTTCGACTTCAGGAAAAAAATCCTGATAGCGCTCTTTAATCATCTCTGCCTTATAACCTAGGCAAAGAATAATTTTAGAAAAACCTTTAGAACGGTAAAAATCAAGAATATGCTCTAAAATGGGCTTGCCGCCAAGCTCTACTAAAACCTTAGGTATCTCATCTGTAGCCGGCCTAAGTCGAATCCCTCTGCCGCCACACAAAATAACTACTTGTTTAATATCTTGGCTGAACTTTTTTTCTGATTCCTGCATAAATTAATACTTCTATAGATTATTCTTTACTGAATGAATCCTCTCTAATTATATAAAGCGGCCGACGTTTTACTTCATCGTATACCCTGCCAAGATACTCACCTAATAATCCAATGCCAATTAGCTGTATTCCACCGAAAAAGAGCATAACAAAAACAAGAGTAACCCATCCTGGAGGAATCTGTCCATTACCTCCGGCTACAATAATGTATAGCTTTTGCAGTAAAAGATAAACTCCGTACAGGAATGAACCGCTGGATATCAATAAACCGACTACGGTAAAAATACGCAAAGGGATAATCGAAAAAGAAAATATACCATCAATGGCTAACTCTATTAAATGAATAAGCCGGAATTTTGACTTTCCTGCATGTCTTAAAGCAAGTTCATACTCAATGCCTGTCTGACGAAAACCAATCCAACTGGTCAATCCACGTAAGAATTTATTCCGTTCAGGCAAACTACAAAGTACATTTACTACTTTTCGATCTAAGAGACGGAAATCAGACTGACCGTGTAACTCTATGCCTGATAGCCGCCTCATAATAGAATAGAAAAAGCGGTTAACTATTCTCCGTAAAACAAATTGTGATTTACGATCATGCTTATTAGTATAAACCACGTCATACCCTTTCTCCCATAACTTCACCATATCAGGAATCAACTCCGGCGGATGCTGAAGATCTGCATCCATAGAAATAACAACATCCCCTCTTGCATGTTCAAGCCCGGCAAGTAAAGCTCCTTGATGGCCGAAATTTCGGGTAAGGCTCAAATAATGAACTCTGCCATCTTTGCGACGAAGCTCCCTAAGAATTTTTATAGAACTATCACTACTACCATTCTCTACAACAACCAACTCAAAATTCTTGCCTATTGTTTTCATGGCGACACATATCTTCTCATAGAGACAAAAAAGATTCTTTTCCTCGTTATAAGCCGGTGTAACTATTGATATAAGCTCTAAGGTACGCTGTAATTGTGGTTGTGAAATGCTATTGTTCATTTTGTGTTCCTCCCTACCTCTTCAGAAGAAGAAAAAACAGCCTTAAATTCATTAATCCATGGATGGAAAGCTTCTAAAAACTCACGAAACTTTCCTATTCTTATTTGTTTGTGGTAATCAGGAGTATTGGTGAATCTCTTAGCTTCTAAAACAATACCTCTGCTAATTTTCTTAACGACATCCGCACCAGAAATATTGGCTATTTTATTTTTTATTACTACTCCGCTAAATACAAGTGTAGTCCCTCCTAAAAAGCAAATAATTAAAAGCTTATAAATAAACATTTTTAACTGATAAAATGTCTTCTTGCTCTGGCCCACTTTACGAGGAAGAACAATTTCATCTTCTGCTTCACAATCTAAAATTCTATTAAAAAAATCTTGTTTCCGCTTGTATAAATCCTTATAAGCCTGATTTAAATCTTCATCTGCAGCTACCAGAGAAATTTCTGGAATATATAAATAGAACTTACCTTTTATTAGTTTTACTACAATATCATAAGGAAGCGAATTAAAGTGGTTTAGTTTACTTTGACGACTTTGCTCCTGAATACGATTTACCTTCATCATAATAAAAAACCTCCTCTTACTTTTTGCTATTCAAAATTAATAGAGTGCTCTTTCTACCAGAATAAATTGAAAATCGTTTTATTATATAACAAACCCCACCTGCAATTAAAAAATAAATAAGTATAGTAAACAATAACGCTGTATCTGCTATCAAATAAAGCTCAGGCATGGCTAAGATAGACGGTAAAAGAGAAAATGCTAAGCATAAAATAAGCAGATAAAAATATTGAAACCACCTTTTGAGTAAGACTTCGCCTGTTAATAAACTGCCTGCAACTATTATTACGAGCAGTATCGGCCTAAATAAATAACGAATTGCGCCAAAAAGGGGATTGAAATAATTTTTAATGAAAAGCGGAAATTTATATAAATAACTTTCTATAACGAATCGAGGATCTTTTTTAAAAATCTTGAAAAACTCTTTCTTAAGAACAGACTCCATCAATTCGGTGTCATAAGACACTTCTGTCCCATATTGCGCGACTAAATGTTTCTTCACTGCATCATGAGCAATATGATCATCAAACTCAATTCCATACTTACTCATACTATCAGGATGGGCGGCTAACCCCAAATATACCGTATACCAAAAATAATGCTTTTCAGTCGCCGAAGTATAGGGATATTGCAAGTGTATTGCAAGGTACGCTTTTACAAGAAAGAAACCTATAAAAACTATTGCTAAAGGCCAAAAAATAACTCGCTTGAACACATACTTTCCAATTTTACGGTTATTGGCCCAAAACCAAAAAACAGACAAACTAAGTAGAAAACTTAAAAATATAATTTGATAAACTGCACTTGAGCGAATATGGATAATAAAAATTAAGATTGCTGCCTGCATTAATGTACAGGCAAATACTCTTTTCGTAAATCGATGCTGACCCAAAATTATTAATCCAAGGTATATCGCAGGCAAAATTGCAAGAACAGGCAAAAAACGAGCATTATGAACAGTTTGAAGTTCTATGCCAACTATCGGCGCAACCGCTACAATTACGAAATGGCCGCACACAAATAGTAACAAAATCTGTAGTAAATCAAACCGCTTGTAAAATGTTATAAAAAAACTAAGGATTGACAACGCCAGCAATAAAAAATAAAGATGAAAAAAACTCTCTACTTTGTATCCAAATATCTTAAAAGCTGTCTTATAGTAATCAACTAAACCCTTATCCTCTCTGAACAAGTAATAGCGGCCGTCAGAAGAAACTTCTTCAACATTAGCAGCTTTTCTAATAGCCCTGTTTAATATACCCGCGTCGGCTAAAAGTTCCTCCTTATCTACTTTGTTGTACTTACTTATAATCTTCTGCACATTGGTAATTCCGTTGCTGGACAAAGTATTTGTAACCTTCCTGTATCCAGAATATTCACCCAAACCATATCGTAAACCAGAAATAGCGATCCCCAAAGAATTGACATGGCGATTAACGGCTTCGGGCATAACTTGATGCATTCCTCTCTGCACAGAATATACAAATGTATAAACAAAAATTCCCAGAATTAGGAGGATGAAAATTATAATTTTGTGATTTTTCTTGGCTATTTGCATATATTTACTACTCCTGTGCCAGCTTACTTTTCTTAGCTACTGGATAATCACAACCACTCAGCAACTGCTGGTTTTGACGCAGGAACTTTGCACCAATACGCGGCAAAAAGATTTGATTCAGCTCACTTGACCTAAAAAATGACCGGGAATGCCGTTGCAATTCTTCATCCTCTTCAGTTGCCTGCCATGTTCCTTCAAGCCGCTCATCCATTTCCGCAACCAGATCATTAATTTCTTCGGAAGTATTTTCAATCACTTCTATCCCCCGCTGTTGATATTGTTCGCCGTGAAGAAAACTTCCTACTCCACAACTAAGGGTTTCTCGAAAAGTTAGGAAACGTTTCTCCTCTTTTAACCATAACTTTTTAGGAATAACTAAACTATCAACAGCACAAATATCTTTTATCGTCTCGAGAGGAATAAAATTTACATAAACTACTGGTTTACGAAAAATCACTGCAACTGCATCAACCCCTGAACCGCAACCAATAAAAAATCGGCATTTGGCACTAAGGTATATATCAAGAAAATCACTTCTTGAATTTGTAGCATAATCAATAATCTTGGTATTGCTGGTATCTAATGCCTCTTTAATAATTTTACCCATTCTAATTGCGGAATACCCTCTACGCGTCAACTCTTCCACAGCAATAATATAGTTATAAATATTACAATCACGATAATCATGATAATGCCAATTACTATTAGGACGTAGATTATTTAGGTAGGCATCATCGCGCGCGTGGAAACAAACAAAAGGATTACCTTTAGATATCCCTATCCTCTCTAGCTCTTTCCTTCCTAAGCGCTCCTCTTCTTCCGTAAAAGAAAGATGCGAAGGTAATCTTGTAAAAAGGCCGTGAGGATCTCTAACTGACGACAACGGGACCTCATGAACTCCGCCAGCCGGTAAAATACGGTTAACAATATCCATCCACTTAGCAAAAGAATAAACGCGTAGGGTTCTATCCCACATTTTTTTAAGCTGATAATTGGAAATAGTTGCATTGTAGTAAAAGATGTCAAAATTTCGCGGGCCATGTATTCCCGCGTCACGTTCATTAAGATATAACTCTACATCAACTGCGAAATGGCCTATCCTGTCACTAGGCAGAACACCAAATCGCACAATTACAAAAGGCCGTAACATGCGCACAAAAAAAACAACGGGAAAGGCTAAAAGAATCATTGGAATCGCGCGTAATTTCTTAAATAGAACACGTAAGCCTCCTCCACGAACCTGACTAATTTGATTGATAATGTAGCTTGTAGTTTTCTTATTCATAACTACCAAATTGTATATCGATCTGAAGGGATATTTTCGCTTTTTAAGCCTGAACGTTTTTTACGAGACGAGAATAAACGTCCGATGCTTCTAAAAATAAAAATAATAATTCTCCTTATCATACTTTAACCTCTTGATCAAAGACCGCTACTTCTTGGGCAATAGCCTCCGCTAAAGCTTTATTGCCGGAAGGAATAAGATGTTGCCAATCAATAAACTCGCTTGGGTCTAAGGAAACCTTCTCTGATAAATCACTCACCTCTGGACACCCTTTCGTGATATCTTTATATAGCATTTTTAGATAAGTGTGGCGATTATCAGTGGCTTGCTTCCAAGTATCCCAAAGCACTGGTTGCAAAAGAAACTTTGTTTTTATATTCCAACCCTGGGCTAGCTTTCTAATTATCTCTTTTGTCATAATATAATACTGGGCTTGTTCACTAACAAATCTAAATGGATTTCCTGGTGTTTCGGGTCTTTTTTTCGATTCTTTCATTTTGGAAACAAATTTTTTTATCTTGCTGATAAAACTTTGTTGCTTTTTCCAGTCAAAAGTCATGTGAGGACGATGTTCTTTGATGAGTGTACTGAAATAGCCATACTGACAAGAAGTTTCTTGATAAGACTTATAGCCATTTAAAGATTGAAACCATCCTTGTTTTTCGTTAATACCATCAAGAAAAATTATCAAATCAGGAAGATAACCCCAACGAAGTAAATCAATCAGTAGGTACATTGAATATTTCAAGTCACAGCCACCCAAGCCAAAGTTAAACACTGCGGCGTTTCCAAGTAACTTCTCTAGATGGTGAGGATACGAATCAGCGTAGTCACAAAAAACACCCATCGTGGTTGAACCGCCAAAACAGAAAATTCGCTGTTGATCTCTAGATCTTTCGTATTTTTCTTTAAATGAACTAAAACCAGTGGGGATACGAATCCCCATTCCATCGCAAGGCATAAGCTCAGGGTGCGCCCAATAGATATAGATCCGATGTCTAGTAATTCCACAAGGGATATCCCATCGATCATCTACTTCAATATCTTTAGCCCAAGGTCTTTTGATAATCATTTCTCAATGCCCTCGTGAAAATTCACAAAATTTACTGCTACTTAATGAAGAGTTTTTAGGCTTTTTTTCCAAAAAATTTAATTCACAAAACTTTATTGGCTTTATTAAATCTTTTTTAAAGTTGAATTCACGGGCAATATTTAATGCAAATTCGTAATATGTCATAGGGTTATTTTGAGTAAGATGAAATACTCCTTGTGTATCTTTGAGCTTATAGATTCCTTTACATACAAAATTCACATCCGTAAAGTTACAGATCAAATCATCAATCATTCGCACTTCATGTTCGTGTTTCAAATTCTGATATATTTCTGTAAATATCCCTCCGTCCCCGATATCTCTACTGTATGTTTTGCTTAACCTGATAATTAGGCAATTTTTCGCGAAGTTTTTCGTTATGAATTTTTCAATTTCAAGCTTCATTTCTCCGTACTTATTCAGCGGATAAGATTTGTCTCCTTCTTCGTAATTCCCTTTTCTTCCGTCAAATACTTGGCCGGAAGATAGAAAAATAGGCTTTATCTTTTTATCAATAAGATAAGTTATAAAGTCCTTTGTCTTTTCCACATTTATTCTCCTTGCCTCAGCTTCATGCACGCGGCAATATTCCAATTTGCTCTTAGCAGAACATATTGCTACATATTTACAAGGCTCAAAGACATCAAAATGAGCATCCTCCAGATTGAAATAGACAAAATCATCATGGCGATCAAGAGACCTACAGTAAGTCCCTCTTACTTTTTGTTTTTCTTCACTAAGGAATTTATAAAAATTCCTTCCGATTAGTCCTGTTGCCCCTGCTATTCCCCACATTTTGATTGAGTGCAAGTTAATTTCTCTAATTTTAATAAATCCTTTTTTCTATCTTTTATCCGTCTTGCAGGGATACCTGCGTAAATACCCCAAGGCTCAAGGCTTTTTTTAACTAAAGATAACGCCCCCACGGAACAACCTTCAGCAATTATACAGTTAGGCATTACTATGCTTCCCGCTCCAATTATAGCGTATTTTTCTAAAATAACCTTCCCCCTGTCTCCACCTCTTAATTCAGGGGGAACCGCTACTCCGGTGAATTTATCTCCAGAAAAATCACTGCTTGAAGAGTAAACTTTAGCTCCACAAGCTAAAGTTGAAAAATCTTTCAAAACTATTCCGAATTTAGAGCCGAGGAAGCAATGATTGTGTATACAAATATAATTACCTAACTCAAGCTTCCCTGTGGCGATGATAACAACAAAATCATCAATGCGGACATTATTACCAATACTGATATTCTCCACGCCATATATGCTAGCACGAGTATGAATTTGAACATTCTTGCCAAGTTTTTGAAATCCAGCATCTTTTAAGTCACCTTCATTAAGATACCTTCCTCCTAACTGCATTATTACCTCCTGTTTTATAGTTTAAAATTACTATACAAAACTTAGGTGTTCTTTGTCTGCGCTCAAATAATCTAAAATAATTCTATTCTTACCATCAGCCACGCAGTGATGATTACAGCATATTGATGGATTAATCTTAAAAAAATTATTCTTATCAGAAAACCAGAAATCTTTAAACCGTCTGTTTTTTGTTGAGCCGATAAATCCTTCTTCAAAATTATAAGCTTTATCTTGGCAAGAGTATATGTTGAGATCTGCTCCAATAATTGGTAATATCTGAAGATATGGGCACCAAGAATAGCTCTTTTCAAAAGTCTCTAGTTGTTCGTGGTAGGAATCAAATATTTCAAATTCTTCATTGCTAAACTCACTGATTGCTTTAGCAATCTGTTGTTTGACCTGATCAAATAACACCTTATGATATTCATTATTCTCCTTGCCGCTATTACTCACAATGCAAGGAGCAACCTTAACGCTGCTAACACCTTTGTCTCTTAATTTCTTTATCAACTCATAAACATGAAAAGCGTTCTCTTTATCAACGATAATAGATACCCCTAAGTAACACTTTCCTTTATATTTATTGAACTTTTCTATATTCGTCATTATCTTAGTAAATTCCCCATGAGGTACGCCTCTATAGGTACAATAGCTCTCATCATCCCAACCATCCATAGAAATCCGCAACCAAGCTCCATGGTGCGCGAAGAACTCCGCTACTTCACCCGTGACTCCTGCACCATTAGTTAGAGCAGCAAATTTAACTGGGCTCTTAGCAAGTTTCTTAATCGCTTCTAATAAATATGGGTAACAAAAAGGTTCTCCCCCTCCACTAAAAGTAATGGATTTTACTTTCATTTCTATTGCATCATCCAAAATCTCCATCATTTTATCTTTAGGAATTTGATCTTTTATTACCATATCCTTACCTAGCTGCAAATTATCTGCCTTATAAGCACAATACCAACACTTGTGATTACAGACGTTTGTTGGTTTTATTCTTATATGAATAGGTGGTGTTATTTTGTCTATGTCTAAAGAAAGTGAGTCTAGCTTCTCTTTAAAATGAAAAATCTTCATCTTTGTATACAGAAGTCTCTTTTTTCCTAAATTTTTACTCGAAATAGACGAACTCATAATCTCCCTTATAACCGAACTCGTTAAATAACCAAACCCATTCCTTATCGTTAAAGAATGCTTCACAGGTTAATGCCCAACATTGCAGATTAAAAAGTTCCCTCTCATTGCGATAACTTTCAACAGCAATATATTTATTTTTACCTACTCGCTCTATTTCTTGTACTGCCGCTTTAAGTTCGTTTATATAAAGATTATGCAAAGTTGTTATAGTTATTACCAAATCAAATTCTTTATCTTTAAATGGATAAGGATCTTGGGCTCGGTGGATAAATGAACTACTCTTTATCTCATCTTTAGCATCCTCTATCCCGTGCTGCGATATATCAAATCCTTTAACTGTAGCGTTGGGTAAAAGCTTCTTAAGTTCATAAAGCAAATACCCTTTGCCACAACCTACATCTAATATCTTGGCATCGCTTTTAAGTCCATAATGCTCTATCATCTTTTTAGCAACGATTTCCCATCGGCCATCATATCTGTAGCCGCCATAGCCGTATCTTCTATCACCATCCCAATAATCTTTGCCGTATTTTCTAGCTACTATTGAGCAGGCTACCTTCTCGTCTGCCATCCGACCCACATAATCTCTGCTCGTTCTTTTATGTAATGGTGTTATGATATTTAATAATCCCACATTTACCCCTTTATTAAATCTTTTATCTTTCTTTCCTTTTTGTCTCGATATAAATTTTCTGTCTCCTCTACGATATGTCTAAAAGAAAGACCATTCATCTCCTTCATCTCCTGATAAGAACCATAGCCAGAAGGGAAAACCCCCCCAAGCCCCATACGTTTAAACATAACCTTATCGCTACTCTCCTCAGATATTACTTCAGCTACTGCACTTCCCAAGCCTCCTATAATACTATGCTCTTCTACAGTAAGAATAGCTCCTGTAGATGAGGCTGCTTGAATAATTATCTCTTTATCAATAGGCTTAATCGTAGGCATATTAATAAGAAGTGGCGAAATTCCTTTTTTTTCTAATTCATCTACTGCTTTAAGTACTTCATGAACAATGCCCCCGGTTGCAATAATAGTAACATCTTTCCCTTCACGCAGAATAACTCCTTTACCTACCTGAAAATCATAATCCTGGGTATATACCTCAGGCCCACTGCCCGTAGCTAAACGTATGAATACTGGTCCATCAATAGCTGCGGCAGCAGAAGTTACTTTTCTTGCCTCAAGACCGTCAGCAGGAGAAAAAATAGTCATATTAGGCAATACTCGCATTACAGCAATATCCTCAGTTGCATGGTGAGTAGGGCCCAAATTGCTATAGACAAAACCGCCGCCGATTCCAACCAACTTTACATTCATTTTCTGCAAGCAAACATCATTTCTAACCTGCTCAAAAGCTCTCATAGTAAGAAAACAAGAAATAGTATAAGTAAAAGGAATCTTACCGCAAGAAGCAAGCCCAGCAGCAACACTAATCATATTCGCTTCAGAAATACCAAAATTGATGAAGCGGTCACCAAAATCCTTACGGTATCGATCATAGACAATAGCCCCATTATCTGCTACTAAAGCGAGGATGTTTTTGTCATCCTTAGCTAGATCATATAATTGTGCTAGATAATCATTTCGCATTCAACTGCTCCTGAAAATCCTCAATGCCTAACTCTCGACAGGCAATCTTCATCTCCTGATCATTGGGCAGGCGATAATGCCAGAGGGCAACATCCTCCATAAATGATACACCTTTACCTTTAGTAGTATTTGCCACTATTAAATTCGGCTTACCCTTAGCAAAAGGAATGCTTTTAAAAGTATCCTGTAATTGAGAAATATTATGACCATCAACCTCTTTTGCCTCCCAACCAAAAGACTTCCATTTATCAACTAAAGGATCTAAAGAAACGATCTCATCAAGCTTGTCCATAGCTTGAAATTTATTGTAATCTATTATGGCAACAAGGTTGTCTAACCTATGTTGAGGGGCAAACAAAGCTGCTTCCCAAATAGAGCCTTCCTGGCATTCACCGTCGCCTAATAAAACAAATACACGATAAACCTTCTTGTCAAACTTAGCAGCTAAAGCCATCCCTACCCCAAAAGGAAACCCGTGCCCTAAAGCTCCTGTTGAGGCCTCCACTCCGGGAACTTTATACATATCAGGATGCCCGCCCAGAATCGTTCCGCACTTACCAAAGGTATCAAGGTGTGCTTTTTTAAAAAATCCTCTATCAGCAAGTATAGAATACAAAGCAACACCGGCATGGCCTTTACTTAATATAAATCTATCCCTTGCCGGATCAGTAGGATTTTTAGGATTAATATTTAAAATTTCATAATAAAGAACAGCTAAAATTTCGGCAGTTGAAAGTGAACCGGTGATATGACCGCCGCCACCTTTACAAATAGTCCTAAACATCAACCTTCTTAGCTCTTTAGCTTTTTCTTGTAAATCTATCTTCATGCTACTTGAGATTAATTTCTTTCATTGTTTTTATATTGTAATAACGACTATCTGTTAAAGAATCTTTCAACTTGCCCTCCCTAAAAGCCTTTATCAAATCGCTCACTCCGTCTTCAATGGTATGTTTAGGAATAAATTGTAATTCCCGATTAATCTTCTCTGACGAAATGTGGTAAGACCGCGGATCATCCGAAGGAACTGTAGATATCTTGAGGTTTTTATGCTCAGAGCATTCTTTGCTTACAACATCACGGGCAACTTCAGCAATGTCAGCAATTGAACGATTCTGATACCCTGCGTTGAAAGTCTTTCCAGCAATTTTCTCACTAGGCAACTCAAGAAGCATGCAATATAAATCAGTTATATCCTCAATATGAATATTAGGGCGGGTTTGTTTGCCGCCAAAAACAGTAATCTTACCCTTATTGAAAGCGTGGTTAGTTAAAATATTCACTGTTAAATCAAAACGTTGACGCGGTGAATAACCGCAAACTGTAGCCGGCCGTATTACAACAGTGGTAAAATCCGGTGATTGATATTCAAGAAGGAGTGGTTCACAAAGGCCTTTATATTTATTATAATCAGTAATAGGCACTAATGGGTGGTCTTCGGTTACTTCCGGAGCATCGCTTAACCCGTATACACTACAAGTTGAAGCGTATATAAACCGTTTAACGCCGCTTTCTTTGCTAATACGGACTAGTGGTTTAAAAGCATCATAATTAATCGAACGGCTCAGTTCGGGATTAAGTTCAAAACAAGGATCATTAGAAATACAAGCAAGGTGAATAACCGCATCGCACCCCACCAAAAGATTTTTGAGCAATTTCTGGTCACGTATATCACCATTTATTTGTTTTAAGCAAGGGTTGTCCTTAACTGCGTCTAAAACATCTTTACCGTAAATATAAAGATCAAGCACCTTAACCTTGTAACCTTTATCTAGTAATTTTGGAACTAAAACTGCTCCAACATACCCTGCCCCACCAGTAACTAAAATAGTCTTCTTACTCACGACACTCTGCCCTTTCTACTAATTTAGCTTTATTCTTTATAATAATATCGACTAAACAATGGCAAATTGAATGGTGCGTTATTTCAACAAATCCATATTCTGATATTGGAACATAGAAATTAATATCGCCTAACCTTCTTAAGGGATTATCTTGATTAAACCCTGATAGGGTTATAACTTTTAGGCCCCTCTCTTTTGCGGCGGCTGCAGCACATAAGATATTTTCTGATTGCCCTGAACTACTAATAGCTATCAAGATATCTTGGGGTTCACTAAACATTTCAATTGGTTTCTCAAAAACATGTCTATACCCAAAGTCATTGCTGATACAAGTTAGAAGCGAGCTATCATTAAAGCTAAATGCTTTTATGCCGGCATTCTTCCAGAAATCAGTAGCCATATGGCTTGCTATCGAAGCACTTGCACCATTACCGATTAAAAAGAGTTTTCTTCCTTGAGTTGCTCGTTCAATAATCAGGTCAATAGACACCTCGGCTGCTTCGTCGAATTCATACCTTTCATTGTTTGATCCAGTAACAATAGTTTTCTCGAGCAATCCGCCCAAAACTTCAAAATATTCTCTAATATCTTTTTTCATTTTAATAACCTCGTTATAAATTTGACTAAATCGACAGATTTTACCGGCTCCCGGTTACATATTATCTGAACCGCTAATGAGCCTACCGCGTTTCCGATAAAAGATGCTAAATCCTGCGACATTCCGTCTGCAAAACACGGCCCCACAAAGGCAAAAAAAGCATCCCCTGCGCCAATGGCATCAACAACACGATAAGAAAAGGCCGGGGTTGCATGAAAGCCTTCTCTTTCACAATAACTTAGGGACCCCGTCGGTCCACGAGTAGTAATAATATTCTCACAGTTAAGTTGCTGATATACTTTTTTAATCTGCTTTCGTAAATCACTCGATTTATCATGGGTAGCATAACGTAACTCTAGCTCATCAACACAAACACAATCGGCCCGGGGATACTTAGTTACTAAATTAAACCCGATATTGGCACTATTGGTTTGTACATTTAAAGCAAGATATTTTGCCTTTCGGCAAATAAGATTGATAATCCGTTTTGTCAATAAACCATGGCCAAAATCAGAGATAACAACCAGATCATAATTTTTTATTGTCTTATCAAGAGATTCTACGATTCTTGTCTCAAGTTCACGGGAGATATAATCATCTTCCATATAACAGATCTCAAATAATTTTCTATTTGTCCCCTCGGTCACAAATCTCCGTTTTACAATCGTACCGACATCGCGCCTAGGGAAGAAAACCGGGTTAACATTAGGGCTTAACCGACTCTTGATAAAATTCTCAAAAGGATTCTTTTCACCCAAAACAGTTAGTAAATCAACTTCCCCGCAAACACTGGCAACATTATTTGCTGTGGCTAAAGTTCCGCCGGCAAACGATTCTTCTGACCGATACCGATTAGCCACCAAATGCTCCTTGGAAGACTTTCCCATTGGTAAACAGTAGTGATATTGGTCAATAATTGTATCTCCGATTACTAGCGCTTTTAAGCTTTTGAGTGAATGTAATTTCTCGGTTATAAAGTCTATTGAATACCTCTTTGAAATTGCTCTTAAATATTTAACTGTCCTGGGAGAAAAAGTATCAAGATAATCATTAATCAATTTAGAAGAACTAAAAGTAATGTCATCGGTAAAAACTAAACGCCCTCCTACCGACTTTACCGCCTCTTCTTCGTCGTGGATCTTACCGGTTACGTCCTTTTCTTTATCCCTATAATCAGAACCTTTTGCGTAAATATTAGGCTTAAGTACCTTAATGCATTCGATAGCAACTGATGAATCAATAATCGATATATAATCAGTAACCGCCAAAGACGCCAGAGTTTCGGCTCGCAGATGTTCATTGAAGATCGGCCGGCCTGGACCGCGCTTCACATGCTTATCTTTGGTAATGGTAACTACAAGAATATCACCTTCTTTCTTGGCCAGATTAAAATGGCGTATATGCCCAAGATGAACGAGATCAAAGACACCATGACATTGAACAACTTTCTTACCTTTAGCCTTATGACCTGCTACAATCTTGGCTAAACTGCTTACTGTTTTTATCTTTTTTGTAATCTTTGTGTCCATTCTACTCCTTTGCCAAACATTCAAACCATTCCTGGGTTGCCTCTTTAATTGACTCAGGTGTCCATACCGGAGCATCTTTCCAATAATCAATATTCTCAATAATTTTTCCAATTCCCTCTTCGAAACTAATCCTTGGTTGCCAACCTAAAGCAGATTTAATCTTGTTTATGTCAGCATGGGTGCAATCCGGTTCGCCCGGCCTTTTGGGAATATGCACTTTTTCTCCTTTAAGAAGCGATACCAATCTATTTACACTTCGGGGATTGCCTGAACCAACATTAAAAACTTCATTTTTTACATCCGAATATGCAGCTTGGATAAAAGCTTCTACTACATCAAAGACATGAATAAAATCCCGCCTCTGTTCTCCATCGCCAACAACTGTAAAGGGTTTACCGGCCAACTTTTGGGCTAAAAAAACACCAAAAACTGCTCCATATGTACCTGAGGTTCGTGAACGCGAGCCATAAACATTAAACAGCCTTAAAGAGATAACTGGCAATTTATATACCTGGCCCCAATGTAAAACAATTTCCTCGCCTAAATGCTTAGTGAGCGCATAAGGGTATTGAGGGTGAATTTCAGAAGTCTCCGGTGTAGGATATTTATCAGGAATACCGTAGCAAGATGAAGATGCAGTATAAACCAGTTTTTTAACCCCTGCTAACCTGGCAGCTTCTATGACAGAAAAAGTTCCGGTAACATTAGATTTATAATATTGGGCTGGGTTAACTATGGAAGGAACTATATCTGCTAAAGCCGCCATATGTATAACTATATCTATATCCTTAAAATGACCTTTTATAACCGAAAGTTCTGATATGTCTTTCTGGATAAACTCTAAATTCTTGTTATTTTTGTGATTATCTAGATTTTGTAATCTCCCGGTAGAAAGATTATCAATAACTCTCACACTGTGGCTATCACAAAGCAAACGGTCAACCATATGGCTGCCAATAAAACCTGCTCCTCCAGTAACTAAATACCTCATCTGCTTCCTTTCAGTGCCTCTTCGCTACTTCTTAGCTTTTCCCATTCGTCTTTAAGCTTATTGAATTCTGCCTCTTTTCTTTTTAAAAAATGATATGTAAGCTTCACCTTTTGCCCTAACCCTTTTCCGGTAAGAATGTATTTTACTTTTCCAAGTTTCCCTGGGTTATGGGAAAAGTTCTTCATTTTTACTACGCCCCTTTTGATCAATTCCTTTATAAGATAATTAGTCTTGCCTAAAGACATATTAAGATTCTTAGACAGTTCTCTTTGGGTAAGATTTGGAGAATTATGGAGCTCTGAGAGAAGTCGAAAAGCCTCTTCGTTATGGGAATGTTGGTTCATTGGTTATATAGTTAAAAAAAATTAAAGGTTATGGAAGCAGAAAAGGAGAGAAAAAGTTAGGACAAAGTTTGCTTTTTCTGAAAGTGTATTAGCCCAATCCTTCCTATCTTCTTAACCCCTCTAGATATCATAGCTATTGCTTTACCATTGGCTAACAATATAATAAAATCCATTCTTTTTACCACTCACATCTTGCTCGAGAATTGTTTTTATAAACCTACCGCCGCCTTCTTTTATCATTGGTTTAAATATATCAGCGCTAGAACCTCCACAACTTTCTAGCAATACAACATAACCATCCTTTTTCATAAACATTTTTATTTTATTGTAGAACCGTCTATGGACTCTCCAATCTTGGTCATAGATTTTTATGTTAGTATGTGTTTTTTCGGTTACCAGGCAATGAGGAGGGTTCCCAACTACCAAATCCCACTGCTCACTTCGTGGAATTCCATCTAAGCAATCGGATAAATAAATATTAACAAGGTTTTCAATTCCATTGTAAGAAGCAGTAGCTTTGGCTATTTCAACCGCTTTTGGATCTATGTCGGCTAATGTTAACTTTTCGCAAAAACCATTCGCCAAAAGGGAATATCCTATATACGCTGGCCCAGCACAAAACTCATAAATACTCTCACAGCGTTTTAATCCCAACATAAGCAAACACTTTGAATAATCTTGCCCAAACTCACTCCCCCCGCCATCTAAGGAAGGTTTACCAAAAACACTTATTCCGTTGTAGATTACTTTACTGGTTTTATCATCAATATAAGCTTTAGGTGAACTTTTCTTTCCCCTAATAACAATTCTTTTACAAACCTCTTTTAAAAGAAAAGAGCTTTTAAAATTAAGAAGCACAGGTGATTTTTCCATTTTCCCTCCTTATAATTATTTTCTTTTCTCTGTCTCTTAAACCTTTAGATATTGTGGCAAGTCCACCTTCACGCTATTTTTTCTGCCCGAACGGACTCCGTCCCGCTCAGTCCCATTCATCTTTCTTCCATCCGAAAAGACGTTCTAACAAAAGGATACGGTATTAATAATTTATCTCTTCTTAAGCTACCTCAGCAAAACATGCATCAGTAACAAATTTAATCGATGATTGAATTGCATCAACTGAAATCACTATGGTAGTACTCTTGTCTCTTTTCTCTACAATATAACCCTCTAATCCCTTCAAAGGCCCTGCTTTAATGAAGACTTTATCTCCCACATTTAAATAAGGATGATAATCAACCTCGATATCATTTGTGGCCAGAACTTTTAAGGAACTTATGACTAACTCCTCAACCGCTATATATTGCTTATTGAAATGCACTAATCCAGCTACGCCGAGTTGAGAAATAATCTTTATCTTATCTTTTAAATAGAATTTCGCAAAACAGTATCCTTTAAAAAGGGGCTCTTCAATTAATTTTATTCTGTCTGACCAACTTCTCCGTATATTTACCTTAGGAGTAAAAGCCTCAATCCCTTTCTGCAACAATTGGTTTTCAACAAACTTTTCGTGGCGAGATTTGGTATATAGAACTCTCCACTTCTTAGCATCAACTTCTTCGTTATGGGATTCGGGGAAATGGTCAAGATCAACATGTTCATTCATTGAACATATTTTACCCCTTACCTTATATATGTCAATATGTTTTATAAACTGTTGGGGTAAAGACTCAAGGCCTCTAAGTCTTTGTGCAAGAAGAAGTAAGATATCAAGAATATCTTCGCCTCTCAACATATCCTTTCTCAAGCAGATAATTTAAAATGGTTTGTGCTCCTTCTTCTCTAGTTAGATTTTGGGTATCAATAATTATTTCTGGATTCTCCGGCTCCTCATAAGGGGCTGAAACTCCGGTAAACTCCTTTATTTCTCCTTGACGGGCTTTTTTGTAAAGTCCCTTAGGGTCTCTTTTTTCACAAGTAGAAATATCTGCCTTGATGAAAACTTCTACAAAGTCGCCCTCGTGCACTAGACTTCTTACTTTTGCTCTATCTTCTTTATAGGGAGAAATAAAGGCAGTGGTTATTAAACTCCCTGAGTCACAGAAAAGCTTTGCGACCTCACCTATTCTCCTTATATTTTCCTCCCTATCTTGGGGGGAAAACCCTAAGTCTTTATTTAAGCCATGTCTGATGTTGTCTCCGTCTAAAACGTAAGTATTGTGTCCTAGTTCAAATAATAAAGCTTGAAGTTCAACAGCAATTGTCGATTTACCTGAAGAAGGAAGACCGGTAAACCAAATAATAGCGCCTTTATGCCGGTTTCTTTTTTCCCGGTCTTGCTTTGATATGCCGGATTCATGCCAGGTTATATTCTTACTCTTTATCCCTTTATCTCTATTCTTCTCCTTGTAAAATTCGATCAAAATCTCTGCAACGGGTTTACGCATAATTCTTTCATCAACTTCTTCTGCATTTTCTAACTTTTTACGTAAACCTTTTCCGGAAATTGACACCTTACGATAACCCTTTTCCTTAAACTCCTTAACCAATCCTACCCTTCCTATTTCTTCAAAGTAAGCAGCAAAACCGACTTTAACCGGTTTTATAAAAAGTTCACCTGCTAGATCATCAAACTTCTTGTGGGCATCAAAATCTCCCCAAACAACCTCCCCAGTATCAAAAGAAGCGTCAGCGTGCTTTCTGCCAATTACTATATCGCTAAACCCGTAATTCTGCCGATAAATTGCATGCATAACTGCTTCTTTTGGCCCGGCATAAAACATCTTCATATCAAGACCTATAAGTAAAAATTGATCATTTAGGTCGTAACCTTTACTCTTCCAAAAATCTAAATCTTTATCCCCATAACCTAATACTTTATTATCGATTAAAGCCTCATAAGACCTCATCCTCACTTCTGCAGGTACATCGTCAGACTTAGTAGCTCCTACTAAAGGATTTAACACTACCCCGGTAAAGAATCCTTCCTTTGTCAATTTTTCAACCGCATAAACAAGCGCGTATTCATGAGCCCGATGCAAAGCATTCCTCGTCTGAAAAGCAACAATCCTTTCCCACCCTCGCTCCTCAAATAGAATTCTGGTTTCCTCCGGACTAAGCATATATTTACCATACACCGGATGGTCTAATGCCGGTAAAGCCCAGATCTTTCCCCCCAAAAGATGATTTCTCCCGTCCTCATTAACTATTCGAGGTCCGGGGTGATCGGCTCTTTCAGTGCCGTAAACGGATTTATTGTATTTAGCCTTATCAAAAAAGTAAGTATCCGAAACCTCTAAAGTCCCGATAATTACTCCATGTTCACTTTTTACAACAATGGTTTCACCAATTTTAAAATTGTTCGCTTCTTGGCCGGATATTGGAAAAGCTAATGGAATTGTCCATGCATATTTCTTACCATCTCTTTCTATAACTTCTTCATCCAAAACTCGGTTAAACTCATTGCTATCCATCGGTCCTTCCAGAGGCGACAAAGCTCCATCGGCAATCCGATAGAATATTGACAGATCAGCATTACTGATAGTATAGGTTTTTAGCTTTAAAGCTTTTTGGACAAAAGATTCTCTTTCTACTTCTGGAACGACCCTGCTTATAAGCCCACACCCGCCATGAGCAGAAAGACTAGCCTTAGTTGTCATAGCATAACCCTCCTTGTTAAAATTAATTTTGCTTGCTCTCTAAATTAAATGCTTATTTCTTTGCAAATAGTTTAATATCTTCCTTACGCACTCATCAACAGACATATCCTTAGTATTAATAGTTATTTCCGGAATTTCCGGCGGCTCATAGGGATCATTGATACCTGTAAAATTGTCTATTAATCCTTTTCTTGCTTTTTTATATAACCCCTTGGGATCTCTTTTTTCACATTCCTCTAATGGCGTGCTTACATATACCTCGATAAAATTTCGGCATTTTTCCCTTACAAACTTTCTTGCTTCTTTGTAGGGGGATATAAAGGAAGCAACTACTGTAACTTTATTGCTCTCTAAGATGTTTGCTAACAAACTAATTCTTCTTATATGCGCATCCCTCTCGGATTTAGAGAATCCTGTTGCTGGCAGCATCATCCTCACCCTTTCCCCATCAAGCCTCTGAACATTACGAGACATTCTTAACAACTTCGTCCAAACAGCATCTGCCAATGTACTTTTTCCAGAAGCAGGAAGGCCAGTAAACCATAAAACAAAAGGAACTATTTCCTTCCTCCCGAAACTGATTTTATCCCACAGCCTCTCGTGGGAAAAATACAAAAGCATTTTTACAATAACTTCAAAAAAACCAATAGCCAAGGCTATTTTTATCTTTCCGGTAAAAATAAGGACTAAAGAGGCTGTTGTTAATGTCGCTAGCGTCCTCCATGAAACCGTCTTTGCTACCGACCTTGCTTTTGTTTCCTTAAACATGGCTTGAAATATGGATTTAGACTAACGCTTATTAAAAAACTGGCAGATATTTTTGATTATATATTGTGTTTCATTACTGGTTAAAAAAGGATGCATTGGCAGACTTAATACTTCCGACAAAACCTTCTCTGCCCTTCTCAAACTTCCTCTGCATTTTGCCTTCCTAAATGCCCTCATCTTATGAAGCAAAATGGGATAATAGATGCGTGCTCCTATTCCCTTGGAATTTAAATACTTTAGAAGAGCATTTCTACCAGAGGAAACTTTTATAGTGTATTGGTGGTAAATGTGAACGGTATTGAGTTGAGGAGGTTGGATTTGGGGAATATTTTCAAAGGCTTGAGTGTATTTTTTGGCGACTTTCATCCGGACATTATTAAATTTATCAATATGCTTTAACTTTGCCAGAAGAACTGCGGCTTGGATTGAATCAAGGCGAGAGTTGTAACCAATATAATCTGCTTTATATTGCCTAGTCTGGCCATGTTTTCTTAAAGCTTTTACCAGCTCTGCGATAGTTTTATTATTAGTAACAATAAGACCTCCATCACCAAAACCACCTAGATTCTTAGAAGGAAAAAAACTAAAAGCACCACAATCTGAAAATGAGCCGACTTTCTTCTTTCCAAGAGAAGCTCCAAAGCTCTGAGCACAATCTTCCACGGTAAATAAATTGTATTTTTTGGCAATTTTAGAAATCTTAATCAAATCGCAGGGAAAACCATATAGATGAACCGGTAGAATTCCGACAGTATTTTTAGTTATGGCTTTCTCTATACAGGAAGGGCTGATATTAAAAGTATCCGGGTCTATATCCACAAATACCGGAGTTGCCCCGCTTCTTACTATTGCCTCAGCCGTAGCAATAAAAGTAAAAGGAGTAGTAATAATTTCATTTTTTTTATCGAAATTTTCTTTGCCTTTTGACTTAAGGATTAAAGCTTTTAAGGACAGCAGCAAAGCATCAGTTCCTGAAGCAACACCTACCGCATATTTTATTCCTAAATACTTGGCTACTTTTTCTTCAAACTCGCTAACTTTCGGGCCTAAAATCCACTGTTGGCTACCAAAACAATCCTTAAGGTGTCTATTGATATCCTTTTTTAGGAAGTCAAATTCTCTCTTTAAGTCTAATATAGGAATATCCATTGTTTTCCGCACTTCAATCCTTATCCTTTATCCTTTCTCTGAAATACTCTATTGTCTTCTTTAATCCTTCTTCAAGGGAAATTTTAGGCTGCCAACCGATCATTTTTTTAACCTTACTTATATCAGGCTGCCTCTGCTTAGGGTCATCTTCAGGCAAAGATAAGTATTCTATCTTTAATTCCGGATTAGTCAATTTTAAAACTAAATTGGCCAGTTCAATAACTGTAAACTCTACGGAATTGCCTAAATTCAAAGGCCATTTGTAATCAATATTCATCATATTTATAATCCCCTCCGCTAAATCGTCAATATAGCAAAAAGAACGGCTCTGTTGACCCTGGCCATAAACAGTTAAATTTTCCCCTTTTAAAGCCTGCACAATGAAATTTGAGACAACTCGTCCATCATCAGGATGCATATTCGGCCCATAAGTATTGAATATTCGTACCACTCTTACATCAAGATTATGTTGACGCATATAAGCATAAGCTAAAGCTTCTGCCCCTCGCTTACTCTCGTCATAGCAGCTTCTTACTCCAATAGAATTTACATTTCCCCAATACTCTTCCGGCTGAGGATGTACAAGAGGATCTCCGTAAACTTCAGAAGTAGAAGCTAAGAAAAATTTTGTTTTTTTCTCCTTAGCTATGCCTAAACAATTATGAGTACCCAGGAGTCCTGACTTTAAAGTTTTTATCGGATAATTTAAATAATGCTTAGGGGAAGCTAAAGAAGCAAAATGTAAAACCCAGTCCAAATCTTCCTCTATGTGCAAAGAGTTTGAAATATCCTGTTCTATTAACTTGAACTTTGGATTGTCTTCTAGTTCCTCAATATTCTTTCTAAAGCCGGTTATAAAATTGTCCACACAGATTACTCTATTCCCACCTTCAAGTAGCTTCCTACATAAATGCGAGCCAATGAAACCTGCTCCACCAGTTATTAAAATATTCACTTATCACCTCTCCTGAACCATTTCACTGCCTTTTCCAGCCCTTGAGAAAAGTCAACTTTAGGATGCCAGTTGAGAAGTTTCTTTGCTTTTCCAATATCAGCATGGGTCTTTTTTACATCTCCAAGCCGAGGGGGGCAATAGTTAGGTTCGATATTGCTCTCGATAATCTTCTTTAAGCTATTAAACAAATTATTTACAGAATTAGGTATTCCTAAGCCAACATTAAATACCTCTGGACCAATATTGTCCTTTTCAAGACACCGGATGTTTACATCAACTATATCCTCAACATAAACCAAATCTCTTTCTTGTTTTCCATCCCCATACACAGGAGGAGCTTCCCCGTTTAATAGGCAATTTATGAATTTCGGAACAACAACCGCATATTCATCATCTAAAGATTGACGCGGACCATATACATTAAAATACCTTAAATTTACAACTTCCATATTATAAAGTTTGCTAAAAACATAGGAATATTGTTCAACGATCAGCTTTGTGGCCGCATAAGGTGAAATTGGCTTCGCAATCTCACTTTCCTTCTCTGGGAAACTATCTCTTTCTCCGTATACAGAACTTGAAGAAGCACAAACTATCCTTCTTATACCCTTGGCCTTAGCCCGTAAAAAAAGTTTTAGTGTGCCTTCGACATTTACTTCATTATATTCCCAAGGCTTATCCACAGATTTAGGAATACTTCTCCTTGCTGCCTGATGAGAAACAGCATCAATCCCATCTAAGGCTTCCTCTAAATCTTTTTCATCTCTAATATCACCCTTTATAAACTTTATTTTATCTTGGCTCTGGCTTAAATTTTCTAATTTACCGCTTGATAAGTCATCTAGGACAATTATATCTGCTCCCAAACCCACCAATCTATCAACGATATGAGAGCCAATAAACCCCGCTCCTCCAGTAACCAATATTTTTTTGCCTTTAAGCCTGTCTTCCATTTAACTTTGTTTAATTTAAAGTCTTACGATGTTACTATAGTCTTTCTTATAAACATTGCGAGTATCAAAGATTAACTTAGTATTTTTTCTCAAAAACTCATAATCAACCTTTGAATGGTTAGTGATAACTACTAAACAATCATATTTTTTTAATTTATCGCGACTCAAAAATACGCTTTTTAGATTAATACCATTAATCTTTAAGTAAGGTATGAGTGAATCAGAATAATCAACCTTAGCTTTTCTTTTCCTTAACCCTTCAATAATATCTAAAGCCGGTGATTCTCTTAAATCTTTTACATCCTTCTTGTAAGTAACCCCTAATATCAAGACCCTGGCTTTACTTATAGGTATACCTTTAGTTTTGAGAAGTTTAACTACCCTGCTTACAGTATACTTAGGCATGAAATGATCCATATAGGCTGCTAGATCAATCATCTTTGTCTTAAAACCCAGTTTTTTTGACTTCCAGGACAAGTATAAAGGATCAGCCGGGATACAATGACCACCTATGCCGGGGCCGGGATAAAAAGGCATAAACCCAAAAGGTTTTGTCTTCGCTGCCCCTACTACTTCCCACATATTTATCCCTAATTTTTCAGCTACCATAGCAAACTCGTTAACTAAAGCAATGTTGACCAATCTAAAGGTATTCTCAAGAAGCTTAGAACTTTCAGCGACTTCGGGACTTGATACCGTAAATACATCTTTAATAATCTTTGAATAGAAACTCTTTGCTAACTTATTTGACTTATTAGATAAGCCACCGACAATTTTAGGTATTTTTGTTAAAGGAAATTTCTTATCACCAGGGTTAACTCTCTCCGGGGAAAAACAAAGAAAGAAATCCTTCTCTTCCTTTAACCCTGTTTTCTTTAAAATCGGCAAGACTACTTCCCGGGTAGTGGTAGGATAAGAGGTGCTCTCTAAAATAACTAGCTGCCCCCTTCTTAAATACTTTCCTACTGTTTTGCTTGCTGCTACTACATAGGAAATATCAGGTATCTTTACCTTCCTTAAAGGTGTGGGTACGCAGATTATTATAATGTCTGAGGTTTTGAGAACCTTTTGGTTTGTGGTAGGGAAAAACTTATTCTTCTTAATCAAAGAAAGAACCCCTTTAAAATCAACATCTACGATGTATTGGTCCCCCTTCTTTAATCTAGCAATGCGCGATTTACCACTATCTAGGCCGATAACCGGATAGCCTTTGCGCCCAAAGGCAACTGCTAGCGGAAGACCCACATATCCTAAGCCAATAATGCAGATTTTGGCCTTCTTTTTGTTAATCTTTTCCTCTAATCTTCGGTAATTATTCATTTCTATATTCTACTTCAAAAGTCAAAGAATTAAAGAAATTTATTCCTAATGGCTTAGGCCTCTAGTATATGCATTAAATGGATGAACTGGCAGGCTATTTTCCCATCCCGATATAACCAAATCCCATCCGACGCAATTTATCCCGGTCAAACATATTCCTTCCATCGGCAATAAGCGGATAGTGCATTAGTTTTTTGACTCTTTTTAGGCCCAATTCCTTGAATTCTTCCCACTCAGTTAATAAACAAAGACAATCACAACCCTTAACTGCTTGATAAGGATCTTTAGTAAACTTCACCTTTGCAGAAGATTTGAAGATTTTCTTTGCTTCTTCCAAACTTTGAGGATCACAAAGGCAAAGGTGAGAGCCCTCTTGAATAAAAGCCTTTACAATATCAACTGAGGGTGCAAATCGCATATCATCTGTATCAGGCTTAAAGGAAAGTCCTAAGATGGCAATCTTTTTTTCCTTAAGAATCCATAGGTGCTCTTTTACCTTTTCTACAAAGCTAAGACGTTGTTGTTTGTTAATAGCCTTAACTTCTTTAAGCAAACCAAAATCATACCCTAGCTTCTTTGAAATATAGCTAAAGGCCTCAACATCTTTAGGAAAACAAAACCCACCATAACCTATACCGGCCTGCAAGAACTCTTTACCGATTCTTCGATCTAACCCCATAGCTAAAGCTATCTTTTCGACATCAGCACCGGCCAAATCACACACTTGCGAAACTGCATTAATAAAAGAAATCTTTGTAGCGAGAAAGGAGTTTGAAGCATGCTTAATAAGCTCAGATGTATTTATATCAGTAACTATTATCGGGGCTTTTACTGCTGCATATATATCTTTTAGTATCTCCTCAGCCCGTTTTGATTCTACACCAATAACAATTCTATCCGGGCAAAAGAAATCATAAATTGCCTTCCCTTCCCTTAAAAATTCAGGATTTGAAGCTACATCAAAATCATTGCCGTTCTTTTTGTAACGATGAATGGTCTCTTTTATCTTTCTGCCTGTCCATACCGGAACAGTTGATTTACCTACTATTAACTTATAAGAATTAAGATTCTTGGCAATTGTATGGGCAACATTTCCTACTGAGGTCAAATCAGCAGAACCATCTGCTTGGGGAGGCGTACCAACAGCGATAAAAATAACCTGGGATTTCTTAATAGCCTCTGGCAAGGATGATGAAAAAACTAACCCCTTAGACTTAAGGCCTTTCTTAACTAGAGGATTTAGATCCGGCTCATAAAAGGGTATATATTTTTTCTTTAAAGACGCTACTCTCTTTTTATCTTTATCCACGCAGTATACCTTATGCCCCAGCTCAGCAAAACAAGCCGCAGCAACAAGCCCCACATGCCCGGCGCCAATAACACAAATTTTATACCTTTTAGTATACTTTTTCTTAGCTATTCCCTTTCCTTTTTTCTTCATCTCTACCCTTTTTTTTAGTATTCTGCCTTCGCTCCTTTATAAGTCTGATCAAAACCAGCACTTATATCCGGAAAGTCCTTTAAGGTAAATACAAACCAAAAACCAAAGTCCTTTCCTCCGCTCTGATGCCTATTCACATCTACACCGAAATCGAACCACCAGCAATGTAAATCCGATCTTATTGAATATTGCTGGGTCTGAAAATCTCCGGTATTATACTCACATAGAGCATATCCTCTAAATTTCAGCTTAGGGGTAAGTTGGTAATTAAAATCAAATGTGCCTTGAGTGCTGCTTTGACGAGTGTATCGATTACCATAAGAAAAAGAATACTTCTGCTTCTCAACCTCTTCGCCCAATTCTATAACTTTCTCTCTTCCTGTAATCGTAAAATCAACATTAAATGAGGAAAATCTTCTGGTCTGAACATCAAAAGAAGTATCGGATGTCAGAGAGAACCCTTCCTTAGGATAAATTTCAAAACTTCCGGTTATAGCATTAAAACGGCTAAAACTCCCCTCGGGATTAATAGTGTAGCTAACTGCCGGGCTAAAATATATAAAATCCCAGGTTCTCTCTTTGTTTCTAGCTTGTAATTTATTATTTAAGGTAAAAGTAACCAATTCGGCTCGAGTAAGACTATCATCGCCATCAAATTGGACAAGATTGTTATTAGAAACTGTAGGATCATGGACATAACTATAACTTATCTCCGGATTTAATATGTGACGCATTTGGTCTATTTCTTCGCCCAAAACATTCCAACCAGCATTATTAAAGTATCTATAGAGTTTTGTACTCATAGTCATTCCAGCCTCAGGAGCTTCACGCCAAACATCATACTCATAGAAGCTATTTCGGGAATAAAAGGCCGAATAGGAACCAACATAAGGATTTATGCTTAACCACTTTATCTTATCAATATAGCTTAAAACATTATGTGAATAAGCCCTAAAAGCCTTGCTGTAGACTTGAGTATTAGTTGTTCTGCTCTTTAAGAGTCCTGTTTTGCTATCCGACTCAAGATAAAAGTTAGTGGAGCCTAAGTTCTGTTTGAAGAAATTGTATTCTAATTGTGGTAAATACTCCGTCTCGGAATCGAAGCGGTTTGCTCTTCTTTGCGTACGTAAAGATAAGGAAGAAGCAGGCAAGGTATATTGTATAAGATTATAGCTCTTAGTATTCGGTGAAACCTCATACTCCTTCTCAAAAAAATCTTGCATAAAATATTGATCAGAAAACTTATTGAACTCACTGGTTATGGATAACTTATCATTAGGCTCCCACTGATGGGCAAGCTGTATTTTGTAACGGTCATCTTCCAAGCGTTTGGGTTCTTCACCACTTCTACCATACATATCTCCGAGCCTTTTTCTGCTATCCAATTTATAAAGATCATCAGCAATAGTGTAACAATTAATTAATGCATCCCCAAACTTTTCACTCTCTACCATATGGGTTACGCCAAACCCATAGCCTCTCTCTTCGTAGGTATCAATATGAATTTTACCTCTATTTTCATCATTTAAGTTATAACGCCAACGGCTCAAAAGAAACATCCCCCACTCGTTTTCCTTACCAGGAATTAGCTCTACCTTAAAAGCATTATCTTTTAAAGATTGAACAAAACGGGGGAAGTAAAAAATAGGAGTTGTTCCCACTCTCAAAACCATATTTCTGGCTATAATCTTATCTTCGGGATAAACAGTGACAGTTTTCGCTGTCAGCCGATAGTGCGGCACTTCTAAGTCACAAGTGGTCATATATGCTTTCTTCAGCACATATTTTTCTTTCCCTACCTTAGCTCCTTCTTCGGCCTCTCCGTAAACCGGAGGGTCCTTAAGCCTTGCATTGACCATCTCGGCATTGTGGGTATTGAAGTTATAAACTACATCTCGACCATAAAGAATACTATCGCCCTTATTTATCCGCACATCCCCTTTTATGTGAGCAATACTGCTATTGGCATCATATAGAGCCTCCTGGCAGAAGAGCTCAGAACCTTCAGACTTTACCTCTACATTACCCTTGGCAAGAATCTTGCCCTTTTCCTTAAGATAGGTTATCTCATCACCATCAATAACTACCGGCATTTTATCAGTCTCAGAAAAAGCACCCAGCGGTGCGAGAAGAAGGGAAAGCAGGATAATAAATCTCATTTCTTTAAGTTCGCTTTTAATTTTGCCCAATCATCTAAGAATCTATTCATACCCAAATCAGTTAAAGGATGTTTCATCAGCTTTTCAATCACAGCAAAAGGAACAGTTGCTATATCTGCCCCCAGACGGGCTGACTCTAGGAAATGAATTGGGTGACGAATTGAAGCAACAATTATCTGGGCAGAAATTCCGTAATTATCATAAATTTGCTTTATATCTGCTATTAAGTTCATCCCTTCGGTAGAGATATCATCTAATCTACCGACAAAAGGAGAAACATAAGTTGCTCCGGCTTTAGCTACTAAGAGAGCTTGAGAGGAAGAAAAGCAGAGAGTAAGATTTGTCTTTATGCTTAAGGCACTGAGTTCTTTAGTTGCTCTTAGACCTTCAACAGTACAAGGAACCTTTATGACAATGTTTGAGGATATTTTCGCTAATTCCTTTGCCTCTGCCACCATCCCTTCACTATCTAAACTAGTAATCTCAGCACTAATCGGTCCCTTGACTACTTCACATATCTTCTTAAGCTGAGAACTAGGCTCAACTCCTTCCCTTGAAAGAAGAGTGGGATTTGTGGTTACCCCGTCTAAGACTCCATAAGAGTGGGCTTTTTTAATATCCTCTAAGTTAGCCGTATCGATGAACAATTTCATGCTTCCTCCTGACTAGATAAATATAATGTTATAGATTTTCTTTGACTAAAAGGGATGCTCCAATTATACCAGCATTTGAGAGCTTTGCCCTTACTAATTTTACGCCTAAATTTTGGGGCCACATTACTTGCTTTTTTATTTCTTTGGCAACTAATGGTTTAAATAATTTGAATGCTCCTGATACTCCTCCGCCAAATATAATAACTTGGGGATTAAATACATTTATCATTCCTGCCAAAAATTTTCCTAGATTATGGGAAAACTCATTCCAAACGATCAACGCCTCGGCCTCTTTGGCTAAACCTCTTTGGAAGAGTTGTTTTACTTCTTTTACTCTTGTTTTATTCTTCTTCAAACGCGTATAATGCGAAAGCAGATAGCGGTTGCCAACATAAGTTTCGATACAGCCCCGGCCTCCGCAACCGCAAAGCTTGCCCTTTAGATTTATCGGCACATGTCCTAACTCGGTAGCACTGGTCTTACCTTCAAGAAGCTTACCACCGCAGATCACTGCGCCTCCTAAGCCTGTACCTAGAGTTAAGAATATAGCTCTTCTTTTACCCTTGGCTGCACCAAAACGGGCTTCAGCCAAAGCAAAAGCATTCGCATCATTGTCGATGGACACCGGAAGTTTTAAGTTCTTTTTAAGTACACTCTGTAAGGGATACTTTTCCCATCCGGGAATATTCGGCAGATAGTAGATAAAACCTTTTTCTACGTCAACTATTCCTGGTACTCCGATGCCTACGCCTCTTATAGTAAAGGAAGAAAAACCTTTGAGAAGTGTCTTGAGATTCTTTATGAAGACTTGCTTTTGCCTAAGTTGGCTTGAACAGTAAACTTTCTTCTTTACTATCCTTCCCCGGCTATCAACTAAACCTGCTTTTAAGTAAGTTCCTCCCCAATCAATACCTAAGAATACCTGCATAATCCTATTGTAGCGAATAATCCTTATTTTTCAACTCAAAAATGGTCGGGAGGGCGGGACTTGAACCCGCGGCCTCTTCGTCCCGAACGAAGCGCGCTAGCCAAACTGCGCTACCCCCCGTTCTTCTGCTTAAGAAGATAATCAAACTCTATATTTAAGAAGTCGCCTATTCTTTTATACCTTATAGTAGTATTCTCGTAAGTGAAAGGAACGATATCAACAGTAAATGTCCGGGGGAGAAGTTTTTTTATGGTAAGAGAGATTCCCTCTATTGCGATTGATCCATTAGCCAACACATTTTTTCTAAACATAGAAGGTAAATCTATCTCTAATTGCCAATGGCCGGATTTTTTAATCAGTCTTCTTAATTTCAACTCGGTATCAATATGGCCTAAGACAAAATGTCCTCCTACTTTTTCTCCTAAACTTAAAGCCGGTTCTAGATTTACATAGTCGCCTTTTTTGAGTCGTTTAAGATTAGTATTCTTTAGGGTAGAACTTATTGCATCAAAGAAAAAAGAATTCTTGTCCTTTGAGGATAAAGTAAGGCAGACTCCGTTTACCGAAATGCTATCTGAGAGATTAGCTGCGCCTAAAACAACACTAGACTCTACTCCTAAGTTTATAGAAGAGCTTCCCTTAGTAATCTTTTTAACCTTACCGATTTCTCTTACTATTCCTGTAAACATAAGGGGATTATATCATAGAGAGGATAAAAATCTATAAAGAAATAGCTCTTACGAATACGATAAATATTGAATATTGTAGCAGCATAAAACCCTCTGCTCCAAGCCCTTGTATCTTTTAGCTAAAGTAACTAGCTCCTTAAATGAAGACACCCCGCGCTTTTCGGCGCGGGGTTTATATTCTCAAGGTGTTTTCTTTTACCTTCGTAAAACTCTTATTTCTTTTTCTTCTTTGCTACTTTCTTCTTTGCTGCTTTTTTCTTTGCTTTCTTCTTTGCCATCTGTACACCTCCTATTATTTTTGCTCCCAACCCAATGCTGGGATACCCTCTATATCTAATTTACCAAAATTATCAGACTTGTCAATACTTTTTCACATTTTTTTTGAAATTTTTTCAATGAGACTTATGTTTTTAAAAATAAATTAAAAACATTTAGTCGAATTGGTCTCGAGCGTAGGCGAGGGATCTAAAGTGGCTTATTTGGCTTTAAGGCTAGAAGGTACTCTTACTTTCTTGGCTTTGCTCCATAGATGTTCGAGGTTATAAAATTCTCGTGCCTCTTCAATGAATATGTGAAGAATGACATCGAAAAGGTCAACAAGCATCCAGCGTGAAGATTCATCGTATTGATGAGAACGAACTCCTATCTTTTCTTTCCTGCACAGCTTTACCGTCTCTTGGGCAATTGCATCTACTTGCCTTGATGACTCGGCGGAACAAATGACAAAATAATCACACAAACCGCTCTGGCTCCCCACATCTAAGACAACTACATCTCTGGCTTTTCTGGCTAAGATAAACTCTACTACCTTTAAGGCTTTTACCTTACTGGCTATAGGCTTTTTAGGAATGAGAAACCCCCTTCTTTGCTATTTTTCTTATTAGCTCCTCAGACCCATCCTTAATGTTACCGACATAAGAAATACGCATATTCTTAAATTTGAATATATCTTTAGCTAGGCTCTTGATATCTCTTGGGTTGATAGTCTCGACTTTTTCTTTAATCTGATTAAAGCTATAGATCTTATCCAGAGTTAAAAAACTCTCAGCAAGATAAAACATTCGGCCCTGAGGACGCTCTAAACTCATCGCCACTTGCCCAAGAAAATAATCTTTCGCTCGGGATAACTCGCGGCTGGAAACTTCTTTTCTCTTTATCTTATCTAGCTCTCTAAGAAGGGTACCTAGAGCTACGGTTAACTTACTCTTATCCAACCCCAGGTGTATTGAGAAGGCGCCGCTATCTCTATACTTTCTAATCTCAGTAGAAATATCATAGCATAAAGATCTTTTCTCCCTTAGCTCTTCAAATAAACGGCTACTCATATTGGCGCCTAAAATCACATTTAGCAGTTGCGCAGTTACCCTCTTCTGGCTTTGATAGGAGATACTTTGAAAACCTAAACAAAGATGTGACTGCTCAAGACTCTTTTTTTCACACTTAACTTCCAGGCCCTGGCAAAGAGAAGGGCTAGAGCACCTAAGGTTAACTTTCTGTTTAGCTTTTCTTATCTTCTTAGTCAATAAATCGACTATTCTGTCTTTATCGTATGCTCCGCTAAAAGAAATAACTATATTAGAAGGTGTATAGTATTGTTTCCGAAAATTGTCTAGGTCCCTGCGGCCTATTCCTTTAACTGTAGCTACCTGCCCTATAATCTCCTCACCCAAAGGGTGATTCTTCCAAAGTAAGTGGTCTAAGAGCGTGCCGGCCCGCGAAGAAGGAAGATCATTATACATCTTTATCTCTTCTAAAATTACATTCCTTTCTTTGTTAACCTCTGCCTCCTTTAGCAAGGGATTAAATACCATATCAAGAAGGATATCTAAAGCTCGGGGAAGATTTTTATTTAGAAAGTGTGCATAATAAGCAGTTATCTCCTGGGCAGTGAAAGCATTTAGAGAACCTCCTCTACCCTCAATCTCTCTTTTTATCTGCCGATGCGAATAGCTTCGACTCCCTTTAAAAAGCATATGCTCCAAGAAATGAGCAATACCTTTTACCTTTCTGTCCTCAAAACGAGCTCCGCCCCGCAAAAATACTCCTAAAGATGCAGTCTCTATATTTTGAAATGGTGAGAATATGAAATCTGCACCATTAATATTTATTACTTCATGCATGGTTTTATTGAATATGGATTAGCAAAAGGAGTGACCCCTATCATCTACCCTTTAATGATCTTACGTAATCTTTAAGTTTTCCTAAGAAATCTTTTTCTCGATGGTGTGCTTCTATAAACTTTACCACACTGCTGCCAACAATTACTCCATCACTAAAGGTATTGATTTTGGCAACCTGCTTCTTACTGTGAATACCAAAGCCTACGCATACAGGCACCTCGGTTATTCGTTTTATACTCTTAACATGGGATGCTAGCGAGGCATATTTCAAATCTTTAGGGCCGGTTATACCAGTTACCGATATATAATAAATAAACCCTCGAGATTTCTTTGCTATTTTCTTAATCCGTTTAGCTGAAGTAACCGGCGTAACAAAAAAAATAGTATCTATATTGAATTTCCTGGCTTCTTTTATATATTCAACACCTTCTTCTATCGGCAAGTCGACGTTTATCAAAGCACTCGCACCTAGTTGTTTCGTTTTTTTAAGAAATTTTTCCAAACCAAACTTAAAGATAGGGTTGTAGTAAGACATGACTGCTACAGGAATTTTTAAAGATTGTTTTAGCCTTGATAGTTCTTTAAAAAAATTATCTAGATTTGCTCCTTTTGACAATGCAGCAGTAGTTGCTTTTTGGATAATCGGGCCATCAGCCAAAGGGTCTGAGAAAGGAATACCTAACTCAATTACATCTACTCCGGCTTCCTGTAGACTCAAGCAAATACCTTTGGTAGCTTTGATGCTGGGAAAACCAAAAGGAACATAAACGATAAAAGCCTTTTTTTTCTTTTTCCTTAGCTCTTTGAATTTATCTACTAGCCTAATCATCTTATTTTATTGCCTTATGCTTATTAATGATCTCTAGATCCTTATCGCCTCTTCCCGAGAGACAAACTAAAGCTGTCTTGCCCTTCCCTCTTTTAGCCAGTTTCTTTAAGTAATAGATAGCATGGGAAGTCTCAAGAGCCGGGATTATTCCCTCAAGCTCTGAAAGCATCTTAAATCCTTCTATCGCCTCTTTATCACTTACCGCTACGTACTCAGCCCTCTTGGTTACCTTATAAAAAGAGTGCTCAGGCCCTACCCCGGGATAATCTAAACCCGGCGCTATAGAATGGGCATTCTTTATCTGGCCAAATTTATCCTGTAAAACATAGGATTTTGAACCTTGGAATACTCCCGGTTGGCCTTTAAGCAAAGAGGCTGCATTATAGGAACCCAGCCCGAACCCAGCAGCTTCAACACCAATAAATTTAACCTTTTTATCTCTATAAAAAGGGGAAAAAAGCCCCATGGAATTACTTCCTCCGCCAACACAAGCAACCAAATAATCAGGAAGTTTTCCTCCCTTATTTAAGATTTGTGTTCTTGATTCTCCTCCGATAACAGCCTGAAAATCCCTAACAATCATCGGGTAAGGATGAGGGCCGACAACTGAACCAAGAAGATAATATGTGCCGCGTACATTTGTTACCCAATCTCTAAAAGCTTCGTTGCAAGCGTCTTTCAAAGTCTTAGAACCACTTTTAACCGGGACTACTCTTGCCCCTAAAATCTTCATCCGGAATACATTCATGCTCTGCCTAGCTACGTCTTCTTGACCCATATAGATATCACACTCTAAACCCAGAAGACTAGCAATAGTAGCTACGGCAACTCCATGTTGGCCAGCTCCAGTCTCAGCGATTATTCTCTTCTTGCCCATAAACTCTGCCAAGAAACCTTGGCCTAAAGAATTATTTATCTTATGGGCACCGGTATGAAGAAGGTCTTCTCTTTTAAGGTAAACTTTAATCCCCAAATATTTACTTAAATTCTCGGCAAAATAAAGAGAGGAAGGTCTGCCGGCGTATTCACGAAGATAAAAATCTAACCTTTTTTTAAACTTCTTATCCTTTTTAGCCTTACTATATGCTTTCTCCAGTTCCTCTAAACACAGAGAAATAGTCTCAGGGATAAACTTTCCACCGAAGGCTCCAAAATATCCTCTTCTGTCAGGCAGTTTCATATTTTTACCTTGTTTATGAATGTCTTTATTAACTGGCTGTCTTTTTTGCCGACCATGCTTTCTAGGCCACTAGCCACATCTAAAGCATAAGGCTTTAGTTTCTTAGCATTACCTACATTGTTTATGCTAAGGCCACCGGATATGATAACTCTTTTGCCATTTTTTATAAGGCCGGTTACCTCTCTCAAGGCTTCAGCTGGCAACATTTTTTTACCTTTTGTCTTTTGCTCATAGTTCATATCAAACATAAAAGCGTCGATTTTGTAGCGTGAGATTTTTCCCTCATAAGGACTATCCTCAGGAAAAAATACCTTTATAACTTTAAACCTTGGTTTAAAGAAGTGACAATATGCCGGAGCTTCTCTTCCGTGAAATTGCAAAATATCGAGGTGGAGAGAAGAGGCAATATCTAGAACCTCTTGTTTTTCTTGGTCGAGGAAAACACCTACTTTAGCCAAAAAAGGGTCTAAGTGCTGAATGATTTCCCCAGCTTTCCTTTTATTAATGTAACGCGGGCTTTTCTTTGAAAAGATAAATCCTAAGGCGTCAGCGCCAGCAGAAGAAGCTAGGAGAGCGTCTTCTAAATTAGTGATGCCACAAATCTTTACTTTCATCATTCTCCAATACAGGATTAATTACTTGCCGGCGTCAATATTCAGTTCTTTTATTTTTTCCTCAAGATTATTTGCCTTCATCAGGGCTTCTCCGATAAGCACTGCATTTGCTCCTAAACCTTTTAGAAGCAAAACATCTTTTAAGGTTCCTATCCCGCTTTCGCTAACTTTGACTATATCTTCGGGAATAAACGGAAGAAGTTTTTTTGTCCGTTGGAGATTAACTTGAAACGTATGCAGGTTACGGCTATTTATTCCAATAATATCTACGCCTATCTTAAGAACTTTTTTCAATTCCTTCTCGGTGTGCACTTCAACCAAAACATCCATACCCAAATCCTTGGCTACCTTGTAAAGGTTTTTTATTTTCTCCTCATCTAAAACACCCATTATAAGTAAGATCGCATCAGCCCCTGCTGCTCTTGACTCTAGAACCTGAACTTCATCGAGTATGAAATCCTTACGCAATATGGGTAAATTGACCCGTTTCTTAATTTCTCCAATATAATTAATCTTTCCTAAAAAGAAATCTTCCTCGGTAACTACTGATATAGCACTAGCCTTTAATCTCTTAAATGTTTTGGCTAGATCTAGGTGAGAAAAGCCCTTACGCAATACTCCTGCCGAAGGCGAAGCTTGTTTTACCTCCGCAATAAGGGAGATTTTTCCTTCTCTATTTATGGCATTTTTAAAAGATACCGGGGCCGGAGCTTTTTTTATTAAAGAGAGAAAAGCTTGACGGTTCTTTTTTAAAACTTTAACCCGTTTTTTCTTAGCATCTAGAATAAGTGAGAGTACTTCATGCATTTTCTTCTAAAAACTCCTTGAGCTCTGAAAGCTTATGCTTTGCTCTTTGGGTATCTATTAACTCAGCTGCCATCTTAACGCCCTGCTTAAAATTGCTTACCTTACCTAGAATGTAAAAGCAAACACTAGCGTTAGCCAAGACAATATCCCGAGCAGCTCCTCCTTTACCGGCAAATATATCTTTTATGAGACTGGCACTTGCCTTTGCGTCCTTAACCAATATATCTTTTAACTTAATCCTCTTCAAACCAAAGGCAGAAGGACTTAGAGTCAAAGTGCTGATTTTTTTATTATTCAAAAAAGCTGCTGCAGTTGTTCCGGTAAGAGAAACCTCATCACAAACATCCTTACCATAAACAACAAAAGCTTTTCTTACCCCTAATCTCCTTAAAACTCTGGCCAGAGGAAGAATTAAGCCAGAATCGTAGACTCCAAGAAGCTGATAATTAGCCAGGGCCGGATTACAAAGAGGACCTAAGATGTTAAAAATCGTCCTTATGCCCATCTCTCTTCTTATCTTGGCCACCTTGCCTAAAGATGGGTGGTATAAAGGAGCGAACAGAAAACCTATACCGATTCTTTTTATTGCCTCTTCCATAACCAAAGCTGGAAGGCCGACATTTATTCCTAAAGCCTCTAAAACATCAGCGCTTCCGCAGCTTGAAGACATTGCCCTATTGCCATGTTTAGCCAGTTTTATACCCGCAGCACTGACAATAAAGGCTGTAGCCGTAGAAACATTGAATTTGTTAAGTCCTGAACCACCGGTACCGCAAGTATCCATAATCGGCTCATTGTCATCGCTTATCATTAGAAATCCCTCTCTGACATTTATCTTTTTAGCCTTTGCTCTGACTACGGTAGCTGCAGCTAGAATCTCTTCTTCACTCTCACCTTTCATCTTTAAAGAAGTTAAGAAAGAAGCGATTTGAACCGGTGTAACATCAGAGTCAAAGATCTCCTCAAAAGCCTCTTTCATCTGGACAAAAGGGATATCCTTACCCTTAGTAAATTTATCAATGGCTTCTCTAATCATAATTCTAAAAAATTCTTCAATATCTTCTTGCCTTCAGTAGTCAAGATAGATTCTGGATGAAATTGCACCCCATATAAAGGAAAATTTTTATCTCTTATCCCCATTATTATACCATTTTTAGTATCAGCGGTAATAGCTAAATTTTTGGGCAAACTTTTTCTTTCAATAATCAAAGAGTGATACCTTGTGGCTGGAAAAGGATTCTTAACTCCTTTAAATAGATCACGCCGGTTATGATGGATAAGAGAAATCTTGCCATGCATAATTTCCCCAGCATTTATAATTCTTCCGCCGAATAAAGAACCAATGCATTGATGTCCCAGACAAACTCCCAAAATTGGTACTTTTTTATAGAATTTACCTATTAAAGAACGACTTATGCCGGCATCCTTTGGCCTTCCTGGGCCCGGAGAAATAACAATCTTGTTAAATCGTAATCCGGCAAGTTTCTTTAAGCTAATTTTGTCATTACGAAAAACAATAGTATCAGCTCCTAATTCCTCTAGATATTGAACAAGATTGTAGGTAAATGAATCGTAATTATCTATAACTAATACTCTCACTTTTCTCTTCATCTACTGCTTTTCCCTTCTTATCTTTGCTCCTAATTTCCCGAATTTACTCCTTATTTTCTCATAACCGCGATCAATATGGTAAACTCTTAGGATCTGACTCTTACCCTTAGCAGCTAAACCAGCAATCACTAGAGCTGCTGATGCCCGCAAGTCAGAAGCCATAATCTCTGCTCCGTATAATCTCTCTTTTCCTTCAATTATAGCATAAGGGCCATTTCTTTGGATAGATGCGCCCATGCGATTAAGTTCAGCTACATGCATAAACCGATCAGGATAAATCTTCTCAGTTATTAGAGAAATACCCTTGGCTAAACAGAGACAGGCCATAAATTGGGCCTGCAAATCTGTAGGAAAACCCGGAAAGGGAAGGGTCGTTATATTAACTGGCTTTAATTTCTTTGCTGGTTTTACAAAAATAGTAGAATCTTTATCTATCTTAATTACAGCACCAATCCTTCTTGCCGTCTCTATTACTGAGGTAAGATGAAGAGGATTTGCACCCTTTATAGTAATAGGAGACTTAGTGGCTAAGCTGGCTGCGATAAAAGTTCCGGCTTCAATCCTATCAGGAATAATTTTAAATTCACAACCTGATAATTCTTTTACGCCTTTTATTCTTAATATCGGAGTTCCTTCTCCCTCTATCTTTGCCCCGATCTTCTTTAGAAATAAAGCTAAGCACTCTATCTCTGGCTCACAGGCTGCATGCTCAATAACGCTCTCACCCTCTGCTAAAACAGCAGCCATTAAAATATTGGCAGTAGCAAGAACTGACGAGCCAAAAGCCCCACCTAAATAAATATGGGCTCCTTTTAACTTCCTTGTCTTAGCCTGACAATAACCTTTTTCAACAGTAATCTCTGCGCCTAAATCACGTAATCCTTTTATGTGCAAATCTACCGGCCTTGGCCCGATAACGCAGCCACCGGGTAAAGCAACCTTAGCTTTTTTTAGTTTTGCTAAAAGGGGCCCTAGACAACAGAAAGATGCCCGCATTGTTCTGACCAACCGATAAGGAGCGACAAAGCTCTTATTCTTTTTACTCTTTATAGTAAGAGTATTCCGGATAAACTTAATTTTCTTACCTAAGCCTTCGAGTATCCCGATCATTGTCTTTATATCTCTTAAATCGGGAACATTACCTATTACACAAGTATGTTCAGTTAGCAAGGTTGCAGCCATAATCGGAAGGGCAGTATTTTTAGAACCGCTTACTTTAACCTGACCGGATAACCGAGATTGATAAACAACGAATTTATCCATTTTATCTTCCTTAAACCTTTTTTAGGATGAACCCTCTAAAAATTTCTGAATAATCTTTAATCCACTCTTCTAATTTATAAAAAAAAGCTTCTCTTTCAAGGAGTCTATCTACTGCCTGCTTATGCTGATAGCCTACCTCGACAACAAGATACCCTTGATCCTTAATGTAATGATGAGCTTCTTTTAATATCTTGTTTATAAGGTCTAAGCCATCTCCTCCCCCGTCTAAGGCTACTTTTGGCTCAAACAAAAGAGAACCTTTAATATGTTCACTCTCTACGTAAGGAGGATTAGAAATTATTAAATCAAAACTCTTCGGCCCAAATGCATCTAGCAAATCTGTATTGATTATCGAGATATCAACCTGATTAAGCTCGGCATTATCTCTGGTAACTTCTGCAGCCTGGGGACTAATGTCTGAGGCAAAGATAGATACATCGCAAGCTACTCCTTTTTTAACACTTATCGCAATATTACCTGAACCACACCCTAAATCTAAGACTGATTTTAGATTATTTTTATTGATAATCTCTATTGCTCTCTCAACGATCAATTCAGTCTCGGGCCGAGGAATCAAAGTATTCCTGTCAACTCTAAACTCATACCCGAAGAATTCTTCTCTACCGAAAATATAAGCAAGAGGCATGCCGCTAATGCAAAGTTCTTTTATCTCATCTAAGTATTGCAAATTCTGCAAATCTATATAGATATCACTACCCAAAGCTTCCAAATGCTCAAGGTTAAATACATTCTTAATAAGAAAACGTAAATCGCTATCACCGAAAAAGGACCGATTAGTCTTAAGCCAATCCTTTAGCTTCATAAATCTTTTTTCTCTCCTCACGTATGAGTGCACTTGTGACCTCATCAAGATCTCCCTCTAGCACTTCTTCCAAACGGTAAATAGTAAAATTTATCCTGTGATCAGTTACCCTTCTTTCGGAATAATTATATGTTCTTATCTTCTCGCTTCTATCTCCGGTTCCCACCTGAATACGGCGACTCTGGCTAACCTTACTAGCCTCCTCTTCAATCATCTTCTCCATAATCCGGGCCTTGATAACTCTTAAAGCTTTGGCTCTGTTTTTAATCTGAGAACGCTCATCTTGACAAGTGACCACAGCGCCGGTAGGTAAATGAGTCATTCTTACTGCTGAATCAGTAACATTGACATGCTGACCGCCAGCTCCTGAAGCCCGAAAGGTATCAATTTTGAGATCTTCGGGATTAATCTTTAGCTCTACCTCTTTAGGTTCAATTAATACTGCCACAGTAACTGTTGAAGTATGCACCCGCCCACCAGACTCAGTAACCGGAACTCTTTGAACGCGATGTACACCACTCTCAAACTTCAAGCGCCCATAAGAGCCTCTGCCTCTTACAGAGAATACTATCTCCTTAAAACCACCTATTCCTGTAAGGGAAGAACTTAAAACTTCCACCTTCCAACCATTGTTCTCAGCATACTTAGAATACATCTTAAACAAAGATGCAGCAAAAAGGGCTGATTCTTCTCCTCCGGCAGCCGAACGTATTTCAATGATAAGATCATGGTCGAGAGTCTCGGCGGCGAAAATTTTATCTTCTACCTGCCGATCGATCTTCTCGATCTTAACTACTAGGCTGTCTAGTTCTTCTTGAGCTAGATTTCTCATCTCTTGGTCTTCTCCAGTATCAGAAATAACACTGGTTAAATGTTCCTTTTCCTTAAGGTAGCTATCTCTTTTATCGAGAAGCTTAATAATCTTCTCTAAATAAGAGAACCTTTTGGCAAGCTGAGCGTATTTCTCTCTGTCTTTAAGGACACCCTCGGAAGATAGCTGCTGAGAAATCTCGGCGTACTCTTCTTTAAGTTTTTCAGAATTAATCATCTGAACTTATTTTTTCTTGCCGTATTTCTTAATAAACTTATCAACCCTTCCTTCGGAATCAACAAACTTCTGTTTTCCAGTAAAAAAAGGATGACATTTAGAGCAAATTTCCACATTAATAGTCTTTCTTGTGGAACGAGTATGTACTACATTTCCACAAGCACACATAACTGTGGCTGCTTCATATTTAGGATGAATCTTTTCCTTCATGTTAAACCTCCTTAATTTCCTTCAATTCTCTTAACCTTCTGGACCTTGACAACTCCAACCATCCTCCCCAAGGCCTTAAAAACGAGGTGTTATTATATCACTATTTATTTAGAGTAAGGAGAAATTCTACATTGTTCTTGGTCTTAGACAATTTCTCCATTAGAAGCTCTAAAGCCTCAACGGAACTAAGCTCATTTAGGGCTTTTCTCAATACCCATATTCTCTTAAGCTCATCAGGATGGATAAGCAACTCTTCTCTTCGGGTGTTAGAGCGTTTTATATCGATAGAAGGGTAAATCCTCTTCTGGAAGATACTTCGATCTAAGGTAATCTCCATATTGCCGGTTCCTTTAAACTCCTCAAAGATTACATCATCCATGCGCGAACCAGTATCAACTAAACCAGTAGCGATTATGGTTAAAGAACCACCCTCTTCCTGAGCCCTGGCTGCACCAAAGAATCTTTTAGGTTTATGCAAAGCATTAGAATCAATTCCTCCTGAAAGAATTCTTCCCGAGTGAGGCTCAACAAGATTATAGGCTCGAGCTAGACGAGTAATACTATCTAGGAGTATAACCACATCCTTCTTATGTTCTACAAGTTTTTTGGCTTTCTCTAAAACCATCTCGGCTACCTGTACATGCCGTTGGGCCGGCTCATCAAAGGTAGAGCTAATTACCTCTCCTTTTACCGTATTTTTCATCTCAGTAACCTCTTCAGGCCGCTCATCAATGAGCAACACCATAAAAATAACATCGGGATAGTTCGTTGTTATGGCGTTAGCTATTTTTTGCAAAAGTACTGTCTTGCCGCTATAAGGAGGAGCAACTATTAAACCTCGTTGCCCCTTGCCGATAGGACAAAGAAGATCGAGTATGCGCGTAGATAGCTCATCAGGGATAGTTTCTAAGATAAACCTCTCCTTAGGATAAATAGGAGTTAAGTTATCGAAAAGAATCCTGTTTCTTGACTCCTCAGGATTCTCAAGATTAACTGCCTCAACCTTAAGAAGGGCAAAATACTTCTCATTATCCTTAGGTGGTCTTATTTGACCACTAACAGTATCTCCTGTACGCAGAGAAAACTTCCTAATCTGCGAAGGTGAAACGTAAATGTCATCGGGAGAAGGCAAATAATTATAATTACTTGCTCTCAAAAATCCGAAACCTTCGGACAAAACCTCCAAGACCCCATCACCAAACATAAGCCCCTTCTTTTCTGCTTGAGCTTGTAAAATCTTAAAGATAAGGTCTTGCTTCTTTAATCCGCTTACCCCATTAACTTTAAGGTCCTTAGATATCCTGTTTAGCTCTGATATCTTCATCCCTTTAAGGGTTCCGATATCACCGCTATCGTCCACTGTTACTGACTTACTTTTTAATTTTGCTTTATCTTTTTCCACAGCAAATCAACCTCCTTTTTTAACCGGCTAAAATTCAAACCATTATTTACAACAAAATCTGACCCTTTTATTTTTTCTCTAACAGGTCTATACAAAGATAATCTATTTAGGGCCTTACTTTTGCTAAGGCCATACTTTTTAATAATCCTATTAATTAAAACCTCCTTTTTTACTACAATTAAAATTATTCTATCAAAATACCGAGTGAGCCTTTTCTCAAAAAGAAGAGGAACCTCAGCAATATAGATTTTATTCTTATTACTCTTACCCTGCTTTAGCCACTTTGATAAGTCCTCGGTAACTATTGGGTGAACTATTTTTTCAAGCTTCTTTAACTTACCATTATTAGAAAAAACAATACTGCCAAGTTTTTTCCGTGAAACCAAGCCTCCCCTTAAGCATTCCGGAAATACAGCTCTGATCTTCTCATAAACAGGGCCTCTTTTATTCCTGTAATAACTGTGGATCTTCTCATCAGCATCGAAAACTTTGGCTCCCTTTCTTTTTAGAAGTTTAAGAACCGTGCTTTTACCTGTAGCTAAATTTCCGGTCAATCCTAAAACTGGCATGGCTAATTCATCAACTCTTTGTATACTTCTATATACCTAGCAGCAGCTGCTTCCCAAGAAAAATTAAACTTGGTCACTTTTTCTAAGACAGCCTGCCACCTATTCTTATCCTTAAATACCTCTTGGGCTTTTGCTATAGCTTTTAGTAAGTCGGAACTATCATAGTTATTGAATGTGAATCCTCCGCCGCCACTAGAAACATCAACAACCGTATCGACTAATCCACCAGTATGATTAGCTAAGGGTAAGGTGGCATACTTATAGCTAATCATCTGAGAAAGACCACAAGGTTCAAACCTTGAAGGCAGTAAAAATACATCTATTCCAGCATATATCTTATGGGCTAAGGCCTCATCAAACTCTAAGACTAAGAAAAATGAATCTTTAAATTTAGCAGCCTTTTTCTTTAGTATTCTGTGATACCTGGGTTCACCTACGCCTAAAATAACTAATTGGCACTTTGAAGCAATTCCATCTATAGCCTCTAAGAGTATATCTATACCTTTTTGTTCAGCTAGTCTGCTAACCATACCCGTAAAAAGGACATCCCCATCCTCTTTTAAACCCAGCTCCCTTTGAAGATTGGTTTTATTGATAACTTTATCAGCAAGGCAATCTGGAGAATACTTCTTATATATAAGATTATCTACCTTCGGATCCCAAATAGTATAATCAATAGCATTAAGAATTCCTATTAAATTCTTACCCTTCTTGCTTAAAATATCCTCTAGACCGCATCCAAATTCAGAAGTCTGTATCTGCTCAGCATAAGTAGGACTTACTGTAGTCACTATATCTGAAAAGACAATGCCTGCCTTAAGAAGATTTACCTTACCGTAAAATTCAAAGTACTCTTTATCAAAAAACTTATCAGAAATGCCTAATAGGGGAAATTTCTCCTTTCCTGATAATCCTTGATAGGCAAGATTATGAATAGTTAAAATGCACTTTGTATTTTTAAAAAAGGTATCGTCCTTATAAAGGGTCTTAAGATAAACATTCACTAAGGCTGTCTGCCAATCATTACCATGGATGATATCCGGACAAAAATTTACTTTTTTCAAAACTCTAAGCACTTCTTTACTGTAGTAAGAAAACCTCTCCAGACTATCAGGGTAATCATGCCCATCCTCTCCCACGTAAATAGAATTACGTAAGAAATATTTATCATTCTTGATAAAGAAAACCTCTATCGGACCTTGCTTAGTAATGCCAAAGCCGTCATGCATTTCTTGAGGTTTTATGCCCTTATGCATAGGCATGAATACTTTAACCTCAACTCCGGCCTTAACTAAACTATCAGGCAAAGCAGCGCTAACATCGCCAAGGCCACCGGTTTTAGCATATGGAAATACCTCTGAAGAGCAAAAAACTACTTTCATGCCACCTCCTCCATATCGCCCCAGTTCTTGCCAGCTTTCAGATTAACTTTGACCGGAACAGTTAACTTTATTGCTCCCTCCATATGCTTCTTTACAATAATCTTGGCTCTATCTAGCTCATTGCTAACTACATCAAAAACAAGCTCATCGTGAATTTGCATTATCAGCTTTGTTTCCAAACCTTTTTCTACCAGCTCCTTGTCTATGTTTACCATGGCTACCTTAATGAGATCAGCGCATGAGCCTTGGATAGGAGCATTGGTTGCCTGGCGCCGGGAAAACTCCCGAAGCTGAATATTAGCACTATTAATGTCGGGAAGTTTTCTTCTCCGACCTAAAATCGTAGTTACAAAGCCTTCCTTTTCTACCCGTCTACAGGTCTTACTTATATACCCTTTAACTTTAGGATATCGGTTAAAATAATCATCAATAAAGTTTTGGGCCTCACCCGGAGTAATCTTTAACTCCTTGGAAAGGCCAAAAGAACTCATCCCATAAACAATACCAAAATTTACTCTTTTAGCTATATTGCGTTGAAGATCACTTATTTTTTCTGGTTTAATTCCAAAAAGAAGTCCAGCAGTAAAATTGTGAATATCTAAATTCTGATCAAAAGCTTGAATTAAATTCTCATCTCCAGATAAATGAGCAAGTATTCTTAACTCAATCTGAGAGTAATCTCCGGAAAGGATATAGCCGCTGTCAGAAGAAGGAATAAATGCCTTTCTTAAAGCTTGTGAGAACTCACCCTTTACTGGAATACTCTGCAAATTAGGCGAAGAGCTGGAAAGCCTACCGGTTTGAGTCCCAGTCTGATTAAATTGAGCATGTAGCATTCCTTCATTTCTATCAACTTCCTCTATCAAAGGAAGAATATATGTTGTTTTTAATTTATTTAAATGCCGATACTCTAATATAAATCCGGCTATAGGATACTTGGAGGATAATTTATCTAAAACCTCCTCATTAGTAGAATATCCTGTCTTTGTCCTCTTTAAAGGCGTTATGCCTAAATCATCAAAGAGTATAGCCGCAAGCTGCTTAGGAGAATTCAGATTGAACCCCTTACCAGCAATCGCAAAAATTTTACCCCTAAGGTTATCACATTTCTTATCTACTTCTCTTTGCAAGTTTTTAAGGGTTTCTGTCTGGATCTTTACCCCGTGTTTTTGCATCTTGCTAAGTATTGGAATGAGCGGCATCTCTACCTCATAGAAAAGTCTATCTAGCCCCTCCTCTTTCAACTTAACTGATAATAATCTATAAAGCTGATAAGCAAAATAAGGAGTAGGCTCTGCCGGTATCTCGGGAAAATGTTCCCCAAGATAGTGAGAAACTAAAGTAGAAAGAGCATAGTCAGGCAGAGCTGATTCAAGCAAATAAGTAGCAATCTTTACATCGAAGAAAAGGCCTTTTGCTTCAATACCTTCTAGATTAGTAAGCTGATTCTTAAAGCCATAAGATATCTTCTTTATCCTTTCATCCTCTAATATCTCTTTTAACATCGAAGTCAAAACCTTATAGACATGCTTTTTATCCTTATCAAAGACAAAAGAGCCCTCGGGTTGGATAAATAGGGACATATCCTCCTTAGCTAATTGTTCTAGCGCCTTCCTTGACACCCCCTCCTTTACTTCTAAATCTAAATTTAAAGCCGGAGCCGGAAAACTTTTTAAGAAAGCTTTAAACTCTAACTCACAAAACATCTCATAAAGTCCTTTTGAATCCGGTTTTTCTATTTTTAAATCTCGACACTTCACTTCTAATCGGGGATAGGCTAATTGGACCAACTCTCTGCTTAACAAAACCATTTTTTTATTATCGATTAGTATCTTCCGAATCTTAGGAGAAATTTTATCTAGGTTTTTAAAAATATCCTCTACTGAGCCAAACTCTTTTATCAGTTTAACTGCACCTACCTTGCCTATTCCCTTAGCACCGGGAATATTATCAGTGCTATCTCCGGCTAATGAAAGATAGTCAACCATAAGTTCAGGGCCAAATCCATACTCTTCTAAAAAATCATCCTTGGTAACAAATTTATCCTTATTGCAATTGTAAACTTGCACCCTACCGGTCTCAATAAGCTGACAAAGGTCTTTATCTGAGCTAACTACAACAACTGATAGATCATCCTGCTTTGCTTTCTGGCAGAGCGAAGCAATTACATCGTCAGCTTCAAAACCTTTTTTCTCTACTATCTTTATTCCCAAAGATGTAACTAATTTTTTAATTAGAGGAATTTGTGATTTTAAGTCGTCCGGTAAAGGCGGCCTATTAATCTTATATTCTTTAAACTTTTCCTGACGAAAAGTCTTCCGCGAAACATCAAAACACATTCCGATATAATCAGGACCGAATTTAGAAATTATCTTGTTTAGTGTCCGGTAAAATCCATATACCGCGCCTACAGGAAGACCTCTGGAAGTAGAAAGCTTTACGGCAAAGAAAGAACGATAACAAAGGGCTGTACCATCAACCAGATATAATGTTTTTTTGGACATCAGGAGTTAGAAATTATAGATTAAATGGCTGGTAAAAGTACCTTATTTTTTTTGGGTAATACGAGAAATAACTTCCAAAGCATCCCCGAGTTTCTTTTCTGCAGATAAATAATCATCGCTTTCTATACAATCCAAAGCAGTCTTAACGTCGCCGAGAATCTTCCTTCTTAAATAGAGTCTTTTTGCTTGTTTATGAAGCTTTACGGTTTTGTTCAAAATTTCCTCGTCTTCAGGATTTAAAAAGAATATTGCTTCAAATTCTTTTACCGCGGTTTCGTAGTCCTTCTCAATAAAGGCTTGATTACCAATATTAAAGCGAAGTTTTGCTTCTTTTATCGCCTCTAGTTTTTCCTGAGAGCTCTTATCAATAATCTCCCTAGACAATTTAGCTGCTTGCTTCTCTAGCATCTCTCTTTTCACTCTAGGATATATGCCCAATTTAAGAAGGTGCTGACGGGAAACCTCCCACCAATAATCTCCCTCCCGGCCTAATTCATATCTCCTCTGCCAATAGTAACTGGCATCCTTTATATTGCCTTTTTTCTCAGCTATAAATGCTAAATTGGTATAGGCTGATAAAAAGCTGGGGTCGATTTCTAATGTCTTTTTATACATCTCTGCAGCCTGGATAATCTCACCCTGACTCTCGTAAATCACCCCGATATCATTATAGGCCTGGGCATAGTGGGGATCTATCTGGACAGCTTTCTGGTACCAAATTAAAGCACCTTCAATATCCCCCAGAGATTGCGCCCTATAACCTTCTTCCCGGTAAGCTTTGGCGTCTTCTTTCAAAAGAGACTCCGCTTGGGAAGAAAGCAAAGGAAAGATGAACAGGAAGATTACAAGGAAGACCCTCATCGATTTTAACTCTATCATGAATAAGCAGTTATGTCAAGAAAATTCCCTCTATTCTATTAGATAAATGTGCTCTATTTGAGAAAAAGCACCGCCGTAAATAGTAGGATAAAGGTTCCCGAACTTATTTCTTACCGCATAAATCGAGTAAGGAACCACTGTGTAGATAAGCGGGAGCTGCTCAGCTACTATTTGCTGCCAACGTGAGAATAGAGCTTTTCTCTTCTCTTCATCAAGAATTCTAGCAGTCTGATTAAAAATATCTTCAATTTCAACCTCATATTGGTCTAAAGGTTCTTTACTAAGGTTCCACATATGCAGATTGCCCTTGTAAGACCAGACATTTTTGCCAAAATAAGGTTCAATTCCTCCGGTAAGACCGATTAGAATCATTTCCCAATCAAGAGTAGCCGTTAGCTTACTCACCAGATTATTAAAATCAAGAGGTAAAAAGTGTATCTTTACGCCAATTGCCTCTAAGTCTTTTTTGACCAATGTAGCAATTTGGACCCGCTGGGTATTCTCAGCCGGAGTAAAAAATGTAATCTCTAAAGCTCGGCCTCCCTTATCCTCTAAGATTCCATCTCTATCTCTATCGCTAAAGCCTATATCAAAAAGGATATTTTTTGCTCTTTTAGAATCATAAGAATACTTCTTAACCTTGTCGCTATAATAATATATATTTGCCGGACTCACCGGAGAATGTTGGGGTATGCCCAACCCATTCATTAAAATATCAACAATTTTCTCTCGGTTTATAGCATAAGATAGCGCTTTACGGAAATCTTTATTCTTGAACCACTCTAGCTTATGAGGTTTAACAAAAGGTTTATCAGTATGAGGATTAGTGCCTGAATTCTGATTAAGAACTACGAAATTGGACATTAGAGAAGGTCCTGAATTATAAATTGTAAAATTACCCTTGCTTTGATCCGGCCCTAAGATACCTAGATCTTGAGGCCTTATGGAATAGTGGTCAATCTCACCTTCTAAGAATCTCAACATCGCCGTATCAGGATTAGCAAGAATAACGAAGAGTATCTTGTCTAAATAAGGGACTTGATTCCGGCAAGAGTCTTTCTTCCAATAAAAAGGATTTCTCTCTAGTATCACTCTTTCTCCGGGAAGATATTTTGCTAATCTGAAAGGCCCGGTTCCAACAATATCGGCTAGTTTTGTATCTAGCCCCATACTAAAAGTAAACTTACCTTCTGCGACTAAAGAAGCATATTTATGAACCGGCAGAATTTCATGAGAAAGAGCACGCAAGAAAGGTGCAAAGGTAAAGGGAAGTGTAAACTTTACTGTATAATCATCAACTCTCTCGACAATTATCTTCTCTCCCTCTACAGTAAAAATATCTCTACTGCTAGTAGGAATATCAGGATTATAAATTAAATCATTAAAGGTAAAAACAATATCTTTGGCAGTAAATCTCTCGCCGTCATTCCACTTAACGTCTCTGCGCAAATGGAAAATCCACTCCTTTCCGTCATCAGAAGTTTCCCAATTTAAAGCTAAATTTCCTAGCACCTCTAAAGTTACCGGATGAGTACGGGTTAAGCCTTCAAAAATATATCCGGTAATTTGAGTAGTCGAAGTTTCTTGGGCAACTATCGGATTAAATGACTTAGGGTCAGTGATAGTTGAGAGAACTAACTCCCCGCCTCTTTGGCCACAGGCTATTTGATAATCCTCATAAGGCTTCTTAAAAGGCTCGGAAGCTAAAGCCTGCGGAACCAAGAGCAAAGTGCTTGTTGTTATGATTAAAAATAAATTATTCTTCATCCGCTAAAGGTGAAGGCTCTTTGGGCGGTGTCGATTCTTCGAGAGTAGATAGTTCTTGAGTAGCATCTACAGCGAAGTCTTCGGTAATATTCTCGTTTTCAATTTCAGTAGTTAAACTTTCATATTTACCCATCAAAGATCTTCCTCTTGCTTTGGAAAGATAAGCTAAGGATATCGAAGTAAGGAAAAAACAAACAGCTAAAACTACGGTTACCTTTACAAAGAAAGCGCTAGTCTTGGTGCCAAAGATTGATTCTACTCCTCCTAAAGCCTCAACAAGGCCTCCACTTCTGCCTCTTTGGATAAGAATCATTCCAATCAAAGCCACCACAACAATAACATGGACAATTAAAACTAGATCATACATAATCGTTTCTCTCCTTTAATGAGCACATCCCTAAAGGAATAGTGCGGATTATCCTAAGGAATTTTTAACTATTTCTACAAAAGAAGAACTATCTAAAGAAGCTCCTCCTACTAACGCTCCATCGATATCATCCTGCTGCATTAATTCTTTTATATTAGCCGGTTTAACGCTCCCCCCGTAGAGAATACGCAGATTATCGGCTACCTCTTCTGAGCAATTATCAACTAACCAACCTCGGATAAAACTATGAACTTCTTGAGCTTGCTGAGAGGTTGCAGTCTTTCCAGTGCCGATTGCCCATACTGGTTCATAAGCAATGATTAAATTTAAAAGCGCATCTTTTTCCAAACCTTCTAAGCCTCCAGCTAACTGGCTCTTTACAACATCAATAGTCTTGTCCGCTTCACGCTCTTCTAAGGTTTCACCTACGCAAAAAATAGAAATTAAATCTGTCCTTTGAGCTGCCTTTATTCTTTTATTTACACTCTCATCACTCTCGTTAAAGTACTTTCTTCTCTCGGAGTGTCCGATAATTACATATTTACAACCGGCATCCTTTAGCATTTCCGGTGAGATTTCACCAGTAAAAGCACCTGAAGCTTCCCAGTAAACATTCTGAGCTCCTAGAAAGATATTAGAATCTATTAAAAGGTCTGAAACGTCAGAAAGTGCTGTATATACCGGGCAAACGATAATCTCTGCCTCTTGAATATCAATAAGCTCTCTCTTTAAGCTATTAACTAGCTCGATTGCTTCCTTAATAGTCTTGTTCATCTTCCAATTACCAGCAATAACGGGTTTTCTCATAATTTATTCCTTCCTCATCAATAAGGTTCCTAATAATAACTTATACTTCTATTTATCAGCTAGGGCTGCAACCCCTGGCAATACCTTACCCTCTAAATACTCTAGAGATGCTCCGCCACCAGTAGAAATATGTGACATTTTACAAGAAAGAGAAAACTTTGCTACTGCAGCTGCGGTGTCTCCTCCGCCAATAACCGAGGTTGCCCCTGAGACAGCAATAGCTACAGCTAAAGCCTCTGAGCCCCCGGCAAATGCATCTTTTTCAAAAATTCCTACTGGTCCATTCCAGACAATGGTTTTGGCTTCTCTTATTTTATCACAGAAAAGCTTTATTGTCTTAGGGCCAATGTCAACAGCCATCCAACCGACATCAACAGAAGCACCTTCAGTAGTTTTAACATTAGCAGCTTCCTTAATATTGTCAGTGATGACATGATCAACTGGCAAGAGGATCTCAACACCCTTTTTTCCTGCCTTTTTGAGTATTTTCTCTACCGTTTCAAATGATTCTTCCTCGACGCGAGAAGAACCAACGTCAACGCCTCCAACCTTCATGAAGGTATAAGCCATTGCCCCGCCTATTAAGAGGCAATCAGCTTTATCAATCATGTTCTCGATAACTGGAATCTTATCAGATACTTTTGCACCGCCAAGTATAAAAATAAAAGGTTTAGAGCTTGAAGTTAAAACCTTGCTGAAGTACTCTATCTCTTTTTGAACTAAAAACCCTGACACTGACTCAAGATGATGAGTTACTCCTTCAGTAGAAGCATGCGAGCGATGACAAGTTCCAAAAGCATCATTAACAAACACATCTCCCAATGCCGCTAATTCCTTAGCAAACTCAGGATCATTTTTTATCTCGGCGGTATGGAATCTTAAATTCTCAAGAACCACAACATCGCCTTCACTCATCTGGCTAACAGCAGCTTTAACTGCCTCGCCAACACAATCGTCAAGCAGCCTGACTGACTTTTCCAATAACCTGCCTAGGTGCCTAGCTACTGGCCCTAAGCTAAATTCCTTCTTCCTCTCGCCCTTGGGTCTTCCCAGGTGGCTAATTAGAATAAGCTTTCCGCCGGCTTGGATAATATACTTTAAAGTCTGTAAAGCCTTCTGGATTCTATTGTCATCAGTAATGTTTAGATTCTCATCCAGGGGTACGTTAAAATCAACTCTGGTAAGCACACGCTTACCCTTAAGGTCAATATCTTTTACTGATTTTTTATCCACCTTTTAACTCCGGGCTTCTTATTTAACCATATACTTAATTAAATCTACGACTCGGCAAGAATAACCCCACTCGTTGTCATACCAAGATAAAATCTTAACCATATCGCCAAAACAAAATGTTTGTTTAGCATCTACTATTGAAGATAGTGGATTCTTCTTAAAATCAATAGATACTAACGGCTCGTTGCTTACTCCCATTATTCCTTTCATCTTGCCATTAGCAGCCTCGGTTAAAACCTTATTTACCTCTTCAGTTGTAGTCTCTTTCCCTAGCTGGAATACAACGTCAACTATAGAAACAGTAGGGGTGGGGACTCTTATTGCTAAACCATCAAGTTTTCCTTTCAGCTCAGGGATAACTAATCCTACTGCCTTAGCTGCACCAGTTGTAGTTGGTATCATTGAAAGCGCAGCTGCTCTGGCTCTGCGTAAATCAGAATGCGGATAATCTAACACCTTTTGGTCATTAGTGTAAGAATGAATCGTAGTCATAAGTCCTTTCTTAATATCAAAAGCATCTTTTAAAGCCTTTGCTACTGGTGCTATACAATTAGTAGTACACGAAGCGTTAGATACTATATTATCTTTGCCGGCATCGTACTTCTCTTCATTTACCCCTAAAACAAAGGTAGCAACATCCCCTTTAGCTGGGGCTGATATTATAACTTTCTTTGCTCCAGCCTTGAGATGTAATCCGGCCTTCTGGGCATCACGGAAAAATCCGGTTGATTCTACTACTACCTCTACTCCCAAATCTGCCCAGGGAAGATTAGCAGGATCTCTCTCTGATAAGACTTTAATCTTCTTTCCATCAATCACAAGAGAATCTCCCTCAGCTTTTACCTCATTGGAAAGAATACCAAAATTTGAGTCATATTTTAGAAGATAAGCTAAGGTAGCTGCATCAGTAAGGTCATTCACAGCTACAATATCAACATTTGCTTCACCTCTTTCTAGCGCTGACCTCAACACTAATCTTCCAATTCTACCAAACCCATTAATACCTACTTTTATTCCCATTTCTTCCTCCTTTTCTTGAAATAACCTCTAAATTTTTACCTCTCTTAAACATTCACTTGCTAATTCCGGCGGTGTAGAATTTATGTAAAATCCTGTTCCCCACTCAAACCCAGCAATTTTAGTTAACTTAGGCATAAGTTCAACATGCCAATGGCAAAGTTCATTAGTCTCACCGTTAAGTGGACTAGTGTGGATAATAAAATTGTAAGGCGGATTATCTAGTAATACTTTCATCCGTAAAAGAATGTCTTTTAATATTCTTGCGAAGCTATTGATTTGGCCTTCACTGATATCGATAAATGAGTGCTGATGCTTCTTGGGAACTATGCACATCTCAAATGGTGAACGTGAAGCAAAAGGGCAAAAGGCATAAAAGTCATCATTCTCGCAAATCTGGCGTTTTTGCTCTTTCTTCTCCTGGTCTATCATGTCACAAAACACACAGCTTTTCTTATCCTCAAAATACCGCTGCATGCCTTCAAGTTCTCCACTAACCCGTCTAGGAACCACCGGTAAAGATATAAGTTGAGTATGGCTATGTTCTAGGGAAGCTCCAGCAGCTAAACCGTAATTTTTAAATATCAATACATATTTGAAACGTTTATCTTCACCTAATACAAGACTTCTTCTCTTGTAAGCAGTTATTACTCTTTTAATCTCATCAACACTTAAATCAGCCAGCTGCCTATCATGACTAGGGGTCTCTATAATGACCTCATGCTGGCCTACCCCCCTCATAATATCAAAAATTCCTCTACTCTTCTTTCCTAAATCAGATACATTTTCTAAAGCTGGATACTTGTTAGGCACTGTTCTGATTAACCATCCCGGAGTATCTCCGTCAGTAGCCGAAGGCCTATCAGCATCAACCTCAGGAGGCGTCAGCTTTTCATTACCTTCACAAAAAGGACAAGAGTCGTTTTCAGCAATAGCATCTTTCTCAGGCTTAAAATCACTGGGCCTTTTTCCCCGTTCAGTAGCAATAATAACCCAACGTCCGATTATAGGATCTTTTCTTAGTTCTGGCATATCTTCTAAATTGGCCTAGAATTCAGTGTTTTTCTGGGAAATTATTATAGCAATCGTAAGGCAAAATGCAAAGGATTTTATTGAAGGATTAGTTTTAAAAATCTCTTCTTGCCAACCTTAAAAATTGCTCCTTGAGGAGAAATCTTTAAGCTCTGTTCTTTCAAAACAGTAATTACTTTAGCCTCTGAATCTAGGAGAGAAATACCTCCTTGAGATAAGAGCCTGCGAGCTTCATTTTTAGAAGCCACCAGCTTCGCATTATGTAGAATCTCTATTATATCTACTGTAGATTCTTCTACTTTCAATGTCGGTATCTCTTTAGGCAATTGGCCTTGAGAAAATACCTTTTCGAACTCTTTTCTTTCCTTTGCCCCTCTTCCTTTCGAATGGTAAAAAGAAACAATACTCTCAGCTAAATCTAGCTTAACCTCTTTAGGATGATTATTTTTTAACTCTTCGGGGTTAAAATCACTAAGAAGCCTGATGTATTCCCACATAACCTCATCGGAAATACTCATTATTTTGCCAAACATAGATTTAGAACCCTCGGTTATGCCGATATAATTATTCAAAGACTTTGACATTTTATTTTTCCCATCTAAACCTACTAAAATAGGCATAGTAACAATTGCCTGTGGAGATTGCCCGAGGATTTGCTGGAGATGCCGGCCAACAATTAAGTTAAACTTTTGGTCAGTTCCGCCAAACTCAATATCAGCTTCCATCTTATAAGAATCATACCCTTGTATTAAGGGGTAGATTATTTCTAAAACGGTAAGGGGTTTACCTTCTTTTATTCTCTTCGAGAAGTCGTCACGCTCTAGTATCCTGGCTATAGTATAAGAAGATAGTAGAGATAAAAACTTAGGCAGTCCTATTTTTTTATACCAAATGCTATTGTTGATTATCTTGGTCTTCTTTTTGTCTAAAATTTTAAATACTTGCTGGATATAGGTAGCGGCATTGGCTTTGATTTCTCTATCGGTTAAGACCGGGCGCAAGGTGCTTCTTTGAGAAGGATCCCCTATCTTAGCAGTAAAATCACCTATAATAAGGTAAACCTTATGGCCTAAATCCTGCAGTTTACGTAATTTTCTAAGAAGTACACTATGTCCTAGGTGGATATCTTTTGCGGTGGGATCAAAGCCAATCTTTAGCTTAAGAGGCTTATTCTTCTTAAAAGAGTTCTCTAGCTTAAGAGCTAACTCTTTCTCAACAATTAAGTCAACTGCATTCTCTTTTATGAGTTCAAGATGTTGGGATATCTTGCTCTTCATCTATTTTTGCTGAAAGACCGATCTTTGCTGAACCTTGATCGATTTTTATTATCTTAACCTTAATCTTCTCGCCGGCCTTAAGCTTCTCCATGGCTTCTTTTTCTATCTCTCCAGAAAAAACTAAGCCCTCTAAAGCTTCATCTATGCCTACAAACACACCGAAGTTAGTAATCTTGATTACTTCTCCTTCTACGACTTTTCCTATCGGGAATTTCTCGAGAATCTGAGGCCAAGGATCTTCCTTTAATTGTTTTATGCCTAGAATAACTTTTTTGTTACTTCGATCTAGGCCTAGAGCTTTCCACTCATAACCATGCCCTCTTTTTAAAACTTCTTGGGCCCGAGTAAGCCTCTTGGTCCAAGAAATGTCTTCGTTATAAATTATTCCTTCCAAACCATTATCTAGCTCTACATAGGCACACCCATCACCGAAACCGCTGACTTTACCAGCGATTACGCTATCAATAGTGATTAGCTTCTCTACATCTTCCCAAGGATCTTTCTCTAATTGTTTTATGCTCAAGGAGATCTTTCTTTCGGCGGAATCAACGCTGATTATCCTTGCCTCTACAGTATCACCAATAGCAAAGGCATCCTGCAAATTGATGAATCTCTTTGTCCACGAGACTTCGCTTATATGGACTAAACCTTCGATTCCCTTTTCCAGCTCTACGAATATCCCATAATTTTGGATATTAGTGATTCTTCCCTTAATTAAGGACCCTACCGGGAACTTATCGTCTATTTCTTTCCAAGGATCAGGTGTAGTTTGCTTTAAACCAAGAGAGATTTTGCCCTTCTCCTTATCGAACCTTAAAACCATTACTTGGATATCATCTCCGACAGCAACAATCTCTGAAGGATGGGTAATCTTTTTCCAGCTCATATCAGCTATATGAAGAAGCCCGTCTACTCCACCTAGGTCAATGAAAGCACCGAAGTTAGTGATACTCTTTACGCGCCCTTTTATTATCTCACCGTCTTTAAGTTCTTCCCAAATCTTCTTGCGAGCAACTTCCCTCTCTGCCCTAACAGCATCTTTACGAGAAACAATGAAACTGCCCTTAACCTTATTCATCTTTATGATTTGGAACTTAAACACCTTGCTCATCACATCTTCATCCTCAAAGGTTCTAAACGAAGACAGGCTCTGAGGAAGAAATCCGTCCACTCCAAAGATATTCACTATATACCCGCCTTTTACTTTGCGCGAAACCATACCCTCTACCAGGTCTCCCTCTTTGAAACTTTCAACCAGAGTTAACCATCCTTTTGCCTCTCTAGCTCTCTTAAAAGAAAGGACGATTTTTCCATCCTCATCTTCAACGTTCTCGACATAGATATCGATCTCTTTTAAGCTTTCTATGTCGACTCCTTTGAACTCATCGCGAAGGATTACCCCCTCAGATTTGTAGCCGACATCGACTATAACCTCAGTAGGGTTTACGACAATAACCTTGCCAGTTATAATCTCCCCCTCTTTTAATTCCTTGATCGAATCATAGTAAGCATTAGCCAATTCTGTAGATACCTTTTCCATTTTTCTTTAGTCCTCCTTAAAAAATTTTTACAATTATCTCCTAAATCACTACATTTGTCAATGGTAAACCTTTTTAAAGGTTTTTTATCTTATCCATGACTTTTCGGGTAATATCCTCATAGTTATCACCCTCCTCTATATTGTCAACTCTAGAAAAAATAACCTTTATTACACCTTTGTTAAAAAACCTCGCTCCCTTAGAAGACTCTTTTCCAACTCCGTAAATTCTTGCCACAACTATAGGGACTTTAGCCTTCCTGCAAAGAAAACCTACCCCATTATTAGCTGCTTCCAGGCTAACTCCACGCGTACCCTGGGGAAAAATAGCTAAAGGTTTATTCTTAAGCACCTTGAGCGCTAAACGCACAGCCCTAATATCATTCTGCCCTCTCTTTAAAGGTGTTAGGCCTATACTCCTAAAGTATGAAGCAGACATCTTGCTGTTAAATAACTCCTGTTTAGCAAGAAAGCTTACCTTACGCGGAGAAGCAACAGCCAAAAGGGGTGGATCTAAGTTACTTAAGTGGTTTGCGGCTAAGATAAAAGGACCTTTCTTGGGAATAGATCCTTTTCCTTCTATCTTTAGGGTATAAAATAATTTTAAATAGCAATATACTAAAAAAGCAGATGCCCTATAAATCATAAACTTTTCTCTTACCTAAAACAACGAGCCTTTCAGCTTCTTTTCTGCTCTTACTTTCGGCATAAACTCTTACAATTGGCTCTGTCCCGGATTTTCTAAACATAAGCCAGCAATCCTTAGCTATCAACTTTATTCCATCAAGCGTATTTATCCTTTCGATTTTTTTGCCATGAAGCGAAGTTGGTAATTTCATATCTGACAAACCCTTCCTAATACTTTTTACCGGAATAGCTGTACGACTATAGTAATAACGTCCATATTTCTTGTAGAAATTAGCTAAGATAGTATTGAACTTTTTGCCTTCCTCAGCAACCATTTCCAAAAGAAGAAGAAATGCTGCTGAGCCATCTCTTTCAGGGATATAACCTTTAAAGCCAATCCCTCCGGCCTCTTCTCCGCCGATACAAATAAGATTATTTTTAAATAAATTAGATATGTATTTAAAACCTACCGGGGTCTCATAGCAAGCCACTCCTAACGAAAGAGCCACCTTATCAATCACATTGCTACCAACAACTGTTTTAGCAATTCCGCCCTTAGCCTTTCGGTTCTTAACCATATGGATAGCTAAAAGAGGTAAGATAACCTGAGCATTTATGTAATTACCGTTACCGTCAACCATAGCAATTCTGTCAGCATCGCCGTCTAGAACTATCCCCAAATCATACTTTCCTTTTTTCATCTTAGCTATAAGTTCTCCTAAACTACTAGCTATCGGTTCGGGACGAATCCCGCCGAAAGAAGGATTAATTTCATTATGCAAGTAATCTATCCTGATGTTGCTTGGGCCTAATACTCTCTCAACAAAATCGTCGCCGGAACCATACATTACATCAACCAAGACTTTCAGTTTTAGTTTTTTTATTCTTTTTATATTTATGAATTTTTTTAAGAAATCCATATAATCGACAGTTAAATCTTTTACGGCTAACAAATTCTTCTTTTTGGCCAAAGCTATATCGATATACTTAAGTTTACTCCTACCTAAAAGGCTTTCCACCTTATCGGTAAGAAACTTATCGGCGGAACCGCCCTCAGGGGTCTTAATCTTTAAGCCGTTAAATCTTGCCGGGTTATGAGACGCTGTAATCATAACGCCTAAATCATACTTCTTGTTTCGACAATGGAGACTTACGGCCGGAGTAGGCACATCTCTATTCGATAGGGTAACTTTTATTTTATTGGCTGCCAGGACACAACCTACAGTTTGGGCAAATTCTTTGGATAAGAATCGACGATCATACCCAATAACAACCTTTTTACTCTTAGTCTTTTTGTTCCCTTTTAAGTAATCAGAGATTGCTTGAGAAACAATCTTTATGTTTTCAAAAGTAAAATCTTCAGCTATAATTGCTCGCCATCCGTCCGTGCCAAACTTAATCATTGGTCCTCCTTTTAGCTTTTATAAAAATTATGCTCTTGTATGTAATTAGCTACTTCTTCCTTGACTAAACCTTTTATCGAAGACCCCTTTTTTACTAATTCCCGTATTTGAGATGAAGATAGCTCTATCTGCCGAATATCTACTACTAAATAAGGGCTTCTCTTGTCTAAGGGATATTCCCTGCGATTAGCAACTACTACTTTGACCTCTTTCTTAATATCTTCATAATTCTTCCAAGAAGAAAATTCATTTGCTAAGTCTGAACCAATAATAAGATAAAATTCATCCTCGGGATACCTCTTCTTTAATTCCCGAACAGTATCAATAGTAAAAGAAGTACCGCCTCTTTCTATCTCTAAGTCTAATATTCCAAAAGCCTCATTACCTGAAGTTGCCAATTTTACCATTCCCAACCTTGCCTGTCCATCAACACCGTTGTTTTTTTTATGCGGAGATGTGCTTGTAGGGACAAAAAAAACCTTATCTAACTTAAGAGCATCCAAAATATCTTGGGCTATGATAAGATGGCCAGTGTGAGGCGGATTGAATGTTCCTCCGAGTATCCCTATCTTCATCTCTACTTCCTTATCTGTCCTGTTCCTGTAACTACATACTTATATGTAGTTAATTCCTCTAACCCCATTGGCCCTCGGGCATGAAGTTTGTCAGTAGAAATTCCGATTTCTGCTCCCAAGCCAAATTGATAACCATCACTAAAACGGGTAGAAATATTACTAAAGCAACAGGCAGAATCCACCTCTTTTACAAACCTATTAGCATTCCTAAGATCTTTAGTAAGAATGCTATCGGTATGGTGCGAACCATAGAGATTAATATGCTCGATTGCTTCCTGAACCGACCTTACGATTCTTACTGAAACAATCAAATCAAGGTACTCTGTAGTCCAATCCTTATTATTTGCTTTCTTTATACCGGATAATAGTTTTACTGTTTTAGAATCCCCTCGCATCTCAACGCCGCATCTATCAAACTCTTTCTTAAGATAGGGTAAAAATTTACTTGCTGAAGATTGGTGGATGAGAATAGTCTCAACAGCATTACAGACCGAAGGCCTTTGCGCCTTAGCATTTACACAAATTTTTAAAGCCTGCTTTAAATCAAACTTTTTATCTACATAGATATGGCATATCCCTTTGTAATGTTTTATTACTGGTATCCGGGAAGTATTGGCAACTTTTCTTATCAGAGCCTCGCCTCCTCTAGGAATAACCAAATCGATATGCTGATCAGCTCCTAAGAGTTCATTTACTACTTTATGGTCTGTTTTATCAACCACAAAAAATACCGGAAAGTTAATGCCACTCCTTCGCAAAGCTCTTCCCAAGACTTTACCTATGGCCTTATTAGAGTTTATAGCATTGCCTCCGCCTCTTAATATTCCAATATTAGAGGTTTTAAACAGCAGGCCGACACAATCACTAGTGACATTAGGTCTTGCCTCGTAGACGATCAAAACAACGCCTATCGGAACTCTCACCTTCTTAACTACCATCCGATTAGGTCTTTTCCTTGTTAATATAGTCTCACCGACAGGATCGGCTAAGTGTGCTACTGCCTTTAGAGAAGTACTCATCTCTTCCAAGCGCTTATTGCTTAAAGTAAGCCGGTCAATAAAGTTCTTTTTTAAGTTCTTCTTAACGGCTTGGGCGATATCTTTCTTATTCTCCCGCAGGATAAATTTCTTCTCATCTTTTAAAGCTTTAGCCATATTTTTAAGAGCCTTATTCTTCTGGCCAGTAGTTAACTTTGCTAGATTATAACTAGCGGCTCTGGCTTGTTTTACTAATTTTTTAACGTAGCTACTCATATTAATCTCTTGTTTATTTCTTATGATAAGACCAGCCTTGGGCCACCTTAACAAAATCATCCCTATGAATTACTTCCTTGCTAAAACGCTTAGTCTTATTATTCTTAAAATCATCGGAGCTATAATTAACTAGGCCGCAACCTACGGCTTCTCCTTGGCTACCAACTATTACAACTGCATCACCTTTGTTGAATCCTGGCGTAACTTTTGTAATCCCAACGCCCAACAGGCTTTTACCTTTATTTAATAGAGCATCTTTAGCGCCGTCATCTATAGTAATTACACCTTTTATTTGTTTACTATCAATCCAGCGTTTACGTGATCTTTCAATTTTCTGACTTGGCAAAAAGAGCGTACCAATGCCATCACCTTTTACTATACGTGAAATAACATCTTTTTTCATGCCATTGGCAATTATTGTTCTTATTCCCGAAAGATTAGCTTTTGTTGCAGCCATCAATTTTGTATCCATGCCGCCCTTAGTATGGGTCTTGTCCTGTTTCTTAACCAAAGCCTTTATCCTGTCGTCTATCTGGGTAACTTCCTTAACCAGCCTCTCTCCATCAAGCAAACCTTCTATGTCGGAAAGGATTATCAACTGCCCGGCTCCAATTAAATCAGCTACGAATGCTGAAAGACGATCATTGTCACCAATGCCAATCTCCTCATGAGACACAACATCGTTCTCGTTTATTATCGGCATAGCGCCAATAGCTAGAAGTTTTTCTATAGTCTTTCGAATATTCACAAACCGCCTACGATTATCAAAGTCATCCCAGGTAAGAAGAACTTGAGCACATATTCGTCTATGCTTTTTAAACTCAGCATTAAACATATCCATCAAGGTAATTTGGCCCAAAGAAGAAATCGCCATAAGCGCATGCACATCCTTAGGCTTCCTCTTTAACTTGAGCTGGTTTAGGCCGCAAGCAATCGCCCCTGAGCTTACCAAAATAACTTTATAGCCTTCTCGCTCAACCGAAAGGATATCCCCCACCAGTCGCGAGACTAACTTTGAATTTAGTTTACCCTTGGGAGCAATAACGCTACTTCCGATTTTTACTACAATTTTTTTCGCTTCTTTTGCCATAATATCCGCCTCAGATTACAGCTGGCCTAAACTTTTAGATATCTTTTTTTTAAGAACCTCAACTGTTTTGGGTTTATTTATTGACATAGCCAGAAACCCCTTCTTAGCCTTCTTTCTATCTATTGTATCAATTTTAGTCAACAAGTAAAAAATTTTTTTCGTCTCTAGCAAAGATTCCTCGAATAGGGAAACCTCTTTCTTCAGCTCTTTATAGTCTTCCTCAGCTGATAGCTTATCGCTTAACAACAAGAGTATTTTACTACGAAAAATGTGCCTTAAAAATTTATTTTCTGCCAAGTGTAAAGAATCTCTGCTCTTCTTGAAAGGTGGATTGTCCAAGACTACAAATCTCTCAAACTCATAGTCGCTATTGGCCCAAAAACAAGTGGTAGTAGTAAAAGCATATTCTGCCACCTTACGCTCCTGACCGGTCAAGGCATTAAAAAGAGAGGTTTTCCCACTATTGGCAAATCCTAAAATGGCTACATCATTAGGAATACGATAATCTAAGGTTACTTCTTTCTCTTGGAATCCTTGGGCCGGTACAAGGTAATCACGCTTATAATTGCCCTTGCCGCCTCTTCCGCCCTTGCATATCAGGAATTCTGCGCCTTCGCCAACTAAATCAGCTATAACTTTATCATCTTCTAAGACTAGTGTCCCTGAAGGAACATTAACAATTAAATCTTCGGCGTCTCTGCCTTTCTGATTTTTCGCCCTTCCTTTATCTCCATTAGAAGCAATAAACTTCTTACTGCCTTTAAACTTGCTCAAATCATAGAGATGAAGATTGACTCTTAAAATAACATCTCCACCTTTGCCTCCATCTCCTCCGGAAGCAACCACTTTGCGTGAAGAGAGACTGGTCAAAGTTGAACTTCCTTGGCCACCTTTGCCTGAACGAAGATAGATTGTTACCTTATCGATTATCACTTTGATGAACTTTGAGAAACCTGCTTGCCAGCAGGTAGGGGCGATGTAACAATGCGGGTAATCTTAATAGCAGTGTAAATCTGACGATGTCCTCTTTTTATACGATATTTTTTTCTACGCTTGTACTTATAAACTATGACCTTCTTGCCTTTCTTCTCCTCGACTATTTGTGCTTCTACCCTTGCCTTATCAACATAAGGAGTCCCTATTTTCACTTTTTTGCCATCAACTAGAAGAAGAACCTTATCGAAAACGGCCTTATCCTTCTCGCCCTTTATCCTTTGGACTTCAAGGATATCGCCCTTTTCTACCAAATATTGCTTTTTATTGATCTCAACTACTGCTAACATAGGGTAAGATATTAACATATTGACCAAAATGCGTCAAGCCATAAAAAAGGGGGAAATTAAAATGGACACATGCCCATTTCTCACTCCTCGCTCGCGCAGCGCTCCAGGGAAATAATGTTAAACGTAAGACCGGCAGCATCTTTGAATTCCTGGACCATGCGCGCACCGAGGATCTGGGTTACGTTCCCAAAACCTCCTGAAATTTCTACGCTGGTCGTTAAATCAATTCCTCCTTTGGTGGCACTCAGTGCTGACGATACAGACATCTGTTGATTACCCTCAACGTAATGATACACCGAATCATACTTCGGGGGTAAGTTAGAACGTGAAGGACGCTTTTGCGGTTCACGCGCAAACGCTAACTGAGGAAACTGAATATCCGGACGACGATTGACTATCTTTAACACTAGATCTGACCTGTCCGTCTGCTCGTCAAGGTATTTCATGCGTCCGGGCACATAAAAATACTGCTTACCGGGGACGTTGAGCCGGTTAAAGAACTTTTCTTTACTCATACCTTCAATGGAAAAACCTTCAATCAGGCTAAAGAATGCGACACCATCTTTTTCCAGCACCCGCTTTACTTCACTAATTAAGACATGCTTATTCTTTAGATACACACCGACGGCGACCGGAACTAATACTCCTAAGAATTCACCATCTTCGTAAGGCAGGCCGTTCTCAACATCCCAGAGCTTTAATCTACTGCGAAAATCATGCATAAACCGATCAAACAGCATTTCGCGGGCTTCAAAGCTTACCGCGTTGATTCTTTGCTTCATCAAGCCATAATTTGGTAAATACAACTCTTCTTTATTGATGAATTGTAATTCAATATTAGGAAAATTTTCCTGGATATCCTGAACAACAACCCCGGCGCCCACCCCGATAATCAGTAACTTCTTAGGACTTTCCTTTGTCGAGCGGCGATTAAGTTCATCAAGGAATTGTGAAACTTCCCCTTCAAAAATACGATCATCGACCCAAAGCCCGCGGGTAGTATTATTCATCCCGTAAGGATTCTTAATTGAAGATGAGGCTGCGCTACCGCCGGTGATACTCAAAGGTTGCTGGTAATCATCACTTTGCTTTATTTCTCCCCGCGGCCGCACATCCCGTAAAGAAATATTCTTAATGACCCTTACATATTCCGGCCACCCTCCACCTTGCTCTGCATTCTCAGCGATGTATTTTATGGCTTTACTGTATACCGATGAAAATTGGCTCTGATCGATACTATATTTACGCATTAGTAATGCTACCTGAAGGTTCACATCTGCGGAAACTCTGGCACCAATTTCATGATGTTCTGAGTAATGATCATAGGGCTCCAATATGTCATCGGTCAACCGAGCAGTGGGAACCAGCGACAAGGTACCGTATGTGCCCAACACCTGATTGCGGGCCGATTGAAACTCTTCACTGCTTGTATCCAGTTGCAATAGTTTCCTTTTGTGCACAGAGGTATCAAACGTTGCCTCCTGTTCGATAAATCCTCCCAGATAATAGAGTTCCGACGGCGTAAGAAAGGTAATAATCCCGGGAATACTTTCTCCGGAACTTGTTAATAATTGTCGCAGGCGCCGATAGCCAAGAACCCGCTCTAACCATGATAACGTTTGTTCAGTTGGAAAATTAGTATTTTTTAACACCTCCTTGGCAAGTTCTGTGCGATGATAGGCATAGGTAAGCACTTCCGAGAAATGATGAATAAAGCTAGCCCGGTTCGCCAGCGCAAAACCAAATCGATCAGCAAATTCATGATTAACTTGTTTGTCTTTCTCATTGTCAATAACAAATCCTTTATATCCTTGACTATTCTCAAGGATAAGGAACTCATACAAATGTGCGATCTCACTACTTAAACTGAATGCACCTCCCTGTATGCTCACTTCCGTAATCATCGCCAATGGTGATTGGAGGGAAATATTGTCACGGTTAAGCAAACCAGTAGAAAATGATCCACCACCCCAGGGATTACTCATATAAAAATACCATCGATGACGATGCATGAATCCCTTGGGCAATAACGCTAGCACCGAATCATCCCATAACCGCAGATACTGCGCATAAGCCAAACCCCAGAGAAAATCTCCTAAATCATCTTGGTTTATTTCCTGCTGTCGTAATATGCCCTTGATTTTTTCTGCCTCCCGAACAGAACGTGCTCGATTTCCTCCAGGAACAAGCGATTCGTTTAATGCAAGCATTAAAAGATCCTGGACACCCATTGCCTGTATTTCTCGATCACTATAGTATCCATTCTGTCTTGCTTTGTGACGAATGATGGGAACTACAACTGTATCTATCCATGATTGATACCCGCCAACCATATCACCAGTTACCAGACTGATTAAAGCATTTTCTGCCTCAACAGAGGATATTACTTCGTCTCTGGCCAGTCTTACCAGGAGAGAAAGACAACCATGAAAGAGCTTCGTCATTTCGTCTTTTCGATCATAATCTTTCATAGTATTGATTTCTCTCATGCGATTAACGTAAGTCTCAACCGTTGCCACACTCGATACGGGCACAACTTCAAACAGGACAAACATATTCCAATATTTTCTATACGTATCCACCTGCGCTGCCATCAGCCGCAATATGTCCTCTAAAACTTTAGCATCACCCCTCCACTTATGTGTCGTTCCCACAAACGCATAAAACAAGCGCTTCATCGAATCATCCTGGCAGGCGACAGGCAACGGAACCACTTTTAAAAGAATTGCTCTTCTTTGAGGAGAGAGGCGACTTAATTGATGAAAAACTTCGCTAACATAGTAATCAGATATGAGCTTTCTAAAAATAGTAGCAAGACTTACATCGCTTCCCAAAACAGTTTTCCATATATCAACTCCCCCCGGTACCGACGTTATTTTCCCTTGTGAGAATCCAATGTAATTTAAGGTGGGAATCAAATTGTAACTAATATTCGCTACATGCTTACTGTTCATCCAGGCATAGGCATCAATGTGATCGAGAACAAATAATTGTTTCTCTAGATTTATCTTGGACAGAGGGGTAATGATGTATTCTTTGAATTTCTTAAGTTCTTCTCGTGAATTTATCTCTCCTTCAATACTGATGGCAATCCTTTGCCGAACAACATCATCAAACTCACTAAGCAACGCTTCTTTTTCAACGGCAATGCGAGCCTGTTCATCCGGATAACGCACATAAATATCAACACCTGATAAATAATGTGACGGTTCGTTCGTTTCCCATGTCTTGTACAAAACATCCTGCGAGAAGGGAGCATCGGGCGTAACGTTAACTGCAAAAGGCTTGACCGCTAAAGATGTTTTCTCAGCATAGGCGTTAATTTTATCAAATACTGCAACCGGATCGATCCCTACAAGATATTCGGTAGTATACGTTTCCTGAATGACCAATTTTACCTTATCGCCTAAGGCAGTTTTGAGCACTCTCCCTGCAGTATCAATATTTGCCTTCTTATAATCGCTGAACCCTGCAGCGACGTGCCTACTACCGGCAAAGCCGATGATCTTTGCATGAGGATTCTTTTTTAATATTTCAAAGACATGTAAGGCCATCCCTTCATCGACCGTCACTCGCTCTCCCTGAGCATTCGTTACATACCCATACTCATCTCCCATGCCAGGAACGGTTGTATGTGCGGTACGTGGATCAAAAGCAGTCACCTTGATACCGGCGCTGCGAGCAGCACTGAAAATATCTTCATAGGCCGCAAAAGCTGCTTCAGGAAATCCCACGGGTATGTCGGAATAAATAATTCCGTCAAGCATCCTTGGGTTACCGCTTTTCATGTAAAGATCGATGTACTCTTGATACTGCTCGTCTATCTCAAGAACGATATCGGTCAATCCGCGGTCCCGCATGATACTCATTACATTAACCATGACATTCTTATGATCTACACTGGAATGTTCTTCACCAAGCATAACCACCTGCGCTCCTTGTTCAAAAAGATCAACGATAGTCTGGGTGATGTTTGTCCGGGCGTTTTGTTCAATGTACTGCATCACTGATGCTTCAGAGGCTAATATCGGCTCGGGCACTGTCAGCGTAAGTGTTTTAACCGGAGCGATGCTACATGCAGTAAGAAACATCGTTCCCAGTGTGAAGAATGTCCGACGCGTCATGCGTATTGGCGATGAACTCACCGAGACATTGAGCCACTCTTCGGAATCAGAAAATCCCAGGCCACCGGAAAAGTACCTCCGTTTGATTTGCCTTCGTTCATAGGGATCGTAATCTTTTCGTATGTAATTATAAATGCCTTTCTTAAAGGACTCGACATACTGGTCATAAATCGTGTTCTTTATATCTTTGTCTTCTATGTCGATACCGGTTACCTTATTTTTATCGATGTAATATTGATAAATTGAATTTCTTAATTTCTGCTTAAACCAGGCCGCCAGAATGACCGAATGATATATCTGCCTGAGCCTGGCAAAATGTTGTTTATGGTTTACTTCCCCTGAGAGTTCGGGAAGGATAGTTTCTTTCATGATGCAGGAAGTCACTTTATTGATTTGCTCGGCCTGGGTAAGTGGCTTCTCTTGCTGTTCGCTGTGGCGGGAGAGTGCAAGATAATCTTCTTCGAGAAGAACTTTTAAACTGGCGTCGGTAATCATGGCTATGGTTCCGTCTTCGATAACCTTCGCCTGTCCGGGCACAATCCAGACCTTATTAAACGTATTGACTGGAACGTTTATAGTGGCAGCAAGCTTGTATATCTCTTTATAAGTCATCTCCCAATAGTCCTTACCGGTAGCAGTATCCGGATGCATGAATGATGCGATGAGTTGCTTTAATAAGTAATCCTGAGCCAGCATGTCTTTCCCCAGATCAGTGACGCCTAAGCTATCAGGAATTATCCTGTCCTGTTCATAAGGAGAAAGATTCACCCATAAATCCTGTTCAGGGGTAGTAAGCGCTGCCAGGAAATATTTGATAAGATCGGAGGCTTCTTCTTCACTTATTTCATCCTTATCCTGGGTATCAATAACGAACTGAAGTTTAAGTGGGTCCTTGGGATCAAGCTGTATGCCTTTGAGTACAGGATAAGAATGGGTATATGAAGGAGCGAGCAACTGTTGAGCTGACGGTAGATCAAGTGCTACAGCATGGGCTTGTTCATCATTTACGCCTAATCGCTGGACATAGAAATACATGGAGCCTGCTGCAAGACAAACTGCAACATAGAGCCCTATTGCCCTAAAACCAATAGTACCTTTCTTATGGTGAGTCATACAACTTACCTTATATATAAATGTACCATATACAAAGAGTGGTTTTTAGAGTAATGGAAGGATGAAATGAAAGCGTTTACGGAAAAGAATGGGCATGCTTCTATTTTTGGCTGAATCTGTGGTGAACAAAAAAAATAGAAGCGTTGTCCCTGTTTAATTTATCTAAATCCAGCTTAGAATCTAGGCCGGTTTCCCTGGTCAAACCCTTGCTTAGGCGGTTTGGCCTTATTTACCTTTAAGGCTCTTCCGTTTAAATCTTGACCATCTAAAGTTTCAACTGCTTTCTGAAGCTCTTCGTCAGTCTCAAAGGCTACAAATCCAAAGCCCTTAGATCTGCCGGTATACTTATCTTTTATTACCTTCACATCTTTTGCCTGAAAACCTTTACCTTCAATAAAGCTCTTTAGCACATCTTCATCCACGCCATACTCTAAATTGCCTACGTAAATTTTATTCTCTTCGCTCATCCTGCACTCACCTTTTTAGTTTCTGAAGCCTGTCCCAAAAATAAATTCACAAACCCTTAACTCCTTCTCTCCCTGTATCATCCCTCCTATATAAATGGTTATTCGTCTCAAAAGAAAACAAGCACAACACCATACATACTCATTGTCTTCTGTTATTTTGTTCTATTATATCGTATTTTAACAATATATGACTTAAAAAATATCCTTTGAACTATTTAACCTGCTCAACCTCTTTAACTTCTGGGACTACCTCTTTTAATCTTTGTTCTATCCCCATTTTGAGAGTATGAGTACTCATTGGACAGCAACCACAAGCGCCAGTTAAGCGAACCTTAACTATACCATCTTCAGTAACATCAACGAGTTCTACATTACCGCCGTCAGCTTGCAAAGCTGGTCTTATTCCCTCTAACGCTTTTTCAACTTTTTCTCTCATACTAACCTCCTAATTTAACTTCTTAGCTACCCGGACAGCTTCGACGCCGTCGCTAGCATATCCAGCGCCTAGAGACCGAGCAAAACTCTTGGTTACTACAGCGCCGCCTACTATGAATCTACAATTTAACCCCTCTTCCTTAGCTTTGTCAACAACTTCCTTCATGCTAACCATTGTGGTGGTCATCAAAGAAGAAAGCCCTACTATCGAAGACTTATGGCGTTTAATTTCTTTAATTATCCTTTGAGCTGAAACATCTTTACCTAAATCAACAACGTCAAAACCATGGTTTTTCAACATAAGAGCCACAATGTTCTTCCCAATATCATGGATATCCCCTCTTACCGTAGCGAGAAGAACAATAGTCTTCTTGCCTCTTGCTAAATCATCCTTTTTAAGATAGGGTTGGAGCACTTCGAAAGCTATCTTCATAGCTTCAGCACTGGCAATAAGCTGAGGCAAGAAAAATGTCTTTTTGTCAAAAAACTCTCCTACCTTATTAATAGCCGGGATCATTGTCTTACGCACAAGCTCACTAGCCTCACAACCCGAAGACACAGCCTCCCTTATAAATCCTCTTATGTCTTCTCTATTGCCTTCGAGGATAGCCGTATAAACTTTCAACTTAGGACTATCGGCTATTAGAGACTTTTTTGTGTTTGAAAAACCAGAAAACGAAAGTTTTTCCAAAAATTTAGTGGCATTCTTATCTTTCCCCAACAAAAGATTCTCAGCCAACTTTGAATATTTAGCCTTTAGCTTTGAAGGATTAGCAATAGCTAGGCTTAAACCTTTTCTCCTAGCCAAGGCTAAAAAAACTGAATTAATTAAGGCCCTTTCAGGCATACCAAAGGAAATATTCGAAAGGCCAACAACACTATTGCACTTGAGATTATTAGAAACCCAAGCTATAGTTTTCAAAGTCTCTAGGGCTGCTTTAGGCTGTGAAGATACAGCTAAAGCCATCGCATCAACGATAATATCATTTTTGGAGAATCCGCTTTTTTTTGCCTGTTTAAGGATATCGGAAATAATTTTCCTTCTCTGGACAAAAGTCTTAGGCAGGCTTTTGCCCTTAAGAGGAAGAAGAATAAACATTGCTCCATATTTAGTAGCTAATGAGAGTAGCTTTTTTAACTTATGCTTCTCACCGCTTATAGAATTAATTAAAGCTCTTCCCGGATAAACTCGCAAAGCTGCCTCTATCGCCTCAACCTGAGAAGAATCAATAACCAAAGGAAGGCTAGAGTTAACTGCCAACATATTAATAACACTTTTTAGGGTTTTGATTTCATCTATACCAGCAGTTCCAACATTAACATCTAAAAGCGAGGCTCCAGCTTTCTCCTGCTCTCTTGCCAAGTGACGAATAAAAGAAGTTCTTCCTTCACGCAATTCTTTCTGTAAAACCTTCTTGCCGGTAGGATTGATTGCCTCACCGATAATAGTAAAAGATTTCTTGCCTTTAAGAATAACACTTTTTCTGGCAGAACTTAACACGCTAGGAATCTTCTTCAATGGTACTGTTGGCTTTAGGCCAGAAACTTTTCTTTTTAACCTCTTTATGTGTTCCGGTGTAGTGCCACAGCATCCTCCTAAAAAACCTACCCCGGCTGAAACTAATTCCTTGGCGAAAAAAGCAAACTTCTCAGGACCCATATCAAAAGAAGTCTTACCCTTTACCAATTTCGGCATACCAGCGTTAGGCTTTGCAATAAGAGGAACTTTAGCATAAGGCTTTATTGCTTTGATTAATTTAAGCATCTGCTGAGGACCGGCGGAACAATTACAGCCAACAGCATCAGCACCTAAACTTTGTAAGATATTTAAAGCTGTCAGAGGATCGGTTCCATTGAGAGTCCGGCCATCTGACTCATAAGTCATTGTTACCATAGTAAACTTATCAGTAAGCTCTTTAACCGCTATGAGAGCAGCTCTAGCCTCTTGAATATCCATCATGGTCTCGATACCAAAAATGTCTACCCCGGCTGCGAGCAAACCCCTTACCTGCTCTTTAAAAATATCAACTACCTCTTCAAACTTAAGCGGCCCGAAAGGCTCTATGAACTTGCCAGTAGGACCAATATCACCAGCCACTAAGGCTCTACCCTTAACAGCTCTTTTAGCAATTAAGGCAAGCTTTTTATTAACTTCGCTTACATTATAATTACCATAAGCTTTAAGCTTAATCCTATTGGCACCAAAAGTAGAGGCATAGACTATGTCTGCCCCGGCTTCTTGATAGTCGGTATGGACTGCCGAAACAACCTTAGGATTTTTAAGAGACCAGATTTCAGGTGATACCCCTTGGGACATGCCTCTTTTCTGCAACTCGGTCCCGGTAGCTCCATCAAGAACTACAATCTTATTATTTAAGAGTTTGATTTTATTCTTCACTTTCTCCTTTTTACTGTTTAGATTCAACTCCGGCAACTGCGGTAACTGATTTTTCAGGAATAAGCATATACTCACCACTTAAGCTAATTCCTAATTGCTCTAACTTTAAAATATCATAAATGATTTTCTGATTCTCCAATGAGAAATCACCATAACCAGCAGAAAAACGTCTCGAAGTTAACTGTTTGTTTTCTCTAGAAAGTTGCCGGTTAAAATAATTTATAATCCAGCTAAGTGCATTATCCGTCATCTCACTAGCCACAGCATCAAAAATTACAGCTGCAGTCACATCCTTGCCGGCAGAATCTCTTGAAATTATTTCAACTATTTTTGAACCAGAAGTGGCTGCCATTAAAAGAACTTCTTTTGAATCAACTAGAAATTTTGCTAAAGACTCACTCTCAAAAGTAATGCCCTCTGCTAGCACAATCTTAGAAGCTTCTATCTTATTTATAGGAAGTATTACTCCTGCACCCTTTAGCTCAGCAATCTCTAAAGCTTTTTCAATGTAGCCTTCAACCTCATCTCTCTGTTTATCGTCAAGTTTAGTTACACCCTTAGCAAACCCAAGACGGCTATATATTCTATCTTTAGGAGGAGAAATGGCTATCTGGTCAAAATATTCTATCTGCATGTTTTCTAAGGCTATTCTCTTTTTCCAAAAAACTTACATATTGGTTGCCCCGTCTGGACTCGAACCAGAAATAGCTGATCCAGAATCAGCCGTGCTACCGATTACACCACGGGGCAAGTTCCTATTATTGTAGTATTTCCAACGGGTTCTGGCAAGCATAATATAGTAATTTCCATTTGGAGACTGACAAGGCACAAACAGCCAAAAACCCTTATAAAATAAGGAAAAAAGGCCTATTTTCCCCTAAAATGAGAAAAACCCTTGAAAAATAAGGGATAAATGCAATATTGACCTGTAAACATTTTCAAAATATCTTTATTATTACCTTGAAAAAATATAGAAAATATGTTACATTTTAAAGGATACTTGTGTTTGATGTTGGGAGGCGTCAAAGGCAGATTTTTGATTGGATTTTGGAATGGAAAAAAAGGCACGTTTAGTAACACTTTTATTAATCTGCTTTCTGCTTCCCTTAAACATTTGGGCTGCAGCAAGCCTCTCAGTGGTTCCTCTCGAAGGAGGCAATAGCCTTCGCTTTGGAAGAATAACCTCCGACAGTACAATAAGCAAACAAGTCAGGATAAGAATTACTTCTGATTTAGGAGTAAAATACCAGGTCGAACAAAGACTGCTCGAGCCTTTGCGAAATGCTAGAGGCGAATCACTAAATGCTGATGTCTTTAATTTCTACACCTTAAGGGGCTCAAACCTAACTGGTAGCCTTTACCAAGACACACCTTACAGAGTAGATACTTTCAAAAGAATTCTTTATGTTTCAGCTGCTGCCGGTACCGGCGATTCTTTTTCAGTTATTTATTCAATTGACCCAAGTAAAATAAACATCTCGGGAAATTTCTTTGGTAGAATTTTATTTACTTTTACTCCTCTAGGCGCCGGTGGCACCCAAAGAGAAGTTATCCTTAATGTTTACTTTGAAACTGAGAAGAACTTTCAGGTAAGTCTAAGAACATCTTCTCAAAGCTCCCGAACCTTAAGACTTTCGTCAAGTAAGGATCAATTAGAGGGTTACTTACAAATTAGTGCCGAAGGTTCTTTAGGGCAAAAATACGAAGTAAAGCAAGTAGTCCAGGAGCCATTTAAAAATGAGAAGGGCGAAGTTATTCCCTTAGAGCTAGTTAAAGTATTCGCATCAAGCAGTAAAGGTCAAACCTATGCCTCCTCTCCCACTCCTCTGGCTAGAAAGACTCTCCTGATATACGGTTCCGAGGCCCGAGGAGAAGGCGATGAAATCGTAGTTAACTTTTCTGTCAACACTGAAGACTTTGAAGAATTGCCGAGCGGTCATTTTAAAGCCCTAGTATTATATAATATCGAATCTCTGGGCTCTTTGATAAAAAGACTACCAGTAGATATATCTTTAGAGATAAAGCCGATATTTGATATCGAAGTCGTCTCTGAATCTGTGGGGGGCTTATATTTTCGAAACTTAAAGCCCGACTCAGGATTAATAGAAAAAGAAATAATCATTAAAGTCCAAACTAATCTCAATCGGCCTTACAACGTTGTCCAAAATCTAAACACTCCGCTTGCTAATCAAAGCGGAAATACTATTCCTTTGCAATCCTTCCGCTTAAGAGAAGAAGAAAGTAAAGATAATCCAGGAAATATAATTTTTTCTCAATATACTCCTTTAAATTTAGGAGATACTAGAGTTTTTGCTTCTAATTCAACCGGTGATTCTTCAGAATTCAAAATCATTTATTCTTTGGAGGTTCCAAGGGACATGGTTGGCGGGGACTACTTTACAGGATTAAACTACTCTCTAGTAGAGAAATAAATTATAAAACCAAAAAAAAGGAGGTGAATTGGTGTGAAAAAATTGATTGCAGCCTTAATGTTAATCTCACTTGTAAGTTCAGCGAGTATTTGTTCAGCAGGAACTACTGCTAGTGTAGGTGTTCAGGCTACTGTTCCACAACAGTTGGAGCTAAGTAGCTGGATTCGCTATGCTCCTCCGGGAGTTGATCCTTACGGAACAGGCTCAGGGGATGCCGCAAGCTTAGACTTTGGTACTCTTGCCTTTGATGATACCTATCATACATGGACAGCCTCGAAATACTTTACTGTATTTCTTCTGGCTAGCTCATCAGGAAGGCCCTATAGGATTGAACAGACAAATACAGGTTTTGTTCTTGGCAGCACTACTCTTGATAACAACTTGATTTTGACTCCTGACTATCAGTCAGGTGACGAGATAGTATCAGGAACTGCTCAAGGAAGCATACCTTCAGGAGACAGTTTCGGTGCTAAGACATTAGCTTTGGGAACCAACAAGATAATCTACAATGGCACCTCAGGGCTATCAAGAATAGCAAGAGCATACTATGGTCTAGCTACAGGGGATGCTGGTGAGCCCTCGGGGGCAGAACCAATCACTGGAGACCAAATCTCAGGAACATATGCGGGAACAATAACTTTTTCTGTTGTTCTCCAATAAAGTTAAGTTGTAGAGACATAGTACAAAACTTTTAAAGAAATCTACTACACAAAGATGGCCACCGGTAGATTATCCAGATTAACACAGATATTCTGTGTTAATCTCGGTTTTAAAAATACTGTGGCCGTCTTTGTGTATAGTACAAAGAAGGAGATAAGTGCTTAAGAAAACTATTTTCCTATTTTTACTGTTTTTGTTGCCTTTCTCATCGTTTGCCTTAAGGATTGATAACCCTAAGATCAAACTCCAACTTTCTCCAAGCGACAATTACAGTGGAACTATTATTGTAGACAACCCCTCTAGTGATGAAGTCTCGGTAAAGACATACTTAGAAGACTTTACCTATGTCACTCCTTTTGATGGCGCTAAAGAGTTTTATGCTCAGGGCACAACAAAAGCATCCCTTTCGAAATGGATAACCTTTTCTCCTCGAGAGTTCACATTGCAACCTTTTTCACGCCGAAGAGTTAATTTTTCAATAAGTCCTAAGTCTTCTTTCAATTCTGTTCGTTGTGGAGTTCTATTCTTTGAGACATCTATCGGAACTACCTATGAGAATGGCAAGGCGATAAATGTTGTGGGCAGAATCGGTTCTTTATTCTTTGTTGAACCAAAAAATAAGAGCAAGCGAGCAACTTTCACTAGTATTAAAGGCCTCTCTCATTCTTTAACCGGTGATTTTACTAACTCCGGTAATTCATTTATCCATGCTCAAGGCACATCCTATACCATAGATAACGAAGGCATGGTTAAAGATAGAAGTGTTTTAGAAGAAAGTTACCTTTTACCTAATGATAGTACCAAATTGCAAATGGCTTTATCTAGCGATTTAGCACCTGGCACTTACACGATGGTAATTACTTTTGATTTAGAGGAGGATGATTCTTTGGTTAAAGAAATTGATTTCTCTCTCTCAGGTTCAGGAAAAGTTACCGTCTTAGATGAGAGAAATTAATGCCGAAAAAAATCAAAATTCTTTTATTGTTTGTAGTTTTTTTATTTTGCTTCTCCTCTATTCTCTATCCCCAATCTCGCTCTTGTAGGTATTTATTAGAGCTGGGTAAGTGGGAATTAAGAGACGACAACTACGAAAAAGCCCTCCATTACTTTCAAATTGCTCAATTAATAGATCCCGAATCAAAGGAAGCCCTGTCTTATATTAACTTAATAAAACGGGCGCTTGAAGGCAGAATTATCCGTGATGAGATCTATGACGAAGAAGAGATTGCCAGCTCAACAGAATCTATTCTGGAAGGAAAAAGCAAAGATAAAGAAAAGCAACGAGAAGTAATAAGTGATACTCTGACTTCTTGGGAGAAAAAAATAGCTGGAGGGAAAAAAGATCAGGAAAAAATTACTGTCTTCCCCCCTCTATACCTTAAAACTATCCAAGAGATCGAGGAAGAAAAAGGAATCAAAGAAATAAAAGATACGGAAAAAGTAAAAAGAAAAGTAGCTCCTCATAAGAAAAAAACAGCTAAAAAAGAAGAAATAATCTACCTTACCTCTGAAACTAGGGATGAATTCCCTCTAACCATAAAAATCGCCCCCGGTGAATCATTCAAAATTGACTCTGAAACCTTAAAAAGATTTCTGATAGTCTCTCCGGGAGTAATTAAAGTAGATAAGCTTGCCATTAATGCCTTGGGCGTCACTGCTGCCAGCCTCGGCTCTTCATTCTTACATGTTTGGGATGACGTCGGCAGGTGGACCTTTAATATAAAAATTATCCCTCCACGAGTAGTAGTGAAAACCGAACAACTTTGGGAAAAGCCTGATGGCTTTAAATTCATGTATAGTGCTGACTACAGCCAATATTACAGAGGTGATAAGTTTGCTGACATGGAAAGGCAAACACTCACCTATGATGAAGGAGCAGCTATCGTCGGACCAACCCCCTATGGGGAGTTAGATGCTTCTGTAAATTGGTCACGGCTTAATAAGCAAAAGGAAGTAACCGGCTATACTGTAGGCTTAAGCGAAGGGCGTTTCTTGAATTTTAAAGATTTTTATATCCGTGGTTTTGATTTTAGAGAAACTTTCTCGTCTTTATCATTCCCAGGAGAAACCTTAAAGGGTGTAGTCTTTAGATCACCGGCTTTTCATGAAAAAATCGAATATACTCTGCTTTACGGGCGACAAAAGCAATACTCATCAGGAATCATCTCTCCAGGGGTTATCGAAGAAGAAGACTCTTATATTGAAGGCTTACGGCTGAGCTTGTTCCCGCATAATAAACATAAGTTTTTCTTTAACTATGCTCACGGATTTGGCGAAGACAGAGAAGATTATCTTAAAGACGAGGTTTTCTCTTTCCAAAGTGAGCACAATTTCGGAAATCTTGATATCATAACTGAAGTAGCTTCAGATAAAGACTCTATAGGAGCCAACTTCTCTTCAAAAATCCAGATGCCCAAACTTAACTTAAATCTTTCTTTTCGCGATATCGAGAAGGATTTTGTTACTATCTCAGGTAGACCGCCTAACACCGGAGAAATTGGAGCTATCGCTGGTCTCGATTGGAATCCAAACGATAAGGTCTCCCTAAACTCAAGCCTAGATGTCTATAGAGATAGAGAGTTTTTTAATCCTGAAAACGAAAATGACCCTAATTTTAATTGGAATAATTATTTGAATATACGCTTATCACCCACTTCGAACTTAGCTACAAGTCTGTATTATATTAATTCTCCAGGCCTTCTCTCACCCCAAAGAAGTTTAAATGCCACTACTACCTATAGCAAAAGGTTTAACTGTAACCTCTTTGGTGATAGATCAATTAATACATTCCTTGGCTACAATTACCAGAGGAGCATTAATCCCCTTTCACCGACCTCTGACTACAGACGTGACGGCATACTTAGCGGCTTACGCCTTCAATTAGCCGGAGACCTATATTATTACCTTAACTATAACTTCTCCTGGGTAGATGAACTCTATACTGGTGAGGAATCAAAACCTTCGGTTACTGAGACCGGATTAGACTTCTACCACACCTTTAATCCTAATTTATCTTCTAACTTACGCTTAAGTTACCGTGATGAAGAGAATGCATCTGCTCTACACTCCTTCCTCTCTGGAGAAGATAGCCTCGAAGGAAGCCTAAACCTTACTTACAGCCCTAAAAAAGGTGCTGAATTCTTCCTTGATGGAAGAGTAAGAAATGTCTGGGCCGAGAATGCTGGCACAGAAGAGTTTATCGAAGCTGACATACGACTAGGAGCACGCTTATCCTGGGACAACTTCTTCAGCTGGTCACCGGAGACAACAATACAAGGTTTTGTATTCAAAGACTCTAATGGTAACGGGGAAAAAGATGATGATGAAATTGGAATACCTGGAGTAGAAATAATTGCCGGCCCTAAAAAAGTTACCAGCACCAAAAGTGGAAAATTTACTACTACAGTAAAGGCAAAAAGGATAATTGCTAATATCAACTTTAATAGTGCACCTAAAGGCTATATTTTAACTACTCCGGCATCTTTTAATTTAGATACCTCTACTGGCGAAAAACATAACATAAATTTTGGCATATCTCCTCAATCAGGAATATACGGAGTTGTTTTTTACGACTCTAACGGAAATAATAAGCTGGATAAAAAAGATACTACTATTTCGGGAGTAAAGATAATCCTCAATCAGAAGAAAAAAACAGTTACCAATAGCGAAGGTGTTTATTTCTTCGGTGGTATTCCTACCGGAACCCATAGCTTAACCTTTGATGTTAATTCTATACCTTTAGAATATTTGCCTAAGGTCTCGATAAAAAAAGAGGTAGATGTTTCTGAAGGACTTACCTACACCTACCATATCCCCTTGCAAAAGAAATAATTACTTTATTAACGCAGTCTTTAAAAGGACTCTCTGGCCCTCTCGGGTTACCTCCTCTATAGCTATTACTCTTTCCTCTTCGACTATGACCCCATACTCAACCTCTTCGCTGGCCTCATCAACCTCTGTCGGTATAACAAATTCTTCATTAATCTCAACCCTTTGAGGAATAGTAAAAGAAGCTCTAACGACGGTAGTATTGCCAGCTAACACAGAAATAGGGATAATGACTAACAGCACAGAGATTAAAACATACTTACTCATCTTGGCCTCCTTTCTTATCCTTCATCTCTAACTTCAAATCCTGGATTATTTGTTTTTTCAGCCAAAGATCCTTAGACACATGGACTATCTCTTTAATTACATGAGAACGGGCAACTTTCTTTCCGATTGCAAAATAGAGATCTTTTACTATCTTATCGAGAAAATCCAGCTCCTCCCTATTTATGAAGGAAACTACTTTGAAAAGGATTTGTTTTTTGCTATGTTCTTTCATTTTTCTAAAATTAAAAAAGCCCTTTTAAGGCACACTCGATACCTAAAAAGGGCTACAATAAAAAAACCCTAAGGCAACTATCTTAGGGTTTACTAACTCCCCCCTTTGGGTAACCCCTCTATCCTGGCAGGACAGGTGGTTTTGCGTCTCCCAATTACTCGGGATTTGCCTTTGTCCGAAGAGACCTAATTGTCAATCAGCTTACAATTAATTGATAACACATTTTTTGCAAAAAAACAAGTATATAAAAGGATAAAATTGCTTTTTTGCACTTTTACATTTAGACTAAAAAACCCAATACCTGATTGCCTTTTTTACTCTAGCTATGTTAGAAATGGGGGTTCTGGGAAAGATTTTACCTCAAAGCTGTGGGAAAAAATACCAGAAAGGTACTCATTCGGAAGTAGAGGGAGAGCAGAAAAACCTACCAGCAATTCTCTCTAATCCACTCATCAGCCCGCTCAATTGCTTTCCAGGTATTATAGGCATCATCAGCTAAACCCTTGCCAATGCCCCCTACTCCCATCTTTACTGTTTGACAACCGCTTACGACTACAAGAAAGACAAAAGAAAGTAAGCCTAAAATCACCCTACGCATCAAAACCTCCTTGTTTCCAATAATTAATCAATCTACTTAACCTTTGACAAACTTTATCTTTCCCTAAAACTTCCATTGTCTCAAATAATCCCGGGCCAATTCTCTTTCCGGTTAAAGCAATGCGAGTAGGATGAACCAAATCTTTCATCTTCAACCCTAAATCTCCAATTGTAGCTCTAAACTCTTTTTCGATTGCCTCGGTATTAAACTCCTTAATCCCACTTAATCTTTTTATCAAAGCCTTAATCTCTTTTGAAAAATTTCTTTCTAGAATGCCTTTTGTATCTTCACTATAGCTAAACTCATCATAAAAGCAAAATCGAGCCCAGTCAACTAAATCCGATAGTTTAAAAATCCTTCCTTGGAAAAGAGCAGCAACCTTCTCTAGATAGCTTCTTTCTACCCCTTGGGGAAGAAAATCTTGAGTCTTTAAAAAACTTTCGACTAAATCAGTGAGCTCTTCTACTTTCATTGCCTTTATATACTCAGCGTTTACCCAATTGAGCTTATCGAGAGAGAATATTGCTCCGGTTTTATTAACATTCTTTACCTCAAAGATACTCTTCGCTTCGTCTAAAGAAAATATCTCTTTATTATCTCCCGGTGACCAACCTAAAAGCAAGAGATAATTAGCTATAGCCTTAGATAAATAACCCATTTCTTTGTACTCTCTGATTGAAGTTGCCCCAAATCTCTTGGAAAGTCTTCCTCCTCCCGGAGATAAAATTAACGGAGCATGAGCAAATTGGGGCACTTTGAAACCTAACCCTTTATACATTAAAATTTGCTTAGGAGTATTAGATATATGATCCTCGCCTCTTATTACGCAACTTATCTTCATCAGGGCATCGTCAATGCAACAGCTAAAGTTATAAGTTGGAGAGTTATCGCTCTTTATGATTACTTCTTCGCTCTTAGGCAACTCAGTAAAGGTAATTTTTCCACGGATTAGATCATCTATTACTACACTCTGAAAATCATACTTAAAAAATATTGCTCCCTCTTTATGATAAGCTTTGCCTTCTTTAACTAGCTTATTGGCATATTCAAGGTAAATATCAAAACGCTTAGACTGGTAGTGAATCTCATCCCAATCCATACCCAGCCATTTTATGCTTTCTAAGATCTCATCGAGGTATTCTTTCTTAGAACGCTCTAAATCAGTATCTTCGACTCGTAGAATAAATTCACCACCGATATGCTTAGCATAAAGCCAATTAAATATACAGGTACGTGCTCCGCCAATATGTAAATACCCCGTAGGAGAAGGGGCAAATCTTACTCTTAAACCATTTGAATTACTCATCTTTGATCCTTTCTGAAAATTCATCAAAATCGATCTTAAGTTTACTTAATACTTCACGGGCGTCTTCTGTGTTATTAGTCTTTATATATATTTTAGCCAACAGTTTTTTGACGGCAGAGAAATCTCGATTAAAAAGCAGACTACTCCGGCAATGCGAGAATGCTCTTTCATAATCTTTGTTTTTGTAATAAATCTTTCCTAAAAGATAATGGCTTTCATAGTGGTTGGGTAAAACTTCTAATACTTCCTCTAAATACATCTCACTATTATTATAAAATTTTAGCATATATAAAACATAAGCCATATTGTAAAGTCCATCCATATTCGGAGATTTAAGCTTTAGGTTGTTAACCAAGTCCACCTTTTTCGGACTTTTTAGCCTAAAATTGACTAAATAAGGCTTTAGGCTCTTTTCAATTAATTCTTCTTTTACAAAAATAATACCGTCTTTACCGAAATATACGCACTTAAACCCCTCCTGGTAGATAAACTTTATCAAAGGAGGCGGGGTAGTTCTTATATAGCTGATGATAAAACCCTGTAATTTATATTTATCGAGGGCCTCTTTAAAAGCTTCTTTATTTCCTTCAAGGATTTTTCTGTAGAAAGTAAAAAATTCCGAACCGTAGACCTCACCCCGGCCATCAATAAAAACTTTTCTCTGGGGGTAGAAATTAAATATCAAATAAGATCCCGAATTAAAATCATTAAACATCCTCTCCGGCAAATTAACCTTATTCATGAACTCACCCATACCTTCTTGGTATACCCCTCTGCCCTGACCCAAGGCAATGCTTTCGATAGAAACTACATTATCCTTGCCTAAATAACTTCTTCCTAAACCATAAAGACGAGTAATTGCCTTAACTACACCTATGTTGATCCAGATAATAATAAAAAGTAGTATTAGCCTTACTAACAAAAAGCTTTTTTCTCTAATTATTTTACGAGTTAAAAAATCCTTAATATACTCGTATCTATCTACAAACACAACAATTCCCACCGGAACTAAAAAGTATAAATTTCTTATAGAATTTATAGAAAATAACACAACAAATAACCAAAGCCCTATGTAGAAAGGCCTTAGCTTCTTGGGAAAAGCGAAACACAACCCGGTGAATATTAAGTATTTAAAAAATATAATTCTCTCCGAAAAAACCTTAAACGGACTAGTTAATTCCTGAATGTAGCTGTAAAACACCTTCTGCTCACCTGAAAGAATATCTCCAATAACCTTAAAAGGGTAAATCAGAGTTTTGATCGGCTGGGGATTAATCAGACAGGCAAAAAGTGAAAATAAGAAGACAACTTTCACTGTATTATAAAAGCTTTTTTCAGTTTCTTGCATGTTAATTCTTTCCAATAATAGATAAATTAGCAAAATCACCGGACCCAAAAAGAAGAATCCGTGGATATTTACCCAGAAAAGCTGGATGAAAGGAAGAAAAAAAAGAAATTTTTTCTTTTTAAAAATAAAAGGGATTAAAAATAAAATTAGAAAAAGAAAACTAAAATTATCTGGCCTTAAAGTGAATCTTGAAAAAGATATCTGAAGCCCGTAAAAAACAAGAAAGAAACTCACTACCCAGTCAACCTTAAAAGCTATAAATACCAATAGTAAAAAGGCTAGACCAAAAACTGCGCCTTTTAAAAAGAAAAGCCCGTTGATTCCAAAATTATTATAGAAGAAATAAATAAAGACTTGATAAAACCACTCGTGGTTCACCCACTTTTGCCCCTCCTTAGTAAAGGAAAAAACATCCTCTTTGAGAACTTCTCCTTGGGTAACTATATGTTCTCCGCTTTTTACGTGAAAAAGATAATCCAAACCAGTGAGATTATAAGAACTATTTAAAAAAAGTAAAGCAAACAGTATAAACACGGCCGGTAATTTTAAGAATCCTATTATTTTGGTCACAATTCTTGATGCCATAGTAAATCAGCTCACTTTTATATAGTTATACAGATTCTTCCCCTTTATCTAAAGCCTTTAGGTTTTGGTTTACGGTATTTTTGTTCTTAAATGTTTCTTTCAAAGCATTAATTAAGGTTTGCTTTTTAAAGATGCCCGGGCTTAAAGAAAGAAGCGCCCCTAAAGCAACTACATTTGCTACCTTTATATTACCGCAATCAAGGGCTATTTTGTTCAAAGGTAAACTAGCTCCTTTAATATTATCGAATGAAAACTTACCGCTTATAAGATCGGAGTTAAGAATGATAATGCTCCCCTTTTTGAGCTTACTTTTAAACTTATCCAAAGATGGTTGATTAAAAATCAGGGCTACGTCCGGACGGTTTTCGAAAGGGGAAGCTATCGGTGAATCAGAGATCTTTACACAACAATGCGCAGTGCCTCCACGCATCTCAGCACCATAAGAAGGAAAAAAAGTTGTATGCCTACCCTCTTTAAGGGCAGCTTTGGCTAAAAACTTACCTAAGCTCATTATGCCTTGACCGCCAAAACCGGAAATTAAAATCTCTACTTCCATTATTCTTTAATAACCCCTAAAGGAAATTCTTTTACCATCTCCTCATCAATCCATTTTACTGCTTCAATCGGAGTCATCTTCCAAATAGTAGGACAAGGACTTAAAACCTCTACTAGGGAAAAGCCCTTCTTTTCTATTTGGTTAATAAATGCTCTCTTGATATATTGATAAGTCTGCTTAACTCCTTGAGGTTTACTTATTGAGCTACGAACAAGATAATTTACACCTTTTAAAGGCGCTAACAACTCACTTACCCTCAAAGGCCAACCTTCACCAAAAGCCGGATTCCTACCCCAAGGGGTAGTAGTTGTCTTCTGACCGAGGATAGTAGTTGGAGCCATTTGTCCTCCGGTCATCCCATAGCAGGCATTATTTACAAAAATACAGGTTAAGTTCTCTCCTCTATTTGCTGCATGCAAAGTCTCAGCAATACCAATAGAAGCTAGATCTCCATCACCTTGATAGGTAAATACTGTCAAGTTAGGATGAGACCTCTTTATCCCGGTAGCAACAGCTAAGGCCCGACCATGAGCAGCTTCGGAAACATCAAAATCCCAGTAATTATACGCTAGGACTGCACAGCCAACCGGAGCGATACCTACGACCTTCTCTTTTAAACCCAACTCATCTATTGCTTGAGCCACTAAACGATGCAGGGTTCCATGGCCACAACCAGAGCAATAGTGAGTATTTACATCGCGTAAAGATTCTGGTGGTGAGAATTCATTGTTCATAGGTTTTTCTTTATAGCTCTTGCAATCTCTTTTGCCTGGGGTATTCCTCCTCCGGCTTTACCTAAAAAAGAAATTTCTTTATTAGGCAGGACCAACCTCACATCCTCAACCATCTGACCTAAAGACTGCTCTACAACCAATATCTTTTTTGCTCCCTTAGCTATTTCTCTCAAACCCTTCCCGGGATAAGGCCAAAGGCTTATCGGCCGAAATAATCCGGCCTTTATCTTTTGCTTCCTTAAAATATCTACTGCTTCAAAAGCAATCCTTGCTTGAGAACCATAAGAGATAATTAAATACTTAGCATCTTTGATCTTGTAGGTAGAGAATTTTTGTTCACTCTTTTTTATTTTCTCCCACTTTTCTCTCAACTTATCATTGTGCTTCTGGAGCACTTTGTCTCCTAGGAGCAGAGACATTACGGCATTAGCCGATCTTTTTTTAGCCCCGGTTAAAGCCCAGGGTTTTTTCGGTAACTTCTTCTTAAACACTCTCTCAAAAGATAACTCAACTGGTTCCATCATCTGCCCGATTATCGCATCAGCTAAGACTAAAACCGGATTCCTATAGTAATCAGCTAAATCAAAAGCAAGGATAACTAGTTTTACTGCTTCCTCTACGCTCCAAGGCGCTAGGACCGGTGTAAAATAATCTCCATGCCCGCCGCCCCGGGTAGCCTGAAAATAATCACTCTGGCTGGAATCAATATTGCCCAGGCCAGGGCCTCCACGCATTACATTGATTATAACTGCCGGAAGTTGGCATCCAGCTAAATAAGAAATACCTTCCTGCTTCAAAGATATCCCTGGGCTCGAAGAAGATGTCATTGCCCTAACCCCTGAAACTGAGGCACCAAAAACCATATTAATAGCCGCTATCTCGCTCTCAGCCTGGACAAAAGCCCTTTTCTCTTGCCTCATCCTCTTAGCCATATAAGCTGTTAGCTCATTTTGGGGAGTTATTGGGTATCCAGCATAAAACTTACAGCCTGCTCTAACAGCAGCTTCTCCCATTGCCTCATTCCCACTCATTAATTTTATATTTCTTCTCATTCTTCTATTTCAACACAGTTATCCGGACAAATTAAAAAACAAAACCCACATCGGCTGCATTTAGCGCCTTTTTTAAAATTAGCAAACTTAACCCCTCTCTTGTTCAAGGTTGAAGAAAGATTTAAACTCTTTAGGGGACAGCAAAAAATACAAAGTTCGCACCCTTTACACTTATCTTTGACTATCTTTACTTTAGACATGAGCATTGTCTTGTAATAACTTCTTTACCCTCTCAGCTAGGAAAGAAGCACCTAATCCATAGATATCAAAAAGTTTTTCCCTTTTCCCTGCTGGAATAAACTCATCAGGAAAACCAACCCTTACCACCCTCACCTTATCAAGAAGATTTTCATTCTCACAAAACTCTAAAACTGCCGATCCAAATCCGCAATCTAAGACCCCTTCTTCAACGGTGACAATTAAATCAAATTTATTAACCAATTTCTTCAATAGATTTTCATCCAACGGCTTTATAAAGCGAGCGTTTACTAAAGATGCACTGAGGCCCTCTTCTTTTAATAAAGAAACACACTCACCGGCTGGTTTCACCATTGAACCTAAAGCAATTATACAAACGTCTTCGCCCTCACTTATAACTTGTGACTTACCTAACTTAATCGGCTCTCTATTACCCAAGGAGTAAGCATAGCCTTTAGGGTAACGGATGCTTACTGGTGAAGAAAGCCCTAATGAAAACTCTAACATATCTTCCAGCTCCTCCTTATCCTTGGGAGCCATACACACCATATTAGGTACTAACCTTAAATACCCTATATCAAATACACCGTGATGGGTCGGTCCGTCCTCTCCGACTACCCCCCCTCTATCTACTGCAAATACTACATTCAAATCTTGCAAGGCAACATCATGAAGTATCTGATCAAAGGCTCGCTGCAAGAATGTAGAATAGACAGCTACAACTGGTTTTAGTCCCTGCTTAGCCAGACCACTAGCAAAACCAACTGCATGGGGTTCGGCAATGCCTAAATCAAACAGCCTCTCGGGAAACTCTTCCTGAAATAGATAAAGACCAGTTCCTTTAGGCATGGCTGCGGTTATAGCCATAATTCTCTTATCATCTTTAGCTAGATTCTTGAGCTTCTTAGCAAAAACTTCACTAAAATCATCACCGGCTCTAGGTTTAGGCTTACCATTAGCAACATTAAAAGAAGAAACTCCATGAAAATTCTCAGGATTCTCTTCAGAAAACTTATATCCTTTACCCTTCTTAGTAACTATATGCAGAATCTTAGGTCCTTTCAGGGAAACAACATTATTCAAAGTCGGAATCAATACATCTAAATTATGTCCATCAATAGGACCAAAATAACGAAACCCTAACTCTTCAAAGAACAACCCTGGAACAACTAAGCCTTTAACCGTTTCTTCAAACTTCCTGGCTCTTTTAACCAATCTCTTCATTAAAGAGAAGTGAGTTAAGAATTTCTCTAACTCATCTTTGATCCGATTATAAACAGGGGCTGATATAATTTTAGTAAGATGATTGCTCAAGGCACCGACTGAAGGAGAGATGCTCATCTCATTATGGTTAACAATTACCAGGATATCACTTTGTGAGTGGCCAGATGAATTTAAGGCTTCAAAACACATCCCTCCAGTTAAAGACCCGTCACCAACAACGGCAATAGTCTTAGAGCTATCTTCTTTTAACCGTTTTGCCTCTGCGATTCCCTGAGCCCAAGAGATAGCCGTAGAAGCATGTCCGGATATATAAACGTCATATACAGATTCCTTGTGGTTAGGAAAACCACTAATCCCTTCATACTCCCTTAAATTAAGAAAAGTATTTTTTCTGCCGGTAACAATTTTGTGAGCGTAGGTTTGATGGCCAACATCAAATACAAGAGAGTCCTTAGGCAAATCCAGACAAACCCCCAGAGCGACACAAAGCTCTACCGCCCCTAAGGATGACGCCAGATGGCCCCCTCTCCTCGACACCACCTTAACAATCAAATCTCTTATTTCTTGATTAAGGGTTTTTAGCTCTTCTGGGGTTAGTTTCTTTAAATCTTCTGGAGAGTTAACTCTTTCTAAAATCATTTTTGATCAGGGATAACAGTATTTACAAAACTCTCTACTATTTTTTTATCTCTTTCGGCAATTTCATAAAACTCTATACCAGTATCCCAAATATTAGCTTCGCTATTCTCGGAATCAGATTTTTCTACTACCCAGACTATTCTGCCCTTGCAAATTATCTGGGCACCACCTAAAAAAACCTCTAATCCCACAAAAGAGGAAATATCCAAGCTTTCCTCAATTATGACCCTTACTCCTCCAGCTCCAATATTTTCGGTATTTGAAATAAGAGTATGTTCTGAAGGAGCGTGAACGATTATTTTACAGGGAAAATTAGCTCTTACGAAATTTCTTTTCTCTACACCATCCCAAGCCATATTAAACCTCGCTTATTTGCTTAAATCCTCTTTTTTATATTCAACCCTCTCTATAGATAAAGCTCTTCCGCTCTCCTCATCCACCTCGATTAACACTGCCTGCATCCGAACATCACCCTGAGCCAAATTGAACCGTACAGGCATATTAGTAATAAATCTATCGATGATCTGATGTTTTTCTCTACCCAAAACAGAATCACAGCTTCCAGTCATTCCCACATCAGTAATATAAGCAGTAAAATTATCTATTATTCTTTCATCAGCTGTCGGTATATGCGTATGTGTCCCTATAACCGCACTTACTTTCCCGGAAAGAAAATGTCCAAGAGCTACCTTCTCGCTAGTTGCTTCTGCGTGCATATCAACAAAAACTATCTTAGCTTCTTTCTTTACATCTTCCAGGATACTTTTTATTGCTTTGAAAGGGCAATCAACCGGTTGCATGAATACCCGACCCATAAGATTAATAACCCCTATTTTTACGCCTGAGGCTTGCTTTATTATATACCCTCTACCAGCAGAAGACTCTCCATAATTTAAAGGCCTTATTAAATCCCGAGTGTCCAGAACCTCTCTGGACTCTTTCTTTTTAAAAATATGGTCCCCACTGGTGACTACATCTATTCCAGCACTAAAAATATCTTCAGCTGTATCAGAAGTTATGCTTGAACCTCCGGCAGCATTCTCACCATTAGCTATAATAAAATCTAGCCTTAAATCCTTTCTAACCGAAGGAAGGATCTCTTTGAGGTAATTTCTGGCAGGTTTACCAACAATGTCACCGATAAATAATATCCTAATCATAATTTATCTATTTTATACCCTATTTATTGGTTCTACAAATAAAATAAAGGTCCTCTAAAAACCCCTTATTTAGCGTAATCTACAGCCCTAGTTTCTCTAATCACAGTAATCTTTATGTTGCCAGGGTAATCTAGCTCCTGCTCTAATTTCTTCTTTATCTCATGAGCAAGAAGGCTAATTTCATCATCTTTTACCTTCCCGGGCTGAACGATAACTCTTACTTCTCTTCCGGCCTGGATAGCAAAACTCTTATCTACCCCATCAAAAGAATTAGCAGTTGTCTCAAGCTGTCTCAACCGCTTTACGTAAGTCTCTAGGGTTTCACGCCTAGCTCCCGGACGGGATGCTGAAATAGCATCAGCTACTAGCGCTAGCAAGGAAAGTAAGGACTTAAATTCTGCCTCTTCGTGATGAGCTTCGGCAGCATTTATAACTATCTCGTTTTCCCCATACCGCTTTAATAAATCAGCTCCTATTTGAGCATGAGTCCCTTCTACCTGATGATCAATAGCTTTACCAATATCATGAAGCAACCCGGCTCTCTTAGCTATGCGGGCATCTAAATCTAGTTCTGCTGCCAAAGTACTCATAATAATAGAGACTTCTTTTGAATGTTGAAGGGCATTTTGGCCAAAACTAGTACGGTACTTCAATTTACCTAATAACTTTATCAGCTCTGGATGCAGATTATGTATTCCAACATCAAATGCTGCGGCCTTTCCTTCTTCTAGAAGCTTTTTATCAAACTCCTGCTTAGTCTTCTCTACTATCTCTTCTATCCTTGCCGGATGAATTCTACCATCCTGAACTAATTTTTCTAATGACAGGCGAGCGACTTCTCTGCGAATAGGATCAAAGCCAGACACGCTTACTGCCTCCGGTGTATCGTCAATAATAAGATCAACGCCAGTCATCATCTCAAACATTCTTATATTACGGCCTTCCCTGCCAATAATTCTTCCCTTTATCTCATCATTAGGCAGAGAAACTACGCTTACCGTAGTCTCGGTAGTGTGCTCGACCGCGCATCTTTGAATAGACTGAGAAATTATCTCTTTTGCTTTGGCTTCGGCCTCTTCTTTAACAGCCTCCTCCATATCCCTAACCATCTTAGCTTTATCCCCTCTTAACTCTTCTTCATACCGTTTGAGTAATAGCTCTCTTGCCTCCTGAGGGGTTAAAGAAGAAATTCTTTTTAACTTCTCTTTTTCCTCTTCAATCAAGTTGCCCAAAGCTTTATTCTTATTCTCTACCTCTAAGGATATTTTTTTAACATCATCCTCGCTCCGACGCAACTCTCTCTCTTTGCTCTCAATAAAATCTAGCCTTTTTTCTAAATTCTCGTCTCTCTGCAGGAGGCGCTTCTCTAGCTGATTTAGATCTTCTTTTTTAGAAGAATTTTGCCTCTCAAAATCAACTCTTAACTTATAGAGCAACTCCTTTCCATCCAACTCTGCTTTTCTTCTAATCTCCTCAGTCTTAAATTTAGCTTCCTTTAGTATCTTTTCTGCATCTTCTTTAGATTTTTTCAATTTACTTTTTTCAACAACTTTACCTAACCACCAACCTAAAAGTAGCCCAACGACAACGCCAGACAGTATGTAAATAATAGTAGTAATCATACGCCCTCCTTATAGACGGATATTAACGCTACTGGTACTTTGCAGCGATAATTTATCTCTTAAACAATAACTTTTTCGCTAACGATTGTATCGACTTTCTGATCCCAGGAAAGATTTGTAGGAAGGTTTTCTAGAATTTGGAATTCAAAGGCAATGCCTACCTTTTTAGTAGGCGTAGTTATGTTTTGCAAGAAGCGGTCGTAGAAACCAGCACCTCTGCCCAGCCTGTTCTTTTCTTTGTCAAAAGCCAAACCAGGAACAACTACCATATCTATCTCTTTAATGTCCACTTCTTTTGTTCTTTCCGTATCTGGTTGCATAACTCCCCTAGATCCGGGAATAAAATCCTGATCTAAATTTGTAATCTCAAAGATACGTAAATTTTTTGCCTCTAAATCCATTACTGGAAAACAGAATCGTTTGTTTCCTAAATCTCTCCTAACCTTACTCAAAATGTCTACTTCCCCGCGTAAGGGATAGTAGACCATAATCACTTTTGCTTTTTTATATAAAGGTAGCTCTGATAATTTATCCTCAACATTTTTGCTCCTCCTTTTAATCTCATTCTTAGTCAAAGACAAAAGACGTTCTAACAATTTCTGTCTTACTTCTTGTTTCTCTCTCTCTAACACCATTTCCATAATCTTTATTATGCTTTTTTTTAGAACAAACCGACCTAAAATACTCTTTAACTTGTGGTAGGATTATACCACCTAAATCTTTAAAAATCTATGGAAATTTTGTGGTCTAAAACCCTTGTTTTTCCTTGTTTCTTAGCTTAAAACCTACTTTTGACAAAGAAACCCTACTGCTTGCTGAGAATACTTAACCTTCTTAAATCCTGCTTTCTTTAGCCTTTTTTCTACTTGAGCCGGAAAATCAAAGCCCTGCTTCACCTTATACAAAGGAGTATAGTGAAACATTCTCCGACCCGGCTTTAACACCCTGATCAGTTGCTGATAAAAATCTTGGGAAAACAGCTCACCGGCTAATTTAAAAGTAGGCGGATCGTGAATAATGCAATCAAAACAATCATTTTTAAACTCACCTATTCCCAAAGCTACATCAGCCATGCGAATCTCAATATTTTCAGCGCTAAATAGCTCTTGGGATAAAGGGTTTATTTGGGCTAAATCACGAATATTCTCATCTTTCTCGAAAGTAATTACTTTTTTTCCTTTTTTGGCTGCTAGAATAGCTGTATAGCCCGGCCCCATACAAGTATCTAAAACATCTCCATAGGGCTTTAGGAGATTTATCTTGTTTTTAGTATCTTTTTCAGGGGAACTTAGCCGATGCATCGGAACAGAGCTAATAGAAATCGTAGGCCAGTCAGAAGTAGGCACTAATTTATAGAATTTATTGGTATCTTCGGAGAAAAAAGCAATCTTCCTAACTCCTTGACTATCTAGTAGATAGCAAAAGTTATCCTTAAAACTCTCGTTTAAATCTAAGATTATTCGATCACTAAAAATAGCCTTATCTTCTTCTCGTATAGCTTCAACTTCTTTTTGGCCAAAATTTACTATTAGAAGAAAAGGCTCATTTTTCCTTCTCTTTTTTATGTAATCAACCTCTTTTTTGGTAATAATCATCAAGATAATTATAGAGAAAACATAGCTTTTTACAATAAAAAAAATAAATTTAAATTCCTTGACAACTAATCCTTCAGCTATAAAATATAAAAGTAGTTGAAAATATTAACTTTTTAAACAAAAGGAGGGTACTCGGATGAACAAAACTGGATTAATAGAAGCAGTAGCTGTGAAGACAGCCACTAAGAAAGAGGCTCAGGATATAGTAGATACTATCTGGGATACAATCAAAGGTAGTCTCAAAAAGCAAGAAGATGTTGCTATTTCTGGTTTCGGTACTTTCAAGGTAAAACAGACAAAAGCAAGAATGGGAAGAAATCCCAAGACAGGCGAAACAATTCAAATTCCAGCTAAGAAGAAAGTAGCCTTTAGAGTATCAAAAGAACTAAAATCCCTTCTATAATTAAGGGTTTTATAAAAAAGAGGGTATACTCGTTAAAGTATACCCTCTTTTTATGTCTTCTTTATTCCTTCTATCTACACTGAAATCTTCTTTATTTTAGCGATAAAAAAACCTTCCATAGTATCATCAGGAATAATTCTTCTAGCTAAGCGCAAAGACGGAGAGAATTTTTTATCTTTCCATTGCAATAAACCCTCCCTTGCATTCTTTAAGGGAAGCTCTATTGGTAAAATCTCTAGCTTTTCTTTGAATTTATTAACAAACCAATCAATAACACCTTCATTCTCCTCGGGAGAAAAGGTGCAAGTAGAATAAACCAAGGTTCCTCCTTCATTCAAAGCCAAAAATGCAGAGTGAAGAAGTTTCTTTTGCTTATGTACCATTTCTTTAACCTTTCTCTGCTTCCAGTATTTAAAGCTCTTGGGGTTAGTGGTAAGGAAACGCCCTTCTGATGAACAAGGTACATCAGCTAATATCTTATCAAAATATTCGGGAAATTTCTTCCTAACCCAGATGCTATCTAATAATATAACCTTGGTTGATTTAATGCCTTGGGTCGTAAGATTAGCTAACAGTTTATAGTAACGGGGACGGGCTTTTTCTATGGCTGTGACTTCTGCTTGGGGAGCAAGAGAAGAAATTTGAGTAGTTTTAGCTCCCGGTGCAGCACACAAATCAAGGATTTTATTTTTATTTTCAGGCTCAAGATAAAGTACCGGCAACATACTCGATAGATTCTGGACATAAACTAAGCCTTCTGTGTAGATTTTAGTTTTCTGAAAATCCCTTAAAGGTGTATTCAGCAGAAACGCGCCTTGGGGAAAAGGCAACTCCTTATACTTCACCCTTTGATTCACTAAGAGTTTTCTCAAAGTTTGTAAATCAGTCTTTAAATAATTTATCCTAAAGGTAGTCTTCTTCTTAGCTAAAAAAGTACTGGCTACGCGGGTAAAGCTAGAAGGGTAAATCTCCTTTAACTTAAGTAGAAACTCTTGTGGCAACTTATAAATTCCGTCTCTCATTCTTTATTTCCTCTAATTACCATACCATAATAAATAAATCCTGTCACTTCTCTAAAAGATATTCGGCTCTTAATTGGCCACAGGCAGCGTTAATATCCTGGCCCCGCGATTTCCTGAGAGTAAAAAATACGCCTCTTCTCTTTAGCTCTTGGCTAAAGATATCTACTGTCTCTTTATCAGGAGCTTTTAATTCAGAAGATGCTCCATTATAAGGGATTAAATTGGCTTTAGCATTAATTCTATTAAGTAGCTTTGCTAACTTCTTAGCATCATCTATACCAGTATTTATCCCCTCTATTAGGACACATTCAAAGGTAACCGGATCTTTAGAATCTTTGCTAAATTCTCTAATTGCCGGGATCAGTTCCTCTATTGGGTATTTTTTGTTAATCGGCATTAGTTTATTACGGATCTCATTATCAGCTGAATGTAGGGATACTGAGAGCTTTACCCCTAATTTCAATTTAGCTAATTTCTTAATCTCTGGGCAAAGACCACAAGTCGATAGGGATATTTTTCGTTTTGAAAAATTAATGCCTGCTGAATCCATTAATATATTTATACTCTTAATAGTATTTTCAAAGTTATCTAAGGGTTCTCCGATACCCATAAAAACTATATTAGTTATCTTGCCGGGAGCCTTTAAGCCAGAAACGCTTAAATACTGGTTTACAATCTCGCCGGCAGTTAAGTTCCTCTTAAAGCCCTTTTCTCCACTGGCGCAAAACAAACATTTAAATTTACAACCGACTTGGGTTGAAACACAGAGGGTATTCCTTGCCTTCTCAGGAATTACTACTGCCTCAATGGCTAAGTCATCCCTTAACTTAAATAAAAACTTCTCAGTTCTATCCGGGGATTTTTCTTTCTTCACAAGGCTTAATCTAAGAATGGAGAAATTCTCCTTTAAAAACTCTCTGGTCTTCTTAGAAAGATTGCTCATCAAATCAAAATCTTGGACTCTCTTTGCATAAACCCATTCAAAGACTTGCCGGGCAGTGTAGGCAGGATAACCTTTTATCTTTAGAAAATCTTGCAGTTCTCCAAGAGTATAATTTTTTAAATCTTGCATAAGTGTGCTATTACCTTTATTTATTGTTGAATTTGCTTAAGCTTTATGCGGTTGGATTATTACTTTAAGCGAATCTTCCCCTTTAGCAACAAGGCTAAACCCTAACCCTGCCTCGGCAAGGCTTAATTTGTGCGTAATCATCTTACCCACAGGCACTGCGCCACTACGAATCAACTCCATTGCCACAATGGCATCTTGGGGACTATTACCATAAGAAGGCATAATTTTTATACCATTACGCCAAAAATCATTGACCGGAACAGGAAGAATAACCCCTGGCTCTGTAGGGGCAAAACATAGTATAGTTCCTCCTCGATCAACAGATTGCAAGGCCTGCTGGAAAGCTGATAAGGCTGAAGTACAAATAATTACAAGATCAGCAAGCCTGCCTTGATTAATCTGGCTCAAACGGGCCGGAACATCTTCTTTAGCAGATATTACTGAATCAGCTCCGAACTCCTTTGCCATCTTTAAACGATGTTGGTTTACATCGGTAACTATTATCCGCTGGGCCCCTGTGGCCCGGGCTAAGAGCAAATGAATTAACCCTGAGATACCACCTCCGAGAATTAATACATCTTGGCCGGACTTTAGATTAGCTTCCCTTTGGCCCCGGACTACGCAGGCTAAAGGTTCAATAAAGGTTGCTTCTTCAAATGATATCTCATCCGGCAGGAGAAAGGTTCCTCTATCAACATTAATTGCCGGTACCTGTATGTATTGTGCAAAACCGCCGGGGAAAAAGTTCGTGGTATGCAGGGTCTGGCAAGCAGTATGATAACCATTCAAACAATATCGACAAGTATTACAGGGAACATGGTGGGAGACACAGACTCTATCCCCTTGTTTGAAGCGGGTAATGCCTTCTCCGACTCCAACTACCTCACCAGCAACCTCATGGCCTAAAACAAGAGGGGCTTTTTTAATGCGGTACCACTGCATCACATCACTGCCGCAAATACCGCTAGCCTGTACCTTTACCAAAAGCTCTCCTGCACCGATAGTTGGTGTAGGCAATTCCTCTAGCCGGACATCATTATTATTGTAATACATTGCGACCTGCATATAATTTTTCTCCTAAACAGATTGTTTACTGGCTACAGCACCACTCTTAATGCTATTAAATAATTCCTGTGCTTGATCAACCGTAGCATTTTCGTGTATGATTGCCTGTAGGCCTCTTGCTACTGCTACAGGATTAGGACTCTGCCAGACATTCCTTCCTAAGTTAATGCCAATAGCTCCTTTTTGCATGCCATCATAAACAAACTCAAAGACCTCACGTTCGGTCTTACATTTAGGCCCGCCAGCCATAACTACTGGCACCGGACAACCATCTACAACCTTATCAAAATCTTCACACCAATATGTTTTTACTATTCGCGCACCTAATTCTGCTGCAATGCGACAGCATAGGCCAAGATATCTGGCATCTCGTTTCTCCAGCTCTTTGCCTACAGCAGTAACTGCCATAACCGGAATTCCATACCTCTCACACTCATTTACGAGACGGGCAAGATTTAGCAGTGTTTGACGTTCATAGTCGCTGCCAATAAAAACTGAAATCCCTACGGCAGCAGCGTTAAGGCGAACAACCTCCTCTACCGATGTGGTAATCTCTTCATTAGCTAAATCCTTACCTACCATGCTAGTGCCTCCAGATACCCTAAGGATAATCGGTTTACTACCAATAGGGTCTATTGCTGAACGTAAGACCCCTCTAGTTGCAAAAAGGGCATCGCAAAAGGGAAGGAGAGGCTTAATGGTCTCTCCTGGTTTCTCCAAACACCTAGTAGGCCCTTGAAAATAACCATGGTCAATAGGCAAGAAAAAACAATGGCCGTCAGATTTGATAACTTGATTTAAACGATTTTGCATTCCCCAATCCATCTTTACACCTCCTAATGAGCACATCCCAAAGGGATAGTGCGAATTATCCATACCAATAATTTACTAATGGTTTTGAGTCCTTAGTAGTATCTACTATGACATTTTTAAGATTTGTATACTCTAACAAACCTTGATCACCTAGTTCTTTACCGAATCCACTTTGCTTAAATCCACCATAAGTGAGCTGATTAAAAAACATGCCGTAAGTATTGATCCAAATCGTACCGGCATTAACTTTATTAGCTATATTTTTAGCCTTCTCAATATCTTTTGACCAAATACAACCAGCAAGAGCAAAATCACTTCGGTTTGCCAATTCAATCGCTTCTTCTACCTTTGAAAATTTACTTATACAGACTACCGGACCAAAAATTTCTTCTTGAAAGATTGGCTCATCAGGTGAAACTCCCCCGAACACCGTAGGCTCAAAAAAGAACCCTTTTTCTAATCCCTCTTGGGAAGGGATTTTACCGCCCAATAATAACTTTACACCACTGGCTTTAGCTTTCTCTGCATACTCAATAACTTTTTCTCTTTGCCATTGTGAAGCCAAAGGCCCCATTTGAGTTTCAAAGTCTAAACCATTGCCTAACTTAATAGCTTTTGCTTTTTTAACAAACCCTTCGACGAATTTATCGTAAATGCTATCTTGCACTAAGATTCTTGACATCGCCGTACACATTTGCCCTTGATTCAAAAATATAGAGCACAAGGAACCATTAACTGCTAATTCCAAATCAGCATCTTTTAAAATAATACTAGCAGATTTACCTCCTAGCTCCATAATCAACTTTTTTACATTTTTAGATGAATACTCTAAGATCTTTTTACCCACAATATTTGAACCAGTAAATGAAATCATATCTACTCGCTTATCTGAACATAGTGGCTCACCGGCTTCCTCGCCTGGACCAGGCATGACATTAACCACTCCTTTAGGTAAACCTGCTTCATTGATAATCTTTGCTAACTCCAAAGCTGTAAGCGGGGTTAAACTTGAAGGTTTCAAAATAACTGCGTTTCCAGCTGCTAAGCTCTGAGCCAACTTCCAGGAAGCAATTAACAGTGGGTAGTTCCAGGGGACAATCAAACCGACTACTCCTCTTGCCTGAGGTAGAAGCCGGGCTTTTGCCGATGAAACTTGGGATTTTACCTCTATGGTCTCCTCTTTTAGAATCCTTTCAAGATTATTACCGAAATATTTAAAAGTTTCAGCTGCAGAAGGTATATCCATAAAAGTTGATTCCTTAAGCGGCTTACCCGTATTTAAAGTCTCCAGTTCGGCCAATTCACCGCACTTTTCCAAAATACCTTGAGATATCTTAAGCAGGAATTCTTTTCTTTGTGCTAAGGAAATATCTCGCCAAGGCCCTTTATCAAAGGCATCACGTGCAGCTTTAATTGCTAGATTCACATCTTCCCGAGAAGCTAAACTAACCTCAGCTATAGTTTCACCGGTAGCAGGATTAATTATTTTATTTTTAAATTTAGAATCCTTAAATTCTCCGTTAATGAATAAATTATAGGTTTTCATCTTATTTTAACCTGCTTAAATAACTCGAATAAGCGCTTAAACGGTACATACCAGCGAGACAACTGCCCTAGCTGACCTTTTAACTTCATTTTTCCTTGAGTAACAGCCACAAAAGGATCTACCTTGCCCAGAAAAACTAATTCCCAAATGTCCTCTGAAGCTGAAATTACAAAAGGTGCATTAAGATCAAATTCTAATTTTTTTATCTTTCCTTTTTCAAAAATAAATCTATACGATTTGTTGTCCTCGTCCAAGCTTATGGCTAACTCCAGAGTTAGGTCTAGCTCTTGGCCCTTTTTACTAATAAGCTCATCCTTATTAACCAACTCTACGATTGCCTGCACATGCTCTTTAGAAAACATCTTATAGCTGTCAGTTTTTTGGGTTAAATCCTGCTTCAAAGCCTTGTCTAAATCATCTAAAACTTCTCTTTTGAATAATCTAGCAACACTGGCAATTTTTACTGCCTCTTCTAAAGTTTCAATCAAATCAAAACCATCCTTGAAACTTTGGCCTATGCTAATTACGCCATGATTTTTAATTACCGCTAGGTTATTAGATTTTAAAGCTTCAATTACTAACTCTGGTTTAGTCATACTTGGAGTTTCCTGCACAACAGCTTTTACATTGCCTAAATAGACTTGGGACTCAAAGGTTAAATTTTTAAGGTCAGAACATACAGAAAAATAGCCGTTGGCTAAAGGTGGATGGCAATGGATTACTGCTTTGGCTTCAAAACTCTCATAAATTAATCTATGCATAGGGAATTCTGTACTCAAACGATTGTTTTTTAAATCTTTCTCATTATTAAGATTAATTTTAATAATGTCTTCGGGTTTTAATTGGCCTAGGGATGTCCCGGTAGCCGTGATAAGAATATTGTCTTTGTCTAACCGGGCGCTTAAATTCCCTGACTTAGCAACTGCCAAATGCAGGTTTTGTAATTTCTCACCGATTGCAATTATTTTTCGCTTTAACTGTTTTTCTCGGCCTAATACCATCATCTTACCTCTAGATATATATGCTTAGTAATAAACTTATTAGGAGTTATATCAAATGCCGGATAATAAGCCTTTGCACCTTTGGGGGCAAGAGCTACCCCTTGATAGGTTGTAAGTTCCTTGTCCGGTCTTATTTCAATTTTTATATCTTCCCCAGTCTTTGCACCAGATAACGGAGCACAAAGCACATAAAAAGGAATTTTAAAGTATCTAGCTATCAAGGCAATCTGGTAAGTTCCAACTTTATTAGCAATATCCCCATTCCCAGCTAAATTATCTGAACCAACTATGACTTTATCAATTTTTCTCTCACTCATTACCTGCGCAACCATATTATCAGTTATTACTGTAACGTCAAAGCCTGAACGCATAAGCTCCCAGGCAGTAAGCCTTGAACCTTGTAAATAAGGTCGGGTCTCAGTAGCGAAAAAACGTAACTTCTTACCCTTAGCTTGGGCAAAATCAGCTATTAGAGGCAGGAGGCCGCTAATATTACAATGGGTAAGAACCACATCGCCACCTTTGAGTAATTTAGAAGCTTGTTTTGCTTGTTTAATCCGGGAATTTTTTAACATCTCTAAAAAACCCAATATAGCCTTATCCAGAGGCATACCTGCTTTATGCCAGCCTAAAACCATATTAGTTAAATATTTAAACGAAAGAGTGGGTCGAGTCGAGTTTATTGCTTTAGCAACCTTAGACAATGTAGGAGAAAGATTCTTCTTACTTTTATTATTCTTAATAACCAGAAGAAATATATACATAACTAAGATGACCTGTCCAACAGCCCGGGTTTTCATCTGGCGTATCGCCGAACAAGCTTGTAAGTAGTTTTTAGCCTTTATATATTTTTCTTTCTGAGGCAATGAAGTCTCATCGAGTATATGAATAGTGTTACCCTTTAATTTAATTGGCCAAAATAAAGGTGAGTATTTTATATTTTTCTTAACCATCTTTTACACATTCTAGTTTTTAAGTTTTGCAATAATACTACAATAATTCCCAAATCTTTTACTTGGAATCATTACGCATCTTAATCCCACCGTATAATAAGTTTTAACCCGCAAAGGTTTAAAACCAGCCTGAGATAAAAAACCAAGCCAGACTTCTAAAGACCTGTAAAAATGGCCTAAATCACGGTTAATAATCGTTTTAGAGAAAGGCAATTCCAAATAAAAATATCCGTTAGGCTTCAGGGATTTATTCACAAAATTGAAAGCAGTAGTTGGACATTCTACATGCTCAAAGATATCGAAGGCAGTTACGACATCAAACTTCCCATCAAAAGGTATCCCCTCATTTATATCGCAGCATTTTATACGTTCTGGTCTAGAAACTATATTTTTAGCATTTCCTACGGCGTATTCCGAAATATCTAATCCATGCACCTCAAAGTCTCTTTCAATTATCTTTATAAAAAATCCTAAGGCACATCCTATATCTAGTATTTTTCCTGAAGAAACCATTTCTTTTAGAATCTTTATTCTTCTTTTCCAGAATATTTTTGACCGTAAACCTTCGTAACCAAAAATATAGTTTGAATCTTTGCCCATGTAATATTCCCTAACGTATTTATTTTTAACCTTCATAACTTCTGTCTAATCACCATTACAATAAATTTTCATTGGCTAAATATGTTAAAGAAGTTTTTCTGGGTAATTTTTTCCTTAACCTTATCTTCTAAAGTATCTAAGATCTCTAAATTTTTTTGTAAGTTTCCAGATACCGGATAGTCTGAACCCCAAAGAATATGGTCTTGGCCAAATAAATCTAAAGCCAACTTGACATTGCCAGAAGATGCCCCGGATGTATCTACATATACTTCTTTTAGAATCTGGGAAGGTAACCTGCCTAAATCCTTAACTATCTTTCTTTCCCGTAGCATCATATAGACCCGATCGAACCTATTGCTTAGAAAAGGGACAACTCCGCCTAAGGACGCCAGAATAAACTTGACCTTGAATTTATCAAGTACCCCTTGCATCATAAGAAGCCCTAGAAAGGTAGATATATCCAAGCTGTACTCTAAAACCGGCATAAGCAAAGGATCTTTTATCCGACTATAGCCAATAGGATTAATTGTCTGTGAATGAACAAAAATTGGCAAGTCATGCTTCTGGGCTGCTTCAAATAAAGGAAAGAGCTTATCGACTATAAACTCACCATTATAACTTGAGGCTAGATTTATTGCTCTAAACCCTCTGCTCTTTAATTCGGCTAACTCTAGGGAAATATTGTTTAAGTTTTCTACATCAACCAGGCAAGCTGCGATTATCTTAGAATTCTCTTTTAAAATCTTCTCTGATTCCCTATTGTAGATTTCACTAACCCTTTTAAAACCACCCAATTTAAAATGGGCATCCGTAGAAGGATAGACTAAAAGGGCCTTATCAATGTTGTTACTATCTAAGAACTCATAGAGCTTATCCTTATCGGCCCAAATACCCTTGTAAAAAGTAGTATGCTCTGAGAGTTCTTGGGGAATAAAATGGATATGGCTATCAGCTAACATAACCTATACGTGCTTTTCTCCCTTAACAGCGCCCTCTTCCCACTTAGTTACGCCCTTCATTACATCTTGGAAGCATAGCTTAGCTAAGGGGTCAAAATTACTAGTCATAATCCTCTGGATTCGACCCGGCTTTGAGAAGAATTCTCTCATGCACCAGGCGCCTAATCTTCCGTAATCATCCAATTTGAGGTGTTCGGTGGCCATTACCGGATGTAGGAAATCCCACTTAAGAAAATCTATTTTTTTAGGATCAATCTCACCCTTCTTTATCCTCTGTCTCCAAATTGGAGAGTTCGGTGCCGGAGTAACATAACCTACCCACAAGATATCCGGATCAACCTGATCAGTAAATTCAAATCTCTGCTTTATGATAGCTTCGGTGTCACCATCAAAGCCCATCATAATATCAGCAACAATAGCAATATTGTTCTTTCGCAAAATCTCAATGGTCTTCTTTATCTGTTCAATAGTTATTCCCTTAGCAATTTTCTTTAATTCTGAAGCAGTAGTAACCTCAATGCCGAATACGCCGGTAAACAAACCGGACTCTCTCATCAAAGGCAAAATCTCTTCACAATTAACCCAATCAATAGCCCTGCCTAAAGAAACCCATTTAATTGGGTTTTCTTTTTCTAGCTTTAACCGACAGAACTTCTCTACTCTTTCTGGGTCAACATTAAAATTATCATCCTGGATTACTACTACTTTTACCCCATACTCTTTATGAAGTACTTCTAGCTCTTCAATTACTCTCTCTGGAGACTTTGCCCGCCATTTTAAGAAATCTTCCGGATGGCGCGGATCATACTGATCCCACTCATAACAAAAAGTACAAGCTGAAGGGCATCCTCGCGAAGTTACCATCTCAACAAATGGCTTCCAATGAGTATGACCAACATACTTATCCATAGGGAATAAATCATATGCCGGAAGTGGTAACTTATCTAAATCTGTATTCAAAAGTCTATGTGGCCCCATAACTGCCTTACCCTCTACTCTTGAACTTACTCCGGCAATATCCTTTATCTCTTCTGACTTCCCTATCTTATTAATTAAATCACAAAAGGCCTCTTCTTCGCCCATAACTACATAGTCAATAGCTGGGTTACTATCCAAAGTAAATACTGGCATTGAAGAATACCATAAGCCTCCGGCAATTATCTTGGTATCGGGGAGAACTTCCTTTATTGACTTTGCTGACTGGTTAAAGTAATGAAGAATAGCAAATCCTCCATAGGAATGAAGCATGTCTCCGAGGACAACTATATCCGGATTCTTTTCTTTCACTTTTTTAATCATTTCCTCGTTTTCTATTTCTAAGGCTTTACAATCTAAAACCTCTAAATCCTTATACCCTTTTTCTCTAGCATAAGCAGCCCATTGAGCATAAAGCTGGTTAGGCCCTAAGTGTTTACCGTGTGTTGCCCAAGCGCCCGACTTCGGTGTTAAAAATAAAATTTGCATCTGACCTTCCTCCTTTTTTTACTTAAAATGTTAAACTATTTTCCCGGGTGATTTTGTTTAAACGGTATCACTGGCTTCTTCCAAGGCGTTTGCTGGTTTATCACTGCTAACTCTAAAGGGCAGGTGTTGCCGCTTTGAGTAAGAGCAAACAAAACTGTATCAGCTATTGCCTCCGGCTCCATTAATCTTCCCTCTTCTTGCGATATATCTTTTAGCTTACCGGTTAAGGGGGTTCTGGTTACTCCCGGAAATATTGAAGTAACTTTAATCCCAAAATCGCGCATCTCCCAGAAAAGCCCCTTAGCAAAAGCTCTCAGGGCGACTTTTAAAGAAGTATAAACTATGAAGTTGCGCGGTGGAGGATCAACCATAACTGAACCACTGGTAATATTTACAATATGTCCGCCGCCAGCATCTTTCATCTGATTAACAACTAAGCGCGAAAGCATAACGTAGCTATAATAATTTGTGTACATGATTTTTTCTACATCCTCTACTGGCTGCTGCCAAAAAGGATGTTGGCTTGAGACTCCGGCCCCATTAACAACAACATCAATTCTCCCAAATTTCTCTAAGGTCTTACTGACTAAATTCTCTAAATTACTCTGCTTGGTAACATCACACTTTATGCATAATACTTTATCTTTTTCAGGAAGTGCTTTCTTGATATCTTCTAGGATCTCCTCTCTTCTTGCGGCAAGAACAAGGCTAGCGCCTTGAGCGGCTAACTTGTTAACTACACTTTTGCCAATCCCACCGCTTGCTCCAGTTACAATGCAAACTTTCTCCCTTAACTTACCCATACTTCCTCCCTACTTTTTAATATCCTTATTTTTAGATATACTTTTAATTCTATCTTGAGATATAATAGTCGTCCCCCAGGATTTTCCTGCGTGTATTTCCAAAACTATTTTTTCATCTGTCTCTTGTAATATAATTCCTTCAATCATCCGCCCGTTTTTCAGGTAGATCTTATCAAAAAGGGCTATTTTTCTAAAAGATAAATCAGTTGTTTTTTCTAAACGAGTAATATCTTTATCAATAAACCCTGAGTAATCAGACAATGACCTTGCTTCTTCTAAAGCCATTAAAGCCTCTATTTTATTCCCCAAGTTTTCTTCAATTCTGGAAAGAGTTAGGTGCGCCGGCCTCCAAGAAGGGTGGTGCTTTATAATATCCTCTACGATCTTCTTTGCCTTACTATTATCACCAACCGCGCTATAAGAATAAGCTATGCTATTAAGAATATTGATATCATCAGGAATGATTTCAAGTTTCTTGCGGCAATTTTCTATTTCTATGTAATATTCTTTCATTGCCTCTTCTTTCTTACCCTGTTGAGTGTAAATATCTCCTAAATCATTATGAATGTAGAGGTATCCAGGTAAATATTCAAGTATTTTTTTATACTCTACTAAAGCCTTATCAAGTAGTCCCTCGTCGCGATAAAGACTTGCCAAGCTGTAATTAAAATTAAGATTATCCGGTAAAATCTCTAATGCATTTTTTAGATGAACAATTGCTTCGCTATAATCCTCGATATTCATAAGGGCAAGACCTAAACTATTATGGAGATAACTATTCTCGGAATCGATGAGTAAACCGGATTTATATTCGGAAATAGCTTTTTCATAATTGCCTTTTTTATAATAAAGATCGCCTAAAAGAATTCTGGCTAAAAGAAAATCGGATTTTATCTGTAAAACTTCTTTTAATAATTCTTCAGCCTGAACATAATTGTTATCAGCGATATAAAAACGGCTTAAAAAATAATATGGTTGGATATAATTTGGGCCAATTTTTAAAGCTTTATTTAGCAGAAGATAAGCTTCCGCTTTATCGCCAGCCGAATAAGCTTCAATGCCTTCGTTTACGCAAAATAGTATATATCCAGAGTAGACCTCTTCGTGAAGGCCTTTTATCGCTGCCTCAGCTGGAAATTCGGCTTCAGCTCTTTTAAGAAGGCTAAGCGCCTCTTTATACATCTGTCTATTCAAATATATCCGGCCAAGGGCAGAATAAACATTCGCATTTTTGGGTTGAGTTTGAATTGAATTTTTATATTCTTTGATTGCAGCATCTTCATCCTCTAATTTCATATAAACGTTAGCCAAATTAGAATAGAGAACAGAAGAAGATTCAACCTTTAGGGCTTTCTGAAAATACGATATTGCTTCTTCATACAAATCCTGCTTGAAGCAACCAACGCCTTTATTATTAAGAAAAGCGGCTAAGTGAGGCTTGCTAGTATACGCTAAAACTAGCAACAGGATAAAAACGAGCGACCACTCAATTATTCTCTTCATAGTAAATTGTTTATGCTACTGACTTTTAGTTTCAGTTAACTATTTTTCTTAAGTTGGAACCGAGAAAAAATATGCTTATACCGACTACAATGAATAAAGCCTTAAACCCTGCTATCGATACTAGCAATCCTCCTAAAAAAGCACCCAGGCCTCCAAAGCTAAAACGTAAAGCGCTATTTAAACTTGAAGCATCACGTAAAATCCTATCAGGGAATAAGGTAAGATGGGATGCTAATCCAACATGAGTAAGAGCCATGCCTGCACCCCACAAGGTTATCATTAAAAAAATTAGCTTATAATTTCCTATAAAGACAAGAGAAAAAGCAAATGCACTCATTAGGACAAAACCAATGCTGCTTATCTTGATATTTCCGAAACGAGTACTTAAAAAGCCTCCGGAAAATTCGAATACTATCGCAGCTAGAGTGGAAACGGTAAAAACTGAACTTATAACTATTTGGGATAGCGAAAAACTCTCACTCAAATAAATACCTAAACGTTGCTGTAAGCCGTGGTAAAGGAGGCTTCCTAACATAACTACGATAAAAAAATTAACTGCTTTTTTATCTTTTAAGGTATCAAGATAACTTATCTTGAATTTATCCACCCTGAAATCAAAGTCTTCTAGTCGAGTGAGTACTAAAATAAATACCAGCAAGCTTGCAATTGATGGTATTAGATAAAGCCGTAAGGGAAAGTCGGAAAAGAATCCGCTTAAGAACACACTGATTAAGTTTGAAATATAAGAAAAAGCAAAAAACACCCCGATAGATTTTGCTTTATCCTTAATAGGGATAACCTTGCCGATAGTTATAAGAACCAAAGGCACAAAACTACAACCAAAACAACCCATAAGAAATCTAGACATAAAGGCCTGCTCTATGCTCTTTGATAAACTAAACCAAAGAGAAGATAAAAAGAATCCTAAAGTTGTAATCAGAAGAATCTTTCTCACCCTGACTATCCTGGTAAAAGGACCCCAAATAAGGGCGAATACTCCATAAGGAAGCATATAAAGCCAAGTGAGTGGCAAAGCATGATCCTTAGCTATCCCAAAGTAAACAGCTATCGATGGTATTAGAGCTGCCGTAGCCGCAACACCAAAGGATATCACAAAAAACATCAGGCAAAAGATGTAAAAACTTATCTTGGACATTATTCTTTTTCTATAATTTCCTTAAATCTCTTTAAATTATCTTGAGAATGCTTATTTATTAACTCCTCAACCTGAGAATCAGTATATTTGGCCTTAACGTCCATGGTAAAATCCTGAATCCAAGTCATCTCAATCCCACCATCTACATCTCTATAGAGCCAGATAATCTTCATATACTGGAAAGGAAACATCGGCTCTACCTTACAAGCATAAGCGAACTTATCATCCTTAAAAAGCAAACGATAAGACTTCCAGCTATTTCCATTCTTATGGGTGAGTTGAAAAGTAATCTTATTGTCTTTAGTTTCTAAAACATCTGACGCTGTATATTCGTCAAACAACTCTTTCCAACGGGAAATATCATTACTAATATCAAATACCAACTCATATGGTGCATTGATTATGATTGAATTTGCTGTATGTGCCATAAGCCTCCTTTTTTTAAAAAATAATTACAAAACCGCAACTACTCTTGCCCAAGCAGCGCCGGTATTTATTATTCTTACCGGAAAACAAATAACTTTAAATCCAAAATTCGGCAATTTATCTAAATTAGCTAACCGCTCAATATGAGCAAACTCTCTTTTTCTACCGTGAAAATGCGCTGGCCAAAGATGCCTAGGATCTTTATTTTTCATAAAATCCTTGATCATAAACTTATAAGGTCTGTCAATGCCCATAGTATCTACTCCAAATATCTTTATTCCTTTATCAAGAAGATAATCTATGGCTGATGAGTTTATACCTGGGTAATCACTAAAATATTTAGGTGTCCCGTGTAAATGGTCGGAACCAGTATGTATAAGAACAATATCCAGAGGCTTTAAAGTATAACCTATCTTCTCTACAGCAATTTTTAAGTCTTCGGCCCCAATAATCTCCTCTGACCTTTTACCGGTAAGGTCTAGCTTTACACCATCGCAGTTACACCACTCCAAAGGTATCTCATCAGCTGTTTTTGAAGGCCTACCCTCAGACTTACTCCCGTAATGGAAGGAATAATCAAGGTGAGTTCCGCTATGCACTGAAGAGTGCACTATCTCTAAGGATAAGAACTCCTCGTCAGGCAAATCTTCCTTTTTAACTATTCTTTTACCTAATAAATACTGAATCTTGCCTTTTAGGGTTTTACCAATCAATACCTTATTAAGCTTCTCGACTCCTTGCTTATGAGATGTTCGCTCAATTTCAAGCTTATGAACCTCGAAGGCCTTATCATCAATCGGTAAACTTAAGTCTACTATCTTCATTTTATTAACCTTTATGGATTACTGTTTCTTCTTTTCAATTACTCCAACAATTTCATTAAGGGTAGAAAACTTAGTAATCTCATTAGTCTCAATTTTTATACCAAAGTGTTTATTAAAGGTAACTACTAACTCTACCATCTCTGTTGAATCAACACCTATAGAGTCATACAATTTCTGGTCTTCTTTGATCTCGCTTTCTTCTATATCCAAAGTCTTGCTTATAATTCCAAGGACCTCTTCTTTTAAATCCATAGATACCTCCCTATTCTTTCTCAATAGCCAAAACAACATTTATCCCGCCCCGGCCTCTGGCAATAATCAGGGCTTTATTTATCTTTCTTTGTTTAAGTTTATTTGGTGTGTAATCTAAATCGCAATAAGGATCGCTCATCACCTGGTTAATCGTCGGTATTGCTATTGAGTTTTTCATTGAAAGAAGAGTGACAATTAAATCTAAAGCACTCTGAGCACCTAATAAATTACCATAGATGCTCTTAGGAGCACTAAGGGTAATATTTTCTATTTCTTTGCCAAATACATTCTTTAAGGCCTTAGTCTCAAGATAATCTCCAACTACAGTCGCCTCGCCATCTAGACAGATATAGTCTATATCTGTCTTATTCCAATCAGCATCCTTTAAGCATTCCTCGATTGCATATTCTAAATCATCTGATTCCGGAGCATATCTTGAATAGTGATAGCCATCAGAGGAAAAGCCTATCCCCCTAATAAATCCGTAAATAGGAACTTCTCTCTTCTTGGCTTTAGATTCTTTCTCAAGAACCACCATTCCTGAACCCTCACCTAAGACAAAACCATCTCTATCTAAATCATAAGGTTTGTATGCTGTTTTAGGATTAAGATTGTTTTTTGATAAACTCCCGCAAGTATTTGCGCTCAGCAAAGCATAAGGAGTAATCGGGGCTTCCATCCCACCAGCTAATACAAAATCATTTTTATCCTGAGCTATTACTTTAGCGCCATACCATAAGCTCAAAGCTGATGAAGCCTTATCGGCAACTATGGTCTTGCTATACCCCTTAAAGCCATAGTATATAGTAACCTGACCTTGGGGCGCTGCCGGAAACCAAGCTGAAGCCATATAAGGAGAGATGCCTTCTCTTCCTTCTATATACATATCTCTTAGTTCAGTCTCGGCAAAGAGCCAGCCACCAATAGCATTACCCATAAACACACCAACTCTATCCTTATCAATTTTCTCTAAATCCATTCCCGAATCCTTTATAGCTTGTTCGCAAGCAACTAGGGCCATATGAGAAAAAACATCTATCTTCTTAACTAATCTTCCTGAAACATGCGAGTAGTGATCAAGCTCATGGACTTGGCCGGCAATCCGAGAAGGATAAAGACTAGTGTCAAACCTCTCAATTTCGTCGACAAAAGATTCGCATTTTTTGAGGTTAGCCCAAAAAGTTTCTTTTTTCAATCCACAAGGTGAAACTACACCTAGACCGGTTATTGCAACTCTATCACTCATTGGCTACCTCCACCTCTTAAATACAATAGAAGAATGAATTCCAGAAAACCCACTGCTAGTTTTAAGTATATATTCCGGTGAAATCTGTCTTTTCTTATTAGGAATATAATCTAGGTCGCACTTAGGATCAGGTTCTTCCTGATTAATGGTTGGCGGAAGATACCCTTTCTTAAAAATCATACAACATAATACGCTCTCTACAGCATTAGCAGCTGCTAGGGGATGACCAATCATTGACTTAATCGAACTTATCGGCACCTTATAAGCAAAATCTCCTAAAACTTTTTTGTAAGCGTTAGTTTCAAAGGCATCATTCTGCCGGGTAGATGATCCGTGAGCATTTATGTAACCGATATCCTCATTCTTTATCCCTGAATTCTCTATTGCTTGGCGCATAGAACGAGCCATAGGTTCGCCGTCTTCGGGCAAATCAGTCATATGATAGGCATTGCAACTTGTCCCATAGCCGAGGATTTCAGCATAAATATCGGCCCCTCTGGCCTTAGCATGTTCTAATTCCTCTAAAATCAAAATTCCGGCTGCCTCACTAATAACAAAACCATTTCGCTTATTATCAAAAGGACGGCTAGCCTTATGAGGTTCATCGTTATTCTTAGCCAAAACGCTTACTACATCAAAAGCTCCAAAGGTAATCGGTGTAATTGGTGCTTCAGTTGCTCCAGCAATAACTAGATCTTGTCTTCCCTCTTGAATAAGCTCATAGGCAAAGCCTAAAGAATCGGTTCCGGCAGTACAACCAGTTGAGACTGTACAATTCATCCCCTTTGCCCCATAAACAGCACCTATCTCAGCGCTGGGAGTATTAAACATAGCCGCATCATAAAGATAGGGACGGCCCTTTCGGGGATCAATCGGGTTTTTGCCCCAGTCAGTAACTAATAAAAACTCCTCTTCCATAAAACGGGTTCCGCAAATAGCATTTGCTAGGATCACACCGCATCTGCGCCTGTCTAGTTTATCAAAATCTAGATTGGCGTCTTCTACTGCTCCCTTAGCAGCAGCAATCCCAAATTGAACATACCTATCCATACGTTTATGGTCAGTTATGCCAAATTTTAAAGGATCGAAATTCAAATCTTGGGAAGCAATCTTTGAAATGAATAAACTTACATCAAAGTTCTCAACCCTTTCAATGCAAGGTTTACCGTCAACTAGATTGTTATAGAATTCATTCTTTTCTTCTCCGGCCGCAGAGATAACTCCGATTCCAGTAATCACTACTCTCTTCACTTCTCTTTCCTCCTTAAAATGCAAAAGCTAATCTCACTTTCTCGAAACTTTAAAAATAATATTCCCGCCATCGGGACAGGTAACTGTATCGATAGAATTCTGATCGTTCATGAAGTGAAATTTTGCACCAAAATTTAGGGCAAACAGGGCCGGGAAAGCTGTATGCCAGGCTGCTCCGCAAAACCCAGGAATACACTTTAGGCCTTCGGTTTCCCACTTATCACCTACTTTATAGTTGTAAAAACACTTACCCTTCGCCTTAACAACTTCAATAACCATTTTTTTCGGATTCGGGCCTTTAAAATCAGGGTCTTTGCCAACTAGCTCAACCTTACCCTCTTTATTAAAGATCTCAACCTTAAACTCTAACTTCCCCCCGTCAGGACAAGTTACTAACAAAGACCTTTGATTATCCATAAAAGGAAATTTTGCTCCAAAACTTAAAGCATAAATTACCGGAAATAATGCATGGGCCAAACCTAAACAAAAGTGTTTAGGTGGATGAGTAAAATCCTCTAGAATAAGTTCGTCGCCAGCCTTATAGCCATGATAACAATCTCCATAAACATTAAGCACTGTTAATTTTAATTTTGGGAAAGGTGTTTTAACCATATTACATCTCCATTTCTTTTAATAATTCTCCCCTTTCAAGAAATTTCTTGGACTCCTCTACCCTGTGAACTAGGTCAACTATTTTACTGTTTAGTGGAGATTGAAGATTGTTCTCAGAAGCTATTCTCACAATTTCCCCGTTAATATAATCAATCTCCGAGGGCCTACCGCTCTTTATGCTCTGTAATATTGAACCAAAAAGAGGCTCTTTGCTCAAAGAGGTCATTACTTTTGAAAAAATACCAGAAGCTTCTTCTATGCCCATTGAAACTAGCCCTTCTAATCTGGCTTTGGGGTAAGTAGGCAAATCGGCTAACTCTATGCCACTACCTTTAGCAACATCAAGGGCTTCTTTGTTTAGCTTTATTGCTAGCTTTGCAAAATTTACATCAGAAAAGGTCTCTTGCATAGATAAACCTAAAATTGCCGGAATACAATTATTGAGATTGATAAACAGTTTAAGGTATTTAGCCCCTTTTATTTTATCTAGAACTGCTACATCAAAAGCAGATTTCAAAAGGCCTTCTACCTCTCTTATATTGACTACTTCTTTATCAAAAATATTGCCTAATATTAAGCTACCTTTAAAATTATGAACGATTTTATTCGGTCGATAAAAGGTTGCCCCAAACATCACAATGCCGGTTACAATCTGCCCTTTAGAGAAATACTCACTCAATATATAATCAGCTCTTACTCCATTCTGAGTACTAAGAATAGTCGCATCTTTTAAATATTCTAAATTTTCATTTACTAAAACCTCTAGATCGTTTAACTTGCTGGCGAAAATGGCCAAGTCCACTCTCTGTTTAAGCTTATTATCAACTCTTACCTTATAGGTATCTTTACCGCTTGGGCCTTCAATCAGCAAGCCATCCTTAAGCAAAGACTCCTTCTGGTAATCCTTAGCTATACCGAGAACATCAACACTCTTCCCAGAGAGATACCCTAAAAATAATCCGCCAATTGCCCCACAACCTAAGACTGCTACTTTCATTTTTCTACTTCTCTTGGCTAATGTATTGTGAATAATCAATATTTAATTGATTAAGCAGCCTCTGGAGCATATCTTTAAAGGCTGGGGGAACCTCCTGAAAAAAGGCAACAATTAAATCTTTATCCTCAACCTGTTTAGAATCTCTTGCCTTAGCTAACTCCTCAGACTTCTGCTTAATAAGTTGCTCAGCAATTGTTCTATGGAATTGCGGTAGATTCTCAACTACTCTATTGAACTTGCTCTTTGTCTCTTGGTTCCAGATAATTTCCATAATATCTTCCTCTCCTTCTTATAATTTATCAATAACTGAGAATGCTAAATCAGCCATTTTCATCTCAGCCTCAAAGAATCTATAGTCAGCAAATCCTAATGTCCCGGTAATAAGATTATCGGACACTGCTAAGACGGCTGCGACTTTTCTTTTGTAGATATTAGCTAGGGTCACGAACGGTGAAGTTACCATATCAACGGCAACCGCACCCTTCTCAATATAAGGATTAACTATTTCTTTAGTCTCTCTAAATAAAGCATCAGTTGTCCATACTCCTCCTTGATGCAAGATACCAGCGTTTTTAAAAACATCTTCTATCTTCGATGTCAATTCGCTGTCTACCTTAGATAGATAATTATCATCTACATAATACTTAGTTGCGCCGTCTCCTCGAATAATATCAGTAGCCAAGATGTAATCTCCAACATTTATATCTTCCCTTAAGGCTCCGCAAGAACCAAGCCTGATTAAAGTGTTGATCCCACCAACACATAAAAACTCAGTAACAAAGGCTGAATCAGGAGCATAAAATCCGCCGTTGCCAACAGTCACTTTTTTGCCTTTATAAAACCCTGTCCAGAAAGTATAGCCCAGAAAGGTGAAGTTCTTTACGCAATTCTCTAATTTCTCTAAGCACATCTTTGCTCTATGCTGCTGGCCGCTAATTAAAGCGATTTCGCCAAAATCGCCATCTTTAAATTGTAAAGAGCCAAGAAGTTCTTTGGGGCTAAGATGAATATCTCTTTGCATCATGATTGATCTCCTGTTTTAAGTTTTCCTTTATCAACCTTCCCGGTTCTATTCTTAGGTAAGTCTTTTACAAATTCAAAGTGATGTGGAATCTTAAAATGAGCTAAGTGCTCTTTTAGAAAGTCTTTTAACTCCTGCTCACTTAAAGCCTCATCCTCTTTAGAAACTATAAATGCTTTAGGGACTTCTCCGCGTAAATTATCAGCTACGCCGATAACAGCAACTTCTTTTACCTTAGAATATCTATTTATCTTCTCTTCGACCTCAGCCGAGAAAACTACTTCACCAGCCACCTTAATCATGTCTCTTTTTCTTCCAACTATATAATGCAAGCCGTCGGAGTCAACTCTGACAATATCCCCGGTCTTAAACCACTTACTTTCAGTTAGCACCTCTTTAGTCAGACCGGGTTCTTTATAATATTCTCTCATAACCGCTTCGCCCCTGACCCAAAGTTCTCCGTGGAAGCCATTTTCTAACCTTTTACCAGCTCCATCAACAATTTTTGCCTCGAGATTAAAGTCAAAATAACCAATACTTGATATTTTACTCTCATCGCAAGGAGAAAAAGCATTAGGCGCAGAGGTTTCGGTCATGCCCCAGCCATTTAAAACTACAGCCTGAGGGCATAATTTGTGGAATCTTTTTAAGAGTATTGGCGATGAAGGTGCGCCAAAAACAACTGCATATCTTAACGAAGAAAGGTCAAATTTGTCGTACCCTTTTAAGGAAAGAATAGCCACATACATTGCCGGAACAATGCAGAATATAGTAACTTTATGTTGTTCTATGTTCCTTAGAAACTCAGAGGGATTAAACCTGCTCATAAGAACAAGTGACGATGAAAAAGTAATCATAAGAAGTATATAGTCTAGCCCGCCAACATGCGAGAAAGGAACTCCGCCGCACAAGAAGATATCACCTTCAGATACTCCCAGAAAATGATTAATTGTCTTAGAAGGATTATCAAGGTGTCTATACTCTAGGCTTACTCCTTTAGGATGACCGGTAGAACCAGAGGTATAAAATACAGCTGCCAAGCTATCTTCCTTATGCTCAAGCGAAGGTTGATCATAACTGCTCTCTCTTGAAATCACATCCCAAGAAGAAAATTCTCCTTCCCTCTCGGCAAATACAATTATCTCCTTTAAACTTGCACACTCACTCTTAATATTAGCCAAATCTATTTTAGAATTGGCAATTAAAACTTTTGCCTGACTATGATTTATAAAATTAATTATCTCATTCTCAGTTAACATAAAATCCAAAGGTACTACTGCTGCCTCCATACTAAATACACCTAAAAAAGTAAAGATAGCTTCGGGAGTATTGGGTGAGAATATAGCAACTTTATCGCTGCTGTTTACGCCTATCTTAAGAAGATAGTTGGCGAGCTTAAATGAAGAGTCCCTAACTTCAGAGAAAGTAATTGCTTTACCCTGAAATAAAATGGCTGATTTTTGAGGATATTTTTCAGCCTGTTTGGTGAGTAATTCTCTTATATTCATCTTTTAAGTAGTCGCGGAATTCAAATAGTAAAATTTTACTATTTGTAGCAAAATAGTCAAGGTTTTTGTATATAAATTGCTATTTTTTCCGTCTCAAGAAGCTTAAAGCCTCAAGATGCGGGGTGTGGGGGAAAAAGTCAAAAGGCTCAATGAAATCAAGGCTATATTGACCTAAGAACTCTTCCAAGTCCACAAAGAGCGCCTCAGGATTACAGGATGAATAGATGATATTCTTAGGTTCCAACCTTAAAATAGCCCTTATTATCTTGGGTGAAAGCCCGCAGCGGGGGGGGTTTACAACTAACAAATCAGTATTCTTATAAAATGCACCTTGAGTGTTAAGGAACTTTCTGGAATCAGCAGCAAAAAAAGAAATATTATCAATTCCATTAATCTTAGCATTCTGCCAAGCTATGTCAACAATCTCCTTTTCTCTTTCTACACCCCAAACAAATTTTGCATCCCGGGCAAGAAACATTCCGATAGAACCTACTCCGCAAAAAAGATCTAATACCTGCTCAAGGGAAGATAGTTTGGCACAATCTCTGATCTTCTTATAAAAACCTACTATGGCAGAAGGATTAACCTGAAAGAATGTATCAATACCAATTCTAAAAGTCAGATCATCTAATTTCTCTTCGATAAAAGGCTCGCCATATAAAAGTTCTTTTTTATCAAAGACCACTGCGTCAGAGAACGAATCGCTAATAACCTGATAGATAGATTTAATCCTAGAATTTAATTTCAACGAAGTTAAAAGATCTGTGAACCCTTTAACATCCAAGGCTTCACTGCTACTGGTAACTATACCGATCATAATTTCTTTAGTGAATTTTGTTTCCCGAATAATTAAGTAACGCAGAAACCCTTGATGAGAATACTTATTATATACAGAATGCTTTCTCTTCTTAAAGAAATCTTTAATTGCTTTTATCAGGTCTCCTAAATCTGGAGAAAAGATAAGACATTCCTCTATGTCTACCACCTTCCGCCTCTGCCTCTTGCTATAAAGGCCACAGACAAGTTCCTCCTGATCAGCAAAACTAAATTCCATCTTATTGCGATAGTACTCTGGATTAGAGGAATTAATCGGCCTTACCCCGGTATCAATTTTATGAGAAGTAGCTAAATCCTTAACCTTAGCTTCCTTGACAGCAAGCTGTTCTTTGTAAGGAATATCCTGGAAGCGACACCCTCCACACTCAAAGAAATGCTTACAAGTTCTCATCTTATGATTAAATCCTTTAACTTCTTTCGCCTTGGGCCTCGGGGAAAATCAAGAGGGAAACCTAGAGCTAAAACTGCTGCTAGCTCTAAGTTTTTAGGGGTTTTCAAGAGTTTGTGAAGCCGGGTTTTTTGATTTAAAATTTCACCTAACCAACAAGCCCCCAGGCCTTTAGAGTGAATAGAGATAAGCATATTCTGGATACAGGCACCGATTGCCATTAAATCCTTATCGCGGTTATAAGAATCTCCTTTATCAAAGAATACCACTATAAGCTTATCGGCACCTTTTACTATATCGGAATATTTTGTGCACTCAGCTAAAGAATCTTTGGCCTCTTTTACCAAAACCATAAACTTCCAAGGTTGATTGTTGAGCCCTGAAGGAGCCCAGCGACCGGCCTCCAGAATGTTATCGATAATCTCTTTGCTAACATCTTTATTCTTGAATCTCCTTACTGATCTTCTTGTCTTTATAAGTTCTAAAATATCCATAGTAATTACTTCCGGTGAACTAAGCCCACCAATAGCCTAATTCTTTTAATATCCGCGGCCGATCCTGCCAATCTTCCAAAACCTTAACCCAAATATCTAAAAAGACTTTCTTATTGTAAATCTTCTCTATTTCTGGACGCGAGCGGCTTCCTACTTCCTTAAGTACTTCTCCGGCCTTGCCAATAACGATTCTCTTCTGAGAATTTCTCTTAACATAGATATTGGCTCTTATCGAAACTATCTTTTTCTTATTATTTATCTCCTCGATCTCAACTGCTATAGAGTGCGGTAATTCTTTCTTAAGCTGCAAGAATAACTTTTCCCTTATGATGTCAGCAAGGCGAAATTTAAGCGGAAAATCAGTTAAAGAATTTGTATCATAATAAGGATGGGACTGTGGCAAGTTTTCTAAAATAGAATCTCTTAACTTATCAACGTCTTTTCCGGTCTTGGCTGATAAAGGCATGTAATAAATTAAAGGATTTCTCTTGCTCTCTGTCTTTTCAGCCCATAAATCAATGTAAGTATTAAGATACTTAAGCCCTAAGTCAACCTTATTTAAAACCATAATTGTTTTAACCCTTTGTCCGGTAATAATCCGCATTAACTCTGCCTCTTCCTTGCCGGGACGCCGAGATATATCCACCACATAAATGACTAGATCGCAACCTTCCAGGGCTCTTTTAGCAACTGCATTTAAGTGCGAAGCTAACTTATCCTCAAAAGAATGGATACCCGGGGTATCAACAAAAATAACTTGGGCATTTTCTAGATTTAGAATTCCTTTTATCTGATGGCGCGTGGTCTGGGGAATAGGAGAGATAATACTCACCTTATTATCTATCAGGGCATTAAGAAGGGTGGATTTGCCTACATTGGGCCTACCAAGAATAGTTACAAACCCTGATTTAAATTTTTTATTTTTCATTTTCGCGAAAAGGTTATTTTATCCTTCCTTATAGCCCATCTTTAAAGACAGATCCAAAAACTCTCCCTTTAAAGGATTATAGCCGTGGTAGGCGAGTAGAAAATAAGCTGTTGAGGCAAGAGAACCGGTTCTACTTCCCTTGGGAGTCCGCCAACCGTGTCCGGTATCAACAAAAGGACTAGAAGCATAAGGAAGGCAAGGATCTGCCCGGCCGATACGAGAAGGAGAAGTTATAAGCATTTTCTGCAATTCATTAAAATAAAAAAACGCTTTTTCTAAATATTCTTTAGATTTCTTGGGATTTTTGTCTTTAAAATAATCGGCCATAACCTCAAAAGCTAAAATCATCTGAGACGTCCACTCTCCGGATACTACCCCTCCCCGGGGAGCATTTTTAACTTTAGCAAAATCAAAGCCTCTTAATTTAACCTCTCCTTTTTTCCGTTTAAATTTTGCGCCAACCTCACAATGTTCAACAGCAAACTTTAGAATTGACTCCGGATTCATCTTCAAAGATAAAAGATCTCCAGGGCCAAAAGCAGTTATTGACCACGCATAAGTATCAGTAGCTATAGTAGAATCACCTTTACCTCTTTTAACTAAAGACCCGTAATCGGTATAGGAATAGCGTGAAATCCACCTCTTTACGTTCTCAGCGGTATTCAAATGTTTTTTCTTGCCAGTAACCTCATAAAACAACTTAAAAAAAGCAGAAACATCTAGATTGTGCTCGGTAGAATACCAAGGCAAATCCGGGCCTCCTCTTACCCCGCCTTCACCATCCATCATTGCCAAGAGGAAATTAGATACTTTCTTAACTATAGGTAGGTACTTTTTATCACCAGTTTCCTTGGTATAGCAAAGAGCCGCCAAACCCAACCAAGCATTTGGTCCGCTATGAAGCACATACTCAAAGACATCACCTTGAGTAAAGTAAGCATTGTAAATATCCTGACCTTGGTTTATCTTCTTGAGGTAAAAGTCTAATATTTTCTCAGCTCTAAGTTTATCCCCGGAAATAAGAAATACAATAGCCGCTAAAGACTGATCATAAGTAAAACAAACTCTCTCTAAACTGTTATCCCCTTCATAGCTTAATACCAATCCCCTCCTTAAATCCTGACGGTTCTTTATCCAACCATACATTCCTTTAATTATCTTCTGGGAAGATTTTACCTCTTCTCTTTGCAGACTTTCAACTGCCTCTTGAATCTCCGAGACTGCGGTTTTGCTCTCTTTTTCTTTGGTCTTTAAAAAATCATTCTCTCTCCTGAGGCTGGCCAGCTCTAACTCAAGAACAGCAAGTTTCTTCTTAAAACCCAAAGCTTCTTCTGATGAAGTCGAACTACTATTATTGTTAGCAACCAGGGCATCATATTTGTCCTGCCAGAGAACAACCTCTTTATTGAGTGACTCAATGGCTAGCTCTAAATTCGATTGTCGCTGTTTAAGAAATTCTTCCTCGCCAAGTCCTTCTTTTAATACTTCCTCAAGAGATGAACGTTTCTCTAGAATACTCACATAATCACTTACTAACTTTCTGTTCTTTCTTGCTAAAGAATCCATGCGCCAGAACAAAGAAAGGGAGAAGAAAATAAGCACAGTCATAATCGCACCTATGACAATCGGTGTCGATTTTTTAACTAGAGCATATCTAAATAGAGAGCTTGCTTCTCTATTGTTAGCTTTTAAAAACTTTAACCCTATTACATAACGGTTAAAATCTTTTAGTCTTTGTTTTCTAACCCAACTTGCCCGAGCCGTTAAGCACATTGGCGAATGTTTAAAGGGAAGATTTATTTTCAGGAATAGCTGAATATCTTTCTGTTTTAGGCGCTCAGCAAGCCCCCACCAAAGATCATTCATCAAGAGACAGATACCGCCCTTTCCTATATCGTGGGTAAAGCCCTGAAGCCAAGGCGTAAATTTCTTACCATTAGCGTCAAAGACAAAAAACTCAATTGGCAAAACAGTAGAGATTCTTATATACCTTCTCTTGTCGCTTGCTTGTTTCATTTTTTCTTTTCTAAAATTATTTCTTCACGTAAAAGGTAGAGGGCTCTTTTAAGATATTCCTTAAAATCTTCATAATCTTCTCTTTCTACAAATCTCTTTTTAACTCTGAATAGTTGATTAAAAATAACCGAATCGGAGCCTTTCCGATAAGAGACCTCAAGTACAAACCAAGGATTTTCTAAATTAGTAGAGCGCGGTAAGTATTTGACCCTTAAATTCTTCGGCAAGGTTATGCTTATGTTTGCGCCAATATTATAAATTCCCTCAAAATCAATCGGATATTTCCTATCCTCTTTACTGATCAAAGCATGATCAAGGTATACTTGGTCTAAGACCGGCACAATCCTTAAGTCTCTAGCTGGATTAAGAAATTCTTCGGTCTCGAATCTATAGGTAAGCATGGGTTGAATATCAAAATCATCAACATCGCTTATCTGATAATCAATCAACTTAGACAATGATGATATCTCCATCATCTTCTGCTGGATTTCTTCCTTTATTATGGCCGGATGAGTATACTTTAAATACCAGCGGTAAGAGGACGAGTAGAACCCTTGAGTTGATACTTGTCGCCTAATCGCTGCGCTCTCATCCTCGTTAATCACTATATCCATCTTATAAGCAAGCTTATTATCTTCTAAGGTATTAATCTTAGCTATGCGCCAAGAATCATCGGTAAATACTAATACTGACCTATCTTGATCAGCAAGAGGAACATATTCAAAAGCTGTAGTCTCAGCTGTAGGGTCCATAAAAATTAATTCCCCGTCTATCTCAACAGCACAAATAGCATGGTCAAAGATAACAGCCGGGAAGTCTCCATCCATAGAGTAAGTACTACGAGTAGGTATCAACAACGGGTATCCTTTTAAGCCGGCATGCTTTAGCATCGCCACTAAAAGAATTGCCTGATCTTTGCAATCACCATACTTATTCATGAATACTTCATTGGCATAGTGCGGCTCATGGCCACTCTCTCCATACTCTATGGCTACATAGCGAATATTTCTAGCTACGAATTCATACAACACTTTTGCCTTGTCGTAACCAGCAATAGCATCTTTGGTTAGCTCTCCTACAAAGTCTTTTACTTCTCTGTTTAGCTTAAGTTTATCTTTGTAGAGAGACCTCCACCACTTATAGATTTCATCCCAGGAAGAAAAACTAGAGACCAAGATCGACGGGTTAATATCGGAGGCATTAGGCATGCTATACTCGGGAATAATAGACTTTATTTCATCAAACCGCCAAGAGTATATTTTTTTGCCTTTTCTTTCAATTACCTTAGGTTCAAGGCTAACACCCTCTGCATACTCTTTGTTTAAAAACTTAAAATTGATATCTCGATTACTGGGGACAATAAGATCAAACTCACTCTTAAAAACAGGATAGCCTTCACGAAGGCGATAAGCGAAACTAAAGTCATCTTCATTCATTAACTTGGAAGAACGAATTTTTACCTTATACTCGATAAAAGAACCAACCTCTACTGAAGGCATGGAAACAATAAATGCTCGGGAATTGCTGTAGAGAGGGAAATTTAGATATCGACTTACATCACGAATGCTTTCCCCTCCGGCATAGATTACCTTACCATCTTTAGTTATTGTCCGGGCATATTCTAGCTCTATCTTCTCGTAGGTAGAATCATACCCCATCTCGACCTCAGCTAAACCTTTACCTCTCTCTTGCAGAATTTTCTCTATAACGTGTACCGTAGATACAGAAGTATTGTCAGGCTTAATTTCAACCTCCTCATCAACCAATAGGTATATTGCCCCCTCATCTTCTAATCTCTTAATAAATTCTTCAGCTTGCTTAGAAACAGCTACTACTTCTTCGGGAATCCTATCGTCTACCCTGACCTTAATTGATTTTACTCTTTCTAAAGCCTTGGTCTTAAAAGGGGCACCCACTTTCTTATATATTTTAAGAGCCTTGGGAAATAAGTTTTTATCCTCCAAAACCTGTCCATAGAGATAGAGGTACTCATTATCTTTGGGAATAGGCTTTATCTGCTCAAAGATCTCAATAGCGTAATCATAGTCCTTTGCCTTGACCAAAGCTTTTACTAAAATTATCTTTGCCCCTTTATTGTCTACGCTTTCCAGAATCTCTCTTACCTGTGAATAATCTTTAAAATCATAGTAAAGCTTCGCTAACTTAAGCTTCAGCTCTAAATCATCAGGGTTAAGCTCTAGGAGCTGACGATGCTGCGTAACTAACTCCTGATAACGACCTTTAAGCTCTTCTAAACCGATAACACTATCGTCGGAAGGCCCTTTGGAGGTTTGGACGCAACCAAGTGAGCCAAGAAAAAGTATTATTACTATTAGCTTAGGTAATGATTTTAGAAACATCTTTTGTTGGTTGATTGGACTCTACGATCTATGATAATTTAAGGGTAAAGCTAGATACCAAGAAATAAAGATTAGAAGTTACAGTTTACTTAAGAATCTCTCTATCCTTACCGCAGCCTCTCTTAAGTTTTCTAGGGAATTAGCATAGGAAATTCTTATGTAAGAATCGAACTCTTCACCGAATGCTGTTCCGGGCACTACAGCAACTTTTTCTTGTAGTAATAGTTTCTTAGCAAAATCTAAAGCATTTATTTTATATTTCTTTACTGAAGAAAAACAATAGAATGCTCCCTGAGGTTTAACCGTAGAGAGTCCTAAGCGGTTGAACTCCTTAACTATGAAATCCCGTCGCTTCTGGTATTCTCTTTGCATCTGGCTTACTTCCTTTCTCGCCCCTAGAGCTTCAACTGCAGCAATCTGAGACACAATCGGTCCACAAAGCATTGAATATGAGTGTATCTTAGTCATTGCTGAGATAATCTCTTTATCTGCGCAAGCAAAGCCGACTCTAAAACCAGTCATAGCATAGCCCTTAGAGAATCCATTAAGCAAAATTGTTTTCTTTTTTGCTTTTTTGCTCAGAGAAGAGAATGGAACATGAGCTTTGCCATAGTTTAACTCATCATAAGTCTCATCGCTAATGACAACAATGTCTTTCTTGGATAAAATATTCCAAATCTGGCTTAATTCTTTGTGGCTATAGGTTACGCCGGTAGGATTAGAGGGATAATTTAATATTATTGCTTTAGGATTTTGTGCAAGCAAGCCCTTAAGTTTCCCAAGATTAATCTTAAAACCCTCTTCTTCCTTGGTTGGCAAATAAAGTACTTTGCCACAACATACCTCGACCATAGCCGGATAAGCAACATAATAAGGGGTAACTACGACAACCTTATCACCGGGCTCTAAGATAGCTCTTAAAGCCAAATCCAGACCTTCGCTAACTCCAACTGTAATAAGGGTTTCTCCCTCAGGGGCATAGTTTAAAGAATATTTCTTCTCAAGAAGGTTGGTGATACCTTTACGCAGAATAAAAAGGCCCTGGTTAGAGGTGTAAGATGTCAGTCCCTCCTCTAGGGCAGTAATTGCCTTTTCTCTAATTCTCCAGGGAGTGATGAAGTCAGGTTCACCTACGCCCAGAGAAATAACCTCGGGCATTCCGAGAACTAAATCAAAGAATTCCCTTATCCCCGAAGGGGGTATTTTTTTTATTCTTTTTGATATCATATTAATATGTTATTGGTAATCGCTGGCTCTTCTCTCCCTTTACTAAGATTACCCCATCCTCTTTGTATTTCTTAAGCATAAAGTGAGTAGCTGTACCTCTCACTGAGCTCAAAGGTGCTAACTTCTCAGAGACAAAACTTGCCACTGTCTGTATATCCTCTCCGCAAACCTCAAGAAGCAAATCGTAAGTGCCAGAAAGAAGATAGCAACTCTTTACCTCTGGAAATCTGTAAATTCTCTGAGCGACTAAATCAAAACCGACATCTTTTTGAGGAGCGACCTTAACTTCAATCAAAGCAACTACTCCTTTACTATCAGTCTTCTGCTTATTTATGATTGTTTTATACTTTACAATTACTCCTTTTTTCTCATAGTTCTTCATTGCTCGTTCGACATCTTTCTTGCTTTTACCAGTTAATTTCTCTAAATCTTCCAAAGAAATCCTTGCATTGCTCTCCAAAATTTCTAGTACATCATCCATAACTACCTCCTTCTAATAATTAGCGATATTAATGATTTAATACCCCTAATAAATACCTACCTATTTTATCAAAATAACCCTTAAATTCATAGCAAATTAATTGCCTTTGGGTTCTTTTACCTTCAGAATACGGCTTAATTTTATGCGTGAGGAGTTTTCTCCCTTACCCTGGAAAAGAAGATAAAAATACCTCCCTTCTTGCAAGATGCGAAGCGGCAGAACTTCTTCCTCTTTCAAGGTATTATCTGAAGAAAAATACTTTATTCCTAAAGCTTCCTTCTTTTCTATCGCCGCATTGAGAAAAAGTGTCTTTTTTTCTTCTTTTGATCTAAAAATCTCATTATTCAGACCATAGAGAGAGACGAATTCGTCCAATTTTTCTATTCTTTTCTCTTTGAAAATATCAAGGAGCTTTACGAACACTTGAAGAGCAATGGAAGCATCGCCTAAAGCCCGATGCAACCCTTGGCTACAATCAATATTGAAAAATTTAGCTGTTGCCTCTAGATTGTATCTGGTCAGCTTAAGAGTATCCCTGGCCATGGAGAGAATATCTACTGCTGGTAATTCTAAAGGTGGACGGTTGGATTTCTTTAGATGGTTATTAATAAAACCGACATCAAACTTAATATTGTAAGCACAAATTATAGACTCACCCAAGAATGACACAAATTCATCAGCTATATCTTCAAAATAAGGAGCATCTTTTAACTCCTCCTGGGATATCTTATGGACATCGTAAGCCTGAGCAGGCATATTTCTGTTAGGGTTAATTAAGCTGTGAAACTTATCGATGATTTTTCTCCTCTTAACCTTAAAAGCCCCGATTTCGCATATCGAATCTCCGGTAACTACGTCTAAGCCGGTAGTTTCTAAATCAAGAACTACTAGATCAAGATCTTCGATATTCTTTGCTAAGTCCATCTTTTAAAGATTTAGGTAATTATTTTAGCGACAATTTTTCTATCCCTAGCCCGAGTATCAAAATCAATTAAAACTACCTGTTGCCAAGTTCCTAAATCAAGTTTGCCGCCAGTTACTGAAACAAAAAGGTGAGTTTTGATAAAAGAACTCCTTAAATGCGAGTGACCGTTATCGTCAGACCAGGCAAAATTATGAGCATAATCATCTCTATAAGGCAAGAGGTCTTCAAGCGCATGTTTTAGGTCTTTCACCAGGCCCCCCTCATACTCCATGGTGGTAAGAGCAGCGGTTGAGCCAATGACTGATAAAAAGATAATTCCGTCTTCTACCTTTTCATCTTCTATGCTCTTTTGTAATTGTAGGGTAATATCTATAATATCGCTATTACCCTTTGTCTTTACCTTTATGTATATTGTCAACATAAGTTTGATTGTAAGGCCTTACTTTATCAGGCTTCCGGCGGCTATTTCTTTATCTGAAACTATCAAGCTGACATCATCCTTACCCTGAGCAGCCAACACCATACCTTCAGATAGAACCCCTCTAATATTCTTCGGCTCTAAATTGGTCAGAACAACTATAAGTTTGTTCTCCAATTGCTCCGGGGCATAAAAAGGCCTAATTCCGGCTACCAGTTGAATTACCTTCTCTCCGATATCGACCTTTAATAGATATAGCTTCTCGGCGTCAGGATGAGGATTAACCTCTAAAATCTTGCCTGTTTTAAGCTCCAGTTTAGAAAAATCATCAAAATTTACCATTGCTCCATCTCCTTCCCGCATAGTTTAAATGCCAATATTATATTGATAATCTCCTGTTTTAAAGGAATATTTTAGCAATTTTGATAATTAAAGCAAATAATTTATTACTATTACATTATGGGAATTCAGATAGGTCGGAAGGGAATGGTCATCAGACACCAGCTGTCAAATCTTTCAGTATCACCCAAAGTAAGATAACGATTACCATTAATGAAGCTAAATAGAAGTCATTAAAATATAGGAATTCTCTTATTCGCTCCAAAGAACGGTCTTTCTTGTCGGGAATATTATACTTTTTCTTTATTGCCGGTTTAATCCTTAAGATATCTTCTTTCTTGAATCTTAAAAATTCCCCAGCGACCTTAAAGTGAGGAATAATATTTTTATTGGCTAATTCGATAACATCTTTTTCGGAAATACCCACGGTATGGGAAACTTCTCTTGTAGTAAAGAGTTTCTCTTGCATTTTTTATCTATATTTAGTTTTTGGGGGTTAAGATTTATGGGCGACCCAACTCTCCACTTCCCTGCGGTCAAACAATAATTTACTACCTTCCTTTTCTACAGGAATTTTTCCACCTTCAACCCACTCCACAATCTTCTTCTCTTCAACAGAAAGATAATCAGAAAGCTCTTCTAAGGAAATTCTTGCCTCGGCTGTCCTACACTTACCATTAAAAATTGCTCCCTGATCAATAGAAATCTTAGGCACTTCTATATTGCCAATAACCTGAGCTGTCGAAAGAAGCCTAACAACCTCGGTTGCTTTGATATTCCCCTTTATGCTCCCGCTAATAGTTATGTTTTCACCAATAATGTCAGCCTTTATTTCTGCAGCCTGGCCAACAGTAAGTTTTCCTTTGGTATCGAGGCTACCTTCAAACTTCCCATTTATCCGTAGATTCACAGGATCGGAAAAAACTAAACTCCCTTGCATTGCAGCATTTACATCGAGAATTTTATCATCTTCTTTCCGTCTAGCCATTTTTCACCCCCTATAATTATCTATAATGCTTCTTTCTCTAACTTCTTTAAAAGCGAAAGGGCCAGGTAAGAAGCACCTGTTACAATTATCGCTGCGCTAAAGTATCCGCAACCAACAGCTAATCCAATCGCCGCACTAACCCAAATACTCGCTGCTGTAGTTAGACCGTGAATCCCCTCTCTACTCCTTATAATCGTGCCTGCACCTAAAAAGCCTATTCCGGTGATTACCCCAGCAGCAATCCTTCCGGGATCAATAGTACAACCTTCTCTCTGATAAATACCATAGATATAAAGAGAAGTTAACATTACTAAAGTTGCACCAACAGTGACCAAAATATGGGTCCTTAAGCCTGCGCTAACACCCTTTTTCTCTCGTTCCAGGCCGATCACGCCTCCTAGAACAAAGGCTAAAGTTAACCGTATTATTGTTGAAAATAAATTTATCATCTTAATTGGGCTGGGCCTTCAACTCTATAGTGCTTTCTACTCCTTTTACATTATACAGGTAAAAGCCTAATCCTGCAACTATTGCTGCATTATCGCCTGAATACTCCAAAGGCGCAAGAAAAACCTTTGTTTCTCTCTTTTCCTCTTCCCTAAGGCGTTTTCGCAAGTACTTATTAGCAACAACACCGCCGCCGCAAACGATCCTCTTCATCCTAAACTTATCTCTTGCCTCTAAAATCGTACTTATGATTGTCTCTAAAGCTACATATTGGAAAGAGGAAACAAGCTTTTTTCTCATCTCTGGATTAAAAAGACCTTTCTTTTCGAGTTCGTTCTTCTTGCAAATAAGAGCAGTCTTAATCCCGCTAAAACTTAAATCAAAACCTATTTTTCCACACTTGAAGTTAAAATCATCTTTATATTTAGCCTTAAAGAGCTTGTCAATGATTGGCCCTCCGGGATAACCCAGATTATAAGCTTTGGCTACCTTATCAAAAACCTCTCCGCAAGCATCATCGAGAGTCTGTCCTAAAGTCTTTATTTTATCAAAGTCATCGACCTGATAAATCTCTGTGTGACCGCCGGATATTACTACTCCCAAAAAAGGAAATTTCAATTTCTGGGAATAATTTAAGAAAGGAGCAAAAAGATGAGCATGAAGGTGGTTAATCCCAATAAGAGGTTTTGCTAAAGCTAAAGAGAGAGTTTTAGCGAAGTTAAGTCCAACAACTAAGGCTCCGACTAAGCCAGGTTTATGAGTCACAGCTATTAAGTCTAACCTTTTTAATGATATTCCGGCTTCTTCACTGGCAGCTGATAAAACCTTATCAATATTCCTAAGGTGGGCCCGAGTAGCTATCTCTGGTACTACTCCCCCATATTTCTTATGTTCTTTTAAAGAAGATAGCGTTACATTGGAAAGGACTTGGTAATCTTTTAGGATTGCACAAGAAGTCTCATCGCAAGAAGTCTCAATACCAAGGATATACATTAGCTCATTTATTTAATACAAGAAGACCTTTGATCAGGTCTAAAGCTCTTAATATCTGGTTATCTTCCTTGTAATCAAATTCTTTCTTCTTGTCTAAGTTCTCAAAAACATCCTCTTCTGATTCCTCTGCCACTTCTTTCGATACCTCGATATCTGGCTCTACCCCTTTCTCATGGATGCTCTCTTCACTCGGTGTGTAGTATTTAGAAGTAGTAAGGCGCATAGCCGAACCATCGGATAAAGGAAGTATCGTTTGAACCGACCCTTTACCAAAGGTGGTTTCTCCAAGCAAAACTGCCCGGTTATTTTCTCTCAAAGCTGAGGCAAGAATTTCGCTTGCCGAAGCACTACCCTTATTTATCAATACCACCATTGGAATATCTAGATACTTCTTGCCTAAAGACACTGACCTATATATTCTCTTCTCTTCGGTTCTTGAATCAGTAGAGACTACGGTCATCCCATCCTCCAAAAATCTGCTTGATATGTCTATAGATGAGTTAAGCAATCCTCCGGGGTTATTCCTCACATCAATAATCAAAGCTTTTAAGCCATCCTTTTCTAATTGCTTCAAGGCTTTACCCAGATCTTTTGAAGTACTCTCTCTAAACTCTCCAATCTTTACATAGCCAATACCGTCTTCTAAAATCGTTGGTCTTTTTATATCTTTTATCTTTATTATATCCCTTACAATAGTTACATCTTCAACTTTCCTGCTTTTTTCTCTCAAGACTGTTATAGTAACTTCAGTCTGAGGATCACCGCGTAATTTTTTAACTGCACCATTTAAAGTAATTTCCTTAGTCAATTCGCCATCTATTTTAATAATAATATCCCCGGCTTCAATCCCGGCCCGCCAGGCTGGCGTATCTTCTATCGGAGAAATAATAGTAAGAAGACCATTTCTTATGGTAATCTCAATTCCAAGACCTCCAAATTGTCCTTCGGTCTCTACAAGAAGGTTTTTATAATCATCGGGAGCTAAGAACTGACTATAAGCGTCTAATGAAAGCGCCATCCCTCTCATTGCTCCGTAGACTAGGTCCTCTGCGGTCTTCTCTTCTACGTATTTTCCCTCAATGACTGCTAGGCCTTCAGCAAATATCTCTAGCTCTCGATACAAATCATCTTTATCCTTACCAAACGATACTCCTGCTTGGTATGAAGAAATAACCATTGCTAAAATTACTGTAAGAGCAATAAATCTTCTTTTCATCTTTCGATCCTCCTTTTTAGCATTTCTCTTGCCACTTGTGGGTTAGCTTTACCCTTACTCTTTTTCATTACTTGTCCAACAAGAAACATTATTGCCTGATCCTTACCTTCTAAATACTCCTTAACCGGTTTAGGATTCTCTTTTACGGCCTCTTCGATGAATACGCCTAATTGATCTTCCCCGGAAACTTGAGTGAGGCCTTCTTTCTCAATAATACTATCTATATCCTGATCAGTAGCGATGCTCAATGAAAGAGCTTTCTTAGCTGATAAATTATTTAATTTCCCCTGGCCAAAGTATTTTACTATCTGAGCAAACTTTTGTGCAGATATTTTTACTGAGCCAAATCCCTTCTCTAAAGTATTCACCTGTTCTAGAAATGGTCCTAGAAGCCAATTAGATAACTCTTGCGGTTTAGGATAAGATTTATTGGCCTCTTCAAAAAAATCAGCTAGCCAAGAATTAGCGATAATTACATCTATTTCTTTGGGGCCAATCTTATAATCTTTTAAGAATCTCTTTCTCCTCTCTATCGGCAACTCCCCAACCAAAGCTTTTTCTTCCTCGATAAGTTTACTGGAAACAGAAAAATCTAGAAGATCAGGCTCAGGAAAATAACGATAGTCATGAGCCCGCTCCTTTGTACGCATAACTACTGTCTTTAGCTTCTCAACATCCCACAACCTGGTCTCCTGGGTTATTTTTTCCTCTGATTCTATAGCCTTAGCTTGACGCTTGGCTTCAAACTCTAAAGCTGCCCTGACCCCTTTAAAACTATTCATATTCTTCAGCTCAACTTTTGTACCTAACTTAGTATCCCCTTTTCTACGCAGAGAAATATTAGCATCGCAGCGCAAGGAACCCTTCTCCATATCGCAATCAGAAGCACCGATGTATTGAAGAATTAATTTCAAATACGTTAAGTAATCATAAGCTTCTTCGGGACTTCTCATGTCCGGCTCAGAGACAATCTCCAGCAATGGTGTGCCAGTGCGATTAAAATCTACCCAGGAACAATCATCTTTGTGAATAAGCTTACCAGCATCTTCTTCGAGATGCACTCTATTCACATTTATCTTTTTGCCTGAGGGAAACTCTAAAACTCCAGCCTCTCCCAAAGGCATTTTATATTGGGAAATTTGATAATCTTTAGGCAAATCAGGATAAAAGTAATTCTTACGTTCAAAGTATATAGACCGATTAATCTTACAGCTTAGGGCTAGAGAAACTCTTACTGCTAACTCTAAAGCTCGTTTGTTAAAGACCGGTAAAACTCCCGGATAGCCGCAACAAACCGGACAAATATTACTATTAGGTGAGCTCTGGAATTTTGTAGAGCAAGAACAGAATATTTTCGACTCTGTCTTTAACTGAGTATGGACCTCAAGGCCAATTACAACTTCAAAATTACTCATGGCTAACCTTTGGTATCTGGCTATGAAAATCAGTACAACTTTGAAAAGCTGAGCCTAGCTTTATAAGTGTCGCCTCGTCAAACTCTTTCCCAATCAGCTGCCCCCCTATCGGTAGCCTTTGCGAAGAAAATCCGCAAGGAAAAGATACAGCTGGCAAACCGGCTAGATTCGTAGAAATAGTATAAATATCCGATAAATACATGCTTAAAGGATCACTGGCCTTTTCGCCAATTTTAAAGGCGGTTGTCGGAGAGGTTGGGGTAAGAATAGCGTCAACCTTTTTAAAAACCTGATCAAATTCTCTTCTAATCAGGGTTCTGGCTTTAAGAGCTTTTAGGTAGTAGGCATCATAATATCCGCTGGAAAGGCTATAAGTGCCTAAAAAAATCCTCCTCTTGGCTTCATCACCAAAACCTTGGCCTCTGGAATTCGCATAAAGATCTTCTAATCTATCAGCCTTTGCTCTTAAGCCATATCTTATCCCATCAAATCTCTGTAGATTTGAACTAGCTTCAGAAGAAGCAATAATATAATAGGTTGCTACTGCATATTCAGTATGGGGCAGACTGATTCCAATCATTTCTGCTCCTTTTTCTTCAAGAATTTTCTTAATCCCCTCAACTGCAGCCTTAACTTCTGAATCTAAACCTTCTGAAAAATACTCCTTTGGTATACCTATCTTTAAACCCTTAATGTCATTGTTTAAGGATTTGGTAAAATCAGGCAAATCCAAGGAGGCTGAAGTTGAATCTCTATGGTCGTGCCCACAAATTATATTTAAAAGATGAGCACAATCAATAAAATCTGTAGTTATCGGACCAATCTGGTCTAAGCTTGAACCAAAAGCAACTAAGCCAAAGCGCGAGACCCGACCATAAGTAGGCTTAAATCCTACTACTCCGCAAAGACAAGCTGGCTGACGAATTGATCCTCCGGTATCTGAGCCTAAGGCAAAAGGAACTAGGCGAGCTGCCACTGCTGCTGCTGAACCGCCGCTTGAACCTCCGACGACTCTTGTTGTATCCCAAGGATTTTTTGTAGGGCCGTAACAAGAATTTTCTGTGGATGAACCAAAAGCAAATTCATCCATGTTTGTGGTTCCAATAATATCTAACCCGGCATCCTTTAACCTTCTTATTACCTCGGCATCATAGACTGCTATATGGTTGGCTAGGATTTTAGAAGCGCAAGTAATCTTCTTTCCCTTTATGCAAATATTATCCTTTATAGCAATCGGTAGCCCGGAGAGAAAAGATTTACCAGTTCCGGTAACTGGCTCCTCATAGGGTTCTACAAAACTACCCAGGCAAGGATCGATCTTCTTTATTCTGTCTTTAAAGAAAGAAAAGGCCTCTTCTCTTTTTAATTTTTTGGTGCTGATTTTTTCTGCTAGCCCACTTGCGCTAACATTAACTAGCTCTTCCATTTATTCAATAACCTTAGGGATTTTAAAATAATCGCCTTCCCGAGATGGGGAATTTCTTAAGATCTCTTCCCGGCAGTCAGAAGGTATAGCTTTATCCTCACGGAAGACATCTCGGGTAATATGTGCTCCTCTTGAAGGCTGGACCCCGGCTACATCCAGCTCTTTTAGCTTATCAATGTAGCCGATAATTTTAGAAAGCTGTTCTTCTAAAGAACTCTCTTGCTGGAGAGTTATCTTTATCCTGGCTAAATTAGCTACATATTCTACATCTTTTTTTCCAGCCATCTCGCTCCTTTTATTTTAAAATTATACCACTCACCATTCAAAAATCTATTCATTTTCCTAAAACTCTATTGTTCTATTACTTCTGTCTATGAGGGGCGTAATTTACCTCGAAAGAGGGTGAGTTCCAAGAATGTCTGAAGCCGACGTGAGCGGCTAGGACGCCTTAATTTCTTCAATGCTTTGGCTTCGATTTGTCGTATGCGTTCACGGGTAACTTTAAAAATGGTTCCCACTTCTTCTAAGGTTTTAGGGCTGCCATCTTCTAGGCCAAACCTTAAAGTAAGGATATTCCTTTCGCGATCAGTTAAACTATCCATAGCCTGCTCTAGTTCTTCTTTGAGCATAGAAAATACAGTAGCATTAGCCGGCGACACTGCTTTCTTGTCCTCAATGAAATCACCAAAAGAAGTATCTCCATCATCGCCAATAGGCGTATGTATCGATATCGGCTGCTGAGATACCTTAATGATATCCTTTATCTTAGTAACCGGAAGCCTTAACTCTTTGGATAACTCCTCCGGTGTAGGTTCTTTTCCTTTTTCTTGGATAAAAAGCCGTGAAATACGAATTATCTTATTAATGGTCTCGGTCATATGCACAGGGATCCTAATCGTCCGAGCCTGATCAGCGATAGCCCGAGTTATTGCCTGTCTTATCCACCAAGTAGCGTAAGTAGAAAACTTATATCCTCGCTTATATTCAAACTTCTCTACGGCTTTGATAAGGCCGATATTGCCCTCTTGAATTAAATCTAGAAAGGAAAGGCCACGGTTTACATATTTCTTAGCTATACTCACTACTAACCGCAGGTTTGCCTCAACAAGCGTACTCTTGGCTTGATTATAAAGCGTAGCCTTGTTAAGAATAGCCCGCATCTTATCTTTTACTTCTTGATCACCAAAGCCTAATTTTCTTATTAGCTTATTCCTCTCTCTTACTAAAGACCTTTTCTCTGTAGCCTTCTTGCTGCTTTTACCCTTTATTTTTTCAATCCTTCTTCTTAACTTCTCAGACTCCCGAACGATATTTCTGGTCTTAATAATGATTTGTTCGATAATTCCAATAGTGAAGTTGAATTCTTTTAAAACATTCTTCTGGCTTCCGATTTTTTTAATTCTCGACAGCTTACCATAAAGCTTTTTTATCCTTTTTATCTCCTTCTCTTTACTCTTAATCTCACCCTTAACAAAATCGTCAGGGTTAAGCTGATCTTTAATTAATTGCTTAGAAATGTTTATAAAGGTATCCCGGGATATACCTGTAGAAAATACCTCCTCGCGCAAAATCTCTTCAGCATCTTCGATTTTCTTCGCCAACCTTATCTCTTCATCGCGAGAAAGCAAAGGAATTTGCCCCATCTGTTTTAAATACATCTTAACCGGATCATCTATAGGCTGGGTGGTAGGAGTAACCTGTTTTTTCTTCTCCTTCTCCCACTCCGGAACCTCTTTAGCCTCTAGAACACTTATATCCTTAGTGTCTAAATGCTCAAAGATAGTATCTAAAGCCTTGGCGTTTATTATCTCTTCGGAAAGAAAATGATTTATTTCATCGTAGGTAAGATAGCCTTTTTTCTTTCCCAGCTCGACTAATTGCTTAATGCTTCTGTCTAAAAGTTTCTTCCTAACCATTCCTTACCTCACTATTAATTTTTTTGTGTTTATTCATTAACTCTATTTTTCTTTTTTCATCACCCCTAGCTTCTGCTTCTCTTATCTCCTCGCGCAATCTTTTTTTTAGTTGTTTCACGCCGTCTTTGCACAATTTAACAAGGCTGCCTTTGAACTCTTCGTTATTCAGTAGTATATTTTCGTCGATCAAAATTTGAGAAACAAAACTGCTGATTTCTTTGTCCTCTATTGCTCCTGAGAACTTTTGCATCGAATTGTTCCCTTCTGTAGAATAACTGTTAAAAAGAAACGAAACGGTCTTTTGCGATAAATGCGAACTAAAATACTCTTTCTTCAACTTCTTTTTTGCTAAGGCAAGTGCTTTAGGATTAGTAAGCATACCTTTAATTATCACTCTTTCGGCTATTGGCACGAATTCATTATTTATTCTTGAGCCAGCAGGAGTTGCTGGCGAAGCCTTAGTTTTGCCGTAATTTTTGTTAGTTTTTGATAAGACATTGCGAAACTCTGCAATCACAATCTCTTCCTTAAGGCCTAAATTATCAGCAAGTTTTTTGATATACTCGTACTTCTTAATCTCACTGCTTAATTTATCTAAAGTAATAAGCACCTCTTTAGCAATCTTGGTTTTGCCTTCTATAGAGTCAACATCGTAGGTTCTCTTTAGACTATCTAACTTATAATCAAAAAAATCAAGCTTCTCATCCAATAGCTTTAGAAAAGCTCCCTTGCCCTGTTTGCGGACTAATGAATCCGGGTCGTAACCTTTGGCCAAATGTACAACCTTAACTTTCAAATCGCTCTCAAGAAGCAAATCTATTGACCGTGCCGTAGCAGTTTCTCCGGCTTTATCAGAATCATAGACTAAGACTACACAAGAAGCATATCTTTTTATTAGACGGATTTGCTCAGAAGTTAAGGCTGTGCCTAAAGAAGCGACGATATTTTTTATCCCTCTCATAAAAGGCGTGATCATATCTAAATACCCTTCAACCACAACTACACTATCTTCTTTAATTATTTCATCCTTGGAAAAATTAAGACCGTAAAGATGTTCCCTCTTGCTATAAAGAACACTTTCTAGGGAATTAATATACTTGGGAGAGTTAGGTATGTCTTTCCAAGTCCGTGCTCCAAACCCAACGACACGAGAACGAATATCAAAAATTGGGAAAGTAATTCTATTTATAAATAAGTCACGAAAACTTCCTCGGTTTGAGGTAACCAAAGATGCTTTTTCCAAAACCTCTAAGGTAAAGCCGGATTTACGCATATGTTGAATAAGGGAATCATGGCCGGGAGCAAACCCGAGGTGAAATTTATTGATCGTCTCTGGACCAATCCCCCTCTTTTCTAAATAAGTACGGATAACCTGACAGTCCTTACTTTCCCTTAGAATATTATGGAAAAAAGAAGCACCTTTACTGGTAGCTTCGTAGAGAAAATTCTTAGTTTTCACATTCTTGCTCTTCTGGTATGGCATAGCCATACCCAATCCCTTAGCCAACATCTCTACAGCTTCGGGAAAAGTTACCTTCTCGATGAGGGTCAGGAATTGAAAGACCCCTCCGCCTTCACCGCATCCAAAACAATGAAAAATTTGTTTTTGCGGACTTACAATAAAAGACGGGGTTTTCTCACCGTGGAATGGACAGACAGCCTTAAAATTTCTGCCGGTTTTTTTAAGAGACACATAGCCAGAAATTACCTCTGCAATATCTGTCCTAGATTGAACTTCTTCTATAAATTGTTGAGGAATCATAGCCAGACCAGCTAATTAATTGATTGTCTTATTAATCGGTTAAGTGGTTAATTACTTCTTTCGTTTGAATCTTCGGAATCCTGATAATTCGTAAATTTTGAGTTTTTCTTTTCCCTCGAGATAATCAAGCATAATGTTAATGCCTAAGCTATCAGAGGCGATATGTGAAGCGAAGATTACATTTATCTTGGATTCCTTACACTTTTTAAAGTGTTCTTCGGATTGATGCATGGCAATTATGGTATCGACCCCTTTAGAAGCAAGCTCTTTGTAGATACCTTTTGGCCCTTCTGTGCCTCCGGTAAACTCAAGGTGAATATTCTTGCACCGGGAATTTTTACTTCCCACTACTATTCGAGGAGGATTATTATTCTTTGCAGCATCAAAATACTCAGGAATAGTCTGTAAGATATCGGTTATCTTACCCAAAGTTGCCGGTTTGTTCTTATCTATTGTTTTTCTTAGGTGTTGATAAGCAAGGTTGTCACAAGGTGTGTGAGCGCAGATAAAATTTATATTAAGTAGGCGGGCTATATCAACGCCTCTAGAATGATTAGCTGAACTTACTCTTCTGGCAACTTGAAATTTCCTCTCCTCAAGAAGTTTCTCGCAAACCCCTAAGGCTACTCCTTCTTTGGCAAAAACATCGATCTGCAAATCCATCACGTCATAGAAATTAGCATAGGCTCGGCCTTGAGGGTGGTGAGAAACTACTAGATCTATTTTCTTTCCTTTTTCTCTCAACCTATCAACGAGAACCAACTCCCCGCCATCAATGTCTATACCAACAATCATAGACTTTATATCACTCACCGGATCACCAACAAGAATACGGGTGTCAGCAAAAGGATTAGATAGCGAATCCTGGTCGAATAGTTCCTTATCTACCTTATCTAATTTATTGAATTTCCTCTTATTCCTTTGAAGGAGTGTTTCAATTTCTTTATGGCTACGAACATCAGCATCAATACCTTTCTTTATTATTTCCTGGTAAAGGTTTTTCAGCTTCATAATACTCTTCTACCTCCTTATTTGCTACTATCTTGGAATTAAATTTACCGTAACCTTTAAGGGCTACTAAATAAATCTTAGGGCTAATATCTTTAAATATACTATAAGATATACTATGACGATAATACTTCGAGTCAAGAGGAGATAAATGCAATGAAAAAAAGATTACACTCCCTATAAGAGAGGCTCTAAAAGCTCCTAAAAAGAACAATACTATCCTTGCCTTAAAGCATACTCCATCTTTTTTACAGAAGACAGTTGCTATCATCCTGGAAAGGGTAAAAATTAACCTTATCCATAGGAAAATTGAGATAAAAGATAGCAGCAGAAAGTATTCTCTACTTAAAAATGGTATCTTATCTGCCAAGGAAGAATAATAATGGAAAGCAAAAAAAGATCCTAAAAGAATTCCGGCCAGCTTAAAACTTTCACAGACAATTCCTCGAGAAATTGAGATGTAAATAACTCTCAGACAGAGAATTAAAAAAATAAAATCTATAAAGTTTTGGCTTTCAAATATTTCCATTTTTAAGTGTAAGTAGTATATAGCATACGCACCAAAATTTGTCAAGGGAACCTTTGCCGATCGGCCGGAAAGACCAAATGTATTGATTTTTGGCTATGTTTATGGTAAGTTGAAATCGATGAAAAGATATTTCTTCCTTATCATCCTTGCCTTATTCGCACTCCCCTTTTTAGGTTATCGCCAGACAATGGCCAAGGCAAAAGGTGGTTATTTAAATGGATAAAGAGACCTTTGCCATAGCTTTTAGCGAAAAAGAGCAAGCAGAAGCAATCAAGGAAATTTCTCTAAAGGTAAAATCGGTCTTTCCTAAAACGATAAATTACCTTATTCTTCTCTCCACCCCAGACTATAATCCTAAGAATCTTTTAAGGGCAATAAGTCTTACCTTGAAACCCAAAAAAATTTTAGGCCTAAAATCACCATTCTTAATCTTTGAAGACAAAGTTGTTTCCAAGGGAGTTGTGGCCTGCTGTATAAACAAAGATGGGCTAGAGATTCATGAAACCTTTTCTAAAGCCACCAAACCCCAAGAAATTGAATCATTCTTAATCTCCTCATTCAAGAAGTTAAAAAGAAGAGATTTTTCTTTCTTATTTTTTGCCTCTTCCCTAGTCGATCCGGCCACCTATGTCAGAGGGATAAAGATGTCTTTGGGAAAATTCTTTGAACCTCTCGGAGCTGGCTTCATAAAAAAATACTCCTCTTACAATTCCCAAATTGTAGATGGTAATCTTAGCGATGGCTTGGTAAGTATTGCCTTAAAAGGGCTTGATATACGTTCATCGAGATTAGGGGGATATGTACCTTTGGGAAAACCTTTTACTATCACCAAGACCACGACTAACAGGGCTATCATCATGGAAATAGATAACCAGCCAGCGATAGACATTTACAAACACTATCTTCAAGAAAAGTTTGATACTTTTGTAAAAAACCATCTTTTCTGTTTTTACCCTCTGGGGATAAATACCGGCGGCTCTTTGAGGATTATCAATGTTGTTGATTGCCTGGAGGACGGTTCCTTAATGTGCGTAGGTGAAGCGAGAGAAAATGAATATGGGCATATTATGTTTCTTGACTCCACTCTTTTTGTAAAGAATCTAAAAAGTAATTTAGCCCGGCTAAGAAACAATGGACAAACTTTAACTTTTATTATAAACTCTTTAACAAGAAAAAAAACCTTAGGTGAAGGAGCCAAGGGAGAAATAGCGGCGATAAAAGAAACTCTCGGGGATAAGTCAAAAGTAATTGGATTATACGTTGATTACTCTTTCTTGTCGGATAAAGAAAAGGGAGATATTGATATCGAGACCAACAATCTCCTTGTAACCACGTGGGAGTAGCATGTTTAAAAAAATACTATCTCTTGACCCTCTAGCTACTTTGGTCTTTATATTTTTCGGTATAATAGTATTCCTCATATTTTATATCATCGGCAGACTGCAAAGCGTCTATAATTTAAAGAAAGACCTCAGCCAGGCAAATAGAACTATTCAAAACCTAGACCAACAGGCAAAATTAATTATAAAGGGCGACATGGAATTAAAGCTATCTCAACAGGAGATAGAAAGCGAGCTCACAAAACTAACCCTAATAAAGAACCTTCTCTTTTCTTCTATTTATACTTTAGATAAGGAAAAAATCTTCTCCTCAATAACCGAAGAAATAATACATGCCTTGGGATTTAAGAAAGGGTTGGTAATTGACTTTCAAGAGAGTAAAGAAAAGGTTAATGTTGGCTTTGACGCTGGTGATGTTGAGCTATTCAAAGGGGCTTTCAAGCATAAGAAAGAGCTGCTAAAAGATACGCAGATTTTGCGCTCAGGCTCTGGAATTTACAAAGATCTTTTCCCGACTATAGGAAATAAAAACATTCTTATCGCACCAATAAAAGCAAGGGAGTTCGTATACGCCATATTTATAGTATCTGACCTTAATCTCCACGCTGAGATTAAAAAGTCAGAAGAAGAGGCATTCTTAATCGTCTGCATGTATCTTAGCCAATGTCTTGATAACATCCGGTTATTTGAAGACCTCTACCATACAAAAGATAACTTAGAGAAGAAAATCAAGGAACGAACAAGTGAACTTGTTAAAAGTTTAAGGGCAATCGAAGTTATAAGTAAAACTAAGTCTGACTTCATTTCTAGCGTATCCCATGAACTAAGAACTCCTCTTACCTCAGTAAAGGGGTTCTCTGCCCTTTTGGTTGGTGAAAAATTTGGTAAATTGCCTGAAGAAGCCAGGAAGCGATTGCTAAAGATAGACGGGAACGTAAATAAACTTATGGTTATTGTAAACACCCTCTTAGATATTTCTCGCATAGAGTCCGGCAAGATGGAAGTAAAGATTGCACCATTTGAAATTACGAAATTAATCAGAGAGGTAGCAGATTTCTTAAGCCCTCAAGTCCAAGCTAAAGAGATAGGGTTAGCGTTTGAGCTTTCTGAAAGCTTGACCGCATACCTAGATAAAAATCTTATTGAAAGGGTATTGATCAATCTTATCAATAATGCCATAAAGTTTACTCCTTCCGGGGGGAAAATAACGCTTAGGTGTATCCAGAAAGACAAACAAGCTGTTGTCTCTGTGTCTGATACTGGTTGCGGGATGAAAGAAGATGATTTAGGAAAAGTATTCCAGGAATTCTTCAGAGCAGCTAACCCTGCAATCGCCAAAATAGAAGGCAGCGGCCTAGGTCTTTCTTTAGTGAAAAGAATCATTGATACCCATAAGGAAAAAATATGGGTAGAGTCAAAACTAGGAAAAGGTACTACTTTTTCATTTACCCTAAGGATACCTTAAGATGTATAAATTAAAAGTCCTAATCATTGACGATAACCCCGATATTCTTGATCTTCTCGAAGCCACCTTGCAGGATGAATTCGAACTAATAAAAGCCTCTTCCGGCAATGAGGCTTTAGAGAAGCTAAAAGCCAATAGTCCCAACTTTTTAGTCTTAGACTATGTTCTCCCTGATTTAAAAGGCCCGGAAATTTGCAAGATAATAAGAAAAGATCCTCTATTCCTAAACGTCCCTATTCTTATGCTTACCGGCAAAGGTGAGGTAGAAGATAAAGTTACTGGGCTTGAAGCTGGCGCTGACGATTACATGCTGAAACCCTTTGACCCCCAAGAATTAATCGCCCGGGTAAGAATGCTTATACGACGTTCCTCTGCAAACTTAGACGCCAATCCCTTAACCCGATTACCAGGGAATGTTTCGATCAATAAGGAACTAACTGAAAAAATTCAAAGTAAAGAAATGTTTGCTGTGCTCTATATTGACATTGATAATTTTAAAGCTGTAAATGACTACTACGGATTTGAAGAGGGCGACAATGTAATTAAGGAAACTGCTCGAATCCTTATTGACTCTATCCAGAAAAAAGGAACGGCTAAGGATTTTGTAGGGCACATTGGCGGAGATGACTTTGCTATTGTAACAACCCCTGGAAAATTCGAAGAAATAGCTAAAAAGGTAATAACCGATTTTGACAATATCGCGCCAACCTTCTTTGCGGAAAAAGACAGATTAAGAGGTTATATTGAAACAAAAGGACGTGATAATAAAATACATAGATTTGGTTTCCCGACCATCTCTCTTGGGATAATTACTAATCTAAAACAAAATTTTACCCATACTGCCGAGGTAAATTCTCTAGGGGCAGAAATGAAAAGCCTGGCCAAAAAATTCCCAGAAAGTAAGTACATAGTTAATAAGAGAAGTTCTTAATGCTTGCGAGGGTGGCGGAATTGGCAGACGCACTAGCTTGAGGGGCTAACGGTAGCGATACCGTAGGGGTTCAAGTCCCCTCCCTCGCACCACTATTTTTACGATAAGACTAATTTGCAATTTCTAAATCTCCCCACAAAAATATCTTTTCTCCAAAAGCAACTAGTAATCCTTCAATCGGAAGTTTGTTTTTAGCTTCATCTAAAACCTTATCTACATCCTCTACTTTTTTTATCCTATTAGATATAGCAGTGGCAAAACTGTCGGCAATAATTATATTTTTAGCAACTACGCTAACTAGATCGGCTTTACCGAAATTAAGGCTATGCCCCAAAGATGATGATGAGGAGGCAATCCCAAAGGCCTGGCTTCTTTTCTTTATCTTTAACTTAAGATTATTTATCTTAAACTCTTGGCCTAAGTAAACCCCGATAATCTTATCTTCATTAATTTTTAGAAAGATATCCCCGCCATTCTCTACAATGAGCTCCTGACAATGATTTAAGAGCTCGCCTCCTACGTAGGAAGCGACTGCTCCGGCAACAGCAGAAAAGGGACCAATACCGGTAACTTTTGAGCTCTCTAGCATCTCTCTTATGATCGGTGGTGCTGTTTGGTCGATTTCCAAAGGAAAAAGAGACCTCGAAAAGAGAGGGTTTTCCTTTATATAATCTTCTATCTGCTCATAACACTCTACTAAAATACCCTGGGCTTTTTCCTTGTCAATCACCTTATCGCTACAAATTAAAAGGTCACTTTCTTTGAAAGAAACCTCAATCTTAAATTTTGAGAAGATTTGATCGCGGTAGAGTCTTTCTTCGTACATACTTTTATTAACGTTGGTATTTTAAAACAACTATTTTCTTAAATGATCCTATATTATCTCGGCTAAGCACCAGTGAATCTTTCTCCTCGTAATCAGGATTAGCTTTCAAAAACTTATCCACGCCGTCAATATCAAATCCCAGCTTGGGAGTCTTATAGTGCATTGGAATGGTAATCTTGGGACTAATCTCTCTTATCAACTGGCTTGCCTCGGCTGCATCAATAGTAAAGGTTCCTCCGACTGGAATTATAGCAATGTCAATATCACTAAAAGAGGTCAAATCAATGTCTTTTTCTCCTAAATCGCCAAAGTGAACAATTTTTAAATTATCAGCCCCAATAGTAAAAATTATATTCTCGCCGCGAGAGCGCCCCTTATCCTTATCATGGTAAGAAAGCATACCTTTGATCTCTATATCCTTTGTCGAGGCTTCTCCCTCTTGGTTAACAATCAAAGCATCTTTGAAGTCCTGAATGTTGTTATGGTCAGCATGTTTATGCGAAGCAGTAACAATGTCAGCCTCAAGATTAATAGCCTCATAACCTACTGCTCCGCCATAACCGCCAGACTCATAAGGGTCCGTAATCAATCTAGTCCCTTGGCTAGTCTCTAATAAAAAACAAGCATGGCCTAAGAAACTTATTTCCATTACTCTTCTGACCCTTTGTTATTTATTAATTCCTCTAGGATACTTCGGGATATCCCAATGTCCACTATAGATATCTGGCCACAAAGACTCGGGCCTTGGTTTAGATAAAATCCTAACTTAGGGGCAATAAAACTTACTGTGTAATCAGCTTTGACCGCTTGGCCTAAAACTTTTCCTTCATCTGGAGACAAACCTGAGGGTATATCGCAAGATACTGTTTTCTTACCGCTTTCATTTATAAGACCAATAGCCTCTTTCAAAAAAGAGCTAAGCTCACCCTTTACTCCGATTCCCAAGATTCCCTCAAGGATAAAATCTCTATCTTCAAATAGCTTTTTAAGCTTGAGGATATTGTTATTGTCAAAAAAAGATATCTGATGCCCTATCTCTTCAAGAACCCCTTTTTGAAAAGAAACTTGGGGGCCTAACTCTTTCTCTACTAAAATAGCCACCGTTACATCATAACCGGAAGAAGAGAGTTTTCGGGCACAACTCAAAACATCAGCACCGTTATTGCCCCGACCGGATATAACAAGTACTTTTTCCCCTAAATTCAACCTATCAATTACCTTAAAAAGATTACTTGAGGCATTCTCGATGAGTATCCTCTCTTCCAAGCCAATTTTCTTAGCCATATCATCTAGCTCTCGTAGTTTACTAACCTCCAAACCCTTCATCCAATGACTTCCTTCTTTTTTAGTATTTTAATTATCGCGGGGAGAAAAAGATGCACCTTTAATGCGTTTCTTTACCTTTCTTCTTAAACAAATCCAGGAATTTATCCTCATATTCCTTATAGACATTCCAGCGGTCAAGCTCACCCTTTAGCTTATTAGCTAAAGTTATATCTTTCCCGGCGTCGCTGAAAAGCTTTTCTATTTCTTTACGGGCTGATTGGGGTAGCTTTGTGTAGGCAGCTAAATCTTTTTTGATCTTATCAATATCGTCATCGCTTAAGGGGCTATGTCCCGGAGTGGGGGTTTCTCCTTTCAAGTAAGTTATCAGCTTATCTATTTCCTCTTCAATAAACTTACTGCGAGAGGCTATCGAAGTAAGATTCAAATCTACTTTAAGATACTTGCCCATTGCTTCTAAAATACTACGAGTTGCCTTAGGATTTTCGATTTGAACAGTATAAAAAGGGATCTCTCCTAATAAACATACCCCTTTTATAGATTTCTTCTTTCCTACGCCCAAAATAATTCCATTAAGCCCACTTACCTGGCCTTCTTTCAGAACTTTTAAGTCAAGCTTCTCTAAGGGCTTTAGGAGTTCGCCGTGGGTTACCGCCACCCATACCTTAGACTTACTCTTATGGTCAATCGGCTCGGGTTTAGCTGCAAAGGTAAACATCTGGTTTACTTTATACTTCCTTATAAAATTAACAATCATCAAAGATAAGGCTTGAGCATATTCTAATGGCGGCTGTACTTCGCCTAAGAAAAGAATTATATCCGGTGATTTCTTGCCTTTATGGTAGTAGAAGAATCCGGCTGGCATTTCAGGAATATTAAGGACTCCCTTTTCTACAGATACTGCTGCTGGTTTAAAGAATTGTGGAGCTTGAAGCTTAGCAAAAACCTTAAACTCTAAAACCTCCTTTAAAAAAAGAGCAGCCCGGTAAGCTACCTCCCCCATTCCTGGCCAAGCAGCGATAAAAATTGGATTCTTTAGTTTTGGTGAAGCAATTTCTTTAATCATCTTAAATACTCTACCATAAGTCAAACAAAAGACAAATAAAAAACCCCGCCATTTATCCGTTACAGGCGATCGCTATCAGTTTCTCATCTCTACACGTGGGCGCCGCATCTTTCCCGCCTAGGCAGTAAGAAATATTAGCTCCCTTATTAATGGCGTTAGCTGTAGCGTTCTGACCTGCTATCGCGATAGGCAGGGTTATTTTCATATCTATTATACCACTACCTTTTTGTTTTTTCAATCTAGACACTACCCCGCTACAAAAATATCTTCAAGCGAACTAAGGAATCTCTAACGTAAGCTCACACCTTCTTGTTGGCTTAAGCTTTGCCTTATCTGGTTGTGAAAAGAATCAACTTCGCTAGAGACAAGAGTCTTCTCAGTTGATTGATAAAAAATCCTTAAGGTGAAAGCCTTATGCTCCGGGGGGATATCTTTACCTTTATAAACGTCAACAATAGTCAACCCAGCCAGATAATTACCTTTGGCTTTGATAATCCCTTCAATCTCTTTAAATTTTATAGATTTCTTTAAAGAAATACTTATGTCTCGCCATATAGCCGGATAAGAACTAAGAGGTTTGTATTTCTTCTGGCCCCTGATTTTTACGCAAAGCGATAAATCTAATTGAGCGAAAAATAAGTTTTCTTTTAAGCCAAGGTTTTTCTTTTGCAGTTGATCTAACTTGCCCATGAATCCTAAATTACGATTCCCGACACTGACTTTCAAAGAGTTGGTAAAGTTATTTAAAGAGCTCTCCTTAAATTCGAAGCTGCTTATATTGAGGAAGTTCAAGATTCTTTCTATGGCGCCTTTTAAAAGAAAAAAATCATCATCTTTGCCGCTGATAGCTAAGGCTAGGGTAGGAGTTTCCAGAAAGCCTTTGCTATTTTTAGAATAGGTATCAGCTATTTCAAATAACCATAGACTACCTTGGTTACCTGTGCCGGTTAGGGCGCGATTCAAATTATGCCGCAGGCTCCTAGCCATTCCAAAAAGCAAATTGCTCCGCAAGGCATTCTCTTGGCTACGCAAAGGATTGATAAGTTCTATAACATCTTTGTCTTCTATTCTTAATTGCTCTTTCTCCTCTAAGCTATAGGTGATTATCTCTTTAAATCCCAGCAGAGCTGCAAGGTTCGCCAGCTCTCCTTTAAAATGGTAGTAGTCTGTTTGACTAGAAATAGTTAAATTCCTCTTCAGAAATGGAATCTGAGCCGGTATCTTATCGTACCCGTAGATACGGGAAAACTCTTCATAAACATCAACCTCGCTGTTAATATCAAACCGAGAACCCGGAGGCGAAACCACTATTCTATTTTTAGATAAATCCTTTACCTTAAAATCAAGGCTCTGGAGAATCTTCTTTGCCTCAAGCTTAAGAGTCCTCAGGCCTAAATAAGCACCTAAGGCATCGAAGCTTATTGTTATATTCTTTTTTGCTAATCGGGGTCTCTTACCGGCGGCCTTATACCCCTTAATTTTCCCTCCACTTACATCAGCTATTAATTTAGCAGCTTCGCAAGAAGCATGTTCTAGCAGGTGAGGCGAAACCATTCGTTCAAAACGATAGGAAGACTCTGTATCCAGGCCAGCGGCTCTTCGAGAACGTCTCACGGTCAAAGGAGAAAATACTGCTGCTTCAAGAAAGATATTATTGGTGGTTTTAGTTACCTCTGTATTTTTGCCCCCGATAATTCCGGCTAAAGCAATTACCTTCTTACTGTCAGCGATTACTAAGTTCTCTTTACCTAAAACTCTTTCCTTACCATCAATTCCCACCAATGACTCATTTTTCTTCGCTCTACGTATATAGATATTGCCCTCTAATTTATCAGCATCAAAAGCATGCAAGGGATTGCCCCATTTAAGCATAGAGTAGTTAGTAATGTCTACGGTGTCATTAACCAGGGTAAGCCCACAATTTAGAACTCGCTCTCGCAACCAAGCTCCAGATTCAGATACTCTTACCCCCTCTATTCTTCTACCAATGTAATAAGAACAATCTCCCTTATCTTCGATTAGAATATCTCTTGTTGCAAGAAGAGGTTTTGTAATTGAGACCGGGTAATTAACCTTTAACTTCTTTCCTAAAATAGCAGCTATCTCTCTGGATATCCCTAATATTGAGAGCCAGTCATACCTATTAGTAGTGACCTCAATATCAAAAATCCAATCTGAAAGCCCCTTCTCTAGGCCTTCGACCTCCATGCCGGCCATAGTAAGAAGAGAGGCCAACTCTCTAGGTGAGATATCCACCTTTAAAAATTCCTGAATAAAATTTAAACTGAATCTCATAATTTACTCTTAGCTTACAGAGAAAATTGTTTTAAGAATCTTACGTCGTTCTCGTAAAAAAGACGAATATCATCAATGCCATATTTAAGCATAGCTATTCTCTCTACGCCCATTCCAAAGGCAAACCCTTTGTGCTTTTTAGAATCTATCCGGCAAGCTTTTAATACCTTGGGATGGATCATCCCGCAGCCTAAGATTTCAAGCCAACCTTTGCCCTTGCAGACACTGCACTTCTTAACCCCTTCTTCTTTGCTTGCTCTCTCTGCTTTTTTTCTTCTACAAATGAAACAAGATATATCCACCTCTGCCGAGGGCTCAGTGAAGGGGAAAAAATGAGGCCGGAACCGAAGCTCTACTTCATTTGAGAAAAATTCACGGGCGAAATGGAGCAGGACTCCTTTGAGATGAGAAAAGTTTATATCCTCATCTACTACAAAACCCTCTATCTGATGAAACATAAACGAATGGGTAGCATCTACCGCGTCGGGTCGATAGACCCTTCCTGGTGAAATTACTGCCAATGGTGGTTTTGCCTCCTGCATAACCCTTATCTGAGAAGGTGAGGTATGACTTCTTAAGAGATACTTACCTCTATCTTTTTCGCCGATACCTAGATAAAAAGTATCAAAGGCTTCCCGAGAAGGATGTTCTAAGGGAATATTTAAAGCCTCAAAGTTATACCACTCCTCTTCAATCTCCTTACCCTCGATAGTAGCAAATCCTAGCTTCTCGAATATAGAACAAATCTTCTCGCTAACTGTGCTTAAAATATGGCGCGAACCAGATTCTAAGGAAACGGAAGGCGGGGTTAAATCGATTTTTCCTTCCCTGCCCTTTCCCTGGCTCGCCTCTGCCTCTAGCAAAGAGGTTATCTTTTGCTTAAAAGCATTTAACCTCTTGCCCCAAATGCCCCTTTCTTCTGGCTCAAGAGTAGGAATTCGGGAGAAGAGCTGAGTAAAAGTAGACTTTCTGCCTAAATATTTAATTTTCAAGATTTCTAACTCCTTGGGGGACTTAGCTTCCTGAAAATCTCTTTGAAGTTCTTCTTCTAGACGTTTAATCTCGTTTTCCATATCTTAACTTTATAAGGTAAATGAATGCTATTGTCAAACATATCATCGAGAGTATCTTGGCTAATTTTCGCTTTTGGGGAGAAATTTTGTACTCATTTCTATAGCCGCTTCGAATAACCTCTAAGCTCCCCAAATGCATATCGCTTATCTGATGGTCTGGACATTCTTTGTAAAAAATTCCTTTTATTCTTACCTGGTCTCCGGTTGCGCTATAGCTACCCCAATATGCTATCTCTTCTACCATTTCTTTATCAGCCGAAAAGACTCCTATCTGCTGTGATCCGGCTGACACATTCAGCCAGATACCTCGAGCATCATTTAAGGCCTCACCAATTACTTCTCCCTCTATTTGAAACTCCCGGCCACTAAACTCCTCGGGAGAAGCAAATATATCTTCCAAAGAAATATTTTCGGCATAGGCAAGGGGAGTAACTAACACAATAAGTAACAAGCATAAAATAAAAAGTTTTAATTTAACTCTCATACCTATCTCCTAAATAACGATAAGGCAAAACCCAACGAGACAAAAATTGAGATAAATTCTAATCTACCAGCCCACATCTGAAAGATATAAACCAGTTTTAAAGTTAAAGGCATCGTTGGAGCAGTTATCCCCACTGACAACCCGACATTAGCGGTTGCTGAAACAGACTCGAACAGAGCCTCTGATGCCGGATAACCAAAACCTATAGCCACAATTGCTCCAGCTACATAGGTAAAGATGAAAAGAAAGAAAAATAAATAAGCCTCTTTCATTCTCTTGTCTGAAAGGACTAAACTCTGCAGATGGTGAAATCTATCTTTGTAAACAGCTCTAAAAGGCATCATCCAACGCTTAATCTCCATAAAGAATGATTTAAAGACAATGCCTAGCCTCATCAACTTTATTCCACCGGTTGTAGAACAGACACCTCCTCCGATCATCATCGCAAAGATGACCGCCAGTAATCCTAAGGTTGGAAAGTGGTTTAGTTCTCCACTAGCTAAATTAGTAAATCCACAACCGCTATGAGCAGAAATTAATTGATAAAATCCTTTACGAAACATTGCTGGGCCGATCTTTGAAAGAGAAAAATAGAGGATAAGGCTAAGCGAGCAAACTGTAAAAAAGAAAGTTCTTATTTCAAAGTTCTTGAAGATCTCTTTCTTGCTTTTATTCCATAGCCAAAAGTGAAGATTAAAATTTATCGCGCCGAGAATCATAAAGACAATAGTAGCTATCTCTAGAGGAAAGGAGTGGTAATAAGCGATATTTTGAGCTTGAGGAGCAAAACCGCCAGTATCAAAAGAGGCGAAGAAGAGCCAAAGAGCATGAAAGAATGACCTTTGACCAGACAATCCTTGGCTATAAAGAATAGTGAAAAAAGTAATTACTCCTAAGATCAAATAGACAAAGCTTACCTTCCAGATAAATCTTGCAGTAGCAATTACGTTGGGTAGAATTTTTTCCTGGCGGGCTTCGCCGATATAAAAACCTAAAGCAACCGAGCGAGCTCTGGTTAAAATAGACAAACTAGCTAAGATAATTCCCTGGCCCCCGATAAACATAGTTAAATGCCGCCACATATTATGGGAGATAGAAAGATGGTCTAAATCTTGAATGAGAATTAACCCGGTAGTTGCGAATCCACTCATTGACTCAAACCAAGCATCAATGAAAGATGAGAAGTGTGCAGATAAATACAATGGTATTGCTCCCAGAAGTGAAAACACAAGCCAACCTAAACTAACTGTAAAAAAAGCATGTATCCAACCAGCCTCTTTTTTTATCGGGAAAATGAGGGTAAGAAGCATCCCTAGGGTAGCACTGAATGTAAAACCAATAAGAAAATCGAGAAGAGGAGAGTATTCACCCTTTATTAAGGCTACTATGATTGGGATAACCATAAAGAGACTTAAACCTAAGATAAGCCTCCCTAAAATGTTTAGGATTGTGGAAAAATCTCTTCTATCTGGGGAAATAATCATAACTCTTAAGATAAACTACAAAGACTTCTCTTGTCTTAAAAGATTAAAGAAAGACAATACCCTAGACCAACAATAAAAAGACAAAAAATAATTTCAGTTATGATTCCTGTTACTACCCGCATCTTAGTTATCTATCTAATTAAATCTTGCCGATAAGTGCTTTAATTAATTCTTTCTCTACATCAATTAAAGCAGCAGCAATTACTTCATCACCAGGCAATATTACTGTTGAACCATAGGGAATAATTATGTCTGGACCTCTTAAGATAGAGACGAGAACGGAATTGTGTGGCAGGCTAATATCTTTTAAGGCTTTATTGGCAACTGGTGAAGTTTGGGGAATATCAACTCTTACAATTGACAGCCTCCCCTTCTTAATACTTAAAAGGCTCATCACGTCAGTAAAGGAAGCCTCTTCCTCTACAACCCGAGCGATTATAGATGTAGAATCTACAGGGTTGTCCACTTCCATATATTTATAGAGAGGTATATGCTTAGGATCATTAACCCTAGCCACAGTTCTTTTTACCCCAAATAGCTCCTTTGCCAGGTAGCAAACAATTGTGTTATCCTCATCATTAGAGGTAGCACTCACACAAACATCAGCCTTTTCTATCTTTGCCTGTTGCAAAACCTCAGGATAAGTAGCATCTCCTCTGATGATTAGAGTATCTTGCAGCTCTCCGGCTAGCTTATTGCAAAGAATCTCACTCTTATCAATAAGGCAAATCTGATGACTGTCTTCTTTTAGCTTCTTGCCTAAAATTAAACCTAATCTACCTGCTCCGGCTATGACGATATACATTTCTTTAACACCTCGGCAATTAAATAGGTACGATTAACAATAGTTAAGCCTTCTTCCTTAAATATCTTCTTCTTCATGACATCGTTTACCTGCAAGATAACCTTCTTGACCCCATACTTTCTCTTCACAACCTTGCCGACAACTAAATTAATATTATCATTACCAGTAAGTAGGTACACCGCATCAGCGCCTTTTGCTTCGGCTTTTTCAAAAGTGGTTATATCCAAAGCATCGGCCCAAATCTTCTTACCGTTAAAATCATCGCCCAAGGAATCTAAACTCTTCAGGCTCTTGTCTACAACTACAACATTCTCCTCTTTAGATAGCTCAAGGGCTAAATTTTTTCCGGTCTTGCCACAGCCGATAATAATTATATATCTCATTTTTGGACTGTTTCTACGATTTTTGCAAATACTTCTGGGTGCTCAGCAGCGATTTTTGCCAACATATCCCGGGAAAGAACGATCTCTTTCTTTTTTAAAGCATTCATAAACTTACTATAAGAAAGATCGACCCCTTCTAGGGCTGCATTAATACGGGTAATCCAGAGAGAACGAAATTCCCGTTTCTTTGTCCGTCTATGCCGATAAGCAAAAGCGTAAGCTCTTCTTAGAGTCTCAATGGCCCGACGGTATTTTTTGGAACGCTCCCCCCAATAACCCTTAGCTGATTTTAAAACTTTTTTCTTCCTCTTACGGGAAGTTACGGAACTTTTTACCTTCATTATAAATCTCCTTTCTACATAGAATAGGGCAATGCTTTTTTCAATGCCCTCTTATCACCTTCTGATACTTTAGCCTTACGCCTTAGTTTCCGCTTTCTCTTCTTAGCCTTACCGCTTAGCAGATGACGTCGGCCAGCCTTAGACCTTAAGGCTTTCTTCTTCTTAGTAATCTTTACTCTTTTAGCTGTTGATTTTCTCGTTTTTAACTTCGGCATTTCTCGCTCCTTTGTCTCTCTTCTTATTATATGAGAAATTAAAAGATATAAAAGTTGTTTATTTCGGGCTCAAAATTAAAACCATGGTCTTACCCAACATATGGGGTTCCCGGTCTATCCTTCCAATTTTCTCGACATCCTTAAGAAGTTTATCAATTACTTTATTTCCAATCTCTTTATGGGTAATTTCTCTACCCCTAAACCACATTCTCACTCTTACTTTATGTTTTTTCTCTAAAAATTCTTTTATATGTTTAAGCTTAATTTCATAATCATGAATCCCTATGCGAGGCCTAATTCTTACCTCTTTAAGCTGAGCTTGTTTTTGATGTTTCCTTACTTCCTTCTCTCTCTTCTCCTGTTCATATTTATATTTAGAAAAATCTATTATCCGGCAAACCGGTGGGTCGGCTTGAGGAGCAACCTCCACTAAGTCTAAATCAAATTCATCGGCCTTCTTAAAGGCCATATCGCGAGGGAAAACGCCTAATTGTTCCCCTTCAGGGCCGACTACCCGTAATGTTTTTGCAAAAATTCTCTCATTTACCCTCACATACTTCACTTAGCGTCATCCTCCTTTTTTAAAATACCTACTAACTCTTCTGTTCCCATACCACCCAAATTCTTCATACCTCTGCCCCGCAAAGAAATCTTTCCTTCCTGCATCTCCTTTTTCCCAACAATTACCATGTAAGGAATTTTTAAAAGTTCTTTCTCGCGGATTTTTTTCTGTAAGGTCTCATCGCGTAAATCTACTTCTACCCGAAATCCTTGTTTCTCCAAATCTCCTTTTATCTTAGAAGCATAATCTCCTGCATCGGCGGTTACGTTTAAGACACTCACTTGAACCGGAGCAAGCCAAAGGGGAAATTTCCCGGCATAGTGCTCGATCAAAGTAGCAATAAAGCGTTCGAAGCTCCCCAAGATTACCCGGTGAATCATAACTGCCCGCTCATTCGTTCCCGAAGAAGCCCGATAAGTTACATCGAACCGCTTAGGAATATTATAATCTAACTGCACAGTAGCACACTGCCATTCTCGACCAATAGCATCTCGCAGTTTAATGTCAATTTTCGGACCGTAGAATGCGCCGTCTCCAGCATTCACCCGATATTTGAAATCTTTTTTCTTTAAGACTTCTTCTAAGATGCTTTCGGAATTATCCCAATCTTCTACCTCACCAATAAATTCTTTAGGCCTTGTGCTTAACTCAGCAGTGAAATCAGTAAAGCCAAACTTATCCATAGCTACTTTTACAAACTCCAAAACTCCCTCTATTTCACTATAAAGATCTTCCTTTTTACAAAAGATATGCGCATCATCCTGGGTAAAACCCCTTACTCTTAAAAGACCATGCAACACTCCACTTTTTTCATAACGATAAACTGTCCCCAATTCAAGTAACCGCAAGGGCAAATCACGCCAGCTACGCAATTGGGACTTATAGATAAGGATATGCCCGGGACAATTCATCGGTTTTAAAACAAACTCCTGATTATCTTTTTGGACTGAATACATATAGTCTTGATAATACTCTAAGTGGCCGCTTCTTTCCCATAACTTCTTATCCATAATATGGGGGGTCTCAACCATCTTATATCCTCTCTTTAAATGCTCTCTTATCTCCCAATCTTCTATTATTCTCTTTAAAATTGCCCCTTTAGGCAGATAAAAAACTAAACCGGCACCAGCTTGGTTGTGATAAATATCAAAGAGCCCTAACTCTTTACCTAATTTGCGATGATCTCTTTTTTTTGCTTCTTCTAAGTTCTTAAGATGTGTATTTAGCTCCTCCTTGGTAGAAAAAGCAGTTCCGTAAATACGCAGTAGCTGAGGATTGCCTTCCTCACCCTTCCAATAAGCACCTGAGACCGAGAGTAGCTTAAAGTACTTTACCTTCCCGGTTGACTCAACATGAGGCCCTTTACATAAATCTGTAAACTCCCCGTGTTTATAAATTGAAACCTTATCACTGCCTAATTCTTTTATTAGCTCTAGCTTATACTTTTCGCCCTGCTTTTTGAAGAAATTTATTGCCTCCTTAACATCCTGTTCTTGGCAGTCAAAGGAAAGGTTTGCTTTTACCTCTTCTTTCATTAGCTTTTCGATTTTAGGCAGATCTTCTTCGCTTATCCCTCCCGGGATATCAAAGTCATAGTAAAAGCCATTCTCAATTGCCGGACCAATACCCAGCTTAGCCTGAGGGTAGAGCTTTTTTACCACGCTAGCCAAGATATGCGAACAAGAGTGTCTTAAAGCATTTAGATCCATGTTTTTCTTCTATTGTTTAGCTTTTAGCTTTATTTTTGGTGGGCGGTGTAGGATTTGAACCCACGACCCCCTCGGTGTAAACGAGATGCGCTTCCACTGCGCCAACCGCCCAAAGTATATCGGTAAATAATACCAAAATATTAAGAAAAAGCAAGCAACTTTACCTGGCCCTTAGTTTACTATACTTTAGGTAAAGCCATCATGCAAAAAGCCATAACAAATAGGGCAACGGTCTCAATAATCCCTAAAACCATTATATACTGGCCAAACCCCTTGCCAGTCTCAGCTAAAGCATCAGAAGCGCTGGCTCCGGCTTTACCCTGCATCCAGGCTGAAGCACCCATAGCCAAACCAGCAGCTAAGCCGATTATCATCTGATAGGTATAATTTTGAGCAGTTGCCGGGAGATTAGCCTCGAGTATCTTACCTCTTAAGATCATACCGTAAATTGTCTGAGTTAAAGGAGCTCCGACAAAAGCAATCAGTGCAAACGGTGCAGCCTTATTCTGAGTGAAAGCCTTTTTCCAAGCCCCAACTGCTGCCATACCGGCGACTCCAGTACCTAAAGCTGAACCTATGGCAGCGAAAGCTAAAGACAAATTCATATCGCCAAAACCTTGAGTCATGATAACCTCCCTTTTTTATTCTCTAAACGGTTCGTATTTAACGCCTGACCACTCCATATCTAAGTGGCCGGAAAACTCTAACATATTAAGCCGGATGCCATGAACAATCACAGCCATCAAAGCTAAAAGTATATTTAAAGCATGGCCTAAGAAGAGTATCAAAGCTGCCATTACTCCTGAAAATATACTGTTGATACCTGAGGCTAAAGCCATACTATTGAAAGCCATGGCTACCGCCACCGTAGCATAACCAACAGCAAATAATCTTAGATAAGACACCACATCTGAAAAAGAACTAATAACCTTCAAAGGCAAATCAGCTAATGAGAGCAAAGCGCCTTTAAATATACTCTTATTAGGGTAGGAAAACAGAATAACTAAACCGGAACCGAGAATAAAGAGCGGCAAGGTGGCAGCCGGAACTTCTTTGTCCAAAACCAACTTACCGGCAACAAAAAATACGCTCCAGATAATTGATATCCAGCCTAGCTGAGATAAGGCCAGCCGAGAGTTAATAAAGCGAAAAACTCTTATCCCATGGGCTATAGTCAGATGAATTGCCCCGATAAAGAAGCATAAGTATATCATAAAAATCTGGTTAGAACCAACAAAGCTATTTATATTACTTATTACTAAGGAATTCAAAAAAGGCAGCTGAGCTATTTTCTCAAAGCCAAACCAGGTACCGGTAAGCGCCCCCCAGACGACAGTGGCACCACTTAAAAGATAGAGCAAGAAAAAAATATTTTGCTCGGCTCTCTCGAACTTTCTTTGGACGAAAAAGGTAATTATTAAAAATAATAAACCATAGCCAGCATCGCCGACCAGCATAGCAAAAAATATACTAAAAAAGACAAGAAACCATAAACTTATATCATACTCTTTATACCCGGGGATAGTCCCGATAAAATTAAATATTGGTTTTATGATTTCTACCCAGCCAGGATTACGGGTAAGTGTTGGCGCAACTTCATCTTCGTCGGGTTCTTGATCAACGGTTGCCCAACCTTGAGCTTTAGCAGCTTTGTTGATTTCAGAAACTGCTTCAGTGGGGCAAAACCCCTGGATACAGCAGATCTCTCCTTGAGAAGAAACACCGAACCGAACCTTATAAAATTCTATTTTTTTCAGGATCTCTCTTCTATGTTCGATGAATTGCTTTCGGTAGGTGGCGGCTTTATCTAGTTCTTTTTTAATATCGTCCAGCTCTCTTTGAACAACTGTTACTTTCCGCTGCAGGGAGCGTAAATTTCCTTGGGGAACTTCCACTTCTTCTAGGCTTAAAGAGTCTTCCTGACTACTTAAAAAAGCTGCTAAATAAAATCTACCTTTATTCTTTCCCAGGGTATAGACCACTCTCTCTTTAGGGAGTTGCTTTAGGTCCTTTCTGCTTCCAATATAGAGCTTTACGAATACACCGGAGTCTCTTAACTCGGCCAAGGAACGTGACGAAATATTCCCCCACTCTTTAAACCAGAGGAGTTTGTCTTGGAAACTCTTAAGCCTGTTTTCGAGCTCACGTTTCTTCCTATTGAGGACAATAACCTCTTTTATATAAAAAGAAATATGGTGTTTATCCAGGTCTTTACTCTGGATTTTTGAGTCGCTGAGAAGATACAGGGCACGATCCAAGAGTCCTAACTTGTTTTCCCAGGTTGAAATAAGATCAGCTGCCGGCTCCTTCATGTGCTTAACATGCATGAGGCCTAGCTTCCTCAAATGCCCCAAAGCATTATTTATATGCTTATCGGAAATAAGCAGGGTAATTTTTTTCATCTTAACTATCATATTCTTGCAGCCTCTTTTCTTCTTTCGATCTTAGCCTTGGCGATTTTTCCTCTTACAACCTCAGCGGTCTGAAGCTCACCCAAATGTATCTGTATGACTCGAATAGTTTCCTGAGCCTGAGGTATCTTTACCTTCTCAAATAAATTAACTCTTTGAGTAGAAATTCTCAGCTCTTCTTTCAAGATGCCCATCTGCTTATGATATATAAGCAACTTTGCTTTTAAAGTTAACATCTCCTTCTCTATGAAAATAGCTTTATCAACCCAAAGAGGCGTGAGCAGAAAATCATAAGATTTCTCAATAAGCTCAACGCTTACAAATACCGGTATGTCTATTCCAGCAACGTTTCCTTGGTCAGTACTTATCCTGCCCGGTTTGCAGAGCTCTTCTATGGAAACATCTTCAGCAAATACATCAACCCACTTTAAAGCGCTATTTCTTAAATCACCTACTTCGGAAGAAGTAGCTTGGATGGCTTGGTGAACTTTTATTATCTCCAGCTGCAGTTGTTTCTTCTTTAGCTGCAGCATCGGCAGATACCGCCGGTATCTCTTAAGATCCTCTTTTTGTTTTTTTAATTCGTTTTTAGTTAATCTGATTTTAGCCATTTAAGCTTTCTTGGGCCAGAACTCCTTTATTAAGTCTGTACGGAAGCTGGTCTCATCAGGCGAGAAGCATTCGCTGAGAATCTTCCAGCCATTATCAAGGGCCTCTTCTAGAGAAACCTTAACTGATAAGTCCATCATCTGAGATTCAAAAAGTTTCCCGTACTTTAACAACTTCTCATCCCAATTACTCATCCTAAAGCCCATAGCCTTCTTTTCCTGGCTCTCTTTAAATTGAGAATAAAGCTGTATCATTCCGTCCATAATCGCCCGGTGATCTCTACGAGTCTTATCATTTACCTGTTGTTTAAGACGGCTTAGGGAACCAAAAGGTTCAATCCTTCCGGCCCGTAAGTAAAATTGTCCTTCGGTGATATAACCTGTATTATCAGGAACTGGATGAGTAACGTCATCCCCGGGCATGGTGGTCACAGCCAAAATAGTAATCGAACCAGCCCCTTGAAAATCAACTGCCTTCTCATAACGCTTGGCTAACTGGCTATACAAATCACCGGGATAGCCCCTGTTAGAAGGAACTCTCTCCATGGTTATTGATATCTCCTTTAAGGCATCGGAGAAGTTGGTCATATCAGTAAGAAGGACTAAAACATCTTTTCCGCCTAAAGCAAACTTCTCAGCCACGGCTAAGCATAAATCCGGCACCATCAATCCTTCGACTATCGGGTCAGACGCGGTATTAACAAAAAAGACTGACTTGCTTAATGCTTCTCCTTCCTCAAGCGTATCTTTAAAGAACATATATTGATCATATTTTAGGCCTATTCCGCCTAAGACAATCGTATCAACTTCAGCCTGAAGAGCTATCCGGGCTAATAGCTCATTGTAGGGCTCACCAGATATAGAGAATATCGGTAACTTCTGTGAGACTACCAAAGAGTTAAAAACATCTATCATCGGAATGTTAGTTCTGATCATTCTCTCAGGAATAATTCTTTTGGCCGGATTAACTGGCGGCCCGCTTATCTCAATTAAATTATCAGCTAAGGATGGTCCTTTATCCCGAGGCGCTCCGCTGCCATCAAAAATTCTTCCCAATATATTCTTTGAAAAAGTAACTCTCATCGGATGGCCTAGGAATCTTACCTCGTCATCGGTAGAGATACCTCTGCTACCAGAAAAAACCTGCAAAGACACAATATCATCCTCTAGCTTAATAACCTGAGCTAAGGATTTACCGCGAGAAGTCTTTACCTCGGCCAACTCCTCATAGGCAACGTCTTTGGCCTTTACGGTAATAACATTACCGGCAATGCTAAGTATTTTGCTGTGGACCTTCCTCATTGGTTCTCTCCGGTTCGGGTTTGTTTATCAACAAAACCTTCTATCGTCTTTTCCTGACTTTTAAAATCCTGGCTGCCGAATTCCTTATAATTCCAATCTATGAATAAGTGCCTCAGCTCATAGAAAGTTTTTCGAGCCCTTTCTTTTTGATCAAAACTAAATTCTTTATTCAATATCTCTGAGACCTTACTGAAAACATACTCTTGCCGTTTAAGATCAGTAGCGGCATCAACCTTATCAAAACCATTTTGCTGCAAATACACACTATCTAGAAACTCAGCCTTTAAGTAAACTATGAAGTCTTCCATAGAGGTTCCTTCCTCGCCAACAACCTTCATCATTTGATGAACCTCATTACCATTATTTAAAATATCTTTAGCTCTTGCTACTGCACCGAGATCAATAAAACCCTCATATCGAGACCAGCTGTCAATTGGGTCTATTGAAGGAAAGCAGCGGGCATTAGCTCTATCCCGGGATAACCCGTGGAAGGCTCCGACGACTTTTAAGGTAGCCTGGGTTACCGGTTCCTCAAAATTTCCTCCAGCCGGGCTTACTGTTCCGCCAATAGTAAGGCTCCCTTTTTCTCCGTTGCTAAGGCCGACTAGGCCTGAGCGCTCATAGAACTCCGCGATTCGAGATTCTAAGTAGGCTGGGTAGGCTTCTTCTCCGGGAATCTCCTCCAGACGACCGGACACTTCCCGCATAGCCTGGGCCCACCGGGAGGTAGAATCAGCCAAGAGTAAGACGTTTAAGCCCATCTGACGATAGTACTCACCTAAAGTTGCTCCGGTGTACACTGAAGCATCCCTGGCAGCAACCGGCATTGAAGATGTGTTACAGATAATAATTGTTCTTTCGATTAAAGATTTGCCGGTTCTTGGATCCGTTAACTCCGGGAATTTTCTCAAGGTTTCAACTACCTCACCGGCTCTTTCACCGCAAGCAGCTATGATTACAATATCTATCTCGGCATAGCGGCTGGTAAGTTGTTGCAGGACTGTCTTGCCGGCACCGAAAGGGCCGGGAATGCAATAAGTTCCACCCTTAGCCACTGAGAAAAAAGTATCAATAATGCGGACCTTGGTAATCAATGGCTCCTGGGGAGTAAATTTTTCTTTATAAACACCTATGGGAACTTTTATCGGCCATTCGAAAACCATGGTTAATTCTATAACCTCTGCCTTCTGGTTTTTAATTTCAACGATTTTATCTTTAACGGTATATTTGCCCTTAGCGACGATATCTTTAACAACAAAATCTCCCTCTAAGTTAAAAGGCACCATAATGTAGTGCTTGAATATCCCTTCTGTGACAAAACCTAACCGAGCACCTTTTGTTACCTTGGTTTTAGCTTTAACTAGAGGAGTAAATTCCCACTTTTTCTTCTCATTAAGAGGCTCAAGATGAACGCCACGGGGTAGAAAGAAATCAAATTTTTCAGCTAGCTGAGGAAGGGGGTTTTGCAAACCGTCATATACCTGGCCTAAGAGGCCCGGCCCTAGCTTTACTGAGAGCATCTCTGAAGAAAACGCTACCTCATCTCCGATTTTTATACCTTTGGTGTCTTCAAAGACTTGCATGTAGGCAATGTTTGTGCTTATCCTAATAACTTCGGCCATTAAGCGTTCTCCGCCGGTGAGAACATAGCCGACTTCGTTTTGGATAATATCGCCATCAAAAGCAACAGTTATCATGTTCCCCTGTACTGATGTAATCTGGCCCTTGTTTTTACTCATCCGGCTACCTCACACAACTTATCAAAAACGACCGTACCTTTGTCTCTATCGAAAGTAAATAGCCTTTCTAATACTTGCAGCTTTAAGAAGTGAAGAATCAAAATCTCTAAGTCAAAAAAGTGTCCTCCTTCTAAAGATTCGATGAACTCCCAACGCAGGTGCAAAAGTGCCTTCTCTATTTCTAAGGGTGTGCCTTGGTTTAAGTTTAAATCAAAAGAACTTCCTATGCGGCTCTCATTCCTGCGAAATCGAGAGATCTCCTCTCTCAAAGCCCTCTCGAAATTTTTATAGTTAGCTAAAACCTCACTGTCCCCATCTCTGGGATAAAAATCATTGAGGCTAACGCCAGACACGCTCGAGAAATCTTTATCCGACAACCACTTTTTAGCCTCACCTAAAAAACCTTCTTTATCAATGTAGCTTTCTTGCCCAAAAGTTAAAAAGGGAAGTTGGGATACGAAATAATAATACTTATCCATTGTTTGCATCTAGGATTGCCGAAAGGGAGGGATTCAAGAATTCTTTCAAAGCCTCTAAAATACTCTGGTCGGTAAAGTCGTAATGAAGGTCTTCTCCTTTTATGCCAATACGAAACCCTTTATCTATTGCCTTACTCACCTTTACCTCTATTGTTGCCTTAGCTTGGCTTTTCAAAGAAGCTATAAGTAGCTTGGTTATCTTTTCTTGCTCGGCCTTACTTACTAACACTTCCCACGATGCACTATTGCTTAAGGGCCACTTATCTACTATCTTAGTAATTAACCCTACCATAAACTCGGGGCTTAAAGCTTCCCCGCATTTTTGCTTTAAGATTCGGCCGAACAAAGCAATTAGTTCTTCCTTCAAGGTCAACACTAAATCCCGGGATGCTTGCTTAAGGGAATCTTGGGAATTGGATTTTAACTTGGCAGCTGAAGCTTTTGCTCTCTCTTCTATTTTTTTAGCCGAGTCTTTAGCTTCTTTGACAATGGTTTCAGCCTCGGTCTTAGCTTTTTTAATGATCTCTTTAGAGGCTTTCTTAGCCTCGTCTATGCCATCCTGTTTGATTTTAGCGATTAAACTCTCTAATGTTACATCCATTTACCTATTCTCCTTCCAACAGAGCCTTTAGAAAAAGTATTCTAATTATATAACTTACCCGGAAAAAAGCAATTTTTTTTATCTTTATCCCTTTAGAATGTCTTCGGCGGCCTTTAGGTAGTCGCTTTTCCCAATAATTGGTCTGCCAACAACTATATAATCAGCACCATTATCAAAAGCTACAGAAGCGGTAGCAACCCTTCTTTGGTCTCCCTTTGCATCTTGGGGGTTGCGGATACCAGGAGTAACTACTTTAAGCCCAGGGAAATCCTTTTTTATCTCTTTAACCTCATTAGCCGAGGAGATTACCCCTCCTAAGCCTAGGCGCTCAGCAAGTTTAACTAGATTATTAATCTCATCTTTACTAGCTTGGGAACTAGTAAGCACACTAACTCCTAAAATCAATGGTTCAGGCTCACCCAACTTCTTGGCCGTATCTGCGACTGCTGCCTTTACTGCTGTGAGAGCTTGGTTTCCGGAGTGTAAGTGCACAGTAAAAGCCCAACACCCTAGCTCGGTAATAACCGAGGATGCCTTAGCCATAGTATTAGGGATATCATATAGCTTTAGATCTAGAAAGATATCTATGTCTTGACTGATAAATCCTCTTACAAAGTCTGGCCCAAACTTAGTGAAAGCAATTGAGCCAATTTTAAATTTAACTCCCTTAGGTGCGAGCACATCAACTACCCTTTCAATTTCACTTTTCTCCTCTAAGTCCAAAGCAACAATTAGTTTTTCCCAATTATTATTCAATCAGGCCTCCTCGTAACTTTCCTATATCACTCACTTTATTTTTCCTCATATACTTCTTTACCCCCGATAAAACACCTTCAGCACTATTAGGATTAACTAAATTTATAGTTCCTAAACTAACTGCGCTGGCTCCGGCTAAGATGAATTCAACCGCATCAGAAGCACTCTCTATCCCCCCGCCGCCAATTATCGGAATCTTAACTTCCTTGGCCACCTTCCAGACCCGATAAAGACTCATTGGTTTAATTGCCTTCCCGGAATAACCCCCGTAAACATTGCCTAAGTAAGGCCTTCTAGTCTCGGTGTTTATTCGAAGTGAGAAGAATGTATTAACTAAAGATATCCCGTCAGCCCCGCCTCTTTTTACTGCTTTTGCAATTTTGACAATATCGCTTACCTCAGGGGTAATTTTTATAAATAGAGGTTTTTTAGTCACCTTCCTTAAAGCCTTGGTCAAACTATAAGTTGCCTTAGCATCCTGGGAGATTAGTTTTTTCAGCCTTAAGTTAGGACAGGACAGATTAATCTCTAAACCATCTACTCCTTTTTCTTTTGATAAAGCCTTTGCAACTTGGCTGTACTCCTGATTAGAAAAACCGCCGACGCTGACAATGCACTTGCTATTTAATTTTCGAATCTCTGGTAATTTTTCGCCTATAAAGACCTTTAACCCCGGATTTTCCAAGCCTACCGAGTTCATCACCCCGCATTCACTCTCGTAGATTCTTGGCGGCCGATTTCCAGCCCGCGGTTTTAAGGTTATGGTCTTGGTAGTAATAGCTCCAATGGCTTTGAGGTTGGCCAAGTCTTTTAGCTCATCGCCATAGCCAAATGTACCGGAAGCAGAAATGATCGGAACATCCAGCTTAAGTTTACCTAATTTTACCTTTAGATTAGTCTTCATTTTCCTAAAATCATATTTATCGATATTAAAAGTAAAAATATTCCAAAGACCTTCTTTAATATCAGCGCTGGCACCTTGTGAACAAAAATTGCTCCAATCAATCCTCCGACTAAAAACCCTATGCAGATAAAAGCAGCCATGTTCAGCTTAACATTACCCTCGGTATAATACTTCCAGGCAGCTAAAAGGCCAATTGGCGGAATCATTATTGCTAGAGTTGTACCTTGAGCCTGATGTTGGCTAAGGCCAAAAATATATACCAGTATTGGAATTAATACTGAGCCTCCACCGATTCCAAGAAAACCGCTGGCAACTCCTGCCATTAGCCCTAAAGCTATATATGTATACCACATATCTACCTTCTCCCTTTTACCAAATATCTTTTATGTCAAATACCGGACCATCCTTACATACTTTTCTATAACCGTCTTTGGTTTCAATGGTGCATCCGCAACACGCTCCCAGGCCACAGCCCATAAACTGTTCGAAGGAAACCTGACAGTTTACATTCTTATTCTTACCGATAACTTTCCTTATTCCTTTGAACATAGCCTCCGGGCCACAGGTGTATATGTTTATTTTATCACTCTTATTAAACTTTTTCGAAAGACTTTTTAAAATATCTACTGCGGTTCCTTTCTCACCCATTGACCCATCTTCAGTAGCGAGATAAACCTTACAGCCTCTCCTCTTAAACTGATCTACCCCTATACTATCCTGCTTATTCTTTGCCCCTAAGATAACTAGCGGTTTAGGTTTTTTTAGTTTATCAGCAAGGAATACCAACGGGGCAACGCCTAGTCCTCCGGCAAGAAGAATATTCTCATCAGCCCTGCCGTTTAAACGAAACCCTTCCCCCAGGGGACCGATAATACTTAGCTTGTCCCCGGCCTTGTATCCGGACAAAATCTTGGTTCCTCTTCCCCGAATTCTAAAGAGGACGAACACGGTTTTGCCCCTAAGACAATGGATACTAAACGGTCTCCGGAGAATAGTTTTAATTATTTTAATATGCAGGAATTGTCCGGGCTGAGATTTCTTTGAAATATAGGCAGAATCAAAGCTTAAAAGAAAGACATCGGGCTTGATTTTATTGAGTTTTTTGACCCTTACGGTAAGTTCTTTAGGGGTATGAACCTTCATCATGCTTCCCATATTATAGCAGATTATTTTAGTTTAACAATGGGGGAAAATCGAGGTTTTATGGTTGCCAAAAGACCCTTCACAGAGTTGCCAATATAGACTTTATCAGCACTCCTAAGGTCTTTTAGGTAGAGTATTTTCTCTTTTACTTTTCCTTCCTTTATGAGATGTTCCCTTAAGACTCCCGGCAAAAGACCGCTTCCAATCGGTGGGGTATAGAATTTTTTATTCTTAAGGATAAAAAGATTAGCTATGGCCCCCTCAGTGAGTTCTCCTCTTTCATTTAAAAAGATGGTTTCAAAATACCCTTTAGCTAATCCTTTTTTTCTTTCCTTATCATAAAAAGCCCTTTTAGTTGTTTTATGGTAGAGAAACTTATCTTTAGAGTTTATTCTTCTCTCACTTATTCTTATCTTAATCGGAGCCTTGATCTTTTTTACTGGTTCTTTGGTAATGTTAATACTTCCTTGCGAATCTAAAGCTAACCTTACCTTTAAATTCTTCTTTTCACTCAAGATAGATTTTTTTAATTCCTTTTTAATCTCTTTCTCTTTGTAAGGATAAGAAAAATGCTTAGCTGATTTCTTCAATCTCCTTAAATGTAAATCCAAAAGATAATAGCCTTTACCTTTCTCCCAAAGAATACTCTCAATAAGGCCTGGCTTTTCTAACCGGTCTTTAAAAAACTTGGCTTTAAGCAGTGCCTCCTCATATTCAGCTTTCGGCTTTGAGTCATAGACTATTCCTCCGCCGATTCCCAGCTCTCCTTTATTCTTCTTAATCTGAACCGTTCTTATCGCTACATTAAAGCAACACTTTGCCTTTGGTGAGATATACCCGATTGCTCCGGTATATATTCCCCGAGGTTCTTTCTCTAACTTATTAATTATCTGCATGGTCTTAATCTTTGGTGCTCCGGTCACTGAGCCACAGGGGAAAAGCGAAGAAAATACCTCTTTTAATGTTAAATTCTTCTTTAGTTTTCCCTCTATGGTTGAAGTCATCTGATAAAGGGTAGGATGTTTTTCAATATTAAAAAGCCTAGGTGCCCGCACTAAGCTAGAGACTCTTCCTAGATCATTTCGCAACAGATCGACTATCATCAGATTCTCGGCTCTTACCTTTTTACTCTCTCTTAAATCAGCTTTACTCTGGGAATCTTCTTCTTCAGTATCTCCTCTTTTAATTGTTCCCTTCATCGGCCGAGCAATGATTTTACTATTATCAATCCTAAAAAATAGCTCCGGGGATAACGAAAGTATCTTCTCTTCTCGAGTGTTAATCAAAGCTGAATAAGAGGTTGGTTGAGCCTTTCTTAAATCTGAGTACAAACTAACTATATCGCCCTTGAAATCGAACTTTTCCTTAAAGGTAAAATTAACCTGGTAGCTTAAGCCTTGCTCAAGGTAGCATTTTATTTTTTTTATTTTTCCAGCATACTCTCTTTGACTAATATTCGGCCTTATGTTTTTTACTTTGTATGGTGGTTTATCCAAGAGAGAACGGGAACATTTCCGGTTAATCTTTTTCTTATTGCTTATCTCTTTGGGCTTTTTACAAACCCCGACCCAAGCTAAAGGAGTTTTTCCCTTTAGCCTTAGGCTCCGGTGCGCTCCTTCTAAGAAATACCCAAATTCATAAGAGAAATAACCGGCAAGCCAATAACCTCTTTTAGAGTACCCTTCTAATTTCCTAAAAAATAGATCTAAACTATCCCCGGGCTTGAAAGTAACGATGTCTTTAAAGTTGGAAAATATAAAAGAAAACCTATCTTCCTGAGTTCTGGATAGGGTCTCAAGAAATATAAAGGGCGGTTTTAAATTATGAAGGTAATTAAGTGGATAGCTCATCGCTGACAGTGCTTGCAAAAACAAGTTCCTCTTCCTCCTAAAGAAATCTTCTCCAGGGGTCTTTTGCAACTATAGCAGGTTTTATCTTTTCTCCCGTATACCTTTAACCTTTTTTCCATTCCGCCCCTGTCTCCTCCTAAATCCCGATAGGTGTCGACTGATGACCCTTTATACTTTATGGCTTCTTTTAACACCGAGACTATTTTTTCGTAGAGACATTTTATCTCTCTCTCGTTCAAAGAGTCAGAGGGCCTTCTAGGGTCTATCTTAGCTAAGAATAGAGCTTCTTGAGCGTAAATATTTCCTAACCCGGAGATTAGAGTTTGATCTAGGAGTAAGACTTTTATCTTGGTCTTTTTGGCCATTAAAAGTTCTTTGAATTTAGTTAATCTCATGTCCAAAGCTTCAGGCCCCAATGTTTTTATAAATTTTAGATCTTCATAGTCCTTACACAGCCTTAATTCTCCTAACACCCGAGAATCCATATAATTTAAGACCTTGCCATCGGAGAGATAAAAAACTGCCCGGGCTCTGGGGTCTTCTTCCCCATAAAGAAGCCAACCTGATATTCTTAAATGTATTACTAAAAACTTATCTTCTTTTAATTGAATTATGATAAGTTTAGCTCGGCGGCTTACCGCTTTAACTTTTTCACCGATTAAGCCCCTTTTAAAACCGGCAGCCGAGGGTTCTTTAATCAGTGCCGGTTTAGCTATCTTAAAATTAACAATTTTTTTGTTGGTAATCTTTTCGGCGAGTTCTCTTCTTATTGTCTCAACTTCTGGTAGCTCTGGCATCTCTTATCCTTTAATAACTTTTACATAAACTTTTCTACTTCTTGGCCCGTCAAACTCACAAAAGTATACTCCCTGCCAAGTCCCTAAGGCTAGTCTTCCACCTTCGACAATAATATTTAATGAACTGCCTAAAACAGAGGCTTTTATATGAGAATCAGAATTTCCTTCAAGATGAGAATATCCTTTTCCTTCGGGAATTAGCCTACCAAGATGATTGATAATATCTTTTTTAACTGAGGGGTCGGCATTTTCATTTATGGTTAAGGCGGCAGTTGTATGAGGACAAAAAATAATACAGAGTCCGGAATCTATTTTTGCCTGGCTAAGGAACTTGCTGACATCTTTAGTGATATCAACAAATTCGTCTCTCTCTTTGGTAGTTATTCTTATGGTTTGCATCTCTTAGATAGATCTCAAAACAAGAAGTATAAAGGCAATGATTAGAAAAACCGCTATCACTGAAACCCAGGGGCTTTTTTTGCGCCAGACACTCTCTTGGCCGCAATAAAGACACATAATTGCATCTTGGGGAATTGGTTTCTTGCAATGCGGGCAAGGAATTAGTTTCCCAAAATCTAGATCTTCGTTCTCTTCAGACACAGCGTCATAATCAAATTGGCCTTCGCCCATCTTTACAAATCCTATTTTAAGTTCTTATAGATTCCTTGATATTCTTCGGTCTCATCGACCGCGATAAACATCAACTGGACTACCCTGGCATTCTGCTTAAGGTTTATTCCCTTCGGGTTGGAAACCACTAAGATAAATTCACCCCTGCCCTTAAACCCGGCATCCCAGATTCCATTCTGAGTAAGCGCTCCCATTCTAAGAAGTGAAGTCCGGGTAAAGCCCAAAGCTGCTAAATTATTAGGTAAGTTTACAACTTCATTGGTTCTAACCTTGTAAGCCCCCTGCGCTAGCTTCCACCAGCCATACTTATCTTGGTCTTTTCTTTTCTCGGGGATCAACTCTTTACCTTCCGGTACCACTCTCTGGGAATTAGAGAAGTCTAAATCACCGGCAGAGTCAAATTCAAAAACCTTGCCAACGGTTATGTCGAACCCGTTAGGAGTCAGCTGCTTATCCTGGTTAATATAATCTTCAATTAAATTCTTCTCTTTAATCAATTGTTCAATCTCTTTTTTATTTAACATTCTTAACCTTTCTTTTTATGTAGCTTATTGCCTCTTTAGCACTGTTTACTTTTTTTATCCCCTCTATCTCCCAAGTATCTATCCCAACTATTAGTTTGGCCTCATTGAAGGCAAAAGCAATTTCGGATAAGGTTCCGTACTCACCGTCAATCGCAACTACTGCGTCGGCAGCCCTTACCACTAAAATATTCCGGGCATAGCCTAAGCCGGTAGGAATTTTTACATCTACATACCTATTAACATCTTTGCCGTTGGAACTGGGAAGGATCCCCACGGTTAAACCGTTTTGTTTCTTAGCGCCTTTGCAGGCTGCTTCCATTACTCCGGTTCTGCCTCCGCAGACTAAAATCCATCCTTGTGCGGCGATAAGGCTGCCTATTTCTTCGGCTAGACGATAAATTTTTTTGGAACATTTATGCCCGCCTACTACTGCAATATTCATCTTTTGTTTCTGGTGTCCACTTTTGTAGCAGCTCTTTTTTACTTTTTACCAATCAAGGGATTCCGGCAGCTTTCTGCAACCCTGATTTACTTTTTCAACACACTCGTTTACCGTTCTTAGCATTTTCGCTCGTACTTCAGGCGGGGCATCTTCTACTCCTATTCCCATCATTCTACAGAATGCCCCATAAAAATTACTACAGCCTGAACGAGTCATGGTCTCCTTGTATATTGTTCTAAAGGCTTCCACCCCTTCTTTGATTTTGGCTTCGCTTTCTCCTTGGCCTCGCCAAGTTTCAATCATTCCCTGTTCTCTTTTAGTAAGTATACTAACGCATTGTTCGACACTATGATACATTCCCTGGCCCCTATCTTTCATCTGCTTGCGCGTGCTCGCCTCAAGGTTTGAATACAATACGCCTTGTATCTCAAGGTATATCGGGCAGTATTTCTGGTAAAAACCTTCTAATTCAAATGCCCTTACGTTGATTAAACCCCGGTTGCGGTGTTTTTTTCTAATTTTTCCCCTTCGATAAAGGTATTTTATTTTTCTATCTTCAGGAACTTCCAGCACTATCTCAAGAGAAGATTTTTTATTATTTTGTAAAAAGCCCGATTTAATAAGTGAGTAAAGAGTAATTCTGAATTCATATTTTCCTTCCGAGTCAGTAAAAGTTTCAACTAATCCCGGCATTTTTACCTTTAAGCCTTTGATTTTTTCTCTTGGACCAATGACTTTCCCAGTCACTTTATACTCTCGGTTTAATTCCTCAATTAAATCTTTAAATCTTTCAAGTACATTTTGAGTGTATTTCTCCATGTTCTCGTTTACCATTACCCGAAAGAAAGGCTTAAGATAAGGCAGAATTATAACTCCTTTTAGATACTTATTAAACTCCTCCTTTTTTTCTCCCAGCCTCCCTTTTGAGCATCGCACCATGCCAGCACTGCCGGAATTTTCAGATCGGTAAGTTGCCTCAACATACTCGAGGTTATTCCATACCTGGTGTTCAAGAAAGTTATCAACTATTATCATTACTTCTTCTTTAGTTTTTACGTTGCTTTGTCGAAATGTATTTTTCAGCCCTTCTAATGCTATCTTCCCGTCAGTCCACTCTTTAAAATAAAATCTAAATGCACTACACCAAAAATCGTCATGTTTTTTGTATAATATATCGGCAATTTTACCTAAATACCATTCAACAGCAACGGCTCCGACTACGCCTAGCTTCATGCCTCGTGAACCCCATTTACCAATAGCGTAAAAAAGACTCCCTTTAGAAAAGTTGACATTGGCGGCTTTAAAATCTTGATTGATTAAATCAATGCCTAGTTGAAGGACAACTAAACCGCCGCCCACCTCACCAAGCATTGAATTAATATTGCTTAGAAAAGAAAGGCTTAGGCACTCCTCCAAAACAGTAAAAACTGCTCCTTGTAACCCGAGATTTTGATTGAAAGCTTGCCAGCCGGCACCTATAGCCTCTTTTGGCGCAAACCCGTCAGATATTCCAAATTCAGAAAACTCAAATTCTTGCCTTGCATAATTGACTATGTCATCTGAGTATAAATACCTGGTAGGTACTTTTTCTAAAGCCTGAGAAGAATACCCAAAACAAGGCTTAAGGTATAAGAAAAAAATACCAACAAAAATTGCTACTTTTAGTTTACGCATTGCTTAATAATTTAGAAGTCCCATCCACCGCTGACCGTCTCTTCTGATTCCCAATCTAATTCCTTTTGAAATTCTTCATTTTCTTCTTTGGCTCGGCTTTGCCCGGAGTAGCGATTTTCTGCAGATCTAGGATCTTCGGTCGCGGTTAAATTGTTAACCGGTTTTAAATAGACAGAGACACTTTGATGCCTTTCGTTTTTGGGTAAATTGGGATATACGGTGTAAGTACCGGCTTCTAAGGTTTTATTGACCGCATTTTTCGGGTTCCAAAATTTATAAATATTTTTTACCCGGTAGCCTTCTTTTTTGTTTATCCAGAAACCCCTTTTGCCTCCGGTTACTTTTGTAATAACTGACTTTTGTGATAAGGCAACAGGTTCTGATTCAAGTTTTGCGCTGAAATGTTGGCCGAGTTTGGATTGAGTGCCTGATAAAATGTAAGTATTTTGTGAAAAGGATATTTGGGCAAAAGACAAAAGCCAGATACAAATAATCAGTCTTTTTGCTATCATTTCCTCATTCTCCCCAGATCCTCTTTAGTTTATTTTGCTGCTGGAAATTTTCCTTTTCGATTGCAAACTGTTTATATTTTAATATCTATCTGTAGGTAAGGCAAGGATTTTTGTTTTATTGCCAAAAAGAGCATGCCGATCGCCAGCCAATGAACAAATAATTGTCCCCGGCAGGACTCGAACCTGCATTTTTGGCTCCGGAGGCCAACGCTCTATCCGTTGAGCTACGGGGACGCCTTATCTAGGATAAGAAAACTACTCTTAGGGATTCAGATTGATTAGAAGAGACTTGATGAGCCTTTTAAAGCTCCACTCCAGATAAACACTATCGCCGGTCTTTGCCCCTGATAAGTTCTTGGAGAATAAAACTCTCATCTTCTTTTCCCCTAAGATATTCTCTAGCTCTTCTAAAGCTCTCTTGCTCCCAGCCCCAGAACCGAAAGTTAAAAAGCAAGCTGCTGTTTTGTTTTCTAGGCCGCTAGCTTTATTTAAATAGCTACGCAGAGCCGGCGCATAGGTAAAAGCCCAGACCGGAGAAGCAAAGATAATAAAATCATAGGCTCCTAAATCATAATCAACCTCTAGCAGACGGGGTTTTTTCTTCAAGGCTGCCTCTAGGCACTGTTTAAAAAAAGGAACTACTTCTTTTTCTAATTTTAAATCAATTAAGTCTAGGCTGCTACCTAAGCCCCCGATCGCCTCTTGTAAGAATAAGCAGGCCTTTCTGGTATTGCCGGAAAACGAATAAAAAACTGCTGCCCCACGCATAGCTTAAAATAATTTTAGCTGATCTGCTACCTTTTCATCTTCTTTCTTAAAGATTTTAATTATACCATACTCACCATCATGACCAGGGATTACCTCTATATCCTTATCTCTTACTTTTTTTATACCCTCGGCTACTCTGCCCGGTAACTTATTAAACAGTTCATCGACTGACATCTTATTCAAAATATTAAACTCACTCCCGTTAGCGTAGATTATATCTAAATACTCGCGTTGAACAGCCTTGCTTTGTTTGCCCACACCTTTAGCCTCAGCAATTATTTCATCTAAACATACCCTGCTCTTGTAGCTGATAGCATTCTCGGGAATGAACCCTTCTTCGGTGTCTGCTAGTTCTTCTACTCGGCTTAATACCCCTCGGGTTAGAGGCTTCTTGCAAACCGGGCAATTACCTTGATGCTTTTTCGTCTCCTCAGGATGAAAGTTCACCTTACAATTTCTATGTCCATCATAATGGTATCTGCCTTCCTCGGGAAAGAATTCTATAGTATAAAGAAACTTCTCCTTATCCTTAGTCTCTAAAACATGTTTGATCTCTTGATAGCTAAGTTCACAACCAAAGACATTAGCCTCTCGGCCAATTCGAGAAGGAGAGTGAGAATCAGAGTTTGAAACTAAGGAATACTTACCGATCTTTGAAACCCTCCAATTCATCGCCGGGTCAGAAGAAAGCCCGGTCTCTAAGGCAGTTATTTTCTCGGTGTATTCCCCGTAAGCGTCTTCAAGGGAATTAAAGCCTGACCTTGAACCAAAGACTGAGAACCAAGGTGTCCAGATGTGAGCCGGGATTAACATTAAATCTGAAGATATTTTAAATAACTCTTCGGCTAATTTCTTGCAGCTTAAGCCTAATATCGGCCGGCCGTCAGAAGCAATATTACCATGGGATGAGAGCATCTTGTTTATCTCGCCAACCACCTCCAAAGAGGGAGCCAACACCACATTATGAACCCGGTAGACTCCTCCGTCTTGAGAAAAAATACTTGAAATCTCAGCTGAAGGTATAAAGCGGATACCTTGATAAATATATAGACCGCTCTTTTTATCAGGCACTAAATATCTTTTTAGCTCCTGGCACCAGAGATGGTGGGTAAAGTCTCCAGTTCCCAGCAGGTCTACCCCTTTAAGCTTAGCCCACTTGGCTAAGTTAGGAATATCCATAGACCGGGAAGTGGCCCGGGAATATTTTGAGTGGATATGAAAATCAGCTACAAACTCCATATGCTTAACTCTCTCTTAAAGCCTTAACTGTTAACGTTTCTAAATTATCGCTCGGATAACTAAAAGTGTCAAAAGATAATATTGGAATTAATCTTTGTGGCGGGAATAGATAACTTTGCCTTTTTTAATCGTGTACTCAATTGTTCCTTCTAGCTCCTGGCCTAAGAATGGGGTATTGCTAGATTTAGAAGCTATATTTTCTTCTTCTACCTTCCACTTCTGATCTAGATCAGCAATAACTAAATCAGCTATATAGTCTTGGGCAATTTTACCGCACTTATCTAAGCCGATGATAGCTGCCGGTTGAGTTGAAAGTTTATTAGCCAGGTCTTTTAAGCTAAGGGTTTTGTCCTTAACTAAACGATTGGTTAGAGAAAATGCCAATTCTAAACCGATAAAACCAAAAGGTGCAATCTCAAATGGTAACTCCTTCTCAGCTAGGGAGTGCGGAGCATGGTCAGTAGCAATACAATCAATTGTTCCCTCTCCCAAGGCTTTCTTTATGGCCGAAAGATCTTTTTTATCTCCCAATGGCGGATTAACTTTTAAGTTTCCCGGAAAACCTTTTTTTTCTATATCATCAATAGTTAAAGTAAAGTAATGGGGGCAAGTTTCAGCAGTAACTTTAACCCCTTCCGCTTTAGCCCTTTTTATTACCTTTAAGCTTCTGGCGCTACTTATATGAGCAAGGTGAATTCTAGCATCTAAATATTTAGCTAATTCGATATCGCGAGCAACAATTAAGCTCTCAGCAATATCAGGGATACCGGCGATTCCGTATTTAGATGAGATGAAACTCTCGCGCATGCTGCCTCCCCGGGAGAGTTGGCTATCTTCACAGTGAGAGATAATCAGAAGGCCGAACATCTTGGCGTACTCATAGGCCCGACGCAAAACCAAAGTATCGTCTACCGGAAAACCGTCATCACTTAAAGCAAGGCACCCTGCTCTCTTCAAAGCTCCAAATTCAGTTAATTCTTTGCCAGCTCTGTTTCTGGTTATCGCTCCTACCGGATATATATCTATGAGCCCAATGCTTTGGCTCTCTTGGCTTATCCACTTAGCTAGGCCTTCATTGTCTATCGCCGGATCAGTATTAGGCATACAGAGAATTGTAGTAAAGCCTCCTTTAGCGGCGGCATTGGAACCACTTAAAAGATCTTCCTCATTTTCTCTCCCCGGAGTACGTAAGTGAGTATGCAGGTCAATAAATCCTGGAAAAACATACTTACCCTTAGCGTCTATTTCTTTATCAGCTCCTTTGATGCCTTTGCCAATACCAGCAATTTTCTCATTCTCGATGAGCAAATCAGCCTCGATAATCTCATCGGCATTTACTAACTGAGCATTCTTTATTAAAATCTTCATATCTCTCTCTTCCTTGTTCCTACCAGATACAATACAGCCATTCTTATGGCTAGGCCATTCTCAGCCTGTTTCAAGATTAAAGGATGCACTCTTTCTTTTAAGGAAGAACTTATTTCAATATCCCAATTTACTGGCCCAGGATGCATAATCAAACAGTCTTTCTTTGCCTTTTTTAACCTGGCAGGGGTGAGGCCAAACCTATCTATATATTCTCTTAGAGTAGGAAAGAAAGCAGTACCTTGCCTCTCCTTTTGGATTCGAAGCATCATAATAATATCAGCTGAGGGTATCTCTTTGTCCAAATTATTAGATATTTTAATCCCTAATTTTTCGAATTCATAAGGCATGAGCGTAGTTGGCCCGCAAACAGTCACCTTGGAAGAGAATTTTTGAAACCCAAAGATGTTCGAACGAGCTACCCGAGAATGGGCTATGTCGCCGACTATTAAAACATTCAACTTCTCCAAAGTCCCCTTAATCTCTTTTACCGTAAACATATCTAAGAGGGCTTGAGTCGGATGCTCATTGCGGCCGTCACCGGCATTTATAAGTGAGGCTTGAGTATACTTTGTAAAAGAACTCAGACAAACTCCTACTCCTATTCTCATTACCATAATATCAGGGTGATAAGACTCTAAATTCTTTATAGTATCAATTATGGTCTCACCCTTGGTTAAGCTGCTGGTAGAAGATGAAAAGTTAACTACATCAGCGCTTAGACGCTTTGCCGCTAGCTCAAAGGAGGTTCTGGTTCGGGTTGAATGCTCAAAGAAAAAATTAACAATCGTTTTCCCCCGTAGGGCCGGGACCTTTTTAACCTCTCTCTGGGATATCTCCTTGAAAGAATCAGCCAGAGAAAGTACGGTTTCAAGCTCTTGGCGGCTGAATTCCTTAATCCCTAAAATGTGCTTTTTCTGCCACTCTTCCATCTCAATCACTAGCCTTTATTACTACTACCTCGTCAGTCTTGTCGCTTTCCTTTAGGTTCACTTCGACAACTTCTTGGCGTGAGGTAGGAATATTCTTGCCTACATAATCAGCTCTTATCGGTACCTCTCTATATCCCCTATCTACCAAGACCAGGAACTCAACCCTCTTGGGCCTGCCAAAATCCATAATTTCATTTAAGGCTGCCCGGGCAGTCCGGCCGGTGTAAAGAACATCATCAACAAGGATTACCACCTTGTCACTTAAATCAAAAGCGAGTTTGGTCTCCTTTACTATTGGCGTAGGGCCAATAGCAGTTAGGTCATCCCTGTAAAGAGTAATATCCAACACCCCCAAGGGAACATCTTTACCTTCTATCTCTTTTATTATCGATTGGATTCTTCTGGCTAGATAAACTCCCCGGGTTTGGATGCCGACAAGAGCTAACTCTTCAGAGGAAGAGATCTTCTCTAAAATTTGGTGAGCGAGACGATAGAGTGTTCTCTTAATGTCGTCTTGGGAGAGTATTTTCTTCTTTTCCTTGTGACTACTCATAAAAATAAAAAAACCGTTCCAGCTTTATGCTAAAACGGCCCACTTTTTGAGATTCTTTAAAGTTTCTCATAATATGTCCTTGTCGGCCTCACTGGACCGACTTAAAGGCTACATAATATATACCTTATCTGAGATATTTTGTCAAGACAAATCTACGAAAGTAGATCTGTCTTTATCCTGAGGCTGCCAAGCTGAAGGATCTTATCGTTAAAACCCTTATTTTGCAGGCTCTTTTACCCTTTACCCTTGCGGTTATCTATAGCTATAACAAACTCGCCCTTGGGTTGTTTTTTGCTAAAATGGCCGATAGCCTCATCTACCCCGACCTCAAGAACCTCTTCGAACTTCTTGGTCATCTCGCGAGCAATAACTACCCGGACCTTGCCCAAAACCTCTCCTATCAATTTCAATGATTTTAGAATCCGGTAAGGAGATTCAAAAAAAACCAGAGCGAGATCCCATTCTTTTACTCTTTCTAGTAATTTTTTCTGAGCGCTTCCTTTGCGCGGCATATAGCCTAGGAAAACAAACTTGTCATGTGGTATTGAAGACAAAGCTAAACAATTAATAATACTGCTCGGTCCAGGCAAAGAGGTAACCGGGATGTCTTCTTCTCTACAAGCCCTTATTAATTTATACCCCGGGTCTGATATGGTTGGCGTGCCGGCGCTTGAAACCAGGGCGATATCTTTTCCTTTTTTTAGCTCCTCGATAACCAAAGGTATTTTTCTTATCTCGTTGTGCTCATAGAAACTAACTAAATCCTTTTTTATATTCAAGCGCTTTAGGAGCATTCCGGTCTTTCTGGTATCTTCAGCTAAGACGAGACTAACCTCTGCTAAAACCCGGCAAGCCCGCACGGTAATATCTTCTAAATTCCCAATAGGAGTAGCGACTATATATAGCATTTTGTTTTGTGTTTATTATTCTACGGTAACTGACTTTGCAAGATTTCGTGGTTGGTCTATTTCGCAGCCTCTATTCTTAGCCACAAAGTAAGCAAATAGCTGTAGACTTACCGCTACCAGAAAAGGGCTTAGGTCTTGATTTATAATTTTAGGAATGTAGATTATCTGATGGCTTAAAGTGCTTGCCTCTTTGTCTCCCGCATTAAGTACTGTCAAGACCTTACCTTTTCTCGCCTTTACCTCTTGTATATTAGCAACCATCTTCTCGTAGAGTGAGCCCCTGGGAGCAATGCAGACGACTGCCCGATACTCGTCGATTAAAGCAATCGGCCCATGCTTCATTTCGCCGGCTGGATAACCTTCGGCGGGGATGTAAGAAATCTCTTTTAGCTTTAAAGCCCCTTCTAAGGCTGAAGGGTAATTTATGCCCCGGCCCAAGAATAAAAACGAACCGAACCTTGAGAACTTATTAGCAATTCTCTTGACCTTTGGACTAGTATTTAAAATCTCTTGGAGATACTGCGGGGTTTTCTTTAAACCGCTTAAGGTCTCTTGGATCTCTCCTCTCCTCATTGCCTTACTTAACTTAGCTAAGTAGAGAGAGAATAGATAGAGACAAAAAACTTGAGCAGTGTAAGCTTTAGTTGAAGCAACACCAATTTCGGGACCGGCTAAGGTAGAAATAACGCTATCGCTCTCTTTAACTAAACTTGAGCCCAGAACATTGCAGATACTTAATATCTTTGCCCCAGATTTCTTAGCTTCTCTCACTGCCGCTAAAGTATCCGCTGTCTCCCCGGATTGAGAAATGGCTAAAAGCAGATCCTCCTTTCTTATTTTAAGTCTTCGGTAGCGAAATTCTGAAGAAGTATCTATCTCAACATCTATATCGCAATACTTCTCAAGGAAATACTTAGCTATATAGCCGGCATGATAAGCGGTCCCACAGGCAGTTATGAAAACTTTTTTTATCTTTTTTAGATAGTTATCGGAAAGCTTAAAGCCGGGAAAGTGCACCCTCGAGCCTTTACAATACAAAGAGAGAATCTTTCGCAAAACCGCCGGTTGCTCGAAAATCTCTTTGAGCATAAAGTGCTCATATCCTTTTTTCTCTGCTTCCTCTAGCTTTACCGTAACATTTTCTACCTTTGGCCTTAATACTTTTTTCTGAAAATCAAATACTCTCACCCTCCCCTTCTCAAGAACCGCTAGTTCTTGATCTTTTAGATAAATAACTTTCTTGGTAAAGGAGAGTAAGGCCGGAATATCTGAGGCTAAGAAATTGCCTTCCTTGCTTAAACCAACAATCAAGGGGCTGGCTTTTCTAACAGCAACAAGTTTATCGGGCTCATCAACAGAAACTACTCCCAAGGCGAATGACCCTTCTAGCTTGCTTATTGCTTTAAGAACAGCGTCTTCGAGAGATTTCTTATAAAACTTTTCGATTAAATGGACTACGACCTCGGTATCGGTTTCACTTAGAAACTTATACCCCTCTTTAACTAGTTGCTCCTTTAAGGGAAGAAAGTTTTCAATGATTCCGTTATGGACAATAGCAATTCTTTTTTTGGAATCTAGATGCGGGTGGGCATTAGTCTTGTTCGGCCTACCATGAGTTGCCCAACGAGTATGCAAGATGCCAAGAGATGTCTTTGCGTCTAGCTTACCTCTTAGCTCCTCTTTCAGCTTCTGAATCTTACCGAATCGTTTCTTTAAAAAAAGTTTCTGCCTGTCTATCGCAGCGACTCCACAAGAGTCATACCCTCTATACTCTAGCCGCGATAAACCCTCAACCAGCAAAGAGAATGATATTCCTTTGCCTACGTACCCAAAAATCCCACACATTATTTCTTCTCCTCTGCCTCTTTCTTTTTCCGAGGAAGAACAAACAGCTTCTCAACATCTTTGTTGGTAAGATAAAGAATGAGTACGCCCGGATATATTATCTGCAAAAGGGCACTATTAATTAATGAAGACTGAAATAAGACTGATATCGCGGCTAAGATAACCAAAAAGAAAGAAAAGTAAAGAGTAAGGCGGCGACCCCACTCTTTGCGGTTCAGGATTCCCCATCCTGAAGCCAGGAATATTCCGGCTAAAATTATTTGTGATAAGATAACTGACTTAAATTGCCCCATAGTTAGAGTTTTATCGGGGAGGTGTTTACTAAACTCATCCAAAAGAGCTTTGCCGGTCTCAGAAGTTGGATCACTGTAAACAAGAAAGAAAAACCCTAGAGAGAGAACTCCGAGTATAACAAAGTTAAACCCCCCCAAAATTAATATACCTAAAGGTTTCTTCTTTCCTTGCGTCTCTTGCATTTCTTAGGCCCCTATAAAAATAAAAAAGCGACCCCAGCCGGATTTGAACCGGCGCCGTCGCCGTGAAAGGGCGATGTCCTGGACCGGGCTAGACGATGGGGTCGAAAGTGTTTCTATTTTAGATTATACAGTTAATTTGTCAATAAACTTTCTCGGGTCGCTAACCACGCTACTAATCAACATCTAACAGGCTACCCTCTACTCTTCGGGAACAATTCTAGCGATAGTTGAAAGTTTATCGCCTTTCTCCAGATTGATTATCCTGACCCCTTGGGTTGAACGGCCGGAAACTCGTATATCCTGGACTTTTGTCCGGATAAGAATTCCCTTCTGGGTAATACACATTACTTCATCATCCGCTCTAACCAAAACTAAAGCCCTTACCTCTCCTATCTTGGAAGAGAGTTTTATGTTGATTACTCCCTTACCGCCCCTGGATTGCAAACGGTACTCTTGGACCAGGGTTCTTTTAGCAAACCCATTTTCAGTAGCTGTAAGAAGATAGAAGTCTTCCTTTTTGAGTGCTGCCTTAACCAAAACCATCTCTAAGGCGATGTCTTTTTTAGATAGCCTTATGCCTCTGACGCCTTGCGATTGTCTACCAGTAGGCCTTATATCGCTACTCTTAAATTTTATTGAGATACCTCCTTGGGTAGCTAAGATAACTTCTTCTTCTCCACCGCAGATTCCAGCGCCGACAAGATTGTCGTCTTTGCCTAAACTAATAGCAAATATTCCGCCCTTGCGCATGTTCGAGAATAGCCCTAAGGATGTTCTTTTAACCATACCTTCTTGGGTGGCCATGAAGATAAATTTCTCAGGGTCGAATTCCGATATAGATAAGACTGTAGTAATTCTCTCTTTACCGGAGAGACTTAAGAGATTAACAATGGCTCTGCCTTTGGAAGTTCGGGATCCGGTAGGAACTTCATAGGTCTTAAAAGGATAGATCTTGCCTTGGTTAGTAAAGAATAAAAGAGTATCTTTGCTTGAGGCAACAAAAAGATGTTCAACGAAGTCCTCTTCGGCAGTAGCCATGGCAGTAACTCCTCTGCCACCTCTTTTTTGTTGCCGGTAGGTAACCAGAGGCATTCTCTTGATATAGCCTGAACCGGTTATACTGATAACCATATCCTCTTCAATGATCAAATCTTCAACTTCTATTTCCTCTTTTTGAGCTACGATTTCTGTGCGCCGAGGGTCAGCAAACTTCTCTTTTATCTCTTTTAATTCTTCCTTTATTAAAGCTTCTTGCTTCTTCTCTGAAGCCAGTATGCCTTTTAAAATCTCTATTTGCTTTAAGAGCTCTAAATACTCCTGGTCTATTTTTTTCCTCTCCAAGGCGCAAAGCCTCTGTAGTTGCATCTCTAAAATTGCTTGGGCCTGGACATCAGTGAGCTTGAACTTCTTTATCAAGGCTAGCTTTGCCTCTTGGGGATTCTTAGATTTTTTAATTGTCTCGATTACCCTATCAAGAAACTTTAAGGCTATTTTTAAACCTTCTAAGATGTGGGCCCTTTTTTCAGCCTTATCGAGTTCGAACTTACTCCTTTTTACGATAACTTCTTTGCGGAAATGAATATGGTGGAAGAGCATTTCTTTTAGATCCAAAGTCTGGGGTTTACGGTTTACTAAGCATAAGAAGATTGCCCCAAAAGTTGTCTCCATGCTAGTATGCTTATGAAGACGGTTTAAAATTATATCAGCTTGTGCATCACGCTTAAGCTCTAAAACTATTCTTATACCCTCTTTGTCTGACTCATCACGAAGATCAGAAATTCCTTCCACCCTCTTGTCAGTAATAAGCTTTGCTATCTGCTCCATAAGGGTAGTTTTGTTTAGCTGATAAGGAATTTCGGTAATGATAATTTGGCTCTTGTTCTTTTCGCGCTCAATTGTTGTCTTGGCTCTAACCGTAAGCTTACCTCTGCCCTCTTTATACATATCTAAGATATTGGTTCTTCCGCAGATTATTCCGCCAGTAGGAAAATCCGGCCCCTTAACATATTTGTAGAGATCTTTCACTGAAGCCTTGGGGTTATCTATCAAATAATCTAAAGCATCGCAGACCTCTCCTAAATTATGCGGCGGGATGTTGGTTGCCATTCCGACAGCAATACCGCTTGCACCATTCATCAACATGTTTGGCAGCACTGATGGCAATACTTCCGGTTCGGTTAAAGAGTTGTCGAAATTAGGGAAGAAATTAACTGTCTTCTTGTCAATATCTTGAAGGATATACTCGGTTATCCGAGACATCCGGGCTTCAGAATAACGCATGGCTGCCGGCGGGTCTCCGTCGATAGATCCAAAGTTACCTTGACCATTTATCAAAGGATAGCGCAGAGAGAAATCCTGAGCCATTCTAACTAAGGCTTCATAAACCGCACTGTCACCATGAGGATGGTATTTACCTAAACATTCACCAACTATTCTTGCACATTTTTTATGAGGTTGGTTGTAGCGCAGATGCAGATCCTGCATAGCATAGAGAATTCTTCTCTGTACTGGTTTTAGACCGTCTCTAATGTCCGGTAGGGCTCTGCCGACGATTACGCTCATCGCATAAGAGAGGTAAGATTCTTTCATCTCCTCTTCTAAATACCTATCGATGATTTTTTCTTTAAATCTTTCGTCCATTATCTATATCTTTTTGGTTAGACGTCTAGGTTCTTCACTTCATGGGCATTAGCCTGGATGAACTCTCTTCTCGGTTCAGCCTGCCCGCCCATTAAAATAGTAAAGATTCTATCAGCCTCTACGGTATCCTCCAAGGTTACCCTTACTAAACTTCGTTTTTGGGGATCCATAGTGCTCTCCCATAGTTGCCCGGGGTTCATCTCTCCTAAACCTTTATAGCGCTGGACATTCATTCCTTTAGTCGCTAGCTTACGAATCTCGGCCAATACTGCTTTTAAATTATTGCAGCTTGTCTCCTCGCCGCTGTCTTCGCTACTAAGGATAAATAAGTCTTTTTCGCGAGGTAGATAATCCTCTAGGGAGGCGCCGGCCTTAGCAAAGCTCTCATCAATCTTGCGTATCTCGTGGGACTCATAAATCTCTATATGATCTAACTCCTCTATCTCTCCGAAAGATGCCAGCTGGCCTTCCTTGAAAAGAAAGACTGGTTTTTGATGCACAGATATTTTGTGTGCCGGGTATTTCTTTTTCTTCTGGTCAATTGCTCTTATATACTGCTTAAAAGGAACACCTTTCCTCTCTAAGGATAATTCTAGTTGCTCGATAGCAATAATATTCTGGATGGTCTTCTCTAGTTCCTTTTGGCTAAAGACCTTACCGCTCTTTTTGGCTTTCCGAAGCTTTGCTGATTTCGTTCCCAAAGAAAGAATAATGTCGTTCATCTCTTTTTCGGTATGTATATACTCCTCCCAACCCTTCTTCTTGATTCGGTAAAGTGGTGGTTGAGCAATGTAAATATGCCCCCCCTCTATTAAAGGAAGCATGTGCCGATAAAAAAGAGTCAAAATAAGGGTTCTGATGTGAGAACCATCAACGTCAGCATCGGCCATAATAATTACCTTATTATAGCGAAGCTTGGAAGAAACAAACTCGTTACCGACTCCGGTTCCTAAAGCTGAAATAATTGTTCTGACTTCTTCGCTACTTAAAACCTTATCTAACCGGGCTTTTTCAACATTCAGTATCTTTCCTTTTATTGGTAGAATTGCCTGAAAAGTTCTATCTCGTGCCTGCTTTGCCGAACCCCCGGCAGATTCTCCCTCGACTATATAGACCTCGCAGAACTCTGGGTTCTTCTCTGAACAGTCAGCAAGTTTTCCTGGTAAGTTAGCGCCGTCTAAAGCTCCTTTTCTCCGGGTCAGCTCCCGGGCTTTTCGAGCAGCTTCTCGAGCCTGGGCTGCTAAGACTGCCTTTTGAACTATCTTGTTGGCTACCGAAGGGGTCTCTTCGAAAAACGTACTTAAAGCTTCGAAGGCAATCGAATTAACCAGGCCGTCCACCTCGGAATTACCGAGTTTGGTCTTAGTCTGCCCCTCAAATTGAGGGTTAGGTATTTTCACGCTTATCACCGCGCAAACTCCTTCCCGGGCATCATCCCCAGACATACTACTTAAATTCTTGAGAAGATTTCTGCCCTTAGCATATTGGTTAAGGGCCCGGGTAAGGGCGGTCTTGAAACCGCTAAGGTGGGTTCCCCCTTCAATGGTATTGATATTATTAGCAAAAGAATAAATGGTCTCTTTGTAGGCATTGTTATATTGGATTGCGCCTTCAGCCGCTATGCCGTCTTTTTCTTTCTGAAAATAGATTATCTTTTTGTGTAAAGGATCTTTGTTCCGGTTGAGATATTCGACAAAGGAAACAATCCCTCCCTTAAACTTAAATACAGCTTGTTTATCCTTTTTCTCGTTACTAAGGGTTATCTCTATGGTCTTGTTTAAAAAAGCCAGCTCTCTTAATCTTTGGGAGAGAATGTCAAAGGAAAACTCACCCACCGAGAAAATATCCTCGTCGGGCTTAAAGGTAATTTTGGTTCCAGTAGTCTTTGCCTTCCCCATCACCTTCATCTTGCTCTTAGCCTTCCCGCACTCAAAACTCTGGTGGTAAACCTTGCCTTCTCTTCTTACCTCAGCTTCTAACCATTCACTCAAGGCATTAACGCAGCTAACTCCTACCCCATGCAAACCACCACTAACTTTATAAACTCGATGGTCAAACTTACCACCGGCATGCAAAGTAGTAAGAACAACCTCAAGGGCTGATTTCTTTAGCTTCTTATGGATTCCTACTGGGATGCCTCGCCCATTATCCTCCACAGAGACACTGTTGTCGGTGTGGATCGTAACTTTTATCTTGTCGCAGTATCCTCCGGAGGCCTCATCAATGGAGTTATCAACCACCTCATAAACTAAGTGGTGTAGACCCCTCGTCGAGGTGTCTCCGATATACATTGCCGGGCGTTTTCTTACGGCTTCAATCCCACCTAAAACCTGGATCGTTGTAGCATCGTATTTTTGGTTCTTTGCCATCTTTACCCTATTTCTATCCTTATGTCTTTAATCCGCGGGAATTCTTTCCTGATCCCTCTAAGTATTTTGTCCTTTTTTAACCTAAAATTATAGCTAAGACTTGAGGATGTAGATTTAAATATGATCTCCTTCTTAAAAATCCCTTTAATGCTAATGCCTTCCTGAGTTTCGGAATTTAGGAATTTGTTTACTATTTGCTGAACCCTTTCTCGCTCTTTGTGCTCCTCTTTCTTTTCAGTTAGAAACTTCTCAACTAAATCTTTTATGTGCGTAGCCATAGCTAATTATGGTTTCATTGGAAGGAGAAGGTATATATACCCCTCTTTTCTCAATACGGCTGGCTTATCAGCACCAAAAAAATCAATACAAACCTCTTCGTCGCCCAAATTCTTTAGGGCATCTATTAAATAGTTAGGGTTAAACCCTATCTCAAGGTGGGCCCCGCTATAATGAACATCTACTGTTTCTCTCACCTCTCCCAATTGAGGTGTGTTTTTGTAGATATTTATATGGTCTTTTTTTAGCTCTAGTTTTACTCCCTGATGGTCAGTTGTTGAGAGCAAACTAGCCCTCTTCAAAGCAAAGAGTAGTTTTTTCCTCTCAACCACAAGTTTATCTTTACCTTCCTTAGGGATATATTGTGAGTAATCCGGAAATTCTCCTTCTATCGGCCGGGCAATAAAGTGGGTGTCTTTAAAGTCAAAACCAACCCTGTTGCCTTCCACAGATAGGTAAGCCTCTTCCACCTTGTCCTTTATTAGTTTTTGCAATTCGTTTACGGCTTTAATCGGAAGGATAAAGGATATTTTTGAGGTTAGCTCTGGTTGTTTGGGGGGCAGCTTCTTCTGAGCAAACGATAGCCTCTTGCCGTCAGTAGAAATTAACTTTATCTTGCTCTGGTCTATCTCAAAAAGGATGCCTCCTAAAACATAGCTAGAATCTTCGTGCCCGACGCAGAACGAGGTTAGCTTAATCATTTCTTCCAATTCTTGAGGGTCTACCTTTATTAAAGATACCCCCCCTTTCTCTTCGATTTTGGGGAATTCCTCAGCATTTAGAGTGCTCACCTTAAACTCAATTTTTTCACATCTTATCAAGAGGTTGTTTTTGACTTTTTCAATGGTTATTTTCTCTGGTGGGAGCTCCCGGATAATTGAGAAAAATTTCTTCATTGGGATGGCTACTTCCCCTGGCTCGATTTCTCCAAGCCCTTGTAAAGATATTGTGGTTATGTCTAAATCGGTGGTGGTAAATTTTAAATTATTTTTTGTAGCAGTTAGAAGAACACTGCTTAACATAGGAAAGTTCTGCTTGGTTGTTGTTGGTCCCAACACCTTCTGTAGATTCTCTACTAATATATCTTTATTAATAATAAACTTCATAGTAGTAATAGTAGTATACTCTGTGAATTCTGTTGAGAGGCCACTATTGTATCAAAACCAAAGACAAAAACAAACAATTTATTCACAAAAATTCTTTATAAGTTCTTAATTTCCTGTGTAAGGGTGTTAACAGCTAATTTTAACTTAACATTCGCTTTTAAATCTTGGCGGATCTTCTTGCATGCGTAAAGAATAGTTGTATGGTGCTTAGCCCCGAAGAAGCCACCGATTTCAGGTAATGATAATTCCGTTAGCTCTCGGATTAGGTACATTGCTATTTGACGCGGCATAACCAGGGCCTTGTTTCTTTTCTTTTTCTTCAACTCCTCTCTGGATATCCCAAAGTGGTCCCCGACCCTAGATAAAATAGTCTCAGGGGTTATCCGCCGGTAGATCTCTTTTACCATATCTTTTAGAATATCTTTTGCTAGCTCTAAGCTAATCGGCTTATTCTCTATAAGCGAGTAAGCAATGATCCTGACCAAGGCCCCCTCTAGCTCCCGGATGTTAGTGGTAATGTTTTCAGCAATAAAGTGAATAACGTCAGAGTCTATTTTGATTGGGTCCTTTTCCAGCTTCTTCTGTAAGATTGCCACCCTAGTTTCAAAGTCAGGAAGCTGGATGTCCACCACCAGACCCCAATTAAACCGGGAAGCCAGCCTTTCTTCAAGCTTAGCAATCTCTTTTGGCGGTTTATCCGAGGAGACGATAATCTGCTTATGGTGGTCGTATAAGACATTAAAGGTATGGAAAAATTCTTCTTGAGCAGCTTCCTTACCGGCAAGGAATTGGACATCGTCTATTAAGAGCACATCAATCTCTCTATACTTCTGGCGGAATTTTTCAGTGGAACGGTTGCGAATGGAAAAAATAAGTTCGTTAGTAAACTTTTCTGAGGAGGTGTACTTTACTTTCACTTGCTGGCCGCGAGAAAGAATCTGGTGAGCGATTGCCTGCATAAGGTGGGTTTTGCCTAACCCCACTCCTCCATAAATAAAAAGAGGGTTGTACGATTTTCCGGGAGCGTTGGAGACAGCCAAAGAAGCAGCATGGGCCATTCGGTTAGAAGCGCCCTCAATAAAATTATCAAAAGTAAAGCGAGGGTTCAGGCGCAGAGAGTCTTGGGGCTCTTCGCGGAAACTCTTTTGGATTGTTTTAAAAACTTTGTTAGCTTTTCTTTTTAAGAGACTAGGGTTTACATCAAAGATAACTTCGAAGTCTCTCTGGGTAACGTCATTTAAGGCTTGCTTTATCTGAGGAAGGTGGCGGCTTTCAACCCAGTTTTTAAAAAAACTATCCGGTGCCTCCAGGACCAAAGATGAGTGGCTTATCTTTTTTAGGTTCAAGGGTGCGATCCAAGTATCGAAGGAGGTGTCACCTAAGATATTCTTAAGTTTCTCTTTGCAGGTTTGCCAAATTTGTTCTGCCATTTTAAAGCTGAGTTCACAAAATTCACAACTTATTCACACTTGACCAGCGAGGCGAAAATAATTATACCGCAATAAAACTTCTTTGCAACATTTTTATAGTTGACACAAGGCCAATATATGCTAAAATTTCACCTATGAAAAAGAACTTAAAGACACCAACCAAGATAAAAGCCAAAAAAAAGAGAGGTTTTCGTGCCCGCAAGGCTACTGCCGGCGGCAGAAAAATCCTAAAGCGGAGAATGAAAAAGGGGCGGAAAAGGCTTACTATATGAGGAGAGTAGCCCTTTTTCTTGTAGGGATATATCGCTTTGTTTCAAAGGGTTTCCCAGGCCACTGCGTTTATCTTCCAACTTGTTCAGAATATGCCCAGGAAGCTTTCTCAAAACACTCTTTTTTTAAGGCCTCAAAGCTTACCCTTTGTCGCATCCTCCGATGCAATCCTCTTATGAAAGGGGGGTTTGACCCTGTAAAGTAATATGGAAAAACGACTTTTTTTAGCATTTTCTATAACCCTTGTTTTTTTTATTGTTTATTCGCAGCTTGTTGCTAAGTTTGTTCCGCAACCTGTTCCGGTTCAAGGTGATAGCAAAGAACAAGGGGGACCGATGGGGTCCGGCCAGCTTCCCCCAGAGATTTCTCGAGACACCTCTCCTCTAGCTCTCGAAGAGAAGGAAGAGCTTGTAGATTTGCCACAAGCTTTTATAGGTAATTTTATTGTAACATACTCTCCTGTAGGAGGTTACATAAAAAAAATTGCTATAGGCAATGAGGAATATGAGCTTCCTTTTCAAAATATAGGTTTTTTGCCCGAAGACCGCGACAAGCAATTTACTCCTAATCTTGGAGATCGGAGTATTAAATTCAAAGGGCCAAGGGGCCAGAAAAAGGAATTCATCTTCAAGGATTACACCATGGAAATAAGGCTTGACCCTCCTCCGGCAACGCCGCTAGTTTTATTCTCTAACTATTTGAGCTCCAGTATGTTAGACCAAAGATACCAAGAGATTTTCTACTCCCAAAATAGGGATTTGAAGAGAGCCTCGCCAAGAAAAATAAAGGATGATACCTATAATAATATAGAATTTGCCGGGGCCAGAGACAGATACCATTGTTTTTCTTTGCTTAAAGGAGCTTATGACTTAAGGTGGGTGAATGAGGACAAGAAAAGAATCCATCTGTACCTGTCTTCCCCTGGTGAGCAGACTTTCGTTTATATAGGTCCGCAAGTGGAAAAAGAGCTAGAACATTTTGGCCTGCAAGGGATTATGTACTATGGGTTCTTCCATGGCATAGCTGTGGTAATGATAAAACTTCTCTATCTTTTGTACGGGCTGGTTAAGAACTGGGGTTGGAGTATTGTTTTGTTCTCGGCTTCAGTCTCTCTAATCCTCTTCCCGTTTACCTCCAAAAGTAGTAAGGCAATGCGGAAGATGCAGCAAATTCAACCCGAAATCGAGGAGTTAAAGACAAAGTACAAGGAAAATCCTCAAAAGCTCCAGAAAGAGACCATCGAGCTATATCGCAAATACAAGATAAACCCTTTAGGGGGATGCTTGCCCTTATTGTTCCAAATTCCAGTAATTATGGCTTTTTATCAGGTTGTCTACCGGTTTGTAGAGCTTAAAGGGGCAAGTTTCTTGTGGATCAAGGATCTTTCTTCTCCAGACCGATTTGCAGCGCTGCCTTTTCCAGCCCCTGTAAATTATTTGAATCTCCTCCCTATTTTGCTGATGTGTATGGGAATTCTTCAGCAAAAAATAACCACCTCTTCCTCTACAGCTTCACAACAGAAAACTATGGGCTTATTCTTTGCTGTGTTTATCGGAGTTATCTTTTATGGATTTCCTGCAGCCCTAACTCTTTACTGGCTTATCCAGAACATATTTACCTTAACTTATCAAACACGCCTATCCCGGGCTCAAGCCTAAGGTATTCCTTTATATCCGCTAACCTGTTTTTACTCGTAACGGTCTGCGTTTCCACGTGAAAACGCAAAAAAGTGTGATAATACCTCACTTTGTCAGAGGTGGCAAATTAGGCAATGCCGTTTCCACGTGAAAACCCAACAATGCAGGCGATACCGTTTTCACGTGAAAACGCGAAAAAGCTCGATAATACCGCACTTTACAAGGGGTGGCAAATTAATCTCTGCCGTTTCCACGTGAAAACGCGAAAAAGCTTGACATTGCCACGCTTTCTATTAAAATGAACAATATGGGCAAGGTGATTGGTATTTGCAATCAAAAAGGCGGAACTGGCAAGACGACCACAGCCATTAATCTAAGCTCAATTTTGGGCCTAGCCGAGAAAAAGACCTTGCTTATAGATATGGATCCCCAGGGTAATGCTACTTCAGGGGTTGGGTTTAATAGCCAAGAGAAAAACTCAATTTATGATGTAATTATGGACAAGGCCAACTTGTCCGAAAGTATTTACCCCACTCAGTGGCCCAATCTGCATATTATTCCTTCGGACATTTCTCTTACTGGTGGAGAAATCGAGCTAGTCAATATTGAAAATAGAGAGTTACGGCTAAGAGATAAGATCGAGGCCATAAAAGATGACTTTTCCTATATTATTATCGATGCGCCACCGTCTTTAAGTTTGCTTGCAGTAAACGTTTTGGCTGCTTCTGACAGTTTGATTATCCCAATCCAATGTGAATACTATGCTTTGGAGGGAGTTTCTAAATTAGTTAATACCATAGAATTAGTCCGTGAAAGGATGAGTCCTTCTTTAGATATTGAAGGGGTGCTTCTTACCATGGGGGATTTCCGTACTCGTCTTACCTTACAAGTAATAGAGGAGGTACGAAATTTTTTCCAGAAGAAAACATTTAATATTATTGTGCCTCGGAACATCAGGCTTGCTGAGGCGCCTAGCTTTGGTAAACCAATATGCTTTTATGATCCAGCTTGCGTAGGCAACAAGGCCTACTTGAATTTAGCCCAGGAAGTATTAAAGGAAAAAATAGAAATTAATCAATTAGCAAAGACAAGGAGTTAAAATGGAGAGAAAGGTTTTGGGCAGGGGGCTAGACGCGCTTATCCCTAAGAAGACAGCGGCGATGCTACCGCGAGAGTTCAGTTATTTACCGGTGAGCAAGGTAAGGCCAGCTAAGCGCCAACCTCGGCAAGAAGTAAGCAAGAAGGAATTAGGAGAGCTAACTCGGTCGATTAAAGAGAAGGGGTTTATCCAGCCGATTGTAGTAAGGCAAGTCAGTGGTGGAACCTATGAAATTGTGGCTGGAGAGAGAAGGTATCAGGCTGCTAAGTCATTGGGGCTCAAGGAGATACCAACAATTATTAAAGAGCTAGATGATAAGGATGCCTTTATTTTGGCAATCGTTGAGAACCTCCAGCGTCAGGATTTAAATCCAATAGAAGAAGCCCAAGCCTTTAAGCGGCTGTTTGAAGAGTTTAAATTTTCCTTAGAGGACATTGCTCAATTTGTTAGTAAAGACAAGACCACGGTAGTTAACACCTTGCGGTTGCTCAGGCTGCCTGATAAGATAAAGCAAGCTTTGCAGGAGGGGGTAATCACTCGGACTCAGGCCCGGACAATCTTAGGGGTGGAAAAACTCCAAGCCCAAGAAAAGCTATTCCACCAAATTCTAAGAGATGGTCTCTCAGTTAGAGAGATAGAAAAAAAAGTTCGGCTGGTATCAAAGAAGAAGAGAAAAGCAGATCCTTTTATCATTGAAGTAGAGGAGAGGTTTCAAAAATTACTGGGGACCAAAGTTAAGGTCTTTAACAAAAGGAATAATCGTGGTAGAATTGTTGTCGAATATTATTCCCTGGAGGACTTAGAGAGAATCATTAAGAGACTGGGGTAAAATCTCGTAAGTTTTTAGAAGGAGGTTTGTAAGCGAATGGAAAACGAAGCTACCTTAGTTATTATTAAACCCGATGGGCTGAAAAAATCCCTTACCGGGAATATCTTAAGTAGGCTTTCTGAGGGTAAGTTGAAAATAATCGGAGCCAAAGTAATAAAAGTAGATATTAAGTTAGCCCATGAACACTATCACCATCTTCAGAAAGAACCGTTTTATCCGGAATTAACCAAATATATTACCGGCCAGCTTCACGGCGAGAACAGGGTTATGGCCCTTGTCTATTGGGGTGAGGATGCTATAAAAAAAGTTAGAGCTATAGCCGGCGAGACTAATCCTGAGCAAGCCGATCCGATAAGTATAAGGGGTGCCTACGGAAGGATTCTAACAACTGGTTTGTTTGAGAATGCAATTCATGCCTCAAGCAGCATCGAGGAAGCTGAGAGGGAGATAAAACTTTGGTTTGAGCCAGATGAGATTGTTTATGCGCTTTATCCCTCAAAAAAAGTAGCCGAAGGAAATGGCAAAAAGGAGATTTGGGCATGAGATCAATGACTGCTTATGCTTCTGCCCAAAGAAGCAGAGGGCTTCAAACTGTTCAGGTAATTCTGCGCTCCCTAAATTTTAAATATCTGGATGTCTGCATTCATAACTTACCAGTTGAGGATATCTTGGTAGAGGAGAAGGTTAAACGAGAGATTAAAAAGAAGGTTCATCGCGGGAAGGTTGAAGTTTTTATCTTCTCAGCTAAACCACAGTCTAAGAAAATATATGTTGATGAAAGGGTAGTTTCCGGTTATATCTCCCAGATAAAAGCTTTAGGGAAAAAGCATAGTTTAAAGGCGGAGATAAACATAAGTGATATTTTGAGCTTGCCTCAAGCAATATCTTGGAGACACAGAGGCAAGATTGATGAAGGGTTGATGCTGCCGGTGATAGATGAAGCCCTGAGCAGGTTCGTAAGATTTAAAGAAAAAGAAGGCCGGGCTATAAAGAATGAGATCAAAGATAACCTTGCCAAGCTAAAGAGTAATGTAGAGAAGATCAAAAAACAGAAACCCAAGGTTAGTAAGATCGAAAATGGGAAAGAGGATATCGACGAAGAGCTTTCTCTGACATTATTTTACATAAGCAAAATAGAGAATAAGATTAACTCTAAAAAATGGACACCTCAGGGGAGGGCAATAGATTTTTTAACCCAAGAGATTTTAAGAGAGCTGAGCGCTGCTGCCAGCAAAACCAAAAAGAAAAACTTAGCCTTATTGATAATTGAAGGGAAGAATTATCTGGAAAGAATAAAAGAACAGGCGCAGAATATAGAATGAAAAATCCAGCAGTTTTTGTTATTTCGGGACCAGGAGGGGCAGGCAAGACTACTATTGTTGAGAAACTATTCTTATGCGAGAAGATAAAAAAAGATTTCATAAAAGGAATAACAATCACCACTCGAAAGAGGCGGCCTCAGGAAAAAGAGGGTAAGGATTATTTCTTTATTGAGAAGGAAGAGTTCTTAAGATTAAAGAAGAGGAAGTTTTTTCTCGAAAGCCAGGAGGTTTTAGAGAACCACTATGGGACGCCAAAGATTCTTTATGCTTTAGCCAAAAGGGAAGGCAAAAGCCTTGTTTTGTGTATCGACGTTAAGGGGGGGATGTGTCTTAAAAAAGACCCAAAGGTTAAGAAGGTAACTACCATTTTTCTTGTTGCTCCATCAGAAAAAGAGCTTTACCGGCGGATGAAAAAGAGGGACGAGAAAAAAGGGGTAATCCAAAAAAGAGTGAAGCTTGCAAAAAAAGAGTTGCAATTTTCCAAGCTCTACGATTACCTAGTAACAAATCGGAATATAAAAGATACCCTAAAGGAATTAGAAGGAATTATTCTCAACGCAAGCAACTAGATTATATTTAACACGATTAATTTTCGGAGGTTAAAATGTACGAAGTAAATATTCCTTTAGAGAAACTTTTAGAAGCAAGTGAGGGTTCTATTTACAAGATAACTATTTTAGCTGCGAAACGAGCAATTACTTTAACCGATGGGGAGAAACCTTTGGTCGAGAAACCTGGTGAGAAGGTTTTGGATAATGCTATAAGGGAAATCAAGAGCGGAAAGATAAAGGTGAAAAGTAAAAAATAGCTGTCTTCGGGAATCTTTAAAGAAGAAAAGTAAAGAAATGATATCAAACAGTGGCGTGGTAGCCAAGTGGTAAGGCAGCGGTCTGCAAAACCGCTACGCGCCGGTTCAAATCCGGCCCACGCCTCCAAAATAAAAATCGTAAGCAATAAAATATGCCGGGGTGTTGGAATTGGCAGACAACACAGACTTAAAATCTGTTGTTCCGTAAGGAACGTGCGGGTTCGAGTCCCGCCTCCGGCATATTTTTATTTAGAGCGGGCGATTAGCTCAGTTGGCTAGAGTACTTCCTTGACATGGAAGGGGTCACAGGTTCAAGTCCTGTATCGCCCATGGTTTTATATTATTTAGTGGAGGAAGAGGCACCAAAAGTTTATTTGACAGCACAAGAAAAGTTATCTATAATCTTACATCTGTCGGGGTTGTCGATTAGCCTGGCTTAAGTCCCCTGCCTGTCACGCAGGTGATCGTGGGTTCAAATCCCATCGACCCCGCCATTGAAACCAATTCGAACTCTTGTTCTTCTCATCGAGAAGGGCAAGAGTTTTTGCTTTTATATGGGCCAGATAATAAGGCTTAAACTTCCCTTCCTGAGCATTAACCACCGAATAGAAGTCATTATCAGAATCCAACACAGGCTCAAGTGCTATCGGGGATAGGAGCTCTTTTAAGGCAAGCCCTGCAGAGGTGGCATTCTTGCTAAGGGTTTCACGTAAACGTCTTAAACGGTGTCTTATCCATTCTGCAGGAGGGGATTTAAAGGTGTTCTGCTTCTGGAATTCTAGAGATTTTATCTCTTCTGTTAACAACTCAAATCTCGATTCACAGTGCTTTAATGCCTCGGATACGGCCTTTGAAAAGTTACCTAACTTAATGTAATTAAGGTAGTTTTGCATCTCCAAAGAAAGCTTATCATATTGGGCTCTTTTCTTTTTAGTAGTCTCAGGGTTGGTGTTTAATCTTTTTGCTATTTCGGTTTCTAGATTCTTGTAAATGTAGCTTACATTATCGGGAGTTAAGATCTTTTCTTGCAATGCAGCGAGGATGATTTTTTCTATGCGTTTACGGGATACCAGTAATTTATTAGTACAGGTTTTACGCCGAAAATTATAACAACCGTAGTAACCGCCGCCTTTTCCGCTGACAAGAACAATTGGCCCGTTACAACAGTGGCATTTCATGGTTCTTGAAAAAAGATGAGTTGGGGCACAATGGACATAACTTCTTTGTTTTTGGCCGCTCGCTCTTGCCTTTTGAGATAGAGGATAGGCGCCTACCATTTTGGACCATCTTTCTTGGGTTTTATTCCAAACATCCTGCTCAATAATTATTAAATCTTTTCTGGGTGTGGATAAATGTTCTTTTTCGGGGCGTGAAACAATTTTCTTTTTTCCGGTTAAAGGATCTCTTACAGTTTTGGTTGTTTTCCATATCCATATACCGATATACTTTTTGTTCTGTAAGATTCTACGTAAACTGGAAATATTCCAACCGCCGGAAAGGCCGCGTTTAGTAGGGATTTTGCCCTCATTGAGGGCTGCCGCTATTTTCCGTAAGCTTTTACCTCTGGAGAATTCAGTGAATATTCTTTTTACTATATCGGCTTGCTCAGGATTTATTTTATGAACCATCCCATCATGTTTTGCTTCGCCTCTTTTACCAACCCTTAGCTCGCCGACCGGTTCGGTAAAATAACCAAATACATTCTCGCCTACACTAAAGCCGCGGATTTTCTGGCCTTCTAGTCCACGCATAGTTTTCTTTTTGAGGTCATCAAGATAAAGCTCATTCATTAGCCCGCGCAGATGAATGCCTAATTTTGAATTATCGTCATCAGTAGAAATACCGTCGGAAACAGAAGTAATCTTTATCTGCAGATAGTTGAATTTTAGAACCAAAGTTAACATCTGATGGTTGCTTCGCGATATCCGAGATAAGTCGTCTACAATTACAGTATCAAATTCTTTATTCTCAGCAGCTTTCTCCAAAGCCTGCAACCCGGGCCGGTCAACAATAGAACCCGAGATTGCCTCATCAATGTAGATATGCTCATCTTCCACAAGAAAGTTATTTTTGCTGGCATAGTCTTTGCATACGCGTATTTGATCGTCAATACTCCTAGCGCTTTGGTTTTCAGAGGAGTAGCGGGCATATATGGCAACTTTCATTTTTGGCCTCTCAATGACTCCGTCAACGGCGGAGGGATTGATCCCGCCGAGTGCGGGTAAATTATCACAGAAAATTTACCCGCTATATAGCGAGGCGGGACACATTTGTTAATATTATTTTTCATTTGAGAATACATCATGGTTCTTTTTGGCTATCTCTATATATTCCTCAGCGAGAATAGAGGAGATTACATCCAGCAGATTTTTGACAGCAGGATTGTCAGGCCAATTAAAATTTATTGGCTGAATAGGTGATTTAATATGTTTAGTTAACTGTTTAATGGCCATATTTAAAATACTTGATTCTTTTTAAAGACGAGCTAAAATATCATTAAATTAAAAGCAATAAAGTAATAGCAATCTATTAATACAATATTAGCAATATATTGATAGTTTGTCAAGCAAAAAAATAGGAGTTTTTATGCTCTCAGCAAACATTAAAAAACTAAGAAAAAGACACCACTTGTCTCAAGAACAACTCGCCCAAAAGGCAGGAATTACCTACAGCACTCTTATCAAGATAGAATCCGGGTCAAACAAAAACCCAACCCTGGAGACCTTAACAAAACTGGCTACTGTATTTAAAATCAAGATAGATGAGTTGGTGAAAAAGTTATAAAAGGTCACTCTGCATTTCTTGAGAGAGCAATGAAAAGGATAAGTTCAGAAAGGGAGTTGTTAAGTAAGTGTTTGTCGAATGACAAGCATGCATGGGATGAATTTGTCCAGCGTTATACTAAATTAATTTTTAGCTTAATATATCGAACCCTTGAGTTCAAAGGGTATCGGATAGAAAAGGATCTTGTGAGCGATCTTCACCAAGATGTTTTTTTGTCCGTCCTAAAGGATGATTATGCGAAATTAAGAAGATTCAAATGGAAGAATGGATGTTCTCTGGCTACGTGGATTGGTGTCATAACAAGAAATTTAGTCTTAAATTTCATTAGAAGCAATTCAAAACAAAAGTATCTAACAAAATCTCTCGATGAATCTTTTGGCAATGAAAACGAAAAACAGGCAACGCTTTTAGATGTAATCAAAAACCCCGCCCCAAACGCTAAAGAGGTAATGAATGAATCTGAAATGATTGATTTGCTCAATGCTTCTATAGAAAAACTTGAGATTACAGAAAGAGTAATCCTCGATTTATTCTATGCTCAAACCTTACCGCTTGAAGAAATAGGGAGAGTTTTAAACAAATCTGAAGATGCTGTATTTATGCAGAAAAAGAGAGTTCTTGCAAAATTACAAGAAATAATGAAAAAAGGCGTTGGTTTTAGATAATTTAGCTGTCTATTGATTACGGGGTGATAATATGAAAAATAAATTTGAATCTATTCTGAAAAAAGTTCTTAATGCTGTGAAAAAACGAAAAAATAGCAATACTGGAAAAAGGTGCTTAACTGACGAAGATTTAACCGTCATTGTTGAGGGAAAAACTTCAGAGGTTGAACGGGATAAGGTATTTAGCCATATCCTATCTTGCCAAAATTGCGCTTTGTTACTGAAAGAGCATTTATTAATCATGGGTGATTTAGATAAAAAAGGCATGCTAGAGACTCCTCAAGAATTAATTCAAGCCGCGATGGATCTAGTCGGTCCAGGTATAGCATCTAATATGTTAGAAGTTGTTTTAAATCTTAAGGAGAAGGTAATAGAATTAGTAAAAGCCACGGGTGATGTTCTAATCGGGCCGGAATTAATCCCTGTGCCGGTTTTGAGAAGCCAAGGGAAAGACGACAAATTCGAGAACAAGGTGAAAATTGTCAAAGCTTTTGATAATGTTTTGATAGAAGTAGTTGTAGAGAGAAAAAAGCCAAATATCTGTGATATCGAGTTAAGATTAACGGAAAAGGATTTGAAGAGAAAGGCAGAAGGTTTACGAGTTACGTTAATGAAAGACAATAAAGAAATAGAGTCATCTTTGATAGATGAAGGTAAAATTATCTTTAGGGAAATTAAACCAGATAGATATAAAATTTCTATCATGAAAGAGGGGAAACAACTAGGCGCAGTCGATATTTCGATGAATTTAACTTGATAAGCCGCTATTATGGTTACTTTAGTCGTTGAAATTAGCAAAGAAGGTGACCGTCTGAAAATGGGTGCTTTTGAAAGGTCAAAAGGCCTAGATGTAACTTTAAAACACTATAACGATTGTTACGTCTCAGATGAAAAAATTGAAAATCTTTGTGGAGAGATAACCTACCTTTTTAATAAGGCAAATCGACAAGGAAAAGTAGGCGAAAACTTTGCTAGTGATTTAAAGAAGATTTGCCGAACCCTTTTCGACCAACTACTTACCTTTGAAGTCAAGAAAGCAATAAAGAACACTGAGGCAAAGTTCTTACTGATCTCTATTGATGAAAAATTAGTTCAGATTCCTTGGGAGCTTCTTCATGATGGAGATGAGTTTTTATGTATCCGTTTTGCAATGGGTAGAAGCGTAAAGACTAAGCAAAAGAATTATGGAAGTCGCTACCGTAGCGTGAGCAGTCCCACAAAAATGTTGATTGTTGCAAATCCGACAGGAGATTTGAATTCTGCTTACGAAGAAGGTATATATATCCGCAATGAATTAGATAAAAGAAAAGGTAAGGTAAGAGTATTTTCAAAGACAGAAGATGTAAGTATTGACTTTGTAAGAAAGAATATCAGAGATTACGATATCTTTCATTTTGCTGGCCATGCGGAATATAATTCAATAAATCCTTCTGAAAGTGGCTGGATTTTAAAAGATGGTAAATTTACTGCTAAGGAAATCGTAGAACTCGGAGCAACATCCCCTTTACCCTCAATAATTTTTTCTAATGCTTGTCAATCTGGCAAGACAACCGAGTGGAAAGTAGGTAAAGAATTCGAAGATGAAATATACGGGTTAGCTAATGCTTTTCTTCTAGCAGGGATTCGTCATTATATAGGCACATTTTGGAGAGTTTTGGACGAACCGTGTTTGTGCTTTGCTAACGAATTTTATAAGAATGTTACCGATGGCTTACCAATTGGAGAAGCTATACGATTATCTAGAATACAACTTATTAATAAGTATGGATATTCTTCAATTGTCTGGTCAAGCTATATGCTTTATGGAGATCCCGCAATCAATCTGTTCTTTGTCTCGACAGTCAAAAAACCATTAAAAGAGAGAATTTTTCAAAGGCAGATCATAATTTTGTCTATAATATTGGGTTCAATTATTGGGACAGGCTTATCAGGGTTTCTTCTCTATCGAAACTATTTCTCACGGCCAATTGCTCAAGAAAGCCCCGCGTGGGCACATAGAAACATTGTTTTGATTATGCCTTTCGAAAACTTGAACAGGGATAAAGAAACTGATTGGATGGGTCTAGGGATTGCTAATGTCGTGGCTACAAAATTAAACAAATTAGACAAAATAAATGTAGTCGATAGGTTTCAGGCTGAGCTAATATGGAAAGAAATTAAAAAGGCCGACTACGTTGATAAAGAAAGCGCTTTGAAGATAGCTAAGATTTTAGGTGCAGACCGGATTATTCTTGGATCGTTTCAGAAAATTGATGATGATATACGAATATCAGCTCAGCTGTTCAATGTTAAAGACGATTCCTTGATTGGGTCAGTTGATGCCAGTGATTCATATAGCAATTTCTTTTCTTTGGAAGATACCGTGGCTTTAAGCATAGGGGATAAATTGAATATTAAAATAAGTAAGCGGGAAAGATCTGAGTTGAGCAAGTTTTTGCCTACAGAAAACATTAGTGCATTTGAATTCTTAACCAAATCTATCTCGGCGTTTACTGAGAGAGATATAAATAAAGCAGTAGATTTCTGCAAAAAAGCTCTAGAATTAGACCCTAATTATATTCAAGCAAATACAAATATGGGGTTATTGTATGATTCATTAGGCAATTTAGACCTGGCTAAAGTTTATTACGAGGAAGCATTAGAATTAACCAAGAAGAGCGAAGATAAAAATTTATTTGTAACGGCCTATTTTAATTTAGGTAAACTTCTTGGACGAACAGGTCAATGGAAGGAAGGAATGGAGCTTCAAAGAAAGGCACTAAAAATTGCAGGAAATCTAAGTAATCAGCAAGTTTATGCTTCGATTTTGTACAATATAGGACTATCTTATATTGCAAATAACGAGTTTAATGAGGCTAAAAAGTCATTATTTGAAAGCAAAGCTATTTACGAGACATTGAATAATCAATTTGGTTTGGCAGCTATTCATCTGGGATTAGGAATCTACTACTCTTACAACCAAGAAGCAGATTTTGATAAGGCTGAGAAGTATTATGATGAAGCAATAAGGATTTCCGAGAATCTAAACTCTAAAGAAGGACTTGCTAAAATTTATTCTATTTTGGGTGGACATTATCATACAAGAGGAGAGTGGGAGAAAGGCAGTATTTACTTTGTTAAATCTTTGAAGGTGAGTCAAGAAATTAATGACAGTTGGTCAGAGAATCTAGCCTATTGTGGTCTTGCTAAGAGCTATGAAGAAAAAGGAGAGTTTGGTAATGCTCTAGAATATTACAAAAAAAGTCTAAAACTGACCGAAGAGGCAGGTAATCGCACGGGACACAAAAATACTCTATATTCGATAAGTTCGTTATATTTAAGACAATTGCGTAATGATATGGGATTAAAGTATTTGAATATGTTAGTTGAAGAGGCAAAAAAAGATAAAGATGAACGTAACCAGATATTAGGGTTACGGTGGATAGCTAGTACTTATTATTCAATGGGAAGATACGAGAAAGCTATGGAAGGATATAATAAAGCTTTAACTTTTAATGAGGCGCTCAATAGCGACAGAAATAGTTTAATGCAGATATATCTTGGTTTAGGAAAATGTGTTGGTCAATTAGGTAATAATACCGAAAGCGAAAAGTATTTTGAATTAGCTAAAAAAGAAGTACTTGGTGTGAAGGAATATATTACACTGGGATATATTTATCAACAAATTGGAACATTTTATGAGAATAAAGGCAGAATGGATAGAGCGATACGAAATTACATGAAAGCAAGCGAAAGTTTAACCAAGGACAAGCTAAATAACTATTCTAAGTTTCAATTAGTGGGTATATATTTTGGGTTAGCCGAATGTTATAAAAAGCAGAATAATAAAGCTAAAGCCTTTCAGTATTACAAAAAAGCCTTGCCTTTTGCCGAAGAAACCAGTAGCCCAATCATTAATACCATTAAAAGTAATTTATATTTTATCGATAAGGGGAAAGAGGAGCAAGCCGATGAGATAAAAAACATTGAAGCAAAAAAATTATATATCCAGGCTAGAAATAATTTTTTCAATGGTGAGCACGATAAAGCCTTGGTGGCGATTAAAAAAGCTTACAAGAAAGAGCCATTCAGTAGCAATATCGTTAGTTTGATTTGTTTAACTTATGAGGATATGGGTCGATATGATGAGGCTACTGATATTCATTTAAAATATATAAAATTGTTAGACAAAAAAGAAGACATTTCTGAAATTATTGCCCAATATTCTTGGATAGGGGGAAATTATCGTAAGATTGGGAAATTAGATAAAGCAAAAACCTATTATGATAAAGCTCTAGGATTAGCCAAGAATGCTGGGAGCAAAGAAGATATAGGTTTAGTTTATGCTGATTATGGTATGGTGATGGAGGCCTTGGGACAAGATGAAAGAGCTATAGAGTTTGCGAATAAAGCGATTGAATTTTACAAGGGGGCTTCAAAAGTAAATTATTTAACTAATGCATATCACGTATTGAGCCTTGTTTATTCGAAACAAGGAGATACGAATAAAGCTTTAGAGTATGCTCACTTAAATCTTAAAATTAAAGAAGAGTCAGGTAGCGGGGACATGGAAAGAAGTTACATAAATTTAGGGTCACTCTATAAAGATATAGATATCGTCAAGTCTTTGGAATACTTAAATAAAGCTATAAGTTCTCTTGAGAAGAAAGGGCAGCTATCTCTTTTAGGCAATGCGTACCATGAGACTGGCTCAGTATATGAAGGAATGAAACAAAGTAATAAAGCTTTGGAGTTTTACAATAAAAGTCTTGCGCTTTCTGATAAGTTGAATGATGCATGGACGACATATGCGAACTATCTGGCGTTAGAGCATCTATACTTTAAGACAAAAGAATATAAACTTTCAGAAGAATTTAGAGAAAAACTTATAAATCTAGCTAAAGAATTAGGACGAGAGATAGACTTAGGCATAATTTACGGGGCTATTGGGGATAGGTATATTGATGAAGATTTTGACAAAGGAGAAAAGTACTTTTTAATGAGTATAGAGATTTTAGAAGGATACAAGAACAACGAATATAAAAATAAGGAGATTTTGAAAACACTAGCTATTGATTATGATACTTTGGGCATGTTATTTGGCAAAAGGAAAAATTGGGATAAAGCAATAATGAATTTTCAAAAAGCTATTGATATTGCAGAGTCACACAATGTTTTAGATAAATCTTTGCTTGGAAATACGTATTATTGGTTCGGTGTTTGCTATCATTATAAGAATGATTTTAAAAAGGCGTTAGAATATTACAGAAAAGCTAGACCCGCTCTTTTAGCAGCCGAAGAAGGTAGAAGCCTTATAAAGAAACTAGATAATCAAATAAACATATTAGAGACTTATCTTTCTCTTGCAGGGGAAGTTCAAGATTTTGATGGAATTTTAAAAGCAGCTGAGGATTATCATAGAGAAGATAAGTGGGAATTAGCACTTGAAAATTACAAAAAGGCATTAGCGATTGCTGTAACGCTTAAAGATGGTGCATTAAAGGATTCAGTCAACAAAAAAATAGAGTGGATACATAAGCAGATAAACAGAATAGAGACCTATTTTAAAGAAGTGGAAGTATCCAAAAAAGCGAAACCAGCAGGCTACCTAGAAAGCAAGGCCATTCTATATATGAGACAAGGCAAATATAATGTGGCGTTAGATAATTTCAAAAAAGCTTTAAAAATCTATGAGAGTGTGGATTATAAAGAGCAGATGAATCTTAGCAAAATGCGGATAGGATTTGTTTATCTAACCAAAAATGATTTTAAAAATGCCGAAAAACTATTCAAGGAAAGCATGAATACATTTAAAGATTTGGAAGATAAAGAATATATTGGCTTGGTTCATGGAGCATTTGGTATTTTATTTGAGAAAAAAGGGAAATATAATCAATCTGAAAAAGAATACCATATAGCGATAGATTTGCTTAAAGAAAGTGAGTCGTCAAAAACATACGATGTAGCATATTATAACTGTTTGGGATCCGTATATTATAAAAAGCAAAATTATAATAAATCCTTGGAAAGCTACCAAATGGCTCTTGAATTAGGGAAAGAGATAGAGGATCCAAACTCGATTAGTTTAACCTATGCTATGATGGCATATGTAAGCTTTTTGAATGGCTCTTTTGAAAAAGCTAATAATTTTGCTGATAATTCCTTAGTTGTAGCGGAAAGACTAGATGACATGGAACTTATTTGTATTGCTAGTTTAGTGAAAGGAAAAGCTTTCATGAGGCAAAGTGATTATGAGATGGCCACCCAGTTTTTTGATAAAGCTATTAATAGTGCTAATTCTTGCAATAAAAATAAATTAAAGTTGGTTTCGTATTCGAATATGGCTTTACTTGCCAAAAAAGAGAAGGACGGAAATTCATATAAGAAATTACTTAGTTTTATTAAGGAAATGGGTAGTTTTGATTGTATCAAGGGTGACGAAATACTAGATAACAGGTTGGAGATACTATTTAAGGAAATAATTGAAGAAAAGGACTTTTTTAAGCGAATTTGGTTATGATAATTTGATATAAATCATTTTTGTACAAGGAGTTAGGTACTTATAGGGCACATACTAAATGTGCCCTATTTTTTTGTTGGTTTTGCGATCTTGTGTTGTCTATTGTTAGTGAAGGAGGTGATAAGAATGAAAAAGCTAATGTTTTCAATAGCAATTTTGATTGGGTGCATGAGTGTAGTTAATAATGCTTTTGCTAGAGTAGACCGCGATACCAATAGGTATATTTGTAATAGATGGGAAAGCTCACAAGAAGCTAGTGGTTTAAGTGATTTGTTAAAAGGAGGTTTAAGATGAGAAGAGTAGTTATTAGCTTGATGGTTGCTTTGGTGATTATGGGAAGTTCAGTATTAGCCTATGCACACTCAGGAAGGACAAGGACTGACAGTTGGGGGCGAACGGGACACACCAACAGGTCAACAGGAGTATGGGAGACACATTATTAATACTTTTATGGATAATTCTAAAGAGTTAAAGAGGAGGTACAAAATGAAAAAATTTATAATTTCCTTAATAGCAATAGGCATAATTTTTAGTTCAGCTGGTAATGCATTCGCACGGATTAAGTATATTAACGGCTATTACAGAAGTAGTGGAACCTACGTTAATGGACATTACAGAGATGTATCTAACGACGGGAATCCTTACAATAACGCAAATTATCTTGGCTATAATTGGTAATATATAAATATAATAAAAGGGTGCCATCAAGGGCACCCTTTTATTTATAGGGCTTAAGAGACTAAATTCGAAAGAAGGCAAGTAAGACGCAGATCTTTAATATGTGTAGTAATGGGGATCGTGGACTACAAAAAAGTAAAATCTTCGCAAGAAAGAGCGGAGTTTTTGTATTTTTAGAAGGATTATGAAGTATAAGTTTCTATTAATTTTATCATTTTTCTTATTAGCTATACCAGTGTCAGCCATGATTAAAGTTAAAACTGGCATAGAAAAGCTTTACGAAAGAGCTTCGGAAGACCATAGAAATCAAAGGCTCATTAAGGCAATTAAGGAGGCTATCAAGGAAGAGCCCGATAATTACAAGCACTACTATGAGCTTGCTTATGTTTATGAATATATCGGAGATTACGATAAGCAGTTAGGATTATTCAAACAGATAATAAAATATTACCCGAAAGGTTACCCCGATTTGGATATCCATTATGGCAATCTTGCAATGTCTTACATTCGTGCTGGAATGTTAGATAAAGCTAAGTTATTGTTAGATAAAGCACTGTTACTTAATCCTAAAAATTCCTACAATCATTGGCATTTGTTAACTTGTTATACGTTAAAGGGGCTTTACGAAGAAGCAGCTTTGGAAATGAAAATATTAAGTGATCTTAATCCAGGGGATGATTGTTATTATGATATTTATAGGTACATTTTAGATAAAGACGAAGATTTAGAAAAGATGGCGAACCTTTTTAGAAAGGCCGTGAAAGTTAACCCCAACAGTCATCTATCTCGTAGAATGCTGGCGATAGCTTTACGAAATAATCCAGATAGTTTTTTACAAAATCTTCCTATAGTGATGAAAGAATTTAAAAAAGCTTTAAAACTGAACCCTAAATATTTACCTACATATATCAGCATAGCAGATACATATATGTTGCACGCTGTGAAAGTGGGAAATAAAGCGTATTTCAAAAAAGCTCTAAAATGGTTTAATAAAGCCCAAAAAATAGATCCAAACAACATAAGATTATTTTATGCAATGGGGAATTGTTATGTATATATGGGAGAGTACGACAAAGGAATAGAAAAACTTGAATATGTAATAAGCAGAGGCCTTAGAGATGTTGGCCCGGTAGAGGTATTAGCCAAAGCTTACAATAATAAAGCATATGACCTATACATAAAAGGTGAGGACTTAGAAGAAGGGTTAGAAATGATTAACAAGGCAATTAGGTTAGTGCCTGACAATGGAATTATTTTAGGTACAAAAGCAGAGATTTTATATAAAATGGAAAGGCACGAAGAGGCCTATGAATATATCCAGAGAGCTTTGGTGTTGGAACCTAACCATCTAGAAATGAAACAAGATTTAGAAAACATTGAAAATGCATTAAAAAGAGCTAAAATAGAGCCAAATAGTGGAAAAGGGGACGGTTCTATTTTAAAATAATTAAGTATTGTGTCCCCGGAATTCGCAAAAATTAAGGCAAGAGAAATTATGAACCGCAGAATGAAATGGGTAAAGACAAAGGTTGAAAACACAGCCATGAAAGCGATGAAAGTATTTGCTGGGGTTGTGTTTCTAATGAAAAGAATTGAGGCATGGGTTTCTAATGTCATTGTTTCTTTGCTTGGTATTGCAGTAGCTGCTTTTTTGTTTTTGCCAAAAAATCAGAACTTGCTTGGTCACATAGAAAGTCCCAATGCAATTTTCCTAGCTATAGGTGGGCTGATTGGAACGGTACTCGCGCTCGTTTTTTCTTTATCGATTATTCCTATCCAGAACGCTGCCGCTAACCTTACTCAATCTGTAATCAAGCTCTACAGCAGAGATAGATTATCAAAATACATTTTTTCTACACTTTCAATTTTTTGTTTATCATCATTCCTTATGGTTTTTGGCAACAGCATGGGGATAAGCAAGCCAATTTTGCTGACGGTTGATTTCCTATTCATAGCTTTTTCTTTTGATTTATTGCGGCTTTATCATCGGCACGTTATTAGCTTATTAGAGTCAGACAAAGGAATTAATAAGTTGAGGGACAGTATTAAGAAAAAGATTTCTTGGTTTCAAGGAAAGATTTCTTTTTTGGCGAAAATAAGAAGTCTTTTTTTAACAAAAGAAGACAAGAAAAAATTACCGTTAAATCAACTTGAGTCATTTTTGTATATTAATTTATCTCACGTGGTTTATGGCTTTAGACTGTTAGTCAATGAGTTAGCCGAAATCGCCCTAAAGGCCGTCGCAAGAAGTGAGGTGTCCCGAGCGCAGCTGGCAATTTTCGCGATGTCTGACGTTGCTTGTCATTACGTAACTGTAAGAAAAAATAACTTAAGAATTCAAGGTGAACCAGGTGTAGCTGGCATGCTCGGTGTAAAAGGAAGCGATATAGACGATCTCCTTAGCCCGATATACGAGCATTTCAAAGATATTAGTCGAAGCGCAGTATCTTCCAGGAATGAAACCACATCTTTACATTCAATAAGAGCGCTATCTCAACTCGCTATACATTTAACGACGTTAGAGAGCCCGGCCTACAGAAAACATTCTGTACCTTTGACCCATATGTCTATTGCATATATGGGAGTATGCATTGAAGCCGCACAGAGGCAGGGCTTGGATGATGTTCCGCATCAAGGCGCAGGTAATTTGCTAGAAATAACGAAGAATGCCCCAAAGAATGTTGACATTTGTGATATTTACTTACCTGTTTTAAATGAGTTAAATAAAATAGCTTTAGCGTTTCTTGTATCCAACAAGGATACTCTTCTGAACAGTTGCATTGAAAAGATAATGACCGTATCTCACCATGCCGTTTATAATAAGCATTTCAGAGCAGCTGATGTAATCGGCGATATTACAAAGAAATTAGAAGTGCTGTTACCTATCGCTTTGTCTTATGAAAAAATCTATGGTTCAAAGTTTTTAGGCCAACCTTTAACTCCTGCATATGATCTTTCAAATCAAAGATCGTTAGGATATTTAATTGCAAGGGCAACAGAGATGATTAAAAAAGATGAAAAAAGAACCCATGTTAATCCATACGGAAACTTCATTGATATAAATGAAAAAATACAGGGGCATCTTTATGATATTGGAAAGAACAATGAATTTGGTGATTCGTTCATATTATGGCATATTCTGCATACGATAAAGCACATAGCAAAGATTTTTATACAGCTGGTGGAAAAACCCGTAACACATGATCCAGCTTTTCTCGAGAAACTCACAGAATGCTTTTCGCGGTATTGTAGTTTCTTTTGGTTGGCATTTGACGAAAAGAAAACAGTAAATTACACACAAGCACAAGAAGCATGTGATATATCTGGCTATATAGGCTTAAACTTCTTTAGACTTAAAAAACAAGATATTGTGAAGTTCTGTATAGATAATATAGCTACAATAGCCAGTTCTTATAAAAATATCAGCGAAAAAGAAGAGCGGTATAATGAGTTTAATATAGCAGATTTATTAATGCCTTTATGGCATCTATATTTGGCTGCCGAGCACGCTGGTGGTACTGAAACTACTAAATTGATCAACGAAAAGCTTAAAGAATTCGATGTTTTCAAAAACAGCTCAAAAGAAGCGGAGGCTTTTGAAAATAGAAAAAGGCATTTGCAAAGAGATTTTAGCGAAGGCCTACATTGGTCTCGAAATGATAAATCAATTGGAATATTAAGAGAATTGCTGGACAGAAAGCCTGTATAAATTTTGGCGATACAATACCTAATTATCCAACTGAACTTTCTTTAGTGTAAATTTCAAAAACGCACTTTCTTAACCTTATCTTATATACCCGCGACTTAGGAATCCAGATTTTCTTGCCGTTGCAGTAAACCAAAATAGCCTTTTCGGTTTCGTGGAGGAAGCGGATTTTTAGCCATATTTTTCCTCGCCAAGGGTATTTTGGGTAATAACTGTAGAAAAACTAAAACATATCTTATCCTTCCTTATAATTACAGGCTTTTCGCGCTGTTGTTTTGTCAATATTTAGGCTTTTGGCTATGCTTTCATAAGACATGCCTAGTAGACGTAATTGTTTGACTTTTTGGGATATTATCTGGTATAATGCTCTTCGCTTGGCGGGTTCAATAACAACGGTAACCTTGATTTCTGATAAGGTTCGAATTGGTTGCAGGCGCGCCCGCCATTTGTTTTATTATCCAGCTGTTTTTCGAAAAAGAATAACTTTACGTGCATCCTTGACTTTTTATCGAAATATAAAAATGCCAAAGAGACCAAACAAGCCCCAGGTTAAAACAATCCTGGCAAGACACTACAGAATCTTGGGGAAATCTTTTCTTCCCATCCTAGCACTTATTTTTTTCCTGAATCCCATTCTTGTTTTGGCGAATTCAGAATTTACCGGCAACATTGTTATTAGGCAGCAGACAAAAACCGCTAGCGGTATTTCAGTTTGCGGACCGGTTACAGTAGACCTGGATATTTTAGATATTATTTGCCGGGCGAACATAAAGTCCCTTGAAGATTACGAACGCTGGCTGCAAAAAACAGTTAAATACAAAGGGGACGATGGTGCTGATGTATGGTCCTTGCCGGAGGAAACCCTTACCAAAAAGTATGGCGATTGTGAAGATCTTGCGTTTTTAAATAAAGCGTTTCTCCATGTATTGGGTTATCAGCCGAAAGTAATGGCCCTGGTAAGATTTGGCGATAAAAAAGGACATGCCATCTGCGTCTTTGAAGAAAACGGTTATTACCTATGGTTTGATAATACCAGTCTTAATAAAATTTCAGCAGCATCTATTGAAGAATTTTCCGATTATGTCCTCATGAATGGTTTGTATACTATGCTTTTTGAAATTAATGTTGGCGACGAGAAGCAAAATATTCTAAGCGCTGGCATTATAGAATAGAACAGAAAACAGCCTTACGTGCATCCTTGACTTTTTATCGAAATATGGTATTAAAAGAAGGGGGGCAAAATGATACCATCGCTAAAAGCCAGAAGGCTTACTACCAAAGAGCATCTCAACATAATCTTTTGCAGACACGCTATAACAATCATAATCCTAACTATTAGTTTTGGGATTTTTGCTATTGTTGCCCAAAGGAATATTCCTTTAACGATTATGGCTGGGTTTGTCCTTAGTGTAGCCCTAAGCTATTTTTTAGAGTCCCTAGACTCAACATTAAAGACCCCCGAAGATGTAGAGTGTTGTGCGCGGTTGCCTTACTTAGGATATATCCCTTCGATAGAAAAAGAATTCAAGAACAGGAAGGATGCTGATTTAGTTTTTCACCATCGACACTATTCTTATGTAGCCGAAGCCTTCAGAAAGGCTAAGGAATCACTTCTTTCTGCTTGCTCGACAGGGAATCCGCTTAAGACTTTTGTGGTTAGTAGTTTTATACCTAAAGAGGGAAAGAGTTTTGTGGCTACAAATCTCGCTATAGCCTTTGCAGCTGCCGGAGAACCAACACTGTTGATTGATGGAGACATGCGAAAAGGAAGGCTCAATAAAATCTTTGATGTTGAGAATGTGAAAGGACTGTCTAATGCTCTGGCTGGAGCGTCTTCTTTCCAGGAAACAGTCACCCCGACAAAGATAAAGAACCTTTCGCTGCTACCTTTAGGCGCAGCGTCTCCTAACCCTATAGAGCTGTTAAAGGTAAATAAGATAAAAGCGATTCTGCAAGAAGCTGGAACAAAATTCAAAAAGATAATTATTGATGCCCCTCCGGTGCTAAGTGTTACTGACGCTCTTGTGTTTGGCAGTGAATGCGACGGGTTAGTTTTTGTGATTAAAGCCGGCGTGACTCCTTTCCAACACATTGTAGATGCCCAAAAAATGATTGGCGGCAGAGTAAAAATTCTAGGCGCACTATTAAATAGCGTAGATGTTAAAAAGAGCCGGCAGTAACTCCTGATAACTGCTAAATTTCTATAACCAGTCACTTAAACTTTAGTATAGATTTTTCTTAGGACTTTGATATAATTTAGATACTTTTGGCGGCGTAGCTCAGGCTGGTAGAGCAAACGGCTCATACCCGTTGCGTCAGTGGTTCAAGTCCACTCGCCGCCATTTTTAATTTTAAAAAAAAGGGAAAAGTGATGAGTGAAAATATGGATTTAGATGCTATTAAAGAATCTATTGTGAAAAAAGTATATCATATTCATTCAGATACAAAAGTCCCTCTGCACAAACACGAGGAACAGGATGAAATATTTTATTGCATAAAAGGTTCTGGCTTTGGAGTTTTAAAAGATGGGGAAGTAGAGTTGAGTGTAGGAAAATCATTTATTGTTTCTGCGGGAACAATGCATTCACTCAGAAGCGAAGAAAATCTTTATGTAAGTGCTTTTCTTGTTTCTGTAGTGGATGACAGATTAAAATAATTTAGGATATATACACCCGAGTAAATAGCTTAAAGAGCAGTTTAAATAAGGAGGTAGGTTATGGTAGGAGAAGGTAGTGCCAAAAAAATTGAGGCAATTAGTGGGAGTTTATTTCTACTTTGGATAGGTATAGCGTGGTTAATGAGCCTCGGTCCAAACATAGGGTCAATTGGCATAGGGGTTATAATTTTAGGTGCTCAAGCCACTAAAAAATATTTTGGCTTAAAACTCGAAGGATTCTGGCTAGTTGTTGGAGCTTTTTTTGTAGTCAGTGGGCTAGGCATATTATCCGGAGTAAACATCCCCTTAATACCAATTATTCTTATTGTTTTGGGAGGAAAATTTCTCTATTCGGCGTTAAAGGAAAAGAAATAACATAACGATAAATTAAAAATTCTAAAAGGAGGTGAGAGGTTTCAAGGAAATACTAAAGTTAGTGGGTTCTTGTAGGCTCATACCCGTTGCGTCAGTGGTTCAAGTCCACTCGCCGCCATTTTTTTCGTCAAGAAAGGAGTATTATGAGTGTTGTAATTGTATCGATTCTTGTATGCGCCCTGCCATTTGTAATAATTTTTATAATAGCTAATTTCGTTAAAACAGCCCGGACCAAGAAGATAAAGACTTTTGCTGATGCAGAAAAGCTCTCTTTCATAAGCAAGAGGGATGATTCCTACCTTTCTAAATTCCCAAGCTTTAGTATATTCTCCAAGGGTCGGAAAAAGACGGTGCGAAATATTCTAGGCGGTCAGAGAGATACTTTTAAAATTTCAATATTTTACTATTCTTACCGCGAAAATTCCGGCGGAGAAGATGATCAGTCGTGTACATATACAGTAATATCTTTCGAGTCTGAGAAATTTTCAATACCAGATTTTTCTCTTAGGCCCAAGAAGCTTATTGAATTCGGTAAATCCAAGGTTATTAAAATTAGCTCGAGCCAGACCTTTAGCAAACGATACGTACTCCTTGGTGATGACAAGGAGGCAGTAATGAATCTTTTTAACCCCGATATTCTTAGGCTTTTCGAAGAGGAAAAAGGATGGTATGCCGAGTCGGTCGATAATAAATTACTCTTTTATAAAGGCAGATATCTCACTCCAAAGAAACTGCAACCTTTCCTAGACAAGTCCCAGCGTATAGCGGCGATGTTTGTCGGAGGGTAGGTTTTTAAGCGGCGTGCACACTCAAATTTACTTACTCAAGGGGTTATTTTGTAGTATACTGGGTTTTGTAACCGGTGAGTTTTTTATAAGGAGAGAAGATGAAGTGTCCGAGTTGCGGTAGCGAGAAGGTGGTGAAGGGTAGAATTTTTAACCAGGCCGATTATGTTTCTCCTCAAGCCTTTTTCAGGCCCAAAGAGCTAAAGCCCTTTTCATTATTCGGGATAAATATTCGGGTAAAGAAAAATGATTTTGCTGCTTGCGGAGAATGTGGACTTGTCTGGTCGGTAGTTGATGTGGATGAATTAACAAAAGTCGTTGCTAAGAGCGGCCGAAAGAATACTAAAGACATGCTCGGGATAAAAGAGAAACAAGAATCGGAGCATGATTGAGCAGGTTCAAAAAGACCATCTTACCGGATTTTTTTTAAGAGAAGCCCTAGACTCTTTCCTCGATAAGCTTATATCCGAAGCTGATTCTAAAAACAAGAGTTTTTCAATAGCCCTCATTGATTTAGATAAATTTAAAAGATATAATGATAAATTCGGCCATCTCTTTGGAGACGAAGTCTTAAAGTATGCAGCCGGGATTTTTCGGTCGACCTTCTATGGAGACCCTCACCATTATTATCGTTATGGAGGCGATGAGTTCATAATAATATTTCCTGACACTCAAGCCCAAGAGGCCGGCTCTTTCCTGAGACAGTGTGTCTACAATACCTTCCGGCAACCGTTTGTGTTTAAAAGTAACTTTTACAAAATCACCATGAGCTTTGGTGTTGCTTCATACCCTTGTGATGGCAGAACAAGAGAGGAGTTAATCAGGAAGGCTGACCAGGCAATGTATTATTCAAAACATGCCGGCACTAACCATGTTACTTTAGCTGATAACCTTTCTCATCTAAAGGCACGAAAGTGGGCCATAACGCTCAGCGTTGCGCTAATCCTTGCCTTGGTTGGGCTTATAACCTATAAGTTCGCCTTTAAGACAATTATCAAGCCTACGGTGCAAGGAGTTAAAAATATAAATATAGTTGCTAAGCCCGGGGATCTAGACCTAGTGGTTCTAAAAAACGGAAGCTTCTATGAAGGAAGAATTATTGAGGAAACAGATGACATAGTAACGATAAGTTTGTATATGGAAAAGGGCCAAGGCGTCATGGCTTTTAAAAAGGGAGAAGTATTAAAGACGGAACGTGGTAGGAGCGGTCTGCCCCGACCGGAATAAAATAACCTTGAGATACAAAAGGGAGGAGCGAGATGGATATAGAAGTAAGAAAGCCTAACCGAGAAGAGTTAGAGAGTTTAGGCGTTGAGACCTGGCCTATCTGGGAAAAGGGAGCTAGCAGTTTTGATTGGCACTATGATTCGAAGGAAGTCTGTTACTTTCTAGAAGGAGAGGTGGAGGTAGAGGAGCCAGGCGGCAAGAGAGTAAAGATTGAAAAAGGCGATTTGGCAACTTTTCCTCAGGGGCTAAGCTGTAAATGGCATATTAAAAGAAAAGTGAGAAAGCACTACAACTTTAGCTAGGTTAAGCAGAAGTTGCTTTCTGTTTCTTGCCTTTCCTTAAGAAATGCTTTGCACGCTGGGTAAGCTTCTCGTAAGGGATTTCTCCTTTTGAGTGTTGCTTTGCTTCTTTGCGAGCTTTTTTAGTCTTTTTCTTATGGATTTTTTTTAGTTCATGTTTCGGTCTTCCCATATAGCCTCCTAATTCAGACATATAACTTATGCTTAATATATCGGTAAGTTATGTCTTTATTAGATTATTTATAGAAAACACTTTTTGTCAAGTTATTTCTCCAAAACGCCTGCTGTCCCCGGATAAATATTTTGTTGCTTAAATCGACTTTTCTTCATATAATAGTAGCCTGATGGATGGATTTTGGGAAGGGATAACTAAGAATAAGGCTTTCTGGGCGATAACTTTCAGCGCTATAGCTGCACAGGGCCTAAAGATTGTCTTAGGGGTAATAAAGGAGAGAAGATTCAACTTTTATTGGCTTCTCGGTACAGGGGGAATGCCGTCTACCCATAGCGCTGCAGTAGTATCTTTGGTTGTCTGCATTAGCAAGGAGCTGGGTAGCTCTTCGCCTTTCTTTGCTCTAAGTATACTTTTTGCTTTGATTACTATGTTTGATGCTCAAACTTGGCGGCGTTCTATAGGATTCCAAGCCAAGATTCTTAATAAAATAATGGTGGACTTTCAGGAAGGGAAGAAAATCCGAGAAGACAGATTAAGAGAACTCGTCGGGCACACTCCGATAGAGGTTCTTATGGGCGCCTTTGTCGGTGTCGCTGTTACTTTTATGTTTTACCGCTAGAAAAGGAGTTTTCATGAAAAAAGTACATATAGGTATTATAGTCGGCGGAATTATTGCAGCAATTATACTAGCTTTGAGCCTATCGTCTGAGGGCGAAAAAGGCCAAGACGCTATCTCAAAGATTCCTTTGTTAGAAGATGCCGAGAGCGCCTACAGAGACGGGAGGCTTCTAGAGGCAAGGACTCTCTATGGGAGTGCAGTCGAGAATATTACCGATGTGAATAGGCTCAAGGAGGTCCGAGGAAAATTAGAAGAGCTAAATATTAAAATTATCCTTTCACCGGTTATAGATGAGTGTAGTACCGAGTATATAGTTCGGTCTAGAGATGCTTTGGAAAAAATCGCCAGGAAGTTTGGTACCACAGTAAATCTTATAAAGAGATCAAATAACCTACCTTCGGATACAATACGGCTAAGGCGAAGGCTTAAGGTAAATACCTGTAAGTTCTCTATAGTCGTAGACAAATCCCAAAATTCCCTTTTTTTAAAGAAAAAAGGCAGAGTCATCAAGACATACACTGTCTCTACCGGTAAAGATAATTCGACCCCTACAGGAACTTTCCATATTGATAGAAATAAGCTCATAAAACCTACTTGGTATAAGACCGGTGCGATTATCCCTCCAGATAGTCCAGATAATATTCTTGGCTCGAGGTGGATGGGTTTAGAAGGAGTTGACGATGGTGGGGTAGAGATAGAGGGCTATGGCATTCACGGGACAACTAAACCCAACGATCTAGGAAAGCAAATCACCTTGGGTTGTGTGAGAATGAAGAACGAAGACGTAGAAGTTTTGTTTGATATTGTTCCTGTTGGCACTGAAGTAATCATCATTGATTAAGTTTGGAGTGCAGTAGCTTATGATGCAGAGTTGGGATTTTGAAAAACCGATTATTGAGCTAGAGAGAAAGATAGAGGGGCTAAAAAAATTCTCTGAAGATAAAGCTGTAGATCTTTCTTCAGAGATTATCGATTTAACCGAGAAGCTAAAAAATCTTAAAGAAGAGATTTACTCTAAACTTTCTCCTTGGCAGAAAATTCAGATTTCTCGCCACCCCGAACGGCCGACCACTCTTGATTATATTAATATGACAATGAAAGATTTTGTTCCCTTAGCCGGAGACCGCCTCTTCGGAGAGGATAAGGCACTTTTAACTGGCTTTGCAATGCTTGACCAAAGAAAGATTGCTATTATCGGCCATCAGAAAGGGAAAGATACTAAAGAGAATATTGAAAGAAATTTCGGGTGTGCTCATCCCGAGGGCTATCGCAAAGCAATGCGAATAATGCGTTTGGCCGAGCGGTTTAACATGCCAATTGTATGCCTTATCGATACCCCTGGCGCCTATCCGGGAGTCGGGGCTGAAGAGCGAGGACAAGCTCAGGCTATTGCTGAGAATATCAGAGATATGTTTTCTGTAAAGGTGCCGGTTTTGGTTACAGTTATTGGCGAGGGTGGTAGCGGAGGAGCCCTAGGCATTGGAGTGGGCGATAAGGTTTTAATCATGGAATATGCTTATTATTCAGTAATATCTCCTGAAGGGTGTGCAGCTATTTTGTGGAAAGATGCCTCTAAAAGAGAAGAGGCAGCAAAAGTTTTAAAACTAACTGCCCCTGATCTTCTTAAGATGGGCATAGTTGATGAGATTATTCCTGAGGCTGAAGGCGGTGCCCATAGAGGGGCCGAGCGTTCGGCACAGAATCTTAAAGAGGCGATAAATAAAAACTTAGATGAACTTTCTCATCTTTCCCTAGAGACGCTGCTGGATCAGAGATACCAGAGATATAGGAAGATGGGAATTCTTAATGAATGAGTATGCAGAAGTTGGTAATTTTAGGGATTCTAAAAGAAGGACCTAAGCACGGCTACGAGATAAAAAAAATAATCAAAAAAGAACTGGGCATCTTTGCTTCCCTAGAGAATAAATCAATTTACTATCCCTTAAAGATGATGAAGGAGGGAGGGTTGATAAAAAAGAGTACTTCTAGAGACCGCGGAAAAATAGAACGACACGTTTACTCTCTTACCCCCCGGGGGAACAAAGAATTTCTTAGGCTAGCCATGGCTGCTCTGCTCTCCCAGAAACGTCCCTTTATTGATATAGATATTCCCCTATATTTCTTACCCCACCTAGAGGAGAAAAAAGTCTTTGCTCACCTGCGGGTAAAGAAGAGATTTTTAGAAAAGGTCAGAAAGTGGCTGACTAATAATCTTAAAAGAAAAGGTGAATTTTCTCCTCACCAAAAACTCCTTTTAAAACATCATCTCAACCTTTTAAATACCGAGGAAGGGTTTGTTGATGAGGTTATGAAAATAGTTAAGGATTACTAGGGCAGAATCAGTACTTTAAGGCTTTTGTGGAGTGTTGATTTAAGGGTTCAAAAGTGGTAATATTTAATTAGGGAGGAGAAATAACTAATATTATGAGAAAAGCTTTGACTATACCGGAAGTGCTTGTTGCTACGATATTTTTAACGGTTGTGCTCAGCGGTATTTTAATGCTTTTTATAAATTGCATGTTTTTAAATGAAGCCAATCGTAATTCGACCGTAGCTATTACTCATGCCCAGTATATAATGGAGGAGATACGAAGCGTACCCTTTACCTCAATACAGACGATGGCTGATAATGGGGATTGGGATTTAGATGCGACTGAGCTCGAGGCCTCCCCTTATGGCCTGAGCGTTTTAGATGTTGAAGCAATAGACACAACGGTTACAGCTGTAGGTGATCTTCTCGAGGCGACAGTAGCCGTGAGTTGGCAAGACCGGCGAGGAAGAACCAGGAGTGATCAACTAACAACCCGAATGGCAGACTATCGATAGGAGAAAACATTGGAGAAGCACAAAAGTTATTATGGCAGCAGAAAGGGATTTACCATAATTGAGATAATGATAACCTTGGCTATTTTTTCGATTGTAATTGCCGCTATACACCAGGTGTTTGTTGCCGGTGAGAAGGTTTGGGATAATGATTTGAGCATGTTAGATATGCAACAGTCAACCCGTCGCGGGCTTTATTCAATAACAAGGGAGGCCAGAGCAGGCAGCCTTGCTAGCATGAGTGTGGCCGGTGGCTGTGACCATATTGCATCTCCAGAGAATTGTACTCAGGTTACTCTTGATACTCCGGCTGAGAACAATATTTTATTCTTTCACGATAACTCTACTAACCAGGTTATTCGCCAAGATTCATTAGGCGTTCAAAGAATTTTAGCTAGTGATATTACTGATGCCTATTTTTGTTGTGCCCATGGCGATGGTGACTGCAGCTGTAATGCGACTTATGATACTTTAGAAGTTCGGCTCCAGGCCGAGAAGGATACTCTAGGACGAACCTTGGATTTTTCTTTAAGGGCAAAAATAAAGGTAAGAAATGATTAAAAAACGGAAGGCAGTAGCTTTAATAACAGCATGTATTGTAACCGTATTTCTTAGCACAATCGGGATTGCCTTTACTTTCCGCAGTATCCAGGAACGTAATTTAGCCTCTAGATATGTTGACTCTGTAAAAGCTTTTTGGTTGGCTGAGGCAGCAGCAGCTAAAGGCTATAGTGAGTTAATGAGTAATCCTGCTTATAATGGTGAGGATTGGACACCACTGGCAGGCGGTAACTACAGAATTATAAGAGGCGTTTCATCTGGGGGTGTTGAGGTCAGAGCCGAGGCCATATCAGGCTCAGCTACTCAGGCTTTAAGCTTTACCCTTGCTTTTATCCCTTATCCGTTTGAAAATACTATGTCTGCCGGAGATAGTATTACTTTAGATGGATTTCTCGGCAGCATAAGTGTTTTCGGCAAGACCCGGCTCTCAGGAGCATTTTCCAAATCGGGGTTTATTACATCAGCCTGGTTTGAAGATAAAGTAGAAGGTGTAGACCCAGGTTATACATCTATGCCAGTCTCTGACTATAGCGGTAACGGAACAGCCGATGAATTTAGCGATTTTGTTATTATGGGTCAGGAGGTAGTTGCTGATTATCCGCCTGAGGAAGTAGTTTATCTGCAGACAAACGGAACCGTAAACATCTTTCCTGATTCGGCCCTAATTGGCAAGAAGGTGATTTTCATTGAAGGCGAGAGTCCCGGCCAAGGCAGTGCAAACATTTTTTTTGATGCTACCTGGCAAGACCAGGAAGATCTAACAATTATTTCTACCGGTGAGGTTACTTACGTTCAACCCTTACAGTTCCAGGAAGATGCCCGTTTGAGCACTGTTTCCTGGGGTGATTTTAGCGAAGTGTCAATTTTCCAAAATGCTCACGAGAGTGTAATCTATACCCACGATGATGCCCATTACATGGATATTCTGGATTGGGGCTCTACCACTGGTAATATTATTGCCCAAGATGATATAAGTATATTAGAGGTGATAACTAACGAGAAGTTTTACTATTCAGACCGCGCCTTTAACGGGGATTTACCGCCGGGTTTTGGCCGTTTGGGTTCAGCGTCAGGTATTTTATCTGACCAAGCAGTAGATTGGCAGGAGAGATATGATTAGGAGAAAAGTTGTAGTAGGCATTTTATTATCTTGTTTGGCCATTGGTCTATTTTTATCCCTAAGTAAAGTCAAAGAAGAAGAAGAGGTTACCCTTAAAGTAAAGACAGAGAAAGAAGAAATAAAGGCAAAAAGGATTCGCCGCGAATTGGTTCCTGATAATCCCGAAGATTACGGCATGATTGTCTTTGAGCAGAGGGAAGAACCAGTGACCCAGGGGGAGTGGGATGAGTTGTTGGGAGAGAAGGTAAAAAAACTTAAGTCTAAGTCTTCTCTTGACACCTGGGATAAGCTAGAGAAAGCGGTAAAAGAAAAACCTCAAAAGACCAAGGAAAAAATCAAGGATCTTGACAAAAGACTTAAAGAGGCAGAGGCTGTTTTGAGAAAAGAGCCAAATAACCAAGAGACACAGAAGAGAATTAAGCGTCTGAGGATGCTTAGGGCTATTTCTCGAAGCCTTGTCCCTTAATTTTTCCCAAGTAGACAGACCCCGATACGCTTCCCCCCAATGCCTTAATAGTGGCTAATTGACAGAGATTATAAAAAGTGATAATATTTACACTAAGAAGAAAAGTCTAAATTAATAAAGGAGGCAAAGGTGAAAGAGAAATTTTCTTTATCTAATTTGAGCTTAAAGAGAAAGGTATGTATTGCCATAGCTCTAGTATCTCTATTGCCGGTAATCGTCCTTTTTTACCATTTTTCCGGGTATTATGTCTCTTTTTGGACCACTTTAATCCTAGCTGTAGTAGTAATTTTAGGGTGGTGGGTCGTATTTGAAGTTTTTTCATCTATTATCAAAATCTATACCCGTTCCCGAAATACCCTTGAAGACATAGGGGAAAGCGTTCCGGCTATCCCTGATGAAGTCCAAAGCTTAGAGAAGATGATTGGTCTTCTTTCCGATAAGGTAAAGAGCGGTTTTGAACAGCTAAGGGATTTTACCCGGATGACCGAGGATTTGAACAAGGAAGTCTCGCGAACAGTACTTATTTTATCTACTATTCTTCAAGCTAACGATTTATTCTCCAAAGAGGCCCCGGCAGAATCAGTAATTAAGCTAATTATTAACCATCTCAAGCATCTAATCCGGGCCGAAACCTGTTTTTGCGGCTTAGAAGATAGGGCAAAGGGTAGATTCGCAACAGTAGCCCGAGCAGGCATAGATTCTTTAAGGATCGATAGCTTTTTTAGAAAGAAAGACAAGGCACTTTCCCATCTTAAGGATATGATCGTGGTCGACAGACGTAATAAGCCAAAAGGTTATTCTTCCTGGATCCAGGAGTTAGAAGTAAAGAATATTGCTATTGCTCCAGTTAGCACCAAAGGGCGGATTATAGGTTTAATCGGGGTTGGCAATAACGAAGATGATTTCGCATTCAGCAAGGATGATTTAGAAATCCTAGGCCTGTTTGCCCAAAACGTTACTCTTATCTGGCAACACGAGAGGCTTTCAGAGAAGATCGAAGAGTTAGAGATTGTTGACAGCTTAACCGGTCTTTATAACGAGAAATTGATAAAGACAAGATTAAGTGAAGAGATCAAAAGGTCTACTACTTACCAGAGACCTTGTGGGTTTATTGAGGTAGAGATAGTAAACTACGATGATTTTCGCAAGAAACGCGGGATGATTGAAGCTGAAAAAGTTCTCAAGAAAATGGCTAAGGCTTTTAAAGGGGCCTTAAGGCCTGTTGATATTGCTGGTAGAACCGGACCGAGTAAGTTAGGGGCTATTCTTATCGAGAGTAACAAAAGACAATCCCAGGAGATTGGCGAAAACCTAAAAAAGAGCCTGATTGAGGTTTGCGGGCCAGAGGTCAAACTAAAATTTTCTGTGGCAGCAAGCCCGATACATGGAGTTACTGCCCAAGAACTTATGTCATTCATTCAAAAATCCAATAATACATAAGAAATTATGGCAAAATTTCACAAACAAATTGATAAGCCTTTGGGGCAAATTTTAGTAGAGAGGGGTGTTATAAACAATGCCCAACTTCAGCAGGCTATAGAAGCGCAAAAACATGGCGGAGGGCTTATCGGAGAGATAATTGTAGAATTAGGGTTTGCAAAAGAAGAGGATATTGCTTATTGTCTGTCATTGCAATTCGGTTACCCCTACCTTTCTTTAGAGAATTATGAGATATCCCCGGATGTTATAAAAATTATTTCTAAAAATGTTGCCACGCATTATTGTTTAGTACCTATAGATAAAATAGGAAATACTCTTACAGTTGCCATGGCTAACCCTCTGAATATCCAGGCTATAGAGGATTTAGAGGATGTAACCCAGTGTGATATTCAAATATTTGTAAGTACTCCTTCGGACATACGAAGTAGTATAAAACGATTTTCCGGCAAGTAAGACTAACCCCCGAGCTTGGTTAAGACTTATGAAAAGAAAGAAGTTTGCAGATTATTTGGTAGAACAAAAAGCGCTCAGCCAGGAAGATTTGGATAAAGTCTTAGAGATCCACAAAAAAAAGGATGGTTCATTAGTCGAGCTGCTTGTAAAATTGGGCTACCTAAAAGAAGCCCAGCTTGTAGACATTCTATCTGGCTATCTTTCAATCCCACCAATCAGAGTCCTTAACTTAAATATCCCCAAGAATGTTTTAGGCCTGGTCCCGGAAAGAATGGCCCGGGATTATCAGGTTTTACCAATAGGAAAAATTGGTAATACCCTTACTCTGGCTATGGGTGACCCGTTAAATGTTTTAATTATTGATGATATAAAAAATATTACTAAGTGTGAGATAAATCCGATCATAGCTCCGCTTTCTGAGATCAGAGAAGCTATCTCTAATTACTATGTCCAAACTACAGAGTCTATTGAGGAGATAATAGAGGGTCAGGATGCTGAGGCTTTAAAGTATATACAAGACGGTAAAAAAGGAGTTACTCAAGAGGAAATCATCCACTCGATAGAAGAAGCGCCGATATTAAAGTTTACAAATCATTTTCTTAAGGTGGCGGTTGAGGAGAAGACATCAGACATATTGATAGAACCCTTAGAGAGTACTAGCAGAATTAGGTTGCGCGTAGACGGTATTTTAAGAGAGGCAGAGACCTTCTCTAAGAAAATTCACCCTTTCATAATATCAAGGATAAAGGTAATGTGTAACCTTAATATCTCTGAGCATAGGTTGCCCCAGGAAGGAAGATTCCGAGGAAAGATTTTGGATAAAAATGTAGATTTTAGAGTATCAATTCTGCCTTCTAGCATGGGCGAGAAGGCTGCAATCAGAGTTTTAGACAAAACCACAGCCCTTCTAAACTTAGACCTTTTAGGATTCGAGGAAGATGTTTTAAAGAGGATAAAAGAAGATAGCTTAAAAGCTCACGGCATGATTTTAGCTTGCGGGCCGACCGGAGCTGGCAAAACTACAAGTTTATATTCGGTAATAAATCATATTTTTAGCCCTGAGAAGAATATCGTTACCGTAGAAGATCCGATAGAGTATCAATTAAAAGGAATTAATCAAGTAAGCATAAAGCCGTCTATAGATTTGACTTTTGCGACTACCTTACGTTCTATATTGCGGCAGGATCCCGATATAATAATGGTTGGTGAGATCAGAGACGGTGATACTGCTGATATGGCTATAAAGTCTGCGTTAACCGGGCACCTAGTCTTGTCTACACTTCATACCACAACCAGCGCCGGTTCAATTACACGGCTTATCAATATGGGGGTAGAGCCATTCTTGCTTTCCTCTACTCTCGTCGGAGTCCTTACGCAAAGATTAGTAAGGAAACTCTGTCCTAAGTGCAAGGAGAAGACTGAGATGCCTAGTAGCATAAGGGAGAAGTATCTAATTAGCAAAGAGGCTGAGGTTTACAAGGCTAAAGGGTGTAATTCCTGCCAAAAGAGGGGTTATAAAGGAAGAGTGTCTTTATGTGAATACTTACAGGTTTTACCTAAGATGAGGAAACTAATAAGTATTTCAGCCTCAGAGAGTGTGATAAAAAAAGGAGCCCGAGAGGCTGGAATGCATACCCTAAGGGAAGACGGAATAATTAAATTAGAAAAAGGAATAACTACCCTAGAAGAAGTATTGAAAACCACAAGTGCTGACGAGCAGATGAAATAATAATCATGACTGTCAAAGAGAAGATATTAGCACAAATTCAGAAAGATAAGAATCTAGACAAAAAGGTGTTTGCTGAAATTAGCAAGAAAACGGGTAGCTACAAAGAGTTTAGGCAGATGCTTCTAGAGAAGAACCTTATTGATGAAGAAGGATTATTGCTTATCCTCTCCAAAGAGTTGAAAATTCCCTTTTTAGACTTAAAAAAGTTTAAGGCGCCCCTAAGCAATCAAGAATTTCTTCCCCAAAACATAGCTTCCAAATATAAGGTTTTACCTATTTGCAAAATCGGCAACGCACTCACTCTTGCCACTGCTAATCCTTTAGATGTTATAGTTTATGATGATATTAAAATTATTACCGAAGCAGATAAGATCGACTTAGTACTCTCTCGAGAAGAGGATATAGTCAGAAGTTTAAATTCTCTGTATAAGACTACAGAAGATTTCTCAAAGTCCTTTGATGAAACATCTGCCGTTGACGTTCCAGAAGTTAGCGAGGCTAAAGAAGCCAGTGAGGATTTAGAGAGTTTAGTCACCGAGAGTAAACACCCTCCTATTGTAAGGGCTATCGATCTGGTTGTTTATAGCGCTTTGAAGAAAAGGGCATCTGATATTCATGTAGAGCCTTACGAGGATAAGCTATTAGTAAAGTATAGAATCGATGGCGCTTTGAATGAAGAATTTAGCTTCCCTAAGCGAAACCAGCAGGCGGTAGTAGCCAGGCTGAAGATAATTTCGGGATTAGATATAACTGAATCACGCATGCCCCAAGATGGTAGGTTTAAAGTAAAGTTTGAGAATAGAGAGATAGATTTTAGGGTTTCTAGTCTTCCTACTAATTTTGGAGAGAAATTTGTTTTGCGAGTCCTGGATAGGAAAAGTCTATCTGTAGGATTGGAAAAATTAGGCTTTTCCGAAAAACCTTTAAAATTATTTGAAGAGGCGGTAGCAGCGCCTTTCGGAATAATCTTAGTAACCGGACCCACCGGTTCAGGTAAGTCAACGACTCTCTATTCAATAATCAGCCAAATAAATAGTCCGGAAAGGAATATAGTAACTATTGAAGATCCGGTTGAGTACCACTTAGAGGGGATAACCCAGATTCAGGCTAATGCCGATATAGGCCTAACATTCTCGGCCGGATTGCGGTCGGTATTGCGACAATCTCCGGATATTATAATGGTAGGAGAGATAAGGGATTCAGAGACTGCCGATATTGCCATTAAGGCTTCTTTAACCGGAGAAATTATTTTTTCTACCCTCCATACCAATAGTGCTGTTGGAGCAATCAGCAGGTTAAGGGATATGGGAACAGAGCCTTTTCTCCTGGCCTCATCATTAGTTGCCTTAACTGCTCAAAGATTAGTAAGAAAATTATGTCCAAAGTGTAAAGAAAAGTATAAAATGGATAAAGAGACTTTGGAGAGGGCAGAGCTGGATTCTTTCTGTCGTGACCATAAGGGAGTGAGTGAGTTTTACCGGCCGAAAGGGTGCCCTTATTGCGAGCATAGTGGGTATCGAGGTAGAGTTGCTATCATTGAGGTCATTCTCCTAGATGACAAAATAAAAGAAATGATTGTCGAAAAACTTTCTGAAAGTGATATTATTGAATATGCCAGGAAGTTTAGGGGGTATAATTCTTTAAGGGAAGATGGATTATTGAAGTGTTTAGCCGGAGAGACCTCTATTGAGGAAGTCATAAGAGTAACATCAGAATAAAATGAAAATATTTTTTTACAACATCAAAAATAAAGAAGGTAAAGTGTTAAAGGGAATGATTGAGGCTGAGTCCCAAGAAAAAGCAATAGAGCACTTCCAGAAGGAAGGGCTCATAATTCTGTCAATCAAAGAGACTAAGAAGAAGATAAAAGTAAAGGCAAAGGGCAAGGTTAAAGTTGATGATTTAGTGGTTTTCTCCCGCCAATTCACAACCTTAATCGAGAGCGGAATACCAGTCGTTGAATGTTTGAGTATCTTAGAAGAGCAAGTAGAAAATCCCTATTTTAAAGGGGTTATCAATCTAATACTCAAGGATGTTCGTGAAGGAGCAGCTCTTTCCGATGCTTTATCTAAACATAAGGATGTATTTCCTGATATCTACCTAAGTATGGTAGAAGCAGCCGAATTCTCAGGGAATTTACCTGAAATATTAGACCGGGTATCAATTTATTTAGAGAAGAGCAGCGCTTTGAAGAAAAAGGTAACTTCAGCTCTTTACTACCCGGCTATTATTATATTAATGGCGGTAGGTATAACTGGATTTTTAGTGTTTAAGGTAATCCCTACCTTTAAGGGGATATTTGCATCTTTGGGAGGCAAATTGCCTCTGCCGACCCAAATTTTAATAAGTTTTTCTGATGCTTTGACCAAGAAAGAATCTGTTGTTCTCCTAATCGCGCTCATTTTCGGGGGTTTCTTTAGCATCAAGGCTTACATTAATACTCCTAAGGGTAAGAAAGTCTTTCATAGACTTATACTTAAACTTCCAGTAGTCGGAGGACTAATAAGAAAAATGGCTATTGCTAAATTTTCCCGGACATTCTCTACTCTGGTAAAAAGTGGCGTATCCATAGTCAAATGTTTAGAGATTGTAGGCAAAACCTCGGGAAATAAAATAGTAGAGGATGCTGTAATGGAGTCCAAGATTGCCATCCAGGAAGGCCAACCTATTTCTGTTCCTCTTGAGAAGACCGGAGTATTTCCGACCATGGTTATTAAGATGATATCTATAGGCGAGAGGAGTGGTCGGCTAGAGGAGATGCTGTCAAAGATAGCTCAGTTTTACGAGGAGCAGACTGATGCTATGGTGGCAGGCCTAGCCAGCCTTATAGAGCCCCTGGTAATAGCTTTTTTGGGCATTATTGTAGGGGGAATAGTCATCTCTTTATTCCTGCCAATAATAAAAATGACCCAATTTATAGGCGGAATGAGCTGACATTGACATTCCATGCCCCCTGTGGTATATTTTAGGTGCGTTCTTTTATATATATATTTAGCCGCAGGGTCCTTAAAAAGGGGGTGAAAAAAGGTACAAAGATGGACCTTGGCCATTAAAAAACGGAGGTGTAAAGATGAGAAAAGGTTTTACATTAGTTGAGATTATGATCGTTGTTGCCATTATTGCTCTTTTGGCAGCAATAGCTATTCCAAACCTTCTAAGAGCAAGAGTAAACGCTGCCCAAGCTTATGCCCAGGCTGCTTTGAGAACTATATCTACAGCTTACGAGAGCTACGCTTCAGCCAATGCCGGAAGTTACAATGAGACTCTGGCTAATTTGGCAACCGTCGCTGTACACGACCCAGTTTATCTTAATCAGAACTTTGCAGCTTGTACAGCAGGAGCTCCTTGTCAGAATTACTCATTTGCCTGTACTCCTGCTGCAGGAAGCTATACTTGCACAGCTACCGGCCAGGGGGCTATCGCGGGGAAAGCAAACAACTATCAGGTTGTAACCGGAGGGAACCTAACTTCAACCGGAACCGGCTCATAATTAACTTCAAAGGATTCAATTCTAACCGCCTCTTTGCAAAAAGAGGCGGTTTTTTATTGCCTTGGTTTTTTCTTCCCTTGTCATGCCTAAGATATTTTGTTATTATTTTACTATTAGACTATGAGTCTCGAAAACAAAACAAAATTTAATACTACTATTGCCGAAGCCTCTAAGATAACAACAGGCCTGACCTTTCTTTTGATATTCTTAGAGTCTTTAGGGAATTACACCTTTTTTTATAATCATTTTCCCCGCAGAGGCTTCTTTACCATTATCTTTAATACCACCATATTAAAGTTTATCAGCTTGCCAATATTGCAACTTACTCTGGTTACTTTTTCAGTATACTTTTTCGTGATTTTCTTCTTTATCTATACGCTTTTCTTATTGAAAGAAAACTTATGCTTAAACGGCAAAAAGGCTAATTATTTTTTCTTCATATTTTCGGTAATAAGCATCTACATAGCTCTCTATGCTTGCTATGGCTTAAATGGATTTTTATGTCCCCATTCGCAAGAACGACATCCCTTTCTTTATGAGACATTTTTTTTCCTAGAAAATAATTTTTATCAGCCTTTACCAGTTTGGGTCAAGATCAGTTACTATCTCGCTTTTTTTTATTGGCTGGGAATATTTATATTTACCCTAAAAAAAGCAAAACGAAGGGCACTTCTGATTTCAATGCCAATAATCGCTGCGTTTATTGTAGGCCTTTCTTTGCTGGTCTCTAGTTTTCTTCCGATTAGAGAGTTTAAAAAGAAGGATAATATTATTTTTATTGGCATAGATTCACTTCAATACAACCAGCTTTCTCAGGATTGGGGGTACGGGAAAGATTTAGCTCCCAATATCTATGAGTTTCTAGAGGACTCAACTTGCTTTATGAATGCCTGGACCCCCTTTGCCAGAACCTACCCCTCCTACAATAGCATATTGACTGGCCGCTACCCGATAAACAATGGAGCCAGGGCAAATTTAGTCCAGGACCATCGTCTCAGCTCAGACAATTTATACTTAGGAGATGTTTTAAAAGAAAGGGGCTACTATAGACTGCACTGCACTGATGATGTACGATTTAGTAATGTCGGGGAACAACATGGTTTTGATGAGGTGTTTAGTCCCCGTAAAGACATTGCTGGCCTTTTAGCTACGGCTTTTTATGATTATGCTTTTTGTAACATAATGATTCAGAAGGATATTTTGCCATGGTTTTTCAGCCCTGTTTCCTATAACCGGGCCCATATTGCCTACAATCCTAAAGGCTTTATAAGGGCTGTGGCTAGGCGCATCAACAGTCTTCCCAGGGATAGGCGCCAATTTATTACTATTCATTTATGCGCCAACCACCAACCATATTCTTCCTCATATCTCTATGAGCGGGACCAGACTTTAACAGATCCCTCTGAGCGGTGTATAGCCATGGTTGATGATCAGTTTAAAGAGCTGATCCAATATCTTAAGAGGAGTGGGTTGTATGATAAATCAAAGATTGTATTGTTATCTGACCATGGGTGTGGGTGGAGTGATAAGGAAATTAACTTAACTCATGGAAGTGATTTTTATTCTCCCTGGGCCAACAGGATAGTTCTTGGATTTCACCCTAACTTAAAAGGTGAATTTCCCCGAAGAATCACCAATTTAGCAAGAAGCATAGATATTTACCCTACAATTCTTGAGATGCTAAATATAGACATACCTGAAGATATAGACGGTAGGAGTCTGTTGCCGTTAATGCGAGGGGAGGAAGAAGATCCGCGAAGATTATTTGCTGAATCAGGATATTCTTTTCGTATTCATTTTGGCCAAGAGATTATGGTCGATCCCAAAAGCATTCGTTCCCAGATAAAGCGCTTTAAGGTAGACTCTGAGACCGGCTTTGTCTATGTGCGCGATGAGGATTACCAGGAGATTATAGATAAGAAGTGGTATATGCTAATAGATAAAGATCAGAGATTAGCATATAATCCTTTCCTGGATATTGCCGAAGTGTTTAGAATAGATACGGAATCCGGAGAAGATATTCCATCTGTGCCCCAAGGGCAAGATTCACAGCTATATTCGGAGAGAGGAAAAGGACTGCTAAGAGAGCTTAAGAGACATTTTAAGCTAAGGTGACCCTTGCTGGTATTGACAGAGGCGTTTATGTGTAATAGAATAGACACGATATTTGGTGAGGCATAATGGATAGAAAATATACAAAAAAAGGGTTTACCCTTGTTGAGATTATGATTGTAATCGCTATTATTGTTATAGTAATAGCAATGACTAGCGTTAATCTCGTCAGGTCAAAAACGACTGCGGTTGAAGCCAACGCCCAAGCTACCTTAAAAACAATAGGCACTGCAATGGAGTCTTATTCCGGTGTGACTGGTGGGCGATATCCCCAGGGTATTGATTTAAGCCAGTTATATGATCCTGACCCTAAGTATATCAATAAAGATTATGTTGCCGATTGCACCACTGGTTCTCCTTGCCAAGGATATGCTTATAGTTGCGTTTTAGCCTCATCAGGTTACACCTGCACAGCGACTCCTGACGAAAATTACACCGGTGCTCGAACTTACCAAATTGTGACCGGAAGCAAATTGACAACGGTTGAATAACAACCCTCTTTTTAGTTTCTCAAACCGATATTTTTAAGCAAGTTTTCGTTAATTTCCGCTAAGGTGTTGTTGAGAAGCCTTTTTGAACAAGAGATACGTTGACATAGCTAAGCTTAAGTAATAAAATACTTACAAAGGATATATTTTTTTCTTAGAATGCGTTTTTTGAGTGAAAGCGCAAGGGGAAAAGTGTATCAAGAGGTAGCTCTGACTATAAACTAATGGATTTAACCTTCCTACAAAATAAATTTGTAAAAAAAGAAGTTGAGAAATTTGTCGCAATTAACCTAGGAGAGTACTATATAAAAGGGTTAATTGTTGAGGCCGGCAAAGTTACAGATTACTTTTTAGCCAAGAGAGAAGATTTATCGACCACGATAAAAAAGCTTTGGGCCGAAAAGAAGATCTCGGTTAAAAAAGTAAAGGTATCAGTCAAAAATCCGGCCTGTTTAGTCAGATACTTTCCTTTTCCTAAGATGGAGAAGAAGAAGCTAAGCCAAGCCCTCTTCTACGAGATGAACAAATTCATTCCTTTTGCTTCCGATAAGGTATACTTTGATTTTTCTGTCCTCAAAGAGAATTCTTCCGCAGAACTATCGATATTGCTTGCAGTAGCCAAGAAGGAATTTATCGATAATATTTTAGAGTCTTTTGGGAAGGTTGGCTTGAGAGCAACTGAGGTTAATCTGGACAGCATATGTCTTACTAATCTCTTTTTAAATAATTACCAAGATATCAAAGATGTAAATTCTTGTATATTAGATATCGGGTATAATTTTTCTACCATGACTATTGTAAATAATGGTATTCCTTTTCTTACCCGAGATGTGAAGTTCAGCGCAAGAGAGGTATTTCAGATTTTATCGCGCATAAAAGGCCAATCTCTTGCTGACATAGAGAAAGATCTATTCGCTTCCAAAGACAGTAGCGAGTTTCTAAAGTCAACCCAGGATAGTATCTTAAGCTTTTGTAAAGAGCTGAAGAGCTCCTTTGATTATTTTGAGGTGAATAAAAGCGAGCCAATAAATAAATTATACCTTAGCGGAGGCTTAGCTTCAGTGAAGGGCATAGAGAATGTTTTCATCGAGGCTCTGGATATCGAGGTAGAGATATTAAGACCTTTTTTTGAAAAGGATGAAAAGCTTGATAAAGTCTTCTCTAGCAAAGAATTTAATATTTTTAAGAATAGCTTTTCAGTACCTTTTGGTTTGATTCTATGAAGAAGATAATCATAAACTTAAGCCCTCAAAAAGAGACCGCTGCAACTGCCCTTTTGCAAAGAGTAGTCTCTTATACATCTCTGGGGGGATTAACTGCTGCCCTTGTTTTAGTACTAATCATATTCTTACAGATGTTTATCATTAAACAGACCTACGATTGTTCAAAATACAATAAGAAGTGGGAGGCATGGGAGAGTAAGTATAAGGAAATGAAGGAGATAAAGAAGGGAATAGCTAAACTAGAGAAGGTGAAAAACAAGCTAGAAGAAATCGCTACCCCCAAGTATGACATTGTTCTTATCCTTGAAGGTATCTTCTCTTCTCTGCCTAAAAACGTATGGTTTGAGGGTTTAGATTTTGAGAAGGGGGTCATTAGTTTAAGGGGTTATGTTGTAAAATGGAGAGAAGATTATCTGGTTTCCGTCGATAGTTTCATAAATTCTTTACGGGAACAGGAGTACTTTTCTTCAAAGTTTAAGAAGGTGAATATAAAAGAGTCTAAAAGATCAAGCTTCAATGGCGTCGAGACGCTAAAATTTATTATCGAATGCAAAAAATAAATATAGATAAACCAACTTTGGGTTTTATTGTTGTGGCAGCCATTCTGGTGGTTGAGTTGCTTGTTATATTTCCCTGGGAGGTCAGCAAAATAGGGGCTTTGACTAGAAGAGGAAATAAGCTTATTGAAAAGCTTAACGCTATTGAGAATGAATGGCCGAGAAAGGAGCAATACCTAGAAAGCAAAGAGTTATTAAAAAAGGAGATTCAAAGAGCCCGCGGAAAGTTTATTGTCCGCGATCAAGAGTCTAAGGCACTTTCGTTTATATCCGTCAGCAGCAAAGCTTTTGGAATCGAAATCAATCTCCTTACACCCGGAGATTTAAAAAGTTATACCAAGACAAAGGTCGGTAACTTTAAATATCTACCGATTAAGGTCAAAGCAAAGGGGAATTTTCATAATTTAGCGATGTTTTTAGATCACCTTAGCGATAGCCAGTATTTTTTCGAAGTTAAAAAGTTAACTATATTGTCCGGTTCTCCTTATAATTCAGTGGAGATAATGATATGCGGAGCTGTTGCAGTAAAATAACCTCAATATTTTTTATTACGATCTTATCTTTTATGATCATTTATCCTTTCTGTTTCGGGGAAAGTAAATATGCTTTTAAGCTAACCGATAGAGATCCTTTTTCTCCTTTGGTTAGCAAGAATGGCACCTTGATAATACCACGGGAAATAGATTTAGGACGTTTGGTTGTAAAGGGTATAATATATTCTAAGGAATCCCCGGTGGCTATCATTAATGATGAAGTAGTCGAAAGAGGTGAAAAAATTGGCGATTATCTTGTTTTAGAGATAGAGGAAAAAAGAATTATTTTAAAAAAGGGTGATAAAGAATTCATATTAAAACTAGAGGAGGATGAAGAATGAGAGAAAGGATAAAGTTAGCACTTTTGCTGATACTTTTTAGTTTTTGTTTTCCCTCTTTTGGTTTTGCCGAGAGCGATGACTTAATTCCAGTAATCAAATTCAAAGATGCTGATATCAAGATAGTATTACAGTCAATAGCTCAGAAAGCAACCAGGGACGGCGAAAAAGTTAACATTGTAATCAGTCCAAACGTAGAAGGCTTAGTCAGCGTAAATTTAGAGAATGTTGACTGGTTTTCAACTCTTGAAGCAGTGCTAAGGCCTTACGATTATAGTTATGAGTGGGTCGGGGACACTATACTACTGGTAGATACTACTGACAAGATAAGTGAAAGAGAATCTTTAGCCAAGGAAAGAGAGGAGGTAGAGCCTTCGCGAACCCGGGTCTTTAAGCTAAGATTTATTGATGCTAATGATGCTAAGAAAGCGATTGAGCCGATACTTTCTCCGATAGGAAGAGTCTCGGTATTGGAAGTCACTGGTCAAGCCGGTTGGGAGTTCGGTACAGACATTACGAAAAGGTCTCGATCAAAAGAGGGAAAGGTTTCGCGAACAAAAACCTTAATCGTTTCTGATATATCTAAGAAGCTAGATGATGTCGATTCTCTTCTTAAGAAGATTGATGTTATGTCTAAGCAGATTTTAATAAAGACCAGGATTATGGAGGTTAACAGAGACATTCTTGAAGATTTCGGCTTTGATTGGGGAACAGGTATAAACGGTGCTTCTTCGTCAACCTTGGCTTATACCGGGGCAAGCGATTCGAATAGAGAAGAGATGGCCGGGCATATGTTATCTGATCAAAATACTCCGTCATTGTTTGGGGCAAAGACTACCGGTCTAGATAGTGGCGATACCGGTTTGAAGCTGGCCTTTCGTAAATTAACCGGTAGCCAATTTGAAGCTATAGTTCATGCTTTAGAAGAAGATTCTCGGACTAATACTCTTTCTGCGCCGATAATCCTTACTTTGGATGGCCAGGAAGCATCCATACTGGTTGGGCAGAAATATCCGATCATAAAGACCGAGGTTAGTACTGAGACTAACCAAGTTACCGGAGGCTCTCTAGATTACTATCAGGATATCGGCATCCAAGTTAATGTGGTCCCGCAAATATGCGGCGCAGACGAAGGCTATATCAATATGATTATTCATCCGGCAGTAACCGGCCGCTTAAGCGATGTCTCTATCACTCAAGGTGAGACAACCTTAGTTTCTTATCCCTGGTTAACCTCTCGGGAGACAGAAACACAAGTCATAGTGAAGGACGGAGAGACAATTGTTATCGGAGGCCTGATCAAAGATGTATTATCAAGACAGGAAATAGGCGTACCGGTTTTAAGCAAATTACCAATACTAGGCTGGTTGTTTAAGCGTGAAACAGAGGATATTGAGAAGATAGATCTAATGATTTTTATTACAGCTAAGATTGTAGCTCCCGGTGAACTTGTTCCTTTGGAAATTATGGATATTGATAAATTTACTACTATGTTTGACAAAATGTAGTAATACTAATTATTCTTTAGGAGGTAAGGGCAGATGTATCTAGAACTATATGGTTTAAAAAGTTCTCCCTTTAATATAACCAGTGACCCTCAGTTTTTCTTTGAGAGCCTATCTCACAAAGGGGCCTTGGCTGCCCTTATCTATGGTATCCAAGAGAGAAAAGGAATAATTTTGATCACTGGGGAGGTAGGTACAGGAAAGACCACTCTTTGTAAGGCCCTTTTAAAAAGGTTGTCTTCGGAAGTTAAAACTTCTTTGATCCTTAACCCTTATTTTAGTGAAGTCCAACTCTTACAAGCAATAGTCGAAGATTTTGGTTTAGAGATAAAGAAGAAGAGCCGGCTAGATATGGTCGAGAAGCTAAACTCTTTTCTGGTAAATATTAGCTTATCAGGGAAGAATGCAGTTTTAATTATCGACGAAGCCCAAAATCTCACCAATCGGCAATTAGAGCAGATCAGGCTTCTCTCTAACTTAGAAACAGCAAAAGAGAAACTATTGCAAATTATTCTGGTTGGCCAACCGGAGTTAAAGGAAAAACTTAGCAAATTTAACTTAAGACAGATTCGACAAAGAGTTTTTGTAAAACATGACATTTTTCCTTTAAGGGAGGAAGAAGTTAAAGAGTATGTAGAATATAGACTTCAACAGGCCGGTACAAATGATGTTAATATTTTGCCCGAAAGCTATAAGGTAATTTATGAATTCTCCAAAGGCATACCCCGTCTGGTCAACATGATCTGTGATCGGGCATTGCTTCTGGGGTTTGTTAATGAGAGCAAAATTTTTGATCAGGAGATGTTTAGAATCTGTATGGAGGAGCTCCTATGAGCATAATCTATGAAGCCTTGAAGAAAGTAGAGGGCCAGAAGGAGATCTTATCGCCCCAAAGCACTCCTGGGAGTATGGTTTTTCCAGTAGATAGAAAAGAAAAAAGGGTCAACAAAGAAAAGAAGATATTTCTTTTGCCAGTAGTTTTGCTTTTAGTAGCCTTAGTTATCTCGGCTTTACCATTCATTTTGCCGCTTCAAAAGCGAAAGGTTGTGACTTCAGTGGTCGATAGGAGAGAAATCGATCCGGCTAGAGTCTATAGAATCACTGAGCCTAAAAGCCAAGTCCCTGAAGAAATAATTTTAGGGAAAGAACCTGTTCAAGAGTACATCCTTGAAGGGATTATCTACGATCCAGAAGCTCCTTCTGCGCTTATTAATGGAAGGGTTATGAACGAGTCGGACAACTTAGGTAACTTCCGTATAGATAGGATTAGTGAGAATAATGTTGAGATGATCAATACCGAGGATAACAATAAAGTGATTCTTTCTTTGCCTAATTAACCAGCCAAGCAATTTCAATCTTACCAGTTGAGAAAATCTTTGAAAATATCTTTTATTCCGTCAATTTTATCTAGGGCCGGGATTAAGGAGATATGAGTGGTATATACGGGGTTTTTTATAGTTCCGCTTATGCTAACAGAAAAAGCTCCTTCGTCTAAGAAAGCAGCCAGATATTTCTGCAGGCCCTCTGAAGAGTCTATGACCTCTTGGCTAAATTGAGGAAAAAGCATAAAATCAATATTACCTACAGTAGTTATTTTACCTTTTCCTTCTATATTCATCTGGGTAGCGTTTAACTGAAAGTTCTCAAAGAAAATATCTCCGCCTTCAAAAAAGAGATCGCTGTAAGCTCTTTTAAATACTATATTCTCAAAACCCGGAATAGATAAAAATTTACCTAAACCTTTTAGGAAGTTTATCTGGTAGATATCCCCTTCACTAATAAGGATTTTCCCCTCACCGAGTAAGTTTTGCCATTTAAAGAGATCAAGGCTTCTTAAATTAGCCTCAAGGGATAATTTCCCGCGTGGTTTTTTTCCTTCCATGTTTAATTCATACATAGTTTGGGCGATATCTATATTATTGGCGGTTACACTTAGATTTCCCCTGTTGCTGGAAAGGCTTAACGCTCCTTTAAGATTAATCTCCCCTCCGCCTACCTCAGCTTTAAGAGGGGAGATGGTGAGCTTATCTTTATCCCTGAGAAGCCCAACTTTTATGTTTTTTACTTTAAAATCTTTAACTTTTAACTCTTCAGAGGTACTACTGAGTTTGATCTTCCCTTTGTCTTGATCGGATTCCTTGCTAATAGAAAATTCTAGGTCTAGTGAGCCTTGAGGGTCTAGTTTAGATAGAAAAGAAGGCTTGGGCTTAAAACTATCGCGAGCCTCGAGGAGAGCACTAAAGCTTGTATAACCTTTCCCTTGAATTTCTACCCAGGGGCTCTTAAGGCCTATATTTACCTCAGCGGTAATTTCAGTGTCTTTACCTTCGATAATAAACTCCGACACTTTCAGCGTTTCTCGATTAGCTGCAACTTTAGCTTTTAAATTGCAAAGATTGCTGGTGATTTCTAAGCCTATCTTTGGAGATGAGAAATTTTCTATTTGAACAGTTGCCTTTAAGGGTAGATTTTTATAGATTAGCTCGGACTTAGTCAAAAATAGCTTATCTTTTTTCAGAAAACCTTTTGCCTGGATTTCTTTGATGTTTTTAAGCTTGGAGAAGTACCCATCTTTTATCTGGTAGTTGATATGATAGTCGAGTTCTTGCCTAAGGATTTTCAAGTAACCCAGAAGCTTGATATCTCCTTTAAGGTCTATATCTTTGGCAGTGAGCTTTAACACATTTGCCTCGAGCTCACCTTTTAAAGAGATTACTTCGTCTATTTCTATATCTAAATCCCCTTTTTTAACATAACCGGCTATAGGAAGTTTTATACATTTATTAAGCTGGTTGAGGTCAAGGTCTTCTATAGAAGCTTTTACTTTTAACGACTTATTTTCGGGGCTATACTCACCTTTTAAATCTATTTTATTAATAAAAGAGAGTTCCAGGCTTGTTTTTGAAGGATTTCTAAGGTCAAGAGAGACATATATGCTGTCAGAGGTTTTTACATCGATAAATTTAGACTCGGCTGTAAAGAGGGGAGAAATCGAGAGGATAGCTAAAAGGGATAGTATTATGCGAAACATATCCTGACAGAGAGTTCTTTTTTCTTTATCTTTGTTAGTTCGGACTTTTTTATAATATACTTATTATCAAGTTTAAGGATCCTTTTCCCTTCAAAAAGCACCTTTTTTATTTTTGAGCTTTTTCCTTTTAGATAAAAGATTCGAATTGTTTTTCCAGACAGAGCATAGGTAGTCTCGAGAGTGGTTTTGAAAAAGTCTGATGGCATGAGTTTTGGAGTCAAAACAATGTCACCCAACTCAAAGCCGACTCCTAATATTTCCTCTACCAGGGTATAGATATACCAGCTTGCTGAGCCGGTGAGGTAAAGATAAAGGCCAGCTCCGGCGTTATTAAAATACTCTGGGATTGAAGGATAGATCTTTGCTCTTTCGGCAGTAGCCATCTTATAGATTGAACTTAAAGCAAGGGAGCCTTCTTTTATAAAACTACGTCGGTATAGGGAATTAGCCAGCATTACTACCATATGGTTAAAAAATGCCCCATTTTCCTTATCGCCATAAGAAAAAGAAAAAGCTCTTCCTAAATCAAGGCAAGATCGGCCAAAGTTTGTGTTAAGCCTAAATCCGCCAAAGGGTTTGTCGTAGAGATGATTTTTTATTGAACCCCAGATTTTCCTAATCTGTTTCGGAGTAGCTACTCCGCTCATTATGGCAAAGACCTGGGAGGAGAGGTTCATTCTTGTTTTTCCCTCCACCCTTTTTCCTTTATTGTCATAATAACCGTTAAAGGAACCTGATTTTAACCACTCTTTTTTATTTAGCCAAAGGGATAAATGGTTACTCTTTTTCTCTAAGTCATAGATTAACCTGTCAATTCTTACCTCTTGTTTTTCTCCGCTTATATTTTGAGATGTTTCTAAATACTTTTCTAATCTTTTTTGTTTTTCTTTAAAATGATTGTAATTTATTGGCTTATTTATTTGATCCAGAAGAAGAGACAATTCTTTTATCAAAGATACTTTTTCTGTTTTTTTGCCCAAATGTTTTAGGAAAAAACATATATTTTTTAAATTATGAGCATACATAAAGCTAAAAGTAACGCTTTCTCCTAACTTAGAAGCCATATCTAATCCATCATTCCAATCAGCATTTTCCAAGCGGATAATATTATGCTTACCTACATTAAAGAAAGAAGTTAAATGTTGAACTAAGAGGTGTTCTAAAATGCTGCCTTTGTGGATATCGCCTTTGTTGTTTCGCAGGAGAAAGTCTTTTTGACAAAATTTAGAGTCTACTTCTTTTGCTCTTCTTAGAAGATGATCTCTAAAGTAAGTGGCATTTTTATTAAGGATTCCTAAATTCCCAGTCCTATTTATATACAGGCCTAGAGTGATAAGAGGCCAAATGCCATGGTCGGACCAGACTCGGCTTATTTTATTCCGGTCTGAAAGCAAACTTCCCTTTTTAGTAATTATGGTGGCGTTTGAGCCGTCAATTCTTACTCCCTTAAAGCTATTCAAGAGTAAGGCTTTTGCTTTATTAGGTTCGTTAATCAGTAGTGTTAAAGCATCTTGCCAGAGATCGCGCCAGCCTCGGCCACCCTTGCCATAATCAAAGTGTGGTAAGAATGAACAGCCGAATAATTTCCGCAAAGACGGTTGTAATTTTACCCAGAGAAGCCAGTTATTAAAGGCCTTATCTTTAAAATCAAATTCTATTCTTGAAAGATAATCAAGCCAGTATTTTTTTGTTTCTTCAAAAATTCTTTTAATTTTTGCTGAAGAGTTTATCTTACTAAAAGTGGCCATTATTTTTTGCTTAGGATTTTTGCTAGAGCCTGAATCAACTCCCATGATAAAAAAATAATTTACGCTCTCACCTTTTTTTAGTTTTTTATCTTTGAATCTAAATGCTGCCACAGCCTCTTTTCCTTGGAATTGATCTCTTTCTTTCCTAACTGGTTTTACTTCTTCCTTAATGCTTCCAGGATTCAACAAGTCTCCTTTTCCTGAGAAGTAGTCAAGGGTAGGAAATTGCCCAAGAGCAGCTATGCAATTGTCTTGGAATCCCAGGCAGAAATAAGTAGCCTTATTCTCTTTATGCCCTTCTTCATCAAAGGAAAGGGTTGGTTTAAGGAATATTCCATACTTATCTAGATGGATACGGTTGAGAAGACTGCTTACATGGCGATGGTCTCTTAAGGTATTTTCACCTCTGCCATAAAGAGGAATTAGAGAAGTCGGGGTTATGTTGATACTTTTTGAGCCCCTGTTGGTTACCTTAACTGACATTACTTCAACTGCCAAGAGTGAGGGAACAAAATTTAAAATTTCTATATCCAGGGGGCCAGATTTTTTTGTTAGTTTATGATAAAGAAAACCTGCTTCTAGCTTATCATTGTGAGGGTCGGATAGTCTTATTATCTTATTATTTGCCTTTATAAAGAATTCTCGGCGGCAGAGGAGGTTGTTCTTAACATCAACTATGCTTGCTGGCGGGGTAAGAAAATGACTATTGTCAGTCTTTATGTCTCCTCCCAAATTAGGGCTTATTGAGCTTAAGAGAGTGCCATCTTTATTAGTGAGAGGAAAGTAGAGATTATAATCCTGGGGGGCCTCGACAGTAAAAGTCCCTTTGTTATCAATGAATTTATAGATCATTTTTACCTTTAATATACCTGTATTATTGCATACTTATTGGAATATATTCTACAACAAAACTTAGGTTTTTCCCAAGTATTTTTTAAGCCATCAACGATTCGAGCCTAAGGGGCTTTAAGTTGATTTTTAGATACATCCTGATATAATCTTAAACAGAATGCGAAAAAGTATATTTTTTCTCCTAATTCTCCTAATTCTTCCGATATCTTCCTTTGCTCAAAAAAAGGTAACTGCTACCCTATTCTACTCTACTCATTGTAAAGTCTGCCATGAGTTAAGAGAAGAATTCTTACCCCAAATAGAGGAAAAATATAAAGGGAGTCTGGATTGGCAGAAGTTTAATACTGCCGAGGATACCGACAGTTTAAGTTTGCTTATATCATTGAGCGAGCAATTTAATTTAAAACAAGCCCTGGTTCCCAGTATTCTGGTTGGCGATACTATTTTAGTCGGCAAAAAGGATATCGAGAATGGTCTGGAAGCAGCTATAAGAATAGCTCTAGAGACTAAAAAGAGTCCGTTATCTTTTCTAAGGACAGATGTAGTGGACTTTTTCAAGAAATTTTCTGTATTTACTGTAATCGGAAATGGTTTAATAGACGGAATAAATCCTTGTGCTTTTGCGGTAATTGTATTTTTCATATCATTCTTAGGTGTCTATGGCTACAAAAGGAGAGAGATAATTTATGTCGGAACGTTCTATTGCCTGGCAGTATTTATTACCTACCTTTTAATAGGCCTAGGTTTTTTTAACTTTTTCTACTCCCTTGAGCAGGTTTATTGGATTATAAAAGCTTTCTATTACTTCGTAGCTGCCTTCTGTTTTTTAATGGCCATAGCTGCCCTTTATGACTACTATAAATTCAAAAAGACTGGCCATTCCCAAGAGGCAATCCTGCAACTGCCAAAATTCTTAAGAAAAAGAATAAATATTGTTATTGGTTCAAGGATGCGGGAGAAAAAAGGCGGGATATGGGGCTTATGCATTAGCTCCTTTATCGTTGGCTTTCTGGTTTCTTTATTAGAGGCAGTATGCACAGGGCAGGTTTATCTTCCAACCATTGTTTTTATTTTGAAAAATACTAGCTTAAAGTTAAAGGCAGCTACCTATCTTTTTCTCTACAATTTCATGTTTATCCTTCCTTTAATAGTTATCTTTCTGCTTTCTTTGGCTGGGGTCAGTTCAGCAAAATTCAACAATTTCTTAAAGAAGAATATAGGCCGGATAAAGATTTTAATGGCTTTGGTATTCTTCTGTTTGGGTTTTTTTATATTAGTTTTAAGTTAAACTTCCCCTGATGAATCTACCTTATTTAGTCTTTTCTGATAAAAAAGGAAAAATCTATCACCATCCTTATCTAAGGATGAGTGTTTCCTCTTTAGAAAAAGTCAGCCTGCCTAAGGAAACCGAGCTAATTAGATTACCTGCAGGAAGTACCCTTTTTTATCTTCCCGAGCGCCAGACGATAGGCTTTAACCCAAAGAAGCAACAGTTCGAAGTATTAGATAAGTTTAAAGGCAGAGAGGTCTTTGCAGTCTCGGCATTTCCTATTCCGGCATTCTTGCGATTACATAACCCAGCTTGTATAACTACCAGTGCAAAGAAGATACTTCCCCTTTGGGCTTATGCAGCTTGCGGTTATTACAGGGGTAATTTCTATATAACGGCCAAGAGAATAGATAGAAGAGTTCGCCAGAGCCCCCGGTTCTACGACAATAAGTTAATTGGTGAGAGGGTGAGAGCCTTCCTCAGAAAGTATCCCGACAGTCGTCTTTATAGGCATTTGGCTAATTGTGCCCTTAATTATAATTGTTTAGCAGCAAAGAATCTTTTTCTTCAAAGATGGGAAGCACCTCTGCCTACAGCAAGGTCTTGCAATGCCCGGTGTATTGGTTGTCTTAGCCATCAAGAGTCAGATTGTGCATCGTCACATCAGAGAATAAGTTTTAGGCCCAGGGTAGATGAGGTATCGGAAGTCATGGCTAATCATTTGAAAGTAGCACCAGAAGCAATAGTTAGTTTTGGCCAAGGTTGCGAAGGAGAGCCTCTGCTTGAGAGCGACTTAATCACCAAGAGCATAATAAAGGTAAGAGAGAGCGTCGGCAGAGGTACTATAAATATAAATACAAATGCTAGTGTTCCCAAAAAAATAGAGATGCTTTGCCGGGCCGGTATGGATTCTTTTCGGGTTAGCCTAAACAGCCCCGATGAGAAACTCTACAATCTCTACTTTCGGCCCAAAGGCTATAAGTTTTCAGATCTGGTAAAATCAATAGCAATAGCTAAGAAGTATAAGAAGTTTGTTTCAATAAATTTATTTACCTTCCCGGGACTTTCTGATTCGTCCCAGCAGATAAAGTCTTTGGTCAAATTCGTAAAAAATACCGGCATTGATATGATTCAGTGGCGTAACTTAAATATAGATCCCAACTATTACCTAAAGCATATTCCACACAGGAGACTAAACCCTCAGGGAGTCCTTTGCCTCCTGGATACGATAAAGAGGGAATTCCCTAGCCTAAAGCATGGCTATTTTAACCTCCCCAAAGAGAGTTTCTGACCCTTCTAATCTCCCTCTAAAAAATTTTTATTTTTCTCCTTGACAAGAGGAAAATGCGTGGTATATTCTAATTACTAGGGAAGCAATAGAAATAGTAGTAATTGATAAATGGTAATGTTCTGGGGGCTTATTGGGTCTCTATTTTTTTAAAGATATTCACTATTAATCTGATAGAAAAGGTAGTATTAATACATATGGAACATCCTAAAAGATCAGCGGTAAAGGCTTTAACCTGGCGGATTATAGCATTTCTGGTGACTATAATTGCCGTCTATATCTATAGCCGAGATGTTAAGGAAGCTCTTGTTATAGGAATAAGCGCTAACTTTGTAAAAATATTTTTATATTACATCCATGAAAGAATTTGGAATAGAGTTAAATTTGGCAGGGTAAAGATTCCAGAGTATCAGATTTAAAGTTTATTACACAAAGAAAGAGGAGGTTTGAGATGAGTCTATTAGGTAAGAGAGAAGACCTAAAAATATTGGTTGAAAAGTTGAATTTTAAGGAGAAGGTTGAGCGTTCCTTAGCCCTTATTGAGGAGGCTTACCAGAAGTATCGAAATGGTTTAGTTGTCGCTAACAGTCTGGGCAAGGATTCAGTTGTAGTTTGGGATCTCGCCAAGCGGGTTAATCCAAAAATACCGGGGTTCATAGTAACTACAAGATTTAAACCCAAAGAGACCATCCAATTCATGGATGAAGAGGTAGCAAGATATCCGGAATTAAAGGTGTACAAGAATGATATTGAAATACCTGATAAGTTGTATGAGACCGATCCCGACCGGTGTTGTGATTTATTAAAGGTCGAACCAGTAAAGCGTGCAGTAGAAGAGTTAAAGGTTACTTGTTGGGTTACCGGCCTGCGCTGTACAGAAGGCCGTACCCGTACAGATTATGGAGAGGTTGAAGAGAGGGACAAGGGGTTGATTAAACTGAATCCAATTCTTATTTGGAAAGAGAGAGAAGTATGGCAGTATTTAGCTCTTTATGGAGTTAAGGTAAATCCTTTGTATGGTGAGGGGTATAGGTCTTTAGGCTGTCAACCCTGCACTAAGATTACCAATGATGATAACGAGCGGGCTGGACGCTGGATAGGTACTAGTAAGTGTGGCGGAGAGTGTGGAATTCACACTCGGCCTTTAAAGGCAGAAAAGTAGGCAGGGAGGGGGAGATGGATTACCTTCCGATTGCAATAAACCTAAGGAATAAGCGAGTAATCGTGGTTGGCGGCGGAGGAGTTGCTCAGCGTAAGATTAAGACTCTTCTGGATGCTAAGGCTTTAGTGGTTATCATCGCCCCAGAGGTAACCTCTAGAATCAGGTTGTTAATCAATAAAGGAACTATTAACTGGAAGAGCCGCAGAGTACAGGAGTCGGACATAAGAGAGGCTAAGCTGGTTGTCGCTGCTACTGATAGTGAAGAGGTCAACAAAGATATAAGCCGCTGGGCTAGGCAGTCTAAGATTTTAGTTAACGTTGCCGACAGACAACTAATCAGTGATTTTATTTCACCGGCTCTTTTGCAGCAGCATAAGGCACTTATTGCTGTGTATACCGACGGTAGGGACCCGGTGCTCTCGAGAGATCTAAAGAATTATCTGAAGGAGAAGTGGGATGATTTTTTATTGTTTAGGAATAGATCATAAAAGGACAAAATTAGAGGTTCGAGAAGTAGTCTCGAGGAAGCGAGATTTAATAGCTCGTTTTTGGCAGAGTCTTAATCAAGCCTCGGCAGTACTGTTTACTTGTAATAGGGCTGAGTTGTACGGCGTTGCCCCAAACCCGTCCTCTATGGCTAGTGCTGTTAATGCCTTAAGAAGAGAATTCCCAATTCTTTTTAGAGATGCTTATTTAAGGCAGGGTAAGGAAAGAGTGATTAGGCATGCTTTGGAATTAGCTTCTGGTTTGCATTCGCAAATTCTAGGCGAGCCCCAGATACATCAACAGTTGAGTTCTTGGGTAAGGCAGAGTTCAGTTTCTCAAGTAATTAAAGATCTCTGGGTTAAGGTTTTGCCCTTGGCCCAGGATATAAGAGCCAAGTTAGGCTTAAGCGCAGAGGAGACCGACATTGCTGACATTGTCTTAGGTGATTTAGCTTATCATTGTTCGGCTAAACCAAAAGAAATTGTAGTGGTGGGTACCGGTAAGATTGCCGGGCTTATCGCTGAGGGGAGAATACCCGGGGTTAACTTATGCTTTGTTTCTCGGAAAAGGGAGAGTAAGGCAAAACAACTAGCCAAAGCCTCAGGCGGGAGAGCTATTTTGTTTGATGATTTGCTTGATGTCCTTACTTCTGCTGATAGCCTAATAAGTGCAACAACTAGCCCTCATTATATATTAGCAAGAGAAGAGCTTCTAAAAGTTGTTAAAAGGAGAGATAAACTTCTTTATATCTACGATTTGGCCGTGCCTAGAGATATTGAGCCTAAGATAAGAGATATTCAAGGAGTTTCATTGCAAAACCTCGATGATTTGGATCTCCTTTTTAAAGAACATAAGAGAAAATTAAGGCATTGTGTCCGGCAAACAGAGCCCCTTATCGAAGAATCAATAAGAACTATTGAGGAGGAATTTTATGAATCTTCTTATCAGGGCCGGCACCAGGCCGAGCTCATTAGCCTTAAGGCAGGCTGAAGAGATTGAACAACGCTTTAAGGATATTAGCTTTGTTCGGGTTACGATTGAGACAAAAGGGGATAAAGATAAGATAACTTCCTTAACTTTAAGAGAGAATAGTAATTTCTTTACCGATGAGCTCGAAGAAGCTCTATTAAATAAGGAAATCGATATTGCTATACATAGTGCCAAAGATTTAGAAGAGGATATTCGGCCAGAGTTAATCATAGCGGCAACCACTAAGTCGATAAATGAATTTGACTGTTTAGTCTCTCGGGGAAACTTCACCTTGGGTACGCTTCCGGTAAACTCAAAAGTTGGCACCAGTAGTATTAACAGGCGTAAGGGAATAATAAATTACCGTAACGATTTAATTTGCAAGGATATACGCGGCAACATTGAGGAAAGATTAGCCCAATTAGACCGGGGTGATTTTGATGCCATTGTGGTTGCCCAGGCAGCTTTGATAAGATTAGGTTTAGAAGCTTTAAAGTTTCATATTATCCCTTTTGAGATTATTAGACCTCATCCTTTGCAAGGCCGGCTAGCAATACAGATTTTAAAAGAGAGAGAAGATTTAGCTAATATTTTTAAAGAGTTAGATGGTAAATAAAAAAGGTAAAGTATATATAGTAGGGGCAGGTCCGGGGGACCCGGAATTAATCAGTTTGAAAGGATTAAAAGCTTTAATGCGTGCTGACTGTCTGCTTTATGACTTTCTCTCAGCCCCGGAGTTACTAGGAGAGGCTAAGTCTTCTTGTGAGAAGATCTGTGTTGGGAAGGCTGATCGATTGCATTTAAAAGAGCAAGACCAGATAAACAAATTGCTATACGAGAAGTCTCTTGTCTTTGAAAATGTAGTTCGCCTTAAGGGCGGAGATCCGTTCATTTTTAGCCGTGGACACGAAGAGGCAAGATATCTTATTGGTAAGGGTGTAGAAGTTGAAGTTATTCCCGGGATAACTTCAGCTATCGCCGCAGCCGAAAGCTTTGGCATACCTTTGACTATTAAGAATCGGATATCATCAGTAGCTATACTAACCGGCAGGAAGAAAGATCCTAAGGCCAAGATTGACGCTCCCTGTTGCGGTACACTTATCTATCTAATGGCTGTTGCTAATATAGCTAATGTTGTTAAAGCTTTACGCCGGAGTAAAAGAAGCGAGGATACTCCTTGTGCTTTTATAGAGAAAGCAAGCAGAAAGGACTCTCGAGCTGTTTTTGCAACTATTAAGACTATAGAGAAAAAGGCTCATAAGTTTAATGTTCGACCGCCAGCAGTGCTAGTTGTCGGCGAAGTGGTAAAAAGGGGTAAGAGAATTCAAGATGAAGGCTCTAGAGGAAATAAGACTCAATAAGTGGAAGAGTATCTCAGTTAGGAAGCTGATTTACCCTTTGTTTGTAAGGGAGGGTAGAGGAGTGATTGAAGAAATTTCTTCTATGCCCGGGGTCTATAGATTTTCCCCAGATACTTTAATTAGTGAAGTAGCAAACCTTGAGAAACTAGGCCTTGAATATCTATTGATTTTTGGAATACCTGAGAATAAAGATTGGCAAGGAAGTTCTGCTCTCAAGAATAGTAATGTTGTCAGTGAGTCAGTACGATTAGTAAAGAAGTGTTTTCCTCAAATTAAAGTCATTACTGATATATGCTTATGCGCGTATACTTCTCATGGGCATTGTGGAGTTATCAGAGATGGAGCCAGGGAGATAGATAGTCAGGCTACTCTAGGAGCTATCTCTGAGATGGCTTTGTTACATGCTCAAGTCGGCGCAGATTACGTTGCTCCTTCTGCTATGGCTAATACTCAAGTGCAGGCCATAAGGAGAACTTTAGATAGCCAAGGTTATCAATATACCAAAATTATGGGATATTCAGCTAAGTTTGCTTCTAATTTTTATGGTCCGTTCAGAGATGTTGCTGACTCAGCTCCTCGGTTTGGCAACCGGCATGGATACCAGCTTAATTATAGCGATAGCAAAGCTGCACTGTCTAAGGTTGAACAAGATATAAAGGAGGGGGCAGATATTGTTATGGTGAAGCCGGCTCTTGGATATTTGGATATAGTGAAGAAAGTTAAGAGTGAATTTAGCTATCCTTTGGCAGTTTACAATGTAAGCGGAGAGTATGCTATGGTTAAGGCTGGAGCTGGGGTCGGGTCTTGGGATGAAAAAGAGATGGTGTTTGAGATTATAAGTTCAATAAAACGGGCTGGTGCAGATTTTATTATTACCTACCATGCAAAAGATATAGCGGGATGGTTGAGGAAATAGGGATGAAAAGAGATACAAAGAATAGAGCACTTTTTGACCGGGCTAAGGAACATCTAGTTGGTGGGGTAAATAGTCCGGTGCGTTCGTTTAACTATATTGGTGCAGAGCCAATATTAATTAAACAAGGCAAAGGCTCTAGAGTTTTCGACTATGACCGAAATAGTTATATTGATTATGTTCTTTCGTTCGGGGCTTTATTCTTAGGCCATGCTCATAAAAGAGTTGTCAAAAGCATAAGGAGAAGAGCAAAAAAAGGCTTTGGATTTGGGGCTACGAGTTTTGAGGAGATAGAACTGGCAAGATTAATTAGTGAAGCGATTCCAGTTTTGGAGAAAATCCGTTTTGTTAATTCTGGGACTGAAAGTCTGATGAGTGCAATTCGTTTGGCAAGAGGTTATACCGGCAGAGAAAAAATAGTAAAATTTAACAATGCCTATCACGGACATGCTGATTACCTTTTAACTAAAGGTGGGTCAGGCTTAGCTACCTTAAATATATCTAGTAGTCAGGGTGTACCCGATGATTTTATAAAACATACAATTGTGTTAGATTGCGCCGATAAGGCTTTGATAAAGGAGACATTTCAAAAACATGCTCAAGATATAGCCGCAGTCGTTATAGAACCAATAGGCGGAAATTACGGGGTGGTTAGGCCTGATAAAGGTTTTCTTCAATATTTAAGAGAGATCACCCAAAGATATAAAGCCCTACTCATATTTGATGAGGTTATTACAGGTTTTAGATTTAGATTTGGCTCGGTAGCAGAAATTTTTGGGGTTTGTCCGGATTTAATTTGTTTGGGGAAGATTATTGGCGGAGGATTACCAATAGGTGCTTTTGGCGGCAAGAGAAACATTATGGATAAACTCGCTCCCCTAGGAGAAGTCTACCAAGCATCAACCTTTGCTGGAAATCCGATTGTGATGAAAGCAGGATTTGCTACTCTGAGTGCATTGGCATCGCTTAAGGATAGGTATAGCTTAGTAGAGCAATTGGCCGGCGAACTCGTATATAGCTTTAAGCAAGTAGCTAAACACCACAATATTGATTTAACAATATCTAGTTATCGGACAATGTTCAGCTTAAAGTTTAAACAAAAGAATAAATTCCGTTTGTTTTACAAGAGAATGCTTGAAGAAGGAGTCTATCTTGCTCCTTCGGAATTTGAGGCGAACTTTTTGTCTTTCGCACACACCAAGAGAGATGTCGAGGAGACAAAACAGGCGGCTAGGAGAGCCTTTAAGAGTATAAGTATATATTAGGTAAAGAGAGAGGATGAGATGAGTGAGAAAAATATTGACTATGGTGGTTTAAAGAAACGAGGGTTTTTAAGAGAAAGACAAGAAGGCTTCTTTACTCTGAGAACACGTGGGCCTTCAGGAAATTATAGCCAGAAGCACTTAGCAGGCTTAGCTAAAATTTCAGAGGACTATGCTCGAGGGTTTGTCCATCTTACGGTTCGTCAAGGAATCGAGATTCCTTTTATAAAGTTTGAACATATATTAAAAGTTGAGAAAGAAGTAAACCGGCTCGGTGTTAAGTTCGGGACTTCCGGGCTGCGTTTGAGAGCTACTACTGCCTGTCCGGGCAGCAATTGGTGCAAAAGTGGTCTTGTTGATACCTTTTTTCTTTTTAACCGGATAGAAGAAAAGGGAATCAGTTGTGGTTTAGAATTGCCGCATAAATTTAAAATTGTTATTTCCGGGTGCCCCAATACTTGTACAAGGGTTCAAGCCTCTGAGATAGGAATTCATGGAGCAGTGGATGCAGAGAGTCCGGATAAAAGAATTGGCTATTGTCTATATTTAGGTGGGTGTGGCGGAAAGACTCCGCGTATCGGATTTAAGCTAAGTAAAATTTTTACTGAAGATGAGGTTCTATCCGTGATTGAGAGGGTAGTTATTTTCTATAAAGAAAATGCTAAGCCACGCCAACGCTTTGCTTTGTTGATTGAGGAGATCGGTAAGGATAATTTCTTAAAGCAAATAGGCTTTTAAGACTAAAAAGAATAGATATTATTGCTTCTTGACAATTTTTTACTTAGTAATACAATTTGAATACTAAGACTATTTAATTAATTGGATTACTAGTAATTGGGAGGAGATTATGAAAATTTCAACACGTACCAGATATGGAACAAGATTAATGCTAAGTCTAGCTTTAAATTACGGTAAAGGACCATTTTTGTTGAAAGATGTTGCTGAGGGAGAACAGATCTCAGAAAAATATTTAAGCCAGATAATTATACCTTTAAAAGCTAAAGGGTTGGTGAATTCTTTTCGCGGTGCTCACGGAGGATATACTTTGGCAAAGGTGCCTTCTCAAATAAGTATCAAAGAAATAGTTGAAGCCTTAGAAGGAGGGCTTAATCTCGTAGGACGGGTCAAAGACGCTTCTTCTTGCAGCCAGGTCTCGATACGGGTTACTCACAATATTTGGAATGAGTTAAGTGAGAAAATGGCTAAGACGCTTGGTTCAATAACCTTAGATGATTTAGTGAAGGAGTCTAAGGCAAAAGGCAATAGGGTTTTAATGTACAACATCTAATAGGCCATAGCTTGTTAAATAGTTAACAATATAATGAAAGCAATTGCCTTATTCTCCGGTGGACTGGATAGTACCTTAGCGATAAAGACCATTACTGAACAAGGGGTAGATGTTATAGCCTTGAATTTCTTTACTCCCTTCTGTCGTTGCGAGAGGTCAAAAGGCTGTGGGTCATTAATCAAGGATATGGCTAAGGAGCTTGGCGTAAAGATAAAAATGGTTTGTTTAGGCCAGGATTATTTAGATATGATAAAAGACCCCGAACATGGATATGGTAAAAATATCAATCCCTGTATTGATTGTAGAATATTTAAGTTTAGACGAGCTAAAGGGGTTATGAAAGAAGAAGGGGCATCTTTTGTTATTACCGGGGAGGTCTTAGGACAAAGGCCGATGTCTCAGCATCGCCAGGCTTTGCGAACAATTGAAACCAAGGCCGGTCTAGAAGGGTTGGTTTTAAGACCTTTGTCGGCAAAGCTTTTTGCTCCTACTATAGCTGAAGAGCAAGGATGGGTAAGGAGAGAGGATTTACTGGAGATAAGTGGCAGGACTCGGAAGCCTCAGATTCGGTTAGCTTCTCATTGGGGGATAAAGAATTATCCTTGTCCAGCTGGAGGCTGTCTCTTAACAGATCATCATTTTTGCCAAAGACTAAAGGATCTTCTTAAACACGAAGAAATTAATATTAATAATACCGAGCTTTTAAAACTTGGCAGGCATTTTCGCCTGAATCCTAAATTCAAACTAATTGTAGGCAGAGACGAAAAGGAAAACCAGAAGATTTTAAACTTAGCTCAAGAAGGAGATTTTTGCTTTGAACCTAAAGATTTGCCAGGACCAACAGGAATCGGCAGGGGCCAACTTGATGAATCTGTAAAGATATTGTCTTCTCGGATAATAGCCCGTTACACTTCTCAAGAAGAAAAAGTAGATGTATTAGTCAGAACTATTCCCCAGAACCGGGGAGAAACCCTTTCTGTGAAGGCTATCGGCCAAGAGAAGATTAGAGAATACATAATCTAAGCATACAGTGAAAAAGGAGGATAAAATGAACATTGCCGAAAATATCACTCAACTAGTAGGGAATACTCCTTTGGTGAAGCTAGGCAAGCTCAGTGCCGGGATTGATGCTACCTTAGTAGTCAAACTAGAGTCTTTTAACCCTTGTTCAAGCGTTAAAGACAGAATTGGGTTGGCGATGATAGAAGATGCTGAGAGGAAGGGAAAGATTAACAAAGATACCGTTATTGTTGAACCGACTAGCGGCAATACCGGGATTGCTTTGGCTTTTGTCTGTGCTCAAAGAGGATATCGATTGGTTTTAACTATGCCCGAGAGCATGTCTTTGGAGAGAAGAAAACTACTATCCTGGTTTGGTGCCGAGCTAGTTTTGACACCGGCTGAGGGAGGGATGAAAGGTGCGATTGAAGAGGCCGAGGAGCTTCTTAAAAAGTATCCTAATGCTTTTATGCCCCAACAATTTAAGAACCCGGCTAATCCTAAAATACACCAAGAGGTTACAGCTGAAGAGATTTGGCGCGATACTAATGGGGAAATTGATATTTTAATCTCCGGTGTTGGTACCGGAGGAACAATTACCGGCGTAGCGGAGGCTCTTAAGAAAAAGAAGCCTGAGTTTGAAGCAATCGCTTTAGAGCCAGCAAAATCTCCTATTCTCTCTGGCGGTAAACCCGGTTCACACAAGATCCAAGGCATTGGCGCAGGTTTTGTTCCTGAGGTATTAAGGAGAGATTTAATAGATGAGATAATTTGCATAGAGGATGAAGATGCAATCTCTATGGCTGATCGGATTGCAAAAGAGGAAGGAATCCTGGTAGGGAATTCTAGCGGAGCAGCAGTCTGGGCCGGTTTAGAAATTGCTAGGCGTCCAGAAAATAAAGGTAAACTTATTGTAGTAATCTTACCAGATACAGGGGAGAGATACTTATCTACTTGGTAGTAAGTAACCCTGTAATATCAAGGAGGTGAATGATGTCTAAGACAATAGCTGAGATTAATGAAAAGATTAAGAAAGGGCAGGTGGTTGTTGTCACTGCTGAGGAGATGATAGGAATCGTTAAAGAAAAAGGAGCTAAAGCTGCGGCCGAAGAAGTGGATGTAGTAACTACAGCTACCTTTGGCCCAATGTGTTCTTCAGGTGCCTATCTCAACATCGGGCATGCTAAGCCTAAGATAAAGCTAGGTGGGGGAAAGACTACCCTAAATAAAATTGATACATATGCGGGTTTTGCTGCAGTTGATCTTTACATTGGAGCAACTGCCCTAGCTGACGATGATCCCAGGAATAAAGTTTTTCCGGGAAAATTCAAGTATGGCGGTGGGCATGTAATTGAAGATTTAGCAGCCGGGAAAGATATTGTTTTAGAGGGTGCTGCTTATGGGACAGATTGCTATCCAGGTAAAGAGCTTAAGACACTGATTAACATAAAAGACATCAACGAAGCAGTGCTTTTCAATCCTAGGAATCTGTATCAAAATTACAATATTGCTGTTAACTTATCTGACAAGACCATTTATACCTATATGGGAACCTTAAGACCAAAGGTAGGCAATGCAAACTATTGTAGTGCTGGACAACTTTCCCCATTTCTTAATGACCCTCTTTACAGAACTATTGGTATTGGTACCAAGATATTCTTAGGCGGAGGCATTGGTTATGTTTCTTGGTGGGGAACTCAACATAATCCTGGAGTTAAGAGAGCTGACAATAAGACTCCTCTTACGCCAGCAGGAACAGCTGCTGTTATTGGTGACTTAAAACAGATGAGCGATAAGTGGCTTAAGGGGGTTAGTTTCTTAGGGTATGGAGTAACTCTTAGTGTGGGAATTGGTGTACCTATTCCGATACTCGATGAAGAAATGGCTCAGTTTACTGCTGTATCTGATGATCAACTCTCTGCGAGCATAGTCGATTATAGTAAAGCTTACCCTCAAGGAATTCCTGAATCTTTAGGAAGAGCTACTTATGCGGAACTTAAAACTGGGAAAATAACTGTAAGAGGAAGAGAAGTTCCTACCGGGGCAATATCAAGCTATCCTAAGGCAAGAGAGATAGCTGATGAACTTAAAACCTGGATTAAGAAAGGCGACTTTCTTTTGACTGAGCCAGTGGCTGAATTTCCCGGCCCGGATTCGGGATACAAATTTAAACCTTTAAAGGTCAGAGAAGTAAAAGGAGGTAAGTAGTTATGTACTCCAAAAAAATAGTTCTACACTTTCCTTCCGATCTTGTTAACAAGTCGATAATTTATAGATTATCAAAAGACTTTGATTTAGAGTTCAATATTCTCAAAGCTCTTGTTAATCCTGACGAGGAAGGATTGATGGTCCTTGAGCTAAAGGGTGAGAAAGATGAGTATACCAGAGCAGTAAAATACCTAGAAAAAGAGAAGGTTAGAATTCAGACCTTATCTAAAGATGTAATTCGCGATGAAGATAAGTGTGTTGATTGCGGATTATGTGTCGCTGTCTGTCCGGTAGAGGCCTTTGAAGTAGATTCTGATTCAAGAAAGATAGAATTCCACGACGATAAGTGTATTGCTTGTGAGATGTGCGTGAAAGTTTGTCCTTACAAGGCTATGGAGGTAAACTTCTAAGCGAAATTTATGGCAGTAATAAGAATACCTTTGTTATTTCAAGAGGCAGTAGGTGGAGCTACCCAATTAGAGGTTAAGGCAGATAATATTAGCGAGTTGATTGGTAACTTAACTAATGAATTTCCTGATCTCAAAGAGAAATTCTATGATACCCAAGGGAGTTTAAGTAAGTTTATCAACATCTATGTTAATGGGGAAGATTCCCGGTTTTTAGAAGGCGAGAAAACTCACCTCAATGATAGAGATATCATAGATATTATTCTTCCTATTGCCGGAGGGTAGGAAAGATTAATTAAGATGGCACTTAGTCAAGAACAACTCACCAGATACCGGCGAAATATAACCATTCCGGCCATAGGCAGCAAGGGTCAAGAAAAGCTTCTTAACTCGAAGGTGTTAATTATTGGTACCGGTGGCCTAGGCTCATCTTGTGCCTATTATTTAGCCGCTGCCGGCATTGGAAAGATTGGCCTAGTTGATTTTGATTTGGTAGAATTAGATAACTTGCAGAGGCAAATTCTTCATGCAACCAGAGATATTGGAAAGTCGAAGGTTATATCCGCCAAAGATAAGCTTAACAATCTCAATCCCGAGATAGAGATTACTCCCCATAAAGTTAAGTTATCTTCTGAGAATATATTAGATATTGTTAAAGACTATTTGTTATTAGTAGAGTGCTCAGATAACTTTTTAACAAAATATCTATTAAATGATACCGCTATTCTTACTAAAAAACCATTGTTCTATGCAGCAGTGTTAAGATTTGAGGGTCAAGCTATGACTATTCTTCCCAGGCAGACTGCCTGTTATCGCTGTCTATTCCCTAAACCACCCTCCGAAAACGAATTCATCTCACCCAAAGATGCCGGGATTCTAGGAGCTGTTGCTGGGACGATAGGGTTGGTCCAGGCCAACGAAGTCTTAAAATACATTCTAAATATAGGAGAATTATTGACCAATAAGCTCTTAACTTTTGATTCTCTTGCTACAACTTTTAAGAAAATAAAAGTTCAGCCTAATCCGAGTTGTCCGGTATGCGGCCAAAATCCTACAATAAGAGAGATTACCGGCAGTAAATAACTCTTCCTGAATGATCAAATACAAGGATTGTAAATATATTTAAATCTGGTAGAATATCGCTTGCGTTAGATAGGTAAAGTTAGATAAATTCAAAGTAAGGGGGAGATATGACCAAGAAGATTTTTAGTAGTGTAGGAGAAAAAGAAGTTACCCGGGCAATTGTCGATGAATTTTCAAAGCAGTTCTCAGAGTATACTGAGAGTGATGTAATTATTATTGGTGCTGGCCCCAGTGGACTTATGGCTGGTAAAGAATTAGCGCTCGCAGGGCTTAAAGTGCTTATTGTCGAGAGAAATAATTACCTTGGCGGCGGTTTCTGGATTGGCGGTTATCTTATGAATAAACTTACCGTAAGGGCACCGGCTGAAGAAATTCTAAAAGAGCTGGGAGTTCCTTACAAAGAAACTAATCCCGGGCTTTTTGTTGCTGATGGCCCCCATGCTTGCTCTAAGCTTATTGCTGCTGCTTGTGATGCCGGGGTTAAAATAGCTAATATGACTGTCTTTGAAGATATTGTCTTAAGAGAGAAAAATCGTGTAGCTGGCGCAGTAATTAACTGGACTCCGGTTCAAGCCTTACCGCGGCAAATTACCTGCGTTGATCCGGTAGCTATAGAGGGAAAGATTGTGATTGATGCTACCGGCCATGATGCGATGGTTTGCCAGAAGATGGAAGAAAGAGACCTGCTTAAAACTAGAGGCTATGGAGCAATGTGGGTTGAGCGCTCTGAGGATTTATTGGTTGAGCATACCGGCGAAGTATCTCCTGGCCTCATAGTCATTGGTATGGCGGTATCGACTATGTATGGGCTTCCTCGAATGGGCCCTACTTTCGGCGGAATGCTTCTTTCCGGTAAAAGAGGCGCTGAAGTTGTAAAAGAAAAATTAAAGTAGTCTAAGAATAAAATGTCTAGGCGAAGTCATCCCGCCAGGGGTACCATTTCTTCTATTTATCTTTATGGGAGTAGTGGCCTGCCAGAGTATAAAGCAGAAGAAATCACCGACTACCTAAAAAACATATATCCTAAAGCAAAAACAGAGCAGAGAGGAGATTTCTTCTCCTTCTTGCTTAAAAGTCCGGACTCTCCTGATATTGAGGAGCTTGCCAGAAAAATTACCTGCTCCCGGGTTCATAGCGTTAGTGAGCAGCTGAAAGAGTTTTCACCCCTTCCCTTAGAGATTGAATATGAGAAAAAAAGGCTTTTGGGGAATAAACAACTAAAGGGTGTAATCTACGATGGTTTTCATTTACAAAAAATCTGCAGAGAGCTTCTTGGCTTAAAGGAATTTAAACCTTCATCCTGCCATATAATATTTACCAACCAGCTATTAGCTAGTTTCGATAGCAATGATCGGCGCTATCATGTCAGAGTCGGTATCTATGGCCGGCCTAATATCATCTCTGTTCCGGGATTAGTAGAAGCTTTAGCTAAGCCTAAGGAGTACTACATAAAGATGCAGATGGGTGAGGATACCTTGACCTTAAGTCAGGAATTTAAAGGAGAGATTATCGAGTATGAAGATACCCGGATTACAGAATTATTAAAAGGTTATTGCCTTCAAGCCCTTTTCTATCACTTGACCGGAGATCCTTTTTGCTCCGATAAAAAATGCCGCCTTTATAATGCTCATTGGCAAAAGGAAGCAATCGAAGCCCAGATAGAGGCTGAGTATGAATTTTGCCTCAAGCATGCTGAGATTACTTCACAGTGGAAAAATAGATAATAAATACAAGGTATTTCTAAGACGGAAAAGATTACTTTTATCTTGACATACCCTAGGGGGGTATGGTATAAATGGTTTAGGGATAATAGAGATATAACAAGGGTATTGGTTTTAAAATACGAGGTGATAAATGGCGCATAAAACAACTCATAGTGAAAATTTGATTGCTCTGCGAAGAATTGAGGGCCAGATTAAAGGTATCCAGAAAATGGTTGAAGAAAAGAAATATTGTATAGATATCGTCAATCAGGTTCATGCTTCAATAAGTGCTCTTCGCCGAGTAGCTGAGAAAATTCTCTCTAAACATATGGAACATTGCGTAGTAGATGCCATAAAGGGGAAATCAGAGTCGCAAAGAAAAGAAAAGATAGATGAGGTAATGAGTGTAATAAGAAAAATACATAAGATATGAGAGTAGCTAAAACAATTTTTATCTTGACCTTTATTTTAAGCCTAACAGTTCTACATAACGAAATAAAAGCAGGCTCTCTTTACAAGGAAATAAATATTATTGGTGGTTATTCCGATCTCAACAAATCGGTTGGTAAGGATAATAGGTCATTAAAGAATTCAATTGGCTTTGAGTATTATGATAAGTTTTCTGACCAATACGGAGATTATTTAACTGCCGATCTTCAAGTGAGATTAGCTTATGATTCTTTAAAGAATTCCAATGATGCCTGGGCTCTTGAGGTTCACAATGCTTTTCTAGATTACAAATTAGGCTTAGGTAAGGCTTTACGTGTAGGGCATTTTGATCCCTCATTTGGGCTTGAACCGGTTCTGGATACGCACGGTACTTTATTCCAGACCTTAGCTCGCAAGAACATTGGTTTTAAAAAAGATTGGGGCACTGGCATAAGAGGTATTCTTGGTGAGTTTGACTATGAACTTTCTGCTCAAATTGGCTCGGGGATGGGTATTGAGAGAAAAGACGGAAGTTTTTTGCTCAGTAGCAGGCTCGGGACAGCCCAGGATAGAGATTTTCAATACGGGATATCTTTGCTCTATGGTGAAGTGCTTGCCAGTAACGAAACAAAGACTATTCCGGCCCCGGAGCTTATCTCAAACCAGGCTATTCTTAAGAAGAGGATAGGTTTAGATGGCCAATATTCATCCGGCCCTTATCTACTAAAGGGAGAGTTAGTTTATGGCCAGGATTCCAACGATGATATTCTGGGATCGCTCCTTGAGGTTGATTACGTTCCTCGGTCTATTCAAGAGTTAGAATTTAAACTGCAAGGTCAGTTTTTCTCAAAAGATTTAGGAAATTCTAATCTTCAAGATATAATTGTTGGCGCTGGATTGGGCTACAAGCTTAATTCTGACCTTACTCTACGGTTAGCTTATTTTCATGATTTTCGCTCATCAAGCGTAGATAAGGATAGGCAGGTGCTTTTGCAAGTATACTATTATGGGCTTTAAGATGAGAAAATTTATTTTAAGTTTAATGCTGTGTTTTTTATCAACTTTTGCTTACTCTGATGATGCGTCTGCAGCAGTTGGCTGTACCTTAAACGACCCGGATCGTGATGTAATCCGTATTTTCCCAGAATCTACCGGTTATCGAACTGATTTTATAAGCATAAAGGAGAAGGGTGGGGAGATTTTAGCAGAAGAAATAGAAAAGAAGCTCGGCGATAAACTAGATTCTGCTTATGAGTCTTTAGATGTGCCTTATTCTTACTATACCATTCTTAAAGGCATGGAGGTCATTGGCTACATTCATGGTGTTAACCAGAAAGGAACTTTTGGAGGAATACAGATTATCTTAGCCAGTGATTTAGAGGGTAAGATAATAAATCTTTATTATCAGAAGATATCTTCTCCTGAGGCCAGTAAATTTAGAAACAAAAGATTTGTTGACCAGTTCACAGGACTAACACTGGCAGATTTCTATCGTCATGATGCTTTAGGGGGTAACGAATATTCTTATGACAAAATAGCAGAAATCAAAGATCCAAGCGAAAACAGCAATCAAGATTTTAAAGCCACCTTAAGAGGCATAAAGAAGAATTTAATCTTACTTGATGAGTTTATATTAAATAGTAAGTATGATCAGGATTATAACAAGATTAATAAAGGAGGTAATAATGAGAGTGATGATTAGCATTTCAGTATGTCTATTGATTATTTTCACCGGAGCATTAATAAGTGGGTGTGGCCGCTTAGAAGAGTATGGAGAAAGAATCTCCAATCAAGAAATCACAAAAATTAGTGATATTCTCAAGAAACCAAAGAGTTATGACCAGAAAACACTTATTATTGAGGGCAAGATCATGGTTGAATGTCCTGCTGGCTGTTGGTTTACTTTAAGAGATGACTCAGGAGTTATCTATGTTGACCTTGGGCCTTCAGGGTTTGCCATAGCTCAGCATACAGGAGATGAGGTTTTAGTCGTTGGAGAGATTGTAGATAAGAAACCAAATCCAATAATGATCGGAAAAGGGGTGAAGATAAAATGAAATTAGCAATATTAGCCTTTAAGAATCTCAAAAGAAAAAAGATTCGTTCTTTCCTGACCATAGGAGGAGTTGCTATTGCTGTGGCGGTGTTAGTGAGCCTGATGGGTTTCAATCTTGGCTATCAAAAAGCTCTAGGCAGTGATATTGATAAGATGGGATATCAGCTCTTAGTTACTGCCAAAGGGTGTCCTTATGAGGCTGCAACGTTAATGTTAAAGGGCGGCGGCGGGTTACGCTACATGGAAGAGGATGTATACAATAAGATTGTCCAAGATAGCCGTATAGACAAAGTCACTCCTCAATTAATATACACTGTCTTTGATCCTCAAAGAAGCGAAGGCCAAGGTGGCTTTGCGATGTACATGGGGATTTTAGATTCTTATCTGGAGTTAAAACCTTGGACTAAATTTAAGAGTGGCCGATGGTTTTCTGGTGAGGATGTTGAAGAGGTTGTTATGGGCTATGAGGCTGCCGAGGTTGAACAACGTTTGGTTGGTGATAAAATTTTCATTCCAGGCATTGATAGAGTTCTTAAAGTCGTAGGTATATTTGATAGAACCGGCACCCAAGATGACGGAGTGATATTTTTACCTCTAGCAACTTCACAAAGGATATTTAACCTTCCTGCTAAATTAACTGGAATTGGCATAAAGTTAAAAGACATAAGAAAATTAGCAGAGTTTGAAGAAGATTTGTATGATGAGCCAGGCATCCAGGTAATCAGCATGGCTCAAGTAAGGGGAACAATTCTTAATCTCATATCTTCGGCAAAGATTTTAGTAAACTCAGTAGCGGTAATAGCTATTTTTATAGCAATAATCGGAGTAATAAATACTATCCTAATGTCTGTATTTGAGCGAACTCAAGAAATTGGCGTAATGAAAGCTATTGGTGCTTCCAAGCTAGATATTTTTCAAATTATCTGGATCGAAACAACTCTTATTTGTGTCTTAGGCGGGGTTGCCGGCAGCCTCGTAGCTATTTTAGGCGGAAACGTAATTGAGCACATATTAAAACAAATCTTGCCTTATGCTCCTAGTGGGAAGTTAGTGCTTATTACTCCAAATCTTCTCCTAGCCTCATTCCTCGGGGCTATTATTTTGGGATTGATCTCAGGGATTTACCCGGCAGCTCGGGCAGCATCAATGAGACCGATTGAGGCAATCAGGCGCGGAGGATAAAATATGAGTGAGTGTATAGTAAGAGGGAAAAAACTAAAAAAAATATATAGGCTTCCAGCTGAGGACATTGTTGCCTTGAAAGGAATAGACTTTGAAATCCAAAAGGGTGAGTTTGTGGCTGTTATTGGTCCTTCTGGTGCTGGCAAAACTACGCTTCTTAATCTCATCGGGTGCTTAGACGGAGTCTCTTCAGGTAATTTAGAGGTCTTAGGATATGATTTATCTAAAGCCAAAGAGAAACATTTGCCTAAAATACGGAGGAAGAATATCGGGTTTATATTCCAGGAATTCTATTTAATTCCTTCTTTAACTGCTTTGGAGAACGTAGAGCTTTCTTTGCATTTTTCTAGGCTACCTAAAGAGAACGGCAGAGCAACAGAGATTTTGAAAAGTGTCGGATTGGGAAAACGAATTAACCATTTTCCTAGAGAGCTTTCCGGAGGCGAGATGCAAAGAGTTGCGATTGCCAGAGCTTTAATTACTTCTCCAGAGATACTTTTAGCTGATGAACCCACAGGAAATTTAGATACTAGAAACACTCAAGGAATTTTTAGCCTTTTCAGAGAGCTAAATCAAACTGAGGGCATAACTATAGTAGTAGCAACCCATAATATTAAGTTTGGTTATCAATCCGATAAGGTTATCCATTTAGTTGATGGTAATATTGACAGAGAAGAGAGGATAAAGCATGGATAAAGCTATTGAGGCTATCAATTTAAAGAAATACTACACTCGGGGTTCAGAACTGGTTAAGGCTCTTGATGGAGTTAACATTGCCATAAGAAAAGGTGAAATTATCTCGATAGTCGGGCCGTCTGGCTCAGGTAAGACGACTTTACTTAATTTGGTCAGCTGTCTGGATCTGCCAACTGACGGAAATATAAAGATAAACGGAGAGGATATTACTAAATTTAAAGAGTCGCAGCTAATTGAAATCAGGCGAAAAAACTTAGGCTTTATTTTTCAACAGTTCCATCTTATACTTACCTTAACAGTTAGAGAGAACGTAGAGTTACCGTTAATTTTTGCTAAGAAAAATATAAATGCAAAGAAGATTTCTCAAACCTTAGAAAGAGTCGGGTTAAAAGGGAAAGAAAACCTCAGAGTTGATACCTTAAATGGAGGGGACAAGCAGAGAGTAGCTATTGCCCGTGCCCTTGTGAATGATCCCAAGATCCTTATTGCCGATGAGCCTACTGGAGAGCTGGAGACAGAAGTCCGCAACTCTATTTTAGATCTTTTTAGAAAGTTAGCCCAGTCAGGTTTAGCGATTGTTGTTGCGACTCATGATCTAGAGCTTGCTGAGGCCGCGGAGAGAATAATCTATCTTCAGGATGGTAAAATAGTATCAAAGTCTGAATCAAGCCTGTACTTTAGTTAAAGGAGAAAATGAAAAGAGCAGAGAGAGACGCAGATTGTATAATCCTCAAGGAATTAAAGGATAATGATGGTTATACTTCCGGAGAAGAGTTAGCCAACAAGCTAAAGATTAGCCGTCAGGCTTTATGGAAGCATATTGGCAAGCTTACTGATAAAGGTTATGACATTGTAGCCATTCCTCATCTAGGGTATAAGCTTATTTCCTGTCCTGATAAATTTTATCCTTGGGAAATTCAATATAATTTAAACACTCATTTTATCGGCAAAGAGATTCACCATCAGGAGATAATAGATTCTACTCAAGATTTCACTTGGCAATTAGGGTTGAAAGGGGCAGCAGAGGGCACAGTAGTATTTGCCGAGACCCAGAAAAAGGGGAGAGGTCGTATCCAGAGGCAGTGGATTTCTCCGCGAGGAGGAATTTATTTCTCACTACTCCTAAAGCCTTACTTTCTTTCTATCCAGGAGGTTCCTCAAATCACTCTCCTTATTGCTTTAGGTTGTCTGCGCGGTATAAAAAAAGCAACCGGTGTAGAGTGTTCAGTGAAATGGCCTAATGATATTTATCTTAAAGGAAAAAAGTTAGGCGGAATACTTTGTGAAATGAATGCTGAGGCTGATAGAATTCATTTTGTAGTAGCAGGCCTAGGTATTAATATTAACTCTAAAGACCTGCCTCTTCAGGCCACTTCCTTATTCCTAAATTTAAAGAAGAAAGTGTCACGGGTAGAGATTGCTAAAAGAATACTTGAAGAAATAGAAGTTTGCTATCGACAGGCCCAAGGTGAAGGATTTTCTAATTTGCTTAAAGAATGGAGTCGATTTTGTTCTCTCTGGGGCAAACGGATAAAAGTAAAGGTTTTTAACAAACGGATAGAGGGTGAAGCTGCCGGAATAGATGAGAAAGGATATCTACTCCTGCGTAAAGACAATGGCCTGGTAGAGAAAGTTTCTGCCGGCGACGTTACAAAACTTGCTCTCTGAAATTCCTAGCTCGGGAAGGTTGAGTTTTAAGGAGATTTAGTGAAAAAAGCAATAAGCTGCGTTATCGTACTTTTCATATTGTTTGGTGGATCGCAAGCATTTAGCGAATCAGGACCAAGAATTAAACTTAGTGAAGAATATTGGGATTTCGGCCAATTAAAAGAGCCAGAGATAGCTGAGAAAGTATTTTTGGTAGAAAATACCGGGGATCGGGATTTGGTAATCAAGACTATTCTTACGACTTGCGGGTGCGTTACTACAGAAATTTCTTCAAACAACATTGGCCCTCAAAGCAGTGAAGAGTTAAAGGCGATTTACAATACAAAAGGGAAATCTTTTGGCAGGGACAGTAAGGATATTTATGTTGTTTCTAATGATTTATTCAATCCCAGGATGAGAATCACGATTGAGGCAACGATTATATCGGACGAGGATTACTCTAGGCAAGATTTGTTAGAAAAAGGAGGAAGAAAATGATTAGGGCGGTAAAAATTATTATTATTTCACTTATTGTATTTTCTAATAGCATTGCTTTTGCTGATATTAAAGAAGATATTTATTCGAAATTAAAATGCTGCAGTTGCCCCAAGCTATTTGCATCTTGTTCTTGTAGGCACTCTAAAGAGATAAAAGCATATATCGATACTTTTCCGGAGAAAGCCTTAAGCCAAGAAGAGATCCTCGTAAAAATAGCAAAGAAATTTGGCTTAGATACCATCGTTGACCCGGAATCAAGAAAGCTAGTTGAGAAAGAATTGATAGCTGAGGTTGGGGAAAAACGACCAGAGATCTTCATCGATCCTACCCGATACAACTTAGGAGAAGTTAGTAAAGCCAGTGGGGAATTAAGGGTCGAGGTAAAATTACAAAATAAGGGTAGGAGGAAATTGAAGATAACCGATTTAAAGCCATCGTGCCCTTGCACTACGGTTAAATTGAAAAAAAAGAAATACATCAGCCCTGCTTTTGGGACCAAAGGCGCAAAACCAGGCTGGGCGGTAAGCATAAGACCCAAAGAAGTAGGAGAGCTGATTATAATTGTCGACCTCAATCATGCCAGTATCGATTTGGGAGGGATGCTAAGAACGATTGAGGTTAAAAGTAATGACCCCTTGAAACCCTCAATTAAGATAGAATTAGAAGCTCAAATAATAGAGTAACCATTAGAGCAATCTAAAAGCCTGCATGTGAGTTGAATCTTTCCTTTTGAAATTGTAAACCTTTAGTGTTAAAATGGGTGACAATGGAGATAAAATCTTTATTAAACCTACCAATACCGGAGTTACTCTCTTTAGCCAATAAGACTCGAAAAGACTATTTAGGCTCTAAGCTAGAATTATGTAGCATTATAAATGCTAAATCCGGTTATTGTAACCAAGATTGTAAGTTCTGTGCTCAGTCAACTCATCACTCCGCTGATATAGCTACCTATCCTTTAAAAAGAAAAGAAGAAATTCTAAAGGCTGCCAGGAAGGCAAAGGATATTGGAGCTGAGAAGTTTGGTATTGTAACCAGTGGAAACTGTTTAGAGGCTAAAGAGCTAGAGGAAATAATTTTAGCAATTTCCGAGATAAAAAAAGAAATCGGTATTATTGTCTGCGCTTCTCTAGGAGCCTTAAAGGAGGATGAGCTAAAGAGATTAAGAGAAGCCGGCCTCACCCGTTATCATCATAATATTGAAACCTCGCCACGATTTTACAAACAAATTGTTTCAACTCATGATTTTAGTCAGAGAATCGACACAGTAAGAGCTGCCAAAGCAGCCGGCTTAGAGGTCTGTAGCGGCGGTATAATCGGTATCGGTGAGACTTGGCAAGATAGAATTGATATGGCTCATACTTTGAAAAGGCTAGATGTAGATTCAGTGCCGATAAACATTCTGGTTCCGATAAAAGGAACTTCCCTAGAGAATTTAAAGCCGATTTCCTGCAATGATGTTATTAGAACTTTATGTATTTTTAGAGTAATTTTAAAAGATAAACTTATAAAGATAGCAGCCGGAAGAGAGAGCGCTTTAGGAGATTTCCAAGGTCTAGGTTTTATGGCCGGAGCCAATGGAATGCTTATTGGAGGCTATTTAACTGTTAAGGGAAGGGAACTTGAAGCTGACTATAAGCTTATAGAAGAAGTAAAAAAATTATGGGACGAATAGAAGAATTCTTAAAGATAAGGAAACAAGATAATCTGTTAAGAGTCTTAAAGCCGGCGACTTCCCGGGGCCAGGGATTAAGGTCCTCAGATGGCAGAGAGTATATTGATTTATCTTCTAATGATTACTTAGGTTTTTCAACTGATCCTAAATTAAAGGCAGCTGCAAAATATTGGATAGATAAATTAGGCGTAGGCTCATCAGCTTCCAGGCTTTTAAGCGGAGATTCAGATATTTACCACGAACTAGAAGAAAAAACAGCTCAATTTAAAGGTAAAGAAAGAGCCTTAATTTTTAACTCCGGTTATCAGGCTAATGTCGGTATAATTAGTGCTTTTTGTCACAGAGGCGATGTTATCTTTTCCGATAAGCTAAACCATGCCAGCATAATTGACGGAATAGTCTTGTCTCGGGCTAAACCTTTGCGTTTTTTACATAATGACCTAAACCACCTAGAGCAATTATTAAAGGAGCAGAGACATAAGTTTAAGGAAGCATTGATAATAACCGAGAGCGTATTTAGTATGGATGGCGATAAGCCGGCATTAGGAGAATTAGTTAACTTGAGGAAAAAATACAATTGTAGATTAATCGTAGATGAGGCTCATGCTACCGGGATATTTGGTAAGAACGGAGCCGGTGTAGCTGAAGAAGAGGGAGTAGTTAAAGAAGTAGACTTAATAATGGGTACATTTAGCAAGGCTTTGGGAAGTTTTGGCGGTTATGTTGCTTGTTCAAAAGTTTTAGTTGATTACCTAATAAACACAGCTAGAAGTTTTATATACTCTACAGCTCTTCCACCTTCGGTAATTGCAACTAATTTAGCTAGCTTAGAATTAGTAGAAGAGGAACCGCAGCGCAGAAGAGGCCTTATTAGTAATGCTGATTATTTTCGCAAGAATTTAAAAGAAGCAGGATTTAAAGTAAAAGGGTCATCCCAGATAGTGCCGGTGATTGTCTCCGATAATCAGAGAGTAGTCAAGGCTAGCAAAGAGCTGCAGAGAAAAGGTTACTGGGCTCTCCCGATACGTCCACCGACTGTGCCCCAAGGAGAATCTCGGTTAAGGTTTTCATTAACTCACCATCATTCAAGAGAAATATTAGGGAAACTAGTTAAAGACTTATGCAAAACCCGAGTTTTAAATATTTAGACCGGGGCCAGAAGAAAACTATTCTGCTTATCCCGGGTTGGGCCACTGACTGCAGGATTTTTGATTCACTGAATCTGAAATTTAATTATTTACTACCCCTTGATTTTTTCCCCCTTACCTTTGAGAATAGCGTTCTTAATACTTTGGAGGAGAAGGGGATAGAGAAGATTTCTCTATTAGGCTGGTCCTTAGGTGGATTCCTGGCAGCTGAGTTTGCCTCAAAGCATCCTAAGCTAGTCGAAGAGCTAGTCTTAGTAAGCATAAGGAAGAAGTATAAAAAGGAGGATATAGAGGAAATAGGAGAACTTCTTAAAAAGAGCAAGAAGGGTTATCTTTACAAGTTCTATGGGCAGTGTTTCTCGAAAAAGACAAGCTTAAGCTGGTTTAAGAAAAACTTACTTAAAAGTTATTGTGAGAGGTTCGATTTAGAATATTTACTCAAGACCTTAGATTATCTAGAGAAATCTTGGATAAATACTCAAGAGTTATCCGGGATAGGAAGAATAAAGATTATCCACGGAGAGAATGATAAAATAGCGCCTGTTGATGAAGCTAGAGAAGTTAAGGAAGCTATAGCAGGTGCTGAGTTAATAACTATTAAAGATTGCGGCCATATTCCTTTTTTAGAAGAGGATTTAGGTAAGTATATATGGTAAATAAAAGAGTAATAGAAGAAAATTTCTCAAAGCATGCCCGGGATTATGATCAGCACTCAAGAATTCAGAATCTCTGTGCTTCTATGCTTATTAAGGAAGTTAATGCTAATGGTTTCTCAAGTATTTTAGATATTGGCTGTGGGACCGGAAATTACACTAGGCTTCTTAAGAGTAGATTTCCCCAGGCTAAGATAAAAGCCGTAGATATATCAGCTGAGATGATTAAAGTTGCCAAGGAGAAGCTTGGGTCCGAAGACGTAGAATTCATTGTTGCTGATGCCGAAAGCCTTAGTCTAGAGGAAGAGTTTGATCTGATAAGTTCTAATGCCAGTTTCCAGTGGTTTGGGGATTTGAAATCAGATTTAACGAGATACAAACAAGCTCTTAGTAAGGGAGGTTTTATTTTATTCTCTACCTTTGGCCCGGAGACTTTTTTCCAGCTGCATAGCTGTCTGGAGGAGTTTCTCGGTAAGCCTCTTTCGATAAGCGCCAGTAATTTTTTAAAAAGAGAAGAGGTAGAGACTATATTAAAAGGTATTTTTTCCGAGGTCGTAGTAAAAGAAGAGATTTACAATCAAAATTATAATTCATTATTAGAATTACTAGAAAGCTTAAGGTGCACCGGGACAAGAGGCGATGGTTTAAGAGGGGAAATCTTCTGGACTCCTCGAAGGATAGCCTCAATAGAGAAGATTTACAGGGAGAGGTTTAAAAATATAGTGGCTACTTATCAGATGTTTTTTTGTCGAGGTAGAGTATGAGAGGGATTTTTGTTACCGGAACAGATACCGGGGTAGGTAAGACGATTGTAACCGGTTTATTGGCCAAGTTTCTAAATGATAAGGGTTATAGAGTCATAACTCAAAAGTGGGTTGAGACCGGTTCAATAGGCTTTTCTAAAGATGTCAGCCTTCATTTAAAGTTGGCTGATAAGAGGAAGAAAGAGTTTAAGAATTATCTCTCGGATATTTCTCCCTATACTTTTAAATTTCCGTCTTCTCCTCATCTTGCTTCAAGCCTGGAGAGGAGAAAGATAAGCACAGAAAGGATAAAAAAAAGTTTTGGGTCCTTACAAAAAACTTTTGACTTTGTAATGGTTGAAGGAATAGGAGGGGCCTTAGTTCCCTTGAATAGGAGAAAATTAGTAATAGATGTAGCTAAAGAATTAAATCTCCCAGCGTTAGTTGTAGTTGGCAATAAGTTAGGGGCGATTAATCACACTCTTCTGACCATAGAAGCTCTTAAAGCTAGAAAGATGAGAATAGTCGGAGTTGTATTCAATAATTTAAACGATAATAAAGAAAATAATATAATCTTAAAAGATAACCCTAAGATAATAGAGGTAATAAGCGGCCAGAAGTCTTCGGGAAGTTTGCTCTGGACTAAAGATACAGATAGATTGTGTAAAAGTTTTAAGAAAATAGGTAAAAAGATATTATCTAATTTAAAATAAATATTGAAGAATGGATAAGTGGATTAGAAAAGATCTAAAATACATTTGGCATCCTTACACTCAGGCTAAGGACTGTGAGAAGTTTCCTCCGATTCTAATTGAGAGAGCAAAGGGAATAAAACTCTATGATAACAAGGGAAATTGTTACTATGATACTATATCCAGCTGGTGGTGTAATATCCACGGCCATAACCACCCAAAGATAAACAAGGCTATTAGCACTCAGCTAAATTCCTTTGAACACGTCTTATTTGCCGGTTTCACCCATAAGCCGGCAATTAAATTAGCCGAGCAATTGGTTGCAATTATCCCGAATAATTTAACTAAAGTCTTCTTCTCTGACAATGGCTCAACAGCAGTTGAAGTGGCATTGAAGATGTCATTTCAATATTGGCAGAATATTGGAAAAAACAAAAAGACAAAATTCCTATCTTTAGATTCTGGTTATCATGGTGATACCATCGGAGCGATGAGCGTAAGCGGAGTGGATTTATTTAATAAGACCTTCTCACCTCTTTTCTTTAAGAGTTTTAAAGCTGCTTCGCCTTATTGCTATCGGTGTCCGGTAGGAAAAGATAAATCTACTTGTAGCATCGAGTGCATAAACTCCTTAGAAACTATACTAAGAAAAAGGAGCAAAGAAATTGCTGCTTTGATTTTAGAACCAATGGTTATGGCTGCCGGGGGTATGATTATTTATCCTGCCGAGTATCTTAACAAGGCTGCTGGATTAGCTAAGAAGTATAATATTCATTTAATTTTGGATGAAGTAGCCAGTGGTTTTGGACGGACCGGAAAGATGTTTGCCTGTGAGCATGCAAAGGTAAAGCCAGATTTTATCTGCCTTTCAAAAGGAATAACCTCAGGCTATCTTCCCTTTGCAGCAACCTTAACCACCAATAAAATCTACAATCTGTTTTATGGAGATTATGAAAAAAGAAAGACTTTCTATCATGGCCATACTTATACGGCTAATCCTATTTCCTGTGCAGCAGCTTTAGCCAGTTTGAAGGTATACAGTCAGGAGAATACTTTAAAAAAGATTAATAAGCTTATTCCCGAATTTCACAAAAGGCTGGAAGCTTTTAAAGGCCTGCCTTTAGTCGGTGATGTAAGATGTATAGGCATGGTCGGAGCAACAGAGCTGGTAAAGAATAAGAAGACAAAAGAACCTTTTGGCCTAAAAAATAGAATAGGATTAAAAGTTTACCAAAGAGGCTTGGAGCAGGGGCTTATTTTGCGTCCCCTAGGTAGTATTGTCTATTTTTTTCTACCCCTATGTATAAAAAAGGGCCAGATCATTGAGGTCCTAGATAAGACCTACCGGATTATTAAGAGTTTAAGAAAATAGGTTGACAGAAGCTAGATTTTAGCTATAATTGATTTTGAATTTCAATATCAATAGGAGGGAATATGTTAGAAGAAAGAACCATACTTATCTACTTTTTAAGGCAAAAGGGGTTAAAGCTTACCCGGCAGAGAGAAGAGATTCTAGAGGCTTTTCTTAATATCGAAGAGCACCTTAGCACCGAAGATCTTTACAAAGTTGCCAAACGTAAAAACCCCAGCATTGGCCATGCCACAGTCTTTCGAACCTTAAAGCTTCTAATTGAGGCTGGTATAGCTAAGGAGGTATATTTAGGTGATAGGAGGGTACAGTTTGAACATGCACATGGGCATCGGCACCATGATCATTTAGTCTGTCAATCTTGTTCAAAACTAATAGAGACTGCAGACTCTGAGATTGAGAGGCTGCAAGATGATCTATGTAAGAAATTTGATTTTACCCCGATGAGCCACAGGCTTCAGATATTTGGAGTATGCAAAGAGTGCAGGGGGAGGGGGAAAAGTAAGGGAGAATAAGGATATTTTTTTAAAGTATAACTGAAATTGAATTTCAAAATCAAGAAGGGGTAAGAGGTAAGGATTAATGAGTCTAGCAAAAGTTGTCATTGTTGGTGCACCCAACGTAGGCAAATCTTCAATTTTTAATAATTTGAGCGGCCGTTATGCTACGGTTTCAAATTACCCCGGGACTACGGTTGAGCTTTTCAAAGCAAATATAAATATAGGCAGTAGACAGTTTCAGTTGATAGATACTCCGGGAATGTATTCTTTTCTCCCTTTAAGCGAAGAAGAGAGAATCGCCAGGCTTATCTTGTTTAAAGATAACCCTGAGCTGGTTATTCATGTTGGGGCTGCAAAGGACCTGGAGAGAACTCTGCCTTTAACCTTACAGCTTATTGAGGCTGGTCTTCCGGTTATTTTAGTATTAAATATTATCGATGAGGCTAGCAAAGCCGGTATATCTATTGATATTGAGAAGTTAGAGAAAACCTTAGGAATCCCGGTTGTTGCTACAGTTTCGGTAAGGGGTGAGGGCATAAGAGAACTGAAGAAAAAAATAGAACAAGTTTTAAGCTCAAAGGAATCAGCATTACCCATAAAGAAAGAGCCGTTGGTCAAATACACTCCGCCTATCGAAGAAGCTATTAAAAGAATAAATCAAGAACTAGGGGGAAGCTATTCTCTAGATAAGAATATCTTAAGCTTGCTATTATTAGAGGGCGATAGAGAAATTTATGAGCTAGTTAAGGAAAAGCAGGACCGAGAAAATTTAGAAGAGATAGAAAGGATAAGGAATCGGGCTAGGGAAAAGTCATCTCAACCGATAGAATATTCAATCAATCTGGCTTTGAGAAGAAGGACCGAGACGATTATCAGGAACGTAGTAAGAGAGAAGAAGAGAAAAACCAGGAATATCTCACGTGTTTTAGGAGAGCTAACCTTAAGGCCTGTTGTTGGAATACCTTTGCTGGGCTGCTTTCTTTATTTTGGTATATATAAATTAGTTGGAGAGTTCGGCGCCGGAGTCTGTGTAGATTTTTTGGAGACCAAGGTATTTGGAAACTATATTAATCCTTTTTTTGTCTCTATTTTTGATAAATTAATACCTTTTGAGTGGATTAAATCACTTTTTGTCGGAGAATACGGAATAATCACCCTAGGTATTCGTTATGCTATTGCTATTGTTCTTCCTATTGTCGGAATATTCTTTTTTGTGTTTAGTTTTGCTGAAGATACCGGTTATCTGCCGCGGGTAGGAGCTATGATGGATAGAATGTTTAAAAAAATTGGCTTAAGCGGAAGAGCTGTTATTCCTATCGTTTTAGGATTAGGCTGTGATACTATGGCTACGATGGTAACTCGAATTCTGCCGACTAAGCGAGAAAGAATAATTGCTACTCTCCTGCTCTCATTGAGTGTTCCTTGTTCGGCCCAGTTAGGGGTTATAATCGCTGTACTTTCAAAGCAACCCGGAGCATTAGCTCTATGGTTTTTAGTTATTCCAGCAGTATTTGCAACCACCGGGTTTTTTCTTAATAAGGTTTTAAAAGGAAAGCGCCCAACGTTTCATATTGAACTTCCTCCTTTGCGTATGCCTCGGATAAGCAATATTTTTACCAAGACCTACACTAGGTTAAAGTGGTATTTTCAAGAAGTATTGCCGATATTTATCTGGGCTAGCGTATTAATTTGGCTTGGTAAAATCACTAAAGTTTTTGATTTTATAATTTCAATGTTAGCTTATCCGGTAAGGCTCATCGGTTTGCCCTTAGAGATGGCTAAAATTTTCTTATTCGGCTTTTTCAGAAGAGACTACGGTGCTGCCGGACTTTATGACTTGGAAAAACAAGGGCTGCTTTCAGGCCGGGAAATAATCGTTGCCGCAGTAGTTCTAACTCTTTTTCTGCCTTGTATCGCCCAGTTCTTAATGAATATAAAGGAAAGGGGTATTAAATTTGCCATGGGTATAGCAGTCTTTATTTTATTTTTTTCTTTTTCAATAGGATTTATTTTAAATAAAATATTAGTAATTTGGGGGGTGAATTGAAATGCATAAATTATCAGATGCCGAGGAGGAGATATTAGAATCTCTATGGATTGAGATTGAAGAGAAGAAGGAAAGACCTAGTACTCGGGTCTTAAAGGATGAGCCAGCCTTTAAGGAATTAGTAGAGAAGGGGTTAATTGACATAAATAAGAGTGACTTTTTCACTAAAGAAGGATTAAAAGAAGCCAGAGGCTGTGTCCGGCGGCATCGTTTAGCTGAAAGGCTTGTTGCTGATGTATTGGACGTAAGGGACCCTTTAATGCATGAGGCAAGCTGTAAGCTTGAGCACGGCTTGCACTATGGCTTAGAAGATAATGTTTGCACTCTTCTTGGACATCCTAAGGTTTGCCCTCATGGTAAAAGCATACCGGCTGGAGCTTGCTGCCGGAGTTTTGAAAAGATTCCCAAGAGATTAATTGTTACCTTGCACAATATGGCTGCCGGCGATAGCGGTAAGATAAGCTATATAAATACTCACGATAGTGAAATCTTAAAAAAGCTAATCTCAATGGGCATTCTCCCCGGAAATAAGATAAAATTACTTCACCGTTTTCCGTCATTTGTATTTGAAATGGATAACTCCTCTTTTGCTGTTGATAAAGATTTAGCTGAGAATATTCATGTTCTTCTATTAAAAGGGGAAAAATAAGTAAAGAGGAGGGTTTTATGAACCAGAAGGTAGAGGTAAAATTCTTAAGCAAAGATAAATTTGAAGTTAGAGCAGTATCTTCAGCAACTACAATCTATGTTGATAAAAAAGAGCCTGATAGTATTCCCTCCGGGCCAAATCCTTTAGAACTTTTTCTCTCATCGTTGGCTTCCTGCACTGGAGTTTTTGCTAAAAAGTACTTAGAACGCCACAATTTAGAGTTTAAAGAGTTAAGAGTAGAGGCCCAAGCAGAGTTTACCACGCAGGCTCCGATGAGATTAACTAAGATAAAGGCCAAGGTTCATACTGACGCCGATTTAGGAGATAAGAGAGAAGTTTTTCTAAGATTCATCGAGGGCTGCCCGATTCACAATACCGTTCTTTACACTAGCAAGATAGATATCGAATTAAGCTAGCAGAGTTGAGCCGTCACAATTAGCAGTATTTAAACTATTAAATCCTTCCCGGCAGCTAGAGAATTTTAACTTCTCGCTAAGGGCGATTTCTCTTACCTTATTTATTAAATCTTTCCTTAAAGTTTGCGGCAGATAAGTATAGCCACCAATTTTTTCTCCTTGCTTAAGATAAAGCTTCTGCCATAATTCTTTATATTCGGGGAAAGCAACAACCATTCTTTTAAAGTTATCAGGCTTTACCTTATAAGTAGAGGCAATGACTTGTTTTGCTCCTGCTATTTTGATTTTTCTTATTGAGTCTTTAATTTCTTCGGTATTTAAGGGGTAAATTAAAGGATCAAGCCGAACAGCTACCGGTAGATATGAAGCGAGCTCCCTAACTGCTTTTAATCTTTCTTGAGGGGAGCAAGAGCGAGGTTCTAATTTTCTTGCTAATTCTTTATCTAGGGTAGTAAGGGAAATACTGGCTACTATTTTTTTAAAACTTTTTAATATATCTAAATCCCTTAAGATCAGAGAGGACTTTGTGACAATATTTATGCTCAGATCATGTTTTCCCATTATCTTTAAAGCAGCTCGAGTTAAGCCTAGCTCTTCCTCGAGGGGAAGATAAGGGTCAGAAGAGTTAGCCATGGCGATGAGAGAATCTTTAGGGATTTTATCGATTTCCTTCTCCAGCCTTTTTAAAAAGTCTTTTTTCTCGCGTGGTTGGTAAAAGTCTCTTATATATGATGAAGCATAGCAGTAGAGGCAATTGTGAGAACAACCAGTATAGGCTGATAAGCTATATTTAGCCGGGCAGGTACATAGATTGCCTTTCCAAGGGTCAAATCTGGTAATTAAGCTCATATCTTATCTTATTTTAGGTAAACAGAAGGGCAAGTCAATGATTTCCTAGAATTTGAATTTTGTGCTATAATTAGGCAAAGAAAAGGAGGTGGGTTGTGATAGCTAAGATCATTGGAACCATTTGGGTTATCTGGGGTATTTTAATTCTTGTTAAACCGGAAATTTTACAGAAGAAGTTGCAGACAAAAGGGCTCAAAAAGCTAAAAAAGAACCTATTTTTACTGACATTATTTCTTTCAATCACTTTGATTATAGCCTCTTTTAAGGCCGAGGGTTTATTGCCCAAGGTATTGCTAGTTTTGGGTATTATAGGTATATTTAAGGCTTTCATTTTTCTTAAATCTAAAGCTTCTGATAAGCTGATAGCCTTCTCAAGCAACCTTTCTTTAACTGTTTATCGCCTCGCAGGGGCAGTTTATATTGCTATTGGCTTTAGTATAATGAAATTTCTCTAAAATTTCACTATCCAGATTTAGCCTTTTTATCTAAAGCTATTTGTGGTATCATAAAATTTACCTAAAATAGGTATTTTAGCGTATGAGTAGCAAATATTCTTTTAAATCTGTGATTTTCGACCTCGACGGCGTGATTACCAAGACTGCCCTTGTTCATGCAGCAGCCTGGAAAGAGGCTTTTGATCAGTATTTACGCTTAAGAGAGTCAAGAGACAAAGAGCCTTTCGCTGAGTTTACTCACCAAGATGACTATCTTCCCTATGTTGATGGAAAACCTCGCTACAAAGGGGTAAAGAGCTTTCTAGAGTCAAGAAACATCAATATTCCTTATGGTGAGCCAACTGATTCTCCGGATGCCGAGACTATTTGCGGCATAGGGAATAATAAGAATGCAAAGTTTTGTCAGGTCTTAAAAGCTAAGGGAGTTGAGGTTTATCCTTCAACTATTGAATTAATCAAAGAATTAGAGGCTTCAGGGGTAAAAATAGGAGTAGCTTCTTCTTCAAAAAACTGCAAAGAGATTTTAGAAGTTGCTGAAATTGAAAATTTCTTCAAAACAAGAGTAGATGGTGTAGTCTCAGTACAACTGGGCCTTAAGGGAAAACCCGAAGGAGATATCTTTACAACAGCAGCTTTTAATCTTGGAACTATACCAGCTGAGTCGATAGTTGTTGAAGACGCGTCTTCAGGGGTAGCAGCCGGGCGTAATGGCGGGTTTGGCTTAGTCATCGGTCTAGCTAGAGAGAAGAATCAGAAAGAATTACTCGAGAATGGAGCCGATTTAGTAGTTACTGACCTATCAGAGATAAACTTAGAGTTAATCGAGCAGTGGTTTCATAAGAAGCCGAGAGATTTACTCCAAAATTGGGACAAGCAGAGTGAGAGAATAGAGTCTTTAGAGGGCAAAGAGAAAGAAACCGGAGCAATTATTAACCCTTCTTATCTGGGTAGCGGAAAATCTTACCTCTTTAGCGGAAAAAAAATAGTTTTCTTCCTGGATTATGATGGAACTCTAACACCGATAGTTTCCCGTCCCGAGCTAGCAGTGATTTCTAGCCAGATGCAGGATATGATAAAGAAATTATCCCAAAAATATACTACTGCGATTGTAAGCGGGAGAATGAGAGAGGATGTTGAGAAGCTTGTCGGTATTCAAGGATTAATCTATGCCGGAAGCCACGGCTTTGATATCAAGGGTCCACAAGTTACGATGGTGCAGCCACAGGCTAAAGAAACTATACCGTTAGTTTCTAAGATAATTGAAAGGTTAAAAAAAGAATTATCTAATCTTGAGGGCTTGATAATAGAGGAGAAGAAATTTAGCGTAGCTGTGCATTATCGTCTGGTCGAGAGAGAAGAAATCCCGGCAATAAAGACTTTAGTTGGCGGGTTGATCCAAGAGAATAAGTCTTTACGTTTGATGAAGGGGAAAAAAGTCTTTGAGATCCTTCCAGCTATAGATTGGAATAAAGGTAAGGCTGTAAAGTGGGTAATGAATGCCTTAGGGATTAACTGGGAAGATTTTTCTGTAATTTATATAGGAGATGACACAACCGACGAGGATGCTTTCAGAGTAGTTGCTACTCGCGGAATGAGTATTTTGGTTTCGGATAAACCCAAAGCTTCGGCGGCTGATTTTGTGTTGTCTTCGCCAAAACAAGTAAAGGAATTATTTGAAAGAGTCCTCACAACTACTTAAAAGTACTAATATCGAAACTTCACCTCCTTGGGCAATAGTCTATGAGAGGTTTGAGCCGGCCGAGGAAGCTTTAAGGGAAGCGCTCTGCACATTAGGTAATGGTTACTTTGCAACCCGAGGCGCTGTCTCTGAATCAGTAGCTTCCAAGATCCACTATCCGGGAACCTATATTGCTGGGCTCTACAATCGCCTGGCAACTCACATAGCCGGCAGGACAGTTGTTAACGAAGATATGGTGAATTGTCCTAATTGGATCTTTTTAACCTTTAAGATCGGCGATAGTGAGTGGTTTTATCCTTCAATGACCAGAATACTCTCCTTTAAGCAGAAACTTGATATGCGAAAAGGCATATTAAGTAGAAAAATCCGTTTTCAGAATCGAAAAGGGCATAAGACTTTTGTTGAGATGAATAGGATTGTGCATATGGATAATCCTCATTGCGGGGCTTTTGAATATATTATTATTCCTGAAAATTACAATGAGTGGATTACTGTGAGGACAATGCTCGATGGCACTGTACTTAATACCGGTGTAGAGAGGTATCGTCAGCTTAACTCTAAGCATTGGAAAGCTTCCTCTTTGGGTAGCTTTGAGAGAAACGGAATATTTCTTTCAATGAAAACTAGCCGCTCAAAGATTGAAGTTGCCGAGGCTGCCAAGACTCGGGTTTTTGCTTCTGAGAGAGAGATAAAGCCTGGTATCCGGCATCTTATGAAAGGTAAAGAGAGAATTGGTCAAGAGTTTAAATTTTTTGCCCGAGCAAGATCATCCTATCGAATTGAGAAAATAGTTTCAATTTATACCTCTAAGGATGAAGATGCCAGCGATCCGGTTTCAAGCTCAATTGCCTCTCTAAGGAAGCCACAGCGTTTTAAAAAACTACTTAAGACTCATCAGAAGAGGTGGGAGGAACTTTGGAAGAAGTTTGACATAAAAATCGAAGGCCATACCTTTTCACAGCGGATACTACGTTTTCATATCTTTCATCTCCTTCAAACTGCTTCTTTGCACAATGTGAAGATTGACGCCGGCCTTCCGGCTCGAGGTTTGCATGGTGAAGCTTATCGTGGGCACATATTCTGGGATGAAATTTTTGCCATGCATTTGTATGATTTACACCTCCCTGATATTACCAAGGCCCTACTTCTTTATCGCTATAGGCGTCTTCCTAAAGCTAGAGAATATGCCAAGGAAGAAGGCTATAAGGGTGCGATGTTTCCTTGGCAGAGTGGTTCTTCAGGCAAGGAAGAGACCCAAACAGTTCACTTAAACCCTCTTTCCGGTGAGTGGGGTCCTGACTATAGCCATCGCCAGAGGCATATTTCTTTTGCTATTTGCTACAATACTTGGCAGCATTGGAAGAGAACCGGTGATTTCGGCTTTTTAGTCCGTTATGGAGCTGAGATGATTCTTTCGATTGCCCGTTTTTGGGGAAGCTTGGTAAGGTACGACTCAAGTGAGGGAAGGTATTACACCAAGGGCGTTATGGGTCCGGATGAGTTTCATGAAAAGCTTCCCGGTTCATCGAGGCCAGGGTTAAAAGATAATGCTTATACTAATTTTATGGTTACTTGGACCTTGCTTAAAGCCCAAGAAGTTATTCGTCTTTTGCCCGAAGGCGGTAAGAGGCGGATTATGAAGAAGCTAAAGTTGGAGCAGAAAGAGCTTGCACGATGGGATAGGATTGCACATAAGATGAAGATAATAATAAACGATAAAGGTATTATAAGCCAATTTGACGGTTATTTTGATTTAAAAGAATTAGATTGGCAGGGTTACAAGAGTGAATATGAGAATATCCAGAGGCTGGATAGGATTCTAAAGGCTGAAGGTGAATCACCGGATGCTTACAAGGTTTCAAAGCAGGCTGATCTACTAATGATATTTTACCTTCTGCCTCTTTTTGAGATAGAAGCTATTTTTAAAAGATTAGGTTATAATCTTGACAAAGATACTCTAAGAAAGAATTATAATTATTATGTCAGAAGAACTTCTCATGGCTCAACGATGAGCAAGGTTACTCATTGTTTTATTGCTCAAGCTTTAGGTAAGCCGAAAAGAGCCTGGGAGGGATTTCTGGATGTTCTTGAGTCAGACATTTATGATACCCAAGGTGGGACCACGCCTGAGGGCATTCATGTCGGAGTTATGGGTGGTTCTATTGATGTAGTCATAAGGGGTTTTGCCGGGGTGCGTATTGCTGAGGATAGAATTATTGTTGAACCCAGGCTGCCCTTGAAGTGGCGTAGCATGAAATTCGGGTTTGTCTATAAAGGAATATGGATCTCGTTAATAATTACTAAACGCCAGGTATCAGTCTTGGTCCAAGGCCAAATTACTATCCCGATAGAAATCAATGGTAAGGCCTATTATCCTCTCCTAGATAAGGTTTTAAAGGTTCCTTTCCGGAGAAAACGCGTCAAATAATCCTTTTTTAACTATTTTTTTCGCTTTTGGAAGATTTTTCTTTATGCTATAATAAGGCTTCAAAATTCTATATAGGTATATTATATAAAAGATAGGTTAAGAGTGGCTAAAGTGTCTAAAAAAATAGGTTGGGAGATAGCAAAGACAATTTCCTTTCCGATACTTCTTTTTCTGCTATTTTTAAGCGCTTATGCATTTTACAAACTAAGAGTAGCGTCTTATGTATCGGTCGAACTACAGGAAGATTTAAAAAAGTATCTTCTGACCATAGTGATTATTATAATAGGTTTTATTATCAAAAGGGTTATTGCCGGAGTCTCAACCTGGTATAAGGAGAATATTGCTTCTAAGACAGCTAGTAGTCTGGATGATCAGTTAATTCCTATCGCCAGACGACTATTAAAAGTTGCGGTTTGGATTGTCGTTCTTTTAATTATCCTGCCTCTTTACGGAATCGATATAAGTGCCTTAATTACTGCCTTAGGAGTAAGTTCTTTAGCGATTGCCTTGGCTGCCAAAGATACCATTGCCAATATTATTTCCGGGTTTATGATTATGATTGACAGGCCTTTTAGGATAGGTGATAGAGTTAAGATTCCTTCAGGAGAAGTGGTCGATGTTTTAGAAATCGGAGTAAGGCGTTCAAAGTTTTTATCCCAAGATAAAGCGATAGTAATTGTACCTAATTTAGAGTTAAGCAAAAGCAAAATCATCAACTATACTTACGGAGAAGAGAGGAATGCCAAAGACTAAAGATATCTATTCTAACTATATCAATGATGAGCTCTGGTTGATAAAGGAGACCGGGTGGGCAAAGGAGTCTCAGAGTGTGAAAGAGTCCCAGTTCTCTTTGGGTAATGGCTATTTAGGCACAAGAGGTATTTATGAGGAGATACCTTATGATTGCGCACCGGGAACTTATATCGCTGGGATTTATGACAAGATGGCTTCTCAGGTCTCTGAAATGGTCAATTTTCCCAATCCAATTAACTTTAAGTTTGCTGTTGGGGGTGAGAAGCTTGGCTTAATCGCTATGGATACAATTGACCATAAGAGAATTCTTAATATGAAAAAGGCTGTGTTAGCAAGGCATACTATATATAAAGATAGCAAAAATAGATGCTATGATTACCAGTCAGCAAGATTCATTTCCCGACACGATAAAAATATAGGAGTTATGCAAATAGCATTAACCCCTTTAGATTCTGCCTGCGTATTGGATGTAAATACTGGTATCGATACTTCTGTTTCTAATGTTGGAGTTTTAACCGAGGGCCGGAAAAAGCATTTTCGTATCAAGGAGCTAGGCCAGTATAAGGGGGCTGGTTTTCTTATTCAGGAAACCTTTGAGAAAAAATACACGGTAGTATATTGGGCCGGGTTTTATTATCATATCAATAATAAAAAAGTATTGCCTAAGGATAATATATTTAGTCTTAAACTTAAGAAGAACCAGACAGTGGTGTTCACTAAGGTATTTTGTATAAAACATTACCCTTCCAAAGGCAGTCACGCAGCTCAAAAAAGAGATGCTTTTAATATATTCCACAAGTCTTTTAAGAGTGATTTTTCAACCCTTCTTAAAAACCATATTGATGCCTGGGATAAACTATGGAAGAGGGCCGATGTTGTTATTGAGGGGACAGCTAATATTCAGCAGAATATGCGTTTCAATATATATCATATGCTCACCTGCCTTCATTGCGATAATGGGTTTTCAAGTATTGGTGCAAGAACCTTAAGTGGCGAAGGATATCGGGGACACATATTTTGGGATGCAGAGATTTTTCTCCTGCCGTTTTATCTCTTTACTTTTCCTAAAGCAGCAAAGAATATGCTTCTCTATCGCTACCAAAGGTTAGAAGAATCAAGAAAAATCGCTAAAGGGAATGGCTATAAAGGTGTGCAGTTTGCCTGGGAGTCAGCCGGTACCGGGGAAGAAGAGACTCCAACCTGGGCTATAGATATTGACCGGACAATTATCAAGATACATACCCATAAGATGGAGCACCATTTAACTGCTGATATTGCTTATGCTATTAACAAGTATTATATAGCTACTGGTGATGATAAATTTATGCAAGATGCTGGATATGAAATGCTTATAGAGACAGCAAGATTCTGGGCTTCACGGGTTAAGTATAATAAGAAGAAGGATAAGTATGAGATCAAACAGGTTATTGGCCCGGATGAGTTTCACGTTGCCGTAGATAATAATGCTTTTACCAATATGATGGCTAAGTGGAATTTATTATTGGTAGTTAAGATGCTGGAGAGGCTAAAGAAAAAAGCTAAAGTTTACAATAAGATAAGTAAAAAATTAGATTTAAAAGATAAGGAAATAAAGTCCTGGAAGAGAATCGCTTCCAAGATAATTACTCGGATGAATAAGAAGAATATCATTGAACAGTCTGATGGTTTTTTTAAATTAAAAAAAGTCGCTCTTAATAGAACCGATGAGAACGGTATTCCGCTTATACCTTCAAAGATAAGAGCAAAGGATTTAGGCAAGACTCAGATAGTAAAGCAGGCCGATGTTTTAATGCTTATTTATCTACTTGGTGATATATTCAGTGCAAAGACAAAACTTGCTAACTATGATTTTTATATCTCTCGTACAGTACATAAGTCTTCTCTAAGTGCTCCGATGCATGCTTTCATTGCTTCTGAGGTTGGAGATTTACAGAGGGCCTATAGTCTTTTTAATGTTGCTATGCGCACAGATATAAGTAATCTTTACGGAAATACTGCCGAGGGAGTCCATGCTGCATCTTTGGGAGGTACCTGGCAGGCTCTGGTTTTTGGTTTTGGTGGGGTTGTTATTAGGAATAGTGAATTATTTATAAATCCTCGCATGCCCCGTTCTTGGCGTAAGCTTAAGTTTTCTTTAAGTTGGCGAGACAGCTTAATCAAATTGCAAGTAACTAACGATATCATAAAGATAAAAGTATCTTGCTCTAAGCACAAAAAGACAAAAATAGGCATATTTGATAAGTTGAGGATTATCAAAACCAACAAAATTCATACTTTCAAAAGGCATATTCATGGAGCGGTGAAGGAGGCGTATTACTAATGGGGACAAATAGTCTCAGTATCGCTCATTTTCACTGGGGATTCCCTCCGATAATTGGTGGAGTAGAGACTCATCTTACTATACTCTTACCCCAACTAGTGAAGTTAGGCCATAAGGTCAGCTTACTTACTGGTTCAATAGAAGGCTCTAAAGCGAGGTCTAAATATGAGGGGGCCCAGATTTACCGGACTCCGATTATGGATTTAAACTGGCTCTACAAACGGGGCTTAAGTGGTTTGGAAGAAGAGATCAAGAAAACTTTTGCTTCTTTTCTAGAGGATAGCCGTCCTGACATTGTTCATGTTCACAATATGCATTATTTTAGTCAAATTCATGTCAAGACCTTGGAGGGCCTGAGCAAGAAAAGAGGAATTCCCTTTGTTCTTACTGCCCATAATGTTTGGGATGACATCCTTTTTCTGGAGCTGACCCATAGGATAGATTGGTCCCAGATTATTGCTGTAAGCCACTTTATAAAAAAGGAAATTATCGGTATCGGCATAGATGATAAGAAGATTACTGTTGTTCACCATGGGGTAGATCAGGATAGGTTTACTCCCGGAGTAGATACAAAAGCAATATTAGCTAAGTATCCGCAACTTAAGGGTAAGAAAGTAATATTCCATCCGGCCCGGATTGGTTTAGCTAAAGGTTGTGATTTTAGCATTAAAGCTATGAACATAGTGAGACAGAAGAATCCTGATGCTTTGTTGGTTCTGGCCGGATCGAAAAACATTATTGATTGGGGAGGCAGCCAACAGAAAGACATTGCTTATTTGGTAGATTTGATAAAACACTTTGATATGGATGATAGTGTTTTGATAGATATGTATACCCTAGATGAGGTAAAGGAACTATATGAGGTAAGCGATATTTGTCTCTACCCTTCTTCTGCGCCTGAACCTTTCGGGTTAACTATGCTTGAGGCTATGTCTATGGCTAAGCCGATGATCGTTACCAATATGGGGGGAATGCCCGAAATTATTAAGCATGGGATTAACGGCTTTGTTGTCCCGGTTAGGGATTTTGAGGCTATGGCAGGAAAGGTATGCCAATTGTTAGAGGATACAAAATTAAAAGAAAGGTTTGGCTATACCGGAAGACAAATGGTTGAGTCACAGTATACTAAAGAAAAAGTGACCGAGGAGACCCTGGGGGTTTATAAAAAAGTGATGAGTAGCAAAATAAGGAGTTAGAGTGACTAAAGATTATTCCAATTTTTTAAAGGGGAAATTAAGTAAGGAGAGTTTTGAGAAGCTTTTGGCTTTAGAAAATTCTAAGGTTATTGACTTTGTTGGAGAGTATGTGGAGCTTTGTAACCCGGATTCAGTTTTTATCCGCACAGATACTCTTGCCGATTCAACTTACCTAAGAGAAAAGGCTAAGGCTTTGAGTGAAGAGAAGAGTTTAAAAATCCAAGGCCACACAATTCATTTTGATAGCCCGCTTGATCAGGCCCGAGATAAAAAGAATACCAAGTATCTTGTCTCTAAAGACCTAAAGGCTCAAAGCTATTTAAATAGTCTTGATTATGACCAGGGGACGGCTGAGGTAAGAGGGATATTAAAGGATATCATGAAGGGCAAAGAGATGTTTGTGTGTTTCTTCTGTTTAGGCCCGGTTGATTCTGACTTTTCGATTTTAGCAGTGCAGATTACTGACTCCTCTTATGTAGTCCACTCCGAGGATATCCTTTATCGACCAGGCTATGAGCAGTTGAAGAAAAACAAAGGCCAGGGAGAATTTTTTTCGTTTGTGCATTCGGCCGGAGTTTTAGAGAATAATGTAAGTAAAAATGTAGATAAACGAAGAGTGTATATTGACTTGGAGAATAATTTAGTCTATAGCGTAAATACTCAATACGCCGGTAATACCGTAGGTTTGAAAAAACTTTCCCTAAGGCTTGCCATAAAAAAGGCTTACCAGGAAGGCTGGCTTGCTGAGCATATGTTCGTAATGAATGTTGCAAGAGAAGACGGAAAAAAGGCTTATTTTTGCGGAGCTTATCCCAGCATGTGTGGTAAGACTTCTACAGCTATGCTTCAGGGCGAATCAATTATCGGAGATGATATAGCTTATTTGCGAGCCAAAGACGGCAAAGCTTATGCTGTAAACGTAGAGAGGGGTATTTTTGGTATTATCAAAGATGTAAATCCTAAAGATGATCCAGTGCTGTTTGAATCTTTGACTAAGCAAGGAGAGGTTATCTTTTCTAATATTTTAATCGATGAAGACAAGGAAGTCTTCTGGATTGGCAAGAGCAAGGAAGTCCCTCCCAGAGGGATCAATTATGCTGGAGCCTGGAGACCGGGGCAAACTAACGCCGAAGGCGGGGAAATTACGCCATCGCATAAGAATGCTCGTTACACTATAAGATTAAAAGATTTAAAGAATGTAGACGAGAATTTAGAAAAACCCCAAGGGGTTGAGGTCAAAGGGCTAGTTTACGGTGGAAGAGATTCTGACACCTCTGTTCCCGTAGAACAAGCTTTATCTTGGCAGCAGGGGATTATTACTAAAGCAGCAAGCCTAGAGTCAGAGACAACAGCTGCTACTTTAGGCAAGGAAGGAGTAAGAGTCTTTAACCCTATGGCTAATATGGATTTTTTATCCATTCCTCTGGGAAAATATATAGAGGCAAATTTAGGATTTGCCGAAAAACTAACCGAGGAGCCTCTGATATTTTCAGCCAACTACTTCTTAAGAAATAAGAATGGTGAGTTTTTAAATGGAATTCAAGATAAACGGGTTTGGCTTAAGTGGATGAGATTGCGATCCGAAAGCTCGGTAAAGGCGTTAATAAGCCCGACAGGATTAATACCCGAATATCGAGATTTAAAGAAACTGTTCAAAGAGATTCTAGATAAAGATTATAGTGAAGCTGAATATGTTGAGCAGTTTACCATAAGAATACCAGAGAATCTGGCAAAGATAGAGAGAATTAAAAGTATCTATAAAAAATTAGAGGGAATCCCTTCTGGGCTTTTTACTGAATTAGATGCTCAAAGTGAGCGCTTAAAAGAAGCTCAAAAGGGAAATGGAGATTATATTAATCCTACAAATTTATCTTGTGAGGTGTAGCTATGAGTAATGATTTAGGACCGAGGAGTTTAAAACTGTTTAAAAAAGGAAAAGTGAGGAATGTTTATAATTTAGGAGAGCAATTGTTAATGGTTGCTACTGACAGGATATCTTGTTTTGACTCTGTTTTAGCTACCCCGATTCCTGATAAAGGGAAAATTCTAACTCAAGTTTCCTTATTTTGGTTTTCATTCTTAAAAGACACAGTAGAAAACCATCTTATCTCAACAAGCCTAGAAGATCTACCCGATTCGGTCGAAGATAAGAATAAGTTAGAAGGGCGCTTTATGATTACTAAGAAGTGCGAGGTTATACCTTTTGAGTGTGTAGTTAGAGGTTATCTTTCTGGTTCAGGGTGGAAAGAATACAAAGCTAAACAAAGCGTTTGTGGGATAGAGTTGCCGGCTGGTTTAAAAGAGTCAAGTAAATTAGCCGAGCCTATCTTTACCCCGGCCACTAAAGCTGAAACCGGGCATGATGAGAATGTAAGTTTTGATTATATGAAGAATTCGATAGGAGAAGATTTAGCTAACAGGGTAAGAGACACCAGCATTGCTATTTACAACAAGGCTGCCGAATATGCCCAAAGTAAAGGCGTGATTATTGCTGATACCAAGTTTGAATTTGGTATTTATGGCGATACATTCATCTTAATTGATGAAGTTTTAACTCCCGATTCGTCTCGTTTCTGGCCCAAGGATGATTATGAACCTGGAAGGCCACAGGCAAGTTTTGATAAACAATTCGTTCGTGATTATCTAGAAATTTCCGGTTGGGATAAGACCCCTCCTGCTCCTGTCTTACCCGATGGGGTAGTATCTAAGACTCAAGAGAAGTACAAGCAAGTTTTGAAGATGCTTACTGGTAGTGATTTCGCCGAATAGTATTGACAATTGCCAGATATATAGTATTTTATAGTATCATCTTATATTTATTAATATTACCAAGAGTTAAGTAAAAAAAGCAGGAATAATGGAGATAGTAGTCTGCATAAAACAAGTCCCCGGTACCACAGATGTAAAGATTAACCCTGAGACTAATACCTTAATAAGGGAAGGGGTTGAGTCTATCATTAATCCTTTTGATATGTATGCTATCGAGGAAGCAGTAAGATTAAAAGAGCGTTTCGGCGGTCATGTATCAGTTATTACTATGGGGCCACCTCAAGCCGAGGCTGCTTTAAGAGAGGCTATTTCTTTGGGTATAGATTCAGCAATCCACCTTTGCGATAGAGCCTTTGCCGGCTCAGATACCTGGGCTACAAGTTTAATCTTAGCTAAAGCTATTGAGAAAATCAATAATTGTGATTTAGTAATTTGTGGCAAACAAGCCTCAGATGGAGATACTGCTCAGGTAGGCCCAGGTATAGCTACTCACCTCAATCTGCCTCAGGCTACTTATGTTCGCAGAGTAGACTCTGTACATCTTGACACTGCCCCTAAAATTATGGTGGTAGAGAGATTGCTTGAGGAAGGTTATGAATTAATAGAGCTTGGACTGCCAGCACTGATTACAGTAGTAAAAGAAATAAATGAACCAAGATTACCCTCACTAAGAGGGAAGATGAGTTCGAGAAAGGCTGAAATTGCTCTTTGGGGTAATAAGGATTTGGGTTTGTCTGAAAATCAGATCGGCCTGAATGGTTCGCCTACTCAAGTAGTTAAGATATTCACACCACCCCACAAAGAGGGTGGAAAGACTTTCCAGGGAGAACCTCAGGAAATAGTAGACAAACTATTTGAAGAGATAAAAGATATACTATGAGTGGCATAAAAATAATTTTAGATAAGTGTGTTGGCTGTGGCCTTTGCCTTAAAGCTTGTCCTCTGGCAGCTATAGAGCTAAAAGAGATGAAGGCGATAATTGATTTAGATAAGTGCAATCTCTGTGGTGCTTGTATAGAGAGTTGTACTTTTAAGGCTATCAAAATTGAACGCAAGGCAATAGTACAAGATGATATATCAAGCTACAAAGGCGTCTGGGTGTTTGCTGAGCAAAGAGATGGCATTATTGCTTCAGTAGTATTTGAGCTTCTGGCAAAGGCAAAAGAGTTAGCTGGAGATCTTAATACTTATGTTGGAGCAGTATTCCTTGGTTCGGGGATATCAGATAAAGCCGAAGAGTTGATCCATCGTGGGGCTGATAAGGTATTTGTTGTTGATTCACCAGTGCTGGAGCACTATATTGCTGAGAATTATACCAAAGCTATATCAGGGCTAATTGGAAAACATAAGCCCGAGATTTTCTTAGCCGGAGCTACTACTACCGGAAGAAGCTTGGTTTCAAGAATAGCTGTAAATATTTATACCGGCCTAACCGCTGATTGCACCGGTTTAGATATTGATAAAGAGAAGAAAATTCTGATCCAGACTCGTCCGGCCTTTGGTGGTAATATTATGGCTCAGATCATATCTCCAAACTATAGGCCTCAGATGGCGACAGTCCGGCATAAGGTAATGCCTGAGGCTAGCGCCGATACCTCAAGAAAGGGTGAAATTATTCAAGAGAGTTTTGATCAGAACTTGCAGGATAAAAGGATAAAATTTTTGGATTTTATAAAGGAAGCTATTTCTACTGTAAATTTATCTGAAGCTGATATAATTGTTTCTGGCGGCCGAGGCTTGGGTGAAGGAAAGAATTTTGCTTTGATAGAAGAGTTGGCAGAATGCTTAGGCGCTGCCGTAGGTTCTTCAAGAGCTAGCGTAGATGCCGGCTGGATACCTTATTCTCATCAGGTCGGACAGACCGGACGAACTGTATGTCCCAAGATATATATTGCTTGCGGCATATCCGGTCAAATTCAACACTTAGTTGGCATGCAATCATCAAAGACAATCATTGCTATCAATAAGGATCCTGATGCTCCGATATTTAAAGTTGCAGATTACAGTATTGTTGGAGATCTTTTTAAAATTATTCCCCTCTTAATCAAGAAACTAAAAGAGGGCCAATAAGGTTCGTTTTAAAACAGCTGTATGTATTTAAAAGAATTAGAAATTTTTGGTTTCAAATCCTTCCCTGAAAAGACTTCTCTTAAATTTGAGTCAGGAATAACCGCAGTAGTGGGCCCCAATGGTTGTGGTAAATCCAATGTATTTGATGCTGTTAAGTGGGCTTTAGGAGAGCAGAGTCCTAAGTCTTTGCGGGGCACGAAGATGGAGGATATCATTTTTAACGGCACTGAGCGTCAGTCTCCATTAAATTATGCGGAAGTTGGTTTAACTTTTTGCAACGAGGATAAGTATTTGCCTATAGATTATAAGGAAGTATCAGTTGCCCGCCGTCTTTATCGCTCCGGTGAGAGCCAATACTTTATAAATAAAAATATAGTCAGGTTAAAAGATGTTCAAGAGCTGTTCATGGGAACCGGTATCGGAGAAGCTACTTATTCTTTTGTTGAGCAGGGCAAGATCGAAATCTTCCTAAGCTATAAGCCTGAAGACAAGCGGTTAATATTTGATGAGGCTAGCGGAATAGTAAAGTATAAGGAGAGAAAGAGAGAGACTTTACGCCGGTTGGCTGAAGCTGATGAAAACTTACTCCGCTTGGAAGATATTCTTTTTGAAGTAAGAAGACAAATACGTTATCTCGACAGGCAGGTCGCTAAAGCAAAGAAATATAAGCAAGTTCAGGAAAATCTTGTTGAAGTTGAGAAGAAAATCGCTTCTGTTCAATTTTTAGAGTTAGAAGGAAAAATCGGTAAACTCAACCAGGAATTAAGTCTTTTTGAAGATAAAGAAAAGGGTAAGGAGGCTCAGCTGCAGGAGGTTAGTAACCGTTGGGAGGAGTTAAACCATCAGCTAAGGCTCCTAAGAAACAAACTGGAAGAAGCCGCAACCGACATAGTCTCTTTGAACGGTAGAATAGAAAGTTCTGACAGTCATATTAATGTTGATCAACAGAGAATAAGGGAGTTAGAGCAACGAGGTGCTAATCTTGAAATGGCCCGTACTAATCTTAACCAGAGATTGCGGTTGCAAGAGCAGAGGAGCCAGGAAGAAGCAGTACGGATGCAAGCTATTAAAGCAGATTTGGAAGAATTAGAGAAGAGCGTTGAGAGGAAGTTTCAGGAAAAAGAGAGCATTAAGGCAGAAGTAGATAGTGCCAAACGGGAAGTTAATGAGGCCAAGACAAAGGTATTGGATTTAGAGAGCAAAAGAGTCCAATTTCAAAATACTCTTATTGAAACTCAGACTAAATCAGCTTCTTTAACCAATAGAAAGAAGAGATTGCTTCTAGATAAGGCCAAGTTGGATACCTTGTTAACAGAGAATAAGGATAATCTAGGATTAGTCAGCGAAGAATCCAAGAAAGTCGAGGATGAGTTAAAAGTCTTACAGGAAGCAAGAAGCGGCCTAGCCCAAAAAGAAAAAGAATTGGCTGCCTCGATAGAAGATTTACGGTCGAAATTAGTAGACAAAGAGAAAGAACTTTTAGAGTTAAGAGCTTCCTATGATTTTCTAAAAGATTTAAAGATAAAATATGAAACTTTTTCAGTCCAGAAGAAAGTTACTGTTATCTTTGATGAAGAGCCAAAAAATATCAATAAGTTAGTTGCTTCTTTGCAGGATGTAGAGTTTAAAAAAGATGGTCGAGGGTTTATCGCCCAGATAGAAGCTAAGGTCGTTTCTTTTGAAGAGAAGCAATTAGAAGACAAAATCGCTCTTACCGAAAGCCAAATTGAAGGAATAAAGCAAGAGCAAGAAAGCCTAGGCCGGCAGAAAGCTGAGCTTAGCAAAGATCTTGCAAGTGAAAATACTCAAATTGAAGAGGTAAGGGTAAAAGTACAGCAGAGTTCCCAAGAGAAGGATGGCTTGGCTCGAGAGGTTGAGCGTCTGGAAGAAGAATCAGAACTTCTCGCTCAGGAAGAAAAGTCTACCCTTGATGATGTTGAGGATTGTGAAAAAAAGCAGAAAGAAATCGAGGATGAATTAGCGCTTTATCAGGGGAATTTAGATGCGGCCAATGAGAGCTTATCCGTTGCTCATGAAGTTATAACCAACGGTTTAGAGAGAATAAAGAATATAGACCTTGAGTCAACCCGTGACATTGCTCAGAAGCAATCCTTGCATAAGGAGAGCGAAGCTTTAGAGTCTAAAGTCACACTCTTTCAGGATGAGATAAATAACATTAAACGTAATTTAGAAGGAGTTGATAAAGAAGGAGAGGAAGGGAAGCTCAAGATTAGCTCTTTCAATAGCCAGATTGAGAGCTTAAAGGCAAAAATAGAGGAAGATAAGCTCAAAATAGAGGAGCGGATAAAAGGAAAGCAAGGTTTAGAGGAAGAGGAGATATCTTCAAATAAGGATATTGATAAGGTTAAAGAAGATATCCAAGGCCTGGAGAAAGAAGCCCAAGCCTTACGTGACTCTGCTTATAATAAGAAATTAGAGATTCAAAGTTTAGAATATGAGAAGGAGAAGGTGAGAGATTATCTGCGTCAGGTTTATCAGGTTGAGTTTGATGCTCAAGGTCAGCCCGAAGTTCAAGAAGACATAAATACTCTTTCAACCGAGAAAGAAAAGTTACAAAAACGGGTTAGGTCTTTGGGTGAGGTTAACCTGGTAGCTATCGAGGAGTTTGAAGAGCTCAAAAAACGTGAACAGTTTTTAGATAGCCAGAAGCAAGATCTAATTATCTCCAAAGAGAGCCTAAAGAAAGCAATTTCAAAGATTAACCGTACCTCACGAGAACTCTTCCTAGATACTTTTGGCAAAATAGAACAGGAGTTCAAGAAGAATTTCAGGTTCTTATTTAATGGCGGTAGAGCCAATCTTATTCTTATTGATAGAGATAATATTTTAGAGTCAGGGGTTGAGATTGAAGTTCAACCCCCGGGAAAGAAATTGCAGAATGTTTCTCTTCTTTCAGGAGGAGAAAAATCCCTAACAGCCATAGCTTTAATTTTTGCCATTTTTACGGTAAGACCGTCTCCTTTATGCGTTCTTGATGAAATAGATGCTCCTTTAGACGAGGCTAATGTTGATAGGTTTAATCATCTCTTAAAGGAATTTGCTTCTTATTCCCAGTTTATTTTAATTACCCACAATAAGAAGACTATGAGTAATGCTGATGTCTTGTATGGTGTTACTATGCAGGAGAAGGGTATTTCTAAATTAGTATCAGTAAAGTTTGCCGCTGAAAAAATTCCTTCCTAAACTCTTTTTTAAATAAGAACTACTCTATTTTTTCCTCTTTTCTTGGCCTTGTATAAGGCTTGGTCGGCTTTTTCAATCAAGATTTTTTTATTCGGCGAGTCTTCGGGGTAGGAAGCAATTCCGATACTAATAGTAAATTTGCTTCTCAGGATTCTTTTATTTTCTACCGATTTTCTTATTCTTTCACCGAGTAAGGCCGCTTCTTCTTTATTATTGGCCGGTAAGATAAGTGCGAATTCCTCTCCGCCATAACGGCAGATAATATCGATTTTGCGGCAATTCTCCCTAAAGACTTCTGCTATTCTTTTTAAAGCTTCATCACCTTGGGTATGGCCGCGGGTATCATTAAATTTTTTGAAATCATCAATATCAATCATCATTAATGATAAGGCAAGAGAGGTTGTGTTCGATTTGGCTATTTCTTCATCTAGGCGATATTGAAAGTATCCGTAGTTCCAAAGAGAGGTCAAAGGATCAGTGTGAGATCGGGTTAAGGTACTTTCAAAACTCTGGGAGTTTTCTAAAGCCCCTTGAGCCTGTTCCATAAACATAGTAAAGATTTTTATGTCGTCACCGCTTATAGGGTTTTTAGTGATATAGTTATCTACTACTACCACTCCGGTAGGTTTGCCTTTTATCCAGAGAGAAAAGATAAGGAATTCTCCAAGATCCAGACTTTTTACTAAAGAATCATTCTTTAGCTTTCTTTCATTACCTTTAACCCAGGCAACATCTTTTTTATAGAGGGTATCAAAAATTAATCCTCCTTTTTTGTTTAAAGGAAAGGACAAGGACTTAACCAGTTCCATAAATTTTGGTTTTTCTTTGTTTTCTTTTATATGGTTATAATTGGCGATTAAGTCATAGAGGTTCTTTTTTTCTTCTTCAATGTTATGCCAGATTTGGGTTGCTTCCTGGCTGTCCATCGGGCCAATACCCATAAAACCGTTTATCTTTTTACCTTTTTCATCGACAAAGAAAATAACTGCTCGGTTGAATCTTAAGCCCTCATTGGCAGTTAAGCCGGTTAAGATAATATAAGTTATTTCATCAAGTCGCAGGGTTGTCCGCATTGCCTTGGTCAGTTCATAGAAGACATATAGCTGGGAGCGGGCTTTTTCTAACTCTTCTTTGAGTTTGCTTATTTCTTTATTCATCCTAAGCTATTAAATAGCATATTTATTAACAAAAGTCAAACTCCGATTGAGGCCAGGCCTCACCCCTGAATGTAACCGTTTTCAAAACACTCCCTAGATAGCCTAAAATCCTTACTTTTATATGTTATATTTATATGGTATCCATCCTATGGGGATAGGTTGGGAAATCCGAGACAAAATTTTGAGAATCCGATAATTAGGGATAAAATGCTGCTATATTTAGCAAAACGAAGAGCTAATGTACATTTTAAGCTGATTTTAGCCATTGTGGCTATAGCTTTTGTTATTGCTATTCTTTCAGCTCATCTTCCTAAGTCAACAATTACTGATAGTAAGATAAGACCTATAGTTCAGCTTTGAGCTATATGCCTGGGCCTACAGAGCTCATTAATACAACCTCAGATTTTAACCTTCCAACCTTAAAAGGAATACAAGTCTATCCTGACAATCCTTTTAAATTTGACTTTATTATCGATGAAGAAGATACGAAGTTTAGCCAGGATAAAATTAAGCAGGAATCAACTAAGCTAATTAACTACTTTCTAGCTTCAATAACCATACCTGAAGAGGACTTGTGGGTTAATTTAAGCCCTTATGAGCAAGACAAGATAATCCCCAAAGAATTAGGCCTAACTAATATGGGAAAAGACTTGTTAGGAGAAGATTATATCCTGAAGCAACTACTTGCTTCATTAACCTATCCCCAGAGCCCTCTGGGTAAGCGCTTCTGGAAAAAGGTTTACCAGAGGGCTCAACAATTATTCGGGACCACCAAAATTCCTATAAATACCTTTAACAAAATCTGGATAGTGCCGGATAAGGCCCTAATCCATGAAGACGATAATAGGGCTTTTATCAAACAAGCAAATCTTAAAGTAATGCTTGAGGAGGATTATCTTTCCTTTGAGAACAGGCAGCCGGTAACAGATAGCGGAGAAAAGATAGCAGGAGATATCGAATTAAGCGAAGAAGACGAAAAAGGCATTAATAACTTTTCCTTATCGATAATGAGAGAAATAGTCCTTCCGGTAATAGAAGAAGAGGTGAATAACGGCGAAAACTTCGCACATCTTCGTCAAATATATCATTCTCTTATTTTGGCTACTTGGTTCAAACAAAGGCTTAAGCAAAGCTTGTTTAATAGAATCTACATCGATAAGAAGAAGATAAAAGGCATAGACACAAGCGATCCGCAAATTAAAGAAAAAATCTACAACCAATACGTCCAAGCCTTTAAAAAGGGCGTATATAATTATATCCAGAAAGACTACGATCCTTCTTCAGGTAAGTATATCAGTAGAAAATACTATTCCGGAGGTTTTGACGGAACCGCAGTAAGTTCGGCGATTACCACTTCTAAATTGCCCAGGGACTTTTCATTAGAGATAATAACCAGTTCTCCGCTAAAAATGGAAATAGAGTTAGAGCCTTTTGGGGGCAGTTCGGGCGGAGTCGGTATAGGCGAAGGTATAGGAGGAACGGGCAGAGGTGAAGGTCCGGGCGTTGGCGGCGGGCAGATAAAAATAGAAGAACTTGAGAAAGAAAATCTTGCTTCTTCGGCGATGGAGGACAAAAACTTGGCTTCCACCCAGCCTTTTACTTATTCAGACTGGCAGAATATCCTTTCACAGCACGGTCTTCAAAAAGCAAATATAGAGCATGTTAAAAGAAATGTAAGGGCGGTGGAATACTTTGCGGAACAAGAAGGATTAGATGACATCGACAAAGAGATACTTGAGGCTGCTCTTTGGTTGCATGATATATCCAAAGATAATCCCCTTGAAGACTATATTCCTGAAAACGAAAAATTAGCAAGCACGCTAAGATTATTAGTGCATCATTTGGAAGGTGCTGATATCGCAGGAGAAATACTTGCGCAGAATGGTTACGATGAAGAATTTGTGAAACAAGTTAAAAACATCATCGTTAAGCACATGGGCCCACTTCAGGGGTCTATTCCTTTTGGTGATAGAAGCGTAGGATTTATGGAGTTGACTCGTTTAGTACACTCAGAGAATATTGGAAAAGCACTCAATGAATCAAGCGTAGCAAGAAAGGGGAAACTCTTGGAATATATAGCTCAACTTAAAAAAGGATTTCCCCAACCAAAAGAGGAAAGAGAAGATAAAAAAGGAGAAGATAAATTGGCGAGAATAGCCCGTGATATAGACCTTCTTGATTTAGCAGCAGATGGAATAACTAAAGTAGTACATCTGCGTCAGACTGATTCAGGGTTCTTTAAAAATGGGAGACCAGAAACCATAAAGGAATCATTTGATTCTGCACTGGAGAGCGCAGAATCTGTCCGTAAAAACTTATACGCAAATAGCGCAGGACAGATAATAGAAGAGTTAGTCAAGCGTATAGGGAAGTTCAAAAGAGAAGCAGAAAAAGTTTTCATTTCCTTAGAAGAAAGATTCCCGGTGGAAGCAAAACCTTCAGAAGAAATATTCAACCGTCGGTCAGAAGAGTCTAAAAAATTATATGATGGGTATGTAAAAAAGAATGAAGTTAGGTATGATGGGATATTAAAGATCGGGAAATTCGCTTCTTCGGCGGTGGAAAATCAAAACGTACTTTATTATCGGTTCAGGAGTTGAAGATTGAAGATGTTATGCCAAGAGGAGGCTCTATTGACAAAGACTATTTTGAGGCCATAAAGGATGTCTTGAGAAGACGTGGCTATATCCTGACCGGAATTCTTAACTTACCGGGAGGGTCGGTTGATAAGGGATTAACCGGAAATCAAGCCGATGTATTTAGGGGAGTTAAGACTGCCGAAGGCCAAATAGCAGAAAAGGTTGTGGTTAAGATTGATCCTGCTTGGAGATCTCCGGATAGAGATGTTCTCACGACTGGTAACTATTCAAGGGAGGTTGGAGAACATTATGGAGAATTATCAAATGGCCAAAAACGCTATTTGCAAGATTCAGAAAAGTTTATTAATATTCAAATGGCAGATAATATAACCATCGTAGTTGATGGGCACACGATAAATTTAGCTGTTCAAGTCATAGATGAATGGGATGGGGAAGAGATAGCGAACTATTTAGAAAAACACGATAATTTATCAAGCGATTTTGTTCCAACTTTATTAAGCGAATTTTCTGGACTTTTTCAGGTGGTGGGCGATTTAATTAATTCGGGGATGTCCTATGGTGATTTCTTAGGAGCAGAAAGGCTTCGAAATGTTCTTGTGAATGATAAAGGAGAAACTATTGTTATTGATTTAGATTTAATAACAGACGTAGATAGTGCCCCTGATTTTTGGCGCGATAAGCTTCGAATGAGTACTTTAAGAGGTCTAATAAAAGCAATAGCAAATACATTGGAAACTATTCAAGAAAGTAAAGTAGAGGGCAAGGATGCGAAGAGCATATTAAATAAGGCAATAAGAACATTAGAACTTGAGCATTCACGCGTGGAGTCTAATTTTCGTTACGTCGTAGATGATAGAAAACCCTTTGTAGATAAAACTAGAGAACTTGCTGAGTTCATGGCAGGTATTGCCCAGCAATATGAAGGATCTGCCTCTTCGGCAATAGCAGAGGCGAAGCAAGGCTTAACATTCACAGAACGTGACTGGGAGAAAGGCGGGATTGATTTGAATCCTGACAATATGGATATGGAAATAAGAGGGCAGGGAGCGAGTAGCCCGATTATGGATATCCCTTTTGATATTCAAAATTTTCAGGGCTTTACCTTCCAAATTATCAGGATAGAGCCGATTAAAGACTTGAGCAATCTATTCGGAGTTCCTCAGGAAAAAGAAGTTAGTTCCTTACCTTAGATTTGTAACTATCTTTAACAAAGGCTTTGAACACTTTAACTTTTGTCATTATCTGGTAAAATAACCGAGATGATTAAGGATATTTTTAACGTTTCTCAGTATGATTTCCAAACCCCTAAGAGCTTAATAGCCCAAGAGCCGGCTAGCCCCAGAGATAGTTGCCGGCTTCTTGTTTTAGACCGCAAGAATTCTTCTTTAGAGACAAGGGTTTTTAGAGATATAGTCGATTACCTTAAAGGAGGGGATATCCTTGTTTTAAACAATACCAAGGTAATTAGAGCTAAGCTTTTAGCCAGAAGAAGTAGTGGAGCTAAGATAGAGATATTGTTGCTTGCTGAGTTGGAAAAGGGGATTTGGGAGGCTTTAGTCAGGCCGGGAAAACGGGCGAGAGTAGGTGAGACTATTAGCTTTGAACCAGAGAATTGTAAAGCCAAAATTGTTAACAAAACTCCTAGCGGTTCAAGAATTCTAGATTTCAGGCCCTTAGATGTAGATAATTTTATCTCTAAAGTAGGAGCAGTACCCCTTCCGCCCTATATAAAAAAGGAAATTCAGGATCCTGGTGACTACCAGACTGTTTATGCCAAGCGTAAAGGCGCAGTGGCTGCGCCTACGGCAGGCTTACACTTTACCCCTGAGTTAATAAAAACAATAGAAGAAAAAGGTGTAAAGGTGCTTTTCATAACTCTTCACTGCAGTTTAGCTACTTTTCGTCCGGTAAAGTGCGAGGATATCCGCAATCATCAAATAGAGTCAGAGTGGGTAGAGGTTGGCCCTTTAGTTGCTAAAAGCATAAACAAGGCTAAGAAAAACCAACAGAGAATAATTGCCGTAGGAACAACTGCAGTTAGGTCTTTGGAGTCAGCGGTTTCTTCAGGCGAAAGCTCTCTGGTTAAGGCTTTTTGCGGCCCAACCAATCTTTATATTACTCCTGGTTATAAATTCAAAGTGGTCGACGCTCTTATTACTAATTTCCATACTCCTTCTTCTACTAACCTCATCTTGGTTTCGTCTTTTGCTAAGCCTTCCCTGATAAGGCAAAGCTATGCTTACGCTAAGGGTGAAAAATTCCGCTTTTACAGCTTTGGTGACGCCATGTTGATCCTCTAAATTTACCTAACATATTTAATATCAAAGAGTTGTAGAAAATAAAAAAAATGGCTGTTTTCTTGACGAGCTGCTCTGTTTCAATTATAATAAAAACTTAAATAAAGGAGCTGCCATGCAGAGTGATGTAATGAAAAAAAGGACTTTTCTTGTTTGTGGTCATGCCCAATCCGGTAAAACTTCCCTTAGTGAATCCATCCTCTTTAAATCTAAAGCTATTTCCCGCCTAGGCAAAGTAGACAATGAAACTTCTACTAGCGATTATGAAGATGACGAAAAAAGAAGAAAGAGTTCGATTAATTTATCGGTCTTAGGAGCTGACTATAAGGGAAATTCTTTACAATTCATCGATACCCCGGGATATCTTGACTTTATCGGAGAGTTGATAACTAGTGTTCAAGCTGTAGATTTTGCTATTATCGTGGTCGATGCTATAGAGGGAGTTGGGGTAGGAACAGAGAAAGCCTGGAATATTCTAAAGGAAAAGAATATACCTTGCTTATTTTTTATTAATAAGCTTGATAAGGAGAATACTGACTATAAGAAAACTTTAGATGATATAAGAACAAATTTAACTAAGAATGCTGTGAACATGGGCCTTGTCGACGGAAAAAATGTAGTTAATATTTTAAAAAATAAAGACAAAGATGCTTCAGCTTACAGCAAGATCGTAGAGATGGCTGCTGAAAGCGATGATGCCTTGGTAGAGAAATATCTAGAGACCGGAGAATTATCAGAGGCAGAATTTATTCCGGCCCTTAAAAAAGCTATTCTTAATTCTGGAGTTTTTCCGGTAGTCGGGGGAATAGCTACCCAAGAAGCAGGTGTTGATTGCCTTCTTGATTTGATTGTTGATATTATGCCCTCAGTAGGCGAATCCTTACCTCGGCAGGCTAAGGATAAAGCCTCTCAAGACATAAGTATTGAGCCTAAGATAGAGGCTCCTTTTTCAGCCCAGGTCTTTAAGACTGTTATTGATCCTTTTGTCGGCCAGCTTACTATTTTTAGAGTATTTTCCGGTAAGTTGAGCTCTAATAGTGAGTTCTTTAATGCTACTAAGGGCTCAAAAGAGAAGTTTGGCCAGATTTATTTTCTACAAGGCAAGCAGCAGGTAGCCCAGGAAGCAGTTTCTGCCGGGGATATCGGCGCAGTGGCGAAATTAAAAAGTGCTAAAACTCAGGATACCATTTGTGTATCTTCCCGAGTTGTGGAGTTTCCCAAGCTGGAGTTTCCTTCTCCGGCTTATTCGGCATCGGTTAAGCCTAAGACCCGTCAGGATGAAGATAAAATATCTTCGGCCTTGCAGCGCCTAACCAGTGAAGATCCTACTTGCAGCACGTCTCTTGATGCTCAGACTAAAGAGCTTATCATATCCGGTATGGGCGAGTTACATATTAAGGTAATCATCGACAGGATGAAGAGAAAATATAATGCTAACGTAGAATTAGGTACACCTAAAGTTCCCTACCTTGAAACTCTCACCAAATCAATTCAGGTTTCTTACAAGCATAAAAAACAAACCGGAGGCCGTGGCCAGTATGGGGATGTGTCCATAGAAGTAGAACCTTTAGAGAGAGGAAAAAAATTCGAATTCGTTAATAAGATTGTCGGCGGAGCAATCCCCCGTAATTTTATTCCTTCTGTAGAAAAAGGCTTGCATAGAGCAATGAGCGAAGGATTTATAGCCGGGTATCCAATGGCAGATATACGGGTAACGCTTTTCGACGGCTCTTACCATCCGGTAGATTCTTCGGATATGGCCTTTCAAATTGCCGCGTCTCATGCTTTAAAGAAAGCTTTTGAGCAAACTGGCGGTGTGTTGCTGGAGCCGGTTATGAATGTAGAAATAGTTGCCCCTGAAGAAGTTATGGGGCAAATTACCGGAGATATAAATAGCCGGCGAGGTCGGGTGATGGGAATAGAAGCTAAGGGTAAGAATGAAGTTGTTAAAGCCAGGATTCCTTTAGCCGAGATGTTTAAATATGCTTCAGACCTGCGTTCAGTTACTGGCGGACGAGGCAGCTATTCAATGAGTTTTTCTAATTATGATATTGTTCCGGCTCGGATTGCTCAAGGGATTGCCGAGAAAGCAAAGCAAGCCAAGCAGGAGAAACATGCCTAATGAAAATATTTAATCTTGGCCTTGAGATTGAGCCGGGTAAACATGAATATAGACTTGAGGCGGTGGAAAAATTAGTTGAGAAGTTCTCTCCTAAAAAAATATCTCCTTACTCGGTTGAATTTATTGACAGTGAGCCTGAAAGCGCTGATGCGATTGTATTTGATCTTAGCAAAAAATTAGACCTTATCCTAATTGATTTAGAGAAAATAGAGAAGAGACTCTTAAGGGCCGAAGATGAAGCTGAAAAAGTTCTTCTCACTAAGGCACAAAAATTTCTAGAAGAAGAAAAGCTGCTTTTTGATATTGAGTTTATCCCTGGTGAGGTAGAGACCTTTAAGCTGTTGCAGCTAGTTACTTTCAAACCGTCCTTAGGGGTAGATAAGGTTAGTGATATTGATGAGCTGATAGGGAAGGTCATTGATAAATCTGACACACTTTTGTTTTTTACCGCCGGCAAAAAGGAAGTTCATGTTTGGAGTATAAAGAAGGGCGAAAATATCCTAGAAGCTGCCGGTAAAATCCATAGCGATTTAAAACGGGGGTTTATAAAAGGCGAAATCACTAATTGCAAGGATTTAGATAGTTTTTTTAATATGGCTGAAGCCCGCTCACGGGGATTCTCAAAAATAGTCGATAGAGATTATATTGTCCAAGAGGGAGATATAATTGATATAAGGTTTAATGTTTAAGTATGTTAAAAATTAGAAGAGCCTTAATAAGTGTTTGGGATAAAAAAGGAATAGCTGATTTTGCTAAGAAGTTAGCTGAGCTCGGTATTGAGATAGTTTCTACCGGGAAAACCGCTACCCTTCTGCGTAGAGCCGGAGTCTCAGTCAAAGATGTCGCGACTTTGACTTCTTTCCCTGAGATACTTTCAGGGAGAGTGAAGACCCTCCACCCTAAGGTATTCGGAGGTATCCTGGCTAATAAGAAACATCCTTTACATATGGAAGAGATAAGAGGCTTAGGTATCCAGCCGATGGATATGGTAGTGGTTAATCTTTATCCTTTTGTTGAGAAGGCAAAAGAGAAGTTAAGTTGGGATGAAATGATAGAATATATAGATATTGGCGGGCCGTCAATAATAAGAGCTGCAGCCAAGAACTTCAAAAACATTGCTTGTATTAGTGATTCACGACAATATAAGTTGATTTTAGGAGAGCTTCAGAAGAATAAAGGATTTGTGTCCGAGCAAACTTTAAAAGGTTTAGCCGAGAATGCTTTTTATACTACCAAAGAGTATGATAATGCTATTCATAATTACTTTAAGGGTAAGGACGTCTTTAGCTGGAATCTAGAAGAAGCCCACTCCTTGCGTTATGGAGAAAATCCTCACCAGAAGGGTGCTTTATTCAAGGTGGTTGATTTTAATAACGTAAAATTTAAACAATTCCAGGGCAAAGCTTTATCCTATAATAATTTCCTTGATTTAGATACAGCTATGCAGCAGGCAAAAGAGTTCAATGAACCAGCAGCTGTTATCGTTAAACATGCTTCTATTTGCGGAGTAGGGGCTGATAAGAAATTAGTTTCAGCCTATAAGAAAGCATACCAGGCTGATAAGATCTCCAGTTTTGGAGGAGTCATTGCTTTAAATAAAAAGGTAGATAGAGAGACCGCTAGCCAAATCTTAAAGAGTGAATTTAAAGAGTGCGTCATTGCTGTCTCTTATTCCAAAGAAGCCTTGAAGATTTTCTCAGCTAAGAAGAACCTGCGAGTTCTCGAGGCTGATTTTACTCAAAAGGCAGGCTCTAAAGATATAAAGACTACAATTTTCGGTTATCTTGTTCAGGGCCGGGATTCTTTGACCTTGGATAAAAGTAACTTAAAGGTGGTAACTCGCAGGAAGCCTACTCAACGCGAACTCAAAGACCTGATATTTGCTTGGAAGATAGCTAAGTGGGTAAAGTCTAATGCTATTGTTGTAGCTAAGAATAATTCTGTTTTGGGTATTGGAGGAGGCCAGCCTTCAAGAGTTGGAGCAGTAAAGATAGCTTTAAGCAAAGCTAAAACATCTCCGCGTTTGGCAGTATTAGCTTCTGATGGATTTTTTCCTAAAGAAGACTCGATAAAGGTTGCTTACAAAAAAGGAATTAAAGCTATAATCCAGCCCGGAGGTTCGATAAAGGACAAGGATATTATAGAAGCATGTGATAAGCTAGGTATAAGTATGGTTTTCACAGGCATCCGTCACTTCCGCCACTAAATTTTTCTTTCCCCCAAGTTTACTCACAAGAGGGATATGATTGATAAATACCAAAAAGCAAAAGGTTATTTAGATTCTTTTCTGGATTACGAGAAGATTTCCTACTTTCCCTACAAGCGTTCTTTCAATTTAGAAAGAATGCGCATTTTGCTTAAGCATCTAAAGATTCCCTATCAGGAGCTAAAAGTAATTCATATCGCTGGTACAAAGGGTAAGGGTTCCACCGCTCACTTCCTAGCTTATTTACTTGCTGCCTCTGGCTTTAGAGCAGGACTGTTTACTTCACCGCATCTTTTTAATTTCAGGGAAAGAATTCAGATAGTTGAAAATTTAGAGTCTAAAGCCCAAAGCAGTTTGATTTCTAAGAAAGATCTCTGCAAGATTGTTGAAGAATTCAGATCTGGCCTAAAGAATTTAGAAACCTTGGCTCAAAATTTAGGCCAGGTAACTTTCTTCGAACTCCTTACTGCTGTTGCCTTTAAGTATTTCCTCCAGAAGCGTCTAGACTTTGTTATTTTAGAGAGCGGTTTAGGCGGAAGATTAGATTCTACCAACGTGGTTAATCCCTTAGTCAGCATAATCACTCATATCGGCTATGATCATACTGATAAATTAGGAAAAAAGTTGGCTGAGATTGCTAACGAAAAAGCAGGGATTATAAAGAGAAATACACCTGTAATATGTTCAGTGCAGCGGCCGTCTTGCCTGGAGGCGATTAAGAATAAATGTAAGAGTAAGGGTGCTCGGCTCCTTCTTCTTGGGCGAGATTTCAAAACCGAGAATATAAGGTTTAAACAGGAGCATACTTTTTTTAATTTTAGATTCAATAGCTTTGCTTTGGGAGATTTAAAAATTAATCTTAAAGGAGAGCGTCAGGTTGAGAATGCATCTTTAGCCTTAGCCGCAATCTCCCTTTTAGAGACCAAAGGGATAGTAAGAAAAAAAATAGACTATAAAGGCGGGCTTAAGGCATCTCGTATTCCGGGAAGATTTGAGGTTGTAAAGAAATCTCCTTTGACTATTGTCGATATTGCTCATAATGTTTCTTCATTCAAAGCTTTAAGGAATAGCCTAGGCAGATACTTTCCGCAAAAGAAGATTATTTTAATATTTGCCTGTTCTCAAGATAAAGATGCTAAGAATATGCTTAAGGAAATAGACTATTCTTACCTTATCCTTACTCATTTTAATAATCCTCGGTCTCAGGAGCCTCTAAAACTTGTAAGAATGGTTAGGCCCGAGAAGGTTTGCCTGGCTGGAAATATAGGAGAAGCTTTGAAGCAGGCTAGGCAAAAGTATAAACACAATTCGGCTATTGTTATTAGTGGTTCTTTATTCTTGGTAAGTGAGGCTATCGAGCTCTTACGATTACAAGGCAATTAAACAAAAGAGACTGGATTTTTTAGTAATTACCTATAAAATACTCTTACTATGAGTGAATTTAGATTAAAGGATTACAAGTTAGGGGATACCATTGCTGCTATTGCTACTTTTCCCGGAAAATCTGCTTTAGGAGTAGTTAAGGTTTCCGGCCTCAAGGCATTGGCAATCGCATCTAAGATATTTAAGCCCCAGAGAAAGAAGAATATTAGGCAGGTAAAGACCCATACTCTTCACTATGGATGGATTGTAGATAAGCCTAAAATTTGTTTGGCAAAGCCTCGGTGTAGGCAGACCCCGGCGGGGAAGGAAAAAACAGTAGATGAGGTTCTATTAAGTGTTATGCGCAAGCCTTCCACTTACACTAAAGAAGATGTTATTGAAATCTCTTCTCACGGAGGAGTAGCAGTATTAAATAAGATTTTAGAGTTAGTATTAAAGCAAGGGGCTCGGCTGGCTCTACCCGGTGAGTTTACTTACCGGGCTTTGCTCGGGGGAAGAATTGACCTTCTCCAAGCCGAGAGCATTCGAGGAATCGTTGATGCTAAGAGCGAAAATGCCCTTGCTTTGGCTTCTTCGCAATTAAGAGGCCAAGCAACTTTAAAGCTAAAGCAATTAAAGAGTGAGTTAAAAGAATTGTTCGTTCAAACTGAGAGTGTGATAAATTTCCCTGAGGATGATGTTGATATTTCTTCTTTGAACTTAGAGATGAGAGTAGAAGCCCTGGCTAAGGAAGTAGATGATCTTACCGAAGGCAGCCGGGAAGCAGAGATTATGCGTGAGGGGTTTAAATGTGTTATTTGCGGTAAGGCTAATGTCGGCAAATCTACCCTGTTTAATCGGCTGCTTAAAGAAGAGAGAGTTATAGTTAGTAGATTTTCCGGCACTACCCGTGATGTTGTTGAAGAGACTATAAATATAAGGGGAGTTCCTTTGCGGATTTACGATACTGCCGGAATCATTGAACCCAAAGATTTAATCACTAAGAAAGCTTTAAAAAAGGCCTTAAGAATTTTCAAAGAGTGTGATTTAGTTATCCTTGTTCTTGATGGCTCGCGGCGCCTAAATAAGGATGATACCTTTCTTCTTAAAAAGGTAAAAAATAAAAATGTAATCTTTGTAATAAACAAGTCTGATCTCACCCAGCGTCTAAATCTTAAAAAAATACCGAAAGCTGATGGAGCGATAGTGAAAATGAGCAGCTTAAAGAGTAAAGGTTTAGGGAGTCTGGAGGATGCAGTCTATAGAAAGGTTTATAGAGGGGGGGTAGATCGCGAGAGTATTGTTTTTTTGAGTCAATATCAGAGGCAAATTTTAGCCAAGCTCAAGGCAAGCCTTAATCAGATAAAGGTATTTTTAAAAGAATCTCGGCCGATAGATTTTATAAATATCGAACTAAAAATCTGTTTGGATAATTTAGGTAGACTTAGCGGTGAGGTCTTCTCAAGTGAGATTTTAAAGAGTATTTTTAGTAACTTTTGTATTGGCAAGTAGGAGGAGATATGGATAAGAAAAAGATTGAAAAAGGAATTCGCTTAGTCTTAGAGGCAGTAGGTGCTAATTTAAAATTAAAAGACATTGCTACAACTCCTAAGAGGGTTGCCGAGATGTATGAAGAAATTCTTGCCGGGCAATTTAGGAATGCCAGTAGCGAACTTGAGGTTATCTTAGAGCAAAAGCATGATGAGATTATTCTTCTAAAAAATATCCCGTTATACTCTATCTGCGAACATCACCTTCTTCCCTTTATCGGTAAAGCTCACGTAGCTTATCTTCCCGATAAGAGAATAACCGGTTTAAGCAAGATAGCCAGAGTTGTAGATATTTTATCTAAGCGGCTTCAGGTGCAAGAGCGGCTTACTACAGAGGTCGCTGATGTAATTATGAAGAAATTAAAACCTAAAGGTGTAATGGTAGTGGTTGAGGCTGAACATCTTTGTATGTCTATGCGGGGAGTAAAGAAACCGGGAGCTTTGACTACCACTTCAGTAGTGAGGGGTGTGTTTAGAAGCAATGCTAAGAGTAGACAGGAGGCTTTAGGCCTAATCTTCTCTTAATTAGTCGAATAAGAGCGGTTGAGGTAGTATAATTAAGATTTAACCTTAAAAGGGAGAAATCCATGGGCATAGTAACAAAAAAAGGCGATAAGGGTAAGACCTCTTTATATCAAGGAAAACCGGTGAGCAAGGACCATATAAGAATAGAAGTATGCGGCACTATTGATGAGCTATCTTCTTACCTTGGCTTGGCCAAGAGTATGATTAAAAACAGAAAGATATGTGGTATTATCGAATCAATCCAAAAAGATTTATTTATATTATGTACTGAGATAGTAACTGAAGCCAAGGCTTTGAACAAGCTTAAGAAGAGAATAGATGGTAGTTTTATTAATTATCTCGATAAAGCTATATTAGGCTTAGAGAATAAAAAGGGTTTAAAAATAAGGTGTTTTCAGCTCCCTGGTACTAGCCCAATTTCCAGTGTCTTAGATATATCTAGGACCATAGCTAGAAAGCTTGAGAGAAGAGTTGTTGGTTTAGTCAGAAAAAAACTTCTTAGTAATAAGTGCATTTTAGTTTATTTAAACAGGTTGTCTGATTTACTTTTTTTATTAGCCAGATTATCTAAGAATTGTCTGGAGTCTAAGGCTTAAGGCACAATGATAAGAGAAGCAATGCTCTATGAAAGGGAAGAAGGGGGAACAGTGCATTGTCGTCTTTGTGCTCACAATTGCAAAATTGCCACGGGTCAATTTGGCTTCTGTAGAGTTCGACAGAATATTAAAGGCAGCTTAAATACATTAGTTTATGCCCAGGCTATAGCTGCTAATGTAGATCCTATTGAGAAAAAACCTCTATATCACTTTTTACCGGGTAGCTTATCATTCTCTATAGCTACCCTAGGGTGTAATTTTCGCTGTGGGTTTTGTCAAAATTGGCAAATATCCCAAGTTTCTAAGCGAAGTGAAAAAGATAATCTTGGACAAAGTCATGAGTTGATTCCCGAAGAAGTAGTTCAAGAAGCAAAAGCCCGGCGCTGTGCGAGTATATCTTACACCTACACTGAACCAACTATTTTTTTTGAGTATGCTTATGATACTGCTAAGTTAGCCAAAGGAGCCGGGTTAAGAAATAATTTTGTAACTAATGGCTATATGAGCCCAAAAGCGATTGAGACCATAAGCCCTTATTTAGACGCTGCCAATATAGATTTAAAGAGTTTTAGAGAAGAATTTTATACAAAAAACTGTCAAAGCCACTTGCAACCAGTATTAGATTCGATTAAGCTTGCTAAGGAGTTAGGTATTTGGATCGAGGTAACTACTTTAATCATTCCTGGCCAGAATGATTCTTCTTCAGAGCTTTCAGATATAGCCAGCTTTATTGCCAGCATTGGTAAGGATATCCCTTGGCACTTAAGTCGTTTTCATCCTGATTATGAGTTTTTAAACCAGGAGCCTACACCAGTGGAGAGTTTAAAGGAGGCCGAAGAGTTAGGCAAGAAAGCCGGCTTGCGTTATATTTATCTTGGTAATATTTCCCAAGATTCTGATACTTCTTGCTATAATTGTCAGGAGCTTCTGGTGAGAAGGAATAACTTTGATCTTATTGCGAATAATATTGTTGAAGGAAAATGCCAGAGGTGTGGTAAAGTTATTGATGGGGTTTATTAGGAGATGGTAGCCAATATTTTTCTATTCCTATTTTTTATTATTCTTTCAGCTTTTTTCTCCGGAAGCGAGACTGCGATTTTTTCTCTAAGTAACCTAAAGCTGAACCGCATAGCCGAGAAGTATCCGAAAGGAAAGACAGTTAAGAATCTTCTGCGTCGGCCGACCCGTCTGCTTTCAGCTATTGTTTTTGGTAATTTACTAGTCAATATCGGTCTGTCTTCTTTAGCTACAGCTATTTGTGTCCAGACTTGGGGTAACAAAGGTTTTTTTGTGGCAGTTTTAGCTAGCGGCACGCTTATTCTTTTCTTAGGAGAGATTTTTCCTAAAACAATAGCCATATATGCAGCTGAGAGATTGTCTTTATTTCTTTCTCCCATTTTGAGTGTCTTTTCTAAAGTTTTTTATCCTTTTGTCACTATCATCGAGAAGGTAGTCGAAGTTTTCTCCTCGCTCATCATTCGTAAACCTAAGAAATCTATCTTAAGCGATGAGGAGTTTAAAGCTGCTCTTATCTTGAGTAAAAAGGATGGTCAGATCTCAGCTCAAGAAGAGGAGATGATTAGTTATGTTTTGGAGTTTAAAGACACCCAGGCTAGTGAAATATTAACTGCTCGTATTGATATCCAGGGCCTTGATACTAATTTAAGCCAAAAAGATGTAATAGCCTTTCTGCGTAAGAAAAAACACTCTAAATTCCCTGTATTTGAAGGCTCTTTGGATAATATTGTCGGTATTCTCTATGCTAAGGATGTTTTCCTGGAACCGGATAAGGATTATCATCAGTTTCTACGCAAACCAATGCTTATTCCTGAGAGCAAGGGAATAGATGATATCCTTAAATTATTCCTAGAAAGAGGTGAGAGGGTAGCTATTGTTTTAGATGAGTATGGAGGAACCGAAGGGTTAATTACCGCTGAGGATATTATTGAAGAGATATTTGGAGAGATCTACGATGAATTTGAAAGTGTCCAGGAGCCTTTAGAGAAGATTGATCAGGGAAAACACAGAGTTTACGGAAAGACAAATATCAAGACAGTGAATCTAGAGTTAGACTTGAATCTTCCCGAAGAAGAAGATAATATCGCCGGATTCTTACTTTCTAAAATGGAGAAGATTCCTAAACCCGGCGATAAATTAAAAATTTCGATTAAAGGCGAGTCGGCATTAAGAGGAAAGAGCGTAGAGTTTACCGTTGAGAGAGCTACTGCCAGAAGAATTGTAAGCGTAATTTTAGAGATAAAAGGTAAAAAGACTAGCTAGAGATATGATCTACTTATACTTGTTGGGTTGTTTAATTTTTGTCATCTTGCAGGGTTTCTTTGCTGCCAGTGAGATAAGTTTTATTTCTTCGTCTACAATTAAGTTGCGCCACCGGCAGAATAAGGGAGATAAGAGAGCCAAGAAGGTCTATGATTTTATTCTTAGCCCCGAAAGATTTCTAATTACCACTTTAATCGGAACAAATATATCGGTAGTGTTAAGCTCTAGTCTTATTACTTTCTTTCTAATTAATTTAGGTGTGGAAGCAAGCAACTTATGGATAACTTTTATATTTGCACCTCTAGCAGTAATTTTTGCTGAGTTAATACCTAAGAATATCGGCAGATTTTTTAAGGAAGATTTCAGCTGCAAGGTCGTAGGTTTAGTTAGGTTCTTTGAGAAATTATTCTCACCGGTAGTGAAAAGCATTGAATTCATTAGCAAATTCTTAGTAAGAGTCTTTGTAAAGAAAGCTAGATACCGTTCCTTTTTTGTGACTAAGGAAGAGATAAAATCGTTGGTTAAAGAGATAGAGAAAGAAGGCGGAATCGATAAGGGCGAGAAAGAAGCTATTGAAGAGGTTTTTGAATTTAGAAGTGATAGGATTAAAGATGTTTGTGTGCGTAGTAAAAGAATAGTTGCTTTTGATTATACCGATCCTTATAAAACTATCCTTGCTACCGTCAAGAAACACCGTTTTACACGTTATCCGGTATTCAAAAATAAAGATATTGTCGGTTATATAAATATTTACGATTTATTTTACCAGGGCGCAGTTAGCTGGCAGCAATTCATAAGGCCGATAGCTAAGGTCGGTTTTAATCAAAAGCTCCATCAAATCTTTACAAGATTAAAGTCTAAAAAAGAAAGTATTGCCTTGGTATTAAAGGGTAAGAAGGTTTACGGAATAATTACCATTCAGGATATTATCCGCGAAATCATCACTTCGATTATTAAAGATTAACTTATCAGCGCCTTTAATTCTTGGGCGTTTATGCAGGTTATGCCTAATTTCTGAGCCCACTTTACCAATCCTAAATCAGAAGTGGCTAAGTAAGCATTGAGTTCTTTAGCTAGCAGAACCAGGTCAAAGTCTTCTTTGCTGTCAATAACTCCTTCGCGTAAAGCCGTACGATACTCCTCTCGTAGCTTTTTTATCAGGTCTTCATTTCTCTCTTTTTTAGTTGGTATCGGGCTAGTTAGTCCTTTGCAGGTATATTTTTCAGCTATTCGCAGGCCTTTATTGATTCTTATGCGCATTTCCTCGATGAATTCATATACTAGCATAGCTGGAACCGGGGTTTGGTAAGAAGAAGGAGGTTTTTTATTAATAAGAATAGTTTTTTGCGGAGGCGGCAATTTATCTATAAATTTAGCTAACTCCTCATACACTGAGGGAGGAATGTAGCAGGTGATCTGTTTTTTATGGCTTAATTGGTCTAAAAAATTGGAGAAAGCATCTTTAGGGGTACTCCCGAAATAGGTACGGGAATCAGGGTTAACAAAAATACTGGTATCTAAAATAATATGTAAAGGCTTTTTCATTTGGTTAATATTCTAAACCATAAGCCTAATAAAGGCAACAGTAAAGTTGGTTGAGATTCTGGGTGAGGTTCGACCTCAACCAATTAAAAACACTCGGTGTAATTAATCTCTAATTTTTTGATTAAGAGATTTCCAAAAAGCTTTGAGAATACAAAAAAGCTCTAAAAAAAGCTTGATTTTAAGCCTCTCTATTGATAAACTTATTATAACAAGTTATTAGTAATAAAAAGGGAGGTTTTCAATGAGAAAAGCGTGCTCTATCGCTATAGGTATTCTTTTTATTTTAACTCTTTCCGGGTGCGATTTGTTGCCCCTACTTAAGAAAAGTTCGTCTTCAAAATCTTCTGTTGTAATCAAACCAACCGGGCCCGTTTTAGTCAGGATAAGAGATTGGGTATTCACAGTTGATGAGTTCAATAAACAGGTAGATATGCTTATCAGTTTGAACAACCAAGATCCCAACCTTCCCGTAGAAGCATTAGGACTCCTGGCCAGTACATTTATCCCTTCTCAAATTGCAAAGATTGATTTAAGTTCTTCTGAAGGCAGAATGGTCTACTTAGATTTTTTAATTAACCAGGAATTATTAGCTCAAGAAGCCCAGCAACGGGGGTTAGATAAGAAGCCAGAGGTCATAAAGGGCATAAGAAGCAGAACAGTAGAGATTTTAGGCATTTCCCTGCTTACAGATACCCTTCAAGATGTGAAAGTGACCCCGATAGAGGTAGAAGATTTGTATAATCACGAGTACAAAAGCACATTAGAAAGTATAGAGCAAAAAAAGATCAGAGAAATAGTGGTAAATTCAAAATCTAAGGCCAGTGACATATTATTGCAGATTCTTACTGGAAGTAGTTTTGCCAATTTAGCTTCCCAACATTCTGTGGTTGAAACAGCAAGCAAAGGCGGAGACTTAGGCTATTTAGATCGTCAACCCGATGTAAAATTTAATAAATTTTGGGAAATAGTCCTTACTTTAGATAAAGGGGAAGTTTCCAACGTATTCAAAAATCCAGAAAAGAACGAGTACTATATTATTACAGTTGAAGATATTAAAAGAGGAGAAATTGAGTCTTTAGATAAAGTATATAGCCAGTTAGAGTTCATCCTTACTCAGCAGAAAACAATGAATTCTATTGGTGAATTGATGAGTAAAATAAAGTCTAAATTTGGATCCGAGCTAGTTATAAATAGCAATTTAATAAATTAGGGAGAAAGATGGACAAGAGGATGCTGAATTTGATAATTGGAATCGGTTTGGCAGTTATTGCTATATTATTAATTCATACCAAAATGCAAGAAGACCAGAGGATTATCCAGCAGCTCGTTAGCAAAGGCGAGGTGCTGGAGGTAGTAGTGGCTAGGACGGATATCTCTAGAGAAAGTACTATCACTCAAAATATGGTCGGCTTAATCCGGATTCGCTCTAACGCTTATCAACCCGGAGATTTGACATCTCCGGATTCGGCAGTAAATAAATTTGCAAAAGTCGATATTTTAAAGGGCCAGCATATAAATAGCAATATGTTGAGGTCTTTGGCTGGGGCAAAGTTTCTTTCTCAAAGAATTCCCAAAGGTATGCGGGCAATGACCCTGCCGGTAGATAAAATTTCTTCAATTGAAGGGCTTATGAAACCTAGCGATTATGTAGATGTTATCGGGACCTTTCCTATTTCTGCAGGACAAAACCTGGTGGTTACTCTTTTCCAAGGGGTGAAGATTTTGGCTACAGGGAAAAACATCTCTCCTTACAAAGTAGATAGCACAGCCGACACGGTTACGGTTGCTCTTAAGCCGGAAGATATAAAATTACTTACTTATGTTTTGGAGTCAGGGAATAAGATCCGGCTAGTCCTGAGGGCGCCTTTAGATTCTTCCCAAGAAAGGGGTTATTTAGGGGTTACTTTTGAGACTCTTATGAGGAGATTGGGTATGTGGGCACAACCTCCTCAGATCGAGAAAGAGCAAACTTTAGAAATTTATAAAGGAACACAAAAAGAAGATGCTGCTGTAACTAGATAATAGAGAAGGAGTATTAATGTTAAGAAAACTATTCTTGAGAATATTAATCTGCACATTTTTAGTTACTTCTCAAAGCTTGGCCTTCCCGCAGTTTCTAGACTTAGAAGAAATCAGCGACGAGGTATTTTTAGTAGTAGGAGAGATCAGGGTTATAGAAGTTTATGCTCCTAAGAGAGTTTCAGTAAGGAATCCCGAGATAGTTGATATAGATTCAGCATCAAGCCGGGAAATAATCCTTGTAGCTAAGATGGCTGGAAATACTACCTTAACAGTTTGGGATAAAGAGGGCGAGAAAACATTTAACATCGCTGTATACGCTCAGGATCCTGACGCTTTAAGGAGGAAGCTAGAGAGGACAATTAATGAAAGGCTAAGGATAAAAGAGGTATATTTTAGAAAGAACGATGCTAATGGCAAGGTAATGGTTATTGGAGAGGTAACAGCCTTAGAAAAGGCTCAGGTAGATATCATCCTGGCACCTTTTAGTAACAGTATTGATAATCTATTAGTAGTCGGGGAACCTAGCCAAATGGTAGAGGTGGATTGTCATATTTTAGAATTGACCAAGAGTTTTTCTAAGGTCCTGGGTCTTGAGTGGCCGGGTACCTCTGGTACTTCCCCGACAAGCTTGACCGAAGTTACTAACCCTGCCGTTGCGACCGCCGATAAATTGAGAGAGATTTTTAGGGTTGTTGATTTTACTAGGCCTGCTATTGACATTGAACTTATGGCTGCAATTAATGAGGGTAAAGGCAAAATTCTTGCTAAGCCTAAGCTTTTATGTTTATCCGGAGAAGAGGCTAGCTTTTTGGTGGGGGGGGAGATTCCGGTGGTTACAGCAACTTCTACTTCCGACGGCGATACAGTAGCTGAGGATGTAGAGTATAAAGAATATGGAGTAAAGTTAAACATACAACCGGTTGTTCTTGAGGATGATGACATTAAGTTAAATTTGACTACTGAGGTAAAAGAGTTAAGCACCGAAGGCCAGTATACACGGGCTGATAATACAACTGTTAGAGCTTTTGCCACCAGAAATACCTCTACTGTTTTACGTCTTAGACCTGGTCAAGCAGTCGTTATCTCCGGCTTGTTTAAAGATAAAGTTACTAAAGATGATATTAACAAAGTTCCCGGTCTGGGGGATATTCCTATCCTAGGAGCGATGTTTAGGTCAAAGGATTATCAGGATAACCAGACAGAGCTGGTTATTTCTCTTGTTCCTAGGTTGATAAATACAAAGAAAAAGAAAGATAACATTATAGTCGTAAAGGAGGAATCATCTTCTCGAAGAAAGTTAAGGGTTGAACCCAGATACCTAGAGGAAGAAGCAGCTTTAAATTATTATATTTTAGAAGTTCAAAAGACTATTTTTCAGTCTTTAAACTATCCGCGTCTGGCGCGGGAAGCCGGTTGGCAAGGAGCAGTAAAAATAAAGCTGCATATCAACAACGAAGGAGAGCTCCTTGGTGCTAAAATTAGTGAATCCTCAGGTTACCTTTCTTTTGATGATAATGTTTTAAAGGTAGCCGAGTCTCTAAGCCCATATCCCTCCTTCCCCCCCAATATTGAACTAAAAGACTTGTGGATTGATGTACCCATAGTTTACGAAATGGATTAACCTAATGGAAGCAAGGGTAATTTCTTTTTTCAGCACCAAAGGAGGGGTTGGTAAAACCCTTATTTCTTTAAATCTGGCCGTTAGTCTTTCCTTAAAGAAGAAAAAAGTATTTTATCTCGATTTAGATTTAGGAGCTCCTCAGGCAACTGCTAAGCTTTTAGGAACTGAGAGCAAGTATTGTTTATTTAACTTCATTGACCATTTAGCTGAGTTTAAAAGCAAGAAGAGAAATATCTGTAATTATTTAGCCCGCCACCAAAACAATCTTTATTTCCTTCCGGCAATATTTAAAGTATCCCAAAGATCTCACATAACCCCTGAAGGGATAAAATATTTTCTCTCGATTATTCATGAAGAGTTTGACTATATTCTTATAGATGCTGGTAGTAATATGAGTGATGATTTAATTGCTACTTTAGATTCTTCTAATCTTATTTTCTTAGTTCTTACCCCGGATATTTTATCAGTCTATCAGACCGAGTGGCTTCTTGATACCTTGCAGAGCCTGGGTTTTCCTTTAAAAATGATTAAGACAATTCTTAACCGGGCCGAGAGCAAAGGTTCAATAAGCTGGCAGGAGATAAAGATACTTCTTCCTTCAGAAGTTTTGGCTTTGATGCCTTCAGATGGAAAGGCTATCGGTTTAGCTGTTAATAGGGGCATTCCGGTTGTTATCGATAGTCCTCACTCCAAGGCAGCCCTTGCAATCGATAAATTAGCTGATTTTCTTATTGAGAGAAAAGATCTATACATAGAACATAAGAAGCTTGCTGATGTCAGGGTTAGTAAAGAAGAAGATAAGGATTCTAAGGAGGCATTTTGGCAGAAGATGGGGCTTGCTGCTGAGAAGGCGAAGAGAAGCAGCCTACAGGAGGAGGAAGATCAAATAATAAGATTTAAGAAAAAGGTTCATCAAAGGCTTATTGATGAGTTGGACTTAAAGAGAATGTCAGTAAAAAATTTCGCGGCCAATGCTGCCGTAGCTGAAGAACTAAAGAAAAGGGCTGAGAGAATAATCTCTAATATTATCACCAAAGAAGCCGGAGGATTTATCTCTTCTTTAGAGATTAGAAAGAAGATAATCAAGGAGATCTTAGATGAAGCCTTAGGATTCGGTCCCTTAGAAGACTTATTGAGCGACCCTTTAGTTACTGAGATCATGGTTAATAATAAGGATCAGGTTTATATAGAAAAAAAGGGAAAGTTAGAACTTACCAGTAAGAAGTTTACTGCTGATGAACAGGTGAAGGTAGTAATCGAGAGAATTCTTGCTCCCTTAGGCCGCAGGATTGATGAGTCTGTTCCTTATGTTGATGCTCGTCTTCCTGATGGTTCTCGTGTCAATGCTGTAATCCCACCGCTTGCTCTAACCGGGCCGACTCTGACCATTAGGAAATTTTCCCGCGAGCGTTTTGCCATAGATGATTTAATAAGAAGGTTTAATAGCTTAACCCCTGATATGGCTAAATTTTTAGATGCGGCGGTAAAAGCACGAAAGAATATAATAGTTTCCGGCGGTACCGGATCGGGGAAGACAACCTTGCTCAATATCATTTCTTCATTTATTCCCGAAAATGAGAGGATAGTTACTATTGAAGATTCGGCAGAATTGAAGTTGAACCAGTCTCATTGGATAAGGCTTGAATCCCGTCCGCCGAATATAGAAGGAAAGGGTGAGATCGGTATAAAAGATTTATTTCGAAATACCTTACGGATGCGGCCGGACAGAATAGTTGTTGGTGAGTCCCGGGGCCGGGAAGCTTTGGATATGCTTCAAGCAATGAATACCGGCCATGACGGAAGCATGTCTACTATTCACGCCAATTCCACCCAGGATGTTTTGATAAGATTAGATAGTATGATTTTAATGAGCGGAGTAGAACTTCCGATCCGTTCTATTAGAGAGATGGTTTCATCAGCCTTGGATTTGATAGTGCATATTTCTCGCCTTTCCGACGGCTCACGTAAGGTTGTTCAGGTTACAGAAGTTGTTGGTATGCTCGATGACATGCATATAAATCTTAAAGATATTTTTAGTTTTCATCAAACCGGAATAGATGATGAGGGAGAAGTCTTGGGAGAATTTACTTCCTTAGGCTACATTCCTTCTTTTTATGAGGAAATACGGGCTAGAGGCATAGATTTATCCAGAGAAATATTCGTACCAAAGGAGTAAAATATGGCAGGTGGCGTTGATAAATTAAATAAGTTATTAGAGGACAAAGCTGTTACCGAAATAATGATAAATGGTTCCCAAGGTACCTTTATTGAAAAAGCCGGTGGTAAGTACAAATTAGATTCTACCTTTTCTGATAAAGATATGGAAGATGTAATAGAAGAGTTTTACAACAAGAAAGGAAAACCGATTTCTCATTATAGCCCTTATGGTGACATTTGTCTTCCTGATGGTTCGCGTATTAATTTAATTACATCTCCCCTGGCTCGTTGCGGCACAGCAATTACTATTAGAAAATTTAGCCAAGAGCTAAAGGATATCGAAGATCTAATAAAGTTAGATACCTTAACTCCTAAAATGGCTCAATTTTTGATTGCTTGTGTTAAAGGAAAAGTAAATATTCTTTTTTCCGGTCCAACCGGAGCCGGCAAGACAACCACTATGGAGATGCTTTCTTACCATATTCCTGAGCAAGAAAGGGTAATAACCATTGAAGATACGGCTGAATTGCAGCTTCATCAAGATAACCTTGTTCCCATGGAAACAAGAGGGGCTGATAAAGATGGTAAGGGAGAAGTTACCTTGGAAGACTTAATAAGGAATGCTCTTCGTATGAGGCCGGATAGAATAATTATCGGCGAAGTAAGGGGACCTGAAGCCTTGGATATGATTCAAGCTATGTCTACCGGTCATCGCGGGACTTTAGCTGTTATTCATGGAAACTCTCCTCAAGAAGTAACCGGACGCCTAGAGACGATGATTCTTTCATCAGGCATAAAACTATCTCTAGAGGAAATAAGAAAGATGATAAGCAATACTATTCAAATAGTAGTTCAGCATGGTAGATTTTCTGACGGAAGTCGCAAAGTCACCCATATTAGCGAGATAAGAGGTGTTGAGCGTGGCGAAATCGCTATACAAGATATATTTGTTTTTAAAAGAACCGGTAAAACCGCTGAAGGTAAAACCAAAGGCAAATTTTCAACAGTCATGAGAATGTATCCTCAATTCTTTTCAGATTTCCAAAAGCAAGGCCTTTTGGACGAACAGATATTCTCTGACAAATAAGATTGTTTAGGGTTCACCTAAACAGAAAAATCAAAAACAAAAAATCAATGATGTTAAGTCTGTTTGCTAGCTGGCGTGATGAGTAGGCTAAACAGGAGCTTCCTTAGCTAGTGAGATTCTGATATAATAATAAATATGCCAAAGAAAAAGATAACTTCTTCTTTAAAAAAAATAGTCCTTGGGGAAAGAAACCGCGCCCCGCATTTAGGAGTTAGACCTCTATCGGAATTGTTAAAGAAGAAGTATAAGGTTATACTTTCTAAAAGTACAATTAATAAAATACTTATTTCTTCCGGTTTAAAAGATAAAAAAGGACGAAAGGAATCATTACTTATTTATAAGGCAAAAGGTCTTACCCATTGCGGGTTATTCCTTCTGCGTTGTTTAGATTATCAGATAGGTATATTTGATTATTTAAGCCATGAGCTTAAGGAGTACTTTCCTAAGATAAGTAAGGACCTATTGAAACAATTGATTATTTTGGCTAGTTTTTCAGCCTTTATTAATGAGGATCCTAGAAGGAGTATAAAGCGAAAAGGTTTCCTAAGATTAGCTGGCCTGAGGCACTTTCCGGCTCGCAAGATGGATTACTTTAAAGATCAGTTAGCCCAACATAAACCCAAAGTAGACTTAAAATCTTTAAAGGATAATTTAGTTTCTGTCTCTACGATAAGGGTTCTCTTTAATAATGGATATTGCGGCCATCTTGACGCTAAGATGTCGACCCTTTGGAACGGACCTTGCAAGATAGAACAATTCTTCTCTTCACTAAGAGCGGCCACTAAATTGGTTGAACAGATGGTAGAGAATAAGACTATTATTGTTGGGTATGTTAAGAGTTTTGGTTATCTATCTCCCCTAGCTTTCGATTTCCTAAAAGCTATGGATAAGGGAATAAAAAAGGTTGAATTTTTAGATGAACGAGGAAGGGTTTTAAAGGTGTTAAAAGTGAATTTGCCTAAGGCTTCTTTTTTCATTGGTTACTATCCTGAAATCCTTAATAAAGGGGTTATGCCTATAGGCAGGCTCAGGAGATTCAAAAGTTTCTTCTGGGAGGGGGTAGGCGAACTTTTATGTGTATCATCTTTAACAAGAATTTCACAACTTGAACGGAAACAAGAGCTTATGCTTAATAATGTCCTTATAAAGCAGGGAGCTTCTTTCCTGCCTTCTTGGGGCCTTCTTACTGGCAATATTAGCAGCAAGAAGGGAAGAATAGCTTCTTTTTTGAAAAAGTACTTATATTTGTGGCCAAATGCTGAAAAAAGCTTTATAGAGGATATGAGGATTATTGAAAAGTCGATCTTCAATCCTCCTAAGGATAGGGGGCATTTAGCCAAAATGCTACCTACTGGCCTTATCTTTAAGGATTTACTTGATTTTGCTAGGGTAGGGCAAATTTTATCGGTTATTTTTAAGGAGATGATCTGGGGTTGGGAACCTAAGGACAAAGAAGGCAACTTTACTATTGGTAAAGATTATCTTAGGGTCAGCTTGAAAAAGATACCTCGCGAAGCGAAAAAACGCTTTAATAACGGTCGTTTTTACCTGGATGGGAGGAGAATTTTCATTCAATAGAATTAAAACGTTTTCAATAAACCTAGGGTTTTCTTGCTCTTTTATTGAAATTCTCTTATTCTTTGTGGTATATTTATATGGTTGCTTGGGGAGGCGACGAAAAGGGTAATCCACTAAAGGTGGAACACAAAGCCTAGGATTCCAAAGGAAAGTTTTCAAAGGAATAGCCGGGCCACCGAAGGTCTCTCTAGAATAAACGGTGGTGCGGTTTTTTTTTATTAGGGAGTAGAGGATGAAAACCAAAAACAGAAAATTCAAGAAATCACAGGTAGTGCTAGAGTACATAGTTATTTTTGCTATAATAATAGTAGCGATAGCTGCCGTAGGTTTCTTACCAAGTATAAAGGGTAACTTTTCTAGTCACTACGATGAGTGCGTAGATGTAATATTGGAGCGAGGGTAAGAAACATGAAGAGGAAAGCCCAAAACTTTATTGAGTATGCAGCATTAATCATGATAATATCAGCTGCTTTAGTGGCTATGAAAATGTATGTTCAAAGAGCAGTAAATGCTCGTCTTGCCCAGGTGAGGACAGAGTTAAATGAGAGTATTCGATAATTCAAGGAGGTGGAGTAGGATGAAACGTAAAAGAAGGGCACAAAGTGTTTTGGAATATACTCTTATTCTGGCAGCGATTGTTGCTGGAATAATATTTGCTGCCAGAACTATGATTAAGCCGGCAGTAGAGACGAGTTTTGAAGACGCTAGCGACGCTATGGAATCGATGACTGGAAGATTTAGCTCTCAGTTGGGCGGCGGCGGAGGCGGAGGAAGTTAATTAAAAAGGCTAAAAATACGGAGGTGAAAAAATGTTGATTAAGCTTAAGAAAGCACAATCTACCGCAGAGTACGCTATACTGATATCGGTGATTGTCGGGGCAGCCTTAGCTATGCAGGTTTACGTTAAAAGATCCTTGCAGGCAAAGATGCATGATGCTAGTGGCGTTTTATCCGCTACTACCGGAGATGTCACTGGTGATGGCGTGACTTTGGGTACGAGCAAGCAATATGAACCTTATTATGCTATCGAGAGGAGTTCAGGTACTAATCGTACTGTTGATGCGTCAAGTAGTGATACTACCTTAGCCGGTGGAGGAATGACTAGGACTAGCAATAAGGATATTGATGCGGATTCTACTAGCTCAGAAGATACTGGTTTTACGGTTACCGAGGAATAATGAATAAAGGTAAGTATTTAAGCTTGAGGAGGTATAGAAATGTTGGTTAAGAGGAGAGCTCAAAGTACCCTAGAGTATGCTTTGATAGTTGCTGTAGTGGTTGGCGGCTTGATTGCTATGCAAGTTTATGTAAAGAGAGGCTTGCAGGGAAAGCTTAAGGAGTCGGCCGATCAATTAGGAGAGCAATATTCACCAGGAATCACCACAGGCACTATTAACATTACGACTAATTCTACCACCAATGAAACCTTGAACTCAGGAATAACTAACACCACGTCCAATACAAGTCAAAATATGGACAGTAACATGTCTATAGGAAACTATAGTAACGAGTATTGGGGGGAATAATTTAATCTAGGGGTGTTATGGTAAGGTGCAGAAAGGCCCAAGCCTTGTTTCACTATGTAATTGTGATTAGCATTGTAGCTTTAGCATTGGCTACAATGCATACCTATTTGCGTAGGGGTATTCAGGCTAAAGTAAAGAATTTAACTGACCATATTATCTCTGAAAAGCAGTTAGCTTCTTTAAATGATCCTGATACCGAAGCGTCGACCAGAGATATCAATTCTACCCATAGCTTAGGGAGGGTTGAAGCCGCAGGCGGGGCAAGTAGCCTTAAAATTGGGAGTGCTTACACTGTCTCGATGGAGCATGAAGTGGAGAATTTAGAGCAAGTAGATTATGGGACAGCTGTGCCGGCTGGTGTAGATAACCCTGAGGCTACTCTTAGCAGTGATGGCGGCGGCGTGGTAATTGGTACGCCGCCTGAGCCAACCGGTGACGGTCGGGTCTCCGGTGGAGGTTTCTAAAGGAAGAACGTGAAGAATAATGAGAAGAATTTATTTCCGAAAAGCCCAGGCAGTATTGGAAATAGGGATTTTAGGCGCTATTGTTTTAATGGTCTTTTCTCTGCTAATCGGTTACACCCAACGCTTAAATGATGAACAATATACTTTAATGAGTAATTTTCGTCAGGCTTTGAAGAAAGCCCACGATGAAAATTCGGTAGTTAGCTATACTACCTTAGAAGACCTCAGGCATGTCGACATTAATGCCCCTCTCGCCGGAAAAAGAACAAGCATCAGTGCTTCAAACTATATTCATTGGGCAGTTCCCTATGCCGGTGAAAAACCTAATAAGGGATTCTATTACCAGATTAATGATCAAGTGACAGCCTTAAGCGAGGACGATGAGATAGAAGATATTGTTTTTGAGTATGATACCGATATTGCTAGAGTGTTTAGCAAAGTAGAAGCCGGTGATATTATCAGTACTGTCCAAGATGTTACAGTTGCTGAGGAGTTAACTTATATTTTAAGAGATTCTGACGAAAACCCAATAACAACAGTTACCCAAACTAGAGGAGGTAACAGGCAAAGAAGTTGGGAGACTGAGTAGTAATGAGAAAATCACAAGCAATTTTAGAGGTTACTCTCGTTTTTATCGTAGGATTGCTTTTGTTCTTTGGTATAATGGGTATGTGGATGTGGGGTGATAATCAAATTGCCAAACGCCAGCCTGAATATAATCAGACTCGTAAGGATGCCGGAACCGTTAAGGAAAGTCTCAGCTCAGCTGAAGGCAGTGGTCTTTTGCAAAGCCTCATTGCTCAGAGGGATGACTTAGTGGCTCAGCTTGCTTCATTGGGAGATTCTATAGAGTCTTCAGTGGCTGCTTTGGAAACTGCCAAGGCGCCTCATGTGGCTGAACGTGACAGATATAAAGATGAGAAAGATCTTCTAGATGCTGAAAAAGCCAGATTAGAAGCTGAAAAGGGCAGATTGGAAGCTGAGCTTGCAGAACTTCTCAGGACTTGTTCTATGTATTGCAGTGATGATTGGTGTCATCCCTGTGTTGACAGGATAGCAGCGATTCGAAGTCGCTTAGGTGTAATCGCGGCCAGGATAATCGAAATAGACGATAGGGTCAATGATTTTCTTATTCCCAAAATTGACTTTTATCAGGGAATTATTGACCAGATCGATGCCGAAATAGCTATTCTTGAGAATGATGTCGAACCATCGGCAGGCCTACAAGAGCAGATCGATGAGTTAAATGACCTTATTGCTGAACTGGAGAGTGTAGAAGCCAGTGATCCTGACGATAAAGATTTATATTGGCCGGTATATGAGCCGGATGAGTTGACCGAAGAGGATGTATTTGGGGTACAAGAGTAAATAAGATGTCATAATGTTTATTTATTTTAATCAGAATAAGTTAGCTTACCACAAGGGGCAATTGGCCCCTTTTTTTATTGTTTTTATTATCCTGGTTATTATTGCCGCCTTGGTTACCGTAAATATCGGAAAAGTGGCCAAGACTAAGATTTATTCTGGCAATGCTGCTGATGCCGGAGTATTAGCCGCTGCTTCGACTATGGCTTCAGCCTTTAATTACATTGCCGTAGCCAACTCCCAGATGAAAGTTAATTATCAGTACTTTTTCGGGCTAGCTTCGATTTCATTTGGTATTGGGTATGTTAAGGCGGCTACTGCTATGGCTTCAACTAATACCGGTGTGACCGCAGCAGGCACTGCCTGTGGCTGCACCGTTTGCTGTCCGCAACCATGTGGGTGGGTTAGTACTTGTCCTTGTTTCGCGACAGCTTGTGCAGCTGCAGTGACAGCACTGGAAGCGGCTGCAGCCGCATTAGGGACCTTTGTTACAACTATGGAGTCTTTAATCGTTCAAGTTACCAGCTTCTACTGGCTTCAATTTGAATTCTATAAGATGATTAGGGAGAATATTGATGATTATTACCAGAGCGCTCTTGAGAGTGGTTATAGTTTTGCTTTTAGTAATAGCGGGATATCTTCGAAACTCCAAGATTGTGGATTAGAAGATAGTAGTCTTTGTGATACCTGCGAAGCAGATTGCCAGGTGGATTGTGATGATCGCTGTGGGGATAGGGATGATTATCTTATTGATGAGAAACATCTGTACGATGAGTGCATGGATACCTGCAGCCGCGAAGAATTAAATTGTTTAATTAATAATTGTCAAAGCCACCGGGGTGAGTATTCACTCTGGTTAAAAGATGAGATTGATGGAGTTTCTAACCAGGAGATTATCAATTATGAGTGGCTTGACGGCCAGGAAAGAAGCCATGATGTATCTACCCAGGTAGTGATTGATCCGGTAGATGATTATGTCTTAAAACATACAGTGCTTCCCTTTATCGGAGTTATCGCTCTTCTTACTACAGCCAGATTCACTGCAGCGTCAGCTGCAACGACATTAGCAGCTGCTGCAGGTGTGGCTTGTGCTCATGCCAGTGCTTGTGAAGTTGCGGGAGCAGCCACTGGAACAAATAGTCTGCAAATCGGGGCATTAAGTGCTAGTGTTGCTGCTCATGCCGGATTAGCAGTTAATGGGACCTTTACTAGTTCTAGCGATAGTGATGCTTGGCCTTATATCATTTATCGGATTGATGATGTACCTCATAATAAATTAGTAGATGTTTATCAGACCCAGCGCCATCAGGGAGCAGATTTAGGTGCCTGGAGTACAGAGTATCCTCTTACCACCTCTTCAAGCCGAGCCAGTTTTGCCGGCCAGGGCAGCATTGATTACGGACCCGACTATGATGCTACGATTATTTCAACTGATTTTTTAGGCAGCCATCTCTTAGGGCCTTTGGCTGAACCAATAAAAGATATTGAATAAGAGACAGAAGGATAAGGTAGAAATAAGAGAAATCGGAGGTAAATATATGCAAAAGATAAAAATAGTTATTATTTGTATTCTTTTATTGTTTGTCCATTCTACAGTGTTTTCTCAAATTTTTGGGCTCCCTAAACCTCATAGTACCGATCTAGCAAGCAAAACAAATGAAGAGATAGCCGGAAGTAAATTCACTATTTATCAATACCATTCTTCTCTTACTCAGAGTCAAATCTTGCAATTTTACCAGGATAAGCTTAGTAGAAAAGGCTGGGGCAAGATGGATTTAGCAGCGCCTGAGGTAACTGGCAATATTTTTCAGGACAGAGTTTATAATTTTGCTAAGGGTGATGAAATGCTGATTTTAAATTTCTCCCCGATTAAGGCTCAAGGGCGTATTTTTTATAGTATTAGCGTCGGAGGTTCCCTTAAACCTAAAGTAGCTGAGCCAGGAGAAAAATTTTCGGCAGAGGTGTCCAAAGAGCCAAAACCCCTAGAACACATACCTACTTATCCCGGGAGTAAACAGGTCGACTATCGCAAAACTCACTCAGGTATTCAAGCCGGCTATATTGCTAGCGGAGGAGTAGAGGTAGTTAAAGGATTTTATCTTCAAAAGATGCCCCAGCAGGGTTGGAGTTTTATTGATGAGAAACCCATTGGGGGAGACCAGTATGATTTATCAAACATTGAAGAGGATTGTCCTACTTGCCCTAAGTTACCTTCCGGTGCTAAGGAGATACTTGCTGACATGAATATGCAGGGAGTGTTTTTGCAGTTTAAGCAGGGTAACAAAGACTGTGCTATTAATATTACTGAGATCGGTGGTTTAGGAGGGGGTGCAGACTTGACTTCTTTAGGTTTAGGAGATACTATAATTACAGTAATTTACAATGATAAAGAATAAGTCACAAGCTATTCTCGGGTATGCTTTTTTGATTGCCATAGTGGTAGCAGCTATGATTGCTACATCAGTCTATATGAAAAGGAAAATCCAGGGCAGTTACAAAAAGTCAGCTGATGTATTCGGCCAAGGGGAACAATACCAGCCTTTTGGCGGGACTGTAGAGCGATAAACGGGGATAGTGGTCATAGCAGATATCCATCATTGAGGCAATAGGCTTGGGAGAAGATTAGTTCTGATTCTTCATATTTTTATATATAAAAACCGGTTTAAGATCTATGAATTCTATAGTTTTTAGTTATCTTCTACTTATACTTGCCTTTTGTTTTCTAGGCTATTATCTTGGTGGATTCCTCTTTAAGAAATGGGATGAGATTCAGAAGGAAAAGGCTGAAAAAGCTATCTCTCAGTTTGGAGAGATGTTCATCTTCCTCAAAAAAGAGGTCTTAGCCATCCTCTACGTTGTTATTCCCTTGGTTCTAGGAATATTAGGGTTTCTTTTGACCAGAAAGCTATTGGTTAGTCTTGCTGGCGTGGCTGTAGGCATAGCTTCTCCTTTTATGCTGGTTAGATTTATGGACAGTAGAAGGAGAGCTAAATTTAGTAGCCAGTTAGGTGATGGTCTAATGATAATGTCCAGTTGTCTTAAAGGAGGCTTAACATTGATTCAGTCTTTTGAAGTTTTGGCTGAAGAGATGGATCCTCCGATAGGCCAGGAAGTCTCTCTATTAGTTAGAGAAATAAAAGTAGGTGTAAGTTTAGAAGAGGCCTTAACTCGGTTAGATAAGAGGATGCCTTCAGAGGAGATGGCCCTGATTACCTCAGCAATTCTAGTTGCCAGAGAGACCGGAGGAGACTTAACAAAGGTATTTTCTAGGCTTATCGAAACCATAAGAGATAGGATGAAACTAAAAGAGATGATTGAAACCTTAACCTTGCAGGCTCGGCTACAGGCAGTAGTTATTTCTCTCCTTGGGCCGGTATTTGCTATGGTTGTTTTAAAGATTAATCCCAACCATTTTGAGATTATGTGGCAGAATGAGATAGGTAAATTATTGCTTATAGCAGCGGGATTCTTACAATTGATAGGGATTATATTAATTGTAATATTTGGCCAGATTAAAATATGATAGTTATTTTTTATATAGCTTTAGCTGCGGGGTTTATCCTTTTTTTCTTAGGTTTAATGCCAAAACCTAAGGAAACAATTTCTATCTTTGGTGATGAGGTAAAAAAGAAACAGAGTTCTGTTAGTGCTCCTTTCCTAAGTATCTTCGTACCGATAAATAGGCCGCTTTTAAAGCTCCTAAGATTAGAGAAACCTCTAGGTGCGAAGATGTCTTTTGTTAAGTGGAAGATTACCCCTGCAGAGTTCTTGTCGGTCCAGGAGCTAGCAGCTATATTTTTGCCTTTAATCCTTCACTTCATATTCAGTATAGATTCAGGGCCAGGGTTATCTGTAGCAGCTATTGGAGGATTATTGTTACCGGCTATAATTTTGAATAATAAAGTCGGGGCTAGAAAGTATTCAATAGAGAGGGTATTACCAGAGACTGTGGATTTGCTTGCTCTATGCGTAGGTGCAGGATTAGACTTTATGTCTGCAGTAAGATGGATTATAAATAAGGTCAAAGTTAATCCCTTAATCGAGGAGCTAATAGTTGTTTTAAAAGAGATCAACGTCGGCAAACCCCGGCTAGAGGCTTTAAGGGATATGGCCAAGAGGCTTAACATCTCTGATGTCACATCTTTTGTTAGAACCTTAGTCCAGGCAGATAGAATGGGAACCCCAGTGGAGGAAACCTTTAAAATTCTCTCTGATGACTCTCGAATGAGAAGATTCCATCGCGGAGAAAGAACAGCCATGAAAGCCCCGATGAAAATGCTTATTCCTCTTATTTTCTTTATCTTGCCGGTTATTATGATAATCGTAGCCGGCCCTATCTTGGTAAACTTCATGACAAAGGGTTTATTCGCAGTAGGTCAGTAACTTCTTTGTTTTCAGTAGTTTATAGACTGAAATGTCCACAATAGCTAATCTGCTATTATCTATATTTATTATCATTGGTCGAGAGCAACTCCTGATCGGGTGTTATTAGCGAAAAAGTCTTTAAAAAAAAGCCTTTTTTCCTCCCTAAACCATTGACATATATATATAAAATATGTTATATTCTAATGGTTGGGAAAGCATCTTAGAGATAGCAGCATACGGCAAACCCTGAGTAATCAGGGGGCGCAAAGCCACGGGTCCTAAAATTTTAAATCGCAAGCCTTCAGGATAGCCGGGTTGCTCGTTACTAGCAGCTCGGTTTTTTTTATTATATATAATATTATAATAAAAAAATAGCAACCAGAAAGTTTTTCGGGAAAAAGGAAATTATCAAATTTTCGTTCTGTAGGGGGGCGATAAAGATGAAAAATATCCTTGGAAATAAGACAGTGCAAATTTTTATTGCACTGTTAATAATCTTCACTTTTCATATTCAAGTTTTCACCCATATAGCGTTGGCGCATTCATTTGGCGGCGGTAACTTTGCAAAAGATACTTTCTCGCCTGTGGATTTCTCTAGCCCTAAGAGCCTTAAGGGTAGCTTATTCTTTGGTACAAAGATATTTCAAAAAGGAATAACAGCAACGATGCCAAATATGAGAATAGATAACCTAATTTTAAAATCACATATTAAATGGTAGAAAAAAGGAAAGATATTCATTCAGGAGTAATTATCGAAGCCAGAAGCGGCCGGTTTAAGCCGTTTATGCAGGTAGTGGCTTGTATAGTTATCTTCTGCTTTTTGTACCAGGACCTAGCTTCTGCCATAAGGCCTAACTATGCCTCTACTTTGAAGATGATGTTTCAGAATCCGGCCCCCCTTCCCGGAAATCCTTTACTTGCTTTTGTCTGTGAAAATGCCTATGCATCTGACGATGTTTCTATTGACTACCTTGACACTTATCAGGTTGATTCTAGCCCTGGTTGGCGGCAGAAAGGAGTCGGAGGTGAATGGGTTGCTCCTCCCGCGGCTGTAGTTTCCACTCATGCATTCGATACTGGCGCGGTTGGGAATGCTGCTAGTGCTGCCGGAAGCTGGATTGCGGATAATGCTACTAACTTTATTGCTAGCCCTATAGCTACTATTACTAGTGGTTATAATGCTGCCAGCAATTATGTTGATAGCCATAGTTTTGTTACGTCGGTGAGCGTTAGCAATATTAATTTTGCAGAACCACCGAATAATGGAGCTTTCTATGGACCTCAAACTGTTCAACCTCTTGGAAATATTCAAAATACTTCGGGAATCATAAACAATAATTTTGGCAATAATATTATTTCTTCAACTCAGTCTTGGGATAACCAAGTGGGAGGTAACTTGCCTCAAACAGGTACTACACCTAATGGTTTTACAACGGTTACCGGCACATATTTAAATAATGTTTCAAAAACTGATAATGTAACCGGAATAAATTACGATAATGGTTCGGTATTATTTGATACTACCAAGAGAGGCTATATTGACAACGGAATAGTTAAAGCTGGTAAATTTTTAGGTGATATTATGGGGATTCCCAAAAATAGCCCAGTAAGAACAAGTGCTTTAGAGGCTTGGGATGAAGTTGGTACAGACATGAGGAATGATTTTCAGACAAGCTATCCGGCCACAGCTAATCAACTATTAGAAAATAATGTTTTATCTGATTTTTCAATTGATCCGGACAGTCGCATAGCAGTTACTATGAATTCTCCGGTTACAAAAGAAACTCTTGATTTAGGATTAACCATAAAGGGTGGTAGGGCTGAAACTGCTTACAATGTTGAATCTATAAATAATAATCCGGTGACAGGCAATGAAGGGTTTTTCCATTATACCGATGAGGCTATGCTGGATCCGGTATTCCTAGATTTAGGCAATTATAGTTCCAAGGAAAATACCCTTACCGGAGATAATTGGGAAACTGGCCTAACTAATAATATTGCTCATCCTGATTTTCCTGATATTAACGTAACCGCAGCAGATCATAAATTCAATCAGACTACAATTCCTAGTGTTTCAGTTTCAACTGAGGATTCGGCCAGAGGCGTTGTTGGTTCAGGCGCTGTTTTAAAAGTAAATGATCTAAATGTTGAAGGACATGATGGTTCTCAGCTTTATGCTGGAATAGATATCAAAGGTGTGTCGCCGCGCGAACAAATGCATTGGGCGATTAAGACCAAGGGTGAATATCATCAAGATATAAGTAAAATAGCTGCTTTTGATTCCAATAGCCCGTTTTTTTACAGCCAAGCTTTTAGTTTTAAGGGTACAAGCGTCATGGATGTGCCTGGTTTAAATAAGGATGCAACAACTGAGGATATAGACAAGGATACAGCTGATGGTGGTGTATATAGTAATGAAAAAATTGATGTTCCTTTAACCGGAGGCTATAATTTAAAAGGCGAATTTTCTTTGCTTAGCACAACCACTCAGGATATTGATACTGGAAAGTCAAAAACAGCCAGTGACTGGAAGTTTAATGCTTTAGGCTTTGGCTCTGAATATATTAATGTAGGTAAGGAAGGAGATTCAACCCCGCTGAATACATCTGTAGGTTTGCGAGTAAATGATGCTCTGGTTCATTTACCAACTGTAGATGGTCAAGGTTCAAGATTAGTTTTAAAAGTTAGTGATGACACGGTAACATTTAAGAATTTACAGTCTAAACAGTCTAATAAGTGGAGCGAGCGTTGGAGTCCTCAGACTAACGTTGATGAATTTAATAGTTCAGTTACAAAAATAGCTTCCGGCTTAATAAAGGCTAATTCGAATACAGCTATTTACGAAAGGAAAGTAGGTGAGTATCAGCCTTTATATGAACCGAGAGTAATTAAAACTCATTTGGTTGAGAGAAACTCTGATGCAGAAGCTAAAGATGCTTTGTTAAATGGTTTAGTGGATGCTTTAACGGCAACTCCAGCTTCAGTAACCGGAGATGATTATTTAAGTGCCTATAAAAAGGAAAAGTCAGAGGATGGCTTTGTTTTAACCAGTAACGAAAATTACGGCGGGTTATGGGAAACCAGAACTTTAAGTTTGGATAGCAGTATGGCTTCAAATGTGATAACTGATGGTTTTGTTTGGACTAATCCGGTTAATGAGATTTCCGGAGTTGATTTGTCTAAAACATCCGGTGTGGTAAGTGAAAAAAATAAATTTAATTTTAATGAGTTTGTTAATCATAAAGATGTCATTCCTTTTGAAAACGGCCATGCAATAAATTTAGCCGGAGCTTTAGTAAAACAGGATATTGTTTTAAGCCCCGGATTGTCAGTTGGTCTTGAAGGTAATGCTCCTGTTTTGCCAATGCGCATTGTGAGTGCCACAGAGGGATTTAATGCTCATAATGAATTCGTTGATAGCAACAAGGCTAATACCCTTACCACTGATATCGTTGCTGAAAAGATTATTGCTGAAGTCGGTTTTGATTTTACTGCAAAAAAATATTTTAGCGATAGTGCCTTGGAAGGAACTTTTAAGCAGCAACTAAGCGGCCGTAATAATGAAAATGTAGATATTTCGCTTAAAGATTTCTCAACTCAATTATTGATTGATGGAAGGATAAAAATGCTTTCCCCGGCCGATGAAGAGACTTTCAGTTACTCTCATCTTTTAAATGCAAAAGGCGCCTCAGGCTCAGACATGCGTTACCTAGGCTTAGGAGTTAAATTAGACAATATTAAGTCAGTTAATGAAGGTTCTGACATTAATGTCCATAAAGGAATAGCAGGAATGCTTATCACGCCAAAAGAGGTAGATGCAAAGAGCGGAAAAGTTACAGCTTATGGTTTAGATTTTTCACCTACCTATTCAGAAGGAGCAATTTGGAAACAGGTTGCTAAATTAGAAAATTACGAAAAGGAGGGAGTTAAGTACGCTAAAAAGGAAAGCGGTATTCATCTGTCCGATGATATTTGGGTAGGGAGGATTAAGGGTCAGAGTGGTTTTGTCTTTATTGGTGAAGCCGGAAACCTTTACGGTAATGCCTCTTCTATCCGCAGCTTAGGCGAGCAGAAACTTTCTTATTTAGATCCGGCAAGCGATATAGAAACAAAGGTTAATTTAAGCCAGCTTGACATCGTAAATACTTTTCTTTCAGAAAATCTAACTATTGATGATGTAGAAAATAAAATATTAGGAGGAAAGCAGCTTAACCTTGCCAATAACTTAGGCATTGATTGGGATTTATCCCTTGCCAAAGGTGATTATAGCCAGAAAGCCGGCAACCTTACTTCTGAAGGCAAGATTAATGATTTAGGCAAAGTAGGGTATAGCAATGGCAGTGTAATCTCCGGACTTTTAGCCGAAGGTGAATTCTTAGTTTCTGAAATAATCGGTCAAGCTTCAGATGGAAGTGATTCAGTTAAATTAGCCTCAATTAGTAAAGATCCTGAACTTAAATTATTAGATGTAAAAGATGCAAAGTCTAGAATTAATATTGCCGAAGGCTCTAATATATTTTCCCTATTACCCGAAGAAATTAACGGTCAGCCGTCTTATTTCAATAAGCAGGGAAAGTTTGTTATTGGGGGTATAGATACTAATTCAGTTGCTTTAAGTAATTTAACTAAATGGAGTAAGTCTATATTTTTACCGAAAGAAACACTACTTGCTGTCGCTACCATTAGTTCAAAACAGGGCTTTACTAGCAGAGTATCTTTAGATGTTGAGAATAAATTGACTAATATAAATTCTAAAAATGGAGATTTTGAAGTAAAGTCAATAATTGATGTTAAAGGTGATGTAAAGAGTCAGGAAGCTTTTTATAAGGATGAAAATTTAAAGTTTATTGCTGATAAAGGAAGCTTAGGTATTGACACTAAGGGAAGAATTTGGGATTTTAATTCGGGGAGTTTGGTAACTTCTTCTAATGAGACTAAAGTTTTAAAGGACAAATATAACGAAGTTACTGCTGAGCTTAAAAAGGTAGCTAGCGATATCGGTTATGAGGGCGATATTTTTGATGCTAAAGGTTTTCAGGCAAAGGTAGATTTTGAATTCAAGCAAGCTATGACTGAAGTAGCTTCTGAATTAGGTATAAACCAGAAGCTTGAGCCGACCGAGTTTATAAAAGCCCTAAAAGAAAAGTTGGGGGTAAGCTTAGACGCTTCACCAAAAGAGATAGCAAAAGCAGCACAAAAGCATTTCAAAAGCAAAGCTTTAGAAGGATGGAGAAATACTCCTGAAGTTAAAGAGTTAGCTAAGGAATTAGGCTTAAATGGTGATTTCAACAAGGATGATTTAAGCTTAGCTCTTATAAAGCAGAAAAAGGCTCACCGAGAAGAAGCAGCTTATTATATAAAGAACTGGGAATCAGAAGAGTCTTTAAGGCAAATAGCTTCGGAGCTTGGTTTGAGTAAAAATTCCAGCTCCGAAGAAATAGCTCAGGCTTTAGAGAAGAGGAATCACAATACAGCAGCAAGAATTAGTGCTGTTGATAAAGGTATAGCTAAATTAGAAAAATCAATTAATGAGAATAATAATGCCTGGAGCCAGGAACTTAGGCGTAATGGCGATTTTTCTTCAGCTAAAAGCCTTAAGTACTGGAGAGGAATTTTTGTTAACAGAGATGATTCTATTAAGACTAAGGGTGAAAAGTTAGAAAAGCAGGTTGAGAAGTTATGGGCACAAAAGTTTAGCTTATTATCTTATCCAGAGTTAATGATAATAAAGAATAAGGCTTTTGGTAGTGGTTTTGAAAATGATCCTAAGAACAATTATGCTTCCTCACTTAATGCAAAACGCAGAGCTTTAGCTAAGGAGTTAGCTGGTAGGAATCCTGTATCTGAAATAGCAAGAGATATAATTGAGCAATATAATTTATATGTAAGAGGAAATAGCGAACTTGGTGAAAGTCCTTCTTCAGAAGTATTTACCGAATATGGTCCGGCTTATCAAATTGACCGTCAAGTTCAAGCCAACAAAACAAAGCTAAGTTTAAATAAAGATAGAGAAAAACTAAATTCGGCTATTGTTCAATTTAGGGGTTTACTCAATAATTATCCGAAAGAAAAAGTTGCTAGATACAACGGACTTATTGCTAGTATTGAGCAAGGTGCCTCAACTATCGATAAATTCAGTGCTAAGAATTTGCGGCATGAGCAACGTGAAATTTTATTTAATAGGCTAACAAGGGTTGATGGTGGGTATGATCCTAAGAGAATAGAAAAGTCTGCTGTTGCTGCAGGTAGAGCTGCTTTAATTGCAGGGGTTATTGTAACTACAGGATATGCTATTAGTTCTTTAGGTGCTGCTACTTCAGCTGCTGGTGCAGGTAAAGTAGGGTTAAGTACTCGAATATTTAGTTTAGGGAACATGACTCAACGTTTAATGCGGTGGGGCAAGACAGGTGCGCTTATTTTAGCCGGATATGATGCGTTCAATGTGAGTCAGCCTCTTTCTCAAGGGTATGTGTTTAATGTATCTAAGACTCTGTACGGAAGCGGTACAAAATTAGCTGGCCGGCTTGGTTCAGAAGCCTTATATGCCCATGGTAATAAAGCAATGTTAGAAGCAGGTATACTTCTAAATGATAAACGTAACCAACATATCTCTAATTTTAAAGGAATCAAAGCCGGAGTTGCTGGCTTAGGTGATGCCACAGCAGGGATACTTTCCTTCCCGGCAAATTTTGCTGACAATCCTTTACAGGCTGCAAAGGGAATGGCAGAGTTACCTGAATCTTGGTATAAGGATAGTTGGAAAAAGAATAAAGCTTATGCTTTAGGTGAAGCTTTTGCTTTTGCAGTAGGTGCAGTCGTTGACGGTGCCGGAGCGGTTAAAAAAGGCCGTGCTTCAGGGTTTAGTTTAAAGCAAGTAGCAAAATCCGGCATGAATACTATGGGTAAGTCAGCAGGAGGTATGGCTAAATTTTTTGGTACGATGTGGGCAGTAGGCAAGATAAGTGAGAAAATCGGTGCTATAAACGGATTTAATTCTGATTATGTAAAAAGCATACCGGCTTTAGGCACTCTGCTTTTATTTAAAGCTGAACCGTATAGGCAAAAGTATAGACAGGCTAAGCAGGCATTAAAGGTTGATTTTGCAAAAGCTAAAAAGGTGTCTTATCGTGAACATATTAATAATCTGGCTGTAGAGTTATTCAATAATGCAGTTGATAAAAGTACGTTTACTCAGAGGTCAAATGATTTGGCACAAGGTCCGGTAATAGCAAAAAACGGACGTCAATGGGCTAGACGAGGTGGAGACCAGCAGTTAACGGTTAGTGCCAAACGTGATTCTAAAAGTAGGCAGCTTGAATGGGTAGGAACAGGAAGTGTAGAGTCTTTCAAAGGCGCTGTTAGTAAAGCCGTAAGGATGGCTTTAAGAGGTGGACGATCAGGAGTAAGATTAGCGCCTACCGGAGAAGCAGTTGTAGAAATTCTCTCAGGAGGGCATAAACAAGGGAGATCTGCGCATGTTTCGCCTAAGACAAGATATTATAATTTAGATGGAAGTATATATAAAGGAGAATTACCAACCGTTAAATTAACCAGGGCCGTTAAATCTTCAGTTTCAAAGGCTGCTTCACAATTCCGTTCAGCTATTGCTTCATTAATTGTTAGTACAAGTGTTATTTTAGCTAATGTTAATGCAGTTAGATCGGCATCGGTTGCTCAACCTACAAGTATTGTTAGGGTGGAAGGGAGTAGTAATGTTAATCAGAATTCTTTACTTAAAACTCCAAATTCTTCCAAAGCACCGCCTTCTAGGGCTGAGGCGTTTAATCCTGTATCATCAACCCCAAAAGCTTCTTCTGCCGTTTCCAAGGCAAAGGCTGTTGTAAGTTCAGCACCTAAAGCTTATGGACCAATGTTGTTTTCATCTTTAAATAATAATAGTGTTGACCAAGGCAACGAAGAGAGTAATTTAGTTATACCAGAAATTGACTTTTCTCTTTTATCAGAAGCTGATTTTATAGGCCCGCTTAATTTTGATAAAGCGCAACCAACTACTGTTGAAAAGCAAGTTGCTGTAACTAATTTAAATAATGCGCATAGTGAATTTAATGGTTTAGAGAGTCCGGCTGTAAAAGCTGGACAAGCAGTTAATCCTGAGGCGTTTAATCAGGTGTCGGTTAGAGATGATACCGTCACTGACACTACCTCTGGCATTAACATAGAAGTACCTTCATTTACTGCTTCTGGAGAATTCCTAACTGAAACAGCTAACAAAACAAGCGCAGCAGCTGGTGACATTGCTGATACAGCTAAGACCGGTTACGATAAAGTAGTTGCCGGCCTTAACCAGTTCGCTGGAAACTTAAAGGTTGCAGCTCATCAAACCAATCCATTGGAAGGAATCGATCTTGCTAAGGCTGGATCAGGCCTTATGAATAGTGCAACAACTGGTGTTGATAGAGCTGCTGATGCAGTTGATAGCAAAGTTAATAGTGCAATTGAAGTTGCCGCTGACATTATAGAAGTACCTTCATTTACTGCTTCTGGAGAATTCCTAACTGAAACAGCTAACA
>CAZVQU010000001.1:706336-737974 GCA_964629655.1 uncultured Planctomycetia bacterium
ATAGAAGTACCTTCATTTACTGCTTCTGGAGAATTCCTAACTGAAACAGCTAACAAAACAAGCGCAGCAGCTGGTGACATTGCTGATACAGCTAAGACCGGTTACGATAAAGTAGTTGCCGGCCTTAACCAGTTCGCTGGAAACTTAAAGGTTGCAGCTCATCAAACCAATCCATTGGAAGGTGAGGCTAATACTTCTAATTCTGCGCCATTGAAAGCAGGTATGGGAGCTATTATGCTAGAAAATTTATTAGCTGGATTTGGTTACCGTCGTCGTGAAAGCGCATCAGCTAATATAAGTGTTGATGCTTTATTATCTACACCGACCACTCTTCTTGGTACGATAAAGGCAAAAATAGATGCTAAGAATCGTTTAGAGAGATGGGCAGGTTATTTAGGAGTTAGTGTTAGAGATTTAAAGAAAGGAATTACATCTAAAGTTGTTCCGGTTATCAAAGATGTGGTAAATGCAATGCCGGTTTCTGCTTATAAGGCAAGACGTGTAGAACAAGCTCATAGAGATGCATCACGTAGGTTAGGCGTATCCATGACAACCCGTTTTAACAATGTAGAGAAAGAAATTCAAGATGATGATTTTATTCTTGGCGATAGGAGCTTTGGTGCTAAAGGTTTAGAATTAAAAGGTAAAGTAAGTGATGTCGTTGTTGATGTAATGGAAAAAGCATATGGTACTGTTAAGGCTATAAGTTTAGAGCAAATAGATGCGATGCAAAAAATTGAAACTCTTGTTGAGAAACATACAAGAAGTGTAGGGCGAGATGTTCGTTTATTGTTAGCCGGAATGGGCTCAGGTAAAGATTCGATTTTACCGGTTATTTATTCAGCTTTATTAAAAGCAGCTGGAATTTCAGATAGGGTTCTTGTAACTGTAAGATCAGAGGCCCAAGCCAAGAGTACTCATAATGAAATAGTAAAAATATTGGATAAGTTAGGAGAAAAGGCAACTAACCAGGTACGAATAGTTTCAGCTCATCTTACCGATACGATAGCAGCTGCTAAGAATGCTAGATTCAATATTGTTACCTTAGAAGATTTAGACTATTTGACTGGCTTGAAAGAAGGTAAAGAATTTATTAAAGATTTAGCTTCCGGCCGCCGGGTATGGGATCCTGAATTAGAGGTACGTCCTGGTTTATTAATGGGGGAGCGGACCCAAAAGACAGTAAGTAAAGTGAACCATGTTTTAGCAGAACAGGGAAATGAAAGACTAACCAATGAGTTAGGTTCTGACATAAGTAGTGTCTTAAATGATAAAGCAATATTAGCTGAAAGAGTTATAAATGGTCAACATGTAAGAATAACTCATTTTAATGAAGAGCTTTCCAAGAGTGTTTTAGATGGAGAAAGTTTAGAAGTAAAATTATCTACTCCTGAGGGAAGAAGCAAAATCGCAGCACTATTAAGCAATGCCGAAGTTCGCGTAGAAATAGACGGTATAGAGTATTATATGGACCGCAAAAGCGGAGAGGGTATTCCTTTAGATAGTCAAAGTGGTATTGCCCATAAGGTGCGTCCACATGACCCATTAAAAGCTGTAGCCTATGCGTTAGTTGGTGCTGCTAAAGCGCAATACGCTGGTCGAGAATTGCCTAGGGCTAAAAAAATAAAGTCTCAGGGTGAAGCTAATAAGATTGTAAACGAGCAGACTATTAATCTTCTTTTTGAATCAGGCTTAGAGAGTCTTACTTTAGCTTCCGGTTCAATAACTCCTGAGGGAGCGATAAGAGCTAAAGAAGTTTTAGGAGCTAAGCCGGTAGGGGTTATAAAAAAGCTTGATTTTGATCCGTTGACCACTATAGAAACAGTTAAAGGGTCGGTGGCGGGCAATGTTGTAGAATTAATAAATCAAGCTGTTTTAGGTAAAAAACATAATAGGGTTATACCGATTGCGGCAAGAGGTGAATCTTTAGATAATATAGTAAATTCAGCTGATAAAGCAGCAAGGCAAAATGGGGTAAAATTAGTTTTTATCGATCCTGAAGGTGAATATTTAACAGTAAATAAGGGTAAATATCTTCCTTTAGTTGATAAATCAGCTGATCCTCAGGCCAGTCTTAATAAAATTCTTGCCACCGGTAATGATACCATTGTCCTTATTTCACACGCTTACACTAAGAGTACTAGTTTGTTCGGCAAGGAAGGAACTGATATAGTAAGTTTAGCTGATAGTAAATCCTTGTCTGACTATACTATTCAGTCGGTAAAGCGTTTGCGCACCGCAACTCTTGATGATAAGACACCGGATTATTCTAAAGGGGATAAGGTAGAGAGGAAAATTTTGTTTGTAAGTAATAGTGATATTGCTGTTGACGATATTAAGGATTTATTAAGGAACAACCAGTTAAATTCGGAAAAACAGGAAAATTACCGGGTAATCATTGATAATGCTTTAAGGGTACAGCATGATGCTTTAAGGCATTTACGTAATATTGCCCCGGAGACAGCTAGGATTGTTGACAGTATCCTTGCAGGAAGAACTAAGGCTGATAGTGAGTATGTTTATAATAATTTAAGAGGAGATGTGAGCTTAGCAAAAGATTCAATTACGAAAACCATTGATAGGACATCAGATTGGTTAAGAGATATTACTAAGTTTAATAGTGAGCTAGATAGGGCTATTAGGCCAGATAATTATGAAGCTATATATTTCTTAGGGGAGATAGCTGTTGATGGTGTAGTAGGTAAGAGCGTTCCCTTAGGTGTGGCTAAGACACCGGCTGAGCTAAAACAGGCAGCAAGTAGATTTAAGTCTGATCAGTTACCGGTTTATACCCCACGTTATATAGAACCGGGCATGATTGATGTCGAATTGTCTGAAAATATACGCAGTGGATTAGTTAAACAATCCTATGAGCCTATAACTAGTGCTGATTTACTTGTAAGAGGAGATATTGACACAGTCGGGGTTGCCTGGCTTGAAGAAAACGGGCATGCTGAACCAGAAACTGGCAATATTTTTGTTGATTCGCCGATTTTATCAGCTCTAGACAAGGCAAAAAATTTAACTGACGCAGATAGATCAGACATGGCTAAAGCTTTAGAGTTAATTGAATCAGTAAATAATGATCATTTAAATAGTAGCGAAAAAGGTGCTTCTTCTGAATCTTTTGAGTTTATTCGTCAATTATCTGATATAAAGGCAATTGATTCTAGGAATCCCCTCCAAGGGTTAGATTCCTTAGTGGCTTTAGGTCAGGAAGTAAAACCTTTGATTGCAATGAAGAGAGCTTTAGAGCCAATTACACTTCGAGAGTGGCAAGAAGCTCAACGTAGTAGCGATCCTTTTGCCGTAACACATTTAGTCTTAACCAAAGCGAAACATTTACATTCTGAACAGATAGAAATGGTTTCAGATCAAGGTGAGGCATATCCTCATAATAAACCTGATGAAATGGGAGGAATCGACCCTGCTCTTACTGAAAAGGCTTTAAAAAGGATATTTGATGGGAGCGATCGTGATATTAGCAAGGCAGTGGCTGGATTCAAGAGGCTTCGTAGCGAGAGCAAGCTAGATATGTTGTGGAAAATTGCCGAAGAAGGTGATGCATTGGCCAAGAAGGTGCTTTCTGCTTATGGCCAAGAGTATACATTTCCTATATATATGAGGGAAGCTGCTGCCATTGAGCCAGGTATTGTAGCTATCGAGGCTGAAAATAGCCTTCCACAACAGCTACCAACATCTTTGCCAGACAGAACCATACCTATTGCACCTCAACCAATAATGAATTTACCATTGATGCTAGGTAAAGCTATTAATGTTATAAGAACAATAGGGGAAGCAATTTTGCCTTCCGCTGTTGCTAGTGTCTTTCGTAAAGGTTCTTCTGAAGGAGAGTCAGTTCAATTTGTAAGTGCATCTTCAGGTAATGGTATAATCGGACTAATGAGAGCAGGGCCTATAAATATGATCCGCTGCGCGAATGCCTTCATTCGCAGTGGATCAAGGGTAATAGGAGGCATGATAGGAAAAGTTTCAAGAAAGTTTAACACGTTCGTTAACAAATCTAGCTTGAATGCCGGTTTAGTAACCGGGAAAGGCGTAAACCAAACATCTATCCCTAAGGTGGATAAAGATAATATATTCGGTGGCCTAGGAATAGGTAATGGTGGTGGGCCAAGAAATGGGGGTTCTGGGAATAAAATAAAAAACAAGCCGGAACTATTAATAGAGAAAATAAAGTTAAACGTCTTTATACGGAATATTAGAGATTTATTAGGTAATCTTGCCGCTCGCGCTCCACCTGCATTCAAAACGTTAAAGTTAAGATTTTCTGCATTTTTAAAGAAACCTGCCAGCCTTTCCTTACCTATATACAATAAGAGCATAAGTCCTGCATTTGTAGCTATCGCTGAACAAGACCTAGCTAAAACTCAGGATGAAACCGTTACTGAGCAAAAAGTAGGCGTTGTAGGCGGAGAATCTGCCGATATTGCTAAGGCAACCGATCAAACCTTATCTGGACAAGACCTAGCTAAAACTCAGAATGAAACCGTTACTGAGCAAAAAGTAGGCGTTGTAGGCGGAGAATCTGCCGATATTGCTAAGGCAACCGATCAAACCTTATCTGGACAAGACCTAGCTAAAACTCAGAATGAAACCGTTACTGAGCAAAAAGTAGGTATTTTTGGTTGGAGGAAAGAAACAGTAACAGACCAGTTATTTAAGAACATTAAGAATAGTAATATTAATGTTGTTATGGCAGGTGAGCTTCATAGGCTGAAACTTAATTTGACCCTTCAATGGTTTATTGTAAATATATTTTCTCGTTTATTTCAGGCTGGGTTTAAAGATTTTATAACCGAAGTTATTAATGTTGAGGCTGAGGATGAAATTTGGCGTATAAATGAAGAAATTAAAATGCTCAATCCTCGTACAATGGATGAGAAAATTAGATGGTTGAGAGAGCAGATAGAATCGGGGAAGTGGCCTCGACTTAAAGAAAATTTTGATTGGTTACGTAGAAGAAATGATGCTTTGCAATTAATTGTAGTTGCAGCGGAGAATGGAATTAGATTATATGGGGCTTCTCATTCGAATATGGTAGTAACCGGTGGACTAAATGGTCACGATTCAATGCTGTTGATTGCTGAAATTGCGAAGAATAAAATAAGGGAACTTAAACGGGAAAATAGAAAAGTAGCTGGTTATTTTGGTATGATTCATAGTGAATTACATCCATACAAGCTTGATCCTTCAAGATTATTTTCAATTGTCCCTGGTTGTAAAGAAGATAACTATTTGAGTATAAGAATAATTGTAGGGCAGGATATTGATGCCGAAGAAATGGTTGATTGTTTTTCACCTGAAGAAATTTCTGAGATTTTGAGAAGATTGGCAGGTAATCCAGCCATAACCATTGTAAGGGGCGGAAGCAATAAATTCGAAGCTACCATCACCATACCAACCCAAATCGCCAAAAATTCTTTATCGAAATTAGGTTTAATTACTAGCGTCATTCTTGCTGCCGCTAGTTTTCTAGGCGAAAATGCTCAAGCACAAGCGACAGCAATGGAAAAAGTTTTCGTTAGAGAACAAACTACAACCCAAATTACTGACAATAATCATAGTGTTCAAATAGAAAGAAGAAGTGAAAACGTTTCTAGTCTAGTTAAGGCTGGGTTTCAATTAGATGTTCCGATGGTTAAGATATCTCAAGCTCAGCAAGCAATTTTAGATTTATTAAAAAATAGTAGTGATATCAATAAAGCCGCATTGCCGGAAGCATTAGCCGTTTTACAATCAAGCGATCATCAAATTAGGCTAACAGAGGGTTTGGTGGCAGATAGAGAGAGGCAAGCTATTAGGTTGAAAACTCGGGATGAAACAACAGTAAGCCCAGGTAGAGGGATTCTTCAATTATCAGATGGGGTTATGGACATTCCTCAACCGCAAGCACCGGTTATTCCGACGGATGCATCCACCAATGTTAGAATTCCTCAAAGAGAGGTACAAACAATTCCGCTGGGGGTCTCAACTTCCAAGTCAACCTCATCACCAGTCTTTATTGGATTGCTAAAAGCCCTGCTAGCTTCTTCTTCTCTAAAAGCCACAAAGGCTCGTATAGCTAAAAATACAGAAGAAGAAGTTCAAAAATCGACTATGGTAATAGCAGGGATTAAAGATGCATTTAAATCACTCGCACCTCCTTTAACCTCTTGCATTAGTAGGGGGATTAACTTTATTAAAAGAGTTATTAGGGAGGCAAAAAATGATTACAAAGAAATCAAGACAAGAATTCAGGAATCGCATAAGAAGTTTAGAAACACAGTTCGTAATAATAGAAATATCTCAGATAAAACAGAGAATCCGGGGACAGCTAGACCAAATTCAGCTGTTAGGGGAAGAAGAACCCAGAATGGCTCAGTAGACTCTACCGATGTTAAGTATAGTCTTCAATTGAAAAAGGCGGATGAGATCAGTTCTCAACCGGGGAGACGAAGACAGATAGATTCGGCGTCTAAAGATGGCGCCAATGGCCTTGATCCGCCGGCTAATGGTTCAAAGAGTGTTTTTACACGGTGTAATTTATTACCTGCTACCATTGCTCTTCCTGTAGTTTTTGTCATCCTTTCAAAAATCAGTCCTTTTATTTTACCTATATTGTCAGCCGTTGTCACAGTAGTGCTCGGCTATGCATTATTTAGAAAAATTGGTAAAGAAAAAGTTGCGGAAAGCCCCGACGTCTCCCCAATTCCTACAGGGGCTTTCCAAGCAACTTTAATTAATTTATTAACCAAGGCCCTTCGAGAATACTCAGGGCCAATTCGCGCATACGGCTTACATTCGCCTCGTCCTTCGGTTTTACTCAGGATAAACCCTGAGCGTAGCCGAGCCGGTCGTTCCGTAAACCGTGCGCTCATTGGAGGTGCAAAATGTTACACACGATCAGAGAACTTGCGTTCAGTCACTTTGTCGTTGCTACAACAGACGGGACAATCTTTGCGTCAGCTCGTGATAAGCTTAATAAGATTCATAACTTCATTATTACCCGCTATGGTGATGTTAAGCAACAGGTTAGAGGCAATTTTGAACCGGTTAGTCCAGAGGACGCTGAAAACATTAGGCAAAAAGCACAGTTTTGCTACTCAGTTGTACCGGTTTATAAAATTAAAACTATTAGCCTTAGTTAGTTTATCGTTTTTCTTAATGGGGGCCAATGGCGGTAGTGTTATTTTTGTTACAGTTATTACTTTGACAGTTGCTGTAACAAGCGTATTAGCCTACTTAGTTAAAAAAGGAAAAAATAACAATTCAAAAACTTTGAGTAAAGCTAGAGCTAACGGCCCACAATTAGCCTTAAAGAATAGGTTAAAAACTGACGAAGATAAGGAAAAGGAAGCCAGATATTTAATGAAAGATATAGCTGGAATCCTTTTGGCGCTTAAGGCGGAAGAAAAGGATATTTTTGAAGAAATCAGTAAACCAGAAGCTCAAGGGAAATGTTTAGAAGATGACTATGTATTTTGTTGGATGCAGACCAAGAAAGACGTGAATAGCAAGCTATGTAAATTAGCTTTATTGTTAACCGGTAACAATAGAGCTAAAATTCAAACTACAATACGTCAATCCACGAAAGCATTTAGTGAATCAGCTCTTCAAAGTTTTGCGCATAAGGTTAAAAACATCAAAGCCAATAATGAAAGAGAAGGCCCCAACACAACAAAAAGATTGCCAACTGTAATATGGCCGGTATTGTTTATTCGGTTATTCGGGTTTTCAGAGGTCCAGGCAGCTACTATCATTAACCAGAGTGTTTTAGCTGAATTTAATTTTACTTGGGGTTATTTCTTCAAGTCTTTCATGACAATGGGTGCGATTATAATTATAGGAGTTATTATTTATGTTGGGCTTAAGGTAGCTAGAGAAGTCGCTAAACAGGAAGAGGGTAATACTTGCCTTAACACAGCTAGAAAGTTACCAAAGCTGCTTAAAATAGCTATTGTTTCTCTTGCGGTTACACTATTAACCTGTCATGTTGTAGATTTGCTCGCTCCAAAATTATTAGATAATCTTGTAATCTTTATTGGCTATTATCCGGCTCAATTGTTGGTGCTTGGTTTAGTAGCTGCTGTTGTTTGGCATAAAATGGAACAGCAGGAAAGAAAACCATCAAGGAGATTCAAAAAAAGAAGAGGAATAAATCGGATTCTCAATTTTAAAGTACTTATTCCTAAGTTCTTTCTCAAATCGAGGAATAGTAAAAAACACCCTACTTTAAAGTGTAGTTTATCGCCAATTCTTATTGTAACTTTTATTACTTTATCAAGAGTTAGTCCTTGGATTTTACCGGCTTTAGTGCTACTTATTATTGTGGGTGGCTTTGTATTGTTTAGAAAAGCAAAAAATAACATTTCAAAAAGTTTAAATGTTATATCTTTGGATAGTCCAAATAGTGTTCTTTTAGAAAAGCAAGCTGATAAAGTTAAAGGCGTTATCAATCAGATTCTAGCCAGAATATCTGAGAAGGAGGGAGTAGATTTAAAAGATGAAAGATTCGAGCAAAGATTAAAAGAAGCAGCCTTAGAGATTTCTTATAACAATAGGCAGCTTTTAAAAGGAGATTACGAAGTAGAGATAAGAATCAGGGGCAAGGAAAACGTCTCTGTGTTAATTTCCAGAACCAAGGGAGTAACTATAGTTACTAACACTAACTTTTCTGTAAAGAGCTTTAAGCAGGTTATAACTTCCTTTGCTCCTACAATCCATCAGATAGTTATTGAAGTTAATGGTAGGCCGAAGAATTTATTAGATTATTTGGTTGAGGCGGGATTTGTTTCTAGGAACATTAAAGATTTAGATTTTTCTGTCGAGAATGGCTTTGACGTTATTTTGTATGGTGGTCAAGTCCCGGCTATAGCCAAGAGTAAGCCCAAAAGAACAATAATTGTTAATGAAGAGGGAGAGCTTTTACGCAAAAGCATTACTCCGGCAGAGATAGGCGATATCCTTTCTTTAACAGAAATTACCAATTTAGTTAATATCCATACTCACGGCGTCAATGATGAAGCTCTTGAATTTTCAGAAGGCGATTTAGCTAATATCAGCGGTGAATTTAATGCAGGAAGACGGCATCACAATGCTGTGTTAGTGGAAAGGCCTAGCGGCGAGGTTGAAGGATTATTGCTTTCTTTGGGCAAGGATGGAGACGAGACATATGAGAGGTTTGGTGTGGATACCCAGGTCATTGCTGGGGCGAATAATAAGGGTATCGGCGAATCCGTCGATGTCTCTAAGGCTAAACTTTGCGAAAGCCTTACTTTAAAAATAATCTTGCCAAATGGAACCGAAGATATATACGAAGTTTTTACTCTAGTTTTTGCCGAAGGCGAATTAGTTACAAATGAGGGCACACATCTAAAGGGAGCGTTGTTAGCGGATTCAAAGCATCACGACGTTTTTTATCCTGTTTATGAGGAGAATAGAGCAGAACGACGTCACGAACTTTTAGAGTTGCTGCCAAGAGCATACAAGGAATTCAAAAGGCGTCATCATTTAGACACGAGGGACAAAATTCATCAATGGGCGAAAGATAATGAATCTAACTCGCCATTTGAAATCATGCAGATTGGGAGTGACTATGATGAAGTAATTCTGCAGGGGCTGCAAGTCGCTGAAGTAAAAGAGAATGTAACACATACAGTAGAAGCCATAAGTGACCATAAAGAGACAGATTATGTTCAACCAAAGTCCAGACAAGATCAGCGCAAACAAATTTATCTGCAGAAGTTAGCAACTGGCGCAAGGCTAACAGTCAAAGAGGCACGAGATCTTTTGGCAGATGAGCTTCTTGTTAGCGAGGGAACAGTGCGCAAAGGATTAAATGAACTTGCTGCAAATAATCAGGTTGTCAAAGAAAAAGTTGATAGAAGGAATGTATATTCTAAGATGGCTGCGCCTACGCCTCAACCACAAGAGCCGACACAACCTTCCAGAAAATGGCTTCCGATTACTCTACTATTAAGCCTGTTAATAAGCATCACAGGCATAGTGGTATTTGTTACTATCCCTGACTCAAAGTGGGCTCCAATTGTTAGCTCAATTTTAGCTGGCTTGACAGTTCTAGTCGGATCTTGGTTTTATACTGAGCTTTCAGGGCAAAATGAATCTGCCATTCAACATGGCTTTACAGTAGATGAATTTAATGGTGCCTCTGATGTATTCCAGTTGGATATTTTCGGGCAGGACAAACAGCACTATGAGGATTTGCCACTTCTAATTGAGCTGCTTAGAGATTTGCAGACAATCCCTGCGATGAATCAACCTGATAAACCTACTATTTTTGTATATTGGACTCAGGATGACCACAAGCAGCCATATCATTTGAAAGGCAACGAGCTTTACTTTAATTCGCAAGTTAACTTTAGTGATTTACAATTGCGAGAGAATCTTAGCACTGAGCTATTAGATTATATTAATAGAGATTATTCGGAACAATTTACCAAGTGGCACGAGGCGTTAAGCGGCCTTTTGGAGAACTTGATTCAGGTTGAGACAGCTAAAGAGAAAAAACAGATAAATGATGAGATTAAACTCGCGGTAGAGGAGATAAAAGAGAAAAAATTAGTAAGTGAAGCCGTAGCCAATTCTATTTATGGAGGCGAAGAAGATAAGATAGTAGCTAGAACCGTGGTACGCGCTATTGCTGCTAAAGTAAAGAAACTAACCGATCAAAAGCAAGAAATAGATTCTCAAGATAAAAGCAAGGTGGAAGAGATAGAAAGAAGAATCAAGAGATTAGAAGTTAGATTACAGGTATTAGCAGGGGAAAATGCTGATGCCGGAGATCTTGTTCAGAATTTTTCGGCAGAACGATTAGCGGCTGATGAAAAATTCATGGCACTTCCTATTTTCACCTACACGGATGAACGGATATTAGAGGGTAATAAGCATTTTCTCACCCGGGCAACAAGATATGGCAGCATGGCAGCTTTGTTGGCAATTGGGGTATCTGGCATAACAGCTGGCTTAACCTTAACAGCTGAGGCTAATCAAGAGAGTTCAACTTCAGATCAGCCCTTACAAACAAATATACAGATACCTCAGGCGGCTATTGAGCCTAATTTGGCAATTGCAGAACCTGAGAAAGTCCCAGCCGAAGTCAAACAGCAACCGGTTAAGATCAGACCTCAGCCGACAGCAGCAGAGCAGACTCAGGTAAACATCGAACAAACTCTGTTGTCGGAAGACACCAGACCTGAAGATGGAGCCGATTATGAAGAGTCAAATGCAACTATGTTAGATTTTGCCTGTTTGGCTGAGGAATGGTTGGAAGAAGGATTCCCGTTTGAGACAGGTAGAGAGATACCTAAGGCCGAGACACCTGGAAGCACTGAACCGGTGATTGACGAAGGTGCAACATTAAACTCTTTATTAGTAGATAAATTAGATTCCTCACGACTTGACCCTGTCACCCTAAGAGATGAAATCGATAGAGACATAAACTCGCAAAGCGATTCAGAGGCAATAGACGATCTTAAAAACAGCGCTGAGCGCATAGAGGTGTTACCTATTGCTGGTATTGGCAGGTACGATTTACCTATTGTGGTCCTTGGCGGGGATCAAAACTTTACGCAGGAAGTAGACGGAAATAGATTCTATAAGTTGTCTTTAACAGGCGTTAAAGGTCGTGGCTACTTAAAGATATTTGTTGATCGCGAAAAGGGCAGCATTGATCTTAGAACGATTGATTTTGTAAGCTTTAAGTTAAAAGGATTAGATAAAAATCGGCACGGCAATGAAGATTTCTTCTTTGTTTATGAAGGAACAGACAAAAAAGACAAACCGGTTCGTAGGCAAATACGCATAACTAAGAAAAACTTTCATAAGCCGGACAAACAAAATAACGGCTGGTATGAGGTAAGAATTCCAGCTCGTAAGTTAAAGTGCGCCTTCATTGACCTGGTTGAATTCAAAATTACTAACAGGCCTTGGCTGGGTCTTTTCTTAGACAGGACTAAAGATAACACCGTATTTATTGATGATGTCGTATTGGCCAGATACGACAAAGGCCTTCCAGTGTTTATCCCTGAGGCGCTTGGTAAGATAGAGGAAGTTCGTGCTTTAGAGAGCTGTGCGTCAGAAACTAGTATGGAAGAGCTACTAAAGCCAACCATCGAAGAAGAAAAGTCACACGTTAACTCTAAAAAGGTTATGCGCACTGCATATGATAATCTGGCGCAAGACGCTAGTGTGGTCGAAATCGCTAAGGATGTTTACGGTAACGCCACTGAAATCGTTGATACTCATCAGAGCGTAGAGGCAGACACATATAGCCTTAAAACTTACAAGAAAGTAAGCTCAGGCCTATTTGGTTTATTCTCCAAGAAAGTATCTGAAGTTGCTACTGATGAAACAGGACACGCTATATACAGAATTTACTTTAGAACAAATGAAGGTAAATGGCTTAAAGATGAAGCAGGCACTTACGAGTACAGAGACGTTGGTTTCTTCTTAGAAGATCCTACGACAGGGGAATTAATTAGAGTAGACCGTCCCACAGGCAGAGTAACAGATGCTAACCATAGAGTAATTATTTTAGATACCATTCGTGACAATAACCCGCGTACCGGAACAGAACTTTTAGGTGGCAGAAACAGCTTAATCAGCCAGATCATACAAAAGCAAATTGAAGTTTTAGCTTTCCACGCTGAAAAAGAAAACGCCGAAGCTCATAACAGGCACTTAAAAATCGCTCCGGCATTTGAAATTGCTATGTATGTGTTCTTGGCGCAAGAAAAAACAACCCTGGCAGGCAGTAGGCTGTTATTCGACCTTATATTCACCAGAAATGCTCTTCCTGAGAAACTTGACGTAAAAGACTTCGCTATCAAACAAGAAATAGCCCAACTATCTGGAATAGTTAACTTAACAGAGGGAGAAATAACCGCTATCTTTAAAGCTCATCCCTGGGTAAGAAAGCTTGATGACAGGCGTAAGTACGCTCTATTTAATTATTTTGGCAATATCGCGCAAAATATCTCTATTATGACAAACTTACCAATAAACAAACATATTACTTATGGCGGAAATGTGCAAGTTAGTGAAGGGCCATTTGCGGCAGAAGGTTTCGCGCCGAGCCTGCTTCAGCCAATACCTGGCATAGGTGAGCTATTTAAAGGTGCGCCTAATCTTGGCGAGCGTGGCATTTTATCCTTACGCTATCTGCTTAACGGTTTCCCAATATCTTTATTTTTTGATTTAGATGGTAGCAATGATTATGTCAGAGCTTTAGGTGCGTTTGCTTTTGAAGCCAAGGGTGGTTTTGTTAGAAGAATTTATGATTCTAGAGTTGAGTTTGAACAAGCTGTCACAGTAGGTGAATTTATTATCGTTGGTTTAGATAAAGAAGGAGAGCCTAATGAGAGACCGTATTACAAAAACAGAAAAACAGGCACTATTATTTCCTTTGGTAAGAGAGCATATGATGAGGAGGCTTTACTTTACCAGGAACAACTTCATATTTTTGAAGGGTATATGCAGCTTCTAAACCCAGAAATAGGCGGCGTACTCGTTACAGGCATTAAAACAGGAAAAAGCTCAATTCTAGCCGGCAGAAAGTACGTAGAAGGAGTGTTAGAATTAATCGCGCAATTACCAGTTGATGAGCAAGAGCAAATCAAAAGAAACAATTGGAAATTCCGTGCCACATATAAAGGGAAAGAAGTAGTTGCTACAATTTTCTTCCCCGAAACAAACAGAACTGTTATAGGCACTAATTCTGCCACAGGCGGGGCGGAAAGCGTAACTTATGGCCAGGTAAAGCAAGGCGCTATTGCCGGATTAAGCCGCGTTTTAAGGCGGGTAACCAAAGACTTTGTGTATCAGGACATCGTTTACGATAAGAACGGTTTAGAGACAAGTGTTAATGTTTATGTTAACTTAGGCAGCTTAGAGGAGCCCGAATTAGGCAAACTTAAGGAAAAGCATATCGTCCATTATGATGGAGAGGGCCAGGAAATAGGCAGAAGCCACTTTAAAAGCGCTATATCAGGAGAAGAGCCCTCAGCCCATTCTTATAGAGACGGGATTGTTAATTACCCAAGCCAAAGAGGACAGCAAAGAACAGCCGTTCGAGTTATCAAAAGGAAGCATGTTAAAGGCTTAAGCTTTGAACAAAATAGAACCGAGGGTATTAAACTGGACGTGTATCTCCTTGATTCTGCAACCGGCGCGAGAGTTATCGACTTCGGAAAATATGGCTTTATCCCCGCTAAAGACTTTGACCAAAGTGAGCTTCATTTGGATGGTAAGCGCGTATTAGGTATTAAGAAAATGCCTAACGATGAAACAGGATTTATTGCTGAGCCTATATTTGAAAGTGAAGAGCTTGAATCTTTAGAAACAGAGCAAATTAAAGGAAGTTATCTCTGGTATCATGATGGCAATAGAAATGCTCAGCCTAACGTAGGCGAAGAACAAAAAGCATATGATTTCCCAGAGACAAAGTATATAACAGATAAAGACGGTAAGACTGTATTCAATGTCAAGGCGCAGAATCAGCTCTTAAGAGGCTGGCGTGCTCTAAAAGGTATCGGAGTTAGGAAAGACGGTAAATTTTATCAGGTAACGCTTAATAGTGTTGGCAAAGCCACGCTAAAAGCTCTCTACGAAGACAAGCTTCTGCTCGTGTATTCAGATGGCGCGACAGAATGGATTGCAAATGAAGCCCTTAATGATTCTGCTGAACGGGGCAGATTAGCCTTCTTAATTTATAATGGTGCTACCTTAATGCGCTTAGAAAAGGAAGGCGCTGCTGTTTATTTCTATTATCCAGATGAAATATTAAATAACTCATATGTTTTACTTACTGAAACTGGAAACGCGCGTAGCATGGGAGACGATACGGAGATAACTTCTGACTCTAAAGGTATTCATGAAATTAAATATGAAGTAAAAGGAGAAACAGAGACTAGGTCATTTACGCTATACCAACACCGTGAAAATGGCAAAGTAACAAATTATGTGGGTGTAGATCCCTGGGGAAAGATTGTTGTTGAGCCTTTTATGGTTGATGGTGAGGTTAAAAATATAAATGTTCGCTTAGATGAAAAAACAGCAGAAGGGTTTGACACTTCTCGCGTTTACAGTGGCTTTACCAAAGACGTAACTGACAAATACACCTATAATCTAATCAACCAGATTGGCTGGGCGGTTGATTTAGGTGAGCGCATGTTAAAATTGGTAGACGGTTCTATTATAAAGTTCAATCTCATAAAGCGGATAGGTCTTGACGGAGAAGTTGAGAAAACTTTTGGTGTTAACCCAAAGACTGGAGAAGAGGTGGTTCAATTCTTTCTTAAACCTCAAACCGTAAACGGCATAGAAGTTAGAGGTGTGGCCTCCGTTAATCTTGGCCAAACTACTGCATTACTCTCCAAAGGAATAAGAGATGCAAGAGGTTATGAAGGTAATGAGTCTATAAAGAGCAGTTACTACTTTAATGGCGATTATGATATTTTGACTGGCTTAGGAGTTAAAGGATACGGCGTAGAGGTAAAGGATAAAATTCAGGGCCATAATGATTGGGTAGTTACAGAAGAAATTACCACTAAGGGCGAATTTGTTGTAGTAAGAGCAGTTGATGATGCTGGTGACGAAAGGGCAACGGTGTCTACATTTCCTGAGGGTGGTTATTCTGTTGATATAATTGATTATCAAAATGATGGAATTGGTAAGATAACCACTTATGCATTTGAGAAGAAAGATAATTCATATGAATTAGTTGAAAAATTATCAACTTTTGATGTATTTACCGGAAAAAAACTTAAAAATAGCATAGCTGAATTCAATAGCTTAAGAAACGCAATACCAGATTTACAACCATATGGATTTGATGAAACATATAATCAAACTTTAGCAGAGCTATTAGTTGAATTAGGCAAGACCGAGGATGATATCTATGCCGGCATGCTCAATAAGGAAAATGATGGTAGTTATGTAATTTACAGAATCAAAGGTGATCACCATGCAAGAGTAGTTAGCCAACAAAATTCCGACGATACTTGGCAAATCAATTTGGGTTGGGATAGAAAAGGCCAACCTACAAAATCAATCATGGCCTGGGGTCGGCATGTCATTACTTCTTCTGATACCAAGGGAAATGTTAAAATCAAGAATATTCCGTTGATTGAGCAATTAATTCAGATGCACCTAGATGAAAGAGATAGCTCATTATGGAGTAATTTAAGCAAGCTTGGGATAAGCCAAGACGATAGGTTGTCGCATGTGCGTTTGTGCATATATGGAGTAAGAGGAGCTGCTAATAACCCTGGCTTTACCTCAGAAGGAGGAAAATTTGTAGATATCTATTTATTACCTCAAGATCCATCAGGAAGAACATTATTTACTCATTTGACTGTTGCTCATCCTCGAACTGGAAAACCAATAAAGAGCACAGTAGTTAATGAATGGTGGCGTGAGGATACTAACGCACCGTTTGATATTTTACCTGGAACTGTAAGTGCTTTAGAAAGTGATGGATGTGGTGAGTCTAAAGAATTTGCCGGAAAAGTAACTGTAAATGGACCGGAGGGATATAAATACAAGGGAACACAAGGATATAAGTACACAATTACTAATTCTAAAACCAAGAAAGCAGAAATATTTGCTGTAAATACAGGCCAGCTAATTATACGAGAATATGATAGGGTAATGGCGCGGTTGGTCAATGTTTATCCTGTAACTTCAGGCATTGAATCTATCTATTATGATTTATCTGTTCCTTTCGAGAAGCCACTTATATCTTTAGATGAGAATGAGCGGGTAGTGAAAAGATGGCTCAGTGTAGAATACGGCTCTAATGGCAACGCTATACATACGGTTAGAGAAAATAGGCCGTTAGCTCCTGATAGCTGGGTAACTACTAAATATGAATATAACAAGTATGGCGGATTTATTACTAAAACTGAACAAATTGTTCAGGACTTTATTCAAAAGCTAAAGAGCAGCGGCATGCAGTACATTCTGCTTGGAATTTTTGCTATAATTGTTGCCAATCTAATTATTCTTAATAAATTTGGTAAAAGGGTATTGAGAAAGTCAACGGCGCTACAGGGTACTCCAGATGCTGGCGTCTCTTCAAGAGCTTTTGCTGGAAGAAATGCAGGGGTGCAGATACGGCAGGTAAGGAAGGATATTGAAGCAAAACTTAGCTTACTTGGCTTAACAACAGAAGCCTATTCAGCACTCATAGATAGACTTGCGCATAGAATAATTGAGAAAAATAGCCAATCTTCAGAGAGAGTATTTCGTGCAGACACTGAAGCCTTTAAAGAATGGCGGTATAGGATAGGTGAAGCTGGCGAAGATAATGTCAGCCCTTATCAGTATGATATTTTTGAAGATTCACTGTTAGCCACAGTGTTAATGGAAGTGGTTTATGATATCGTAGTAGAGTTCAAGGCTCAGGCTCCCAGTTTGCGTTATTACCTCTTTGATAGGGCGCTAAAGGAATTTGGAGAAGGTATCCCGTTGAATAATTTAGTTTCAGATTCGGAGGAGTTTGTTAAAGCGCTAAAAGAGTTATTAAGGCCGGGATACGACTTAATAGGAAATAAATTAAATTTAGCAACAGTTCAAGATATATTGTCATTTGATGATATAAGGGATATTTTTGATGGATACAAAGATTCTAATGGCAGAAGTATCGGTGGCAAAACATTAGATAATTTTGTTGATTTTGTCGAGTCAAGGCCAGCAAAATTTTACGCTGTGGCAATCTCTGACGATGACAAAGAACTTAAGGCAGAGATGTGCAAAATTGAAACTGATGGTGAAACACCAAATGTCAGGAAATTGAAAAAAGGTATCCAAGGAAGAAGAAAATCGGAATGGCAACGTGAACATTGCCCTGAAGCAAGACTTTATAAAGGATTTAATGATGTACCTGGTGCTTTGAGCTACCTTCGGAATATTCGCGCTGCTTGGATGCCATGGGGTATTTCTAGTGCAGGAGTAATTAGCGCTGTTGCTGCTACACTTAGTGGGTTAGCCAGTGGCTGGAGTTGGTTAGTTCTAAGCGCCTTTATGCTACTTTCCTTTGCCAATATGAAATTCGGGCGGCTGAATCAATTAAAAGCCGATGAGATAGGGAGAAATTTTGGACAAGAAGCAGCGGAAGTAGCTAAGAAACAAATATACAGAACTTGGATTTTGTTTATTCCCGCAATAGCGCTATGGAATCTACTCAATTATGCTCTGGTTTTATGGACAGCCGGGGTTGTCATTAATATTTTTAATATTGGTTTAGTCAGCGGTTTATTGCTGGGCATACCCACTGCTATTTTAGGTATTTTGTTTATGGTATTAAGTGTTTGGCCGATAATGTATACCCTAATGAGTCACTTTGGTTATTATCAAGGCAAGGCCGAGGGTATTGGCCAGATAAAGAGCGCAAAGGACATTGGAGTTAACTATCGAAGGGCCAAAGAGAAGTTTGCTCACCTCTATATTCCTGAAGTTGCCAATATTATGAGTGCTGACGTATCCTGGAATTTGGTCTGGTCAACCTTTATCGATGAGCTAGTAAGAGAATTTAAGATAGATGAAGATTTGGCTCAGGGCCTGAAGAGAGAAGATTTAAGCAAACTTCCCAAGAATGATTCTGAGGCTTTTGATCGAATAAAATTATTTATTAATAGTTGGCTTGGAGATATGCCTCGAAATCAGAGGTGGGAAAATACACCATCATTAACTGCGATGATAACTGCCTTTGATGAACAGATTACCTGGAACTTTGCTGAGCTTAACACTACAGATTTTAACGGGAAGACGATAAGGTTAAATCATTTAATTAAGGTTTATTTTGATGAATGGAACAGATTCCTAAAGAGTCTTAGAGGGAAATACGACCAAGCCGTAGTAGGTGCATTATATGAGCATACAAAAGTTGTGAGAAATGGAGAAAATTCCAAAAGATTATCAGCTGAGGTTATTACAGAAAGCATGCAGCGTGAGATTGTAACTTGGGCTAATTGGAGATTGGTGCCTGTAGAAAGAACTATCCGCGATGTGGTCAAGATAAGAGAGGCGTTTAAGGTATTTGCTCAGATTTGTTTTTCTGATTTAAGCGAAGAACAACTTTATGCATTGGTTGACCAAAAGATCCAAATTTTACTTTGTTATGAAGCATATGACGAGCCATTCCCAGATAATATTGGGCAAAAAAGAAGCGATCTGAATAGACTAATGGCAGAATACCCATTTTTAGAAGTTTGGTGGAGAGGCAAGAATGAAGGAGTGCGAAAGGAACATCCAGATAACGTTATTGCTAAGACACCATGGAATTCCGGAGTTAAGAAGGGAAAAACTATAGGTCAGGCAGCAACAATACCATATATTCGGGGCGAGAAGGTCCTTTTCTTTGATGCTAATGCTGCAGTGAGAATTGAAGATGCTATGAAGTTGGTAAATGGGTTGGCTGAATTTAATAAGGATCCACTGCTTAAGTTGGTTTTGTTTGGTGAGTATATCTGCATTAGCCCGCAATATTCATGGATTACTGAAGCTATCAATTTTGGAGAGGAAACTTGGGTAACCGTAACTCAAAGATCATTAGGTGTATTTGGTGCCTGTGGGTACTATGGACACAGTGCCATTATGGACGTGGAAGCACTACGTGTATGTGCCGGCATGATGCATGACTACGTATCTGAAGATTTAATGTTAGCTGTAATGTCTTGGATTCAAGGATACCATACCGCTCATAGAGAATATCTACTTTTGGGTAAAGGTAGAGAAACAGGATTTCATTCAGCCACTATGCCGATGGGCAAGTGGTCACAGGGTTCTGGCGAAATGATTCTTGGCAGATGGATAAAGAGAACTTTAGATTCTGGAAAGGTTCATATTGGCCAAAAAATGATGCTTGTTTTTGGACTTTCGCACTATACTAAAAAACCAGTTATTCCTTTGGCTACTTTTCTTTATCTGGGCTGGGTAATTTTCTTAGGTATAACTGGTTTTGTTGGTTTTGCATGGCCAATACTATTTGGTATATTAGGCCTTTTCTTGAACCAGGCTATTAATACTCAAGGATTTGTTTTCTTGATTGAGCGTCATGGGATAGTAAAAGCATTGACAAAATTCATTGGCATGTTCCCAAAACTTTATTGTTTATTTACCGCTTTAATACCTACTTATGGCTTTGATATTATAAACAAAGGATTTAAAAATATCGCAACCTTCCCCATTAGCCCTAAGGGCTGGAATTTAGGGCACCTTGGGTTTGAAAAGAATATTTGGGAGAATGGAGGAAGACTGAAGATTAAAGGCAGTAGGTTGCCGCTGGTTATCCAAACAGCAGCTACTTTAATCGCAGTTGTTGTGTTCGTGCTCGGTACAAAATTGCATAGCCCTAAGGCACAAATTATTGGCATGGCAGGCTTAATTGCTTGCACGTCGTTATTTTTTATTCCTTTTGTGAGAAAATTTCTTTGGCGTGATAATTTTTGGAAATTATCGGGCATTAAGCTGCAGCTAATTCTAGCTATCCCGATGATGGCCTGGGTGCTTTTGGCTATGCATTTCTGGGGCGGTATCGGCACAACAGTTGTTCCGTACCTTAATGAAGTGTGGGTTGTATTGGCTCTGACAACATTCCTGTGGTTTTATTTGTCCTTTAAAAATCACTATTGGTTTGCCTCCGCATTTTTTATAGCGACAGTAGGTGTTACTGTAGTTACTGCCTATTATTTGAGCCCTATCTTTATGCTTTTCGGATTCTCTATTTTCTTCTTAGGCATACCATTTACCTGGTTTTTTATACCGTTAGTTGTACATGCCAAAGGGTGGTCAACATTTGGCGAGATGGTGCATTCTATCGGAAAGGAGATTAAAGAATGGTGGATCCGTATTAAATCGAAAAAATTTGCTGTGAATCATAAAGAACAACTTGCTAAAATCCGAAATCAACAGGAAGTGGGCATTAAAACGCAAAAGCAAAAGATGGAAGTAGCTCAAAAAGTGAGAGTTACTGATGAAAAAACAGCAGAAATAGAAGCCGTATTACAAGATAGATTAAAAGACAGTTTGGCTGAAGCTCATGCACCTCCAGTTGCTGCCCCTATACCTGCTGCAGTAGCCACAGAGACTTCCCAAACCTTTACTTATCAGTTAAGGAACTTACCTTTAGAGTTAGAAGCTGTGCAAGCCAGATTAGAGGATGAAGGTACCTTAGTAGACAGTACATTAGCTTGTCTTGAAGTAGTAGGATATAAAATAAATTCCAGACGGGCATTAGCTACTCATAGTACAGATAAAAATCCTATTGCACCAATTAGCATGGAGTCATTAAGCTTACTTATGAGTGGATATCTAGCAGCTGAATTATTCAGTACAATTCAGTTTAAAGATACTATCTCTTACCTGTATATGCTCTCTTACTTAAGAAGCTTACCTGTTAAGAATCGCAAAAATGTAGCTGAAGAGCTTAACAGCTTAACTGGTGAGTATGAGACAAAACTAGGGGACAAATTACTTGGCGACGTTAACCTAGATTTAAACCAAGTTATCGAAGAGAATAAGAAACTGCACACCTTAGTTACCTTAAGAGATAAGGTAGTAAGCCGAGTTCGTGCATTACGTATTGCAGCAGAGACTACTGGTTTTACGATAGACGATTTAAAACTTATTACAGACAATAAAGACCTTCTACTTACTGTTCTTGGCATAAGAAGCGCAACTATCATTACACATGATTATTCAAAGAGAGAATTAACTATTTTAAAAAGACTTCTAAATGTATTCGATCATACAGAAGGTGTAGCAATAAATGTACTTGAATTACCAGACAATAGACTCTATGTATACGATGAATATATTGCAAAGCAACTAGTTCGCAAAGCCTATCCTAACAAAGCACTCTCCTTAACTAATGATGCAGTCGAACATTTAATCCGTTTAGAAGTTGCGAAGGAAGAAGGCGTTCTCTACCATCTAGCTACCAAAAGAAGCAGAATAACTAAAGCAATAACAAGCATATTGGCAGACACTATAGCTTCTGCTTTAGTCTTTCGTCACCTGCATGATAAGTTCACTGTATATGACATGGGAAAACGTATTTATAGAGGTGCAGGATTAGGAAGTTTATTCTACGAACTAGAACGTCCTAACGTAGACGTTGTTGCTATGGCTACAATTGACAGACCAGTTGCTACTCTAAATCAGATGGAAGTAGAGCTTGAAAACTGGAGAATATTTAATCGTCGTGCAATCTTTATGTTAATTGATGACTCAGGTGTTACAAGAAGTGACAAAAGCACACCTAACCATAATTTAGATATTAACTGCAAAAACATTGCTTACTTAGAGCATACTTATGGTGACAGCTTCATCCACCTAACCTATGAAAACAGAGACACAGATCAAGCAGTTTGGGCAGAAGCTACATATTCAAGACTTCAAGCTAAACTTGAAAAGGGCACATTAGAGAGAGTATTGCTTACCATATTAGAAGACAACGAACTATTCACAGATGAAACTCAAACAGCAATAGATAAGAAAGCGTTCGTTAAATATATTAATGGTAACATCTTTAAACATATCTCTGGTGTCAGAAACTACACCTTCTTAAAAGCCTTAGGCTATAGAGTAATGAGTGAAGATGATGATGCTCCAGCAGAGACCTACACATTAAATCCTAAAGAGCTATTTCAAGTAAGAGGAAAAAGAAAAGCTGCTCGCACTCGCACTCTTAAAAAACTCTTCCAAGAAGTTCAAGCAGTGTTAAAGGGTAAAGCAATCACATCAGAAGAGGAGCTTTACGCTCGTTGGGCACGTGTTACAAGTGAGGCAAGATTAGAAAAACTATCCGCGCTCGAGAACAAATACTTTGGTTATTCAGAAGATGGAACTGCCGGCCTTGTACCTCAAGCAACTCAGCAGGTCAGAACTTATTCCAGCCATTACATGGATCCAAGATACAAAAGAACTCACCAAAGATATGAAGGCCTAAACAGACCTCAAGACGGTCACGACGCAAATGGCAGAGTAACTTATCGCGATATGCCAGATAATCTAGTTCAAATTAGTGACTTTAGTTATCGCCGTCCTCGTGCTGAGAAAAAAGATGGTGAGTTTATGGTCTATCCTGTAAACATTATGGGTAGTGCTCGTGACTTAGGTCAACAAGTTAAGGATACTAACCTAGCCACATTCGGCAACAGTTTAAGAGGTACTGTAGCTATGCCAGTTGACGAAAAAGCAACCAAAACTAATCAAAAAAGAACTGTTGATTATATTGCTTATCCTTTTATTAATGACCATGATACATCAGGCATGGCACAGTTCATCAGATGTTTATTAAGTGATACTAAATTCTGGTATGATCTACAACATACGCACCAATCTTCCTTAGTGGTAGAGTCAATAAGAGGATACTCAGCACCTACGTATGTAATCTTTAACCGTTCTATATTCCGTAATTTTATTCCTGGAGTATCCATTGGCCGCGAATTAAGACTAGAGGAGCCTCCGTACATCCTTTGGGTTAAGTCTCCAGTATTTAATGGCATGCTTACAGTATCACTTGGCAAGGTAGCCGGCGCTCAAGAGCGCTCTCTTCGTGAGCGTAACTATTGTATCAGTCAACAAGACTATACTGAGATCTTAGGAACAACTGCAAGGCGTATCTATGAAAAAGCAGTAGAGAACTTTTACGCACACTTAAAAGCATTGCCTAAGAATGATTCGCTACGTAGAGAAGACAATCATTATGGCAGAAGTCTCTTACTTGGTGACTTCTATGTTAAAGAAGCTAAAGCCTTCCAACTAACAGAAGATGAGATAACTCAGCTAAAGAGTGAACGCAACTTCCGTGCTCAAATGGCAACTACTTGGGCTATCCAGTTATCCCAAAAACGTATTGATTTAAACCGTGCTCAAACAGATACTAATAAAAAACAAATTCAAGAACAGATCAATGCCATGGGCTTTATCTTGGCTCAAATGGCTGATGAGTTTAGCCTATACAAAGCAAACAACAGAAGAGGTAAAGATTATTCATCTGCAACAGACACTGACTACTTTTACCTATTGAAGCTTGAAGGGGATAAACTACACTTCAAGAAGACAACACCTGTACTTACTATTGAAAACATTAAAGGTATAGAGATAGCTACACATAGCACATGGGAAGCAGATGAGGACTGGGTTACTGTAGACCCATCAAAGGAAGAGATAGTTGATGGTCTTTGCAACGCTATCCGCATTGAAGTTGAACCAGGCAGATTCGTATTCATTGATAAAGCTTACTTACCAGAAGACAACCATGAGTTTTTAGCAGTAGCAGCTCCTCAAAGCTATGAAGAAGATTTTATTACTGCTGGCGTGGAAGACAAAATAAAAGACTATGTACAAAATGACGGTGAAGCAATTGCTCTTTGGGCAGTACTAGCTAATGAAGCCCAAAAACAGAACTCTTCACAAGAAATGGACGATTTGCTAGGTGAAGGGGCAAGCCATGCACCAGAAGGTATCTACTCTGAGTCAACAACTAACACTACTGAATCAGAAATAACAACATCTGTCACTCAAGCGCTAAGCCAACCCCAAGACCCGGCCAAACCACGTTCAGGATTTACTCCTGAAGACGTAGTAGCTGAAGTAACTGAAATCATAAGATCGGGAAAAATAAACGGTTTTAAAGCTCTTGCTTTAGAATCTCCAATGGTACAACAAGTACTAAAATACTATGAGTTAATCGATAAAATTCACAAAGCAGCCAGATTAAGACAAAGTGTGGAAGCCGGAACCTTACGTGCAGGGCCTCTTAAATCCGCCTTTGGTGCAAACGTCGGTGGTTACACCCTAATAGCAACAAATGACAACCTTAATCCCGCAGCAGTCTTAATCCATGAGAATAATGGAGGGACGCACAGGGAGAACGAAGAAGCTGAAGCCAGATTTAACTATGAATTTATAAGAGTAATTTCAAAAGCTGAATCTAAAGTTGTTTCCGAATATGAAGCTAAATCTAAAGGTGACCGTGTATCTATGTTGGAAAGCATGAAGAGAGCTTTTGAGAAGGGATGGAGAGTAAGTAATGTAATATTAACAGCATTTACCAAGGAGCAAGCTCAGATGTATTCTAGCCAGATAGATGGGTCAATATACCCTCGCGATACATTTGTGCGTGTTTTAGCAGATCCAAAGAGCGGCGAAGGGGCTAAAACTTATGGCAGAGCTTATGGTAACGGGCTCGCTAACTTAGGAATAATCAGAAGGACTTTGAGAGAATTAATTGCGTATCACGATGTTGCTGCTGGCGAGTATGATTTAAGAGAGTTGTTAGGTTCAAGATTTTTAGTGGGTATACACGGAGGAGGAGCTTCCTCGCGTAATCCTAAATATACTCAACTTGGTAAATTTAATGGAATGCTTCCTATTGAAAGTATAAACAGAGGAGATGACCAAACCAAAAAGCCAGCAACTCTTCAAGAAGAATTATTGATTCCAACCGCAGTCTTTAACGAAATCTTTCCCGAAGATAAACCGGCATATTTTAATATCTATGGCGATGCTATACTTACCTTTGATCCTCAAGAGTTAAAAGATTTTGTAAGTAGTAATCCAGATATTTCTGAGGGTATGATTATCCTCCTTCGAAGAAGAGGTTTTTCTGAGGCACCTACCTGGGGATGTGCAGCAGTAAATGAAGAAGGTAAAATAGTAGAGTTTGTTGAAAAGCCAACTAAAGATTTTGCTGGTTCAGAAGATGACAGAAAACGAAGGCTTAAAGAAAGCGGTTTATTAGTGGATGATCAGTATGTTCTTATGAATACTGCCTTTTCAATACTAGGTTCTGCTGCACTGGCTAAATGGGCTTGTCTTGCAGGTTTAGATTTTACAGAAGACGGGAAATTGAAAGTTGTAGCAAAAGGACAAGTCGGTTTTACCCAAGATAATGTATATGAGCGCATGCTAGTCTATGGTGGCCAACTTGATACTTTTGGTCATCTTGTGCCACCAATGGCTCAAAAAGCAGATCCATTCAAGTTTATATTTTCGGAAGCCATAAAGGAATTAATAAATAGAAAGGATTTGATTGGTGTTTTTTATTCTTTAGGACAAAAATGTATTAATGGGCATAATGTAGATCCAGTTTTAGCTAAAGAATTAGATGAATTGATAGAATTAGAAAACGACGATAAAACTAAAGCAATCTTAGGTAGGATAACAGTTTTCTATCAAATCTGGCGAGTATTCCACATGGGTAATGGTAAAGGTGCTATTGCCTGGGGTGCACAAATAGAGGGAGAGTGGTTGGATACCGGTAGAACTAGCGAGGAAATGGATATAATCTTAGGCTATGGCGGTGATAGCCAAAGAATGAGAAGAATATTTGGCATAGAATCAAATATTGGTTCTAAAGGGGGTGAACATGCTTATCAGTCGTTGATTAAAGCAAAAAAGCATACAGTAATGAGCAATGAATCAATACAAATATGTACGCGCCTCACAGGTGATACGATAATTTTAAATACTGACTCCCAGGTCTACCTAGTTGATTGGAACGAAGATATAAGTCTATGTAAAAATGCAGTAATGAGCGAAGGCGCATTATTTGATACAAAAGGAAACCCTTGGGTAATATTCCCCATCTGGGGTAAAGATAATGCTCCTAAAGACAACAGTCAACATTTTGATGTAAACCTGAAGAATTGGTTGTTAACTCAGTTAAGTGGTAAGAATCTTGCTAAGATTTGGCCCAAAGGATTGCCCATGAATCTTGTTAATGCCAGAATCTTTCCGGGCATAAGCGATGGCGTTATGACCAGCGGTACAGCATATGATTCTCTAGATCAAAAACTTTACAGAGATATGCAGCATATCTGGAAGTGGATGCAAGAACATCACCATCAACCCCCTGAATTTTGGATTAAAGCCCTAGAAGCAGGAAGATTATTCTCAATAACTGATCTTTACAATAATTCTGCTCCCCAATTATTTAGAGAACGAAGAAACAGAGTCAAAGAAGCTGTCACTCAAGCGCTAAGCCAACCCCAAGACCCGGCCAAACCACGTTCAGGATTTACTCCTGAAGACGTAGTAGCTGAAGTAACTGAAATCATAAGATCGGGAAAAATAAACGGTTTTAAAGCTCTTGCTTTAGAATCTCCAATGGTACAACAAGTACTAAAATACTATGAGTTAATCGATAAAATTCACAAAGCAGCCAGATTAAGACAAAGTGTGGAAGCCGGAACCTTACGTGCAGGGCCTCTTAAATCCGCCTTTGGTGCAAACGTCGGTGGTTACACCCTAATAGCAACAAATGACAACCTTAATCCCGCAGCAGTCTTAATCCATGAGAATAATGGAGGGACGCACAGGGAGAACGAAGAAGCTGAAGCCAGATTTAACTATGAATTTATAAGAGTAATTTCAAAAGCTGAATCTGATAAAACCAAAGAACTTATAAGGGCGGCTAATCGGCTTAGAAATTTAGACGGTAGTGATATTATAGCTAGTGAGAATTTTGGCCGCGCTGAAAATAGAGAGCAGGCTGTAAGTATAGCCGAAGATATATCAAAAAAGATTGAGGAGAAAAATGGCCTAGTTGCTATCCAGATAAGGATGGCGTTGATTGAATTAATCGCTAATGCTGCTGAACATGCCAATGGAGGAAAAGTTTTAGTTGCTGTAGACAAAGACTCTAGCAATTGTATTACTAGGGTAAGAGTACAGTGTTTTGATGATGGACCTGGAATAGAGAACCCTGTTTACCAGCTTAACCAGAGTAAGCGAAAACGTCAGGAAGGTAGTTTTTCCGAATTTAATAGAAAAAAAGGTATGTATATAATTTGCTCTAGTCCTAGAGATTTTGTTATAAGAACAAAAAATAAGTTGTTTAGAGCCAAGAGGGCAACTAATCCGGATAATTGTCAAATTGTTGAATTAGGGGAAGTAAACGATAATTTTAGCGGTACGGAGATAGCTTTAGTCTGGGATAGATTACCTCAGGAAGATTCCAATCCTGGCAAGGAATCATCGAATATACAATTGTATTTTGCGGAAATTTGTGGGTTAGGAGTTATCTTAAAATCTAAACTTGCAAGACAAGCCCATTTAGCCAGTGCAGAAGAATTAATAAGCAATTCGCTGCAGGATTTTAGTGATGGTTCTACAGGGCAAATTTGGCAGACAATTATAGAGCATTGGGGTGAATTAGATTCATGGGAAAAAGGTTTGGTTGTGATGGTGCTTGCAGTTGCTTTGGGAGGAGTTATATGGTTAATCAAAAGCCTGGTAGCTTTTCCAATGTGGGTGTATATAGAGATTCGTAAAATACCGTTGAATAAAGCTCTTGTTTCGATAGTAGAATATAAGATTGCGCGTAAGCAGGGTTCGGTAGAATCGGAGACAATCGAAGCAAGATTAGAGCTGTTTAGAACAAATTTCCCAACCTACCTAAAATTTAGTAAGTATAGGATTAAACAGCTGAGCGGCCCGGCTGACAAGGCGATAAAGGCAGTATTGGAAGTCTTGGAGGGATACGATCTAAGTGATTATTTTTCCAAGAAAGACAAGGGTAAGTCTTGGAAAAAATTACTCACGCCTCTGTCCAATTCAGAAAAGCATGGCTATGAGGCTTCTGAAGTATTAACGAAAATAGAACAGGTAAGCCTTTCATTGAGGCTGGAGAGAATTTATGCTTTAACCAGCTGGCAGAATGTACTTTTTGCATTGGGCATAAAAAGTGAAGAAACCCTTAGGCAGAGAATTACGAATGAGTCACTTACTGCTCTGGAAATAAAGACCTTGATTAGGGTTTATCAACACGCTCAATCAAAAGGTGAGGTTAAAGAGGGCGCCAAGTCATTGTTGAATTTGGTGAAGAAACATGACCCCGGGAAATTTGGGGAAGCATCACAGGAAGTAAAAAAGGAGCACTCTCGTAATCATATACATACTAAAGAAATAATATCAGTAATTTTGCTTATACTTGGTGTCTATCTCTTACCTCACAGGGGTAAGCATTTTATAGTTGCCCTACCAATGGTTTTGGCGGTAATACCAGCTTATGCGTGGACAGGTAAGGGTAAGATAGCCAACAATGAGGTTGTCACTATAGATATAGGTAATGTCATGGATATGGCAATAGCGTTGTTAGTTGTTATTTTAGCCATAATGTTCGCTGTTAATTATCGGTACTTTAAGCCAAAAGGCAGAGAATTGAGAAAAGGAACTAGCTAAAATTTCTAAAAGCCTTGAATCGCAGGATACTTCCGATCCGCCTTTCCTCGGCATTTAGAAGAGATCTCTAACATTCCCCCTGATGACTCTTGAATGAGAAGATTTCATTGCAGGGAGAGAACAGCCATAAAAGCCCCGATAAAAATGCTTGTTCCCTTATCTTTTTTACTTCGCCAACTATTATGACAATCGTAGTCGAATCTATCTTGGTGAATTCCATGGCAGGGAGGCTATTCGAAACACACCGGTAACTTCTTTATTTACAATTAGTTATAGTCTGAAATGTCCATAATGACTAATCTACTATTATTTGCAATTAATGCTCGCGGTTGCGGATAGTCCCCAACCGGGTATTATTAGTGAAAACCTTTTCAAAAAAGCCCTTTTTCTTCCCGAAAACATTGACATATATATATACAATATGTTATATTCTAATGGTCAGGAAGGCATCTTAGAGATAGCTATATATGGCAAACTCTGAGTGATCAGAGGACGCAAAGCCACGGGTCCTAAGAATTCTAGAATCGTAAACTTTAAGGATAGCCGGGTTGCTCACGAATAGCAGCTCGGTTTTTTTTATTATATATAATATTATGATAAAAAAAGTAATAATCAGAAAGTTCTTCGGGGGAAAGGGGGAATTATCTAATTTTCACTCTGTAGGGGAGGCGATGAAAATGAAAAATATCCTTAGAAACAAAACAGCACAAATTTCTCTCGCACTGTTAATAATCTTCACTATTCAGACCCAAGTTTTTACCCACCCAGCATTTGCACGTTCATCCGGCGGCGGTAACTTAGCAAAATTCGACACTGGTAAGTTTGCGCTTAGCGTAGGAATTGGCTTGGTTTCATCTGTTGCCGGAAAGGCTATCACTTCAGGGATTAGTAATGTGGCTACAAACACAGGAACCTTTGCTGCTGGAGCAGGCAATGCGCTGAGTAGCTACGGAAGAATGGACAGCTGGATATCAAGCTACAACTCAATGGCTGCCCTTAACCAGTTAGGTTCCGCGATAAGCATGACCGGGCAAGCCGAGGGATGGGATGTTTCTACCACAACATTTGTCTCCTCTATGGCTCAAGGAGTAGTCGGTGGAGCACTAAATCCCTCGAGTACTTTAGGGGCTGCAGGAATTTCTAATAGCACTATTAAAGCTATGGGTGTAGGAGCAATTAGCGGTGCTGTCGAAGGTGGTATTTTAGCTAACAACGTTATTCGTTCTAACGATTCTGATATTCATGGAACACAAAATCCTTGGGTAAGTGCTGGTGCAAACTTAGCAGGCGCATTTGCAGGGGGGATAGCTTCTGCTAGCATAGCTGCTGTTATACCTAAGAAAGAAATGCAACCAAGGTATTCGTCCAAACCTTCTTATAACGATATGATAACGGATGACCCAGAGGCAACGTATGGTTCACTTTTAGGTTTAGATGGTTCAGAAACAGCGTCTCTGGATGGCGAACCCTTAAGTGGTCCAAAACTAGCTGAGTTTAAAGATAAATATACCAAATTTGTAGATAGTCCAGTTTCAGGGGCTGGATACAACGCACTCGCGAAAGTTAAAGTTAGTGAAGCTGATAATATTAACAGGGGGGAGCCAGGGAGTCAAGCTAATTCTAACTGGCCGACTATGGTTCGAGTAAAAGATGTTTCAGTACCTAAGTACAATAAACCAGCAAATTTTGGCCAGGTACTTACTAATGGCGCAGTTCGGGCTTTTTCAGCCATCCCTTCTAGTGCGGTTAGTATGGGGGTTAGTAGCATAACTAAGGATATGGATAAACAGGATGCTTTTATGGTCCGTCAGGCTTTTAGCGGTGTATATCCTATAGTAGGCACTGTTTATAACAACGGGATTAAAGATCCTGTTTTTGAGAAAATAGGACTAGAAAATTATACTGGGTACAAGAACGGGTCATTAAGTCCATCGTATAAACAAGATGTAACGACGTTTGAGGGACCGAAAATTAAATATAGTAAATGATAGAAAAAAGGGAAGATATTCATTCAGGAGTAATTATTGAAGCCAGAAGCGGCCGGTTTAAGCCGTTTATGCAGGTAGTGGCTTGTCTAGTTATCTTCTGCTTTTTGTACCAGGACTTAGCTTCTGCTATAAGGCCTGACTATGCTTCTACCTTGAAGATGATGTTTCAGAAGCCTGAAGTCCTTCCGGTTGATCCTTTATTTTCATTCTTATCAGGACGAGCTTATGCAGATATGGTAGAGGATGATTGGGGTGGTAGCTATGATAACTATAGCTATGAGGTTCCATTACCTGTTGTTGTTGTTGATTCCCCTTCTTATCAAGATTATATGGATTCAGGCGATTTCTTCCTTGGCCCGGTGTCAGAGGCTGGTTATTATAATGCCGTTAATATTACTGATTCTGTAGATGTCGCACCAGCTGCTGATCTCACGCC
>CAZVQU010000001.1:738074-743007 GCA_964629655.1 uncultured Planctomycetia bacterium
AAATATCATTTATAACTCTAATATGCCTACTTTTATGGATCCCGGGCTTTCTTCTAATGGGTCTTATTTCAATATTACTGATTCTGTAGATGTCGCACCAGCTGCTGATCTCACGCCAAATATCATTTATAACTCTAATATGCCTACTTTTATGGATCCCGGGCTTTCTTCTGCTGGGTTTCCTGACAATACTGCTTCAGATCCTGTTTTCTTTGGTCAAGGTGATAGCGGCTATTTAGGCAATTTTGATGTGTCTTCTACCGCTTTTTCAGCCGATCACACCGCAGTTGCCCCCCCTATTGTAAATATGGGCAATCCGCTTGATTTTTCAGAAACTATGGAGTTCAAACAAGATTCAAATCGTGTTGTGCTGCAAATAGAAAAGGGAGCAATTTCTAAGGCTAGCGTTTACGACGTCAATGATAATCTTGTAAAATCTGGGCCTTTAGCGATTCGCAGCCGGGGTAGAGACATATTTTCTGCTGCCTGGGATGGCTTAGCAACTTCTTTTGGAGCTGGTAAGCCCAATCAAATGTATGTTGATGGCAGCGGAGGTAATTTTTACCTTTCTCCGGAAGTACAAAACCAAATCGAAACTAAGACCGGGTTGGATAAGCATTCAAATTACGATCTTAGCTGGGGAACTTCTTTTACATCAGGCAAAGCCGGCCAGGTTTTTGATAGTAAAGGATACTATTCTTTTGTACCGAAAGACACTATTTCACCTCTTTTGACATCTGAATTGCCAACTCTTATCCCTGGGGCTTCTTCTGCCAAAGCAGGATATTCCCCAAATAACAACATAGTTTTAAAGAGCACAAAAGGAGATAGTGGACTTTATTCCGTCGGGTTTTCACCAACCCAGCTAGCCACTCAAGTTGAAACAGGAGGTATCCTAGGCATAGATTATAAGGATGGTAGCATTGCTAGAGGCGCAATGGATGCTCAAACAGTTCTTTCTGTGGCAAATGGTGATTGGGGTGTAACTGGCGTGATGGATTTGACCAGGTCACATAGCTATACTCAGGGTCAGCCTATGGATAAAAAGTTTCTAGACCCCGCGGGGTATTTTACAGCAAAACCTTTATCAGGGGGTGTACCTTCTGATTCAAGATCTGTTGCTGGATACTATACTCTTCATTCCATAAACGGAAAAACAGCCATTGGTGCTGTTTCGGATACTTTAGGCAGAGTAAATGTTCAAGGGAAAGTGCCCCAGTGGAGCAAACAAGATGTATACCTAGTTGATTCTTCTGTAGGGACAGGAGAGAGCGTAGTCATAGATAATAGGTTTAAATTAAGGCAGAATGATGATTATCGTTCAAGCATAAATGAATCTATTAGTTCTAGCCCAATAAAAGCAAGTGGTTTTATTAATGATTTCGGATTTACTCCCTTAGAAAACTCCTCAATAGCCGGGGTGAATGGGTTTAATAGAAAGGCCACTGTTTTATCAAAGAAGGTAAATAACGATAAGGTAGGTATAGTAGCAGAGCAGTCTGTAACCATAGATGGATGGATAACAGGAACCGGTGGTTTTGAGCATGGGGGAAGTTTTGTTTTAGATGAAGGCACAAAACTTAGGGATGACGGATATTTAAATATTAAAATGTATGACTTATCTCGAAACAGCCCAACTCTACTGGAAGAGAAAACATTGAAAATAGATCAAAATCATATAACCAGAGGTTTGGGTAAGAATGAGAATGGTCCACAAACAACAGTTTATCAACTCCAACAGGGAGATATGTACTGGGTAAATGATAGGTTTGGTGCAGGCTCAGGGGTAGTCAATGAGTCTTTACGAACCGAAACTACTTATAACGTGTTTAATAATCGAAAAAACTATGGCGATAAGACTAGTTTATTCTCAACTGACCTTGACGGTGGGAAGATTGAAATTGATGCCCGTTCAGGGACACCTATGCTTTTTAATGCCGGTGCTTCAGTTTATGCTCCAGAATCAACCCGGCAGAATCTCACATCTTTTATGGGCGCAGGAATGTATTTGTCAGATAAATTAACTCTGGGTAGCTTTAAAGCCCAGGGCGAAGCTTACATGAAATTCAAAGAGGCAAAATTAATTGATACCTCTTTTGGCGTTAACGGTCAAAAGCAGTCATTCATTAAGACAGCAATTTTTGACAAAGCTCTTGAATATGAGAATGCATTGACTAAGGGTGCTTACGGCTGGGAACTTGCTGGAGATAAAAGTGAACGTTTAGCAAGTATAACTGCGGTCATAAATAAAGCTGAGAGAGGTTACGAAAATACCTACAATCCTACAACAGGATTGTTAAAGGGTAAAGAAACCATCTATGCATTATCGCTTGTACCGACAGTTATAAAAAATAGAAGCAAGGAGAGAACTACAAATCCAATTAAGGTTTCGGAAGGTAAGTTTGACACAGAATCCTTAGGTTTTGGTATATATCGTTCTGTTTCTGCCACCGATCAAGACCAGTTAGTTTCACGGTTAAATCTTATAGATGGGGTTTTGAGCGGTGACGATTCAATGATGTTTGGAAATGGTAGAGAGGTAACCCATACTTTTAGCGGAAGAGAGTTCAATGAATTTGTTTCAGGCGCACAACTTAACGAAGAAGGAAATATCCAAGGTAAATATTTTGCTGCTGCTAAACCTATATTAACTGGAGACGGGCTTTATGAGTTGGCCAGTTTAAACGGGGAGAGAGTTTCTTTAAATTCTTCAGGCTGGGCCAAAGAAAATTATTCCGGCATCGTATCCGGCTATAGCAACATAAATACGCTGGGGTCTTATTCGAGACAGGTTGCCGGAACCGATAATCTGGCCTCAGAAATTGTTTATCTTGAGGGAGTAGATTCTTGGGGAGTTGCCACAGACAAAGGTATAAAGTTTTTAGATAAGTCTTTTAATGTAGATTCCGCTTACCGGGAAACTACCTCTTTTGATAAATTACCTAGTCAATCAAAGGTTAGATTAAATATTACTAAGCAAGGTTTAATGGATAGCAACGCAACTCCTTTTATCCAATTCGACGGAAAAAATCCTTTGATACTTTCAAAATCATCTGTTCCAGAGTTAAAAGCTGTAACCGATTCTGTATTTCTTGGTAAGGGTAAGATTTTAATAGATGGAAGAGACTTAACCTTAGAGAAAAAAGGAGATTATATCTATGCCCAAGGAATACAGCAAGCTAACTTACAGATTGGCGGATTTAACTCTTCTTCAACAAGTTTAGTCGGAGATTTTAGAGGGGTGACTGCCCATAACAATACTGGTGATGATTGGGTAACATTCAGCGTACAGCAAGATAGAGGCAAGAATGCTTTACTTAATGGAATAATCCAAGCTGGCGGTAAGCAGTTTACCTTTAAAGAAGATGGTGTTTTAAAAGATACAGCTTGGAGAGCAAAATCTTTCGATAATAGGGACTTTGTAGCTTTTCAAACCATAATTCAAGATGACGGCGAGTTAGTTAACCAGGAATTTAAAGTTGATTACCTGGAATATGGGGCTGACAACCAGATAGCTAAAGACGGAATAAGATTATCTGTAGATAGAGCATTTAAAGATTCTCTAGGCGGAACAGGCAAGCTAACCGAGGCACTAATTAAGACCGATTCTATAGGCAATAGAAATTTAACCTTGGAAGTAGAGTCAATTGACCTGGCTCGTGGCCGTTTAAGCCATCTTGATCAAAAAGGCGCAACCAAAACCTATAAAGATGACGGCAAAACAACCCCGGATACCTTTGACAAGGATAAACTATCCCACACTATAGGCCTGTTAGCTTCCGGTAAGTACAAAGGCCAAGGCCAATACAATGTTACATTTAACTCCGGTCTTCGCGGACAATCTACCCAATGGTATGCTGATACCCATGTCAAAACTAATGGTCAATCACTCCTAGGCGCTCTTATATCCAATGATGGCAAGAATACTCGACTTGCTAACATGAATTTTAGCGGTAAAGATTTATATTTTGATAGCAACCAGATTGCTCGTGAAACTGCTTTTGACTATCAAGCTCTAAAGGGCAAGTCTTTTACCAATACTGACTTAATCATAAGTGATGACGGGTCAAAGGTCTTACGTGAGCATCAGATTACCCGTTTATCAATGGATGCTAAAGGTAACCTTAAAGATCTTCAATTAGCTAAAGACAGAGCAATAATTGATTCTACTGGCGGAAAAGGTACTATTCTGGATACCAGCCGCAAAATCGCAGCTGATCCTAAGAATATCAACAGCAGGGCCGGTTATAGAATGGAAGTAGAGTCAATTGACCTGGCTCGTGGCCGTTTAAGCCATCTTGATCAAAAAGGCGCAACCAAAACCTATAAAGATGACGGCAAAACAACCCCGGATACCTTTGACAAGGATAAACTATCCCACACTATAGGCCTGTTAGCTTCCGGTAAGTACAAAGGCCAAGGCCAATACAATGTTACATTTAACTCCGGTCTTCGCGGACAATCTACCCAATGGTATGCTGATACCCATGTCAAAACTAATGGTCAATCACTCCTAGGCGCTCTTATATCCAATGATGGCAAGAATACTCGACTTGCTAACATGAATTTTAGCGGTAAAGATTTATATTTTGATAGCAACCAGCAATTAAAAGAGGGTACTATAAAATATAATGATGGGGCGTCAAGAGAAATTAAGATTTTAGAAGGAGGAGCCCGCAGTATAAGTATTAAAAACGGTGATTTTGAGACGAAAACACTTATTGATGCTGAAGGAAAACTACAAACGCAGGAAATGCTATATAAAGGTAAAATCCTGGACATCGTTGTAGTAGTAAAAGAAGGTGATTTGGCTTTAGATTCTGAAGGTAATTGGTGGAATGTAGAAAAAGGTGAAAAAGTAGGCAAGAGTGTGGTTGTCGACCAAGAACTTGACTCTCTAGAATTTAAGAATGAAAAGGGAGAGGTCATAGCC
>CAZVQU010000001.1:743107-760149 GCA_964629655.1 uncultured Planctomycetia bacterium
GCCTTACTTATAAGGTAGCCAAAGAAGGCGACAATGTAAGCCTGTCATTAGCCGACCAAGAACTTGACTCTCTAGAATTTAAGAATGAAAAGGGAGAGGTCATAGCCAGGGTAAGCCGCGAGATCAAAGGCGGAAAACTGGTTATACCGGAGACAATAAAACAAGACGGCCTTACTTATAAGGTAGCCAAAGAAGGCGACAATGTAAGCCTGTCATTAGCCGAAGTTAAGGTAGGGGATACCTGGAGAAAGCTAGGGGATACTTTTGAAGAGGCTGGTATTAAATATAAGGTAGTTAGTGAAGATGGAAATATCCGCGTAAATCCTCTAAAAGGCCAAACTGTAATTAAGAAATTTGGTAAAGATAAAGATGCAGTTGACGTAGCTTTTACCATAGAAGACGGACACCTAAAGCCTAAACACGATTCATTAGTTCATAAAGGAATACTTTTTGAGATAGTAGCTGATGGTAATAATTGGGCTATCCAACCTTCCAATAAATATAAAGAAGTAGCCGAAGATGGAAAAGTACTAACCAGCCTTAGCATGAAGGGAAGCATTTCTGGTAAGGCTGATGCCGATAGAGTATTAGTATTAGTTAAGAAAGGCGATAATCAAGTATGGATGGATTTAGCTACTGGTAAAACAGCCACAAAGAATAGCGCTTTAAAGGTTACCCAGAAAGTAGGAAAGTGTACAGTTGTCACATACTTTAAGCATGATGGTGAGGTACGGGAAGAACTTACCTATGATCATAATATTGAAGGAGCAGAGCAAGGCCGCTTAACTGATAGAGCCGCATTTGGTGGCAAGACGTATTTTAAGGTTGAAGGGCGCGATAGATGGATTGATGCTGATAGTGGTACCACAATTGGTAGCAAATTAGTTGAAACTGTAAAAAAGGGCCAAGTAGCAGTAAAGACTTACTTAACCTACGATGGAGGGGTTAAGACCCGATTCTTTAAGGGTAATGAAGAGATAAATCCTGTTAAAAATATGCCGGCTCTCTTTACAGACAAGAAAGGGAATATCTTTACCTTAGCTTCTGACGGGAAAATTGTTACTAATGAAAAAGACGTTATTAAGCGTCTTCAGGCAGTATTCGGCAATTCTTTGAAAGATGTTCAACAGGCATCAGGTAAGAATACTAGCTTTATCCTAGAGGGCGTAGGCTCTTCGATGGTCGTTGAATTAGACCGCGAGAAAGGAAGAGTAAACACTACTTTAGTCGAAGGAGGAGCAAATCAGGCTCGGGCTAACTATAGAAAGTCTGTTTTATACAAGGCGAAAGCCGAAGCCATAAGTACTAAGATATCAGCAAATAATGATGCTTGGCATAAGGAGAAACAAAGAAATGGTGATGGAGATTCTTGGAAATCCGGTGCGTTTTGGAAAGGTGTTTTTCTTGTTGCGAGAGATGATTCCATCCAAGATAGGGGGCGTAAATTAGAGAGAGATGCTTTAGTGGCATGGACTGCTTACTATGAATCAATTCCTTTATCTGAGCTGAGAAGAATAAAAGCAAGTGTTGATAGCCAAACTTATATTGGTGCTGGTTTACCAGGGTGGGGCAGAGAACAAGGTTTTTCTTCAAGCTTTTATATGTCGAGAAAGGCTTTAGATTCTGTAGTTGAGAAGAAACTTAACCATTATTTTGGTGATCAATCCAATGAGAACCTACAATCTTTAGCTGGCGGTATCATAGGCGACATTAAACTAAACGAAGAGCTAGCAATTATGTTTGATGTAGATGGAAAGTGGAGAGGTGCCCCAGGAACTTTCTTTACTTCAGTTGATTGGTGGAAAAGTAGTGTCGATTATGATGATGTTCGGGATAGAGAATTACTTTGCTATAACGTCAATACTCAAAGTTTGGAGAGAGTTCGTTTTTCTGAATTGGGTTTGGGTGACCGCGATATTATAGCGGCTAATCAAACATTTGCTGAGTTAAGAACACTTACTGATCGAGGAGTAAAAGTTACTGATTCTGAATATCAAAATAAGTATAGAGAGCTTCAGAAAGTGGCGATTAACAAGATTATTTCTGCTATATCTCGCGATGTTATAAAATCAAGAGGTTTAATCCCAGCGTTAGTTGTTGGTGATGCGGTTACCTCAAAAGAAGTTGCTGTCTATGGCGGCGGCGGAGTTCTAATTGCTGGTGGTGCTGTTGCTACTTGGTATGCTGGTGGTGCCGGTGGTTGGGCAGCAGCAGGTTTATTAGGTATTGGAGGAGCTGCTAGTGTAGGTAGTGCTGAGGTATTTAAATATGGTTTAACTGGTAAGCATATTACTCTTAGTGAAGGAGTAGCAGCTTTTGCTTTAGGAGCAATTCCTGGCGCTGGTGGTGCTCTATCTAATACCGGAAAAATAACCGGCGTTGCCGGAAAGATTATACTCGCTGGGAGAACAACAGCTTATTTGTCTTATAATATCGTTAATGCAGCAAAGCTTCATAATATCACTATAGATCCTGTAACCGGTGAAAAGACCAGTAGTCCTTTGAGCTTTGGTGAAGGAACAGTAGCTTTAGCTGCCGGATATATACCTGTAGGTGTGGGACAACTTAAGAATGTAAGTTTAGTAGGTAGAATGGTAGTAGGCATAGCTTTGAATGAAGCAGTAGGCCAGACACTAAGCTATTCCACTACCGGAAAACTCCTTACCGACTGGAAGTCGAATGCTTTGCTTATCGGTAGTGGTGTTTTAGTTGGGGCAGCTCCTTCTCTTAATAGTTATGTCCAGGGTTTAAGTGCTGGCGGTAAGGCTGTAGCCGATGGAGTCGCTAGTTTTGTTAATCATGCCAGTAGAACAACCAGATTATTTGCTAACCCTGTAGTTAGAAATTCAGCTACTATTGCTACCACTGCAGCTTCACAGGCAGCATTGTGGGGCGAGGTTCATCTCTTAACCGGTATGGGTTTAAGTGCTTTACAAGGTCAAGGGCCTCGCTTTAATTCAATGTGGGCTGATTATAAGACTGGCGCAAAATATGGTGCTATATTTGGAACAGTTCTTGGCGGTGCCTCTATTACTTCTAACATGGAATATGCAAGGTCTGCTTCAAAATTCGGAAGATTTTTTAGCCATCCTTTAACTATCTCTAGTACAGCAGGAGCAGGATTATTTCCTTTAGCAAGAACAATCATTGAGGGGGAAGCTTCGGTTGAAAGTTTTGGCGCGAGATTAGCAGATAATTATACTAACCCCTGGAATTTTGCCCGAGGGGCGGTTATTGGTTTGGGTTTAGGGTATGGCTTTACGCCGGGAAGAGGGTTTTTAAGAGGAGTGTTAGGGGAAAGCGGGGTTACCACTTCAGAAATCAAACAATATGCAGGGAAAGAATTATGGACCCTAAGAGCTGCTAAATTTGCTTATGGCGCTGGTGTAGGTATAACTGCCAAGACAGGAGTAAATGCTTTAAGAGGGGATTACAATATATTCCAAGGGGAGTTTGAAGGAAAACGTCTTCTTGCAGATACAGGATGGGGGGCAGGACTTGGTGGTTTGGGCGGCTTATTCTTGAGCTGGCAGGGAACAAATATTATCAATAATCTTAAAGCATATAGTCAAACAGCCACGTCCACGTCTCAAGAAACAAAAACGCTCTTTAATTTAATAAACTTAGGTAGCGCAAGAAGTGGACCGCAGCTTCTGTATAACCATGCTTTGGCCGGAGCGATTGAGTGGACTGTAGTATCTCCGGCATTTACTATAGGTGGAAAACTATGGAGCTCTGTTGGTAGTGGGGATTTTACGCATTTAAAGAACTTATTTTTTACTCCTGAAGGCAGAACAGAATTAGCTAGCAGCGCAATTGAAGGGCCAAGATCCGGCTTGTGGATGAAGCCGATGATTGGGTTGTTCCAGGCAAGAACCAATAAATTACCGGTTTTGACTGAAGGGGGAGTAGTTGGGAAAGTAAAAAATATCGTAAAATGGGCATTTAGCAAGAATAGAGGTAAAGTAGCTGACAATATAAGATATTCGGTGCTTAACCCCGGCCAGGAATTTTCAGCTTTGTGGAAAGAAGGTTTGCGAGGGCAAGCTCTATGGTCCGGGGCAAAGAGTGTAGGTAAATGGGCTGATTCCTCAGTTCTCTGGATGCCTTTATTTGTATCCGCCAATGATGAAGTAGTGAAAAGATTGGATACTATGACAGAAAAATATATAAAGGGAGATAAATATAAGGACGGTAATACTTATTTGTCCATCGGCGAGCATGAAGTTGCCAAATGGCTTCCTTTCTTTGCGACACCTTCTTATGCCCCGTCGAGCGCAGAAAGGCTTGGCGCAAAGGTTTTTGAGTTAGAAGCAAAGGAACTAAAAGGCATAACAGAGAAAGAGAAAACTAATTTTGCCCGAGGAGAATTTCATACCTTCATGAATGATTTAAGGGCAAATAGCTGGAATTTTGGAAAGGCAGTTACTGAATCTAAGGGGTTTGAGGAGAAATTCAAAGATTATTTTATAGGAGAAGTTGCTTCGTTGATAGAATTCCCAGGAGCTAAAGTAGTGCTTGAGGGAAAAGCTTCTTTTATTGGGGATAAAGATGGCAAGATTGGGCAAGCTCTTAAGCAGGCTTATAATGCAGCCTGGCAAGGAGATAAACAAGGGTTTAGAAAGAATTTAATTGTGGCTGGGGCTAGATTCAAAGGGGTAACATCGCCAGATAATTTCAAGAAACAAGCACAGTCTCTATATAAGGAATACAATAAGAATAATAAAGGGGAAGATATTTTCAAAAATATAATCGATTTCAAGAATACCAGTAATCCGCAAGCAGGGGTGATAGAAGGAGTATTTGATACTGCTTTAGAAAAAGGGTTTATGACGCCGGATGTTTCTATCCAGAGCCAAGGCAGCAAGAGCTCAGCGGTCCGTGTGGCTGAGGTTGGAAGCGGTGAGTTTGTAGAGAATGTTCAGATGCGGATTTTTGACCAGAAGGGCGAGACAATAAACATTGATAGATTACAAGTGACTGATAGGCTCCAAGTGCGTGCTGATGAAGCTTTGGCCAGTGAGGTAATTAGACAGGCACCGGATAGCAATTTTCTTAGGGAGCTGCAGGCAAATGAAGACCAGGCAGATGGGGTTGAGAACTATATTAAAGGTAAGTTTTCTGAGTTAGGCCTGGAGAAAGAAGCCAATGGTAGATTAACACAGATTCTTAAAGCCCGTTACGATGTTTATAAACAGGCTGAAGGGTTTAAGGATAAACAGGGTATTTCTAAGGCAGAAAAGGAGACATTCAAAGAAGCCTCTGAATACTGGAGTTCTTATCTTCAGGGTAAAGGTTTCGATTATAATAAAGTCGTCAAGATAGAAGGCGAGTTAACAGATAAGGTGCTCTCTCATTATGGCCAACGACTAGTAAAAGAGACTAAAGATTCTTCTGTGTCGTTAGAAAAAAGAAGAGAGGCAGTTGAAGATAATAATACACAGCTTAATCTATTTCGCACTAGGCTGGCTAAAGCAGGATTTTCTTCCGGAGAAACAACCAATCATGCTTTTTTTGTGCGTATGTTTACCGAAATGGGCGTGGAAACAAACTTCGATACTTTAGCTCAGGAGCTAAAACCCGGAATTGACCGCCTGGCTATGAGAAAGTATTTGCTCAGGCAAGGATTTAAACCTGTGGACATAGATGCTGTGCTTGATAACAATGTCAATGGGGGGAATAGAAAAGAAGCTGGCAGGATACAGCAAAAGGTAGAGGAGATAAAGGTTAAATATGGTTATGCGCCAGAAATAAATGATGTTATGCCTTTCTCAGTAAAAGGCCAGTCAATCTATTTGCCGCGGGATACCCTAAGAATGCTTTTGGGTGGTCAGAGTATTAAGGCCTTAGCTAATATTAAAGAGGCTCGGTTGGAAGCGGCGGTGTTAGCTGACCCTGTTCAGGTGGATGGTAAAATAAGGGAATTGAATGACTTAGCTGAAAGTAAGGGGACAGGAGAATCGGTCAAAATAGGCGATATAGAAATTTTTACTCCTGATTCGGCAAAGTTTTACCGTCGGATACTTGAGGCTAAAGGCGAGGCTTGGAAAGTAGCACCGGCGTTAGCTGATGTGCTTAGCAAAGATATATCTCAAGCAAAGGGAGATCCGAGCAAATTAAAGATAGTTAGATTTCAAGACGATGTCATATCTTTGAATGAAAGCAATCTAAGAAATATGTTAAAGGATAACAAGAGTATTACTGAGTCTGAGCTTGGCGATTTCTTAGCGGGTTTTAATAGTTTTTCTAATAAACCCGGAGAAAAAAATGGGTGGAAGGATATTACGAGGGAGAATCTTTTGGAGGATTTAGCAGGGCTGCGCAGGGATAATAAACTCAGCAAGTTGCTGGGTACTGTGTTAAGGACAGGGATGGAATTTGGTAAATACGGATTAAGAGAAAGGGAAAAGGAATTCGGAGTTGATATTGCTACTGAGCAAATGCAGATGGTTTTTGAACTGCTAAAAGGTTTAAGCGTAGAAATGGGTACAGGAAGAGGAAAAACCCTGGCCGGATCTTTGGATTTGATTGTGCATTCCCTTCTCGATGCTGGGCTGAATAAAGAGGGAAGATTAGAATACAACTCCAAGAACCTGTTAATTATGCCAGCCAAGGATATCGTCGAGAAAGTCAGTGACTATGAAAAGCTTTTTAATAAATTTGGCTTAGAACTCAAAATTGTAACAGAGTCTCGGGAGGCACTTAAGCTTAAGGAAGGACAGGAGATAGATGATGGAAAGATCGTAGAGACATCTAAGACCGGGGATATCGCTAAGGCTGAGCTATTTCGAAGCAGGAATAACGAGGTAATCCTTATAGATTTAGGAACTTTAGGCCATCTGCATCATGATGTTTCTTTGTCTGTAAGAGAAGCAGTGAGAAGTGTGGATGTTATTCGTTTTGATGAGTTTGATAATCCTTTTCGTGAGGGTCAGACTTTTATTTCTTCCAAGGACGAAGGTAAATCTTTGGGCAGCGAATTCATTAAGGAAATTCAGGTTAAATTGGGCGAGAAGGATATAATCGAGATTTGTAAGGAGTTGGGAATAAAAATTGAAAGGCCGGGCCACAGCCTTTTAAGAGAAGAAGCTTATTCCCGGGTAATCGGAAAAGATAGCGAAGAAATATCAGCTGCCCTTTATCTGGATAAGTTTAATAAGGATATCGCTTTAAATAAGGCGGCCATAGACTTATTCAAACACAGAGGTTTTGATGCGGCTGAGGTTTACAATTTGCTTAAAGCTGAAATTTCCCAGTATGGAGAGGACTATGCCGCGGTCAAAGGTAAAATCGTTCCCGTGGAGGCTCACAATCCGGCATCCCATAAAATCTTCAGCAGTAAATATTATCTGGCTGCCTTGTATTTAAAAGAACAAAGAGCAGGTAATAAGCATAAGATTGATTCTAGTCAGCTTGGAGTTTCCACTACAGCTTCCCAAGCCACACTTTCAGATATCATGAAATCTTCTGCTTACTCCATAGCAGGATATTCCGGAAGCCTGAGAGATGTAGAGCATATGGTTAAATTCAACATAGGAAAAGATATAGCCCGGATTTCCCAAGGAAAATTGATTTATGAGCTAATCAACGTCAATGATAAGGATAGGATAAGTGAACTAACGTCTTTAGTTAACAAAATGAATGGTACCCAGGATGTTCAGATTCTGGTTAAAAGCCAGGCTGATTTTGAGAAATTGCTAGCCAATAAAGATAAACATGGTGAGTGGCTTTTCAAAAACGCCGAAGTGATACCTATTGATTCTGAATCATCATTCCAAGAGAGAGATAACATAAGGATAAATTTAGGAAAAAATACAAGTTCAAATACAAAGAAGACGATAGCAATTGCTCTCTATGACCATATGGGAAGAAATACTGATTTTCAGGGTAAATTTAACCTGGTGATAGCCGATGGAGAGAATTTTTCCCGTTCAGAAAAGGCACAGGCTTTGGGACGTTTAAGAGGGGAAGGAAAAGGAAACAGGTTTATTTTTGCTGACGAGGCCAGTTTTAAAGGCTTAACTAAGGCCCCTCTTAAAGCAGTAGATGCCAGGTATGAGTATAAAAAGAATCAACAGACCGGGGAAGTAGTTGTGACCGACAAGAAGAGCAAGGGTAGTTTTACTGATACTGTAGAGGGTGGGGGAGACTTAGCCTTTGCCGAAAGACTGATTAAACACTCTCTTCATCTAGAAGCAGACCAAAAAAGCCGGGCTATCCTTCATGAGATAAGCCAGAGAGCTTTCTCCAATCTTAATACTTTTGTTCAGGATACCTTATCTCAGGCAGAGAGCCTTAAAAGCATTTTTCCTGAAGCCACTCACCCTGAGCTTTATAAAAGAGTAGAAAAATTAGAACAGGATATTCAGAAGATCTACGAGCAGGTAATTGAGCATAAAGAAATCACTGATTATTCTCAGTTCAGAGCCTCGGAAAGTCCCCGCGATGCTGAAAAAAGAATTATTGATGCCGTTCTTTCTCAGGCCGGAGAAATTAAAGATACAACCCGAAAGGTTAAGCTTAGATTGGTTGAGTTTACTGAATATTTAAGAGAAAATTCAGCTAAAGGCAAAGACAGCAGCAAAAGTTTTGTGGTCAATAAATTCATAAATGAAGTTATCCGCCAGGCCGGTATTCAATCAGAAAAAGCCATTCATACGCAGGAGGTGCTTAAGAAAAAATCTCTGGATAAAATATTTGAAGAGTTACTCAAAGATTCGAAGCCGGATGAGATTAAAGAAAGATCTGGGGAAAGTCTTTTTGACGTTTTGAACGATGTTGTCCGCCACAAGCTTAAAGAACATGTGCTGGAGGAGGAGATTAATAATCCTAACAATGATCGCCGTGATAAACAAGCTATAAGCCGGGTAATTAACGAGCAAAAATCTCAGAACCAACAAGATCCTATTTCTTCCGTTCAAGGGGAAAGAGAAGTAACTAATATAGTAGGCGAAATAGTTAACCGTAACGGCATAAGAGGTTCTCCTCAGGATATCGCCAGAGTTATTAGAGAATTAAAAAATGTTATTACTAATTCTCAAGCTACAACTACCAGCCAACAAGATCCTTCTCAGGCTCAGGCGGAAGAATTTGATTCTACTTTGAGCGTAAAGCAGTGGGAGCAGATAGAAAACACAATTGATGGTTTTGTCAACACCCAGGATATTTCCTTTGCCGAATTGCTGGAAAATTTAACTGTTATCGTTACTACTTCTTCTCAGCCTAGTGTTAGCCAACCTGTCAACCCTCAGCCTTATTCGTATTATCCCGGGCAGAAAGAAGAGATAGCCAATGCTTTGTTATCTATAATTGATCCCAACCTTACTTATACCGGTTTAAAAATGGCTTTAGCAGTCAAAGATTTTCTAGGAATAAATCAAGAAAGCTTAAACGATGGGCAGGTTAGAGATGCTTTATTTTCTGACCCTCTGGAGCTAGTAAATTCAACCCTGCACTATCTCAGGGGAGAGTATGCTTTAGTTAGTCCTTTTTATGTTCAGTTTATGCCGGATGTAGATTCAGAATTGGAATTTTCTGCGGAGGACCGTAGTCAAATAGGAGAGAAGGTTTGGGAATACACTCAAGAGCTAAAGACAGTAACCGAAGAAAAGGATAAACAAGAAGTCCGTAAGAACTTCAGAGGTAGTTTTCTGCAGGCAATCTCCCAAGATAGTCCTTACCTTGTTTTTGCTTTAGCTAGTATTTCTTTGGCTGATAACCAGAAAATCAAGGAAGAGATCCGTCGCATACAGCAAAAAACCGAAGACCTTTCTTCTGCGGAGGAAGAATTCTTGAACGAATTGCAGAATTTTAGCTCTTTTCATTCTTTTGCCGAGAATGTCTATGCCGGCAATGAAGTCTTTGCAATGATGGAGTCTTCTGAATGGACAGAGCATGAAAGATTGCTGAACATCCTTTCAAATATGGCAGGAAGGGATAATCAGGAGCTTAAAGGATTGAAAGATAAAATAGGGATAGAATTAAGGGCTTCAGGGGTTAACGAGGCCAACGAGGAAGAAGTTAGAAAGATAGTAGATGATACTTTTGAAAAAGTAAAGACCCTTCTGGAAAAGGGCGAGTCCTTGGAGAATGAGAAGGTTTTCAAAAAGATAGCCGGTTCGCTTAAGGTGGCTAAAGATGGTAGAAATATCAGCGGTAATGTAAAGAAACTAGAGAAACTGGGACTTGACCTAGGCAAGGAAGAAGAAGATAAGCTAAAGAATATTTTAGAAATAAGGGCTAACTTATCTTTTGGGGAGGAAATAAAGGGCAAATCTTCTTCGGATAGCCTTATAGCCTCAGTAATTCAAAAGATTGAAAAGAATGAGCAGGCTATAGAAAAGAAGATTTCCGGTGATGAATTGACTAACCAGATCCTTAGAGAGAAATTCATCTATTTTTCCTATCAAGTTAGAGAAGGGTTAGATAAATTGCTAGAGTCCAAGAGACAAAACCCCGAAAAATTTAAGCAAGCCAGGAACTTATTAGAAGATAGAAAACTTATCTGGGAGGATTATAAAGATGGGCCACTAAATCCTGATGAATTTGCTAGCGAGGTAGTGGATATAAATTACATAAAAGAAATGATGCCTTACATGCGTACTCAGATTGCCTTAAACAGGTATTTAGAATTGATTTCTCAGAGTGGCGGGACAGGACTTTTCTACACTCCCTGGCATAGAGCAGAAATGCTGAAGAGGATTTCAGATGGCTTAATAGATATACCCGATCATTTATTAACGAAATGGTTTATTGACAAAGAATCTCACGAACTTACCGAGTCCATTCTTAAGAAGGGAGATTCTGAGATAGCTAAAACTATTTTTAAGAGAATACAAAAAGAGATAGTCAAAACCCTGGAAGATAGATACCTTAAAGTTGAAGGAAAAGCAGAAAAAGTAAAGGAGATAATTGAAGAGTTGAGTGCGGCAAAGAATTTAGGAAAACTTTTGGGAACAGCGCAGAAGATGCTTGGCGATGAAAAAGATACGGTGCCTGGCTTATCTGTAAAATTTGTTCTTCCTGATGAGATGGACAAGCAGAGCTTGATATCCCATTCCGATTATGGCTTAGCTGAGGCGGATTGGGAAGATGGCAATTTAGTTCTTCGTTTGGATATAAGGCTTCTTGAGAAGGATGCTGAAGGTGCTGTGCAGAGCTTTGACGGAGAAGGCTGGCGAAGTGATTTAATAAACGTTATTCTGCCTCATGAAATCACTCACGTTATTTTAGAAGCAGTGGCTACAAAGGCAGACCTGCCAGATTTAAAAATAGGAAGCCATGCTAACGAAGAAATAGTCGACACCATCACACCTCATAAGGGATTGGGTATCCTTGCTTCTCACAAAAGGGTTGCTTTTAAAGAATATGTTCCGAAAATTGTTGATTCTCAAGAATCTATAGCCGAAGAAGCTTCAGTGTCACCTTCTATCCAATATAATGAAATAAAATTACAGGGAGTAATTGAAGAAGACGGAATTGACACCAAGGGAACTAATATTGGAATTTTCCCTGATGGAGGAAATGGCAAACTCTGGGCAAGAAATGATGGCGGGGTTTATTTTTCTTTTGACCTTGCGAGAAAGTTAGCTAATAACCGAGAATTATTGCGCATCCTTTTGCCGATTGCTCTTAATGGAAATGAGGGCATAGAAAAACAGGCGAATGATTTAGTGGCTAATCTTAAAATGTATAGGCAGAGAAACGGCACAAACATTCCTATAGCCGAACTTCAACCAACTTTTAAGGAGATAGCAAATTATAACGATGGTGAGGCTCTTAAGGAAGCTGCAATTTTCCTTGATACCTACACCCCTATTTCCTCTTCCGCGGTGACAGCAAATGAAAGGCAGGCTGCAGTAAGAGAGTTACGTACTGCCTATAGCGAGGTTAAGCTTTTAGAAAAAGAAGTTGTAGATAGAGAACGCACCGATGATCCCAAAAGTCTTGCTTTAGCGAATGAGCGGCTAAACAAAGCTGCAGAGGGTGCAAAGGAGTTAGAGATAAATGTAGAATTAGCATTGGGTTTAAAAGAAAAAGATTCTTCTCTTCCTACAAATCAGGCAAATTTACCTGTGGTTAACACAACGGAGGACAGAGAATCTGTCAGTCCAGCGGCTGGGGAAGAGGGGTCTAGCCCCATTTCTTCATTGAGGATCGCTGGCTCGGTTGCGGTTATGGTTGCTCTTCTTATGGGTGTGCCGCCGGACAGAAGCAAAGCAGAAAGTACTCTTGTTCTTAAGCCGCGGGTAGCAAGCAGCCAGCAAACTACTGTTGGAAATCCTAGCATGTTTTCTTCTATGAAATGGCCCAAAAACATCAAGAATTGGACACCTGAAGAAAGATTAAAGGTAAGAAAGCTTGCTCGTGCTCAGGCCAGAAGGAAAAATGAGATTGGAAGCGTTAGCTTAGATAAGGATACTGATGCTGTAATGCTTGCCGGAGCTCGTTATGTTGTTACTGATAAAGATATCAGTATTCCCGGCTTTTATGGCTGTATTTTAACCAGCTGGCATCACGATGGTAAAGGTATAACTGCCGCCGGTCATCATTTTGATGATTCTCCTAATCCGGAGGCAGAGATTGGTGAGATGGCTACTGCCTTGAAAGCAAGAGGCGTTCTTCTTGATGAGGTAGAAGTAACTTTGGCAGGAGGAACAGATAATTCCGGAGCATTCCATCTGCAACGAATAATCGATGCTTTAAACGAACAAGGTGTAAAGGTAAACATCGAAGACTCTTATCTTTTAAGACCGGGTGCAAAAAATTTCTTTATTAAAGAAGGAAAGATTTATCAAGTAAAGTCGACATCAAGCAACTCATCATCGATAACTTCGGCAGTTACTGAAAAGGCAAAACAACAGATTATATCTTTGATAGAACTTACTGGTAAACCAGGAGCGTTGTCTGAAAAAAGAGCAATTCAGAGTAAGATTAATAAGCTGCATTCTGATATTTTAGTAGCTGTTTCAGAACAACTATTACTAGAAACAGCAGACTTGCAAGCCAGAAATGTTTTGGCAAGTGAAATCGGAAGGTTAATAGAGGTGGGAGCCATTGAACAACCCGAGAGCATATTATTAGCGTTAGGCCAGAGCGATTATAGCAATGCTGTAGGTAAATCGATAGCTGACGGAATTAGAAAATCCGGTTTAGAGGTAGAAAATAGGCCCGCAAATGATGTATTGTCACAGATTGAGACAATCAGCAAAGGACATCGGAGAAATCAGCTAGGGATAAGGCAGTTTGCCGGTTTAGATTTAGAAAGTGTTACGCGTCCTCCGTCAGCAGAAGAGATTCGTCGAGGAGAGATTGTTTATTTATATGACGAAACTACAGGCAGAATTAACGGGCCTTTCAATAATCCGGATGAAATATTTAAGGATCCTCAATATAAAGGAAAAGAAAGGGCAGGGACAGTAGTCTTATTGCTCAACACACCTAACGGAATTAAGCACTCAGGAGGCAACTTAGGCCTTTTTGGAAAAGCCAAGGCTAGACTTGAACGAAAACTTACTACCTCGGAGGACAGAGAATCTGCCAGCTCAGCGGTTAAAGTAGCCGATATAGCCAACGAAACACCTAAGAATGACGTTATAAAACCCTTACCTATATATGAGAGGGCTAGGCGAGCTGCCGAGAGCAACGGAGCTTCGGTTACTTCTAGTTCCATTCCGTTAGAGGCTTCGAGTACCTTGCCTAATTTGCCTTTGCCAGCCAGAACCATACCTATTGCCCCTAAGCCAATAATAAGTTCACCATTGATATTGGGTAAGGCTATTAATACTATAAGAACAGTAGTGGAAGCAATTTTGCCCTCTGCTGCTGCTAGTGTCTTTCGTAAAGGGTCTTCTGAGAGAGAGTCACAACGATATGTGAGTGCATCTTCGGGTGAGGGTGTTATAGGGTTAATGAGAGCCGGGCCTATAAAGGTGGTCCTTCGCGCAATTGCTTTCATGCGCGATGGATCAGATGCACAAGAAAGTGATACAATAAGCATCTTAGAGAAAGTTTCAACAAAGTTTGACGGGTTCTTTAAAGAATTTGGCTTAATTGTCGGTTCAGTAACCGGGAGAGGTGCAAGCAAAAGGTCCACCCCTGAAGGGAACAAAAATGGTGCATCTGGTGGTTCTGGAGGAATAGGCAGAGGCAATAGCGGCAACGGAAAAGGTACAAACGGTAACGGTTCAGGTTATCCAAAAATAAGGAAGCCAAAGCTCTTAGAGAAACTAAGAGAAATTGTCTTTATAAGAAATATTGGAGATTTATTAATAAATCTTGCTGTTCGGGCTCCGCCCGCGCTAAAAGCAAGTTTTTCCGCTATTTTTAAGAAACTGTCCGATATCCCTTCCTTACCTATATATATTAACAATTCTACCGTCTCTGTGCCAAATAGGACTTCTTTAGCCAGCAGTGCAATAGATAAAGATGATTTCATAGAGGGGCCAGAGAATATTTCCGAGTTTGTTGCAAACGTAATGCCGGAATTGCGTGGATGGGGCATAGACCAGATATTTATTAAACATTTGGATTTTGTAGGTTTAGGCGTAGAGGAGATGAGACAGCTACACAAAGGATCCCCAGAGGCCTGGGATTCTTTAAAAGGTGTTGCCAGCCAAGAAAAAATAGATTTATTCAAAGGTAGATTAGAAGAAGTAGGAATCCATAGCAATTACGCCCAGGCTGTTTATGAAGGATTGCTAAAAAAGCAAGGTGAGCCTCTTTATGACCCAGAAGAGATTATCGAATTGAAAGTATTATTGAAAAACAAAGGTGACTATAATGATGCAAGAATTGAGGTTTTATCAAAAATTATGTCTCAAACCTTTAACCCGCATCTTTTTAAGCTCTATGATAATTTGTGCCGTTATCTTGAGTATGTTGAGAAACATCAAGGAGATAATATAGGTTATAGGCGTGCCTTTCTGCAATTGATTCTTGGTGCGCTTGATAATAGTATAATGATAAAAAGTCTTTATAGAGAGAAAAACGGAGGCCCAGAGAAGTTTGCTGAGATGACTGCAACGGTTGAGGTTCCTGGCTTAAGCGATAAATATGCACGACTAACAGAGAGGTATATTCCAGAGAGTCATCGTAAGCAGGTTAATGGAATTCCGGACAACACCGCAAAGGCAATACTGAGGAGTTTGGAGGGTTTTAAGCAAGATATACGGAAAGAAAATGATGACAGGAAAAAAAGCGAAGAAGAGAGGGAGCAAAATAACATAAAATTCCTCCGAGGTGTAGAAGCTAGGATGGGTAAGAAGGTAGATGATACTAATAAGAGAGTAGATGAACTTGCGAAGAGAGTGAAACGGATAGAAGTGGGAGCAGCGAGTGAAGAATTAGCGGCTCTTGCTAAGAAAGTAGAAAGACAAGGCGAAGAGCAAGAAAGACAAGCTAGACAAGGCAGAGAACTAGATGAGAGATTAGATACAGAGGAGAAATTCAGAAAAGGAGTGCTAGAGCCTATGGCTAGAGAGCTCCAGCCTGATAGTGATTGTTTACCTTTTGTTTCTAAATTCCTGCTGGAACACCTTGGGGATGATAAGTTTGCCAAAAAGGTAAGGAAAACTCTCATGAAACGTAAGGAGAAGGGAGTCAAAACTTCTTCTAAAGATATAACTAAAATTAGTAAGGGCAACGTTGTTCTATATTCATTTAATAAGCAAGCGATTGAAGAAATACCATTAGATGAGCTTCAAAGGCTAGAGAAGAGATTAGGACTTCTAGAAGAGGTAGGTGTCAATAAACATCATACGTCTTTGATTTTTAAGGTTGGCAGAGATAGCAAAGGCACGTATTTTAAAATCGCTGAAGATAACTACGACGGCAAGTCTAACCGTGAAAGGACCGTTTATGTAAAAGACTTGAAAGGCAGCAAGATTTACGCATTAGGATTAGCTATTGATAAGGAGATGGTAGAGGATTTAGGCGGCGAGGTAAGCGATGATATTATAGAGGATATTGAAGCAATGAGTACTGATGGCAGTGGCGCAAGCGGTGGTGGTGGAGTCAAGGGTGGTACCAGGAGTGGTGGCAAGCCAGGCAGTGGCAAAGGCGGTCATCAAGGCGAGGGCGACCCAACAGGTGGCCGAGGTGGTCCAGATAGTGTTATGGGCTCAGGGTCATCGAGTCCAGCAGGTGGAAATGGTTATAATGACAATAATAGTTTAGTAACAGCATATAGTGGCTTAGGAAACAATAACGTAGACGGTAGCTATAACAATGAGAATGATAATCGACAAGAGCCAAATTCTGTTTTTAATAAGGCAAGCGGTCTTGCTCCTCCTTTGGTTAATGCGGACATTCCTTTCTCTACTTCTGCTTTTATTTCTTCCTCTCCAGTCACAATTCAACCAGAACAAGGATACTTCATTATTGAACTAGAAGGTAAGTCTTTCGTAGGGGAAACACTCGAAGAGGCCTACGACAGGGCTTATGGCGTCAATGTGGACCAAAACGCATTACCCCAACAGGAACCATTGTTAATTAATCCATTATTCAGGTGGGCCAGGAAACATAATACAGCAGCAAGGATTACCTTGGCTGCTTTTGCCTTTGGCATGGTTTATGTCGGTGCCCCATTATTGGATAATGTTGGTAGTGCGTTAGCTGCGGATAGCCATACAGCACCTATCGAAGAACAGGGGGTAATTCTTGAGAGAAATTATGAACCATCTGTTTGGGAAGAAGAGTCTACGCCAGGAGATGTTGTTAATAAATTTGGTGTTTGGTCAAAAGGAAAAGATAACACACCCGAAGATGGCGTTAAAGATAATACTTTATGGAATACCGCCCATAAGAAATTAAAAGCAGAGCTAGAAAGAGAACCTACGCCTCAGGAAATCGATAAAGAATATAAGAGGATAGCTAAGGAAGCCAATATTAAGAATCCAAATTTAGTTAAGATTGGCCAAAAGGTTCTTGTTAAGGCAAAACCCGAAGTTGTGGCAAAGCTTACTGGGCAAAAAATCGACAAGAAGGCAGAAGCAGCTAAGCAAGAGGCAGAGAGAGTAAGGACTGCCTTAGCAAATATAAAG
>CAZVQU010000001.1:760249-762369 GCA_964629655.1 uncultured Planctomycetia bacterium
GATATCGCTCCTTATCTTAATGATAGCGATGAGAGCGTAAGCAGGGCTGCAGAAAAGGCAAGATTAGCACAAATAGAAGCAGCCCAAAAGATAGAAGCAGCTAAGCAAGAGGCAGAGAGAGTAAGGACTGCCTTAGCAAATATAAAGAATGCCAAGGAGTTAAAAGATATCGCTCCTTATCTTAATGATAGCGATGAGAGCGTAAGCAGGGCTGCAGAAATCCATAAAAATGGATTAGAGAAAGCTGGAGGCATGCTCAACGCTTATTCCTTACTACTTTTTGCCCTTGCCCTTGTTTCAGTTGCTCTTATTACTGTGGGGCTAGCTAAATTCATCCCTAAGTATATAGCCACAAGAGGAACGGGAGCGATAAGGATTAAAGCTGAGGGTCCGAGCGAGCCGACAATCGAAGAGAAGGATGCAGGAAAGGCAAACCAAGGGTTACAGGAAGAAAATGTGGGAATGGGGATAGAACAGGCTAAGGGGTATATTGAATCAGGTGAATATGACGAGGCGATTGGTGCATTAAAGAATATCAAAACAGCCTTATTGGATACATCCGATAGATTACAGGCAACAAGCGTAGATTCCGAAATAGGAATATCTAAAGATGAAGAAGCTTTTCTTAAAGAGGTAAGCCAAGTTAAAAACTGGTTTGTACATGTTTATTCTTACTTAGGCAGAGCTTATCTTAAAAAAGGCGATATTGACGAGGCTGATAAAAATTTTGACAAGGCAAAAGAAATTAATGAAGAATTAGCATTATCGTTGCTAGAGGGGAATAAATCTGAAAGTAGCTCTGCTATTTTCAGCCCGATTAAAAACAGCTCTGAAAAAGCGCCGGTTATTCCGACGGAAGCATCCACCAATGTTAGAATTCCTCAACCAAGGGCGCAAACAAATCCGCTAGGAGTTTCAGCTTCCAAAGCAGTCTCATCACCAGTCTTTATAGGAGTAGTAAAAGCCTTGCTAGCTTCTTCTTCTCTAAAAGCCACAAAGGCTCGTATAGCTAAAAATACAGCAGAAGAAGTTCAAAAATCAACTATGGTAATAGCAGGAATTAAAGATGCATTTAGATCACTCGCACCTCCTTTAACTTTTCACATTCGTAGGGGAATTAACTTTGTTAGGGAAGTTATTAAGGAGGCAAAAAATGATTACAAAGAAATCAAGACAAGAATTCAGGAATCGTATAAGAAGCTTAGAAACGCAGTTCGTAATAATAGAAATATCTCAGATAAAACAGAGAATCCGTGGACAGTTGGAGCAAGTTCAGCTGTTAGGGGAAGAAGAACCCAGAATGGCTCAGTAAGCTCGGCTGTTGTTAAGTACGGTTTTCAGTTAAAGACGGTCAAAAACAGCTCTGAAAAAGCGCCGGTTATTCCGACGGAAGCATCCACCAATGTTAGAATTCCTCAACCAAGGGCGCAAACAAATCCGCTAGGAGTTTCAGCTTCCAAAGCAGTCTCATCACCAGTCTTTATAGGAGTAGTAAAAGCCTTGCTAGCTTCTTCTTCTCTAAAAGCCACAAAGGCTCGTATAGCTAAAAATACAGCAGAAGAAGTTCAAAAATCAACTATGGTAATAGCAGGAATTAAAGATGCATTTAGATCACTCGCACCTCCTTTAACTTTTCACATTCGTAGGGGAATTAACTTTGTTAGGGAAGTTATTAAGGAGGCAAAAAATGATTACAAAGAAATCAAGACAAGAATTCAGGAATCGTATAAGAAGCTTAGAAACGCAGTTCGTAATAATAGAAATATCTCAGATAAAACAGAGAATCCGTGGACAGTTGGAGCAAGTTCAGCTGTTAGGGGAAGAAGAACCCAGAATGGCTCAGTAAGCTCGGCTGTTGGTGAATATAGTTTTCAGTTAGGTGCGGTTGGGATCAGATCTCAACTGGAGGAACCTAGACCTATAGATTCGGCTGCAGGTTATGGCGCTAGAAATGTTTCGCCTCCAGCGAGGATAAATTATATTGCTTTACAGTTCACGAGTTCTGCTATCTTTTCAATCAAACCCTATTCTCGATTCGTATTATCCAAGAAAATTAGTGTTTTATACGAAGTTGCAGGGGGCCTCGACGCCTCCCTAACCCCTACAGGGGCCCCCATAGC
>CAZVQU010000002.1:0-598929 GCA_964629655.1 uncultured Planctomycetia bacterium
CTGTTCGCCGGTTAAAGTGGTACGTGAGCTGGGTTCAGAACGTCGTGAGACAGTTCGGTCTCTATCCACTGTGGGTGTTAGGATTCTTGAAGGGAAGCTGTCCCTAGTACGAGAGGACCGGGACAGAGGAACCTCTGGTGTACCAGTTATTCCGCCAGGAGTAAAGGCTGGGTAGCTACGTTCCTTAGAGATAAGCGCTGAAGGCATATAAGCGCGAAACTCGTCTTAAAACGAGGAATCCCTCTTCGGCTTCGGCCGGAGTGAAGGCTGGTGAGAGACTATCACCTATATAGGGTGCAGGTGTAAGCACAGTAATGTGTTCAGCCGAGCACTCCTAATAAGCCAATCGGCTTGATACCCAACTTATTTTATATATCTGTTAGCGTAATTGCTGGCAGAGTTTTTATAAAAAATAATATGGGGGTGCTTTTACCGGAAGGGCCACACCCGTTCCCATTCCGAATACGGCCGTTAAGCCTTCTTGGGCCGATGGTACTGCAGTCGCAAGGTTGTGGGAGAGTAGGTCAGTGCCCCCTTATTTTTTTCTTTTTACATAATTATGTGAAATTTTGCTTGCCTTTTCTTAAGCCCCCATTAAAATAATGCGATGGGGGTTTTATTTTTGCCTTCAAACATAACTAATGGGCCATTAGCTCAGTTTGGCAGAGCAGGGGCCTCTTAAGCCCAAGGTCGAAGGTTCGAGCCCTTCATGGCCCAATTTTTCAAATGGAAAAATTCGAATTTATCGAGCATACTGCTGATTTAGGTTTGCGGGTAAAGGGGAAAACATCCGAGGATCTATTTCAAAACTACGCTGCCGTACTTTTCCATACTCTCACTGACTACCAACCAAAAAAAATAATTAATAGAAAAATTACTTTGCAAGCTCAAAGCCTTGCTGAGCTACTTGTTGATTGGCTTAATGAGTTGCTTTCAATATTTTTTGCCGATGGTTTTCTGCCAAAAGAGTATAGCCTAACGATAAGTGACGATAGGGGTGGAAAAGTCTTGCAGGCTGAGATTGAGGGCGAGGAGTTTGATTTCGAAAATAATCAATTAAAGCGGGAGATCAAGGCTGCTACTTACCATGATTTAAAAGTAGAAGAGAACGACGAAGGATATGTGGCTGAAGTTATCTTTGATGTATGAGTTGGTCAGGTAAATTAGAACGAATTAGTGATTACAAATACCGTATCCCTAAGAGCTATAAGCCGGGGATGCTGGTTGATGGAATTATCTATAGTAACCAGAAACTCCTAGCCGGCATAAACAATGATAAAGCCCCTGAGCAGGTAGCTAACGTTGCTTTTTTGCCGGGAATAGTAGGTAACTCTTTGGCTATGCCTGATATTCACTGGGGTTATGGGTTTTGTATCGGCGGAGTCGCTGCTACTGACCCTGAGAAGGGAGGGGTAATTTCTCCGGGAGGAGTAGGCTATGATATTAATTGCGGGGTAAGGCTTCTGAAGACTAATCTAGATTTAAAAGATGTGAGAAATAAGATACCTAAGATTGTAAATATTCTTTATCAAGATACTCCTGCCGGTGTAGGTTCAACCGGAGATATACGGGTTTCATACCAGGAAGAGAAGAAAATACTACTTAATGGCGCAAAATGGGCAGTAAGCCGTGGGTTTGGAGTAAAGCAAGACCTGGAGCATTGTGAGGAGTCAGGAGCTATCGAAGGGGCAGATCCTGATCTTGTTTCAGAACGAGCCTTAAAGCGCGGTAAGCGACAAGCAGGAACATTAGGTAGCGGCAATCATTTCCTGGAGGTCCAAGTTGTTAGTGATGTTTTTGATAAAGCTGTATCAGAAAGATTGGATTTAAGTATTGGTCAGATTGTGATCATGATTCATTCCGGCTCAAGAGGCTTGGGTTTTCAAGTATGCGATGATTCGATAAAAGTAATGCTTAAGTGTTTAGACAAGTACGGAATTAACGTACCGGACCGGCAGCTCTCTTGTGCTCCGGTAAATAGTCCGGAAGCAAAGGAGTATATTGGTGCAATGCGCTCAGCGGCAAACTATGCCTGGGCAAATCGTCAGGTATTAATGCATTTAACCCGTCTTAGTTTTGAGAAGATATTTTCTAAAAGCTGGCAATCTTTAGGTATGGATTTAATCTATGACGTTGCTCACAATATTGCTAAATTTGAAAAGTATGTTGTTGACGGCGAAAGCAAAACTTTGTGTGTACACAGGAAAGGCGCTACTAGAGCCCTAGGTCCGGGCAACTTGCAGCTACCTCTTAAATATAGAGATATTGGCCAGCCGGTAATTATTCCTGGAGATATGGGCACAGCCTCATATTTATTAGTCGGAACGAAAAAAGCTGAAGCTGAGTCTTTTGGTAGTACTTGTCATGGTGCCGGAAGAGTAAAATCACGGCACGAAGCAATACGTACGGTAGATTTTGATCGGTTGATGAAGGAACTACAAGAAAAAGGTATTGAGGTCAGGGCAACCGGTAAAAAGACAATTGTTGAAGAGGCGCCATCAGCATATAAAGATATTGATCAGGTAGTAGAAGTTGTAGAAGGAGCTGGTCTCTCAAGGAAAGTAGCTCGAATGCGACCGCTATGCGTGGTTAAAGGGTAAGTTCTAAGTTGTAAGTTTTTAAAATATCTGTATAATAAAAATATGCTTGATATTAAACTCATAAGAAAAAATCCAGACTTGGTTAAGGAAGCTCTATCGAAGCGTAATTGTTCCTTCGATTTGGAAGGATTTCTGTCACTTGACCAAGAGCGTCGAAAAATAATGGCAGTGATAGAGGAGCTCTCAGCTGCCCAAAACAGAATAGACCGTGAGGTTAAAGCACTTCTTAAAGAGAAGAAGGATCCGAAACCTAAGATTGAAGAAGCAAAAGGTATTAAGAAAAACTTAGTCGAATTGTCTCGGGAGTTTGATAAGTTAAATGCTAATTTCCTAAAATTTCAAGACAGAATACCTAATATACCACATTCTTCCCTTCCGATAGGGGGCCCTTCTAAGAATAAAGTTGTCAAAGAATGGGGGAAGATTCGAAAGTTTAAGTTTAAACCTCGAGATCACATCGCTTTAGCTGAGGAATTAGATATTATTGATTTTAAGCGGGCGGCAAAGGTTACTGGCTCAAACTTCACTCTTTTTAAGGGCTTAGGTGCTAAGCTAGAGCGGGCCTTGATTAATTTTATGCTCGATGTCCAAAGTAAAAAGAATGGCTATAAAGAGGTTTTACCTCCTAAGATAGTTAATGCTATTTCAATGCGGGCTACCGGGCAGCTTCCTAATTTGAAAGAAGATATGTATAGCTTAGATCGAAATACCCCTGAAGGTTCTCCGGGAGATTTTTACCTAATACCAACTGCTGAGGTGCCAATTACCAATATCCATCGTGACGAGATAACTGACGAGAAAGATCTACCGATTAAATATACTTCTTACACACCTTGCTTTAGGAAGGAGGCTGGTTCTTATGGTAAAGATACCCGTGGTTTAGTCAGAGTCCATGAGTTTGATAAGGTAGAGCTGGTCAAGTTCGTTAAGGCTGAGGATTCCCACAAAGAGCTCGAATCACTTCTCAAAGATGCCTGTCGGATTATTGAATTGTTAAAAATTCCTTATAGAGTCTCATTATTAGCAACTGAGGATATAAGCTTTGCTGCTGCAAAGTGCTATGACATTGAAATTTATGCACCGGGGATAGATAAATGGCTTGAAGTTTCCAGCTGTTCGAATTTTGAAGACTTTCAAGCCCGGCGGGGAAATATCCGCTATCGGGATAAGAATGGGGGGAAATTGAAATTCGTTCATACCCTTAATGGCTCAGGGGTAGCTCTACCTCGGTTAGTAGTTGCGATTTTAGAAAATTATCAGGAAAAAGACGGGAAAATAACTATTCCCAAAGTGTTAAGGAAATATTTAGATGGACGAAGGCGGATTACGAAATAATTATATTTTTACCCTAGTAAAGCTTGCACTTTTCTTAATTATTCTTTGTTTTTTAGTTTCCCTATCTCAGGAATTCTGGCGTGAGATAAAGACCGCTAACTCTGCCAGTATTAAAATACTGGTTATTTCAATTCTTTCGGCATTTAGCTTCTATGTTTTTCTAGCCGATCTGAATAGTTTCTACAAAGGTATTCAAAAATTCTTTTTTCATTCAACATTTTTTGCCTATCTCATACCTTCAGCGTTAGTCTTGGTTGGTCTAGGATACTTTTTTTTACCGAAGATATTTAATGTCAATTTTAGCAGGACTATGTTTATTTTCCTCGGCGGCTTTATTATAACCGGACATATGATTTTTGTCGCTCGAGGTAATCAAGGGCATAATTTTCCTACGGCTGTGAATTACCTATTTATTTTTAGTATTTTATATATTCTAAACCTTCTTCTGTTTTTGGTATACCTGAAAATAGGCCTTCATATCAACATCGGAAAAGTTATTTTCGAGGGGATGAAAAGCGGAGCAGGCTTAATACAGAGCATCGCCACTCAAGCCTTCAGATAGTTTGCGAAGATAGTATGAAAAAGGCAATTTTAACAATTACATCTTTTGTATTCATATTAAGCAGTTGTCTTATAGAAACCTCTGCTTTGGCTTGGGGCCGAGACCCCGAACTGTTACCTTCCCAAAAGGAAGAAATAAGAGAAGTTCTTGCTCAGATCAGAAGCCATGAGGAAGAAATAGAAAAGGCTAAAAAGGAAATGGATGATCTGTACAATGGTGAAGATGAGGCATTCAACAATAATTCTTTTGTAATAGAATTACAAAAGGAAGGCGAAGATATTCTAGCTTCTTCCGTAGGTCAACGCTTAGGGAGAAAAATGAAAAGCTGGGATAAGACTGATAAAACTAAACCATTACGTGACTTTCTTAATAAAGAGGAGTTTGAAGCCTTTAAAAGAATAACGGAAATAGGCAATAAACTCGAGGATATGCGTGATGATAAGTTAGAAGGAAGGCGTCTTATTATAGGAAACGCAAGGACTACAATAGGCATTAAAGAAGAAGAGTTAAAAAAACTTGAAGAAAAATACGGCAAAGCTGCTGTTGATGCACTTAGGGGAGAGGTTGAGGAGAGAGAAAACGAGGTGTATCAAATAGATGCTTACCCTGTTAACGAAAAAGCAGTAGGTGCAAAAGGGCAGGTAAGTATTTCTCTATATATTGTGCATAATAATGCTCAGGTTTTAATTAATCTCAAAAATCGCAAAGTAACTTCTGATAATGTAATGAATATAGAGCATTTAACTGTAAAGAATAATTACCCTCTTTCTGAGTTTAAGAAAACAGAAGATAAAGTTTTTTTCACCATCAATTCAGTAGAGTATGAGCATATTCTATACGTTAAACACTCTCTTATTGGCTTGGGCATGGGCAGTAAAAATACTCTTAGGAAAGATTGGGAGAAGAAGCCTTACCATAAGAGCAAAGAGACTCATGATTTAAAAGGCGTTATCAATTTAAGGGACAGTAGTTTTAATGGTAAATGTGGTAAGTTGATCTTTAAGGGCAGCGTAACCGTTAAATAATAAAATAAATATCGGAGGGGTGGCAGAGTCTGGTTTATCGCGGCGGTCTTGAAAACCGTTGTGGGGTTATACCCACCGGGGGTTCGAATCCTCTCCCCTCCGCCATTTCTTTTCGGGGACAATTTTGGCAATAGTCGAGTGTGGCTCAGTATAGGAAAATAAAAGCTTTTTGTCCTTCATTTGGAAGTTCGAGCCGCACATTTTCAAAAAATCCCTTTTTTGAGACAGGTTTCCTTGCCAAGCGACAGAACCGGCCGAATTACAAGAAATAATAAAGTTTTTGGAGAGTTCGAGCCAACCACCGCTTCTTTTTTCAATCTCGCCAAGATGTTCCTGTAATTCTTTCTTTTCATTAATAAGTTTTGCTTTTTTATGCTGATATTCTTCTTGGGTAATGTCACGCTCAACATATAAGTCAATAAGTCTTTCGACTCTCAAACCAATAGCATTTATTTTGTTTTCTGTTTGACGAGATATAGTAGAGGAGGCTTTGCTGTCATTCCTTGCTAATTCTTCTAAACGGTTAATCATTTTTTGCTTAACTTCATCATCTATAAAAATTTTGAGAATAGACTTATTTATTTGCTTAAGCAAAGCCTCTTCTCTAAGAAACTTTTGGCTGCAACGTTTGATTTTCTTGGTACACCGATAATAAATATGACCTTTTTGCTCCTCAGCGGTAATGCTTGCTCCGCACTCACCACACTTCATAAGGCCGATAAAAGCAAATTTAGAAGGTTTTCTCTGTTGAGGCCGAGATTTACGTGATAATACCTCTTGAACCTTATCAAAAAGTTTCTTAGAGATAAGCGGTGGGTGGCATCCTTCATGTAATTCCTTATTAAAGCGCATTACGCCGTAATAAAAAGGGTTCTGTAATATAAGCGCAATTCTGCTTTTATGGACAGGCTTGTTGCGTTTACCTTTTATATTCCAGCGGACAACCTCAAAGGTGAGCTCTTTGAGTGAAAAGTCACCAGTTGCGTATAGTTCAAACATTTTCTTAACAAATGGGGTAATTTCAGGATTAGGCACAACATTGCGCTTATCCTGATCATTCATATAGCCAAATGGCGCCCATCCTGGCCATATACCTCTGCGTAACTTTTCACGAAAACCACGCTTGATGTTCTCGGAAAGATTATCAATATAGTATTTGCTTTGTCCAAAAGCAATTGAAAGCATAAACTTACCCTGTGCAGTATTGTCGAAGCGATAAGTTGGAAAGCGTAAGTCATTGATTACGCCTGTATCGACAAGGTAGATAATCTTTCCGCCATCTAAGGAATTCCTAGCAAGCCTGTCCGGATGCCATGCCAAAATGCCGTCAGCGTTATTACTTTCTAATTGCTTAAGCATGAAGTCAAAAATAGGCCTTCCAGGAGACTTGGCAGATTTTGCTTCTACAAACTCATCCACAATAACTAAACTTTCTTTTTTAGCATACTCACGTAGCTCATTAATTTGCGACTCAATAGATAAAATCTGCCTATCTTCGTCGTCAGTTGACTTTCTGGCATAAAGATAATATTTTGGCATGGTATACGTCCAAAAACTTTATTTATTGTTCTGTCGCTTGGCAAAGATTATTTTTGAGATCCATAAAAATCTCAGAAAACGTATTAGCTACACCGAAGGTGGAGCAAAGGAAAACTGTCTAAAAACAGTCGATTTTTTATTGCCAAAATTGTCCCCGAAAAGAAATGGCGGTGGTTAGTGGACGAAGTCCGAACATTCTTCCAGCCGAGGCCTGAGGTAATCTGATAGAGTATTCGGCTGAGGCTCTCTCTTATCGGCTCACGTGAGCCGATAAGGTATCCCTGCGTCCTCACCCTCGCAAAAACTATATATTTTTTCCGGCGGCGAATTTTTTTATTTTTTTGTATCGAATTTAGTAATTTAATTCTATGTCAATTTGTAGTATAATATTAAAAAGGTTACATATAATACTCTACATGTAAGATTTTATAGGTTAGTTTGTTTATTGTCAAGGCGAAATATGTTAGCAAAGAAAATAAGAGAATTAAGAAATAAAAAAGGATTGTCTCAAGAAAAATTAGCTCGTTTGGCAGAAGTATCCTACAATACTGTTGTTAAAATAGAATCGGGGGAATCAAAGAATCCCACAATTCAAACTATGCATGGAATAGCAAAAGCATTAAATATTAGGGTTGATGATTTACTTGAAGAATAATAAAGGTATTTTATGAGACAGTTTATTGCTACTCTATTATTAATTGCGACAATAACAAGTAATGGTTTTGCGCAAGATCAAAAAAGAGACCTGAAAAAAACGGCAGAAATTTTTGCAAAGTCATATTTAAATAAGGACTACAAAACATGCATTAAGATGATGGATCCAATTATAGTTGAAGATTTAGGAGGAGAGAGTGTTGTGGTTGCTCAATTTGAGAAATATAGAAATACGTTAGACGATAATATGAAAATAGAAGACATTAAGATAGGATCTGTTGATAAGCAGGTAGCTCGTATTAAAGGTGAAGAATATGCAATAGTACCATATTTAATGATAATGAGTAATGCGGATGGAGAGGAATTGTATTGTGAGGGGTACTATTTGGCAACGAGTCGCGTTAATTTTCCCTTTTGGTTTCTCCAAAATGGAGGACCTACTGTTGAGCATGCCTTGAAACAATATTCTGAAGATTTATGTAAGGAGTTAAATCCTCCGCAAAGAAAATTATACAATGACGATAAGAGTTTTTTAATGGTTGAACAAGGTGATGAATGGGTTCCTTCCGAGCAGACATTAGAGGTGATGAGGGGCTTAGTGGAAGATACTGAAGCAGAGTGATGTATGACAGAGATATTACGAGATGAAGACGTAGCTAAAGTTGAAAATGGTTTAATATTGCTAAAAAGTCGTTATGCAAAGCTTGTAGGCAACATATTTAAGATAGGGGCTCTTTTAAAAAATGTAAAAGCTAAAGAATATTTACTTCATGGCGTTGCGCGAAGACTTGGCATTATAGAGCGCTGTGTCGAGAATATTTATTCCATCTTTCCATTACAGCGAGAAAGATTGTTGGATTGGGATGAGCTGAAAGATGTTGATATTAATCTGCATGCTTTTTTTGTGAATATATTTGGCTTATTGGATAATATGGCATGGGTGGCTGTATATGAAAGGAATAGACGGAAGGGTATATATAAAAAAGATGTTGGTTTATATAAAATTAAAACCCAAGAAATCTTAAATGATGATTTTAAGCAATACTTGAACTCGGATAGGATGAAAAACTGGCATGATGAATATTTAAAAAATTATCGGGATGCGTTGTCGCATAGAATCCCGCTGTATGTACCGCCCAAAAGCTTAACCTCTGATCAACAAAAACAAGTAGCCGATATTGAAGAGAAAAGAAACAAAACCATTAAAGACAGAGATTTTTCTTTAATGGATGATTTACGAAAAGAAGAGGATAATATAGGAGCCCCCTCACCATTTTTTGTTCATTCACTGGCAGAGACTGGCAATCAAATGGTAATGTTGCACGCTCAAGTAATTACTGATTTTGGTACAGTAGAAGAAATTGTCGAAAATTTTTGTGCTATGTTTATACCAAATGACGGTAATGGGCCGTAATTAAGAAATACAAAAGGCAAAAGTAAATATAAAAAGTAAGCAAAAACAAAATAAAAATGGCGACTTATATAACGATATTTTTGTTTGAACTTATCTTAGTGTACATTTCATGGTTTGTTTTAAAAAGGATATTAAGAAAAACCAAACTCGACATACTTTTGGTTATATGCCTTGTAATATCATTTGTTGGAGGATATATCGCAGCATATAGAATTATTGGATACGAAGTCGCCATGGATCATTTAACAAGAATAAATAATCAGAAGATAGAATTAACTGGGGAAGGCATTACTTTAGAGGAAGAAAACGAATACAAAAAAGTTTTGGTTAAAAGCAAAGAACTCGAACCTTATCTCGTTAAAAATGCATTCTGGATCTCACTACCCCCTTTTATCATAGTTGTACTCATTGTGTTATCTCCTGTTGGAAATGCTATAAAGAAAATAAAACCAAATGAAAAAGAAACAAAAGACAACTAAAGAATACCCAAGATTCAATGGCTGGAAATTTATTCTTTGTTTTGTTTTATTAACTTTTTGTATAACTGCTTGGGCAGTTGAGCCATACTATGGCTTTTTTCCATCTAAACTAGGAAAACAATACAAACAGCTGAAACATAATATTTTTAATTTTATTATTGATATACCTGTCCACTGGACATTTGGCGTTAGCGGTCAGTCCCCGTTAGCCGTCATCTCCGTATATCCCAACACCTTAAATACTTCAAAATTTTCTGATAACTACGAAACTCTAGAAATAAGCATTATGCCAGTAGAGAATATTACACTTCAAGAAGCGTATGAATATGTTATTCTTGGCATGCGTCAAAGCCATCCAAGCATGAAAATAGTGAAGCAGCCAAAAGAAAAATTGATACAAAATAATAACTCGCTTGAATTTACATTTGAATGGCAATCGGAAACAGGATTTTTTATTATTGAATGGGTTAGCTTAGTTAAGTATAAAGACCAAATTTATTCAATTTCTTCAAGGTCAGTTAAAGCGATGTTCACAAAAAACAAAGATTTATATAATCGAGTCATCAATACGTTTACCCCTATTGAAACTGTACAATTTGACAAACAAAATTGATTTACAACAAGTCAATCCACTCACTCTAATTTTAAATAGTTAAGTATTATGTCCTTAGGATTTTCAAAAATGTCTATTAGTGAATTCCACGATGAAGTTTTAGAGAATGCGGGTGATTTTTTATCAAATAATAGAACACCAAGCAATTTAGATAATTTAATCATTTTCGCACTACTTCATTATTTAGTTAAAAGTTACAGATTGTTTAAAGGGATAAATCTATTATGCAAAAATAACTTAGAACAAGAAGCAAAAATCCTATTGCGATCTTTATTCGAAGCATATTTACTTGAGGAATATATTGCCGATGAGCCGAATGATATCTCAAGGGCTGAGGATTGTGCAATTCGTGCTCATGTAGCGGATAAAAAACAAATAGAGGAGATGGATTCTTTAGGCATGCATGAGGAATCAGATATTATAACAAGAGAAATCAAAGATAAACAAGATAGCGTGATTAAAATCAAAAGTTTGAACTATGAAGAAGCAATAACAAGAGTTAGGAAAAGGCATCCAGGTTGGAATCGTCTTACCGATAAACAAGTTGCCAATCAAAGTCAGCTTGAGGTTAAAAAATTAGTAGAGATTTTAAATAAAAAATACGAGAATCGGGAAAATGGCTCAAAAAATTTGATAAAAAGACATTATTCAGCGATAACACGCGATTGTTCGAAATCTACACACTGTAATGATCTTGATTATAATGTCTATAAAAATAGCAACGGTGAATGGGAAATTTTTCCGAAATCAAAAGCAACAATGAATGATGCTATACTTTTAGAAAGCTTAAGTATGTTTATAAGCATTATGCAAATTGTAAATGAATTATTGAAGTTTGATAAAAACAAATTAATAAAAGAGTTGGATGATAAGTATCAGAGGTACATACAAGCTAAAAAAGACGAATAAAAAGGGGACGGTTCTATTTTTAAGTAATTAAGCATTATATCTATCGATTTCGAATAAATATAAGGTATATTTACCTAAAATCTACGATAATCATTTTCCTTGACAAGGTGTCGACAAAGTGTTACATTTTAAATGCGTGGCAGAAATGCCTGCATAAATCCAATGCTTAAGGGCTCAATTTATTGAGTCCTTTTTGCTTTTATAGGCAGTTTATCCAGTCGAATTTCTTTCTTGTAGCAGATAAAATTCCTTATTTTTTGAAGTTCAAATATAGCCAGGCCATTGTGTTTCAACTCATTTAACTCAGAAGCCACTTTGCGGGCAGTGATAAAAAGAAAAACTTTCTTGCCATCTAACAATAATTGCTTAATTGGGTCGGCAAAATCACTATCTCCACTCCACAAAATAAAATTATCGACTTTGTTATTGTGATAATCAATAAGCATATCTCTTCCGATCTCAACGTCAAAGTTGCATTTACAGTCTTCTAAATACATTATACCTTGACGGTTGAGTTCTTTTAGACGGCTGTTTAAAAATTCAATTGTTTCAATATTCAGTTTTTTCAATAAAGGTGGACGAATGAATTGGTCAATTATTTCGGTAGAGTTTATCGGAATGCTTGATATATCTATCGACAATTTCATGATTTTTACTGGTTTTGTATTTACAACATACCGTCTATCTTGAGCTTTGTTAATGATGCTTTCCGAATTTCTGTTCCCTACTAATGTACCGTAGTAAAACTTGACTTTTTGAATCATGCTAAAAGAATCCAAAAATTGTTTTAGACGTTTTAAATCAATATGCCAGCCCAGTTTATCTTGCCAATGTATTACATTGGCAAAGTCAATATAGACATTTGTTGGCTTATCAAAAATATTTTCGAGCTCTTCAATTAAAGCAGGTACTTTTTTCGCAAGACTTTGAATAGTATTCGTTTTGGGGTCAAACATAATTTACAATAATATTCATTAGCACTTAAGACTTATTACATTATAACAAAAATTCCGAAAAATAATACTATCATTTTGGATGCGATTTCATCATGGGAAAAGCACACCAAGGGTGCTGTGGAAACCGAGAGGTTGCAAAACAGCCCGACTGTGATTTTGGGTGGGTGGGGTTTTCAAAAACTACTACACTCGTTACATGCGAAAAAGAACTCAATTAGTCAACTATTTCTAAAATTATACCATTGAGGCTAACTTTCGCCTTGAAGGTATTTAGGATTTTTGCTCCAAACATATTTTTACCACGGAAAGTTGTTTGTACTGTTATATAATTTTTCATATCCCAGTACTTTGTGCTTACGTGTTCATAGCTTGATGGGTCGTGCATATTTTTCTTTAAGGTTTTTGTTAAATTATAATGAGACCCATCCCAGGCACTAAACTGTTTTTCTATCTTATCTTTTCGTTGTTTTACTAGTAGCTCTTCTTGACTTTTTTTAATTTCTTGCTCTTTTTGTTTCTTTAAGGCTTTTCTTTGGGGGGAGAGTTCTTTCAATGAGGCTATAAATTTTTTATTTAAAGTTTCTTGCTTTATATATTCTTTATTTAAATTGCCGTCAAGCAATTGTCGAAATTCTTCGTCACTCATTGAGATCAAGGTTTTTTCAGCATATTTAATCGATTTGAAACGGGAAATGGTGATTAAAAGAGTGTTGGCGGGATTTTTAAGTCTATTGGAATATTTTGCTCTCGCTTGATGGAGAACGCTAGTTGCTTCATCGAGGCTACCTTTGTCTATTAATTCTTCAGCATTTCGTACCATAATGTCAATTTTCTTATCGGCTGTATGTTCTTTCTTTGTAACGATATCTTCCATGGTGCCCCAAAGCGTATTTGCTGTTGCGAAAAGGATAATAACAATCACCCATTTAATGGCTAAATGAATTTTTCGATTAACTAGTTTTTCGATTTTTCTTGTGATGTTAGGAATGAGGAAAAGCCCGATCGAAATATAAATAAGACCTGGTAGGAAAAAGTCAGTCATCAATCCAAGCCCAGCTAGAATAATAATTAGACCGATACCCCAACACAATACTTTATAAGCTAGTTTCATTTTCCAAAAAACTCCTTATTTCTCGGTACATAAATATACAATAATGTTATCATAAAATAGAAAAGTTACATAGATTTATATGGAAGAGAAACTATTGGGGGAAAGCGCAGTTCATGCGCTTTTGGGAATATCTTAGAAGGACGGGATATTTGGGAATTCCACTCACCAAGCAGGCTTGGCTGCGAAGCTATGGAGCCTCTTCGAAGATGAGGCGGAATCAGAGCAGATAAGACTGCGGATAAGATTACCAATCACCTTATGCTGTCACCACGATGAGGCTGAGCCCCTTGCCACTGGCTATCAGAATAAGAAAAACCTATCAAGATGGATATTACTTGCCTTAATCAACCTTTCTAGATAAAATAACCTATATTATTGCAAAGGTGGCAAGGGGGCGGACGAATCCCGAGCAAGATACCTTATTTACAAAAAAATAAAAAAATTCGCCGCCGGAAAAAATATATAGTTTTTGCGAGGGTGAGGACGCAGGGATACCTTATCGGCTCACGTGAGCCGATAAGAGAGAGCCTCAGCCGAATACTCTATCAGATTACCTCAGGCCTCGGCTGGAAGAATGTTCGGACTTCGTCCACTAACCACCGTTTTTGTTTTTATCCTTTCCAACCTTTTTCTGTCCAACAACCTACAACTCACTTTTTAAACCGAGGCTTTTTAGTGTCCATTTTGTGCCTACCGGATCACCATATTAAGTGATATAATATTGTTTAGTGTCGGAAACAATATAGGAAGGGGGAAGAAGCAATAAGGAGGTTATATGCTAACACAACTAATGGGGATAGTGATAGGTCTTTACATTATTACCAAGATGCTCTCCGTGTTATGTAATAATAACGAACATGCGCTGGTTCACATAGCGGCTGGTGTCGCAGTTAGCGCAGCGGCGTTCGTAACAATTATTCTATGTTTTGGTAGTTCCTTTCTCCATTCTTCGGGGTAAGCATTTCCCAAGGAAAAGGAGCAGTTTGAATAATGGGTTGGAAACAATATAGGAAGGGAAGAGAAAGTAAGGGGGTATTATGGGTGATGGCGTGAAGGCTAATGCAGTTAAAGAATATATGCAGATGATTGGGGGGATATTCGTCGCAGGGGTAGTCTTAACTTTCCTTTTAACTGTTTGGGTTAAGTTGTATAAGGTATTTTATCAGATAAACTTAATACCGGGGATACAGGTACACGAGAAAAAATAAGTGATAGATAAGGAAGGGTCAAATTTTAGTTAACAACGTGCGCGTATATTAAAGAAATGGTTGAGAACAAGGTGCTCTAAATAGAAATTGAGGAGGGACGGCGAGAAGGAAAAAATGAAGTATATAGATATAACTCAGTCAATTAGTACGGGAATGAAAAAGTATCCTTCTGATCCGGAGGTGAAAGTAAGCACGTTTAAATCTCTTAAAAAAGGTAATTCTTGTAATTTGTCTGAGTTAGTTTTAGGTAGCCATTCCGGTACGCACATTGACGCACCATACCATATCTTTAATAAAGCAAAGACTATTGATAAGGTTAAGGTCGATAGTTTAATTTGCAATGTGAGTGTTAGGGACATGATTAGATCTCCGAAAAAAATATTTTTTAATATGATTAAAAGCAAAAAGGTTAAAGGTATTCTTTTTAGAAGTGGTAAGATTAAGGCTAAATTGACGCTTGAAAAAGCACAAATGTTAGTTAAGCAAAATATAAAACTTGTAGGCACTGACCAGATGAATATAGAAGAGTCAGTTGATAAATCCCACCCCGTTCATCGTTTGTTATTAGGTAAGGGTGTTATTATCGTTGAAGGGCTAAATCTAAAAAAGGTAAAATTAGGATACTACCGGTTAATATGTCTACCTTTAAAAATAAAAGATGGAGATGGCTCTCCCGCAAGGGCAATATTGGCTGAAGGAGTAGTTTAAATAGCCTTGTGCCCAAACTATGCCTACCCAACTCCAAAACAATAAACACTGGTAAGTAACGGTAAACAACCGGACAGTATAAAAGTTGTATTCATAAAGGATTTATTGTATAATCACTGATAAATATGGAGGAATTGATTTGTACCCAAAGGAATCTTCTCCCCTCCGTTCTAAATTTTCGATAATTTAACAAATTCAATACAAACCCATTTGGTGTTGGGAGTGGTCCAAGAAGCATAAGAGGAAGAAGTAAGGAGGAAGTGGATGAGTAAGTCCGAGTGTAGCCGTTTATTGAATGCCCAAAGGCTAAAAGGTCAGACCGCACTTGTAACAGGTGCCAGTTCTGGCATAGGCAAGGCAATTGCCCGGGCATTTGCCGCCGAAGGAGCCAAAGTTCTTGTCAACTACTGCCATACCAAAAAAGGTGCAGATGAAGTCACAAAACAAATATGTGCTAAAGGAGGCAGCGCTATAGCGGTTAAAGCTGATGTCAGCAAAGAACATGAAGTAAAGGAGATGTTTGATAGGATGTGTAAGGAGTTCGGGACCATAGATATCCTCGTAAGTAACTCAGGCTTACAGCAAGATAGTGCCTTTGTTGACATGACCCTCGCTCAGTGGCAAAAGGTTATAGATGTTAATCTTACAGGTGGGTTTTTATGTGCACGCGAAGCAGTAAAAGAATTCTTGAGAAGGGGTGTTGTGAAGAGACGTTCTTTAAGTGCTGGGAAGATAATTTTTATAAGCTCAGTTCATGAAGTTATCCCTTGGGCAGGACATTGCAATTATGCTGCCTCGAAAGGCGGCATTATGCTTTTTATGAAAACGATAGCGCAGGAACTCGCAGAATATAAGATACGCATAAACAGCATTGCTCCAGGCGCAATCAAAACACGCATTAATAGGTCTGCATGGTCAACCAAAAAAGCTGCGAAAGAATTGCTCAAGCTTATCCCATACTACAGGATTGGCGAACCAGAAGACATTGCATCCGTTGCTGTTTGGCTTGCCTCAGATGAGTCAGATTACGTTAATGGTGCAAGTATCTTTGCAGATGGCGGCATGACCCTTTATCCTGAATTCAGGGAAGGCGGATAAAATATTATCAGGATTATTGGAAGAAACAGAAGGATGACATTTTTAAGCAAAAGGCCCCAAAGTTAAAGAGTAGTTTAAATAATCCTGTGTCCAGCACCCATCTAAAGCGAAAACAATTGTGTTTCTTAATTTAAAAGATATATTTAATTTGTACGGGAGGGGAGTATCGCAATGGCAAAAAAGAGAATACTGGTAGTTGATGATGAGGTAGATATGGTTGACGGGATAAAAATAATGCTGGAGGCAGACAGTTACGAGGTTATCACAGCTTTTGATGGCCAGGAAGGGTTACGGAAGGCACAAAAAGAAAGCCCGGATTTAATTCTTTTGGATGTTATGATGCCAAAGATGGATGGATTTGAGGTGTTACGCAGATTAAGAGCTGATTCGGAAACTCAAGACATACCAGTAATAATGCTTACGGCAAAAGGAGATACAGAATCTTTGTTTGAAGCAAGTAGTTTAGGCTCAACCGATTTTTTTATCAAACCATTTGATGCACAAGAACTGTCAAATTTTATTAGAAGATATATTTAATCAACTAGCGATTTTTAACGGAAGGCAAAATAGCTGCAAGAAATCTAGTCTTGGGAAGTTTTAAGTTTAGACAAAAGGTTATTAACCTTGGTCGCTAAGCCCTGCAGTTGATCTTTTTGGCGTATTTTAATCTGACGAGAGAAATCTCCGGTTTTAGCCATCTGATTTAAGTCTTGTTCAATTCGGTATAATGGCCCGGCCACCTTGTGAGAAGTAATAAGTGCACGGTAGGTCACGATCGCTACAACAATTGGTAAAACAATAACTAAAAGGATGTTAACCGTTGAAAAGGGCTCTAGGATATTGTTAATTATTATCTCAGGAATTGCGATATGATGTATTATCGTAATATAGATCAGATAGTAGATTGTACCGGAAAGCAGCAGCATCGGAATTAAGCTTAAACCTAAATAAACAAATTGTATTTTTCGGTTGATTAAAATTCTTCTTCGTTTATACATTGAAACCACCCCTCAATTTTTGCTTCCAATACTGATTTCGGAAAATAGTAGTTCGGAAGTAGATTGTGTTTCATCCGAATCACTCATCAAAGCAATGATTTTTATGCTCCGACTGGGAAACTTACCAAAAGCGTTTTTATAGTCCTGGTAAATATTTCTCTCCTCTCGAACCCATTTTCCATCAAATTCCGTACCGCTTCTTATCACAATTTGCTTTATATTTTTAGCAAGTGGGCTAGTCATGATTGTACCTTCCGGCAAATCTTCATCCCAGACATACTCAATAAACCGGGAGGCAGAAAAAGACCAGCCTAAAAATATCACATAAAATCTAGCGGCATAGTCATCAATCCGAGCTGTTTTTGACGATTTATTTTTTTCGGGGAATCGGAGAACTTTCCATTTCCAGCAAATGTAGGGGTGATCTTTAGCCTTAAAGGGATAGCTTTTATAAAGCGCCGAACAGCTGGACTTACTTCTTCCGTGCAAAAAAGATTCCCCATCTTCCTCATCTATCCAGTATTCAACCCGGCCGGCAAAGATTCTTTCCCTCCAGCCCTTAAGTGTCTGTTTATCAAAACGGAAAGTTTTTAGCGTGCCTTCATCAGCAGAACCATTGGCTAACTGGCAGGCAAAAAATACAACAAACAAAATTAGCAGTAATTTCTTCATTATAGAGGGTCCCCAGGGGCTTAAGCCACCTTTATCACAATAATTATATCACAAATCCTGCAAATTATCAATTCCGATAGTAAGTGGTTACGAAACTGGAATTTGGTGTCTATAGTAAATTGACAAAACTATGCATAAGGAGTAGATTGTTTAATGGAAAGGGGATATTTTCTCACATACAACCCGCGACCCATCAGTTAGTTACGACTAGACAACCATAGAGTGCTTAAAGGCGTTTTCAATAGTTCCTTTACCAACATCTAGCCTTTTAGCGATTTCCTTGGTGGAGAGATCTAAAGGGCACAATTGTATTGCTTTTCGGGTTAATTTTTGTTATAAAGAGTTGTTTCGCGGAGTTGGAGATTAATCAAATGAAAACTTTACTTTTAGCGATTGTAATAATTTCGCTGTTAGGCATATCTGTTTATGCGGAAGAATCAGTTAAAAATACCCAATTGGACGAATTTATCGATATGCTTAATGTTAATTGGTATTTCAAGGGGTACGATACATCATATAAGGATTGGACTCCGTTATTAGCAAAGACAGATGGAGAACCTGTGGTATATTACGATAGTAACCTTTTTCTTATGGCATATACAAGGGAATTAGAGAAAAAATACAATGTAAAAATTGACTGTAATAATATGGCGCTTAAAGAGATTAACGAATACCTCGCTAAGCGGGCAGAAAAAGACGGCCATGATATTCTTGTAACTACTGTGATTGAAGATTTTTATTTCGAGAGAGGCCTTTTGCGTAAATAAGAAGCAAAATTGACCATATGAATATACCTCTTTATCCTTTAAAAAATAAAATTATCCTCATGACTTCTTTCAGAATTCGATAAAATAATCTTATGAAATTTAGTGAACTTAATTTACCACGAACTATCCTGAGTTCTTTGCAAAAAATAGGGTTTAAGGAGCTTACTCCAATACAGGAAGCAACCTACCCTGTCATTTTGACCGGACGTGACCTCTGCGCATTGGCTGAGACCGGTTCGGGTAAGACTGGTGCTTGCGCAATTCCTCTTATCCAGAGAGTCGATTCTAAGAGTAAAACTATTCAGGGATTGGTGATTGTGCCTACCCGTGAGCTTTGTGTCCAGTACGTCGATGAAATTCACAGAATTGCACTCAAAACCCCAGTTGAAGTTTTCGCCGCTTACGGTGGTTTTGATAAGTCGATACAAGTAGCCAAAATTAAATACGGGGTGCATATTTTGGTAGCTACTCCCGGCCGGCTCATGGACTTGATGTATGACGGAGTAGTTGATTTAGTTGACGTAAAATGCGTGATTCTCGATGAGGCTGATCGGCTACTTGAAGATGGTTTCTTAGAGGGTATCGAGTTTATTCTTTCCTGCATCAGGCATGAGCATCAGACACTTTTGTTTTCAGCCACGATGAACGAGGAGACCAAAAAACTTGCTAACGATTGTCTTAAAAACCCTGAGAATATATCGTTGATCAGCAATCGGGCTGTGCCAAAAAGTATCGAGCATAATTTTTCCTATGTTAATCAGGGAATAAAAGAAAAGGTATTTTTTGATTACTTACGGCGCGAAAAAGTTAGTCAGGCGATTATTTTCTGCAATACGCGGCATATGGTAGATAAGCTGCATAGGGTTATGCGTAAACATTTTCGTAATGCCGAGTATATTCATGCTGGCCTTAACCAGAGCAAGCGTTCTTCGATAGTGCGCCGTTTCCGGGCTAAAAAGATTTATTATTTAATTGCAAGCGATGTTGCTGGTCGCGGTCTTGATTTTTCCCATGTTTCCCATATAATTAATTGGGATTTTCCTCGTGTTGAGCAATATGCACATCGTACCGGCCGAACTGGCCGTATGGGCAGAAGGGGCCATGCATTATCTTTGGTAACCAGGCGTGATATTCCTGCTGTGCGGGAAGTGCTGCGTATTACTAAAATTATACCTCATTGGCTTGGCTTGAATCCATTGAGCCAGCCGTCCCGATAAATTCTTCCAAAAAGCTTAAAGGTCTAAAATTCTTGCCAATAAAGAGCTTTTAGTGTAATATAGTGACCAATAAGGAGGCAGGGATGAAAATTTTAGATTTGGGATGTGGGAATGCGAAAGAGGAGGGAGCTGTAGGCATAGATTACCATTCTTCTCCTGGCGTAGATGTTGTTCATGATTTAGATGTCTATCCCTGGCCGCTGGAGAGTGATTCTTTTGATATGGTTGTCTGTAAGCATATTATTGAGCACTTGAGTAATGTGATTAAAGCCATGGAAGAAATCCATCGCATACTTAAGAGAGGTGGGGTAGTCAAAATATACACCCCTCATATTTCGAACATTATGTCTTTCAAGGACCCTACCCATAAGTGGCATTTTACTTTGGGGTCTTTTGACTACTTCATAAAGGGTTTGCAAGAAAATGAGGTCCCTTATACAGATGTTAGTTTTGAGCTGGTAAAAAAGCAGCTGGTTTTTACTAACAATTTTTTAACACCTTTAGCAAAAGTTATCTCTAAATTATCCACGAAAACTTATGAGAAGCATTTCTGCCATATATTATCTGCCAAGGAAGTGCATATAGAAATGCAAGCAATAAAGTAGATTGAGGGGGTAAGTTTAAATTCTTGCGGCAGCCAGTTTTTCTGCTAGTTACAAGCTGGGGAGGAAATTCGTTTCCAAAAAACTCTTGATTTTACTTTATAATAGCAGTATATATAGCTTAAGAAAAAAGTAATAATATGGGTAGGCCGCATAGAATTGAATACTTTTCTGTTTCAAACAAAAAGCTAATAATCTTAGCTTTATGCACATTTGGCCTTTATGGATTGTATTGGAACTATAGAAACTGGAAAGAAATTGAAGATAAAGGTGGCGAGTCAATATTTCCATTATTAAGAGGCCTTCTAAGTGTCTTATTCTGCTATGGTCTATTTAATAGAATACTTTCATCTGCGCGACTTCATGGCTTTAAACCTCGACATTCCGCGGGTATTTTAGCTACTGCATATATTCTAATCGTATTAGCCTTAAGGGCTCCTGGGCCGCTTTGGTTTGTATATCTTCTAAACTTTATCCCTTTAATTTATCTCCAAAGAGCCATTGTTGTAAATAACTCGTCCTTAAACCAGAACTATGTAACTAATTCAAAATTTTCAAAAATAGAAATGTTCATAAGTATTGCCGGGGGTGCGATTGTGGCATTGACAATACTTGCTTCATTCAGGCCAGTCAAGGATGATTTAGTGAAGGAATATTTTAGGAATGGAAATCTTAAAACCGAAACAGCCTACAGTAATGACATACTTGAGGGTGTGTCCAGGGGGTACTACGAAACTGGTAGCCTGGAGTGGGAGCAAGGCTATGAGAAAGGCAAAGTAGAGGGTGTAGCTAAAGCTTATTACAGAAATGGACAGATACAGGTCGCTACCAATTTTAGAGAAGGTAAAAAGCACGGGAGGTCTACAGTTTATTACGAAGACGGAACTATTGCCCAAGAGATCTTATATAGAAATGATAAAAGAGTCAAAATAAAGGAATACGATGAATTTGGAAATTTGATAACAAAGGATTTAAAGAAGATTAGGAATGCTCTCGCGCAAGCTGATTCTGGGGATGGATTTAACCTGAAGGAGTCCTTCGAGTTGGTTAATAAAATTAGTGAAGCGGGAAAAATTAAAGGTTTATCAAAATACAAACAGCTAGTTTACAATGGTTATGTAGTTCAGCTTTACAAGGAGGCTGTGTCATACTTAGAGAAAGAGACCTATGAGTTATGCAAAATAAAATTAGAGGAAATACGCAGAATAACAACTGATAACTTGGAGTTGTTTGGCATTAAGCCTAATGAGTTTAAATCTTTTCTATTAATGATGTATCAGGATATGGAAAAATATGAAAATTCTAGCTATCAGATGACTATGGATGAATTTATCAATTTCCGCAGGATATATGCAAGCATAGCAGATGAATATTATGAGGATAGCTTTTCGGCTGAAAATATAAAAACGATATTAGATTCATACTTATTTAAGGCATTTCTAGACTTTGCTGTCGAATGAAAAAACTGAAAAGGAAGATAGATTAAGATGAAAGTCGGTGACATTGGTATAAAGTGGCAGCTGATTTCAATAGCCATTCTTTTAGTTACCCTACCGGTCATTATATTGGGTGTGATGAGCTATAACAGTGCGAAAAGAGGTATATTATATAATATCGAGAATGCGTTAAAGATCCAATGTTCAGATTGGTTAATTACTACTGAGACATACTATGATTTGATTCAAAAGAATAAACGTTCTGCTGATGATAGAACCAGAGATATTGTAACTTCTCAAGCCATGGGAGTTTCAGAGCTGATACTTACCCATTTCGAAAAAGACACGACAACTATTGCCTTAAAAGAGCCTTTGCTCCGAGCAAAAAAGTATGAAAAAAATATGCTTCTTTATGGTTTCACTACAGATGAATTTGATTCCTATGTTGAAAAATTCGACTTAGCTGTTGGGGATATGGAAAAAACTATCGTGGAAGCAGATTCTATCGGTTTCGATACTGAGTCCATAAGGGGAGCATTAGAAGAATACATGGATCAAATGAATTTAGTAAAGTCTCGGCAAAGGGTAGAGACCGCAGGAGATCGGATAGATGGGGCGGTAAGGCTAGCCGGTGATAAATTAGAGGCAGAATTTAGTAAAATAGCAAATAAATTGTCGGATGAAAGATTAAAAGAGCTGTTAGCGTCGACGGTTATAGGCAAGAATGGCTATATTTACATAGTTGACTATAAGGGTAATTATATCCTTTCCAAGCAACGAGATATGGACGGAAAGAATATTTGGTATGTGCAGGACAGTCAGGGGAGATTTTTTATTCAGGATATTATTGCCAAAGGCAAGGCCTTAGGGGCTGGCGAGATTGATTACGATAGCTATACCTATAGCGATACCGGTGAAGATCAGGCTAAGGAGAAATTTGTTGCGGTAATGCGTATTCCTAATAAAGAATGGGTTGTTGGGGTAGCTATTTATCCTGAAGATTTACTAGAAGTCCATTTCGAAGAGACAAAAAAGGAAGAATTAAAGAATTTGATGGCAGAACAAAAATTAGGCCAAACAGGATATCTATATATTATCGGTGCCCGGGGAGAAAATAAAGGCCGTTACATTTTATCGAAAGACAGGAAAAGGGATCAAGAGGACATTTCTCAAATAGAAGATTCGGATGGGAACCTGTTCATCGAGGAAATAATTGCCGAAGCACCTTTATTGGAAAAGGGTGAACGTGGGGTAAGGTATTATCGATGGAAGGATAAACAGAAATCGTCATCGAGGTTGAGGATGATGACTTATGTTTATTTCAAGCCCTGGGATTGGGTTATGGGTACCTCTGTTTACTTAGACGAGTTTTTAAAGGAAATAAATCGCATAAAGAATCTGATAATTTTTGTTTGCCTCATAGCAATAGTTTTAGGCTCAGCTATGGCCTATTTATTTACATCAGCAATGACAACTACCTTTAGCAAGCTAGTTAATAAGATGAATGTCGTTGCTAAGGGAAATCTAGATGTAAACATGGAAGATGTCGAAGCTGTAGATAACAAGAATGAGATTGGACAACTGGCGAATGCTTTTAAGCAGATGACCAATAATTTGAAACAAACTACCGTTTCCAAAGATTACGTTGATAACATTTTTGCGAATATGAACGATGCTTTGTTGGTGATTGATAAAACTGAAAAAATCAAAACAATTAATGACGCTGTTTGTGATCTGTTAGGTTACGATAAAAGTGAGATGTTGAAATATCCGATTGATGATTTCTTCCCATCGGGAACCGAGGCAGAAAGCCTAAAAAGCATTATCTCTAGGATTTTTCAAGGTGAAATTGTCGCAAATCATGAGATAGAGCTTAAAAATAAGGAAGGTGCTTCTATCGCGGTAAGTTTCAATGGTGCACCATTTAAAAATTCTGAAGGTGAGATCACCAGTGTTATTTTAGCCGTAAGAGACATCAGGGAGCTAAAAAAAGCAAGGCAAAAGCTTGAAGAAAAGATTGTTGAAGTTCAGCGGTCTAATAAAGAGTTAGACGATTTTACTTATGTAGTTTCGCATGATTTAAAAGAGCCATTGCGTGGTATTGAGGCATTTAGCGCGTTCTTAAGTGATAAGTACAATGATAAATTAAATAAAGAGGGAAATCGCTATGTTGAAGTTATACAAAAATCTGCACAGAAGATGCAAACTTTAATAAAAGATCTCCTAGAACTCTCTCGGATAAGCCGCCGGAAAAAGCCCTACGAAGACGTAGATTTGAATATGCTCTTAGCAGATATAAGAGAAGACCTCACCCTGCGCTTAAAGGAAAGGAATGTTAACCTTAAAATTCTGGATCTTCCGACTATTAAGTATGAAAGAATCAGGATAACCCAGCTTTTTACAAACTTAATTACCAACGCTATCAAATACAATGATAAAGAAGAGCCGGTAGTAGAGGTGGGTTGTGAGTATTCTACTGATAAAGAGTCAAAGTGTTATGTAAGAGATAACGGTAAAGGGATTGCTAAAGAATCTCAAAAAAAAGTATTTGATTTATTTCAACGACTAGAGGGAGAAACACAAAAAGGTAGTGGTGCGGGCTTGACTATCTGCAAAAAAATTGTAGAGGCGCACGGCGGAACTGTCTGGGTTGAGTCAGAGTTGGGTAAAGGCAGCACTTTTTATTTTACAATCCCTAAACAGATAAAAACTGATGAAAAGGCCTAAATAATGAAAAAGAAATTAAAAATAATTATTGTAGATGACAGCTCTACCGATAGAGAGATAACTATGGAGTCGCTTAAGTCGGTTGAAGAGTTTGACATGGAGATGGATACTGCTCCATCGGGAATGGAGGGTTTAGAAAAGATAGGTAAAAACAGGTTTGATCTAATTATTTTAGACTACAGGATGCCGGGTATGAGCGGATTGGATTTTATGAATAAGCTTGGTGAAAAGAAGATAGATATACCAGTAATAATGGCTACAGGAGAGAGCGATACGAGGATAGCCGTAGAAGTGATGAAGACAGGTGCCTACGATTATGTATCTAAAGATGAGATTTTTAAAGGAGGCATGTCCTTAGTCCTTAAAAGAACTATTGAAAGATACGAAGAGAAGAAAGAAAGGCAGCGTTTAGAGGTTGAAACTAAAAAGTACGCCCAGAAACTTGAAAAGGCGAATGCGCAGCTTAAAAAACTTGATCAGATGAAAGACGACTTTGTTTCAATGGTTTCTCATGAATTACGTACGCCGTTAACCATAATGAAAGAATTTACTTCTATTATCTCGGATGAAATACCGGGTGAGCTTACCAAAGATCAAAGAGAATACGTGGACATTATTACAGCAAATATAGATCGTTTAGCTCGATTGATCAATGATCTTTTGGATATTTCTAAAATTGAGGCCGGAAGAGAGGAGATAAAAAGGACATCCACTGATATAGTTAAATTAGTCAAAGATGTGGTTGGTACGTTGAAGACGGGAGTTGATGAAAAACATATTGAGCTTAAGACTTTATTCCGCGTTCCAACTCCATCTGTCTATGTTGATCCTGACAGGATAATTCAAATTTTTACTAATTTACTGGGAAATGCTATTAAGTTTACACCGGAAGGGGGCCAAATTACAGTCACAATAATCGATTCAGGCAAGGAGTTAGAGTGCAGCGTTGCTGATACAGGCATAGGTATTGCGCCGGAAAACATTGATAAAGTATTTGATAAGTTCCAACAATTTGGTCGGGTAAACGGCGCCGGAACAAAGGGAACTGGCTTGGGGCTGGCCATAAGCAAAGAGTTAGTCCAGAAGCATGAGGGTAAAATTTGGGTAGAGTCAAAAGGAGGTGAAGGAAGTAAGTTTATCTTTACTTTGCCTAAACATAGTGCCGAGCCACCTTTTAGCAATAAGGAGCGTAGATGAAAAAAAGAATTTTAGTAGTGGACGACGAAGTAGAACTTGTTAAAGCAATACGGGTTAGGCTTGAACACGTTGGCTATGAAGTTTCAGTTGCCTATGATGGTCCCGAGGGCTTAGAAAAGTCTAAACTAGAAAAACCGGATTTAATTCTTTTGGATGTGATGATGCCCGGCCTGGATGGATTTGAGGTATTAAGTAGGCTAAGAGCCAATCCGGAGACTCAACATGTGCCAGTAATAATGCTTACTGCAAAAGGCGATACAGAGTCTATGTTTAAAGCACACGATCTAGGCTCAACAGATTATTTTATTAAACCATTTGATACAAAAGAACTGTTAGATTTTATTGAAAGATATGTTTAATTTGTACCGAAGGAGAATGTTGCAATGGTAAGGAAAAGGATATTGGTGGTTGAAGATGAGCGCGAACTGGTTAAGGCTTTACAGATTAGGTTAGAGGCGGCTGGATATGACGTCCTGGCTGCTTACGATGGTCAAGAAGGATTGGCCAAGGCACAAAACGAGGAGCCGGATTTGATCATTCTGGACTTAATGCTACCCAAATTAGACGGATATAAGGTTTGCCGGATGCTTAAGTTCGACGATAAGTACAAGAAAATTCCGATTATAATGTTAAGTGCAAGAGCCCAGGAGTCAGATAAAAAGACCGGTTATGAAACCGGCGCCGACGCCTACATCACTAAGCCATTTCAGCACACGATTGTACTGGCTAAAATAAAAGAATTACTCCTTGAAGAATAACTAATGAAAAGAATCCAATGGCTAAGGTAAATAAGCCTAAGCAGGAAGCATTGTTGGAGAAAATGCATGAGTTGAAGGTTTATGAAAAAGACATTATTGAAAAGTTTATCCGTTCTCAAGGCAAAGGTGGGCAAAAGGTTAACAAGACATCTTCCTGTGTGTATTTAAAGCATAAACCAAGCGGAATTGAAGTAAAGTGTCAGAGGGAGCGTTCCCAAGCCCTAAATAGATTCCTGGCCAGAAGAATCTTAGTTAATAAAATTGAAACCCTTGTTAAAGGAGAGGTTTCTGCTGAACAAAAAAGAATCGAGAAAATAAGACGCCAAAAGCGCAAGCGTTCAAAGCGAGCAAAGGAAAAAATGCTAAGAGATAAGGCAAAAAGAAGCCAAAAGAAAGAGCAACGTTCCTATCGGCCTTCAACCGATCATTTAATTTGAACTCTCTCTAAAATCTGATACAATATTTCTACCTGGAGACTGAAAAAGGAGCAAATATATGGGCAAGGACAAGATCGATCGGCGAAGATTCTTAAGAATAAAATTTCCTTTCACTATACATCTTTATCCCATTGGAGAACAACCAATTTCTGCTTATGCCGAAGACATTAGCACTGGCGGAGTTAAAGTTACGATTCATCAAGATCTCAAGGTTTCTTCCTTGGTTGGTTTAGAGATTTACGTTAAGTTAAGACCAGTAGTCTGTGAAGGGAAAATTACCTGGATAAATAGACGCGAGAGTGATTTTCTCGAGGGCGAAATTTTCTTTGATACCGGAATAGAGTTTCAAGGATTAAAGCCCGAGGGGGAAGAGGCTATTAAAGAGCGTTTGGATAGGATAATACAAGAGAGAAGGGCAAAGGAAGAGACTAGGGTTTAACCTTTGCCTCGAAGATCGCTAAAAAACACTACTACCTTATAATAGACCCTTCCAAATTTACCAAAATGTGTAAATTATGAAAAAATTAAAGAGCGAGTTAACCTGGTCGTTTTCTCGGGACCGTTTATTTAATGAGTGCCGGAGGGCATATTTTTACCACTACTATGCCTCTTGGGGTGGATGGGAAGCCCAGGCAAATACGTTTTGCCGCAAGGCTTATATTCTAAAAAATGTACGCAGCATTGATGCTTGGATAGGTGATATCGTCCATCAGGTTATTAAGTGGATTTTGGAAAGTAGAGTCGGGGACAGTACAACTCTTTTTAAAGAGGGCCGAGATATCTCCCATGACCAAGCAGTAAAGACGGCAAAAAATCTCTTAACCAAGACATGGGAACAATCTCGTGGCAAGAAGTGGGAGGAAAATGTTAAACAAAATCTTAATTTATTTGAGCATTATTATGGTCATGAGCCCAATCGGGAGCAGTTAAAGATAAAGTTAGAAAAGGTAGCTAATAGTATCAGGAATTTCTATAAATCAGGATTAGCTGAGAAGTTTTCGAAATTATCAGTCGAGAATTTTCTAAGCATTGATAATTTAGATAGTTTTGATTTTGAAGGGACAAGAGCATTTGCAATTCCTGATTTTGCGATACGCGAGGATAATAATTATTTGCTTTACGACTGGAAGACCGGTAAAAGAAATGAAAAAGACACCTTACAACTCTCCTGCTACTCACTTTACGCTATCAAGAAATGGCAAGTATCTGAAAAACAAATCAAAATAATTCCGGCATATCTGGCCCAGGATGAATTTTTGCCTTCATCAGTCGAAGCGATAGCCCCGGAGCAAATAAAAGACTACATTCGTAAGAGTATAGAGAGAATGAGGAATATTTTGGTGGATGTTAAGAGTAACAAGGCTGATGTTAACAATTGTCCCAAGACCGAGGATGCAAGGCATTGCCAGAGGTGTAAATTCCAAGAAATCTGCTCTTGAAAAGTCGACAATAATGCGCCTGTAGCTCAATTGGATAGAGCATCTGGCTTCGGACCAGAGGGTTGCGGGTTCGAGTCCTGCCAGGCGCAAATTATCCCTGTAGATAATTTCTCCTGATTTTTTCATGGACGTCAACCCCCACCCAGCCAGTCTGCATTAATTTTCTTGCCAAAATGCTTATGTAGGGTATCATTATATTCATAATCACAAAGGTCTAGACATGAAAGAAACAGGTTAAAATTATAGGGCAACTCTCATAACGGGGGTTGCTTTTTTGTCAAAGGAGGGTGCATGAAGAAAGAAGTAGTAATATCTTGCATAATCATTCTATTTTTAGTAGCTTTTATGTTTTCACCAAATAGTAGTAGTGTATTGGTAAGAAAAACTAAGGGAAACATTGCAAGAATAGTATTTTTTACGTCTTTATTTTGTCATCGGTGTGGTATACCTTGGCATATGACAGAAAAACACTCTACTATTTATTCTGAAGATAGAAGTTGTTTTGCTCTCTGTGAGCAATGCTGGGGTGAATTAACTCCCAAACAAAGATTATCTCATTATCGTGAACTTTGGCAAAGTGGGGATTATGGCAATAAAGGTGATAAACCAACCTTGAAAGAACACCTTGCTAATTGGGAAGACATAAAAAGTGCTGTATTAAAAGGACTCTAACCCCAATGGCGTGGGTAGACACTGAGGTGTGTAGAGATGAGAATATTTTTAGCTCCTCGTTCCAACGAAACTTCTTACAAAAACTTCCTAAGCACTATAAAAATGGCGTAGATTTAAATACCGTTAAGGAGCTGCTGGGGCATAAGAATATAGAAATGACTATGTGATATAGCCACCTCAGTCAAGACCACAAAGCCCGTGCAGTAGAGGTTTTAGGACAACGAATGGGCACTATATGGACATCAGTTGCCAAAGAAGAAAATGATGATATACTGTATTTTCCTAAACACATTGAAAACAAAAGATACTTAACTAATGCGCCCGTGGCTCAATTGGATAGAGCATTTGGCTACGGACCAGAAGGCTGCAGGTTCGAATCCTGCCGGGCGCACGGTTTTCATATAGCATATAGTATCTTGTGTAAGGAGGGAGCAAATGAAAGTAGTTGTTATTTATTATTCGCGGAGCGGCACAACTAAGAAGATGGCCGAGATAATTGCTGATGAAGTAAAGAATAACGGATGTAGCGTTGAGCTTAAGTCGGTATCAAAGATAAAGGCTGAAGAGCTTTTAAGGTATGACGGTATAATAGTCGGTTCCCCTACTTATTACGGAACTTTAGCTGCTCAAATAAAAGAGCTTTTTGATGAAAGTGTAACCTTTCATGGTCAGCTTGACGGAAAAGTCGGTGCCGCATTTTCTTCAGCGGCAAACATTGCCGGCGGAAATGAAACTACAATTTTAAGCATTCTAGAGGCAATGTTAATCCATGGAATGATTATCCAGGGTGACTTTAAGGGCGATCATTATGGTCCGGTGGCAATCGGTAAAGTTGATAAGCGATCCGAAGATAATTGTCGGCGCTTCACCCAGCGATTCTGCAAACTCCTTAAGAGAATAGGTAGCTAATATGACAATGGTTATTTTTGTTACTATTCCCCGGGCAAAAGCAAAATCTTTTGCTAGAATGCTCTTAAAAGAACGAAGCTGCGCCTGTGTCAATATCTTACAGGGTGTAGAGTCGCTTTTTTGGTGGCAAGGTAAGATTGATAGCGAAAAGGAAGCTCTTTTAATCATTAAAACAAAACAATCCGCGTACTATAAATTGAAAAAAGTTATTAAGAATAATCATCCTTACAGTGTTCCGGAAATAATCGCCTTTAAGGTGGATAAAATCGACAGCGAATACCAGAAGTGGCTAAAAAAAGAAGTAAATGATTAAAGAGTGGCTTATTGATTTAGGGAACTTTTTTACTCCCTCTACCTTTTTAGGGCTTGGGGCAAGTTTCTTTGCTGGGATATTGGCAAGCTTTTCTCCCTGCATATTACCCTTGATTCCAATTACCTTAGGTATTGTTGGTGCTGTGTCTGCTTCAACCCGGCTTCGAGGATTCCTTATAAGTCTTAGTTTTGTCTTGGGCCTGTCAGTAGTTTATACAATTTTGGGAATAGTTTCTTCTTTCTTTGGTATATTGTTGGGTGCGCTCTTAGTTAATCCGATAACTTATATTGTTTTAGCAATTATCTTTTTTCTTCTCAGCGCTGTTTCTTTAGGGTTGATTAGAATAAATCTTCCGCTCTCATTAGGCAGCACCCATAAAGCAAAGGGAAGCCTCATATCAGTCTTTATATTAGGAATGGTTAGCGCGTTTGCTCTTATCCCTTGCAATTTTCCAGTTTTAGGTGCAATTTTGAGTTTAATCTCGGTAAAGCAGAGTGTTGCTTATGGTGCCTTAGCGCTTTTTCTTTTTTCACTTGGCCAAGGTGCGCCGTTGATTGTATTAGGTACCTTTACCGGATTAATTCAGAAGTTGCCAAAGCAGGGTTTATGGTTTATAATTATAAAAAAGAGTTTGAGTGTAGTATTAGCTTTAGTAGGAGTGTACTTTATCGTAAGATTTATACAGGTGTTAGGATGAAAAGAATTATTTTATCGTTACTGCTTTTCTGTTTTTTTACCCCTAGTTTTGCCGCTGAACGAAGATTTCCGACATTGGATGGGAAAAGCATATCTTATGATAAATTAATCTCTGAGGAAAATACTATCCTGTTTACTTGGGCTACCTGGTGTCCGAGTTGCCGACGCGAGCTTGAACGGCTTTCAAGAGAACGCGTATTTTTTGAAGGCATTAACGTTTGGTATGTAGACATCGGAGAAGAGACGTCAGTTGTAGAGAGATACGTTACGGCAAAAAGTTTAAACGATAACATAAGGAGCAGAATTGTTTTGGACAGGGAAGGTTACGTCGCCCAAAAATTCTCAGTTACTGGCATACCGACTTATCTTTTTTTCAAAGACGGCAAGAGAGTCTTTAAATCCTACTATTTCGATGACGAAGTCCTAGAAAAGGTTTTTGGTAAAGAGTAAGAATTCTGGCAGTCTAGATTATTGCGGAATAAGAGCTCTTTTGGCTATGTTATTGGAGGTATCGGATTCCCAAGCTTTAGAGTTAGAGTTAACCGTAACCGTAAACTCACTTTTTTCAACGCGAGCTACCCTATACCTTAAGGTTTTGAGGTAAGTTTGACCCCCACTTAGCTTAGGCACTCTAAACATTTTTGTCTTGCCATTAGGAAAAATTACTTTTGTTTTTGAAGAACTGGCAGATAGCTGTCCTGTATTCTTTACTACCACAACTAGAGTTATTTTATCGCCAGCTTTTATTGTGTCGGTGGAGGGTACTCCGATTGACACAACTTGAAAATCAGGCAGCTTAGGATTTATGGGTGTAGGTATCGAAGCTAATTTATTAAATACACTAGCAGCGAAATCTTTATCAAAAATAATTTGCTCTTGAACTAACTTTATAATTTGCAAAATTATATTACGTCCCCAACTACTTTGACTATACCTTAGTCGGTAAACTATATCATCTTCAAGTGCATTGTACGATTCCTTCAGAAAATAAATTTTCTCAGGAAGAAGACGTTTTAATTCCCCGAGCTCATGTTTTTTGGCAGTTTCAGCAAGACCTTCGTATATCGTGATTATCTGCTCAAGGATTTCTGTAGGAGAATTTTCAAGAGCGTTTGAGCAAAGGGTGTAATAACGATAAATCCCATCTGTCGGTAAGTTTTCAGTAAAGTCATCCTTAAAGGAAGTCTTTAGTCTTTCGATGTCGGCATACCTCATGAGCAGTCGCCTGAAACTAGACTTGAGATCGCTATCCTTGCCGAGATCCTTTTCCATGAAACGCTTAAAATTTCGACAGGATTTTTTAGGGCCCGTTAAATCCGGTATTATCTTTTTTGTTTTTACTTGGAGAGTATTTACAAATTTAGAATAATCAAATTCGTTCATAGAGGAGAGAGACTTAAGCATTTTTAAAGTGTGACCAGTAATCTCACTTAAGTATTGAAAATTCAACCCAAGTTGGTCAAGAAATAGTTTGTTGTCAGAATTTATCTGATTCTCAAGAAATTTTTTCCTTTCCCTGTTTACTTTTTTAGGTAGGGGATTCTGAGCGAAAAGAAGGTAATTAAAAGAAAAGACCGCAATTAGTGTGAGTAAAGTGGTAAGAGCACTATAAGACCTCATTCTCATTTTTATCCTCCTTACTTTGTTTGCATTATACCAGAATTCGGTTACGTTGCCTACCGATAATTTTAAGGAGCGGTTCTCACTTACGTTTTCGTTGACACTAGGTCTCTTTTATGATAGTTTAATCAACGCTTATGAGTAAAAAAATTAGGGTTGGTATTGTTGGGTTTGGCAATATGGGTAGCTCTTGCGTAGCAGCTCTTAGTAAGGGAAGCCAATACGAAGTCTTCATTTACGACATTGACCAGAAGAAGAGACGAACATCCAAAAATTTTTCGGTCAAAAAGGACATTACTCAATTAATTGCATCAGCTGAGATAGTTATTCTAGCCATTAAACCTCAAGATGTAGGTAATTTCATAATCCAAAGCAAGAAAAGTTTGCTGAAGAAGAAACCGCTCTTAATAAGTGTCGCTGCGGGTATCTCTACATCTTGGTTCAAAGATCATCTAAAAGGCATGCGGGTGGTAAGAGTCATGCCGAATCTAGCTGCAAAAGTGGGAGAATCCCTGTCTTTTGTTTCAAAAGGGAAAAATGCTAAGAAATCTGACCTTGCAAAAGCAAAGATGATTTTTTCATGCATTGGGGAGGTTATTGTGGTAGACGAAAAATATTTAAACAGAGCTACTGGAGTTAGCGGTAGCGGTCCGGGGTATGTCTTTTACTTTATGGAATCAATGTATCAAGGGGCCCTAAAATTAGGTTTTACCAGGAAAGAAGCCAGGAGAACGATAATCCAAACCTTTTTGGGTGCAGCTAAGCTGGCAAAGGTTTCCGGAGAAGAATTCAAGAATCTAATTAAGAAAGTTGCGTCCAAGAAAGGAACGACCGAAGCAGCCCTAGAGGTTTTTAAAGCTGGGAAGATGGATAAGACAGTCATTAAGGGCATGAGTAGCGCTTGTAGAAGAGCCGAGGAAATTTCATCTAAACTCATTAAAAGGGAGAAAAAATAATTATGGGAAAGATAGGCGTAATTGGTGGAAGTGGTCTTTATGAGTTAGAAGGTCTGGAGAGGATAGAGGAGGTCTCTTTGGATACTCCTTATGGTGCACCTTCAGATAAATTTCTTGTTAGTGAGCTAGATGGTAAGGAAGTAGTTTTTCTTCCGCGTCACGGAAGACACCACCAAATCAACCCTTCCCGTATAAATTATCGGGCCAATATTTATGGGATGAAAAAACTAGGCGTTGAACGAATAATCTCTATTACGGCTTGTGGTTCTTTAAAAGAAGAATATAAACCTTTAGACTTTCTAATCCCGACACAATTCGTAGATCGAACCAATCAAGCCCGCAGATATACTTTTTTTGATGAAGGCATTACTGCTCATATTGGCTTTGCTCATCCAGTTTGTGAGAATTTAGCAGGAATCCTAAAACAAGCTACCGAAAATAGTAAAATAGCTACTCATTATGGCGGAACCTATATAAATATGGAAGGTCCGCAATTTTCCACCTTGGCTGAATCAAACCTTTACCGAAGCTGGGGGATGGATATCATCGGAATGACTAACATGGCTGAAGCACGTCTAGCTCGTGAAGCCGAGATCTGTTACGTGAGCTTAGCAGCAGTTACTGATTATGATTGTTGGCACCAAAGCCACGAGAGCGTAACTTTAGATGAGATATTATCTAACCTCAAGAAGAATGTCGCTAATTCAAAGACGCTGCTGAAGGAATTTGTATCTCTTGTTAATAATAACGAAAGCTGTGGTTGCCATGAAGCTCTAAAGAATGCGATACTTACCAGAGAAGAATTTATTCCCCAAGAAACCAAAAAGAAGTTAGATATTATAATCAATAAGTATATAAAATGAGTGTTTTAGTAGTCGGTTCAGTTGCTTTGGATACGATAACAACCCCTTTTGGTAAGGCTAAGGATATCCTTGGAGGTTCAGCAACCTTTTCGGCAGTAAGTGCTAGTGTATTTACTCCGGTAAACTTGGTTGCTGTGGTTGGTCAGGACTTTCCCGAAGAGTACATAGATCTTCTTAGAGATAAGAGGGTTGACTTAACCGGTTTAAAAAAGGAAAGGGGTAAAACCTTTCGTTGGGAAGGGGAGTATAGCTGGGATTTTTCAAATCCAAAGACAATTGCTACCGATTTAAATGTTTTTGGAAAGTTTGACCCCACGATTCCTAAAGTTTACCGAAAGAATAAATTTTTGTTTTTAGCAAATATTGATCCCGAAATACAGGAAAAAGTCTTAAACCAGGTTGATAAACCCAAGATAATTGCTTGTGATACCATGAATTATTGGATTGAGCATAAACGAAAGCAACTACTAAAACTCTTGAAGAAGGTAGACATTTGTCTTCTTAATGAGGCCGAAGCTAGGGAATTGGTCGGTGAAGTTAATCTCATGAAGGCTGGCAAGGAGATTCTAAAATTAGGGCCGCTGGTAGTAATTATAAAAAAAGGTGAACATGGAGTACTTTTATTCTCACAAAAACATATTTTTGCGACCCCAGCCTACTTGTTAGAATCTGTATATGATCCTACCGGGGCCGGAGATACTTTTGCCGGGGGTTTTATGGGTTATTTAGCAAGAGCTAAAGAGTATAACAAGAAGAGCTTAAGGAGAGCGGTTGTCTACGGTAGCATAATGGCAACCTTCGCAGTAGAAGACTTTAGTTTAAGAAAATTGCAGAAAGTAACCCTTCAGGATGTCCGCAGGCGTCTAGATAAATTTAAAAAATTTACTAACTTTTAAAATGAAAACAAATTATAAAGATACTTTAAATTTGCCGCGTACTGATTTTTCAATGAAGGCAAACCTTTCAATTTTAGAGCCTAAGCTTATTTCTGCGTGGCAGGATTCGAACATTTATCAAAAATTAAGAAAGGCGCGCAGGGGGCAGAAGAAGTTCATGCTCCATGATGGGCCGCCATATGCTAATGGTGCAATCCATATCGGGCATGCCCTAAATAAACTCTTAAAAGACATAATTATCAAGTATAAAGTTCTTAGTGGCTATGACTGTCCTTTTATTATTGGCTGGGATTGTCATGGTTTACCAGTAGAGCATCAACTGTTCAAAGAGTTAGGCTCTAATAAGCATGACGTAGAAGTCAGTGATTTCAGGAAGAAAGCTAAGGATTACGCTTTAAAGTTTGTTAAATTGCAAGGTCAGGATTTTATCCGTCTCGGCGTGTTTAGCGACCAAACCAATCCCTACCTTACTCTAGACCCAAAGTATGAGCAAGCCGTAATTAAGCTTCTTGGAGAATTAGTCGTGGGAGGATATGTCTATCGCGGCCGTAAACCAGTTAATTGGTGTCAAGTCTGCGAAACTGCTTTAGCTGAAGCTGAGGTAGAGTATCTTGATAAGCAGTCAGATTCAATTTATTTTCTATTTAAACTTAGCGATGGCAAGAAGGTTCTAGCAGAACAAGAGGATAGAGATACTTATTTTCTGGTCTGGACAACTACCCCTTGGACTTTAATTTCTAATGTTGCTGTAGCCCTGCATCCTAAATTAGACTACTGTTTGGTTCAACTTAAGGATAAAAGAGTTGTCCTGGCCAAAGAGCTAATACCGCAGCTTGAGGAGAAGTTCCAGACTCAACTTAAAACAATAAAGTCATTCATTGGGAAGGACCTTGAAGGATTGATTCTTAAGCATCCGTTTATTAATCGAGACTCTCCGCTTGTTTTAGCTGATTTTGTATCTTGTGAAGAGGGTAGTGGTTGTGTGCATGTTGCCCCGGGTCATGGAGCAGAGGATTTTTCTCTAACTAAAAAATATGATTTAGATATCCTTATGCCAGTGGATGATAAAGGGATATTCCAAGAACCAGAAGAATTTAAAGGCAAAAACATAAAAGATGCTAATAGTTCAGTAATAAAAGTCTTAAATGATAAAGGAGCATTAGTTGCTCATGAGAAGATAAATCATTCTTATCCGCATTGTTGGCGTTGCAAGCAGCCGATAATTTTTCGAGCCACATTTCAGTGGTTCTTAAATGTGGACCATAAGAATTTGCGCCAGGAGGCACTAAAAGTAGTAGATAATGTCCGCTGGGTTCCTTCATCTGGTAAAGAACGCATGAAGAGCATGTTGATGACTCGTCCTGACTGGTGCCTTTCTCGTCAAAGGCTTTGGGGCGTGCCTATACCGGCGGTAAAATGCCAGAAGTGCCAAGAGGTAAGTTTAACTAAAGAAATTATTGATAAGACTGCTGAGATTTTTGGCAAAAGAGGTTCTGACTCATGGTTTAGCCTGGAATTGGACAAGTTTCTTCCCAAAAACTTTAAATGTTCCTGCGGTTGCAGTGATTTTGTAAAGGAATTTGATATTCTTGATGTATGGTTTGAATCCGGGGCAAGTTTTTTAGCAGTAGTAAAGAACAATCCTGACCTTGAGTTTCCGGCAGACCTGTATTTAGAGGGTAGCGATCAACATCGAGGGTGGTTTCAGGTTTCGTTAATTCCTTCTGTAGCTAAAGAGAAGCGCGCCCCATTTAAAACAATCCTAACTCATGGTTTCGTGGTTGATGGCGAGGGGAGAAAAATGTCAAAGTCTTTAGGTAATGTGATTGCTCCTCAAGAAATTTCAAAACAATATGGTGCTGAAATTTTACGGTTATGGGCAGCTTACACAGACTACAGCGAAGATATTAAGATTTCAGAAGGGATTATTAAACAGCTAGTCGATATGTATAGAAAAATGCGTAACACCATAAGGTTTATCTTAGGGAATATATCTGATTTTAACCCCGGAGAGTTTAATTTACCTTACAGGAGCTTGCAAGAGGTCGATAAGTTCATGTTAGCTAAACTAATGCGTTTTTACCAGGAAGTAACTACCTGCTATGAAGACTTTAGCTTTTATAGAGTTTGTCAAAAAGTGTTTAATTTTTGTAACCTAGACTTAAGCTCTTTTTACCTTGACATTTTAAAGGACAGATTATATACTTCTTCTCGATGTTCTGATGCGCGTAAGAGCGCACAATTCGTTCTTTATCAGGCTTTGGATGTTTTGCTTAAGTTAATTGCGCCAATTCTTTCCTTTACAGCCGAAGAAGCTTATCTCACTTGGGGTAGGTCCGCCGAAAGCGGAGGTTCAATCTTTCTCTCTTCTTTCACTAAAAAATACCCCAAAGAATGGTCTAGTGAAGATGTGCTTGAGCGTTGGGAAAGAATATTTTCTCTACGCGAGCAAGTTTTAAAAGAGATAGAGAAAAGGCGGGAGGAAGGAGTCATCGGGAGTTCTCTAGAGAGCGATGTCTTCGTAAATTGTAAAGGTAAAGATTACTCCTTTTACAAAGGCTACCAGGACGTCTTAAATGAAGTCTTTATCGTTTCTTTGGTAACGATAGGAGAAGGTGATTTTTCTATTGCCGTCGAAAAATCTAAAGGTAAAAAATGTTTACGCTGTTGGAATTGGAGCGATAGCGTTGGAGAAAATATAGAATACCCTGATATCTGCAATAAGTGTTTAATATCTTTAAAGGAGTGAATGATGAAAAAACGATTTACAAAAAAAGACTTGGATGGTTATAAAGAAAAATTATTTAATCTCAAGGATGATGTCCTAAGCCAAATTAGAGACATCTCAAAAGATACCCTGATGAAATCTCAAAAGGATATGTCCGGTGACATTTCCGGGTATGGTCTTCATTTGGCAGATGTTGCTACCGACAATTACGAGCGTGATTTTAATTTAAACCTTGTGTCTAACGAACGAAAGATCGTTATGGATATCGATGCGGCTCTAAAACGTATCGAAGATAAAACTTATGGAGTTTGTGAGATGTGCAAGAAGCACATTGTTAAGACCCGGCTTAAAGCTTTGCCCCACGCAAAATACTGTTACAAGTGTAAAGAGAAGCTTGAAAAAGAAAATAAACTATAGTTTATGGTAAAAACGTGGATAGTCGCCACGGTAGTATTTTTTGCCGATTTTTTCATCAAAGGTTACCTTCGTTCCCAGTTTCCCTTCCAGTCAACCCCAGTCATTAAGAACATCCTGCATATTACCCTTGTATTTAATTCCGGAGCAGCTTTCGGTATCTTACAAAAAAACACTGTTTTTCTGATCTATGCCGGTATAGTTTTTATCATTCTTTTTTTCATTTTGATAAAGAAAGAAAATAAAAAAAGTACGCTTTTTTTAATCGCTTGCGGGTTAATCCTCGGAGGAGCTCTTTCAAATCTTTGGGATCGGCTATGTTTAGGTTATGTTGTTGACTACATTGATTTTCGTATCTGGCCAGTTTTTAATATCTCGGATGCTTGCATTACTATTGGTGCCGGTCTCCTGCTTTGGGAATCATACCAAGGTCATAGAAGAGTAAAATTACATAAATGAAAAAACAGTTAATTGTTGGTAAGGAGCATGCTGGGCAACGTCTAGACAAGTTCCTGAGCAGCCAGCTAGATTTTCTTTCCAGGACAAAAATCCATGACTTGATAAAAAATGGTTTTGTGCTTGTTGACGGCCAAGGAAGAAAGGTTAGCTTTCTTATCCATCACCAACAGCAAATCTCAATAACCTTAAAAGAAGAAAAAAAGGAGTTGAAGCCGTTTAATTTTGCGGTTAAGATTATCTATGAAGATAGTGATATAATAGTTGTTGATAAACCTCCGGGGTTGGTTGTGCATCCACCTCAAGAGGGTCACCATAAAACCTTAGTTAATGCTTTATTGTATCTGAAAAAAGAGCTTAGCTCTTCAGCGAACACTTTGCGTCCGGGAGTAGTCCACCGCTTAGATAAAGAAACCAGCGGAGTTATGGTGTTAACAAAAAATGAACATAGCTACAATAGTCTTGTTGCCCAATTTAAAGAAAGAAAGGTCTTTAAAGAGTATCGAGCAATCGTTTGGGGCAAGATAAAGAAAGAAAAAATGCTCATTGATTTGCCTCTAACTCGAGATACTAAAAACCGGCTCAAGATGAAGGTTAGTTTTCTTAAGGCAAAACAGGCTTACACCGACCTCGAGGTATTAGAGCGGCTAGAGGATTCAACATGTTTAAGTCTTAAGCCACGGACTGGAAGGATGCATCAGATACGGGTACACCTTAAATTTTTGGGATTTCCGATAGTTGGTGATAAGAAATACGGGGTAAAAGACGATTACAAAGAGCTATTTCTGCACGCTAAAGAGTTGAGTTTTACTCACCCTCGGGAGGAAAAACTTCTGAGGTTTCAATCGGCATTACCTGATAAGTTTTCAAAATTTATAGCCGAACATAAGACACAGCACTAATACAGGAGTATGCAATATGTACAGGGTAAAGTATTTAAGCAATTTAACTAAGGAAATTAATGTTCCGCCAGATAAATCTATATCTCACCGGGCAGCTATTATCTCATCTCTTTGCCTTGGCAAAACTCTAATAAAGCCTTTCTTGCATAGTGAGGACACCATGGTAACCGTAGATTGTTTAGAAAAGCTGGGAGTAAAAACAGAAAAAAATGATGATTCTTTTATTGTCGATGGTGTGGGAATGCACTTTCCCAGGAGCGAGAATGTCGATCTTTATGCCCGAGATTCCGGAACAACGTTACGAATACTTAGCGGAGTGCTTGTTGCTCAGAAATTCAGCGTTGAGTTTAGGGCTGCTGAATCTTTAAACAGAAGACCCATGGATAGAATTGTTAATCCTCTAAGTCAAATGGGGGCGAAAATAGAAGGTAAGAAACAAGACAATAGCCTTCTTGACACCGAAGCAATTACTTCTGCGCCCCTATCAATATCACCGAGTCAAGAGGGCATCAAAGGAGGAGAATTCGATTTAGAAATTGCTAGCGCTCAAGTAAAATCAGCGATTATGCTAGCTTCGCTTTATGCTGATTCCCAAACTATTATTCGTGAACCTTATAAATCTCGGGACCATACCGAAAGGATGCTAAAGCTTTTTGGTGCAGATATCCAAGTGCAGGGCAAAGAAATTATTTGTAAACCGGCAAAGAGGCTAGTTTCGCCAAAAGAGATTTATATTCCTTCTGACTTTTCTTCAGCGGCTTTCTTTATTGTACTTGGTTTAATTTTGGAAGATGCAAATCTAACCATAAAGAATGTCAATATTAACCCTAGCCGTTGTGGGTTACTAAAAGTTCTAAAAGAGATGGGAGCCAATATAGAAATTACCAACGAAAAAGAGGGTTATGAACCTTATGCTGACATTACGGTTAAAAGTTCCAATTTGCGAGGTGCAGTAGTTGAACCAGATGAAGTACCTTCAATGATTGATGAAATACCAATACTTTGCGTAGCTGCTTCTTTTGCTACCGGGAGAACTCTTATCCAGGGAATCGGTGAATTAAAGGTAAAGGAAACCGATCGAATTAATTCAATTTCCAAAAACTTAACTACTGCCGGAGTAAAAGTAGAGGTAGATAACGATAACGAGCTGATGATCGAGGGCGTAAAGGAACATAAGGCCTCTCATTTTATGAGTTTTGGTGACCATCGCACTGCTATGAGCGCTGTAATTTTAGGGGCAGCAATTGGGAACAACTGTACCATTGATGATACCCAATGCATAAATAAATCTTTCCCTCAATTTATACCCTTATTCGAATCACTATAGTAACTATTAGCTATGAAGATTGCTAAATTTCTCTTTAGAAAAACCATTAACTGGGGGGTGGTAGAAAGGGAAAAGATTTTAATCTTAGAATCCCCGCCTTTTACGGGAATAAAACCGACTTCAAGAAAAATTCTTCTTAAGGAGTGTAAACTTCTTGCTCCTGCCAGGGCCAGCAAAGTAATTCTCATCGGTCTTAATTATCGAGATCATGCTCAGGAATTAAAGATGAAAATTCCTAAAGAACCGATAGTGTTTTTAAAGCCACCAACTGCTCTTATCGGGAATAAAGACTTGATTCAATGCCCTAGGGGCGTTAAGCGTCTGGATTATGAAGCTGAGCTGGCTTTGGTGATAAAAAGAAAAGCAAAAAACATCACCACTAAAGATGCCAAAAAATATATACTCGGCTACACCTGCCTCAATGATGTAACTGCAAGGGATCTTCAAGCTAAAGACGGGCAGTGGACTCGGGCAAAGTCATTTGATACCTTTTGTCCTCTTGGACCTTGGCTTGAGACAAAGATTTCTGCAGATAGATTAGCCATCCAGTTGCATTTAAACAAGAAAATAAAACAAGATTCATCTACAAAGCACTTTATTTTTTCAATCTCACACCTAGTAGCTTTTATTTCTAGAATAATGACTTTATTTCCCGGTGATGTGATTTCAACCGGGACACCTCCGGGAGTAGGCAAGATGAATGTTGGTGATAAGGTTACGGTTAGAATCGAGGGAATTGGGGAATTAGAAAACAGAGTAGTACGAGGCAAGTGATGAAGAGTCATACCGAACATTTAACATTAAATACTAAAAGAAGAGTTGAATTCGTTAATCTTACTCCGGATGTTAAGAAAGTTTTGGCTAAAAGCGGCATCAAAGAAGGCTTATGCTTAGTAAATGCTATGCACATAACAGCTTCGGTCTTTATTAATGATGAAGAAAGAGGCCTAAAGGAGGACTTCAAAGAGTGGCTGGAAGGTTTGGCCCCTGAAGACATTGATAAATACAAGCATAATCTTACTGGTGAGGATAATGGCTATGCTCATCTCAGGCGTACAATTATGGGTAGAGAAGTAGTAGTAGCAATAACTGCTGGTAAGTTAGATTTCGGGCCTTGGGAGCAGATTTTCTATGCTGAATTTGATGGCCAACGGCCTAAACGTATTTTAGTAAAGGTAATCGGAGAATAATCCTCGAGTCTTAAGTTTTGGGTTGTAATTTACCTGCCTCTATTATATAATCCCTTAGCACAGAAAGGTTAAAATATGGAAATTCCTTCAAAATATAATCCTAAAGAGGTAGAGCCAAGAATCTTAAAACAATGGGTTGAGAATAAGGTTTTCTCTGCTAAGACTGGCTCTAAGAGTAACTACTCAATTGTTATTCCGCCCCCCAATATTACCGGTATCCTTCATATGGGCCATGGTTTAAATAACACGATCCAAGATGTATTGATCCGATACCAGCGGATGAGAGGATGTCAGTCCCTTTGGATGCCGGGAACTGATCATGCTGGTATTGCTACCCAGAATGTTGTCGAAAAAGATCTGGCAAAAGAAGGTTTACGCAAGGAAGAAATCGGCCGAGAGGAATTTACCAAAAAACTCTGGGCCTGGAGAGATAAATACGGTTCAACAATTATTGATCAGCTCAAAAAGTTGGGCGCAAGCTGTGATTGGCAAAGATTGCGTTTCACTATGGACGATCGGTATAGCAACGCCGTGGGGGAAGTTTTTACAAAGCTGCATGCGAAAGGTTTAATCTATAGAGGAAATTATATTATTAACTGGTGCCCGAGGTGTAAAACTGCTTTAAGCGATGAAGAAGCAGCTCATAAGGATATTGATGGCTGGCTATACTATATAAAGTACCCGGTTAAATCCAGTGGCGATTTAGCAGCGAATAAGAAATATATCATTGTGGCTACAACAAGACCAGAGACAATGCTAGGAGATACAGCGGTAGCTATCAATCCTAAAGATAAGCGTTATAAATGGCTAAAAGGCGCTAAGATTGTATTGCCGGTAGTCGGGAGGGAAATACCAGTCATTGAAGATGAAGCTATTGATCCTGGGTTTGGTACCGGAGTGGTCAAAGTAACCCCGGCCCATGACCCTGCTGATTTTGTGATTGGTAAAAAATACAACTTAGAATTTATAAATATAATGAATGAAGATGCCACTTTAAATAAGAATGTCCCCAGTGACTTTGTCGGCATGGATAGATTCAAGGCTAGAGAAGCCTTGCTCACTCTCTTAGAGGATAAGAAATTAATTGATAAAAAAGTACCTCACATTATAGGCGCCGGACATTGTTACCGTTGCCATACAATAGTCGAACCGCGGATATCTCTACAGTGGTTTGTAAAAATGAAGCCTCTGGCTGCTGGAGCAATAAAGGTTGTTGAAAAGGGTAAGGTTAGATTTCATCCTCAAAGGTGGAAAAAAGTTTATCTTAATTGGATGTATAATATTCAAGATTGGTGCATATCACGACAAATCTGGTGGGGGCACCGTATACCAGCATATTACTGTCTTGATTGCCGAAAGGGAAGTGATCAGGATAGTGAAGTAGGAATAATCGTATCTAAGATAAGGCCGGATAAATGTCCAAAATGCGGTTCGAAGAACTTAGAGCAGGATAAGGATGTCTTAGATACTTGGTTTTCAAGCTGGCTTTGGCCATTTGCTACTTTTGGCTGGCCAGATAAGACAAAAGATCTTAAATACTTCTACCCTACAAATTGTCTCGTTACCGCCTCGGAAATCCTATTTTTCTGGGTCGCTCGAATGGTTATGGCTAGTTTAGAATTTACCAAGGAAATTCCTTTCCAAGATGTATTAATACACGGAACCGTAAGGGATGAACGGGGAATAAAAATGTCAAAGTCATTGGGCAATACAATTGATCCTTTAGAAATTATTGATAAGTTTGGCGCTGATGCCTTAAGATTTTCTTTAATGCTTCTTGCTGCTGGCGGTTCAGATGTTTATTTAAACGAAGAAAAGTTCTTGGTTGGAAGGAATTTTTCCAATAAAATCTGGAATGCCACCCGATTCATTCTTTTAAAGATTAAAGAGGGTGGTTTTAAGGTAAAAGATCTTAAGCTCTCGGATCTTGATTCAACTGATGATTGGGTGCTAGCTGAGCTAAACAGCACTATCGATAAGGTTTCAAAGAAATTAGACAATTACTCGCTGAATGAGGCAACTAAAGAAATATATGACTTTTTCTGGCATGTATTTTGTGATTGGTATATAGAGATTGTTAAAGATAACTTTAGCCTTAGCAAGGCAAAAGTATTAATCTACGTTCTTCTTAACTCGATAAAACTACTACACCCTTTAATGCCTTTTATTACTGAGGAGATTTTTTCTATAATTACAAAACATACCAGCCTTTCTTTGGATAAAACTATAGTAAATGCAACCTGGCCCAAAAAATACAAACTTAAAACCACTGGCAAAGAAGTAGCTTCTCTTATTGCTACAATACGTAACTTGCGTAATATAAAAGCTGACTTGGGCCTGGGTCAGAAAAAGGTAAAATTAGAAGTGTGTTTGAGCCGCCAGGGAAACAAAAAGTTTTGGGAGGAAAATATTACCTGGATAAAGCATCTCACCCTTAGCGAATCAATAAGTTTTGTAGGAGAGTTAGAGCGGGTGCTCTATGAAAGTGAGGGCTTAGCTTTAAATCTCGACATAGGGTCAGTTGACTTAAGTATTTTTCTTGCTTCTTTAGATAAAAAGGTTGCCAATCTTGACAATGTTTTCAAAAAAGCAACTGAGAAATTGAAGAACAAGAAGTTCCTGACGAAAGCCTCTCCTGATATTATTGATAGAGAAAAGAAAAAATTCAAGGATATCTCAGCAGATCTTATGCGCCTGAGGGGGTTAAAAGATGTCTTTAAGTAAACACATCCAAGTTGTCGTAAAGAGTGCTTTAGGAGAAGATGGTTGTCAAAAAGACATAACTACTACCTTAGCCATTTCTTCTAAGCTCAAAGGAAAAGGAGTAATCGTTGCCCAGGAAAAAGGCATACTCTCGGGCCTAGAAGTGGCTAAGGCTGTGTTTAAACAACTAAACAGGAAAATAGTATTTAAAGCCCTGAAGAAAGACGGCAGTGCTTTTAAGAAAGGTGATAAGATTGCCACCATCCAAGGAAGTCTGCAAACAATCCTTACTGGCGAGCGAGTAGCTTTAAACTTCTTGTCGTTACTATCGGGAGTTACTACTTTAACTAAAAAATTCGTTGAAAAAGTTAAGGGCGCAGGGGTTGAAATTAAAGATACTCGCAAAACCATACCTAATTTACGGATTTTAGAAAAATATGCTGTAGGAATAGGCGGGGGGCGTAACCATCGCATTTCACTATCCGATGGGATTATTATTAAGGATAATCATCTAAAGGCTGCTGGATATATACGTCGAGGGCGTTTGAATAAAGAGCGTTTCGCGGGGTTAGTGACTACCTTAAAGAAAAAGAGTTCCTTGAAAGTGGAGATTGAAGTAGAGAATTTGGGAGAATTAAAAGAAGTGCTTAAGTATAAGCCGGATATAATCATGCTCGATAATTTTTCTGTAAAGAATTTAAACAGCGCTGTAAGTTTGCGTAATAAATACTATCCGAAGATCAAACTTGAAGCATCGGGTGGAGTAAACTTAAAAAACATAAAAGCTGTAGCTAGTAGTGGCGTAGACCATATTTCGATAGGTATGATTACTGACTCTCCCGAGGTAATTGATTTTTCTTTAGATATTTCTGATTAGCACTTCTTACTGCCCCAGAGTAATCAATGGATAAATTCAAACTAGCCAGTAAATTTAAACCTACCGGTGATCAGCCTCAAGCTATTGAAAAACTAATCGCCGGGATGAAAGAAAGGGAGCGTTTTCAAACTCTTCTTGGCGTCACCGGATCAGGAAAAACTTTCACCTTAGCCTGTGCGATCGAGAAGATTAACCGGCCAGTTTTGGTTATCTCACACAATAAAACTCTGGCCAGCCAGCTTTATGCCGAACTTAAAGAGTTCTTTCCGCAAAATTCTGTCGAATACTTTGTAAGCTACTATGATTACTACCAACCGGAAAGCTATATTCCTCAAACTGATACCTATATTGAAAAGGACGCTTCGATAAATGATAAATTAGACAGGCTTCGTTTATCAACAACTAGCTCTCTGGCTAGCCGCCGAGATGTTATAGTGGTAGCATCGGTATCTTGTATTTACAACTTAGGTGCACCCCAGGATTATCAAAACCTGGCTCTTTCTCTAGGAGTTGGTGGCAACACCCTTCAGAAAACTCTTCTTACGCGTTTAGTCGACCTACACTATGAGAGGAATGACCTTGATTTCAGAAGGGGAACTTTTCGGGTTAAAGGTGACACTTTAGATATTCTTCCGGCCTATAAAGAACGTGGGGTAAGAATAGAGTTTTTTGGTGATACAATAGAGAAAATTTACGAGTTTGAACCACTCAGCGGAAAAAAGGTCTCGGAGTTAGAAAGAATAGTCATTTATCCGGCTAAGCACTTTATTATTGGCAAGGACAAGATCGATAAAGCCTTAAAGACTATTAAGTCGGAGCTAAGGGACAGGCTAGCAGTTCTAAACAAAGAAGGTAAGCTTTTAGAAGCCCAGCGCCTTAGTCAACGTACCAACTTTGACCTCGAGATGCTAGCTGAATGTGGTTATTGTCATGGTATTGAAAATTACTCTCGGAATCTAAGTCAAAGGGCTCCCGGTTCACGTCCATATTGTCTTCTGGATTACTTTCCAGATTCTTTTCTTACGGTAATTGACGAAAGCCATGCTACTATCCCTCAAGTACGCGGTATGTACAATGGAGATAAGGCTCGTAAAGAAACTCTAGTTGCCCATGGATTTAGGTTGCCTTCTTGTTTGGATAATCGACCTTTAAGGTTTGACGAGTTCTTACCTCTCACTAAAGAAATAGTATTTGTTTCGGCAACACCTGGAGAATTTGAAATCGATTCTTCTAAGGGAAGGGTAGTTGAGCAGATTATACGCCCGACCGGATTGCCTGATCCGGAGATTACAGTTAAATCTACTAAAAATCAAATTGACGATTTAATCCAAGAAATTAAAACCAGAGCCAAGAAAAAAGAACGTACCTTAGTCATTACTCTTACCAAACGCATGTCAGAAGAATTAAGCAGTTACTTAAAGCAGGAGGGGCTAAAGGCCAATTACCTTCACTCTGAAATTGATACTTTAGAAAGAACAAAGATTCTAAAAGATCTGCGGTTGAAGAAATTCGACGCTCTTATCGGCATTAATCTTCTTCGTGAAGGCTTAGACTTACCTGAAGTATCCCTGGTAGCAATCCTTGATGCTGATAAGGAAGGATTTTTGCGTTCCTCAACCTCTTTAATCCAAATTGCCGGCAGATGTGCCCGTAATGTAAACGGAGAAGTTTACATGTATGCTGACACCCTTACTAAATCAATGAAAAAAGCGATTTCTGAGAGTCGGCGCCGACGAGAAATCCAATTAAAACATAATGCTAAGCATAAAATAACCCCACAAAGCATTCAAAAAGCAGTTAAGGATGGTATCGAAGTTTATTTAAGAGAGGAGGATAACCTTAATAAACGCTTAGAGCTAGATGGTGAGGAAATTCAACTCCATGAGGTCGTTGCCCAGCTAGAAAAAGAAATGTTTGCTGCTGCAAAAAACCTGCACTTTGAAAAAGCTGCACAGTTACGGGATAAGGTAAAAGAATTAAAAAAAGTCATCAAGGGCAGGGTTTAGGCTTTACAAACTCTTTAACAAAGCGTAATATAGGAAAAAAGAAGAGCAAGGAGCTTTGTAATGATTGCTGTAGACGTAGGAAATACAAGCATACACATTTCCCATTTTGAAAGGGGAAGACTTAGGAAAGCTAAAAAAATACCGACCGTCGGAGTTACTAAAGCTTCTTTGGCGAAAGCTCTAAGCCCCAAGCTAAACGAGAAAGTCATAGTCTGCTCAGTAGTGCCTAAAGTCACTAAAATTTTTAAAAGCTTAAAAATGCCTGTGTATGTAGTGGGGCAGGATATAAAAGTTCCCATAGTCTCACTATACGATAAGAAACGAATAGGCATGGATCGATTAGTGGGAGCATATGCGGCCAAGAAACTCTTTCCGGAGATTCGTCTGGCCTTAGATTTTGGAACTGCAATAACATTGGATTTTTTATCTAAAGATCATGTTTATCAAGGCGGGATAATTCTTCCTGGCCTTGGATCTACATTAGGTGTTTTTTCCAAGTGCGCAATGCTTCCTAAGCGGATAAAGTTTAGAAAAACAAAAAAATTAATTCCGACTACAACAGAAAGCAGCATAGCTAAAGGGCTCCTAGAAGGATTCTCTTTGATGATAAATTCTCTAGTCATTAAGTACAAAAAGAGACTGAAAATCGGCAAAAATGAGAAAGTTATTATCACCGGAGGAGAAGCTAGGGTGATTATGCCCGGCTTGGATTTCCCCTTTGAATACGAACCATTACTGGTCTTAAAGGGCCTTGAGATTTTGAGCCGTGACCTTCCGTTAAAAAATTAAAAAAAATTCTTGACATTAATTTCAATATCGATATAGTAATAACTTAGCACTCTAGGGTAGAGATTGCTAAGTTATTATAAAAACAGAATTATTGGCGTATCTAAAGGAGGTAACTTATGAAGTTTAAGCCATTAGGAGACAGAATTCTGCTTAAGCAACTTGAAGCTAAGGAGCAGACTAAAGGTGGCATCGTGCTTCCCGACACAGTAAAAGAAAAGCCTCAAGAAGGCGAAATTATTGCTGTAGGCGAAGGGAAGAAGAATTCCGAGGGTAAAGCAATGCCTTTATCTTTAAAGGTTGGCGACAAGATACTTTACGGAAAGTATTCTGGAACAGAAGTTGTAATAGATAGCGAAGACTATCTTATTATTCGCGAAGAGGATGTATTAGGAATTACTGCGTAAGAGGAGGTAAAATTTTATGGCAAAGCAATTAATATTTAGTGAAGATGCAAGAAAGGCAATTTTAGAAGGAGTTGAACTCCTGTCAAAAGCCGTTAAAGTTACGTTGGGGCCTAAGGGAAGAAATGCCGTTATTGAAAAGAAGTTCGGCTCACCAACTATCACTAAAGACGGTGTTACTGTAGCAAAAGAAATAGATCTCGAAGATCCTTATAAGAATATCGGTGCCCAATTAGTTAAGGAAGTCGCCGAAAAGACTTCAGATACTGCCGGTGACGGAACAACTACTGCAACAATTTTAGCCGAAGCAATTTTTAGAGAGGGTCTTAAAAACGTTGCTGCCGGAGCAAATCCTATGGCTTTAAAAAGAGGAATCGATAAAGCAGTTGAAGCGATAGTCGAAGAGCTAAAATCAATCTCAAAAGAAGTTAAGGACAAGAAGGAAACCGCTCAGGTTGCTACAATCGCTGCTAATGGTGATGAAACAATCGGAATCCTTATTGCTGACGCAATGGAAAAGGTAGGCAAAGACGGTGTTATCACTCCTGAAGAAGCTAAGTCTACCGAAACTACCCTAAAAACAGTAGAAGGAATGCAGTTTGATCAAGGATATTTATCTCCATATTTTGCTACTGATGCCGAGAAAATGGTAGCAGTCCTTGAAGATCCCTACATTCTAATTTACGAGAAAAAAATCTCTAACCTAAAAGATATGTTGCCGCTTCTTGAGAAAATCGCTAGAGCCGGGAAGCCGCTAATGATAATCGCTGAAGATGTTGATGGCGAAGCCTTAGCTACGCTGGTAGTCAATAAGATTCGCGGAACTTTTACCTGTTGCGCTGTTAAAGCACCGGGGTATGGCGACAGACGCAAAGCTATGTTAGATGATATAGCAATCCTTACCGGCGGAAAGGCAATTGCCGAAGATTTAGGATTAAAATTAGAAAATGTTGATTTACCTGACTTAGGAAGAGCTAAGAGGGTTAGGATTGACAAAGATAACACAACTATCGTTGAAGGTGCCGGAGAAACCAGCACTATTCAAGGAAGAATCAAGCAAATCAAAAAGCAAGTCGAGGAAAGTGATTCTGACTACGATAGAGAAAAATTACAAGAAAGATTAGCTAAGTTAGCTGGTGGAGTTGCTGTAATAAATATCGGAGCAGCAACCGAAACTGAGATGAAAGAGAAAAAAGCTAGAGTCGAAGATGCTCTACACGCAACCAGGGCTGCTGTCCAAGAAGGAATTATCCCCGGTGGTGAAGTAGCAATAATTCATTGCTTGTCAGTGCTGGATAAACTCACGCTTGATGGTGATGAAAAAACCGGTGTAGACATTATTCGCAGAGCCCTTGAAGCACCACTTAACCAACTTGCTTCAAATGCGGGCTTAAAAGGCGACGTGATAGTCGTTAAGGTAAAAAACAGCAAGTCACCAATGGGATTTGACTTAAGGAGCAACGGTGAGGAGTTGACTGATATGTTTAAAGTTGGGGTAATTGACCCTACAAAAGTAGCTAGAACTGCCCTGCAGAATGCAGCATCAATCGCATCATTGCTAATTACTACTGAAGCAGTCGTAGCTGATAAGCCAGAAAAAGAAGGTAAGGCCCCTGCTATGCCTGGTGGAATGCCCGGCGGAATGGGAATGCCCGGCGGAATGGGTTACTAAACAAGTAACTTTAAAGGAAAAATATAAAATATCCCCGTTCGTTAAAAGGAGCGGGGATATTTTTTTGCCTTGGTTAATTTAGCTGTAGATTTTTTTGTGCCAAGTGGTATAATAAGACCACTTTGGGAGATTTTATGGGATTTATGAGAAAAAAGAGGAAATTTTGCTTAGATATCAACGATAGCAATATTTTAAACATCGGGCTCTTCCAATATTGCTTAGCCCCTGAGGGTGAGGTGATTTTATCTAATCCAACCCTAGCTGAAATACTAGGCTATTCTTTTGAAAAAGGACTTATCAGGGAGAAATTTTGTAATTTATTCAGTAAATCCTTAGATAGAGAGCTTTTTCTAACAATTCTCAACAGGGGCAAGCAGGTTAAATCCTTTGAGGTAGTTTTAAAGAAAAAGGATGGTCAAGCATTATGGGTGGCAATTACTGCCCATTTAGTGCCTTCAGCTAGAAAAAAAGAACGTTGGATAGAAGGGGTGATCCAGGATATTTCAGCTCAAAAAAAGATTGCTGATAAGTTAAACATGGAGAGGAATTTCTTTGAAAATCTCTTGAACAACATCCCTGATGCAATTTACTTTAAAGACCGTAACAATAAAATCATAAAGATTAATAATTTTTATATTCAAGGAACTGGCTTGAAAGCCGAGGAGATAATCGGAAAGACTGACTTTGATTTTTTCCCCCCGGAGCAAGCTAAGGATATGCTTGAAGATGATAACAAAGTTCTAAATACCGGTAAGCCAATTGTTGGCAAGATTGAAAAAACTTTACTCAGTAATGGCCATTGGAACCAGGTAATTACTACTAAAATCCCTATGCATGATAGCGGCGGTAATATAATCGGAACCATGGGGATAACTCGAGACATGACTGCTTACGCTAACCTTGAACAGCAACGCCTAAATATGATGGTTAGTGCCATGGAAGTCTTGGGTAAGGCTCTTGAGATGCGTGATCCTTACACTTTTAGTCATACTCGGAATGTAGCTGGTATTGCTGAAAGAATTGCTAATGCCTTTAAATGGGATGAAAATCAACTTTTAGCCATTAAGTTAGCCGGAGAACTTCACGATTTAGGAAAGATAAGTATTCCCCTAGATATCCTAAACAAACCTGGTAAATTAAATAACTTGGAGTACCGCCTAATCCAGGAACATGTAGAAAATTGCTATAATTTAATCAAGGATATTGACTTTCCCTTTCCCCTGGCTGATATTATCTATCAACATCACGAGCGCCTTGATGGCTCAGGCTACCCACGCGGCCTAAAAGGAGATGAGATACTCTTAGAAGCTAAGATACTGGCAGTCAGTGATGTTTTAGAGGCTATGACCCACCATCGTCCTTATCGTGAAGCTAAAGGATTAAAAAAAGCCTGCCAAGAACTTCAAAAAGGAAAGGGTATCAAATACGATACTGAAATAGTAAATGTCCTTCTTGACCTTATTAAAAAGGGAGGCGAGAAGGAGTTTTGGCTTGCCGATTAACTTTTTTCTTGATTTTTTATTGGTTTATGATATAAAAAGTATCTCATGAAAGAGGTAAAAATATTTGCTAGAGCCGGCCAAGGCGCAATTACTACAGCAGCCATATTAGGTGAATCTCTATTCTACGAAGATAAATACGCTTATGCGTTTCCTCATTTCGGTGCTGCCCGAATGGGAGCACCAATGAATGCTTTTGTAAGATTTGATGATAAGCCGGTTCGTCTACGTTCTCAAATCTATAAACCCGATTATGTCGTAGTAATCGACCCGACCTTAATTGAAAGTGAGAAGTGCTTTCAGGGTTTAAAAGAGGGTGCGAAAGCTATCGTAGCCGTAAGAGAAAAAACGGTTATCCCGCAGATTGGTAACGTCGAGATTAAAACTTTACCGGCTGAGGAAATCGCTATGGAGATAATCGGGAAACCTTTTGCCAACACTGTCTTAGTAGGTGCTTTTGCTAAGGCGACCGGCCAGATAAAACTGGAATCTGTTTTAAAGGCAGTTGAAGGCAGATTCAAAAGTAAGCCCAAGCTATTAGAAAAAAATCTCCAAGCAGCAAAAAAGGGGTACGAAAGTGTTTAGCGTTTTAGCCAGTCGAGGGAAAACTTCTTGCGCGAATTTAACCGGTTCTTGGCGTTCAACCCAAAAACCGCTGTTTTTAAAAAAAGAATGTATTAATTGTGGTCTTTGTAAGCTTATTTGTCCTGAAGGATGTATCGAAGGTATAGAAAAGAATACTTACTCAACTGACTTAGATTATTGTAAGGGGTGCGGACTTTGCGCTTATATTTGTCCCAAAGATGATATTGAAATGGTTCCCAATCATGATTAGACTATGAAGAAATACTTAGAAGGTTCCTGGGCAATGGCAGAAGCGGCGAAATTATGCCGTCCCGGTGTTGTTGCTGCTTACCCAATCACTCCACAAACTCATATAGTTGAACATCTTGCTAAATTTGTTGCTGACGGAAATCTTGAGGCTGAGACTTTGAATGTTGAAAGTGAACACTCAGCAGCTTCAGTGGTCTTAGGTTCGCAAGCGGCCGGAGTAAGAAGTTTTACCTGTACTAGCTCTCAAGGTTTGCTATTAATGGGAGAAGTTGTCTTTTGTATAGCTGGGATGAGGCTACCGGTTATGATGGTTTGTGCCAACCGTGCTGTATCTGCACCGATTAACATTTGGAACGATCAGCAGGATTCGATTGCTTTAAGAGATGCTGGCTGGATACAGTTTTATGCTGAGAACAACCAAGAGGCGGTTGATTTGATTATTGCTGGTCATAAGCTTGGAGAAAACTCTAAGGTAATGTTACCGATAATGGTTTGCGTAGATGGTTTTATTTTAACTCACGGTATGGAAACAATTGATATGCCAAGCCAAGAAGAAGTCGATAAATTTCTTCCGAAATATAACCCGCCATATAAGCTCGACGTTAATGATCCGATGAGTTTTGGTCTCTTGGGTGATCCAACAGTATACGCTGAAACCCGTTATGCTATACATAAAACAATGGAAGAGGTCATTGATTTAATACCGAAGGTTGGTAAAGAATATAAGGATTTAACTTCAAGGGACAGCGTAAAGCTAGTTGAGGGTTATAAGCTAGAGGATGCTGAGTTGGCAATAATCGCCATGGGCTCTGTTTGCGGAACAATTAAAGACGTTATTGATCTTGAAAGAGAAAAAGGTAAAAAAATCGGCCTTCTAAAAATTGTTACTTATAGACCTTTTCCAAAAGAAGCGATTGCGGCTGCTTTAGGAAAAATTCCTAATTTAGCTGTTATTGATAAGGACATTTCTTTAGGCTCAGACGGTGCCGTGTATTCAGAAATCAAAGCAATATTAAGTTCAGATAAACGAGTGAGCGGGTTTATCGCTGGTTTGGGCGGAAGAGATATAACAATTGACACTATAGAGGGTATTATCCAATCAGCCAATAAGGAAGTTGCTAGCTGTAAATTTGTTGATTTAAACAAGGATTTGCTCTGGGACGAATTTAAAGCGTCTTAGAGAAAAAAGTCAAATGGCGAAAAAACATTTTGAGGAAAATTTTTACGTATCTGGGCACACTGCTTGTGCTGGCTGCGGACAGTCAATGGCCGTTCGAATTGTCATGAATGTTGCCGGTAAGAATACTATGGTTACAAACTCTACCGGCTGCCTTGAAGTTTTCTCTACTAAAGCGCCTGAAACTGCCTTCGGAGTTCCCTGGATACACTCCTTATTTGAAAATTCAGCAGCAGTCGCTAGCGGCATTGAAGCTGGCCTAAAGTATTTAAATAAATTGGGCGAAATCCGGGTGATATCTCAAGCCGGAGATGGCGGAACCGGAGATATTGGCTTACAGGCTATCTCAGGGATGCTTGAGAGGGGCCAAGATGTCTTATTTATTTGTTATGATAATGAAGCTTATATGAATACCGGTATTCAGCGCAGCGGTTCTACTCCGTTCTACGCTAATACCACTACTTCGCCAGTAGGTAAAAAATCTTTGGGTAATTCTAGACCTAAAAAGCCTATGGTTGAAATTTGCGCTGCCCACCATATACCTTACTCAGCCACAGCTTCCATAGGTAACCCTAAGGATGTCGAAAGAAAGGTCAAAAAAGCCCTGTCAATAAGGGGTCCGAAATACTTGCAAATTCATGTACCTTGTCCTTTAGGCTGGAAATCGGAACCTGCTCAAACGATAGAAATTGCAAAACTTGCAGTTGCAACAGGCTTGTACCCACTAGTGGAGTATGAGTATGGTAAGCTTGTTAAAACTATGAAAATTACTTCACTAAAACCAGTCGAAGAATATCTTAAAACCCAGGGTAGATTTAGACACTTACCTAAAAACAAAGAAGCACTACAAGAAGTTCAAGAAGTAGCTAATAAAAACATAGAGTACTACGGACTTAAATAAAAACTGAAACGATACTATAAAGGAGGAGACATGGCAAAGGTTATTGTTGATGAAAATGCTTGCGTCGGTTGTGGCTTATGTGTAAATGCATGCGCTAACGTTTTTGACTTAGGTGAAGACGGTATTGCTAAAGTAAAGACTCATGAATGTGCTGATTGCGATCTTCACGACGTTGCCTCTCAATGCCCGGTAAACTGCATCGTCATAGAAGGCTAACTGATTCTTAAAGGATAATAAAATACCCCGCCCTAAGGTTGATAAGGCCTTGAGGTGGGGATTTTTATTTTACCGGGGGAAGTTCTATGATTATTTCTTGATTTAGCTTATTAATAAACTTTAATTTTTCAAGGAATAGTTTTCTCTCTTCAATTTTATCGTGGTAAGCCTCTCTTTTAGTTTGGAAATCTGCATCATCAATAGAAGTCTTATCTTTTAATTGCAAAATGTAAGCCCCTTTGTCTAAAGCCACAATTTCGGAATGAATTTCATCCTTCTCAAGAGAAAAGACTATTGCACTCACACTACTGTCTAAACCCAGGCCTTCTATGTAATCGTAGTATTTGAAAAAACCGGTCTCTTTAAACTCAACATTCTTCTTTTTTCTAAACTTTTTGAGATTTTTTGCTCCCTTTTCGTTAATTCTTTTCAAAAGATCAAAGGAAAATCTTTGTGCGTCCTTCTTTGCACGAGAAACAATTAGTTTTTCCTCAACCTCAGCTTCGATTTCCCCTAAAGGAGGAGTAAAAGCCGGTTTCTCATCTTCTTTGCCGACAATTATAAAATCTCGGCCTAAACCTATCGGTGGGCTTATTTGATTGATTTCTAAGTCAAAGGCTGCCTGAGTTATCTCTTGTTTCCAGCCAATTTCTTTAATTGGGTCATCTTTTTTAATAAAACCGGTTTCCTTAATCTTGAAGGAAGTTTTCTTCTCGAGCTGATCAAGCGTCCCAAGCTCAGCTAAACGATTTATTTCTTCCGAGCTCAGGTTATCTTCCTCGGTTATCAAAGCATACTTTATGTTTGCTGTTGGTTCTCTTTCAAAAAGGGTCTTGTTGGCTTGGTAGAATTCTTCAACCTCGTTAGGCTTTATCCCCACATCTACACGAAATTTTTCATAGGGAATGAAAAGGTAGGCAATTTTAGCTTCTTGGTTTTCTATTAAATAGAGCGATTGTATCTCGGTGTCACTGACAGCGACCTGAATAAATTCTGCCCATAATTCATTTATAGTGATAAGTTCTCTCATGTATTCTTCAAAACTTCGAGGGGTAAGGTTAATGCTGAAGGTTCGAGAAATGTGTTTTATGTATCTTTGGTAGGAAGCTTTGTCAAATTTTCCGCCTCGCGAAAAATTACGGTTAACCCACTTCACGATTTCCTGGTCAGTAACTTCTATATTTGCTTCTTTGGCTTTGAAGAGCAGGCGATAATAAATACTTGCCTTTTCTATAATCGCTTCAGGGGTAATTGTTTTTCTTCCATTGTTCAGATTCGAATAAAGGATAAAGTCAAGGCGGGCTAAGTCAATGTAGTGCTTAAAGTTAGGAATAATTACTTTTTGACTTCCAATCTTAGCAGTTGCTTTTGCTTCTTTTTTTTCTAGAAAAGAACTGGCATTAGAGAGAACGAAAGCTGTGATAACCGTTCCGGCAACTATCCAAAGGATTTTTTTAGCATGTTGTCCGCGAATCGCAGTAAGCATAAGCCTATCATAACTTCTGTGCGAGAATTTTCAAGAGAAATCTACGAAATTAGGTTTTCTTAATCCCGGAGTCAACGCTTTAAAATGCACAAACAAACTAAGGGATTTTATGGCTTGAAAATGTTTTTGTTTTATGCTATTCTTTTCATAAGCGAAAACAATCTTTAAAAAATGGGGGTGCATGGGCTCGACTTGGAGATTAGGGGAAGTGGTTGCATGCCGTAGGGGTAAGGCCGAACGTATCCGGGCTTACAAAACACAAAGGCAACACCTTTCGTTGCAACACCTGCTCACGCAGTTAGCTAAGCAGGACCCTTAAACTTTGTGTCTCAGGAAATTTAAGGGTTCATTTTTGAGACTCGGAATAAATCTCTTGCTTTGAGGATTTATTCTTAAAAAATTTCAAAGCTGCTCTCTAGAGAATCCTGCCTTTTGGAGTCTTTAGAGAAAAGCTAAACATAAGGCTAAGCATGTAGGAGCTATTCTCCAACCCTTTAAGGACGCGGGTTCGATTCCCGCCACCTCCACCATTATATGGTTGTATATGTTACGTTTTAAGAATTAAAGTTGTGAAAAATACAAAAACACTCCTCAAAAGTTTAGATGCCCTATCAAAAATAAAGGCTCCTAATGAGCTCTTTTCCTTCATAGAGGATAAGGTCGCTCCTTTTTTTGAATTAACTTATTTTGACATATTTGGCTTGGACAATTCAGAAACAAAGTATACCTGCATTAAGAACATTACGACAGTAAGTGATCGGCCTGAAGGCTTTGAGCCAACAAGCTTCAACCTTGATGGCCCTGTCGTAACTGACTTGCTGGATAGTCAAAAGGCTATTTCGATAGAAGAAGTAGATAAAAATCTTACAGTCGCACTAACTGAGGAAAGGAAAACAGTCTTAATTTCTTTAAGCAAGAGATTGCAAGAGTTAAAGGCCCTGGTTTGCATTCCGGGTTTTGTTGATAATCGCTTGCTAGTTGTATTTATCTTGGGTGAAAAAATATCAGGGGGGGGATTTCTTGCTGACGAATTAGACGCACTCTCTTTACTAGCAAAAAAATCTGCAGAAATAATTCATAATTTTAATCTACTGAAGGAGGAGACAAAACTTTTTATTCAATCTATACGCGATACGAACAAACGGTTAGAATTTAAGGACTTCTACACCCGGGGACATTCGCATAGGGTTGGAGGGTTTTCGGTGATTATGGGCGGAAAGCTCCAATCTGAACTGGATAAGATTCCTTATGGAGAAATAATTTTGTATTATGCTGCTGAATTTCATGATGTAGGTAAAATTAACATATCCGACAACATACTTAAAAAAGGAGATGCTTTAAGCGACGAGGAATATACTGAGATTCAAAGGCACCCGATTGAATCGGTAAAGATACTTAAACCAATGGAAAAGTGGTTTGGAAAAATAATGCTTGATGCTGTACTCTACCATCACGAGAATTATGACGGAACCGGATACCCTCATGGGAAAAAAGGAGAAGAGATAAGTATTCTGGCTAAAATAATAAGAGTGGCTGATTCGTTTGATGCTATGGTTACGGACCGGCCGTACAGAAAGGCTTTAATCCAACATCAAGCGCTATTGGAACTTAAAAATGGCCGTGGGAAGCAGTATGACCCCAGAGTAGTTGATGCATTCTTAGAGGCATATAAAGAAGGCTTATACGCAGATATCTTTTCTCAAATAGCGAATATATCGAAAGATTAATAGTAAAAATAGAGTTTTAAAAAAGGAGGAGGCATGGCTAAAAGAAAGGATTCTTTAAAAGAGGTTTTCGATAAGGTATGGCCACAGGCAAAGAAAGAACTTGATAAAGGTCTGAAAAATGCAAAAAAGGTGCTGAATGAGAGCGAGAAATATCTTAAGGAACTTTCCGAAAAGGGTGCTGCCCAAACCAAAAAGCTGTCATTAGCACTAAAAAGAGAGAAGGCCTACTATGATTTAGGCAAAGCTGTATCAGCTGCACCTTCAACTAAGTGGAAGACTAACCGTAAAATATCTTCATTGATTAAGGAAATTAAGTGTCTCGACAAGAATGTAAGCAAAATAAAATAAACTACCCCGCTGGAAAATAAAACCATCTATCGGGACAAGTCAACTACTAGTTGAAAAGGAGAAACATCTTATGGAAATCAATGTCAATACCGCTAATTTCAAGAAAGAGGTTATTGATTCCGAAATACCTGCCATAGTAGACTTCTGGGCTCCTTGGTGTGGTCCTTGTCAGATGATTGCGCCTCACCTAGAGGAATTGGCTAAGGCTTATAGCGGAAAATTAAAGGTTTGTAAGCTAAATGTTGATGAAGCTCCTGAAGTCGCTACTCAGTATACAATCATGAGCATTCCGGCTATTATGCTATTTAAGGCCGGTGATGTTATGGCTAAGCGTGTCGGGGCTATGAACAAGCAGGAATTAGAGAAGTTCATCCAGCCTTATCTTTAATATTCCCTTTACAGTCAATTAAAAAAGCCTTGCTATCCTGCATATAACTTGCTATAATTTTTATTCTTTTAAGGGCCTGTAGCTCAGTTGGTCAGAGCAGGACACTCATAATGTCTTGGTCCGGGGTTCGAGTCCCTGCAGGCCCACGGTTTGTTTTATTTACAGAATCTTGTATCAAGCGAAACGCGCACATAGCTCAGTTGGTAAGAGTACTGCCCTCACATGGCAGGGGTCGCTGGTTCAAGTCCAGCTGTGCGCATTTGAGGAAAAAAATATTTAACTAAATAGAAAAATAAGGTTTATATGGGGTTAAAAGAAGAAGTAAGAAAGTTAGTCCAGCTACAAGAAATTGATGGCCGAATTTATAAATTGAAAGAGAAAAAAAATGAAACTTTACCGGGCCGGTTGGAAGAAATAAAAGAGGAATTTGAGGAGACAAGCAAGAATTCTACCAGCGCTGATGAAAAGCTAAAGAGCTTGCAACTAGAAAAAAAAGATAAAGAGTTGGAATTAGCTGCCAAAGAGGAGGGGCTGAAAAAACTTCAGACTCAGCTCTATCAACTAAAAAGTAATAAAGAATACCAGGCTATGCTTAGTGAAATTGAATCACACAAGGCCGACATATCGGTAGCAGAGGAAGGCGTCTTGAAGGTAATGGATGCACTTGAGGCGGCAAAGAAAGAGTGTGCAGTTCAAAAAGAAACCTTAAGTCAAGAAGAAAAAGCTTTTAAAGAAGAAGAGGCTAAGCTTAACTCAACCATGAGAGATGCTGAGGCGGAAATCAGCAATTTCGGAACCAAAAGGGAGGCTCTTGCTGGAGGAATAGAAAAAGAAATTCTGGATAAATATGAGCGCTTGTTGAATTCGCGTCAGGGTTTGGCTTTAGTCCCGGTAGAAGGGAGTGACTGTGGAGCTTGCCATATGAGGCTTAACCATCAAAAAATAAATGAAATAAAGATGTTTGAACACCTGGTATCGTGTGATAGCTGCGTACGCATACTCTATATACCTGAGGATATCCAAGGATGATCAAGATTTATATTGACGGAGCTTCAATTGGTAATCCCGGAAAAAGCGGTATTGGTTATTTGATTTACCAGGGTAGTGAGATTTTAAAAAAGAAAAGTGTTTATCTTGGCATTCAGTCGAATAACTTTGCTGAATATATGGCGTTAATTTTTCCTTTAATTGATGCTATTGAACAAAATCAAAAAACGGTCAAGGTATTTTCTGATAGTAAGCTGGTTTGTGAACAAGTTAAAGGTAATTTTAAGGTAAAAAACAAAAATATCTACCCGCTCTTTGTCTTAGCTAAGAATTTAATTTCGAAACTAGATAGCTTTGAAATTACCCACATTAATAGAGAAAATAACCAGGAAGCTGACGAATTAGCTAAAGAGGCTACCGGGTTTTTAGTTTAAAGCCGAATAAGGAGGTAAAAGATGAGTGGACATTCCAAATGGGCAAGCATTAAGCACAAAAAAGGTGCTGCTGATGCCAAGCGAGGGCGTCTTTTTACAAAACTAATTAGGGAAATTACCGTATCTGCAAAAAATGGTGGTGGCAATCCTGACACAAACCCTAGCCTGCGAACAGCCATTACTAGGGCCAACGATGCAAACATGCCTAAGGATAACATCACTAAGGCTATTAAAAAAGGAACCGGCGAACTTCCGGGAGTAACTTACGAGAGCTGCACTTTCGAAGGGTATGGTCCGGGTGGAGTAGCTATCCTTGTCGAAACCCTGACTGATAACAAAAATAGGTCTTCAGCAGAAATTCGTAACATTTTCTCCAAAAAAGGAGGAAATATGGCTGGAGCCGGAAGTGTTGCTTGGATTTTTACATCCAAGGGCTATATTTTAATTGATAAAGCCTCAATAAGCGAGGACGAGCTCTTTTCGGTAGCTGTAGATGCTGGCGCTGAAGATATTAAAACTAGTGATAAAAACTATGAGATTTTTACTGGACCAAAAGATTTCGAAGCTGTCAAAGCAGCAATCGCAGCTAAAGGGATTAAGTGGGTATCTGAAGAATTAACCAAGATACCTAACTCAACTCTTAAGGTAACCGGAAGTGACGCTAAGAGTCTCCTGTCATTGATAGAAATCTTAGAAGATCATGATGATGTTCAAACGGTTTATGCTAACTTTGATATCCCTGACGAAGTATTAGAGGAGATGGCTCAGGAAATGTAAGATGGTAGTTTTAGGGGTAGACGTCGGTCTGCGAACTTGCGGTTATGTTATCGCCGCAGTGAAAAATTTGGAAGTAAGCTTGATTAAGGAGGGTCAGATAAAGCCTGACCCTCGAGGAGAGCTTCCTGAAAAATTAAGTTACATCTTTGAAAATCTAAAAAAAGAGGCCCGAGAATATAAGCCTGAGGCAATTATAGTTGAAAAGCTCTACTCACACTATCGACATCCAACGACCTTAGGCGTGTTGGCCCAAGTAAGAGGCATTGTGGTTCTTCTCTCAAAACAGGAAAAAATCGCGTTCTTTGAATATTCACCTACTCGGGCCCGAAAGTCTTTTTTGGGTCGCGGCAATGTTAATTCGCAACAAGTAAAGAGAATGGCTGAGAATGTAACCGGAAGAAAATTTGACTCCCTGCATACAGCTGATGCTTTTTCCTTAGTGGTTGCTTTTTCGCATGCTCAAAAATTAAATCGGCTTCTGAACAAGACTAGTTTCAATTAAAAGGCATGATCTACCAAATTAAAGGAAGGCTGGCAAAAAAGGAAGAAAATCGAGTAGTAGTAGATGTTGCTGGTATTTTTTACGAGATAAGTGTTCCCAAGACCGTAGCTCAACGTTTAGGTAAGGATAGCGAAGAAGTTACACTAGTTATCTATCACTATTTTAAGCTTGATAAAAACCGAGGCACTCCTGTGATGGTCGGTTTTATTGAAGAGCTGGAAAGAGATTTCTTTGAAAAGTTCATAAGTGTCTCCGGAGTGGGCCCAAAAGCTGCTCTAAAGGCTTTTGATAAGCCGGTAGCAAGAATTGCCCAAGCCATAGAAGAAAATGATGATAGTTTCCTGCAGGGTCTAGCTGGGATAGGAAAACAACGGGCAAAACAAATTATTGCTCATCTCCAAGGTAAAGTCGGCAGGTTTGCTTTAATAAAAGAGGGGCAACCGCCAAGAGAACCTTTGGGCAAAGAAGTTGTTGCTGAAACCAAGGAAATTCTAAAACGTCTTCAATACAAAAGCAGTGAAGCTGATAGTATGATTAGGAAAGCCTTAGAGGGAAAACCGCAAGTCGATAGCAGTGGAGAACTGCTTAATGAAATCTATCGCCAGCGTAAGTAAAGAGGTTTCTTGAAAATGGATACAACAAACATAAAATCAATTCTTGAAGCTTTATTGTTTATTAATGAACGTCCAATCGAAGTGGGAGAACTTACCGAGGTTTTAGAGGTTAGTCGTAAAGAGATCGAAAAATCCTTGGAGGAGCTTGCTCTTGAATACAGAGAACGTTGTTCAGGAATATGCATTGTAAAGGTTGCTGGCGGATACCAGATGTGTTCGGCACCGGATAATGACACTTGGGTTAAAAAGATGTATCAAGAGAGGGGTAAGCAAAAACTCTCCACAGCATCTTTAGAGACCTTAGCGGTAATTGCTTACAGGCAGCCAGTTACCAGAGTTGAAATTGAAGCTATCCGAGGGGTTAACGTCGACGGGGTAGCACGAAAACTCTCGGAACTTGGTTTGATAAAAATTGCCGGAAGAAAAGATGTTATTGGAAAACCCTTTCTTTACATCACCACACGAAAATTTCTGGAGTATTTCGGCATTAACACCTTGAAGGATTTGCCAAAATTAGAAGAGTTTGTAGCATTGGCCGAAAAGGATAAAATAAATACTGGAGTTGAAACCGAAGAAATTAAAACCACTATTGAAGAGGAGAAGGAGGTAACGAGATGAAAACTTATTTTGCTTCAGAGTCAGTAACCGAGGGGCACCCTGATAAAGTTTGTGATCAAATATCCGATGCTGTATTAGATGCAGTATTGGTCAATGATAAGAGAAGCCGGGTTGCTTGCGAAGCTTTAGTTACTCGGGGTTTTGTAATGGTAGCCGGCGAAATAACTACCGATTGTTATGTAGCAATTCCCAAAATAGTTAGAGGTTTGTTAAAGGATATCGGATATGATGATCCGGCAGTAGGCTTTGATTATGAGAGTTGTGGAGTAACCACAGCTATCCAGGAGCAATCTCCGGATATAGCTTTAGGCGTGGACACCGGTGGTGCCGGCGATCAAGGCTTAATGTTTGGATTTGCAAACAATGAAACTCCTGAACTTATGCCGCTTCCCATTATGTTATCCCATAAATTAGTGAAGCGTCTTGCTCAGGTACGTAAAGAAGGGCTCATGGATTACTTACGGCCAGATGGAAAGGCTCAAGTATCAGTAGAGTATGAAAACGGCAAACCAAGGAGAGTTGATGCTATAATTATCGGTGCTCACCATACTAAAAATGCAAAGATGGATATTTTGCAAGAAGAGGTTAAGAAAATGGTGATTAAACAAATAGTACCCGAAGATATGCTCGATGCCAATACTAAATACTTTATTAACGGTACTGGACGTTTTGAAGTCGGTGGCCCAGTCTCTGATACCGGAGTAACCGGACGAAAGATCATCGTTGACACTTATGGCGGCTATGCCCGCCATGGTGGAGGAGCTTTTAGCGGTAAAGATCCTTCAAAGGTGGATCGCTCAGCCTCCTATATGTCTCGCTATATTGCAAAGAATATTGTTAAGGCTGGGATTGCTTCAGCCTGCGAGATCCAACTCTCTTATTGTATCGGCGTAGCTGAGCCGGTTTCTGTGAGCGTAAATACATTTGGAACATCTAAGGTTGATGAAGAAAAAATTTCCAAAGCCATCCGTCAAGTTTTTAAACTTACCCCGGCTGGTATTATCGAAGAGTTAAACCTGTTGCAACCAATATACACAAAAACCGCTGCTTATGGACATTTTGGCCGTGAGGGTGAAGGATTCACCTGGGAAGAGACAGACAAGGCAGACGCTTTAAAAAGTGCTTTGAAATAGAATTTTAAGGTTTAAACTACAGATAAATGAAAGGAGAACGAAGTGAACTACGATATAAAAGATAAAGCTCTGAGGGAGGAAGGTAAGAAAAGAATCGAGTGGGCCCTAAAGCGGATGCCGGCTCTTGAACAAATTCGTGAACGCTTTAGTAGAGAAAAGCCCCTCAAAGGGTTAAACATTGGAGCCTGTTTGCATGTTACTACCGAAACTGCAGCCCTAGCTTTAACTTTAAAGGCAGCCGGAGCTCGTACCTTGGTTTGCGCTTCTAATCCTTTATCGACTCAAGATGATACTGCTGCTTCATTGGTCCTTGATTACGGCATCGAAGTATTTGCAATTAATGCTGAAGATACTAAAACCTACTATAAACATATTGATTCAGTATTAAAAGAGAGTCCGCAGATTACCCTTGATGATGGTGCAGATTTAGTATCTACGATTCACAAAAGAGCAGTTTCAGGCCAAAAGGTAAAGCTACCTTGGGCAAGCACAGAAGAAACAACCACTGGTGTGATTCGACTCAAGGCCTTACAAGAAGAAGGTAAGCTACTATATCCGATTATTGCCGTGAATGATGCTTACACTAAGCATCTCTTTGATAATCGTTATGGCACCGGCCAGTCAACTCTTGACGGAATAATTCGCGCCACCAATAAACTAATTGCCGGCACCACCCTGGTTGTCGCTGGCTATGGCTGGTGTGGCAAAGGAGCAGCTCGAAAAGCCTCTGGCCTGGGTGCAAATGTAATTGTTTGTGAAGTTGATCACCTAAAGGGTCTGGAAGCAACAATGGATGGTTTTAGAGTAATGCCAATGAAAGAAGCTGCAAAGATTGGAGATATTTTCATCACCCTTACCGGAGATTTAAATGTAATTTCCAAAGAGCACTTTCCCTTAATGAAGGATAAAGCTGTTATCTGCAACTCCGGACACTTTGATGTAGAAATAAACATAACAGCTTTAGAAAAAGCGGCTGTAAGTAAACGAGAGGTTAAACCTTTGATAGATGAATACACCTTGAAAAATAAAAAGAGAATTTATCTGCTAGGACAGGGTAGGTTAGTTAACCTTGCCTGCGCTGAAGGACATCCGGCTGAAGTTATGGATTTAAGCTTTGCTAATCAAGCCTTAAGCTGTGAGTACATTGCTAAAAACCATAAGAAGCTAGAGAAAAAAGTCTACAAAGTGCCTGATAAAATCGATGAGAAAGTTGCCCAATTAAAGCTTAAAGCTCTGGGCATAAAGATAGATAGATTAACTGCTGAGCAAAAAAAGTATCTTTCAAGTTGGCAGGAAGGAACCTAAAAAGCATGAAGAGAATCGGAGTCTTAACCCGTGATTGTGCCGGAGTAAATGCAGCCATTAGAGCCTTGGTACGCAGTGCTTATGCTTATGGTATCGAGGTCTATGGTATATTTCGTGGTTACCAAGGTCTTATCGAAGGAGACCTGAAGCCCTTGACCCATCGCTCGGTCTCAGGAATTATTAATTTAGGTGGTACAATCCTAAAGGCGGCCCGTTCAAAGCGGTTTCGAACTTTGGCTGGTCAACGCCAAGCAGTAAAGACTCTTCATGACAACAAAATAGAGGGATTAGCTGTTATTGGCGGTAATGGCTCTTTAACCGGAGCACATGTTTTAGCTACTAAATATTCGATTCCGGTTATAGGAATCCCTGCTACCATCGACAATGATGTTAATGGTGTAGAGATGAGCATCGGTGCTGACACAGCAATCAATGTAGCCTTGGATGCCTTAGATAAAATAAGAGATACTGCCACTTCCTTAGAACGAATATTCGTAGTTGAAGTTATGGGGCGTGACTGCGGATATATCGCCTTAAGGGTAGCTCTGGCTGGTGGCTGTGAAGAAGTTTTGCTACCGGAAAAAAGCTTTAGCATAAAGCGAATTTGTGAAGAGATTGTTGAAGGGAACATTCAGGGCAAAGTCAGCTGGATAGTCGTCGTTGCCGAAGGAAAAGCAAAGGCCGCTGATATTGCTACAAGGATTAATAAACTTACTGGCCTTGAGACCAGAGAAGTGGTTCTCGGACATATTCAACGCGGTGGTCGGCCCACAGCCTTTGATCGCATCATTGCTGCTCGTTACTCTCACCATGCACTTCAACTATTAAAATCAGGCAAGCGTGGTAAGTGTGTAACTTTGAAGGAAGGACGATTAACCGCAATCCCCTTAGCTAAGGCAATTCAACCAAAAGACATAGAAGTAAATGCTTACTACAAGTTAGTACGGATTCTTACTTAAAAAATCTAAAGGAGGGACAAGATGATTTATAAGAGCGAAGGTGAACTTTTAAATAATAATGTAATTGAGGAGAAGAACGGTGAGATTGTAATTAAGGACGAAAGAGCCTTTCGCGAAGAAACTATCAACAATCTAGTTGATACAATAATACTTGGAGAGGACGCTCATCTAAAAAGGCTCTGTCTTTGGGTCAGCCATTCTTGCGCTAAAAAGCTAGGAACAGTTCTCTCGTCAATACAAGGCCTCTACGAAGCTATGGGTAAAAGAGAGCTGACCGGCTTCACTGTTCCAGCTATGAATATCAGAACTCTCACTTTCAACTTGGTTCGGGCAGTGTATAAGGCAGCTAAAAAGATAAATGCTGGAGCATTCATTTTTGAAATCGCCAAAAGTGAGATTGGCTACACTGACCAGAGACCATTAGAATATAGCTCAATTATTCTTTTGGCTGCAATGAAAGAAGGTTACCGTGGTCCTGTCTTTATCCAAGGTGACCACTTTCAGGTTAAGGCAGCAAACTACTTAAATAATAGCGACGCTGAGATCAATCCTTTAAGAGACTTGATTAAGGAAGCGATCGAAGCCGGGTTCTACAATATTGACATCGACTCATCCACTCTTGTTGATTTAGATAAAGCTACCCTGGATGAACAACAAAGGCTTAATTATGAGGTTTGCTCTCTATTTACAAAATACATACGAAAGCTGCAGCCTCAAGGCATAGAGGTGTCGGTTGGGGGAGAAATAGGTGAGGTTGGCGGAAAGAACTCTACACCTGAAGAACTCCGAGCTTTTATGGAAGGATATAAGAAAGATGTCGGTTCTTTAAAGGGTATCTCTAAGATAAGCATTCAAACCGGAACTAGCCACGGAGGAGTGGTTTTGCCTGACGGTACCATCGCTAAAGTTAGTATTGATTTTGATACTTTAACTAACCTCTCTGATATCGCCCGTAAGGACTACAACATGTCCGGAGCAGTCCAGCACGGAGCTTCAACTCTGCCTAGTGAGGCATTTCATCGTTTTCCCGAGGTAGCCTGTGCCGAAATCCATTTGGCGACTCAATTTCAAAACATCGCCTATGATTATTTTCCGCTATCTTTAAAAGAAAAAATTTATGCCTGGCTGCACAAAGAGTGTGCTGGTGAAAAGAAGTCAGATTGGACTGATGATCAGTTTATTTATAAAACCCGAAAAAAAGCCTTAGGACCTTTTAAGAAGGAAATTCACTCTCTTCCACATGATGTAAAAGAAAAAATCTCTGATGTTCTTGAGGAAGAATTTTCTTTTCTTTTTGATAAGCTTAACATAAAGAATACTAAGGAAGCGGTAGATAAGTATGTCGGAATCGTAAAGGTAGATAAACCTAAGGAAGATTTCTTAAAAGAAGAAAAAGACCTGGGAGTATTAGAAGGTGCGGACTAGACTTCGACTCCGCCGGGGTTATTAAAGGAGGCAAAATGCGTTCAGATAAAGCAAAAAAAGGGTTAGAAAGAATGCCTAACCGTGCGCTTCTCTATGGGGCAGGTTTAAGCTCTTCGCATATCAGTAAACCTTTTGTCGGAATCGCTTCCAGTTTTACAGACCTTATCCCTGGCCACATAAATATGCGTACCTTAGAAAGATACATCGAAAGGGGAGTCGAAGCCTCAGGTGGCACTCCCTTTATCTTTGGCGTTCCCGGAATATGTGACGGCATTGCTATGGGACATAAAGGAATGAACCAGTCTCTTCCTTCACGAGAACTAATTGCCGATATAATTGAGAGTATTAGTTCAGCTCATGCTTTAGATGCGCTAGTTTTGCTTACTAACTGCGATAAGATTACTCCCGGGATGATAATGGGCGCTTTAAGGATAAATATCCCGACTATAGTGGTAACAGCTGGACCAATGCTTGCCGGCCATGCCGGTTCTAAAAGACTTTCATTGGTTCGTGATACTTTTGAAGCTGTAGGAAGATTTAAGGCTGGTCAAATTAATGAATGTCAACGTCAGAACTTAGAAATCGAGGCTTGTCCTTCTGCTGGTTCCTGCCAAGGCCTTTACACAGCCAATACCATGGCTTGCATAACTGAAAGTTTAGGGCTTTCCTTGCCTTATTGTGCTACTAGCCCGGCAGTATTGAATCAAAAGATACGCATTGCCTACAATAGTGGCCAAAGAATAGTCGAATTACTAAAAAAGAATATAACCCCCAGGGATATTGTGAATAAGAAATCTCTAGAGAATGCTCTTCGGGTAGATATGGCTTTAGGCGGTTCAACCAATACTGTCCTGCACTTAATGGCTATCGCTAAAGAAGCTAAAGTAGCTTTAAGCTTAGATGACTTTGATCGGATAAGCAAAGATACTCCGCATATTTCAAATCTCCGGCCCGGTGGCGATTATTTTATTGAAGATTTGCACTATGCCGGAGGTATCCCGGCAGTACTAAAAAGACTTATGAATAAAATAAAAGAAAATGATAGTGTCAGCGGAAAAAAGATAAAAGAGATAGCTAAGGAAGCTAAGCTCAGCAATGACGATGTGATTCGCCCACTTAATAAGGCTTACCATAGGCAGGGAGGAATTGCTATTCTCTACGGTAACTTAGCGCCTGAGGGTTGTGTAGTCAAGCAATCAGCAGTAGATTCAGACATGTTAAAGTTCTCGGGTAAGGCAAAAGTCTTTAACTCCGAAGAAGACGCCATGGACGCAATTTTGGGCAAAAAGATCAAAAAAGGCGAAGTTGTTGTAATACGCTATGAAGGTCCTAGCGGCGGACCGGGTATGCGCGAAATGCTATCGCCAACATCAGCAATTGTAGGCCTAGGCCTGCATAAACATGTTGCTTTAATTACTGACGGTCGGTTTTCCGGAGGAACACGTGGCCCTTGTATTGGGCATATTTCACCAGAAGCAGCTTGCCGGGGAACAATTGCCTACATAAAGAATGGCGATACAATCCTTATTGATATACCCAAAAGAAAAATAGAGGTCAAGGTGGCTGATACTGAGATTGCCAAGAGAAAAAAGACAATGAAACTATTGCCAATAAAGGTAAAATCGGGATATCTGTCTCGTTACGGGAAAATGGTTACCTCAGCATCAACCGGTGCGGTTTTTAAAGCCTAAAAAGGGTTATCGAGTTTATTAACAATTATTGTTGACATTTTTTTAGGCCTTTGTTATTATTTAACATACACGGGAACCTATATTTTAAATAATGCGAGCTTTAAAGTTAATCGGAAAACGAATCAGTAATTTGCTAGGGACATTCTCTAGCGATATCGGAATTGACCTAGGCACTGCCACTACTTTGGTTTATCTGCGAGGAGAAGGCATTGTCCTATGTGAGCCTTCGGTTTGTGCAATCTACAAAGATACCGGCGCTCTTCTGGCAGTAGGCGAAGAAGCAAAGCGAATGCTAGGAAAAACCCCGGGAAGTATAGTAGCAATAAGGCCGATGAAAGACGGAGTTATCGCTGATTTTGGCGTAACTGAACAGATGTTACGCTACTTCATAAAAAAAGCCTACCCGCGAAAGATAATAATCGGACCAAGAATAGTAGTTGCTGTTCCTTCTGGAATTACTGAAGTTGAAAGACGAGCAGTAAAAGATTCTGCTCATCGTGCCGGAGCACGGGAAGTAATCCCTGTAGAAGAACCGATTGCTGCTGCTATCGGTGTTGGGCTACCAATCGCTGAACCTCAGGGTAGCATGATCATCGATATCGGAGGAGGAACTACTGAAATAGCAGTAATTTCTTTAGGTGGTATTGTTTATGCACGCTCAATTCGAATCGGGGGCGATGAAATGGATACGGCAATCGCCGAACATATGAAGAAAAACTATAATCTTATGATTGGTGAAAGAACTGCCGAAGAAATAAAAATAAAGGTTGGTTCTGCTTGGCCTATTGATGAAGAGTTAACGATAGAGGTGAGAGGCCGAGATTTAATCACTGGTCTTCCAAAATTTATCAAAGCTGACTCTGGAGAAATACGTACTGCCTTAGAGGCACCGCTACGAGAAATCCTCGAGGCGACAAAGGTTACTCTGGAAAGGACCCCTCCAGAATTAGCAGCCGACCTGATTGAAAGAGGAATTGTTCTCTGCGGCGGCGGAGCCCTACTGAGAGGTTTAGACAGGCTAATCTCAGAGGAGACCGGCTTAGCTTGTTTTGTCGCCGATGACCCTCTAACTGCCGTAGCTTTAGGAACAGGGAAAATTTTGGAAGAACCTAAATTCTTAAAGAAGCTTTCCCTTGTATCTTCCTTCTAAAACAAAACTCAAAATTCTCGTCATTTATCTATTGGTTATCTTTCTGCTTTTTCTGCCTTTTAAGAACGTTATCCGTAACCTATTTTCATTTTTCTTCCATCAGCTAACGATAACTTCGCACAAAATCTCTCAAGAAAACGAAAAATTAAGAAAAGAAAATATTTCTTTGCAAATAAAAGTTGGCGAGTCTCAACATATTAAGAAAGAAAACCAAAACTTAAAAAAAGCTCTCAATTTTAAGAACGATAAAGGATTTGACTTAATCGGTGTCGGCGTCCTAAGTTTCTCAACATCAAGTTGGCGAAGATATCTTTTAATAAACGGGGGAAAAGACATTGGCTTGGAAAAGGGGCTTTTAGTTGTTAATGAAAATGGTAAGCTTATTGGAAAAATTACTGAAGTTAAAAAAACCTTCTCGCATCTGCTTTTGGTCAATGATCCCAATTTTAACCTATCAGTATTTGTCGGGGAGCTTGGTTCGGGATTGCTTAAGGGAAATTTGACCGAGGCTAAAATTCTATACATCGAAGAGGATGAAGCCATAAAAAAAGGTGACAGGATTTGGGTAGAAGCCAACCCCTCATCTTCGCCGATTGAAGTCGGCAAGGTCAAAAGCGTTAGAAAAGGAACTAACCAGCTTTTTTGTGATATTACGGTAGAGTTAGCTTCTGAAGGTGCTTTTTTTGATAAGGTTTTTATTCTCAGATGAAAGGCATGAATCTCAAAACTCTGGTGCTGTTGTTTACTTCGCTTTTCCTTTTTGATTTGATCAGGCCTCTCGGTTATTCTCTAGCTGTCGAATTTGTTTTTTTAGGAGTTATTTTTGTATCTTTAAACCAAGATTTGCTGCCAGCTCTTGCAATAAGTACGATTTCTGGCTTAGTTTGTGATTCTTTTAACCCCGGTACTACTCCCTTAAAATTGGTAGAGTTTCCCCTTATCTGTCTCCTAAACCACTATTTATTCTCTTATTTCGGCCTTGTAAATAAGAAAGTCCGAATTCTTATTGTGAAGGGCTCCTTGGTGTTGCTAGCACTCCTTATCCATATTGTTGTTAATTCTATCCATAGTGGCTTGATTTTACCATTTTTTTGGTTAAAATTTCTTACACAGTCTATTTTGATTTATTTCTCCATAAACTACCTTGCAGATAAGGATAAGAGCAGCTACCCTTTTAAAGTAGCTCACTAATTTCACTAGCTAAAATACTCTCAGAGAAAAAATGATGCAACGATCTAGCTTTAATTTTTCTACAGAAGGAATTAAAAAAATCTACGCTGGTGGATTTTGCTTGTTAGTCTTAGTCCTTTTCGTCTATCAAATTATTAACGGCAGCTATTATCGGCAGCGAGCCCAAAATAACTACGTAAGGCTTATTCCCTCCCCGGCAATTCGCGGTTCAATCTTTGACCGCAACGGCAATCTTCTTGCTTATGACCGTGCGATATTTAATATTAGCGTTATTCCCCATCAAATTAAAAACAAAAAAGACTCCTTATTCAAAAGCTTAAGCGATTTTACCAAACGAAGTTTAATATCAATTAAAAAAAATTATCGTCAGAATTCAAAGAATCCTTTTAGTGCGGTAAGCGTCATTAAAGATGTTGACAAAATCACAGCTCTGCAGCTAAAAGAAAGATTTAAGGACCAGATTTTGATAAGCCCCCAGCCACAGCGTTACTACCCTCAATATGAAAAGTCTGCTCACTTTCTTGGTTATGTAAAAGAGGCCTCTTCCGGCTATGAAAAGTTAAAGAAATATGGTTATAAACCTCTGGAACGCGTTGGATTTATGGGCATAGAGCAATATTATGATACTTACCTAAAAGGCCAAGACGGCGGAGATTTAGTTGAAGTAGATGCCGGAAGCCAAGTGGTTGGATTCTTAGGCGAAAGACGCCCTAAAAAGGGTCAAGATCTTTACCTTACCGTTGACAACCGTATTCAGGAACTTGGTTTTGCGGCCTTAGGTAAAAGAAAGGGTGTAGTTATTCTTATGAACTCAATGAGCGGTGAGATTCTCGCCCTCTGTTCAGTACCGTCTTTTGATCCCAACAGTTTTATAAGGGGGAGGAATGTAAACAGGTTCCTCAATAGTAAGTCCAGCCCTTTGCTTAATCGTGCCACACAGGCAAGTTACCCGATAGGTTCTACTTTTAAACCTTTGGTAGCCCTGACTGCCTTGGATGAGGGGAAAATAAAACCCACCAAAACATTCCTTTGCGAGGGAGCGGTAAAGGTTGGTTTAGCAAGATTTAGCTGCTGGGAAACTCATGGCTTGCAGAATCTATATCAAGCAATTGCCCACTCCTGCAACTCTTACTTTTATAATCTTGGTCTAAATTTAGGACCAAATGCTCTATCCAAGGTAGCAAAACGATTTGGTTTAGATTCTTTAACCGGTATTGACCTACCTTATGAAAAAAATGGGTTTGTTCCCACTCTACGCTGGAAAAAAAGATCTTTGAAACAAAACTGGTTCGCCGGCGACACAATTAATTTCTCTATTGGCCAAGGCTTTATAGAAACTACGCCTTTAGAAAACATGCTGGCAATTAATGCTTTTGCCAGCGATGGCTATCTGGTCAAACCGCGGATTCTTAAAAAAGTAGGTAATCTACCTTCAGGGTTACCCTCAAAAACCTACATCAGATATAAAAAAGAATCTGTCGAAGAGGTAAAGAAAGGTCTGCGCGGTGTAGTTAGCGAAAAGGATGGTACGGCATCCTTGCTAAGGAATCTGGATTTTAAGATTTCCGGCAAAACCGGCACAGCCCAAACAACTGGCCGTCCACACGGATGGTTTATCGGGTATTTTCCTTACAAAGACTCAAAATACACTATTTGTGTGTTCTTGGAAAACGGAATCTCAAGCCATGAAGCTTTAAGAGTTGTCTATAAATTTCTCAAAAAGATTAGAGAAGAGGAGCTTCTTTAAAAGATGGTTAATCTAAGAGTGTTAGCATCTAAAATATCAGGCTTAAAAACAATTGTGATTTGTTTAATTTTTTTAAACTTATTAAGTCTCGTTTCTATCTACAGCAGTCTTCACCAAGGCGGTGAACTCTCTAATCCTACAATTCTATATAAGCAAATTATTTGGATAATTGCTTCCTGGACCCTATTAATACTTTTTTCTTCGATAAATTATCGAATCTACTTTGATGCCGGATATATAATCTATGCCTTAAATTTACTGCTCCTGCTGTTAGTTTATCTCTTTGGTAAAACTGCCATGGGAGCTCAGCGCTGGATTTCAATTCTTGGCATTACTTTCCAGCCTTCAGAAATATCGAAAATAGCTATAATTATTATTCTCGCTCGCTTCTTCTCTCAAAATGAACGCAGAGGCCCTTTCAAGGACCTTCTCTTACCCTTAGGTTTAGTTGCTCTCAATGCCTTAATTATCTTTAAACAGCCGGATTTAGGAACAGCTTTAATTATTGTTTTTATCTTCTTTGGCCTTGGCTTTTTTTCCCGAATAAAAAAGCGCTACCTTATCTTTCTTATTGCAATCGGGCTGATTCTTTCTCCGTTTGCCTTAGGAAAATTACAAGATTACCAACGCCGAAGGCTAACCGTATTCATTAACCCTAATATTGACCCTTTAGGTTCCGGATATACGATAATCCAGTCAAAGATTGCTATCGGTTCAGGAGGACTTAACGGCCAAGGATTCCTTGCCGGCACCCAGAATCAATTCAATTTCCTCCCGGAAAGACACACTGACTTCATATTCACGGTTATAGCAGAGGAGTGGGGTTTCTTAGGGGCATTGTTTCTGCTTTTGATCTACTGGTTGATTTTAAAAAAAATCTTACAACGTGCCAAAGAGTTGCGCGATTCATTCGCCTATTACCTATGCTTAGGGATAACCCTGGTTTTTTTCTTGCATATATTCATTAATATTGGCATGGCTCTAGGAATACTGCCGGTAGTAGGCCTTCCTTTAATTTGTCTTAGCTATGGTGGAACCAACCTCTTTATAAACTTCATCCTCTTGGGAATCTTCTTTAACATAGCTCGGCGATGATAGACCTCAAAAATTTCCGAAGACCACAACGATATATTGGTAATGAGTGGAATGTGATAAGAAAGCCCCATTCCAATAAACTAAAGGTCTGTCTTTCCTACCCTGACCTCTATGAAATCGGGATGAGCAATCTCGGAATTCGAATTATCTACGGCCTTCTTAATGAACACCCTGAGGTGGTTTGTGAAAGAGTATTTTCACCAGCTGAGGATTTAGAAAAGTATTTAAGAGAGGGGCAGGAAAAACTCTTCTCCCTAGAGAGTAAGACTCCCATAGATGATTTTGAAGTATTAGGCTTTCACCTTGGATGTGAGCTAAACTTTACTAACTTCCTTAATATCCTTAACTTAGGAAGAGTTCCTTTAAAAGCTAAGGATAGAAGAGAGCTGATAGTTCTTGGTGGGGGAATTGCCAATCCTGAGCCCTTAGCCGAATTCATAGATTTATTCTACTTGGGCGAGTTCGAAGAGATTGCTGAAAACTTCATTGATGTTTTAAAAAAGGTTAAAAGCAAAGAAAAAAGGCTTAGAGCTTTTGCAGGAATTGATGGTTTTTATGTTCCGCAATTCTACGAGAATAGCTTAGAAGGTAATCGATACCGGTTTAAATCTAAATATAAGTGGGCAAAGCCGCAGATAAAGAGAGTTTATGTAAAAGATTTAGATAAATCCTACTATCCCCAAAGGTGGTTAACCCCACACACACAAATTATCCACGACCGAGCTCAGATAGAAATCGCCAGAGGTTGTCCTAATAGCTGTACCTTTTGCCAAGCCAGGTGTTTCTACTATCCATACCGACAGAGAAGCCCTCAACGGATAAAGGAGTTAATAAGTAATATCTATGAGAGTAGTGGCTATGGTGATTTTTCACTCCTAGCGCTCTCAGCCTCTGACTATAGTGGGATAGAGGGGCTTATTGATTCAACCTACGATTACTTCCAGAAGCATAATATTGGCCTTTCTTTGCCATCGCTTAGGATTGATGATATCCTCGGCCGTTTATATAGGAAACTTATTTCCCTCAAAAAAACTACTCTTACTGTAGCTGTAGAGACTGCCAGAGGGCCTTTGCGCCAAAAGCTAAATAAGAAAATTGAAGTCGAAAAACTTTTTGAGGCAGTCAAAGTCATTCGCTCATTACAAATAAGGCATTTGAAGCTTTACTTTATGTTTGGTCTTCCCGGGGAGGAAGAAGAGGACTTAATAGCTATCGGAGCCTTTCTTGATAGGCTAAGCCGAATCAGCGGTCTCTCCTTAAATGTAAGCATAAATGTTTTCGTACCTAAACCATTTTCTCTCTGGGAAGATGTAGGCATGGATGATGAGGAAACTTTACTCTTAAAGAGTCAAATTATCTTCAAAAACATCCCTAAACGACGGAATATTAAAGTCTCAATCTCACTCTTAAAACGAAGTATATTTGAAGCTGTATTATCCCGGGGACCGAGAGAGTTTTCGGCAGTGATCTACCGGGCCTTTACTAAAGGTGCTAAGTTTGACGGCTACAGAGAGAGCTTTTCTTGGAAAATCTGGGAAGATTCATTTAGAGAAGAGGGAATCGATTATAATTTTTATTTAAGAGCCAATACAGATAATTTTCCTTGGTCATTTATTGAAAGTTCTCACTCTAACCACAAAAAACCATGAATGAAGCAAGATTCCCTTTAAAGCTAACCTTTTACAAAAAAGGAGATATGATCTACTACTCACAACTAGATCTGTTTCATCTCCTAGAAAAAGCCTTAAGAAGAACTGAACTTCCGGTTTACTTCACCGAAGGATTTAACCCTCATGTTAAAATTAGTTTCCCCTTTGCTTTAAAATTAGGTATCGAAGGCAGAGTAGAAGCTGTTCTTTACTTTATAGAAGAAGTATCAGCATCTGAGCTTAAAAAAAATCTTTCAGTAGAACTTCCTCAAGGATTAGAAATCCTTAATATCGAAGAAATATAATTATAGTTGATTTAGAAGATAAGGAACTTTCCGGTGAGACTTAACGGATAAGGAACTGTATCTTTATTTTTTTAGCCTTAAAAAACTTACTGGTAAATTTTTTAGCCAGTTCCTTATTATATTTCTTGCAAGAGAAGATGTTAATATAGGCTGTGCCCCAGAAGTCTGAAAAATGACCAGTTATAGAGCTGGTTTCGATTAGCTGGACTAAAGAATATCCTTTAGTAAAGGCCTCTTTTTCGCCAAAATAAGGAAGCAGGGTCTTGCCGTACTTTTTCATTTTTATCAACTTACACAATTTATTAGTATATTCTTGTAATTTCTTCTTAGAAGAGATTATACTCTTATCACATCCATAAAGGTCCATGACTAATTCGTAACCAAATGTCTTCTTTGTCATTTAATCACCTCCTTTAAAATACTCGATAAAATCGAGAATTTTAAACCCTGAGTATTATTCAAAGGACCTAAGGGTTGGATTGATATACTTTTATTTTTGGAGAAGAGAAAGGGGTAGGTAGCACAAAAAAATCCGCCAGAAGAGCGAATTCTTGCACAATCGGTACATTCGTCAGTCAGGGGGTATCTTTCGGTCACCATCCTTTTTTCTTATTTCTCTTGCTTTGTATAGCATAAAAGCTAATTGTCCATTAATTTCTCTTATTATTGCACAATTTTACTCTACTTGCAAGGACTTTTTAGTGAGACTTAGCCGAAATGCAGTTGAGGCTTTAGTCGAATTATGAGACTCAGGCTTGTAAGGCTGGAACTTCAACTTCCTGGATTTTTGTTGGCAACCCGATTTCTTTAAGCAAATCTATAAACGGGTCCGGGTCTAGTTCTTCAACATTAACCATGGTTGCAACATCCCATATTCCTTGAGCAATTAGTATAGCGGCGGCTACCGGCGGAACGCCAGCAGTGTAGCAAATAGCTTGAGATTCTACCTCCTTAAAACACTGGACATGGTCGCAGGTGTTATAGATAAAAATCTCCTTATCTTTTCCTCCCTTTTGGCCTTTAATAAGGTTGCCAATGCAGGTTTTCCCAGTATAGTTAGGTGCCAATGAAAGAGGATCAGGTAAAACAGCTTTTAGAACCTTTAAAGGCACTACTTCAACTCCTTCAGCAGTTTTTACCGGATTTACTGAGGTTAAACCCAGCTCAGTAAGCACGTTAAAAACATTTATATAGTGATCGCTAAAACCCATCCAGAACCGGATAGTGTTAGCATCAATATTTTTTGATAAGGAATGAATTTCATCATGGCCGCTTAAATAGATAGTTTGCTTACCGACAACCGGAAAGTCGTAAGTTCTTTTTATCTTGTGGATATCTTCTTCAACCCATTTTCTATCAATCCAACTCCAAACCTTTATGAACTCTCTGAAATTTATCTCAGGATCAAAGTTAGTTGCAAAATATTTGCCGTGATTTCCGGCATTAACATCCATCATGTCGATGGTGTCAATTGTGTCAAAGTGATGCTTAACCGCCAAAGCACAGTAGGCATTTACAACTCCCGGATCAAAGCCCACACCTAAAATAGTGGTAATCCCTTTTTCTTTGCACTCATCTTTACGCTTCCACTCATAGTTTGCATACCAAGGTGGACTCTCACAAGGCTTATCCGGCTCCTCATGCACAGCAGTATCCATGTAAGCTACACCAGTTTGCATGCAAGCCTCGAGAAGTGACTTGTTCACATATGTCGTTGCAAGATTGATTATTATCTGCGAACTTGTATCTTTTATCAACTTTACTGTGGCTGGTATATCAAAGACATCTATCTGACGCGAGTATAGCTTCTTACTGGCATCTTTTATGTTATTCTTTCTTTTAATACTTTCGATTATTGCATCGCACTTATCCTGTTTTCTCGATGCAATGCAAATATCGCCTAAAATATCATTATTCTGTGCACACTTGTGTGCGGCTACATGAGCAACCCCGCCGGCACCGACAATTAATACGTTCTTTTTCATTTCTTATCTCCTGCTTCTGTTTAGGGTTCGCCTAAACAGCGCCTTTTATGATAGACTCTTTAGAAAATCCTTATATTCAAAGCGCCGAACCAAACGCACTGACCCGTTCTTCTTTTTTACAACAATTGAAGGCATTTTGAGCCCGTTAAACCAATTCTTTTTAACCATTGTGTACCCGGCCGCGTCACTAATTCTAATAATGCTCCCGACTTTTAACCGAGATTTAAAGCGATAGGTACCAAATACATCACCAGCTAAGCAAGACCGCCCGGCTACCATGTATTTGAACTTGCCCTGGCCGGAGTTGCCTATCTTAGCATTTATTCGATAAACTAGCAAGTCTAACATGTGAGCTTCAGTAGAGGAATCAACAATCGCAATATCTATTTCATTATGAACAATGTCTACTACCCTAGTTACCAACTCGGCGGATTGAGTTATAGCTGCCTCTCCGGGTTCTAGGTAAACCCGGACTCCGAATTTATCACTAAAATTCTTTAGTAACTTAGTAAATCTTTTTACCGGGTAACCTTTTTTGGTAAAGTGAATTCCGCCGCCTAAACTAACCCACTCCATTTTTTTTAACAACTCTGGGTAGACACGGCTAATAAAATCAAGGCTCGAAGAAAAGTTACTGTAATTGTCATTTTCACAGTTAAAGTGAAACATTAAACCGCTAATTAAGGGTGTAACCTCCGAAAGGAGTTTTTTATCGACCACACCCAGCCTTGAAAATTTACGAGCCGGATCAGCCAGGTCAAAATGCGAAAAACTAATCTGAGGATTTACTCTTAAGCCCATCTTTAACGAACTGACGTCACTGCGATATCTCTTTAATTGAGATATCGAGTTAAAAATAATCTTATCGGCGTATTGTTTGACCTTCCTTACCTCATCCTGAGAAAAAGCCACACTATAGGCATGAACTTCTTTACCGAGCTTTTCTCTTCCCAGGCGGGCCTCATATAATGAACTACTGGTTGTTCCATCAATGTATTTTCTCATAAGGGGAAAAACCGAGAAGGTTGAAAAACACTTTAGAGCCAAGACGCACTTGGCGCCAGAATTATCCCTAACGTACTTTATGGTTTTAAGGTTTTTTAATAGTTTCTTCTCGTGAATTAGATAATAGGGCGTTGGCAAAATCATAATTGGCATATATTAGCAATATTTAATTATTCTTGCAAGGACTTTTTAATCAGACTTAGCTGAAACAAAGGTGAGGCTGTAGTCGAATTATTCCTTGAGAATTGTCATCATTTCTGTTAAAATCTGAAAACGCGTAGCTTTTCCTTTTCTGCCGAGGTAGCTCAGTTGGCAGAGCAGTGCATTCGTAATGCACAGGTCGAGAGTTCGACTCTCTCCCTCGGCTTGGTAGAACGAGGTAGGAGCAAGGATACAAAGGCGTAACCTGGAAACCTAGATGGTTTTAAAATACTTTAAAATTTTAGCTAAAAGGAACTTTTTCTGCCTTTGGTTTGGCCAAATCATCTCTCAATTTGGCGACCGGCTTACCCAGATAGCCCTGGTGGGGCTGGTCTCCCGAATTTCAATGTCTTCCTCACGCCTAGCTCTAGTAATGAGTATGGCTATAATTCCGGTATTTATTATCTCGCCTATCTCAGGAGTATATATCGATCGTTGGAGCAAGAGAAAGACCATGTATGTCAGCGATCTCCTCAGAGGCTTATTCATACTTTTAATTCCGGTGTTTTTCTTAAAAATCCAATCCTTTATTGTAGTCTACGTCCTTATATTTCTCTCATTTAGCGCCGGAAGGTTCTTTGTTCCGGCTAAGATGGCATTTATCCCGGAAATTTCTAAAAAAGAAGACCTCTTTCTAGCTAACTCTCTGATTTCAATAACCGCTACTATCGCTGCTGTTATTGGTTTTGGCTTAGGCGGGATTATTGTCGAGAAGTGGGGAATTACTGCTGCTTTCAGCTTAGACGCTGCCACTTTCTTTATTTCAGCCTTAGCAGTATTTCTTATTACTACCAAGGAAAAGGGAAGTTTTAAAGTCGGTGACATTATCCATCTGGGCAAAAACGTGGTAAGTGAGGTTAAGCAATCCTTCATCTGGGAATTTCGTGAAGGGATAAAGTATATCCTTAACTCCAATGAGACCAAATACGCTTTCAAGATGTTTCTCTTTCTTTTCTCCTATGTCGGCGGGCTGTATGTTGTCTTCATTCGTTTTATCCAGGAAGCTTTATCATCCCTAACCAGTGACTTAGGTTTCATCACTGTTTCTTTGGGTGCCGGCATCTTTTTGGGATCTTTAATCTATGGGCGGATTGCCGATAAGTTTTCGGTAAAAAAAGTTATAAATTTAAGCTTGCTACTTACCTCGCTGTATCTTATATTCTTTGTTGTATCTCTGCGCGCTTATCCTCAGACACTCTATGCAATAGCTCTGGCTTTTGTATTAGGAATGATTACTTCCCCGGTATTTGTAGGGGTAAATGCCTTGATACACAAAGAGAGCGACCAAAAGGTCCTAGGAAGAATTTTCAGCGGTTTGGAATTTACCTCACACTTAGGATTTTTAATTTCAATGTTTATCTGTTCAGCTCTGGCTGACTTCTTCAACCCCTTTACAATCATAGTATCACTTGGTATAATCGGATTCTTCTTATCAGTCATATTCACATTTACCCATGATTAAATTAGCAGAATATAAAGAACCTCAGCATAATTTATCCAGCGAGGAATTTCTTAGCCCCTCTAAGCTTTATCTTCCTTTGTCTCAGCATACCGGAACTCCCTCAATACCCTGCGTTAGGAAAGGGGACGAGGTTAACGAGGGAGAAGTTATTGCTAAGGCAAGTGGGGCAATATCAGCGCAACTCCATGCTCCCAGAAAGGGGAAAGTGATTGATATCATCAATTGGTACCATCCAACCCTAAAAAGAACTCCGGCAATCATTCTTCAATGCCAAGACGGGAAAAAGGAATACTTCCCGAAAAAAGACAATGACATTGAACTATTAAGTAAAGAAAAAATATTAGAAGCTGTCTCTGGTTCTGGCCTCATCGGTATGGGCGGAGCTGCTTTTCCGACTCATGTGAAATTAAGCCCTTCCAGGAAAATTGATACCCTGATAATCAATGGTTGCGAGTGCGAGCCTTACTTAGCCTGTGACTATCGATTGATGATAGAAAATATGAGCGAAATATTCAAAGGGATTAAGTTAATCTGTAAGTTGATTAACCCTAAAGAAATAATATTTGCTATTGAGAAAAATAAACTAGCAGCGATAAAAAAAGTTAATCTCCTGGTTAATACGAAAAGGTTTGATCTACCACCGATGCGCTCTTTTGTCTTAGATACTGACTACCCTCAGGGAGGAGAAAAGCAGCTTATCCAGATAACAACCAAGAAGAAAGTTCCTCCCGAGAAACTTCCACTTGATGTCGGCTGCCTGGTTCATAATGTTGCTACTTGCTTTGCAATTTATGAAGCTGTTTGTCTCAATAAGCCCTTGATTGAAAGATTGGTTAGTTTTTGCGGTGATGCCCTAAAGGCTCCTAAAAACATCTGGGTAAAGATTGGAACAACTCTGCAAGAATTAGTTGATAAGAAAATTTTAGAGTTTAGAAAGGAGCCGAAAAAAATCATCTGTGGTGGCCCAATGATGGGAATTGCTTTAGAGAGTTTAAACTATCCGATTCTTAAAAATGCCGGAGGCTTTTTATTTTTGGTTGATCAGGTTGATGATTCAAAAGAGGAGCCCTGCCTGCGCTGTAGCCGCTGTGTTGATACTTGTCCAATGGATTTGCTCCCTCTGGAGTATGTAAAACGGGTCCGGAAAGAAGAATATGGGTCATTATCTGAATTTAATATAGTTGATTGCATTGAATGCGGATGCTGTACTCATGGCTGTCCTGCAAAAATACCTATTGTCCATTATATAAAAACAGGGAAGAACTATGAATGTAATAGTAAGTAATCCACCCCACTTAAGGTCAAAGCTAAACACACCCTTTCTCATGAAGCAGGTAATAATTGCTCTCTCGCCAGCAGTAGTTGCGTCAACATACTTCTTTGGAGTGAGAGCTGTTATACTTATTGCCAACTGTGTATTAAGCGCCGTTGTCAGTGAAAGAATAATTTTGTTTATGCGCAAGAAACCCTCAGCAATAAGTGACTATAGCGCTGTTGTAACCGGCTTACTTCTGGCTCTTACCCTTCCACCTTCTCTGCCTTGGTATGCGGCTAGTTTAGGCTCAATAGTCGCTATTGGCATAGGAAAACATATCTTCGGCGGATTAGGCGCAAACATCTTTAATCCGGCCTTAATCGGGCGAGCCTTTCTTATGGCTGCCTACCCTAAAATACTCACTAGTTTTATAAAGCCCGGTTCAATCGATGCCGTAAGCTGCGCCACTCCACTGGTCTTACGAAAGTTCAGCCAGGTGATAACGCCTACTTCAAGCTTATTTTTTGGTAAGGTTTCAGGAAGTTTAGGCGAGACCTCGGCGATTTGTTTAATTATCGGAGGGCTATATCTCTTAATAAGAAAAGTCGCTGGTTGGCGTATTCCTTTAAGTTTACTGCTTACTGCAACTATTACTTCAGCAATTTTCTTTCTCATTGACCATAACTGGGGCTCGGTCTGGTTTCATTTATTCGGCGGCGGATTACTATTAGGAGCTTTTTTCATGGCTACTGATCCGGTTACTACCCCAACCACTAAAAGAGGACGGTATATCTTTGGCCTCGGTTGCGGAATACTGCTAATGATAATAAGGTACTTTAGCGGATTGCCTGAGGGAGTTATGTATTCGATTCTTTTCATGAATGCACTAACACCTTTGATTAACCGTTATGCAAAACCACGGAGGTTTGGAATATGAAAGAGGTCTTTAGAATAACCTCAGTACTAACCTTGGTTTGCCTTATCTGTGCACTTTTGCTCTCAGTTGTTTATGGTTTAGCGAATAAAAAAATCGAGATGAATAAAGAGAAGCGGGTCGAAGAAGCATTAACTACTTTGGCTCCGGAAGCAGCAAGGGTAGAAAAAGTTACCTTGGAGAAAGAAACGCTATATCAGCTCTTTAATCAAAAGGGAAGTTTGACCGGATATGGATTCATAGCTTCTGGCCAAGGTTATCAAGGCAAGATAAAAATGCTAGTGGTCAGTGACAGATCTCTAAGCTATTTGAAAGGTATTGAAGTTGTAGAATCTTTAGAAACACCGGGACTTGGTGCAAAAATTCAGGAAAAACCCTTTAAAGGTCAATTTAAAGGTTTAGGAGTAGCTAAGGATATGGCTTGCGTAAAAGACGAGGTAACGAAACCGGGACAGATAAAAGCAATCACCGGGGCAACAGTTTCCTCACGAGCAGTAGTAAATATCTTAAATACCAGGATAAGAGAAATACGGGAACTTATCAGCAAAAAATAACTTCGAGAGAAGAGAATTATTATGAAAGATTTTATTAGAGGTTTATGGAAAGATCATCCGGTATTTCGCCAACTCTTGGGTATGTGCCCAGCCTTAGCTGTAACCACCTCAGCAATAAACGGGATTTCTATGGGTTTGGCGGTAATCTTCGTTTTATCCTTCTCTTCACTGGTAGTTTCATTAATTAAAAAAATAGTTCCTCACCAGGTGCGGATTGCAGTTTACACTGTGATCATCGCAACTTTTGTTACAATCGTTGATTTATTCCTAAAAGCCCAATTCCCGGAAATTAGCCGTGCTCTAGGGCCTTACGTTCCTTTAATTATTGTTAATTGCATTATCCTTGGCCGATGTGAGGCATTTGCTTCTAAGAATAGCATAACAAGCTCTTTGCGTGACGCTTTGGGTATGGGTATTGGCTTTAGCTGGGGATTATTTATCTTAGGCTCAATCCGGGAAATTCTCGGGGCCGGAAGCATTTTGGGAGTAAGGATACTGCCGGGAAACTACAACCCTTTGATTGTGATGATTCTTCCGGCAGGAGCATTTTTGGTTCTAGGTCTTTTGGTAGCTATAATGAATAAGGTTGAAGAGTAAAAGATGAAAGATTTGATTTTAATATTTATCTCAACCCTCTTAATAAATAACCTGGTTCTCTCCTATTTTCTAGGGATCTGCCCCTTCTTGGGAGTTTCAGGTAAGATTGAATCTGCTTTTGGAATGGGTATGGCGGTTACTTTTGTAATGACCCTAGCTACTAGCATTGGCTGGCTTATCTATAACCTTATCTTAGTTAAATTTGGTTTACATTACCTGGAGTATGTAGTATTTATACTGGTAATTGCCTCATTGGTCCAAATTGTCGAGATGTTTATACGAAAATACTCCAGCTCTCTCTACCAATCATTGGGGATATACTTACCCTTAATCACCACCAATTGTGCAATTCTCGGTTCAGCTTTATTCATGGTAACTAGAAACTACCAATTCCTCGAGGCTGTTGTTTTTGGCTTCTCCGGTGGCCTGGGGTTTTCATTAGTCTTATTAATTATGGCTGGAATTCGCGAGGAGATTCACTACGTTGATATACCTCGGGCATTTCAAGGGGCAGCTTTAACTTTAATTACTGCCGGTTTACTTGCCCTTGTATTTATGGGGTTTTCCGGATTAATCGCATCGTAAAAATGAAAGAAATCATAATCCCAATATTAGTCCTCGGATTAAGTGGTTTTGCCTTTTCTCTGCTCTTAGCTTTACTAAGCAAAAGATTAAAAGTAGAGGAAGACCCCCAGACAGCAAAAATCTTAGAATTACTTCCGGGGTTAAATTGCGGTGCCTGCGGATTTAGCGGTTGTCGAGCCTTTGCCGAAGCTGTAGCAAAAGAGTGCAATGTCTTCTCAGGATGCTTACCAGCCACAGCTGAAGTTAATAAGCAAATAGCTGAAACTCTGGGGGTAATCGGCTGCGTTTCGTCGCATACCCAAGTAGTTATCTGCCATTGTTCGGCAAAAAAGGGCGAAAAAAAAGCATCATCAAAATACCTTGGCCCGAACACCTGCGGGGCTGCCAACATAAGTGGCGGAGTAATTGATTGTGCTTATGGTTGCCTAGCCCTTGGCGACTGTATAACCGCATGCCCGGTAGGCGCCTTAACCATTCAGGAACAAGCTATCAGTGTTGATTTTGAAAAATGTACTGGCTGCGGACAATGTATAAAAGTTTGTCCACGCGATCTCTTTGAACTTGTTCCAATTAAAAAAAATCTTTCTGTCTACAATGTCGCTTGCAGTAATAAGGAGACCTCTCTGGGCGTAAAGAAAGTTTGCAGCAAAGGGTGTATTAGTTGCACTCTCTGTACCAGAGTCGAGGACTCCCCATACCAGATGAAAGATAACCTCTCAGTAATTGACTACGGGAGGAAAGATAGCCAAAAGGCTTTGGAAGAAGGCAAGGGCAAGTGCCCGACAAAGTGTATAAGGCGCCAAAATTTATAAGATGTTTAGAGAAATTGTTAGTGTAATCGGAGCCTGGAACAGCAAAGTTAGGGTAAAGTTTACCAAGAAGGAAATGTGCTCCTGCTGTAAGCTCTCTGGTGTCTGCGGCATGGGTAGGGAAGTCTTGACCCTAGATAATCATAGCCTTACCCTAAAAGCCGGGGATAACATTGAAATTGGGATCGAAGAAAAAAAGACCCTCCTGGCCAGCTTGATTATGTTTCTTATGCCGGCACTACTCTTTGTATCCAGCCTAGTTTTCTTCAAAAAATACGGTGAGGTCTTAAGCTTTTCTCTTGCCATATCAATGCTTTGCGTCTATTATGTAGGTGTTAAGCTAATATTAAAGAAAAAAAGTAAAGAATTCAATCTAAAAATCTTGCGTAAAATATAGACTAATGCCAGTAAAAAGAAATATTGCAGTCTTGGCCTCAGGAAACGGAACCAATTTTCAAGCCCTGGCTAAAGCTATTTGCAAACAAAAACTAAAAGCCAAAATAAAACTCTTAATTACCGACAATAAAAATTCTTTTGTGCGTAAGCGGGCTAAGTGTTTAGGCATAAAGGATATCTTTATTAATCCCAGGGAATTTAAATCCGATCTGAAGTTTGATAAAAGAATCGTTAAGATTTTGAGGGAAGAAGGAATTGATTTAATAATTTTAGCCGGCTACATGAGAATTGTCTCATCCTTCTTTGTGAAAAGCTTTAACCAAAAAATTTTAAATATCCATCCGGCACTCCTGCCTGCTTTCAAGGGTACAAACGCTATTTCAAGAGCATTCAGGTATGGCTGCAAGGTAACCGGAGTAACTGTTCACTTCATTGATGAAAAAATTGATCACGGACCAATAATCTTACAGGAAACTATAGAGATAAAAAAAGGGATGAGCGAGGCCAAGCTCGAAGAAAAAATCCATAGACTCGAACATAAATTATATCCCCAAGCTTTAAAGCTTATCTTAAATAGAAAAGTAAGAGTAAGAGGAAGATATGTCAAAATTATTTAAACTTGCCCTTATCGGGTTCTGGTTTTTCTCTTCAGGACTCCTCTTAGCCGAAGCCTTACCCTTAGGGATAGGAGAAAAAATAATTGACGTTAAGGTCAATAAGAGAAAAGTCGAAACCGGTGAAATTTTTACCTACGAGATAATCGTGCAGGGAAACTTAGAATCATCAGCCCAATTAAAATTGCCGGAGTTTAAAAATTTTAAGGTTGTTTCCCAAAGCCAATCCCGGAACTATTCGACCAAGGGCGGTGTAGCGAAAACAACTATCAACTTTTCTTACCATATTTTCGCCCCTAATCCTGGAGTCTATACTATTGAACCGGCTATCCTTGAGAGTGGAGAGAATAAATACCCGAGCCGGGCAATCACCATAAAGGCTAGAGGAAAACCCTTGGAAGAAAAGAGAAAAATCCTCCCTTACATTGAAAAAGGAACAAATCTTTAAAATTCTACTTTAGATAAAGGAGCAAGGTTCTCAGGAGTATAGACTCTTACATCACCAGTCAAAAGGTTATTCACCTCTATCTCGTCTATAACCCCGGGAGAGTTATAGATATCTAAAACTTCCTTTGTTGCCATTCTAGCTTCATCAAAAGGGTCTATTAATCCCTCTTGGGGTTTAGTTATTTTTATATTGAAATTTACTTTTAAATTATTGCCCCAATAGTGGGTAGAAACTTTGTTTAGTTGAAAATTCTCATTGAGCAAAGGTGAGTTAAACTTTTTTTCAAGATCCTGAGCCACCAACGAAGCAATAAATTCACCAAGAGGTATATCATACTCCTGCATATGGGCACCGTAGAAATCACCGGCTGCATTTGGATTTGAAAAAGAAACGAAGACCGTTCTCCTGTTGCGTTCCTCATGAGAGATAAAACCTAAATTAAATTTTACCATATCAGGGATATACCCTATTGTGTAGGCATCGAAACCGATTTCCTTTATGCTTGAGGCCAAGATACAATAGAATTTTGGCCGATCTTCCATGCTTAAAAATACCCGGCCTAGAGTAAGTAAAATCTTTACCCAGACATTTTGGACATCTTCACTCCATTGCCCATCTTCGGTAATCAATTCCTCCAGCGGCGCATAAACCCAGATAGTCTCACCAGATAATCTAGGCCTAACAAGAACATTAAACTCATCTTTGCAGATGTCCCGTATTGATTTCTGAATATTCTTGCGCGAGTGAGTGGCAGGGATTGTGCAAGATGAGAGAAAAATTAGAATAAGGCTAATTAGGAGAGTTTTGGGAACGTTCTTTGCCATGCCTTTTAAATATTTCAACAATCTCATCATATTCAAGTTCGCTCTTTTGAAGTAATTCTTTTGCAAAATATTCCAAGAGTTCTTTCTCGCTATTTAATATTTCACTAACCTCATTAAGGCAGTTTTTTAATATCTTCTGCACATCACCATCAATCTTACGCTTCGTCTCTTCTGAGAGAGGAGAAGCTTGACCGTAAGATAAAGAGGGATTTAATGCCTCGAAATTACCTAAAATACCACTTTCGCCCATACCGTAACGATAGACCATGTCATGAGCAAGTTTTAAAGCCGAATCAAAATCACCGGACACGCCTGAGCTAGTAGTCCCGAATTTAGCTTTCTCAGCCGCATACCCACCTAAACAAGTTTTAATATTAGCAATAAACCACTCTCTTGACGGTGCATACATTTCTTCCTTGGGTCTATGGCCTACGTAGCCCAGAGCACCTCGACGCGGAACAATTGAAGCCTTTATAACATCGTCAGTAGGATGAGTGAGGTAGGCAACAATTGCGTGGCCGGATTCGTGGTAAGCAGTCCACTTTTTTTCTTTTTCACTCAAAACAATCTGGCTCTGCAAACCAAAGACTACCCGATCGTAAGCCTCAGAGAGATCCTTGTAGGTAATCTTCCCGCACTTATTGCGAATAACAATCAAAGATGCCTCACGTACCATATTGGCAATATCAGCCGGAGAAAAGCCTATGGTTCTCTTAGCTAAAACACCGCTATCGATTTCAGGATCAGACTGAGCCTTGCTCAAATAATATTCAAATAATTTCTTTCTATCTTCAAGTCGGGGTTTGCTTACATAAATTTTACGATCAAACCGACCGGCCCGCATAAGCGCCGAATCCAATTCACTCTCACTGACATTAGTAGCAGCAACAACTACAATATTGTTCTCAGTCTGACGCAAACCATCCATCTCGGTAAGAAGCTGATTCACCGTAGCGTTATACGACATGCCGCCGCCGAAACCTGAAACTCCAACTCGGGGACGAGCTATGGTATCAATTTCATCGATAAATACAAGACAACCGCCATGAAGATCAGCCAAGGCTCTGGCTTCTTTGAATAAAGACTTTAGGCGAGCTGCCCCCATGCCTACGAACATACCCATAAACTCACTTCCAACAGTTGCTAAAAAGGGGAGGCCAGTCTCAGTCGCAAGTGCTTTAGCTAAATAAGTCTTACCACAGCCAGGGGGCCCTGACATAAGAATACCTTTGATAATCTTTCCGCCAACACGTTTAAGCTGAGTTCGGTCTTTAAGTAAGCTTATTACCTCAGCTACTTCCCGTTTAGATGACTCCATCCCAACGACATCAGACCACTTTACATTCACGCTAGCACTTTTTATTCTTTTCTGGCCCATCTTAGTTAAACCACCGCCAAACATAAACCAATAGTGAAAGCCCATGTATATACTGGCAAAAGCAATTGCTGTGACTATAGCCATAAACATCTGAAAAGGGATGCTAGCCAGGGTAGTCCGCTTATAGAATGACTCTAGCCCTATAAATTGTTGAATTCCAATAACCAGTAGGAAGACCACTCCTGAGACAAGGATAAGGAGAAGAGTAATCAGAACAATTTTTAGCCAGTGCGATTTAATTAGTTTTCCGAGGTTTTTGCCAGTCATAAAATCACCTTATTTACAATACCATAGATCCCGGAATTTGTCCATATAGCAGACGCCCCGAAAAATAAAAAAAACTCTTCCAAAGCTTAAAAAACCGTTTATAATATGAACGTAACAATACGTGGTTTGGAAACTAAACAGGCAAGGAGGCCCCGGATGAAAAAAGAATTTCAGAAGCTTTCTTTTATTCTGTGTTTTACTTTGGGTTTTACATTTCTTATTGTAACTATTGCTTTACCGGAACAGCTTACTCTCACCACCTATTATCCTTCTCCTTACGGAGTCTACGCAGAGCTCCGGGCACAACAAATGGCCATAGGAGATGCCTATTATGATCAAGCTACATATCCGACTATTGATGCCAATGCCGATTTAATAGTAGAGGGCCGCGTCGGCATCGGGATGGTGGCTCCCACTGAAATGCTGGAAATCTCGGGTGGAAAGTTAAAAGTGGCTAGCACAATAATTGATGACGGTGATATAAGCCGTTCCGATAGTGGCATTCTTAGTTTGGGTTCAGCAACTACAGTTGCAGTGGCATCTGTCCCTCCTTTTTCCGCGCCAATAATGCTTGATTCAGACAATGGTTCATTTCTTGTTAACCCAGCTGGGACTTCTGTATTTGACACAATTGATTTAAATGGAGAGTCTCGAAACAATTGGTCGATCAAGCAATGGAAACTTGTAAGCTGCACAGGGGTTGGTGCTGGCGGTCATTGCACACCAGCTTGCGGTGCTGGTTGGAGCTTAATTAGTAACATGGCAATTTCATCTTATGCCTATTGGACACATGTCGGGTTGTGTAAGGAAAACTAAGTTCAAAAACAAAACAGGCAAGGAGGCCCTGGGTGTTTAAATTAAAAACCTTTACTCTTTTTTTTCTCTCGGGTTTCTTTTTGCTAGCCTCTAATTCCAGTGCTTTTGCCGGAACAGTCACCTTCACCACTTTCTACCCTATACCTTTTGGGGTTTACGACGAGCTCCGGGTAAAAAGAATGGCCATAGGAGATACCTATTATGAACCATCTTCATATTGCTGGCCCGGTGGTCCTTGTGGATCTTCGAATATTGATGCTAATGCTGATTTAGTAGTCGAAGGCCGCGTCGGCATCGCAACAATGACTCCCTCCGAAAGTCTGGAAATTTTAGGTGGAAGGTTAAAAGTGGCTAATACAATGGTAGATGCTAACGGGATAAACCGTTCCGATAATGGCACTCTTACTTTGGGTTTAACAACTACAGCTGCAGTGGCATCTGTTCCTCCTTTTTCCGCACCAGAAATGATTGATTCAGACAATGGTTCCTTTCTTGTTAACCCAGCTGGGACTTCTGTATTTAACATAATTGAATTAGGTGGAGTACAGCGGAGCACTTGGCCGGTCGAAGGATGGAAACTTGTATCATGCACCGGAGCTGATGCTGATGATCATTGCACGCCAAGTTGTGGTGCTGGTTGGAGCCTAATCAGCGATATACCAATCTCATCTTATGACCATTGGACACATCTTGGATTGTGTAAACAAGATTAGAAATATCTAAAAGAAATATCTTGCCAAAGTTACCCTATATGCTATAATTCCTGCCTATGGATTTTGAACAGAAAAGCCCGGATGAAATCTTACAAAGCTTAAAGGAAAAGTTTAATTTCCGCAAACCGCAAGGTGCCGGTCTGCCGTTAATAGTAGGAATTTTTCTTATTATATTCCTTTTAAAAGGAGCCTTCTACACTATCCAGCCCAGCGAAGTAGGAGTAATCTTGCGTTTCGGTAAATTCGTAAAAACTACTTCACCAGGCCTTCATTTTAAACTGCCGCTGGGAATTGAAAAAGCGATTCCGGTACCGGTAGAAAAAATCTACACCAGTGAGTTTGGGTTTCGAACCCGCTCAGCAGGCGTAAAAACAGTATATAGCCAAAAATCATACGACGATGAGTCCTTAATGCTTACCGGGGACTTGAATGTCTTGGACTTAGAGTGGATTGTCCAATTTAAAATAAAGGACCCTTTTATGGCCTTATTCAATGTCCGCAGCGTTGATAAAACAATAAGAGATATTTCAGAATCAGTTATGCGCAGAATTGTTGGCAACCATGCTTTTAATGAGGTGCTTACTACTAAGCGTATCGATATAAATAACCAGGCTCAAGATGAGATGCAAAAAATTCTTGATTCCTACGGAATTGGGATTCAAATTGTAAAAATTAAATTACAGGACGTTAACCCTCCTAAACAGGTAAAGCCGGCTTTTAACGAAGTAAACCAAGCAAAACAGGAAAGGGAGAAGCTAAAAAACCAAGCCTGGGAGGTATATAATCAAAAAATACCTCAGGCTAAGGGTGAAGCCTTGAAAAGGATTAGGGAAGCTGAAGGGTATGCCCTTGAAAAAATTAACAGAGCCAAGGGTGATGCCAAGAGGTTTCTTCTTTTGTACGAAGAATATGCCAGGGCTAAGGAAGTAACTTCCAGACGTCTTTATCTGGAACAGATGCAAGACGTTTTAACTAAAGCTGGTAAAAAATTTATAGTTGATCCTAAAGAAAAAGGGATTTTACCTTTACTAAAGCTGGGAAATGAATAACAAAAACTTAGGCTTAATTATTCCGATTATCATTGTGGTCCTTATTCTAATAGGCAACCCGTTTTATATTGTTGGAGAAGGAAAGCAAGCAATAATTACTCAATTTGGCCAGCCTATCGGTGATCCGGTAAGTTCTGCCGGCCTGCATTTGAAACTTCCTTTCATTCAAAAGGTTACTTCTTTTGAAAAGCGGATATTGGAGTGGGATGGTTTTCCCAGTGAAATACCTACAAAAGACAAACGATACATCTGGATAGATACTACTGCTCGCTGGAAAATAGTTGACGCCCTGAAGTTTTTCAAATCTGTTGCTAACGAAAGGGGCGCTCACGCAATACTTGACGGTATAATTGATGCTGCTGTTAGGGATGCTGTTACCGCCCAAAATTCAGTCGAGGTTGTACGTTCGTCAAATCGGCTAATTCAGATAATTCAGAAACAAAAAATACTGTTAAAAGAAGAGTTCATTGACGAGGGAGCCTTAGCAACCATAAGAATGGGCCGAGAAAAAATTAGAAAAGAGATTGTCGAAAAGGCAAGAAACGATTTAGGTACACGCTATGGTATTATGCTTATAGATGTGCGGATTAAAAGAGTGAACTATATAGAGAAAGTCCGGCGTAATGTCTATGAACGGATGATTGCTGAACGAAAACGGGCTGCCGAGCAGTATCGTTCAGAGGGAAGGGGTATTCGCGCAGAGGTCGAGGGAAAAACCGAGAAAGAGCTTAAAGAAATTCTGTCTAAAGCTTACAAGAAATCTCAGGAAATCAAAGGTGGCGCTGATGCTGAATCTACCAAGATCTATGCTGACGCTTACAATAAAGACCCTGAATTTTTCTCTTTCCTGAAAACCTTGGAGACCTATAACGCAACCGTAGATGAAGATACTACTGTTATTCTTACTACTGAAGGAGAATACTTTAAATATTTAACTGATATCTCTCCCTGAAATATCTTTTCCCTAAAACCTAAGAAAAGATAAGAGCATGAGTACAGCCATTTTACTTATTTCCTGCCCAGATCAAAAAGGCATTACCGCCTGCGTTACTGACTTCATCTACCAAAATAACGGAAACATTGAACACGCTGACCAACACATTGACTTTCAATTTAATACTTTCTTCATGCGGATTGAATGGTCTCTGAATGGTTTTAGGCTATCCAAAGAGAAAATAGCTAAAGAATTCTCATCCCTGGCTAAGAAGTTTAATGTAGGCTGGGAGCTTCATTTTAGCGATACTCCGGCAAAGGTAGCGATTTTTGCCTCTTATTCTACCCATTGCCTATACGACCTTCTTCTCAAATATAAGGAATCCTATTTTAACTGTCAAATACCTCTCATTATCAGCAATACTACAAAAACCAAACATATCGCCAAAGATTTTGGTATAAAGTTTATCCACTTACCCAAAGATACCAAGAATAAGGAAGAAATTGAGAAAAAAGAAATTGCTCTGCTCAAAAAGGAGAGCATCGATACTGTTGTCTTAGCCCGTTATACCCAAATTCTGACAAAGCAATTTGTTGATCAATTTCCTAATAAAATTATTAATATTCACCACTCATTTCTGCCGGCATTTATCGGGAATAATCCTTATCAGCAAGCCTACAAAAGAGGGGTGAAGATAATCGGTGCTACCGGCCACTATGTTACTGAAAATTTAGATGCTGGCCCGATTATCGAACAGGATACTGCCCAAATAAGCCACCGCGACTCTGTGGAGGATTTAAAGAGAAAAGGGCAAGAACTAGAAAGAGTGGTTTTAAGCCAGGCTCTTCGCTGGCACCTCGAACGAAAAATACTGGTCTACAACAATAAAACCGTAATCTTCGATTAACACTACTCATAACAAGTGGGGGAAAAAGGGGAAATGAAAATTTTATCTAAGATGCTTCTGGTTACCCTAATCGGACTTACCCTGATAGCTGGCTGCGCAGCTGGAAAGCCTAAAGAAGACAAATTGGTTATTTGGCATTGGATGACTGATAGAAGAGATGCTTTTGCTGAATTAGCCCAAAAATATACCCAGGAAAGCGGACTAAAGGTAGAGTTTAGGCTCTTCTTTCCTCCGGAGATATACTCCCAGAAAGTAATCGCTGCTGCCCGGGCAAAGACCCTTCCCGATATATTTGGAATCTTGGGTGAAAGAAAAACCTTATCGTCTTTTATTAAGGCTGGGTACATCTTAAACCTTTCCCCTTACATGAAGGAAAAAATAGACAGCCGGAGAGAGACCACTATAAAGTGGAAAGATAATTTTTATCCTCAAACCTTAAAAATAGTTACTTTTCACGAAAACAATACCTATGGTGTTAACGCGGGTATCTACGGAGTCCCGATTGACACTACAATTATGCAATTTGTTTACAATAAAACCTTATTCGAGGAAGCTGGCCTGGACCCTGAAAAAAGCCCTAAAACAGTGGCTGAATTTATATCTTTAGCCCAAACCATAAGAGAGAAATCCTCTGTAGCCGGATTTATCTGCGGATGGGGAGAGGGTTGGCTGCTTAATGCCCTGGCTACTGAATGGGCAATAAATTCTATGGGTGAAGATAAATTCTTGAAAACCATTGAAGGGAAAATATCATACACTGATCCCGATTGGATAGATGTTTTCGCCTTATTTGCCAAGCTAAAGGATTCAGGAATTCTATCTCCTAATATTGCAACAATGACCAACAAAGAAGCCGAGGCAGCTTTTGCTAGAGGCAAAGCAGCTTTTTCCTTTAATGGTAGTTGGTCAGTAAATGTCTATAGACAACTCTCTGAAGACTTAGATTATGCTTTTTTCTCTCTACCCAAAATATCTAGTGATCATCCGGTAAAAGTATGGGGTGGAGCAGGTTCTTCTTTTATGGTTGATCCTAATTCTCTTAAAAAAGACCAAGCCGTAAAATTTTTAAAGTGGCTTAGCGCAAAAGAACAGCAGGAATTCTTGGCTAAAGAAACCAACAACTTACCGGCGATTAAGGATGTTGTCGAGAAATTACCGCCAATACTTAAAAATTTACTCCCTACCTTCGAAAACCTGACTCATCCTGACATCTGGCCAAAGAACGAGGATTCTCGGGTTATTGAAATTATGAACAGGGGCTTGCAACAAATCGTCATGGACCTAAAGACTCCCGAGGAAGTTGCTCAGGAAATACAGCTAAAAAAAGAAAAGGTATCACGCAGATGAATACGACTTTAAAAGATAAGGCGGCAAATTTCTCATTCATCTTACCGGCTCTGGTTATTTTCTCACTCTTCTACATTTACCCCTTCTTCTATAGCTTTATCTTAAGCTTAACCAATTATAATATAATCGGTGAATTCAGCTTTCAGGAATCTTTTGTCGGTCTAAGGAACTTTCAAGATATCGCCAGTGACAATGACTGGTGGAAATCAATGTATAACGGTGCTTTTATCACCTTCTGGGCTCTATCGTTTCAAAATGTCTTAGCTTTCATGCTGGCCTTAGCAGTAAGCCGAGTAATAAGGATGAATAAGTTTTATCGAGTTATATTCTTTATTCTTCCGGTTCTCTCGGAAATTGTTATCGGCCTGCTTTTGCGACGGCTTATGCTTTCTGAGCCTACCGGACGCGATGTCTTAAACCACTTAGTTAATAACCTTGGTTTAGGCTTCCTGGCTCAAGATTGGATCAGCGGAGAAAGGGTGCGTCTGATTACGGCCTTAGTTCATTGCTGGAAGGGATTTGGCTGGGCTTTTGTAATTTTCCTAGCCGGATTACAAAGCATACCTGAACAATTATATGAAGCAGCCAGAATTGATGGTGCAAATGCCTGGCAAAGTTTTCGTAAGATAACCTTGCCGCTTCTCATGCCGGTTATTACTTTAATTATGGTCCTTACGATTCTCGGGACTATGTCAGCCTTTGCTATGATTCTGGCTTTAAATCAAGGGGCCGGAGGAGAGACTACAGTTCCAATAATGATGATCTATAATCATCTGGGAACCGGCTTAGCCGGATTAGCCTGCGCTGAAGGCTTGGTTCTAGGAGTGGTTCTTATGGCAATATCATTTACAATGTTCTTTGTTTCCAAGAAAATAAGGAAAAAATACGGTGTATTACCAGACTAAAAAAATAGTTACTTTAATAATTCTCCATACCTTTTTATTAAGTATAGCTCTAAGCTGTATCTTCCCGTTCTTCTGGATGATAAATGCCTCATTTAAGAGTAACGCTGAGTTTAACAGCGACTACGGCTTAAAGCCGGCTTCTAGCCTCATCTTAGACAATTACAAAGAGGTTGTTGTTGAGAGCGGGTTTTGGCGCTATTTTTTAAATAGCGTTCTCTACACTTTTACCACAGTCCTTTTAATTGTATTTGTCTCATCCTTAGCTGCTTATTCTTTCTCGCGGTTGCAATTTCCCGGGAAAAATATTATATTTTATATGTTCTTGGCAGCAATGATGATACCTCTTCCGGCTGGTTTTGTTCCGGTCTATGTATTGTTGCAACAGCTAGGGCTCTTAAACCGAACCGGTTATGTTCTGGCCATGAGCAATATGGGCCTATCAATAAGCATCTACCTCTTAAAGACCTTCTTCGACCAGCTACCTCGAGATCTAGAGGATGCAGCCAGGATTGATGGCTGCAATAAACTACAGACCTGGTGGAATGTGGGAATGCCCCTGGTTACCCCGGCTCTGGGAGTAGTTGTGATTTTTAATGCTTTGAATGTATGGAATGAGTTTGTTTTAGCCTCGATTATCTTTGTAAATAAAAAATATATGCCCTTGCAAGCTGCTCTTCTGCAGTATTCCGGTGAGCAAGTAACTAATCATGTTCTGGTTATGACTGCCTTAACCGTTACGGCTCTGCCGATAATTGTCCTCTACGTTCTGATGCAGAAACAATTTGTTAAAGGGATAACCGCAGGAGCAATGGTAGGATGAGAAAAAAATTTAAGTTAATATTGTTCTTCAGTCTTTGTTTTCTATTTTCATCACTTAGTCTCTATGCCAAAGACAGTTCTTCTGATTATGTAAACAAGGCCTGGGCTCGTTTAGGAAAAAGAGAGTTTAGTGATGTCCATACTCTGGTTGATCAGTGTATTGAAGAATACTCTTCTCTGGCCCAAGATCAAGCCAGGACTTTGGGAAGCTTTCCGACCAAAGGTGAAGAAGATAACTTCAAGATTATGAATGATGTTGCAACCTGTTACTTTATTAAAGGCGAGTCTTTAATGCGCGAAGGAAAAACCGAAGAAGCAAAAGCTATTTTTGGGGAAGTTATTGATAAATACCCTTATGCTCAAAGTTTTGACCCTCGAGGATGGTATTGGTCAATAAAAGAAAAATCTGAAATAACCCTAAAAAAACTTGAAACCGGCCGGGTAGAGGAAGAGGAAGACGAGGAGGAAGGCGTAATAAGTAAGATTAAGCTCTATGATGCTGGAGGAGAATTTCCGGTTAATTATGACCGTTATGGAAAGTTTCAAAATGTCAGTGAGGAGAATTATAAGTACGTTGTTATAAATCCCGTTGAGTTAGCCAAGGCAACCGGGGAAGGAATTTATCCTAATTCTACTTCAGTTAAGTTTGACCCGGAATTTGCTAAGGTTAAAAAAACATTATTCAAGATTGACCACTGGAAGATTGCCAATAGCCGGGATTTAAGCACTGCTTTTTATAAATGGCACATAACTCCTGAGTCAGAAGCATTAAAGCAATTCATGCGGGCTGATTTGCTAGAGCGAAGCGGCCTGATTAAACATGCGATTAAGGGTTACTATGCGGTTCTGGTTCATTTTCCACGCAGTTATGGCTGGACCTATTGGCATACTCCCTGGTATGTTGGCAAGGCTGCGCTATATCGATTAAAGTATCTCTTGCGCAATAACCCTCAATTCGACCTTACTCTTGAGGGCGGAGAAATCAAAATAATTAATGGTTACGACAATGACGTCCGCAATGATATTTTCCTGGTAAACCCTGGAAAACTAAGGCCCCTTACTTTTTGGGAGAAAAAATTTGCTTTTGGTGGTGGTTGCGGCAAGAAGAAAAGGAATTTGGAAAAAGTCGTTGAGACCAAGGGAGAAAAGGTAAAATTAGTCAAATATGATAGCGGAGATTGGCAATTATTAGTGGATGATGAGCCGTTTATGATTAAGGGAATGACCTACGGGCCAACCCGGGTAGGTGAATCCCCTGATGACGGGACTATGCAGGATTGGACCACCCAGGACCTAAATAAAAACTCTATCATTGACTCACCCTATGAAAGTTGGGTTGATAAAGACCGAAATAGCCAACAAAATAAAGGTGAAATCGCTGTTGGCGACTTCCAATTAATGAAGGAAATGGGGGTGAACACCCTAAGGCTCTATCACCAGCCGTTTAAATTAAATAAAGAAATTCTTCGACAAATGTACCAAAAATATGGTATATATATACTAATGGGCGATTTCCTTGGAAAGTACGCCCTGGGGAGTGGAGCAGACTGGCAAGAGGGTACTGATTACGATAACCTTGAGCATCAAGAGAATATGCTCAAAAGCGTAGAAAAGATGGTTCAGGAATTCAAAGATGAACCATATGTCCTTATCTGGCTGCTGGGTAATGAAAATGTCTACGGATTAGGGTGTAACGCTGATAAAAATCCAGAAAGTTTCTTTAAATTTGCTAACAAGGCAGCCAAGCGAATTAAATCTCTGGATCCCCAAAAAAGACCGGTTGCTATTGCTTCCGGAGATGTGCTCTATCTAGACATATTCGCCAAAAATTGTCCGGATATAGATATTTTTGGAGCTAATTGCTATCGGGGAAGATATGGGTTTCTAGATTTTTGGGATGAGGTAAAGAGAGTAGCTGATAAGCCAGCAATGATTACTGAGTATGGCACTTCTTCCTATGCTAAGGGTTACTCTCAAGAAGAATCCGAAAACTATCAAGCTCAGTATCATAAAGAATGCTGGGCAGATATTCTTTGCAATTCTTCAGGTTTTAGTGCTGGTAACGCTTTAGGAAGTGTTGTCTTTGAATGGCTAGATGAGTGGTGGAAAGCTTATGAACCTGCCTACCATGACAAAAAAGGAGTGGCAGCTGGTCCTTTCTTAGATGGATATTACCACGAAGAGTGGTTTGGGGTATGCGGACAAGGAGATGGTATGAATTCTCCTTACTTAAGAGAGCTTAAACCTGCTTACTTCATATACAGGGAGTTGTGGAGTCAAAACTAATATGAACTTGCGTAAAAAGCAAAACAAAGGAGGCAAAATGCGTAAAGTACTTCTAACTATGGTTTGTTGGGCATTTATTTGCACAACAGCTTTAAATGGTTTCTGTGAAAAGCCGGAAAAAGATTTTTATGTCTATAGTGACATGAACTCGCCGCTTAATCACTTCATACCAAGTGGTTGGATGGGAGATCATAATGACATAAGGTTCAATGGGCAAGCAACCGATGAGGTAGCTGCCGGAGCAACCTCAATTAAGCTAGTCTACACTGCTAAAGGTTCTCAAGGCAATAAGTGGGCTGGGATTTACTGGCAATCTGCACAAAATAACTGGGGCAGCAGAGAAAGCGGCTATGACTTAAGTGACTTTAATAAATTATTGTTTAAAGCCAAAGGCGCCCAAGGCGGAGAGGTTATAACAGAGATCAATATCGGTGGTATAACGACTAACCCCGTTACCGGAGAACCAGTGGCTTTTCCAGACAGTCTTGAAGTTAAATCCGGTCCGATAAGACTAACTAACAAATGGCAGGAATATTCGGTTAATTTAGCCGATAAAGACCTCTCTTACGTTAACGGTGGATTAGCGATAGTCTTTAACACTGCTCATGCCGGGGGAGAACAAACAGTCTACTTAGATGATATTCGCTACACTAAGGAAGAAGGATTGCAGAAAGAGAAAAAGGGAGTAAACCTACCTTTTTATGTTTACGCTGACAGTGTCTCTCTAGATAACCATTATGTTGCTAGTGGCTGGATGCCAGCAACTGCATCTAAGGATCTAGAATTGAATACTGGTTGGCAAAACTACCCCTTCAGCGGCAATACTTGTATCCGGGTAGGTTACAGGAATCTTTCCGGGACTCGTTGGGCCGGAATCTTCTGGCAAAACCCGGCAAATAACTGGGGAACCATACCTAATGCCGGTTTTGATTTACAAGGAGCAAATAAGCTTACCTTCTGGGCCAGAGGAGACAAAGGAGGAGAGCTAATAACTGAATTTAAAATGGGTGGGCTTGCTAGCGGAGAATACTTTGATTCAGATAGCGCAAGTATTAGTCAGACTCAATTGACTAAAGAGTGGAAAAAGTACGAGATCGACCTAAGAGGCAGAGATCTCTCTTATGTAATTGGCGGTTTTTGTTGGTCTACAAGCATTGATGTAAATGATCCTGAAGGTATTGTATTCTACCTTGATGAGATTAAATACGAGAAGTAGGATTCCAACCAAACCTTAAAAATTGACCTGCAATAGTTATGAAGAAAGCTATAGGAATTTTCTGTATCTTGGGGACTATATTTTGCCTCGTAATTACTAACCTATCCGCGGCAGCCCCTGTAGGGACGGCTTCGCCAAAACCAATTGAAATAAAACCTACCGAAGAGGGTGGGTACTTACTCTACGTAAATAAAAAACCCTTCCTGATAAAAGGTATCGGCTATAGTCCTACCCCGATAGGTAAAGGTTATGACTATGACTTATTCTCTGATCCTAACAAACCTTGGCTTGTCGATGGCAAACTAATGAAAAAAGCCAGGATAAATTGCGTAAGGATATATTCACCGGGAAAAGACCTGGAAAAAACAAGAGAGTTTATAAGAGACATGTACAAGAAGTACGGTATCTACACTATTATGAGCGATTGGTTAGGCTTATGGGATTATCCCCGGGCGAATTATTCTGACCAAGCTTTCAAAGACATGACAATGAGCAGAATTCTAAAAGTAGTTGAAGCCTTAAAAGACGAGAAAGGACTTCTTCTATGGATTCTTGGCAATGAGAATAATTATACCTTCTCAGGTAAAATCGGTTTTTGGACTTCTAAGGAAATAGAAAAAATAGAGGAACCGCGCCAAAAACAAAAAAGAAGGGCTGAAATCTACTACACCTTTGTTAATGACCTGGCAAAAGAAATTAAAAAGATTGACCCGGTTCATCCGGTAACCCTGGGAAACGGCGAGGACGGTTTCCTGACGGTTGCTTCAGGCATCTGTAAAGATATCGACGCTCTATCAATAATTATCTATCGCGGGAAAAGATTTGGCAATCTCTTTAATAATATCCGAAACTCCTTTGATAAGCCAATCTTACTGTCAGAATTCGGCTGTGACTCTTACAATGCTCATAAAGATTTTGAAGATCAGGAGATTCAAAGTGAATTCCTGCTAGCGCAATGGGAAGACCTCTACAGCAATACTGCTTTTAGCGGGATAAAAAATGGTAATGCCATAGGTGGAGTGTCTTTTGAATGGAGCGATGAGTGGTGGAAGTACAATGAGAGCTATGAAGAAGGCTGGCCTATCCACAATAAAGAAGCTACCTGGTCTCACGGAGCCTATTTCTATGATATAAGAGCTAAGGATAACCTCAATATGAATGAAGAGTGGTTCGGAATTGTTAGTTTATCCGAACAAATTGTTAATGGCTTAAATAAAAGGTTGCCTAAAAAATCGTACTATGCTTTATCCAAGTATCTGCCTACTTTGAGATTCGGCTCTCTACGCAGGGCCAAAAAGAAAAGGCTAAGAAGATAAAATAGACCCTCCTTTTTTTCCTTAAGATACACTTTAAATTCCTAAATAAATCTTTTCTATACATTCCTAATTTGGTATAATATTATTGATGAGAAATTATTGGGGTTTGGCCTTAAGCCTATCTTTCCTCTTTCATACCGCTATCCTTACCGGAATTCCTCAACGTGTTGAGAAAGCTTTCTCTAAAAAAGACAAAATGGCTAAGGCTGAGAAAACAAAGGAAATTAGGATATCTCCTCAACGAATAGAGAAGATAAACAGAAAACCTCTGGTTAATCCAGCTGGCCCCAAGCCTCTGCCTTATGTTGAAAACATTATGAGTAAATTAATACAAAGTAATAATTTTTCACCTCTGCAAAAACCGCAAATTTTTGAAAAAGACGTAAAGGAAATAGTTTTTAAAGAGATCCCTGAGAAGGTCGATAAAATTTTAAAAAAGAATCCAGCTTATATGGGCTACTACCGTTTAATTCGGGAGAGAATCAGGAATAGTGCCTTTCTTAACTACAGTAGCCAAAAAAGAGGCGAAGTCTTATTGAGCTTCCTCATTGGCAAAGATGGCTCTCTAGAGGAAGTCGATCTTGACCCCCAATCAGTAAAAAATAGGAATTTAAGGGGAATTGCCCTAAGGAGTGTCCGGGAATCTGCCCCTTTTCCTGAATTTCCCGAAGGATTACAGCAATATACCCGCCTTCAATTTAATATCTCTATATACTTCAAGAATAACTGATCTGTTTAGACCGGGTTTAAACAAATACTATGTTTTTTCGCTTTCTCGTTTTTTTTCATAAATGGGTTGACATTTCAAGGTAAATATAGTATATATTCCTTTAGGGAGGCGACAGAGATTCTGTGTAGACAGGGTCTAAATGTCGTCTTTTTTTTATTGGATAAACTGAAAACGTTTTCAGGAGGAGAAAAATGCTTAGCAAAATCAATAACTTTTTCAAATCAATCATCTGCTTGTTAACCTTAGTATCATTCCTAGGCACAACCACTATTACGACCTATGCTCAGAGCCTAAGATTACCCGCTCCTAACCAGTTTATACCTTTATCTAATACCTACTCCTTGCCGATCTTAAAAGGTATAAAGATTAACCCTGAAAACCCCTTTGATGTAGAGTTTATAATCGATTCGGCTGATACGGATCAGATAAAAAAGGAAGAGGCAACCCGCCTTATAATGTACTTCCTGGCGGCATTAACCATCCCTAAGGAAGATATCTGGGTCAACCTATCCCCCTATGAACAAGACAGAGTTGTCTCGGGCAACCTTGCCTTAACTGATTTAGGAAAAGATCTTCTAAGTCAAGACTACGTCTTAAAACAACTAACAGCATCTGTTACTTATCCTGAAAGTAAAGTTGGGGCTGATTTCTGGGCCAAGACCTACAAAGAAGTCTTAGAAGTGGCCCGAACTACTAATTTGCCAATTAATACCTTTAATAAGATCTGGATAATGCCGGATAAATCTGAGGTCTATGAGAACGGTAACCTCGGGTTCATCACCAAAGCAAGCTTAAAGGTAATGCTCGAAGAAGACTATCTGGCAATGAATAATGCTAAAGATCAAAACCAAGGCCTAAGGGGAAATAGCCAAGCTCTGGCCAAGAAGATAAATGAAGCATCATCGAAGATAATGCGTCAGGTAGTATTACCTAAGATAAACCAAGATGTAAACAATGGTAAGAATTTCGCCACATTGCGTCAGGTTTATAATTCGATTGTTCTAGGTTTATGGTTTAAAGAGAAGTTCAAAGAGAGTGCCTATAAGCACTATATCAATCAAAATAAAATCAAAGGAATCGACATAAAAGATAAGCAAGCCATAGAGAAAATCTATACCCAATATGTAGAAGCCTTTAAACAAGGTCTCTATGACTACATAAAACCAACTTATGACCCTGGTTCAAGGAAAATGCTAAAGAGAAGATACTACTCCGGAGGGTTTACCCTGGCCAGTAGCACTATTTCAACTAGGAAAACATTGCCCCAGGGTGTTCATTCCTTAGCCGAATTAGTTTCAGGAAGACCCTTTAAAGTGAACGGTAAAACCCTAGTTGAAACAGTTGAAAACATATGGAGTGAAGTAGATGCATCGAAGAGTCAATCTCCTAAAGCCGGCAGTTCGAGCGCGATTAGCATAAATGACTTAAAAATTGCTGTAAATGAACAAAGACTCTTCTATTCACTTAGTGATAATAGAAAATTCCCTCGGAATTCTCACGGTCGAGAAGCATTCTATGCGGCTGTTTTAGGTGACGTTGGGAAAAAAGTAGTGGTAACAGGTAAAGGGCTTGAAGTCGAGATGGCCAAAGGGGATAGATTCAAAAGATTTCTTGAGAAAGAATCCTATAGCGTTGGTGATATTGGGGTAGAGAAAATCTATCAAGGAGAAGATAACTTTTTCCAGATGGGATACAAAATCGATGGTCAAGAACTATTGCTTACCTTTAAGAGAAGCACAAACCCTGAAACTGACGGATACTCTGTTCTAGTGCAACCAAGAATGAGAATCATCATCAATGGTTATGGAGTTATTGGTAAGAAAGTAGCAGATCTATTGAGGAAGTCAGGTTATGAAATAATCGCTGCAGTAAATACTGGTCGATTAAGTGCTGATGGAAAAGCTAAACAGCTAACTCATGATGCGATATATAAAGGTTATCCGTTATTTACCGCTTTCGGTGCGGAGAAGTACTTAACCAGTGCTCGGGAAGCATACTTACCCTACCAAGGAAGCATAACAGACCTTCTAGAGCAATTAAGGAAAGATGGCAAAACTGCTATTGTTGTAGATGCTTCAACTGGTGGCAAAGGAGATAAAGAAACAAGAACAGGTTGGTTGAATCGAGAACAGCTTTACAAGCCGTATGATGACGTAATTAAAGCAGTTGTATATCAAGGGGGCGAAAGCCCAGAGGTTGCTGATGCCGCTTTTTCTCTTGATACTGCTGATTGGAGTGAGCTCAATGGCCTTTTTGGAGTACAGATTGTCTCCTGTAATACTACCGGGATGAATCGTACCTATAGTGCGCTGAGACAAGCCTTGCTGGAAGCGGGTATTGATGCAAAGATCGTTATTGATAACAATGCACTTAGAAGAGAAGGGGATCCCGGTGCTGAGAAACCTGGAAAAACAGATGAGGTTCAGCTTAACGGTAGCAATACGGCTTTGTCGAAACAAATCGAAACGTCTTTGAATATAGGGGGAGCTAATGTTGATACTGTAACGACGTCGGCCAAAGGATTTTATGTCCATATAGCTACTTTAAGAAGTGATCTTAGCATAGAGGAGTTAAAAGAAAGGCTTTTCTCAGATAGGGCCGCGTACTTGGAGAGGCTAGATCAAGACATTCCAATTTCCCATATTCAAATAATCCAGGATAAGAGTTCAAAATTCGAAACATCAAACTTATACAAGCAGGTATTTGAATCGAGTTCTCATTCTCCTGAGGAAGTTATGGTAGTTAACGTAATGCCTTCTGATATCCCGGGAGAAATAAAGGTAGTCTTTGGTTATTCCATGGATATAAAAGTGCCCAATAAAACAGATCCAGCAGTCTATGGAATAAATGCACTTTTCGCCCCGCTTAGAAATAGGCTTGATGTATACCTTGATAACTTAGCATACATTCCTGGAGGGAATTTGGGCAGTCAGTTGGGAGGGATCTCGGTTGTTCCTAAATATCACCATGGAGACGACCTCAAACAAACCTTTAGAGATGTAGATAGTGCTGTTTTAGGAGCTGTAAATACACCGGCTTCTATGGTTCCAAGCACTCACTATCATGTTCATGTTGCAACGATAAAAAGCAAAGGATTAACTGCCCCGATGGTAAGGGGAGCTTTAAAACAACACTCTCGCATGGCACTAGTAGATTTTCCGAATGGTATTTTTTCAAGCGCACTGTTGTTTGAGGTAATCAACTCCGGGATAGGTGAAGAGGTAATCGGTGGTTCGCATCCCATGGTAATCATTTCCCAGGTAAAAGAGTCTCATATTCCAGGAGAAATAAAGGTTATCTATGCTGTTCCGCAAGAATCCGATGTAGTACCAGAAAACGCTAATGCTGTTCATGCTATCTTAGGAACATTCTCTAAGGGAGAATCGCGTAGAATAGTTGATGAAATATTACAACTGGATAGGATTAAACAGGGAATCGAAGTAAGGCTTCCAGTTGTAGAAAACTTGATAGTAACCTCCGGCGAGACGAAGAAAGCCCAAACAGCAGCAAGTTCGGGGATAAATTCAGAAGCTTCCCGCACGATAACGGAGAAGGCTTCAAGGCCATGGCAAACAGGTGGTATTGACCTACAAAGCACAGTGGCAAAAACAGCACCGGGTTCAACAAGTTTAAGTTTTAACCTAACTGACTTTGATTTAGCTAATTTTAGCGGTCTCAAATTCAAAGTTACTAAGGTCGAACAGATAACCGTTGGAGAGCTAGACAGTTTCTAAGCTGCAACTAAACAAAAAGGGGAAGAAGTTCTTTCAATAAGGAACTAATATAGAGACAGGAAGCAGTTCTTGCTCCCTAATCGCCTACCGCAGAGTATATTATAACCGCTATCTTATATGATTTAACCTACAGGGTTGACAGACTCCCTAATAATTGTTATCCTATTTAAAAATATCAAAAATGGAAAGAGTTCCAGTTGTAAGCGGACAATTTTATCCAGAGGACCCTTCAGGTTTGAAGGTAATGATTGAGGATTTTAGACCTCAGGGTTCCTTACCGCTACAGGAGTCTTCCAAGAAAATGTCAGCCAAGGGAATAGTCCTGCCCCATGCCGGCTATGTTTATTCCGGCCGGGTAGCAGTAAATACGATAAGTAAAATTTTACCTAAAAAGCGGCTACTGATACTAGGACCAAACCATACTGGCCGAGGATCCCAGTTTAGTCTTTGGTCCAAGGGCTCTTGGAAAATCCTTGATAAAGCAATTAAGATTGATCAAGAATTAGCTACGGCCATTTTAAGCAAAGGAAAAAATATAGACGAAGATACCTCGGCCCATACCTTAGAACATTCTATTGAGGTAGAGCTGCCGATTCTCGATTATTTTTTTAGTGATTTTAAGTTTGTGCCGATAGCTTGTCAAAGAGGAGCTATCCTTGACTACCAGGAGGCTGCTAAAGGGATCTTTGAGGCGATAAAAAGTTTAGGGAATTCGGAAGATATTCTTTTAGTTGCATCAACTGACCTTACCCACTATGAGAGCGACCAAGTAGCAAGAAAAAAGGATCGACGGGCAATAGAGACAATTATTGATTTAGACGAAGAAGAGTTAGTTAAACGGGTCCGGAAAGAAGACATAACCCTCTGCGGAGAAGCACCATTGGCAATATTTATCTCTTGTCTTAAAAGGCTCGGTGCCAGAAAATCTCAGGTAGCGCTATATCAAACCAGCGGCGATGTTATTGGAGATAAAAGCGCAGTGGTAGGTTATGTCGGCATAATTGTTAACTAAACTTACTAACTATTAGGAGGTGGATTTTGAACCAGGATTCAAAGAAAAAAGTAGACCAAGACTGGAAAGACCAAGTGGGCAAAGAAAAGGAAGCAGCCCAAAGTAAGGATCAGGCCTATCATCAACCCACTTTCACTGTCTTTGTCTCTTCTCTGGGTATGCAAGCGATGATCGCCATGGGTAAGCTTGAAAACCCGGTAACAAAGAAAAAAGAAAAAAACTACGATCAGGCCCGTTTCTTGATCGATACTCTCGGGGTAATCCAAGAAAAAACAAAGGGTAATCTCGATGAGGAAGAGGATAAGGCTCTTCAAGAGTATCTCTTTAATTTACGGATGCTGTACATTGGAGAAAAGAAAAGTGATTAGTAAAGAACTTCTGGAAATTATTGCTTGCCCGGAATGCAAGAAAGATGTAATCTTAAAAGAGAGGAAAATAGTCTGCACCGGCTGCGGCCGGCGATACCCGATAAAAAACAACATACCTATAATGATGGTAGAGGAGGCAGAATTAAATGGCGATGTTAAGTAAAATTCTAGTTATCCATGGGCCTAATTTACACCTTTTAGGAAAACGGGAGCCTGAAATCTACGGAAATTTCACCCTGCACCAGATTGATGAAGAGCTAAAGCTTAAAGCTTCGCAGAAAACTATAACAATTGAGGCTTTTCAATCTAACTCTGAAGGGGAGATAGTGGAAAGAATCACCGATACTGAGTATGATCTTTTAATCATAAACCCTGCTGCCTACACCCACACCTCTGTGGCTATACGTGATGCCCTCCTAGGGGTAAATAAGCCAACTATAGAGGTACATCTTTCTAATATTTACAAGCGCGAAGAATTCCGCAAGAAATCTCTAATCAGCGATTTAGTGTTAGGGGTTATTGCTGGTTTTGGTAAGGAGAGTTATCTTCTGGCCTTTGACGCGGCAATCGCCTTCTTTAGGGATAAATCTTCGGAAGCAAAGTGAAGACAAGAATTCGCAATTGTACAAAAAAGCTTAAAGAGCTTAATCTCGACTCCATCCTAATTACTGAGGCAGTTAATATTGCTTACCTTACCGGCTTCTCGGCTGTCAATGGCTATCTGCTTCTAACTCAGGACGAAAGACTAGTCTACTTTACTAATTTCTTGTACCAGGAGGCTGCCAAGAGAATAAAGGGCTGGGAATTGGTCATAAGCAGCAGTAAGGATAATATCTTTACCCTTATCGCTGAGAAAATTAAGGAATTAGACTTAAGCACCCTCGGTTTTGAAGCTAAGAAGCTCCCTCTCTTAGAGTATAAAACCATAAACGGTTACCTATCTGCAGCAGCAATTGACTTTATTGAAACTAAAGATTTAATCGAAGCGGTCAGGATGGTTAAGGATAAACAGGAGATATCCTGTATCAGGAAGGCGATTGAAGTAAGTAAAGAGGCCTTTGAATTTACTAAAGAAATTTTTAATCCTGGGATGAGCGAAAAAGACTTAAGCATTGAAATCGAAAGGTTCCTGCGTCTTAAGGGTAACGGGGAGCTAGCCTTCCCAAGCATAGTTGCCTCTGGAGAAAATACGGTTTTTCCCCATCATCAACCCGGAGATAAAAAAATAAGTAATGAAATTCTCCTAATTGACTTGGGCTCAAAATATTGTGGATATTGCGCTGACTTGACAAGGGTGTTTTTCTGGGGTAGAATGCCTCTTCTTTTAAGGAAAATATACGACACGATAAGGAAAGCTCAAGAGCTAAGCATAAGGAAAATACGCGATGGCATCAAGGCTTCTGAGGTAGATAAGGTGGCTCGTAAGATCATTGACAAAAAAGGCTGGGGTAAGTATTTTGGCCATGGTTTAGGCCATGGAGTCGGCCTTTGTGTCCATGAACCTCCGATAATCGGACCGAATTGCGACCAAGCCTTAAAAGAAGGAATGGTTGTAACCATAGAGCCGGCTATATACTTTAAGAATAAATTCGGGATACGTCTAGAGGAGATGATCCTGGTAGGAAAAAAAGGGGGAGAGGTCTTAAGTGGGAATTTCCATCGGTGAGTTGAAACCGGCAATGGCCATCATTTATAACGGGGAACTATACAGCATCCTTGATTGTGAACACGCAAAGTTAGGAAGAGGTTCGGCTTTTTGTCGGGTTAGGATCAAGAATTTAAAAACTGGTCAGATTCGCGATTGTACCTTGCGGGATTCTGATAATGTTCAAATAGCTTTTATCGAAAAGAGGAAATTGCAATATCTCTATGCCTCGGATATTCATTACCACTTTCTGGATTTGGAAACTTACGAAGACTTGGTCTTAGATGAGTCTCAGATAAGCGATAAAACAGACTGGCTCAAGGATAATCTTGAATTAACTGGTCTTTATTACGAGAGTGAGCTGATTGATCTGGAGATACCATTATCTCTGGAATTAAAGGTAGTTGAAACTATGCCCGGATACCGAGGTAATACTGTAAAAGCAGGAACTAAAACTGCAAAGCTTGAAACTGGCTTAGTCATTACTGTTCCGCTTTTCATCAACAACGGAGATATCCTAAAGGTTGATACCCGAACTCGAGAATACTTGGGAAGAAAATAATTTAGGAGGGTTTTTATGGAAACAAAAAAGCTAAAAGAGTTCATTAAATTCATGGAGGATAATAACCTCAATGAGCTGGAAGTCGAAGAAGGCGGAAAACGAATTCGCTTAAAGAAGAATTCTTCTGATCAACCAGTGGTTATCTCTCAAGCACCCTCTCAAGCCCAAACTCCAGCAGCGTCGGAGAGTGAACCAAGTGATTCAAACACCCTAGAGATAAAATCACCTATGGTCGGAACTTTCTACGCAGCGCCGGGACCGGGAGCAAAACCTTATGTTGAAATAGGCACAGCTGTAAAGCCTGGCGACATAGTCTGCATTGTTGAGGCTATGAAGCTGATGAACGAGATTAAGGCTGAAGTCAGTGGCAGGGTTGTTCAGATTTTAGTTGAAAATGGTGGTCCAATAGAGTTTGGCCAGATCCTATTTGTTGTTGAACCAGCATAAGCTTAAGCAAAAATATGTTTTCCAAAGTTTTAGTTGCCAATCGTGGAGAAATAGCTATCCGGATAATCCGGGCCTGCAAAGACTTAGGCCTTAAGACCGTAGCTGTCTACTCCGAAGCTGATAAAAATTCCCTGCATTTAGAATTTGCTGATGAGGCTATTTGCATCGGAAAACCCACATCAACTGATAGTTACCTTAATATCTCCCGCCTAATTAGCGCAGCTGAAGTTACTGATTGTGATGCTATTCATCCTGGCTATGGCTTTTTAGCTGAAAATCCCGATTTCGCTGAAGTTTGCGAATCCTGCGGCATAAAATTTATTGGTCCGACTGCTGAGAATATCCGTCTCATGGGCGATAAGGTCCAGGCAAAAAGAAGTATGCGCAAGGCAAACATCCCCTTAATTCCGGGAAGCGAAGGCGGAATCAAGAATAAAGAAGAAGCTTTAGAGTTAGCCAGAAAGATGGGCTACCCTGTAATTTTAAAAGCTAAGGCTGGCGGAGGAGGAAAAGGCATGCGCATTTGTCATAGCGACGTCAGGCTAGTTGGTGCTCTGATGACCGCCCAATCCGAAGCTGAAGCTGCTTTTGGTGATTCAGAAATTTATATGGAAAAATTTCTTGAAAACCCCAGGCATATCGAAGTTCAAATTGTTGCTGATAACCATGGTAATGCAATTTATCTCGGAGAAAGAGATTGCAGTATTCAGAGAAGGCATCAAAAAGTTATTGAAGAAACTCCATCACCAGCCGTAGATAGCCGTTTAAGGAAAAAACTAGGTGAGTTGTGTCTCCGAGGCGTAAAGGCTATAAATTATCAGAACGTTGGTACAATAGAATTTTTACTTGACGATGATGGTAATTTTTACTTTATGGAGATGAATACAAGAATCCAGGTAGAACATCCGATAACCGAAGAAGTAACCGGCATAGATCTAGTTAAATTACAGATACTTCTTGCCGCCGGTGAAAAATTAAAGATAAAACAGGATGATGTTCGAATAAAAGGCTCGGCAATTGAATGCCGGATTAATGCTGAGGATCCTGATAAAGGCTTTATGCCTTCTCCAGGAGCAATAAATTTTTGCTATACTCCCGGCGGTAAAGACGTTCGAATCGATACCCATATATACTCCGGGTATCATATCCCGCCTTATTACGATTCCCTTATTGCCAAGGTAATAACTAAAGGCAAAAACCGTTCTGAAGCCTTAAAAAATATGGATAGAGCCTTAGGAGAATTTTTAATTGAGCCGATAAAGACAACTGTCGGCTTTTGTAAGGAAGTAATTAATAATCCTGACTTTAAGAGAGGGAAATACCATACCGGATTCTTAGAAAAGTTTTTAGGGAATCAAAGCGAATAAAAAGGAGGTTATAATGGGTTTTTTAACAGTATTGATCTATATTATCTTATCCCTTACCACCGGCTTAATCCTCGCTGGCTTATCTTTAAACATTATTACTGTAGATACAATTGCCGCTTGTTTGGATGGAATTCCAGCAGATTTCCCTTTAAGATGGGTTTCTCTCCTGGTAGGTCTGCTTCTGATACTCCTTTGCTTACGTTATGTACAAGCATCTTTCCGACACTTAAGAAAGGATAAGTCGATAACCTTTGAGTCTGAGGAGGGAAAAGTAAGCATAACCTTAGTTGCCATTGAGGAAATGCTAAGAAAAATGTTAGAGGCCAAGACCGAAGTCTCAAGGATAAGGCCCAAAGTTCTCTTAAAAAAGAAAGGCATTGAAGTAGTTGCCCGCGGTGTATTAACTACTGAAGTAAATTTAGTTGAATTTACTAAAGAGATACAGGAACAAATCAGAGAAAAAGTACATGCTCTCTTGGGAGAGGATAAACAGGTTCAGGTTAATTTAGAAATTAGAAAGATTGCCTTAAGCAAGAAAGACTTAATGGCCGAAGACAAAGAACCTGAGATACCTTTTAGAAATTACGAATAAACTAAAAACCTAACAAACTACGGGAGGCAAACGATGAAAATTGGTATTCTTACTGGTGGAGGAGATTGTCCGGGTCTAAATCCGGTTATCCGAGCAGTAGTCAGAAAAACTATACTTGATGGCAAAGAAGTTATCGGCTTACGCTACGGATGGAAAGGCCTGATAGAAAAAGATACTGTACCCTTAGATATACGCTCGGTATCAGGAATCCTTCATAGAGGGGGAACTATCCTCGGTACATCTCGCACCAATCCTTACAAAAAAGAAGGCGATTCTAAAAAGGCTATGGCGAATTTTAAAGAACTCGGCTTGGATGCCTTGATTGCCATAGGAGGAGAAGACACCTTAGGCGCAGCAACAAAGCTCTTCAAGGAAGGCTTAAATATTGTAGGGGTCCCGAAAACGATAGACAATGATCTTGGCGCAACCGATTTTACATTTGGTTTTGACACCGCAGTAAATATTGTAACTGACTGTCTTGATCGGTTACACACCACTGCTGAATCCCATAACCGAATTATGGTAGTTGAAGTTATGGGTCGTCACGCCGGCTGGATTGCGGCGTATTCGGGGATAGCCGGAGGGGCCGACTACATACTTATCCCCGAGACTCCGATTGACATTGAAGAAGTATGCCAATCGATAAAAAAGCGCCACGAGAGAGGTAAAGACTTTAGTATTGTTGTGGTAGCTGAAGGTGCTTTTTTCAAAAATGAAAATGTAGCCCTTCAAGAAAAAAAGCTGGATGCCTTTGGCCATGTAAGATTAGGCGGGATCGGCCACACCCTAGGTGAAATGGTTGAGAAAAAAACCGGGTACGAGACAAGAGTAACAGTCCTCGGACACATTCAAAGAGGTGGTTCACCGTCAGCATTTGACAGGGTCTTGGGAACAAGGTTCGGTGTAAAAGCCTATGAACTGGTGAGAGATGGCAAATTCGGAAGAATGGCTAGTTTAAAAGGAGATAAAATTGTCGATGTTCCTTTGGAAGAAGCAATCGCGGAATTAAAGACTCTCGACATGGAACTCTATGATATTGCAAAAATATTCTTTGGCTAAAAAAAGTTTATCTTATGGAAAAAAATATCAAAACAGCTCTAGAAAAGCACACCGAAGCCTTAAAGCTTCTTGAGAAGCAAAGCCCAACCATTGCCAAAATTGCTCTTTTGTTTAACCAGAGCCTGGAAGCTGGAGGCAAAATTATCTTTATCGGTAACGGCGGTAGCGCTGCCGATGCCCAACACCTAGCAGCAGAATTAGTAGGTCGGTTTAAAAAGAACCGAAAAGCCTTAGCTGCAATTGCTCTTACTACTAACACTTCTATTCTTACTGCCCTAGGCAATGACTTCGGATTTGATCAAGTATTCTCTCGACAAGTTGAGTCTTTAGCTAAAAAAGAAGACCTTTTAGTTGGAATATCTACATCAGGAAAGTCGAACAACATCATAAAAGCTATCAAAAAAGCTAAAGATATCGGATTAAAAGTCGTTGGATTCTTAGGCAAAGATGGCGGAGATATGAAAAGTCTCGTTGACATTAATTTGACTATTTCTCTGGATAATACGCCAAGCATACAAGAAATGCATATACTTGCCGGTCATATTATTTGCGGAATAGTCGAAAATAACTTTAGCAATGATGGGTAAGATTAAGAACCTCAAGGGTTTAGAGACTGTAATCTCCAGGCTAAAACGTAAAGGCAAAAAAATAGTCTTTACTAACGGCTGTTTTGACATCCTTCACTTAGGACATTTAAAAATTCTTAGCGAAGCTAAACGAAGAGGAGATGTATTAATCGTAGGGCTAAACTCTGACTCCTCGATACAAAAAATAAAAGGTTTGAAACGTCCTATTCTTGCCCAGAAGACTCGGGCAAAGCTTCTGGCAAACATGATTCAAGTAGACTACGTAGTCATATTTAGCGAAGCCACTCCCTACAATTTAATTAAAAAAATTAAGCCCGACATTTTAGTCAAGGGTGGCGATTGGAAAAAAGACAAAATCGTAGGAAAAAAGCTAGTTAAAAAGGTTTATCGCGTAAAACTCTGTTCGGGACATTCTACTACCCGCATAATCAATAAAATAAAAAAAAGTGGTTGATAAAGGAGTGCTCCGCGTTATTGACGCCAACTTTAACCGTTGCAAGGAAGGCTTGCGGGTTATCGAGGACATATTTCGTTTTATCCTAAAACACGACAGTTTGCGAAAAATTCTGCGTAAGCTGCGCCACAGCCTAGATGAAATAGCTCAAGAAGAAATCCTTAAAAAAGCGATTTTAAGCCGTAACTCCAAAAAAGACCTCGGTAAGGAGTGCGATAGCCTAGAGTTAAAGCGCAAAAACGTAAATAGCCTCCTTTATGCTAATTTTCAGAGAGTTAAGGAATCCTTAAGAGTGCTTGAAGAGTTCTTTAAGCTAATTCTCCCCCAACGTGTGCCAAAAATTAAAGAAATACGGTATGAAATCTATGAACTTGAAAAGAAAATCCTCAAAAAATGGCCTCCTTTACGTAATCCTTGACAAAGAAGTAACTGATAAGGCTGGGATCAATGTCTTCTCGCTGGCTGATAGATTAGCTCATTTTGGAGTTGATATTTTTCAACTTAGAGCGAAAGGAATCTCTGATAAAGAATACTTGTCTATAGCTATAAAACTCTCGAAAATTATTCGAAGGAGAAAAAAATTATTTATTGTAAATGACCGAGCCGACATTGCTCACCTTTCAAGAGCTTCCGGGCTTCATTTAGGAGAGACTGACATCTCCCTTAGCCAGGCTAGGAAAATCGTAGGAAAACAGGCAATTATCGGCAAGACTGTCCATTCTTTGGAAGAATTAAAGAGACTTAATGATCAGAAACGCAAGCAAGGGGGAAGGATAGATTACACCAGCTTCGGACCAGTATTTAGGACAAAGACAAAACCTAACCTAAAACCTTTGACTTCTAAAAAATTAAAGGCTTTAATCGCCGAAGGTGGAAAACTAATGTTTGCTATCGGCGGAATAACTCAGTATAATATAGAATCTTTGCTGGAATCCGGCATAAAAAATATTGCAATTTGCCGGGGAATCATCCTGGCAAAAAATCTAAAAACATGTGTTAAAGAGTATAAAAAATGTTTAAAGAAAGCTTCTTAAAAACTCTGGCCAAAAAGGAAGCTGTTTCGGCAGCTTTCCTAAAAAAACAATTGCGCGAAGGAAGAATAGTCATCCCTTTAAATAAAAAACGAAAGATATCGAAACCCTGTGCTGTCGGCGAGGGCTTAAAAGTAAAGATTAATACTAACATTGGGCTATCTACCTCGGTCATTAACATCCAAAATGAAGTAAAAAAAGTAGAGTGTGCGATCAAGCACGGAACTGATACTATTATGGATTTAAGTGTCAGTGATAACTTAGCGGTGTTGAGAAAGCAACTACTTAAGAAGTCTTCGGTCCCTCTGGGCACGGTTCCAATGTATGAGATAGCCTTAGAAGCAAAGAGGAGACGGGGGAGAATCGAAGACATCAACTTTGATGATATTTGGGATGTATTGAAGATGCAAGCTGAGGATGGAGTAGACTTCTTTACTATCCATGCCGGAATCCTGAAAAAAAATATCAGTATGTTAAAGCGTAAGAAACGGGTTGGCGGAGTTGTCAGCAGAGGCGGGGCCTTGCTTACCTACTGGATGTCGATTAATAAACAAGAAAATCCTTTTTACAAAAATTTTGATAAGATTCTACAACTAGCTAAGGCCTACAATATTACCTTGAGCTTAGGTGATGCTCTCAGGCCCGGTGCAATATCTGATTCAACTGACGCTTTGCAAATCTCAGAATTAAGAACCTTAGGCCAACTAGCCAAACGATGTCGGGAAAAAGGAGTACAGGTAATGATCGAGGGACCTGGCCATATTCGTTTAGACGAAATCGCCATGAACATGATGCTTGAGAAGAAAATTTGTTCAAATAGCCCTTTCTATGTCTTAGGACCTTTGCCAACTGATATCGCTGCTGGTTATGACCATATCACCTCAGCTATTGGCGGAGCAATTGCTGCACTACACGGAGCAGACTTCCTATGCGTCGTCACTCCGGCAGAGCATCTACGCCACCCGACTGTCGATGACATTCGAAAGGGAGTCATTGCTTCAAAAATTGCTGCCCATTCAGTTGACGTTTTACGGTTTAAGGACGAATGGGAAAAAGATCGCAAATTATCTCTCTGGCGAGCTAGAAGAAAGTGGGATAAGATCATGCCCTTGGTAGTTGATAAGGATAAAGCTAAGGAATACCGAAAGAAATCAAAGCCTTCAGAGGATATCTGTGCGATGTGCGGAAATTTCTGCTCTTTAAAGATAATTGAAGAGTGTAAACTCTTAAAATAATCTTTTAGATATTGAAGTGGTGAGTGTGCGGGCGTGGTTCAATGGCAGAATATGACCTTCCCAAGGTCGAGACGGCGGTTCGATTCCGCTCGCCCGCTCCATATTTTTTGTAGTTCTTTTATATTGAACTATTTTTGTTTTAAGGTAATATATAGCTTCCGGAAGTTATTTAGAAAACTCTTAATAAAACTTTTCAGCTAGTCTTTAATAATGCTTAGGCTAACGTTTTTATCTACAATTATATTTTTTCTTGCTTGCGCTCCGTCTAGAATTCCCAAGAGAAGATCCCACCTTCTGCCATCTAAACATAGTGGCATTCAGTACTCGATAAAAAAAGGCGACTCTCTCTGGAAAATATCAAAGCAACACAATGTTAGTGTCGAGAGGTTAATGCGAGAAAATAACATATCTTCCCCCTACAATCTACAGGTAGGAGAAAAAATATTTATACCCCGCTATCAGTTAAAAACTAGCAAGGGCTTCCTTTGGCCGATAAAAGGGGATATCGTTAATTACTTTAATGAAAACGTCGACAGCTCTCTAAACAGAGGAGTAAATATTCAAGCAACCTCTGAGAACAGAGAAGTTAAAGCTTCTACCCAGGGAAGAGTGGCATTTTCTAACCCCCTTAAAGGCTGGGGTAAGACTATTATATTAAAGCATGATTCAAATCTCTATACTGTCTATGCAAATCTCGACGAAACGTCAGTTATGCAAGGAAACAATGTTAGTGCGGGTGAGGCTCTCGGCACGGTTGCCTCAGGAAAAAATGGAAGCTATGTGCTTCACTTTGAAGTAAGAAAAAGGAATATTCCCCAAGACCCTTTGAAATACCTTAACTAAAATGAGCAGCGAACCTTGGATGGTTAAACTTTCAGCCTTAGACAAAAGAGTAAAAGCTTTTACTCTCGGCTATCGCCAAAACATCGCCCTCCTGGGAGGAGATAAGGAAGAAATATCTTATCTTTTGAGTAACTATCTTCAACGAAATAAATCTGATGAGCTTACCTATCTTTATGCTAGTTCGGCTTATGCCGGAAAAAAAGAATTCTTCAAAGCCATAGCTTTTTCTTTGCTTAGCGACTATACCCGCAAAAGCGAAAGTCTTGACAACCTGATAAACTACGCCAGCCCTGTTCTTGTATCGACTACAAATTTCATTAAAGATTGCTTAAAGAAAGATAATCTCAGTTTTCTAGACGTTCTTGAAACTATAAATAAGTTTATTAATGAGAGCAACCGCAATTGTGTATTGATTATCGAAGAATTCCTAAATCTTGCTGAAATGTTTAAAGACTTTTACCAAGATTTCTCAAAATTCATTATAATTCAAAGAAATTGCATGATTGTTTTAACCACCTCAAATTCCCGTGATGCCGAAAAAGTCCTTTCCGGAGAACTAAATCTACTCTTTGGTAATTTCGAAAAAGTTTTCTTGGGCGAAAATGTCTCTTTGGCTAATTACTTTTACTTCAAAAACCTCCTCCAGCCTTTATCACCATCACCGTTATTTCTATCCTTTTTTGTTAATATGCTTGGTGCAAATATTGTTTACTATGATTTAATGGCAGGGGTCATAAAGGAAAATTATCAAAGCGAGGACGAAGAAACTTCGTTAGCAACAATAGTTGAAAAAACTCTTTACTCAAGAGAGACTTATCTCTTCCAGAAATTCATTAAAAAAATTGACCTGATAAAATTTTACTTTAAAGATTCAATCCTGACTCTGAAATTGTTGTTTGCCCTAAGCCAGGGCTACTTACGAAAAGGAGAGCTAGTCTCTTTGGGCATCTATAATTCCAAAGATCTAAATAGCCGGTTGCAAAAACTTCTTGATTTAAATTATATCGAAAGCTTAGGAAATATTTATAAAATCAGAGACTCTTTATTTTCGTTCTGGTTAACCTCCGTCTTTAAGCTGTACTTCTCACCTCCTGTCCTTAACCCACAGCAGAAACAGGCCTTGCTTAAAAAAGGTCTGGGGGAGAAACTCACACTCTTTAAAGAAGAGTTCGCCAAGGATAAGCTGAAGAAGGTTATGCAACTGTTTTCTTCATTCAAAAACGACAGTTTATGCTTGGGAAAAAATAGGTATCAACTTCCTGCAGTGGAGAATGCTAAAGTAATCTCCTATCCTACCCGGGATTTTCATCTGCTTATCGGGGAAGGCAAGGAAATTGTTTTTGCCGGGATCAAGGAAAGGGATGTTGAAGATAATGATATCTTTGATTTTATTGAAAAAGGTAGTAATATAAAAGGGAAGAAGGTTAAAAAAATATTTGTATCTTTGGATAGCTTACCGCCAACAGCAAGATTAATTGCTAAAAACAATAAGCTTACTATTTGGGATATAAACGAGGTTAATCGTCTCTTAACTGTATATAATAAACCCATTGTTTCCTCGGAAATAGGCGTTGAATAAGAATAATGAGAATTTTAGTACTTTCTGATACTCACATACCAGTAACCGCACCTAAGTTACCTGATATAATAGAAGCGGAAGCCAAAGCCAGTGATTGCTGCCTTCACTGCGGAGATTATATTGTTTACCCGGTCTATGAAACCCTAAGCCAGTGGACTAAAATCTACGGTGTTTGCGGAAACATGGATGGAGAAGTCATCAAAACAAAACTACCTGAAAAGCAAATCCTGAAATTTGAGGGAATTACCTTAGCCCTTACTCACGGCGGAGGACATCCCAAGAAAATACTCGAACATGTAAATAAAGAATTTGTTTGTGAGGCTAAAGATATTGACATTTTTGTCTTTGGCCACTCCCACACACCTCTTAATGAAGAAATTGGTCAAAAGATTTACTTTAATCCTGGCTCACCCACAGATACAATGTTTACTCCTTACCGTTCTTATGGTATCCTAGAAATAAGCGGTAAAGAGATTAAAAGGAGGATCGTAAAAATTGGATAGACTTTGGGCTCCCTGGAGAATAAAGTATGTCAGTAGAAAAAAACAGAGGGGCTGCGTATTCTGTAAGGCTCTTAAAGAAAGGAAAGACAAAAAAAATTTTATTGTTCTACGTTCTAAGCATTGCTTTGCAATTTTAAACACTTACCCTTACAACAACGGCCATGTGATGATCGTTCCTAAAAGGCATGTTAAGTCATTAGAAGCTCTGACGGCTGCTGAATTACTAGACATGAACAAAGTTCTTATTAAAATTAAATCTACATTAAAAATAATCCTTAATCCCGGAGGTTTTAATATTGGCATGAACGTCGGTAAGGTTGCCGGAGCCGGAATCGCTAACCACATCCATACTCATATTGTTCCCCGTTGGCTAGGGGATATTAATTGTATGCCGATTATCGCTAATACCAAGGTAGTCTCGCAGAGCTTGGAAGAATTATATATAAAGCTAAAGAAAAATCTTTAATCTTGATTTGATATTGCAGCATGACTTATAAAACTGTATTTTCATCATTCCATACTATATACCGTCTTGCTACTACCTCTGGTGATCTAACCAGCTTTACTGTTGGGGCATGCCGGCTATTTCGAAGTCTACTTAAAGCCAGCAAAGTAGTCATGATCTGCACTAACGGTACACCTCAGACCTTTCTTAAAATTCGCCTAGAGAATAAAAAACAATTTGTAAAAAAAGGCGGTAAATCTATTCTTACTCGTATCGAAAAAGAAATCCTCAAGCAAGAGAAGGAGATGTCTTTTGGCCGCAGGCTTATCTACCCGTTTATCTTTAACGAGACTTTGGGTGCAATTTACGTAAAGAGAGACTCATCCCTAAAACTATACAACGAAGCTGAAAGAATGTGGTTTTCATCCCTTTGCGAGGAGATAAGCGTTGGTTTGAAGGTTATAAATCTCTACCGGGAACAACAAAAACTAATGCTAAACTATGTGAATTCTCTAACTAAATTCTTAAACCAATACGTGCCAACATCCTATCTACATACAAAGACTATGCTCCGATTGATTAAAGCTACCGGTAAAGCCATGCGTTTGTCCGAAATTGAAACTAAAGCTCTGATAAATGCCTCACTTCTCCATGATGCCGGGAAAATGCAGGTTCCTTCCAAGCTCCTCAAAAAGCAAAAACCCCTTACTGATGAAGAATTTAAATTAATGGCCAAGCACCCTCGAAAAGGGGTAGAGTTGATTAAAAACCTAGAGATATTAAAGCCCGCTATCCCAATAATCCTACATCACCACGAGAGATATGATGGCCAGGGCTACCCTTCAAAGCTTAAGAAGGATAAAATACCCTTGGGTTCACGTATTCTCTCAGTTTTAGACTCTTTTGATGCCATGTTTTTCGGCCGTCCATATCGAAAAGGAAGATCTTTGGAAGAAATCGAGCAAGAGCTTAAAAAGCAAAAAAGTAGGCAATTTGACCCTAAGATTGTTGATGTTTTCTTAAAGATTTTAAAGAGAAAAACTATCCGGGAACACCTAAAAATATCCCCCAAAAAGTAGGAATTTCACCCCAGAGCGCTTGATTTTTTCCAAAAATCCTTTATAATGTATCTATGCGTGGGAAACAGCTTTATCTTTTTAGTCACCGCAAAGACAATGAAAAGGGTAGTTCTCGGCCAAAGGTCATCCTGCCTCTAGACACCCTTATTTTACTGGGTGTAATTGCAATTCTCCTCTTTACCATGTCCTTTTCCATGGGGGTAGAAAAGGGTAAAAATATTGCCCGTGGAGTAATGGTAGCAAAGGAAAAGATAGCGATTCCGGCCCAAAACCAGGATACCGTAACAACTAAAAATACAAACATAAATAAGGATAGTGAAGATAATCAACGAACAAAAGAGGAAGTTGGAGAAGAACGAGAACGCTATCACGTGCAAGTAGCTAGTTTTAAAAAAGAAAATTCAGCCAGCAAAGAGATTGAAAGGCTGGAAAATAACGGCTATCCGGTAGTTGTAACGAAAAAAGGAGATTACGTAGTAATCTACGTTGGCGGCTTTGAAAATGAGAGAGAAGCCAGAAGCAATTTTAAAGACCTGAGGAAAAGGTACAAAGATTGCATCTTTAAAAATAGTTTGTAAGGAGGTTACAATGGGTTTGCATCCATCATTGAAGGGGGCAGAAAAATTAGGCGGCTCCCGCTCAGTAATGAAACGTACTGAAAGAATAAAGTGGTTAAAAGAGAAAGGAAAGTGGACTGAAGATGACCCGGTATTGGGTCTACCAAAGATAAAAATCGTAAAGCTAAAAGCATTGAAGAAAGAAAAGAAAGAGGCTGAAGAGGGCGCTGTTGAGGGAGAAGGACAAGTTCAGGACAAAGAACAAACACAGAAGCCCGTAGAAGACAAGAAAAAACCTACTAAATAAAAGATAGAACCTCGATTTGATCAAGGCAAATAATAATGCCAATTCTTATTCTCATTCTTCTTGTATCGATAACTTTCCATGAATATGCCCACGGATTGATGGCCTCTAAGTTAGGGGATCCCACTCCTAAGCAATCGGGCCGGCTAAGTTTAAACCCCCTTGTCCATATTGACCTCTTTGGAACGATTATCCTTCCGATTGTTCTTTTGATTCTATCAACCCGGCTTATCGGCCAGCCTTTTGCTATCGGATACGCTAAGCCGGTTCCAATAAATCCTTATCATTTCAAAAATCCAAAGAAAGATACTGCTTTAGTAGGGCTAGCCGGACCATTAATGAACATTTTAATCGCCGTAGCCCTATCGCTATTAATTAGAGTAAGATTTCCTCTATTTATTGAAGCGATCGTCTTGGGAATAATGATAAATCTAATCTTGGCAATATTTAATCTTACTCCAATACCGCCTTTAGACGGCTCTAAGCTATTACTTCCTTTTCTACCTAAAAAAACTGCTCGTAATTACCTTAAGCTCGAGCCTTATGGCTTTTTTATTATAGCCCTGCTTCTTATGAGTGGTTTCTTTAAATGGTTTATCTTCCCCTTAGTGACTCTAATATTAGTTAATCTCTTGGGAATAAGTATATAGAGGGAAAAAAGTGAAAACGATAAGTGTTAAATTAAAAAAGAATCCTTACAAAATCCGCATTGGCTATAGACTTCTGAAAGAGGTTCCCAAATACATAAAAAGCCTTAAACTTGGCAATTTCGGCTTAGTTATTACCTCTCCGAAGATCCTCTCGCTCCACGGAAAGGGGATCAGAAGGGCTTTTGGTAGCAAAAACTATAAGATAACTACGGTTATCGACGGCGAAAAGGCTAAATCCAAAAAGTGGCTAAACAAAGTAATAAGCGAGGTAGTAAAGGCCGACGCCTTAAACCGAAAAATATTTATTATATGCCTTGGCGGAGGCACTATCGGTGATTTAGGGGGTTTTGTAGCCTCGATCTACAAGCGCGGCATACCCTACATCCAGATTCCGACCACACTCCTGGGACAAATCGACTCTAGTATCGGCGGTAAAACTGCGATTGACCTAAAAGAGGCAAAAAATATCCTCGGCGCCTTTTACCAGCCTAAGGCTGTATTTATTGATCCCGGGTTCTTAAAAACCCTCTCAGTGAGAGAGATGAGACAAGGTTTAGCTGAAGCGATAAAGTATGGGGTAATAAAAGATAAAGAATTCTTTGATTTTCTCAAAAAAAATCATAAGAAAATCTTAAAACTCGACTCAATCTGCATCTTAAAGTTGATTTCAGTCTGCACAGGCATAAAAGCAAAGATAGTAGCTGCAGATGAGCGAGAAAAAAGGGGATTGCGGACAATTCTTAACTTTGGACACACTCTTGCTCATGCTTTAGAAAGTTCTCTGCAATATAAGCGGTTATCTCACGGAGAAGCAGTTTCTTTGGGAATGCTTTACGCAGCTCACCTTTCAAAAGTTCTCAAAAAATGCTCTGAGGAAGAAGTTAACCAGATAGAGGAAATCCTCAAGCTGTTTTTCCTTCCAATCAAGGTAAAGTTTAGAGTTCTAACTCTTTATAAGTCATTGACTTATGACAAGAAGTTTGTTTCAGGAAAAATCCGAATGGTAATCTTACGAAAAATCGGAAGAGTAGAGGTAGTTGAAGGAATTTCTCCCCAAAATATCAAAAGAACCCTTAAACTTTTCGCCTCACGTTGACAAAGACATATATATATGTTATATTCTAATGTACCGTCCGAATGTAAACGTTTTAAAAAATATGAGTGATAAGAGAAAATTTCCTAGAGTAGATGTTTCGTTTCCGATTGAATACAAGCCACTTCCGGCCCGAAATTATTTTTACACTGTAAGTAAAGATTTAAGTCTTGGCGGAGTAAAGATTGTAAGCAATTATTTTCTGCCTAAAAACGATACCGTGAAGGTAAACGTAAACCTTATTGACAGCATACTGGGCCTGAAGGCAAAAGTAGCTTGGTGCAACAAGGAAAGGCTATCAGAAAGGTATTCTACCGGACTAGAATTCGTAGAAACTACCGAGAGTTCCAAAAAGCGTTTATTCCAATTTCTAAACCGAATATTCAACGTCTAAAATGGCAAAAGCAGAAGAAAAAAGAAAAAATTGTCTTAGTTGCAATAAATCCTTAAGAAGGGTAGATTGGTATTACCGGAACAACGGTTATTACTGCAACAAGTCTTGCTTCAAAACCCACCTGGCAAAAAAAGAATCTGCGCAAAGTTAATGAAAGAAAAACGACAATGCCCCCGCGTAGAGAAAATCCTGCCAATAAAGTTATCGGTCAGTGATTTTGACGTCCTTACTGAAACCAATAATATTAGCGCCAGCGGAGCCTATTTTCCAGTAGACAAACCGCTAGAGTTAATGAGCAAGCTAAATGTTGTTCTTCTGATTCCGCTTAAGAGGAATCGGGGTAAGACCATAGAGAAAATTAACTGTGTCGGAGTTATTGTCCGTTGTGAAATCTCTGCAGAGAGCACAAAGCACCCTTATCGGGCAGCAATGTATTTTAGCGATTTAAGTGACCGTGACCGAAAAATACTTCGTACCTTTGTAAATCCTTTTCTAAAATCGTAATTAAGTCTTCTTTAACATGCTCGAGATCCACTTGCCCTTGCCGGTAAAATTTATCTGCGGTTTTATCTACACGACTGAAAAAGTCTATCAGGAAGCAAAAAAAGTTTTGGAAAGAAAATTCGGTTCGATAGACTTTGAGAGTGAGAGGATTGACTTTGATTTTACTGAATACTACTATCCGGAAATGGGTAAGCCTCTTAGCAGGCGTTTTATATCTTTTAAGAAACTGCGCAAGCCTGAGCAATTTGTAAAGATTAAACTTGATTGTATAAAACTGGAGAAAAAGTTTGCCCTTGGCTTGCACCGACAAATAAATATTGACCCCGGCTATATTAACGAAGCTAAGCTGATTTTAACTACTACTAAAGACTTTGCTCATCGGATCTATCTTGGTAAAGGAATTTATGCTGAGCTGACTCTTTCTTATGTGAACGATCACTTCTCTGAAGTACCGACAACCTTCCCCGATTACCGGACCTCACAATACAAAGAGATCTTCTCCCAGATCAGAAGAATATACCGTCAACAGATACAGGTAAATAAGTAATTAGATAACTTGGTAAGCTTTAAAGAATACGCCTTATATATGTAGCAGATTTTTTATAGCTGTTATCACTTCTTGGCTCTGGACAGTTTTAGCAATAAAATTGTTACCGCCTATCTCGCTAACTACCTTGGCTCCCAGCTCTTTTCGGGTAACTACTGCCGTAAGAAATATTATCGGGATTCTTCTGGTATCAGGGTCGTTTAAGAGAATACTGGCCACATCTGTACCTGAAACCCCTGGCAAAACAATGTCGAGAAGAATCAAATCCGGGCGTTCTTTCCTGGCTAGGTCAATTCCCTCCTGGCCATCGTGAGCAACTATTACCGAGAATTCACCACTAGCTTCAAGATTGCGCGCCATGAAATAACAATAATCTTCTTCATCGTCAACCAACAAGATTCGTCTCTTCTCAGGCATTTTTCATCCCTCCATTTGTAACTCTCTACATATCTATTATAGTATGATATAATAGCTGCTGGCAACTAAAATAATTAATTTTTTATGGTTACAGATTTAGAAAAAAAAGCTGCATTAGCTAAAACCTCTGCCAACTGCTTAGAAAAACGCTTAGAAAGTTGTGATATCTGCCCTCGAGACTGCAAGGTAAACCGTCTAAGGGGTGAAACAGGTTACTGCGGAACTGATCAAGACATGGTGGTTTACAGCGCTTTCTTACACCACGGAGAAGAACCGGGAATAAGCGGACAAAAAGGGAGCGGTACTATATTCTTCTCTGGCTGTAACCTCAAGTGCATCTATTGCCAGAATTATAAATTCTCCCACACTGTAGTGGGCAAGAAAGTTTCGGTAATTGATTTAGCTAAAATTATGCTCGACCTTCAGGAGCAGGGAGCTCACAATATAAATCTAGTAACTCCTACGCATTTCCTGCCACAAATTTTAAATACCTTGGCTTTAGCATTTAAAGGCGGCCTTAGTATTCCGATTGTCTATAATACTTCGGGGTATGAGAAAGAAGAGACCGTTAAGTATCTTGAAGGAATAGTAGACATCTACTTAACCGACCTTAAATATATGGAGATTTCACTGGCAAAACTATATTCTAAGGCCTCAGGATACCCTGAATTTGCCTCTAGAAGCCTCCTGGAAATGGATAGGCAGGTTGAACCCCTAACCAGCAAAAATTTGCTAAAAAAAGGGGTAGTTATCAGACACCTTGTGCTTCCTAATCACGTCAATCAATCAAAAAAACTGCTATCCTGGATAAAAGGAAATACTCCTAGGGTTTTAGTAAGCGTGATGTTTCAATACCAACCTTACTATAGAGCTTATCTTCATCCTCAGATAAACCGGTCAATAAATTACCAGGAATACCTTGAAATTAAGAATTTTGTCGAGGAATTGAGGCTTGGAGGCTGGGTCCAAGAACATACCCCCGAAGAGGATTTAGCCGGACCTTATTTTGAACCAAATATCTAAAATTGTGGTATAATTGCTTACCTGTTAAGTGACTAGTGACTACTTAGATAAAAGGAGGAAGGCTGAGATGAAAAAAGCAATAGTTTTCTTGGTTATAAGTTGTTTTTACCTTTCAATAACTGTTTTAGCCGAAAGTGATCTCTCACGGGTAGGTAAAAAATTTAGATCTTTTACTAAAGAATCTCGAAAAGGGATTGCCGAACTTTCTGAGGAAGAGTTCGAAGCCTTGGTAGATGATGTTATCGAGATATCCCTGAAAGAGTTTGAGAGAGACTTTGGTGATCTTCCTAATTACACGCCGGTCTCCCAAGAAGAAAAAGAAGCCGGAAAACAAGAAGTCATGAAGCTGATCAGGGCCAATCCTGAACTGTTAGAAGAATCAAGAGATGAAACCGGAGAAATTACTGCTAAAAATTTAGTTGAAACACTGAATAATTATAGCAAAAAAGAAACAAAGGAGACCTATCTTATCGTAGCCCAGGGCAATATAGCAATGCTAGAAACATCTTTAGCTTTATACGAACTTGATAATGGGTTTTACCCTAGCACTAGCCAGGGCTTACTGGCATTACTTGAGAAACCAACATCAGGACCAACACCAACCGCCTGGAACGGTCCTTATCTGCCTAAGATGATTGAAGACCCTTGGGAAAATTCTTATCACTATGTTTACCCCGGTATTCACAATAAAGACAAATTTGATATCTCATCCTACGGTCCGGATGAGGTTGAAAGCGACGACGACATTAACAACTGGGACTAAAAATAAATTTAGCTAATGCCTCGAGAAAGAATAACTAGAAGGCAGAAAAATATATCCCGGTTGCTACGGGAAAAGAAGCAGGCTCACAAAGGTAAATTAAAGGCCTTGAAGAAAAAGTAGGAGGTGGCTATGAGCTGGAAGATGTTTTTGCAAATCGTGCTGTTGATCGTTATTGCTGCGGTAGTAATGCTAGGATCAAAATGCGCTCTTTATAAGGGCGGGCTTAAGTGCTATAAGAGCACAATGCATATGAAGCGGTAGGTAAAGGTAGCTGAGAATTACTATCCTAAATAATCGGGCTCGGAGGAGAAAGGAATTAAGATTGGTTTGCCCTAGCGAGTCTTTTTAGTGAAAAATCCCACTTTCTTCTCTTTTTCCGGGCCTTTTATAATTATATGATGGATATTGCAAGTAGGGATAATGGCCAGGTCTTCTTCGCCTAAGTTCACATCTATTATTATTAAAGGTTCAAAATTAACTACATTCGGTTCAATAATCTTATAAATTGAGTTAGTTTCGTAAGATTTACCATCGTTAAGGTAGATAACAGCTGTATTGCTTTTATTTTTCTTTAAAAATTCTTCAGTGGTCTTTATGGCAATGATATCCATAGTTTACCTCCTTATATATATTCTAAAGGGAAATACTCAGGTGTCAATTTCATTCTTAATATAGCCCTTATTTTTTGTTAATATTTTTCTTGAAAAAGGGGGCAATAAACTGTAAATTAGTATAGTAAATCCAAAGGAGCAATATGAAAATTTACCTAGCTGGTTTTAATGTCGACACCGAAGTATTACGGCAATTAGAAGAAGCGGGCGGAAAACGCACCGATATAACCCCTGAAGTTCTTTCAGCTGCTTATGCCCGAATAAGCCGGGACCCTCGGCCAATAAATGAGATCAGAAAGACTTCCCGGGAAGAAGTAGATAAATCCCGTAAATCTAACTCTGCTATTATCTTTAAAATGGGGCACCATTCAGTTGCTGAACATGCTGTATTTAATCTAGATATACTCGGGGTCTCAAGGTATGTGATGGAGGAAGTAGAAAAATTCAGGCTTTGCGCTTATACTGAAAAATCCCAACGTTATATCACCCTTGATAAGGATCACGTCATCCCTGATGAGATAAAAGGCTCCTCGCTTGAGAAAACTTTTCTAGATATGATTCAGGAGCAGAATGAAATGTATTTTACTCTCCTTGAGAAGCTGAAAAAGCATGTCTTTAATAAAAATCCTGAACTGGCAAAAGATCCTAAGAAACACAACCTCTTAGAAGGCTGGGCCAAAGAGGATGCCCGATATATTGTAGCCCTAGCTACTGAAACCCAGGTCGGCCAAACTATTAACGCCCGCAATGCTGAACTGTTGCTACGAAGATTTGCATCACACCCATTATCCGAAGTTAAGAAGTTAGGACGGGCAATATATGAGCAAATTTCCAGTATTGCTCCTTCGATTGTAATTTTTCATGAGGTCAATGACCGCGATAGCAAGACCTATCCTGAATTGAAAAAACTTAGTGATAGAATTTTAGATGATGCTTGCAACCATAAAGAAAAAGAGGACGTAGAGTTGGTTGAGCACACTCAAGATGCTGATAATATTATCGCTGCTTCCCTGCTCCACGCCTCATCAGGCCTTTCCTTTGAGAAGTGCAAGAATAAAGTAAAAAGCCTTGGTGAAAGGGAAAAGTTGGAGATTTTTAAAACATCTTGGCGAAATATGCAGCTTTATGATTCGATGCTAAGAGAATTTGAATATGTGAATTTGACCTTTAATATTATTCTTTCATCTGCCTGCTTTGGCCAGCTTAAAAGGCACCGGATGTCAACAATCACTTCTCAAGCCTATGACCCCAGCCTGGGAATTACCATTCCTGAATCAATTAAAGAAATTGGCATGGAGGATGAGTTTAACAGGGTTGTTGATAAGACTAATCGGGTATATAATCAAATAAATAAAGAAATCCCTTTAGCAGCTCCTTATGTACTGACCAATGCCCATAAAAGGAGGGTATTAATACGAGTAAATGCTAGAGAGCTCTACCATATTTCACGACTAAGGGAAGATGCTCACGCCCAATGGGATATTCAGAATATTTCAAGAGTTATGGCTAGTAAGGCAAAAAAAGTAATGCCTCTTACCTTTGCGCTCATCGGTGGTAAAGATAAGTATAGCCAAATCTATGCAAAGCTTTACGGAGAACTTCCCAAGGTAACCCAAGTGGCTTTACCGGGAGCAAGGAAGATAGGCTAGGAGAAAACATTCCAGGTGAAGTCTAGCTTTAAACCAGGAGGTGGACATGAAAGATATAAAAGAAATTCTAAAAGAACACTCATTTTTTAAAGACTTAAAGCCAGAGTATCTTGATTTTATCGCTGGCTGCGCGTCTAATGTAGTATTCAGAGAGGGCGAGACGATTCTTAAGGAAGGCGAGGATGCGAATAAATTTTGTCTTATCCGGCATGGTAAGATAGCAATCGATATCCCCTTAAGTAAAGAGAGAGGAATTACCATCCAAACAATTAAAGACGGTGATATCCTTGGTTGGTCCTGGCTTATACCTCCGCATAATTACCGTTTCAATGCCAGAGCAGTTACAGAAACCCGGGCAATCTCCTTTGACGGAAAGTGCTTAAGAGAAAAATGTGAGAGTAAGCCTGACCTAGGCTACGAACTGCTTAAAAGATTGGCTGCGGTTTTTATTAGCCGGCTTGAGATGACCCGGATGCAAGTTATTAATAGCCAAGGCAGAAAATAAACAGGAGGTTTTCGATTTTGAAAAATATTAAAGTGGGGAATAAAAAGGGAGGTAGCATGAAGAAACCGAGCACAGAATTTATAATTGGCGCAATTGTGTTCACTTTAATCGCCATAGGATCTTTCGGGGTATACCTATCGCTGCTGGAACAAACACAAAAGCTCACTAACCTTGAAGATAAAACTCAACTTATTTTTGATAGCCAAATAAAAATATATGATAGGGTAGCGAAACTTATCGAGGTAAAAGCTGTGAATCGGGGAGAAATCCAAAGCTGGAAAGAAAAGTACAATGCCTTTTTAAACAGCATAAAAAAAGGCATAGACACTCTCACAGAAGTCGATTCGGAAAATATTAAAGCAGAAAAGAAGGGTAAAAAGAAAGATAAGAAGAAAGGTAGGAAGAAAGCTAAATAGTAAGAGTAATAGTAGCCTAATTAAAGGGTATTGCGTAAGTAATAAAAACTGATTACGGTATCGGATATGGAGTTATTTAGCAAATTTAAAAGCCTGTTTGTCCCCAGGGAAGAGGAGAAATCCCGTCGCAAAACCACAAAAAAGATTAAAAGAAAGACCACGAGAACTAAGAAAAAACTTAAAAAGAAACCAAAAGTTAAGGTCAAAAAGAAGGTTTTAAAGAAGAAGAAAAAAATATTAAAAAAGAGAAAAAAAGTAGTAAAAAAGAGAAAGAAGATAAAGAAGGTCAAGAAAAAGGTAGTAAAAAAGAAAGTAAGCCTCAAGGTTAAGAAAAAACCTTCCAATAAGCGCCAGCCCACAAAGATCAAAAAGAAATCAGCTGCAGCTTTAAAGAAGTTGTTTAAGGAAGAGGAAATCGGTATCATAACCCATTATTTTGGAAAAATATCCGTAGGAATCATTAAGCTTAGATCCACCCTTAGGGTCGGGGAAAGAATCCACATAAAGGGCGCACACGATAATTTTACCCAGACAGTTAAATCAATGCAAATTAACCATAACGATGTTCCAATGGCCGGAAGAGGCGATGAAATCGGCATCAAAGTCCCTGCCCCGGTACATGAAAACGATCGGGTGTATAGAGTATAATACCGGTTGAGATCTAATCTCAACCAGATGGAATGAAAGTGAAATGATTACTATCGTTTCCTGCTCAACGATTTGCTAAGCTAATATGAAAAGGAAATTGATTTGGGTTTTGGCCTTGGGCCTGCTTGTTATAAGCACTTTTTGTGTTTATCAATTATGCTACAGTAATACATCTTCCCGCGAATATGAAGATCTACACGTTAATGACGACCTCAGTTATGGTGATTCACCACTCGAGCAACTCCTAGCCAGCAGCAAAAGAGATAACTCACACTACGTTACCATACTTAACAACGGTGACGATGCTTTGCTGGCCAGAATACATCTTATCCGTAAAGCACAAAAATCAATCCTTATCCAAACATTCATCTGGGGTAGTGACGAGACTAGCCGTTTTGTAGCCTATGAATTAATTCAGGCCGCAAAAAGGGGAGTCAAAATCAAGCTCATCCTTGATTATTTAATATCATCCAAAGATTTTGAGTTAATTACCTCCTTAACTGCTGCTCATCCTAATCTTGAAATTAAATTATACAATCCGATTTCAAAAAACATTGTCCCTTCAAAACTAGCGATGCTTAAAAAAGCCTTCCTTAATTTTAGAGGCTTTAACCAGAGAATGCATAATAAGATATTTATAGTTGACGATCGAATAGCTATTACCGGCGGCCGGAATTATCAAAACGACTATTACGACAGAGGAATAACCAGAAATTTTAAAGACTACGATGTAGCAGTTACCGGTAAGCTAGTTAAAGAAATGACCGATTCATTTATCGAGTATTGGATACATCCTTTATCTGTACCAAGTGGAGATATGAAAGATGTCCAGCGTTTAATCCGGACTAACAAATATAAAAAATATTCCTCAAGAGAGGCTTGTGTGCTTTCGGACTTGTTCACAGAACTAGAAGCTTGCGAGGCAGATACAAGTTGTATCGCAAAAAGAATCTATGATATTAGCTACATGGTTAAAAAAATCAGATTTATCGCTGATAAGCCTGGCAAGATTGGGCAAGTTGGAAAGGATAAAGTCACAAAAACGACTTATGAACTTGGTAATTTTTTCCAACAAGCCCAAAGGTCCCTGGTTATACAAACACCTTACGTTGTTATCGGAGAGAGGAATACTAGGTATTTTAAAAAATTAGCCAGAGATAAACCAGATCTAAAAGTTTTAATATCCAGTAATAGTTTATCCTCGGCTGATCATATACACGCTTATGCTTTTTCTTATAAGAATAAAAAGAAATATCTCAAGACCTTTCGCTGGCAAATGTTTGAGCTAAAACTTCGACCGAAAGATGTTGATCTACTGATTACACCAATCAATAAGGAAAAACGATCCCGGGATTATATTACCTGCCTTCATTCTAAGGTTTATGTTGTTGATAGTGAAAAGGTCTGGATCGGCTCATTCAACCTTGATCCCCGTTCAGCTAATTTAAATACTGAAGTTGGCGTGATTATTGACGATAAAACAGTAGCTATAGCCATTGAAGGAGATATACGACGTGACATGGCCACTCAAAACAGCTGGACGATTGCCAAACGCAAGCAACCGCCGGTAATATCACACTTTAGCGGATTATTATCTAGTATTATGGAGTTAGTTCCGATTGTTGATATATGGCCATTTACTTACTCGGGAAGCTTTGAATTAAAACCGGGGAGAACTGCTATGTCGTTTTTTAATAAAGGTTTTTATAGCAATTACCGGTATGCCGGGCCATTTCCCGATGTCCAATTAACCGAAAAAGAAATTAAAGCCCGGCTAATAAAGACATTCTTGGGGCCGATACAGCCGTTATTATGAGTGTAGGCCTGGATAGGACGTCCGCAAAGGATGCTCTTTTCTGATAAAACAATTACCCATTAACAACATATTGGTGTATAATTAGCAAAGACGGGGAATCGTTCCCTGGTAATTTTTTTGCTAAATTAACCAAAAAAATGGAGACTAACAGAATGAAAACCTTTAAAGGCCTTGGGTTATCTGAGGCAACTTTGGAAATATTAAAGAAAAGAGGTTTTGAAGTGCCTACGTCGATTCAGGAAAGAGTGATTCCGACTATACTCACTCAAAGCTATGACATCGTTGGCCAAGCTCAGACTGGAACCGGAAAAACTGCTGCTTTTGGCCTTCCGATACTTGAGAAGATGAAAGGACATACCGGGGTAGTGCAGGTTTTGGTGCTTACTCCGACTCGAGAGTTAGCGATTCAGGTAGCTGAGGAGATCTACTCACTCAAGGGGAAAAAAAGATTAAGTATTGTTCCGATATATGGCGGACAGTCAATATCTCTACAGTTACGCAGCTTAAAAAAAGGAGTTGATATTGTAGTCGGCACCCCGGGGAGAATACTTGATCATATCCGACGCCGTACTTTAAAACTGAAAAACATATCCTACCTTGTTTTGGATGAAGCCGATGAGATGTTAAACATGGGTTTTCTTGAAGACGTTAAGAAAATCATGGCTGAGACCGGTCCAGATAAACGAACTATGCTATTCTCAGCCACAATGCCCAATGAAATAATGCAAATTGCTAAAAAATATATGGGCGAATACAAGTTGTTTAAAGTGTCTGAGGGACAACTGACTGTTAGCCAAACCGATCAGATTTATTTTGAAGTTTCAGTAAGTGATAAATTTGAAGCCCTCTGCAGAATCATAGACATAGAAGAGGAGTTCTATGGACTTATTTTTTGCCGGACCAAAGTAGATGTTGATAATGTTGCCAACCGTTTAATTGAACGTGGTTATGACGCCGACGCCTTACACGGGGACATGTCACAGGCATTAAGAGGAAAAATACTCAGTAAATTCAAAAAGCAGACAATTAATGTCTTGGTAGCTACTGATGTCGCTTCACGCGGTATTGACGTACAGAATCTCACCCATGTTATTAACTATTCTCTTCCTCAGGACCCCGAATCATATGTCCACAGGATCGGACGTACCGGAAGAGCCGGCAAAAAAGGAAATGCCATAACTTTTATTACACCGGCAGAGTATCGAAAATTACAATTTATCAAAAGAAAGGCTCAGACCGATATCCGTAAAGCAAAATTACCACGGGTTAAGGATGTAATCCGGGCAAAAAAAATCAGAATTAAGACTCGTCTCACCGATATTGTAAAGGCTGAACTTACCGATGAATACCGCCGGATGTCTCAAGAGCTGCTTAGGGAAAATAATCCTGAAGATATACTAGCTGCTATTTTGCAGAATTCTTTTGGTAAGGAGCTCGATGAGAAAAAATACAGCGAGATCGGAAACATCGGAAGCAAAGGCATCGACTTAAAAGGTAAGACCCGACTGTTCGTACGAGGAGGAAAAGGAGACGGGTTGACAATTATTAAGCTCATCGATATTATCAAAAATAAGTGTAACATTGACGGACGAAAAATACAGGATATTCAGCTTTTTGATAAGTTTTCTTTTATCAGTCTTCCCTTTAATGAAGCTGAGAAGGTTTTGGCCTATTTTGGAAGTACAAGAGGAGGGTCCCGTCTAGTTATTGTTAAGGCTAAGAAAAAACGGTCAAAATAATCGGGAGTGCTAGCAGATAATCATTTTTTTAAAAAAAGGAGGTAAGCATGGCATCAGTATTTCTAGCTCAACTTCTTGGACCTTATTGCATAATCGTAGCAATAGGAGTTCTTCTTAACCAGAAAATCTATCATAAGGTTATGGAGGATTTCTTTAAAAACTCTGCAGTAGTTTACATCGGCGGAATATTTGCGCTTTTCCTTGGACTTCTCATCGTACTAACTCACAATATATGGACAGCTAACTGGGCTGTATTTATTACAATTTTTGGTTGGTCTGGAATCATCAAAGGTGTCTGCATAATTGTCTTCCCGAATAAATTGGCCAAATTTGTCGAGATATACCAAAAAAAGCCAGCCCTATTAGTGGTTAATTTACTCTTGGTTCTTGCTATTGGCGCAATTTTAACCTTTTTTGGCTACTTTTACTTTGCATAGAACTCATTTGTTTAGGTTCAATCTCAAACTGAAACTAAAAATTCGGAGTAACTAGGAATGAGAAAAATAATTATGTATAGTGGGATTATTATCTTTCTTATTTTGTCCCTTCTCGCGATTGCTCTGGCCAGTGCTGAATCAGAATTATTACCTTCTCATAAGCAAAAGATCTTGAAAATTCTTAATACTATCGAAAAAGAAAAAGAGGAGATGGCAAGACTGAGAAAGAAACAAGCCGATTTAGAAAAGGGTGAAGATGAAGACTACAATAATCTTCCTTTGGTAAGAGATTTGCAAAGAGAGGGCAAAGAGATTGTGGCTTCTTCGGTAGGTAAACAGTTAGAAAAAAATATACAAGAGTGGAATAACTCCGCTCAAACCAAACCAATGGCTGATTTCCTTAATCAGGAAGAGGAAGCAGCCCTCCAGCAACTAATGTATATATCCGATGAGCTAGATGAGATATACGCCGATGAGTTGGCCAAGCTATCTCGGCTTAAACACAGCTCAGAAGAAATTTTAGTTTACAATAATGAGAAGTTAAGGAATTTTAAAGAAAAATACGGTAGCGATGCTATTGCTGAAATTAGAGAAGAGTTCGGAGCCAGGAAAAAAGGAAAACGCAAGGAAGGGGAAACATTAGATGCAACTGCCAACTACTACAACTGTCTTCGTGCCTGTTGTATAAAGATGGGCGGTGAATGGGTAACCGATGCAGAAAGCCAGAAGCTAACTGACAAGATATCCCAAGCCATAGAAGAGGCGAATGAAAGCCTCTCAGGAGCGGATCAGGTAAGGACAGACTTTATGCAGGGGGACGACGCACCCTGCTTCATTAGACTTCCTCCGATGATTAAACCATATCCTGATGAAAAAGGTTGCTATTTTAATAAATGTAGCGAGAGGAATAGTAAGACTTTCTTTTTAAATGAAGATTGCGCCGATACAAATGCCTGTGGCGAAAGAGCTCGGAAGGACTACGTTGAAGAACAGGAAATAATGATAAAGAAATACCGGCGTTAAAATATAGACAGATTCATTAAAGCGACTATCAGTAAAGCAAGGAAAGAGGTAATATGTACACAAAAAAAATCGTAGACAAAAGGGAATATATAAGATTTAACTCCGAAGGTAAAATTAATCTTCAAATTCAAAAGAAAGGACAAGACCAAACTCCTTCTGATAAGACTTCTACCATAGCTAAAAATTTGAGCATTAAAGGGATTTGTTTTATCTACGATAAGAATTTAACACCCGGCGATATTATTAAGTTGGAAATCGTTCTTCTTCCTCAAACGCGGCCTTTGCATTTAGAAGGACAGGTAAAGTGGGTTAACCCCCTAAAGCCAACCGAGAATACAGAAGTATTTGAGACCGGGGTAGAGCTTTTTACACTTAAAGAAAATGACGAAAGCCGATTTATTAAATATACATTTGAAAAAGTGATCGGGTGTTTAAGCCAATAACTGCACATTTAAGGAAGCCGGTTGCGGATATCCTCAACCGCCCCCCTGAAGTACAGCTAACCGAATTATACTCACAATCTAACTAACAAAAGGAGTTATATGCAACTAAATGGACCATTAGCACTTCATTCGAACAACCAGAATACCGGCTTAGCTGACATGGACGCTTCAGCTGTAAGAGACCAAGTTAGGAAAGCTACTTTAGATTTCAAAAACTCCTGGCGTAATTTAGCCCAGGCTTTACATACAGTATTTACCGATAAGCTTTACCGTAATTGGGGTTACGATAAATTTGATCAATACACCGAAAAAGAAGTCCACATACGAAAGCACACTGCAATGAAGCTTATTCGTTCTTATGCTTTTCTTGAGTCAGAAGAGGAATCACTGCACCTAACCTACGGAGGAGAAGATAAGTCTTCTGAGAATAGGCCTGCTTTAACCCTTGAGGCCACTGATATCCTCCGCAAGGCAAAAAAATCCTTAGATGAAGACGGTTATCAAAAGGTAAAAAAAGATCTTATAGATGAAAGTAAAGGGTCAAAGGAAGTAAAAAAGGACTTAACCGCACTAATAATGAAACGCCGAAAAGATATTAATCCCGAGGAAGAAAGAACTAAGAATAGAAAGATAACTATCAACCGCTTTTTAGGCCTTTTAAGGGCATTTAAAAGTGAAATTGAAGTGCTTAAGATACTTCCCGGCACCGTAGCCGAGGAAATCGAACAACTACTTAAAAGCATCCAAAAACATGAGATTGAAAAAACTTGAAATATTTTATATTACGCTTAACATCTAATATATGCTTACTCTAAATAACCTTTCGAAAAGCTACGGGGTAAGGACCCTTTTTGAAGGCATAAACCTTACTATTAACCGAGGAGTCAAGTGTGGTTTGGTCGGGCCTAACGGAACCGGCAAAAGTACTCTTTTTTCGATCATTCTCGGTTTAGAAGAATCAACATCGGGGGTAGTGCAGATAAATAAAAATGTCCATATCGGATATTTGCCGCAGGAAGCATCTTTTAAATCTAAGGCCTCTGTTTTATCTGAGACAATGAAAGGTGATGAAACCATAAAGCGTCTGGTTAAAGAAAAGCAAGAGATGGAGGAACAGGGTGAAGCCGGATCAAAACACTACGGAAATATCTTACATGATTTAGAATTCAGGGGTTACTTTAGTTTAGAGCATAAAGCTGAGAAAATCCTTACCGGCTTAGGTTTCAATGAAAAAACACTTCAACAACCGGTAAATGAACTCAGCGGCGGATGGCAAATGCGAGTCTTACTTGCCCGGCTCCTGACCTGCCATTACGATATACTTCTTCTTGATGAGCCAATGAACCATCTTGACCTAGCTGCGGCCATATGGTTTAAGGATTACCTGCTGGGCTTCTCAGGAACCTTTATTATGATTTCACACGATAAAGACTTTCTAGATCAAGTAACTAACCACATACTGGTGTTAGAGAATGAAACCATAGTTAAAGTTAAAGGTAACTACCAAAATTACCAAAAGATACAACAAGAAAAGTTAAGCCACCTCTTAAAGCAATCAATCGAACAGGAAAAAAAACGCAAGCAACTACAGGATTTTATCTACCAGTTTCACGGCCAACCGACTAAAGCTGCTCAGGTCCGGGCCAAAAGAAGAATTATCGAAAAAATGGAAGCGATAAACGTGCCTTTGCGCCGCCGGGATAGTATAAGAAATTTCACCTTTCCCAGCACTGAGAAAAGCGGATATCAGGTTATCGAATTAAAAAAGATATCGAAGTCATACGGGGATATAAAAGTATACCAGGATTTTGATTTTGAAATAAGCCGGGAAGAAAAGGCAGTATTAGTAGGCGAGAATGGAGCCGGAAAATCTACCCTGCTTAAAATATTGGCCGGAGTAATCGACGCTGATAGCGGACAACGCTGTTTGGGCCACAATGTAACTATAGGCTACTTCTCACAGCAGCGCATGGAAGTCTTAAGCTCCACAAACACAGTATATGATGAAGTATATTACGCTGCCAGAGGTAATCTATCCGGAGAAAGAGTAAGAACAATATTGAGTTTATTCCTATTCACCGGAGATGATGTTGAAAAAAAAGTAAGCGTCTTATCGGGAGGGGAGAAGAGCCGTCTTATTTTAGCAAAACTACTGATTAACCCCCCAAACTTTCTTCTACTTGATGAACCTACAATCCACTTGGATATTGATGCTGTAGAGGCCTTAATCAAGGCCCTTACGGCTTACCAAGGAACTCTGGTATTTATAAGCCATGATATACACTTTGTCCGTTCTGTAGCTAATACTGTCTTCGATGTTAAGGACGGGGAGATAAGGAAATTTCCCGGTAACTTTGATTATTACTGGAGAAGAGTCAAAAGCGGAGAACTAGACAAAGAAACAGCCGTATCAAAAGATAAATTAAAACCTAAAAAAATTAAGTCAAAGAAAAAAAATAAACCAACAGTCGAAAAGGAAGTTATCAATCCCAAGAAGCATAACTTTAAAACCGCCAAAATGATAAAGACACTGAGAAAGGAAAAGGAGAAACTTGAGCTTGAAAATTATGCTAAAAGCCGCAGCTTAAATAATAAAAAGGGGTTCCACAGCAAACAGACAGACCAGGCTTATCGTAAGCGCTTGAAGGAAATTGAGATACGCCTCAAAGAGATAGCCGAGGAAATTCCCCGGCTTAAGGATTCATTCATTAAAACGGCTTGAGTCGATCGTTTTTCAGGATATAATAAATTATGAAGTTTTTATTATTTATATTTCGAATATTCTTATTTTACTTTATACTGAAAGTTCTCCTCCGGGCTTTTCTCTTCTTTGTTCTTTCCTCAAGAGCCGCCAGACAGAAAAAGTCAAAACAGGCCCACTCCGGAAAAAATATTATTGATGCCGAGTATAAAGAGCTCTGACTGTGATAATTGAAATTGAAGGTATCGGGCCGGTATTATTTAAAAAGTCTAAATTCCCCAGAAAGAATCTTACCATATCTATAAAACCATCAAATCCGGTTAAAGTTATAATGCCTAGAGGATTATCGTTTAAACAAGCTAAAGATTTCCTTCGGCAAAAGAAAGATTGGATAAATAAGAGTTTAGACAGGCTCAATTTTTTAAAGGAGAAACATAAAAGTACTTTACAGGATATCTCATCTTTAAGCCCTAACCAGCAAAAGATAAAACTTATTCAGCGAACTCACGAATTGGCAAAAAAGCACCGCTTTAACTATCCGGGCGTCTCTATCCGCAACCAGAAAACCCGCTGGGGCAGCTGCTCCAAAGACAATAAAATAAATTTAAATATCAAGCTCCTAAGACTTCCCCAAGACCTGATTGATTACGTCATTGTTCATGAGCTTCTTCATACCCGGATAAAAAACCATAGTAAAATCTTCAAGGCCGAACTGGATAAGCTAATCGGGGACCGCCGGAGCCTTAACTCTAGGCTAAAATCCTACCATATAGGATTTATCGAATAAATAATGGCGTTTTGGCCGGATGTTTTACCTACCGGCAGGGGCAAACCGGGCCTAGCATAGGCTTAAAAAAAGATTAAAAAATACTATTATTTTTGTTGAAAAAAGACATATAAGAGAGTAATATGACTTTGCAGCCACGGGAGCGTGGCTATGGCAGAATCGCGTAAAATATTAAAACAACTCTTTTGGAAATGTGGGTTGGTTTTACTTATAAGTTCTTTGACTGTTCTTAAGGCCGGCGACTGTTTTTCAAATGATAATGCTATTCTCAATAGCAACTATGAATATCTTCGCTTATTTTATGATAATGATGAAGAAGAAATACGCAGGAGACAACTACAGCAGTTGCAATTAGAAAATGAAAGTCTGACAAGGAGAATAAAATCCGACTTTGAAAAACAGCAGGCCGAAACGAGCGATCGTCAAGCAAAGGCACCACCTGAAGGTTTCGGGCAGGTTTATTGCTATGTTGACAATGATGATAGCAGCTCTGGCGAGCAAACAATAAAATGTAGCTTCCGAAAGGAAGCAGAGTAAATGGCTATTCTTTGTAGAGGAATTAGTAAAAAAGGAAGGGGGCATGGAAGAAGCGAAGAAAATTTACATTGGGAACTTGGATGAGAGTGTGACCGAGGACAATCTTAAGGACTTACTTGAGGAAAAAGGGATAAGTGTAGGAGAAGTAACGCTCATAGTAGATAAATACACCGGCAGACCTAAAGGTTTCGCTTTTGCAGAATTCGCAACTGAAGAAGCGGCGGAACAGGCAATAAAGACCTTAAACAACTATGAAGTAAACGGAAAGACAATACAAGCTAGCAAAGCTAGGGAAACAAAACGTCGCAGAGATGACTTCACCGGCGGCGGACGCGGCGATTCACGTCGCTAACAGCAGGTTTTAGGCAGAATCCGCCATTTACGACTATATTTATCGATCATTGACAATATCGCAATAAAATGGTATAGTATTGCTGGTTAAAAAGGTTGCAGTTTTACGATATCTTGAAGGCGTAAGTCCTAAAGAATCTAGGGTTTGCGCTTTTTTATATATAATATTGTGTAAAGCCTTCGTAAAGGTTAAAAGGAGGGGAGAATTAGGAAAGGATATACGAGAAGAAGGCTAAAGGGTTCGATTTTGTACAAACGTTACTAAAAGGAGAAGGACGAAAATGGAAGAAGAGAAGAAAATTTATATTGGTAACCTAGAATATGGCGTTACCGAAGGTGATCTCAGAAAATTACTTGAAGAAAAGGGAATAAGCGTAGATGAAATTAAGCTTATATCAGATAGAGCCACCGGAAGACCTAAGGGTTTCGGGTTTGCAGAATTTGCAAATGAAGAGGCGGCTCAACAAGCAATAGATGCCTTAAACGACTATGAGCTAAACGGGAGAAAGTTAAAGGTTAACAAAGCTCAGAAAATGAAGCCTCGCAGAGATAACTTCGGCGGTGGCGGCGGTGGATACAACAGAGGTCCCCGTTACTAAAAGCTAATTAAGCAAAAACAAAAGAGGATAGGAGGCAATTGTTTCTTATCCTCTTTTTTTGTATTTATCCGATAGGAATTATCTTAGGAAATAATTCTCCTTTGATAAGATATTGATGTATAATTAATAAGTAAAAAAAAGGAAAAATGAGAGCAATAACTTCAATAGGAATATGGATAGTTTTGACGGCTATTACGATTATACTCTTTTTCGTAGAAGCTATTTTGACTATAATCCTTTTTCCCTTTGACAAGAAAAGAAAAATTATCCACTCACAATGTTTTTGGTGGTCAAGGGCAGTCGTCGGCTCTAACCCTTATTGGCATCTTAAGGTTAGCGGACTAGAGAATATTGACAAGAATAGAACATACGTAATAGTCGCTAATCATCAGAGCCTTGCTGATATTGCAGTAATCTATGGCTCCAGAATGCAGTTTAAATGGGTAGCAAAAGACAGCCTTTTTCAAATACCGTTTATTGGCTGGTGCCTTTCTCTGACCAAGCATATAAGACTTTCCCGGGGAAGAATCGGAAGCATAAAAACAGCCTACCGCCAAGCTACAGCCTGGCTTAGGAAGGATATGTCAGTATTGTTTTTTCCTGAAGGAACCCGAAGCGAAACCGGTAAAATCGGCAAATTTCAAAGCGGAGCATTTAAACTAGCGATACAGGAAAAAAGGCCGATTCTTCCAATTGTAATCGACGGGACTATCGAAGCTATCCCCAAAGGAAGCTGGATTTTTAAAACCGAGGTATTTGCAAAGCTAACTGTACTCGCGCCAATCGAAACAGAGAATCTTCAAACTAGCGACTTCAATTCTTTAAAAGATACTGCCCATAAGAGAATAGAATCTGTAATGGCTAAAGAAAAAGGCGATAGTGACCTTCCTCAACCAGTCCAAACCCCGGTGGGATCGGCCCGGGAATAAGTCATTAACTACTGAGCTTTTATTGCAATAAGGTTATATATGGTTAAAAAAACATCTAAAAAAGAGTGCATGACCTGTAAAGGTTTTTGTTGCGAGAATCTGGCTATGACAATAGGCCGTCCTGAAAATAAGAAGGAGGTCGAAGACCTAAAGTGGCAGCTTCATTTTGATACGGTAAAGATCTACATCCATCACCGGCGATGGTACCTTTGGGTCAAGGGAAAATGCATCTATCTTTCCGGTAATGGTCGATGTAAAATATATACTCAAAGGCCGGATAGATGCAAAAAACATAATCCGCCGGACTGTGAGCATTTTGGAAAATTTTATGATATTATGATATCTACGCCTGTTGAACTTGAAAGATATTTAAAGTCTAAGAAGAAAGCTAAACTAAAGAGAAAGAAAAAATAGGATAGTTTGGCCGGGGAAAAAGGAGAATCGAAATGATTACTATTAATTATGATAAGTGTTGTTGGAAAGACGGAAAATGCGTTAGTTGTAGCTGCGGGGGAACCTGTGAAGGTTGTGTAGAAGCTTGTCCGACCGATGCGTTAGAAAGACACAATATCGTAACCTTTGATCCTGAAAAGTGTATCAACTGCAATCTCTGCATAGAAGCCTGCAAATACGACGCGATTAATAACGTTGAGTAATCCTGCTTAGTTCTAACTTCAAGCAAACCCAACTGCTGCCGGTTGGGAAGGAGAAGAGAGGGAAAAATGTTGGTTATTCAAGAGACACTTCGTTTCATTAAGGGAAAAAGATTTGTTAATATAGCCACCTGCGATTTAGATAATCGTCCCAATGTAGCGCCTAAGTTTTTGCTTAAAATAAAAGACAATTATATATATTTAGTTGATTATGTTCGCAACACGACATTAAAAAACATAAGAGTAAACCCTAGGATTTCAATTTCATTCATTGATATGGAAACTTTAAAAGGATATCAAATCAACGGCAGCGCCGAAATATTAGAAAGCGGCAAATTATATGATAAGCTTTTCTTGGAGTACGAAGAGAAACAAATAGATTTATCTACCCAGAGGTTAATAAATTCTCTTCATGCTAAGAAGAAACATAGTAGTTTTGAAGCAGAGTTACCCAAGGAAATGGTTATTTTGAAGATACAAGTTAATGAGGCAGTTGCTATAGGTCTTCATGGTAATTTAGAGCGAGAGAAAATATAATCTATCCTAGCCAGAGCTTCCTTATTTTTGCAAATAAAAAATGAGAGTTAAGTATCTCGTTGGTAAAAATAACCAGCTTGCAGTCATAAAGGGTAAAGAAGTTTTATACCCTAAGGGATATTTTTCTCTTAATAAGGATAATCAGCTGGTATATGAAGTAAAGGAAACAACTAGCTGGCGGCAGGAACAGGGCATATCTAAACGTATCACCTTGAAGGGTGAGTGGAGGATAGATGCAAATCATAATCTTACTCTTACCTTGCGCAAGACCCAAACCCAAGACCAAAAAGAAAGGCTTCTCCTAAAATCTAAAATTATCCAAGCAAAAGCTAATTATTTGGTATTTTCTCTCAGCACACAGGGAAAAGCCCGAACCCATCGGCCTAGACTCCTACAATTAAAGGGAAGGTGGCAGGCTGATAAACATAACCGACTTCAGTTTTTGGTTAAGAAAAGTAAAACATCTGATACACTTACCTTTCAAGGATCCTGGCAAGTTAAGAATAACAGCCTCACATATACCTACCAAAAGGCTTCACTTATTACTAAGACTAAACGTACACATTTTCTACGCTTCAAAGGCTATTGGCAGATAAATAAACCCAATAGGCTTACATATATTCTTGATGTTAAAGAAAATTCTTCATTTGAATTTAAAGCCTTTCTTGAAACCCCCAGCCTTATTGGGAAAAAGGGAGTTATTAAATACCGAGTAGGAGTAGGGCTTAAAGGAAGAAGGCTTTTAAAGAGTGAGACTATTACCCTTTACGGGGTCTGGAAGTTCCACAGAAAGACCGGTCTATCTTTTGATATCGATTATGGAGAAGAGAGAACAAAGGCAATTAATTTTGGTGCCTTTACAAGAATAAGTAAAAAGGGTAAAATTACCTTTAAGCTACGTAGTAGAGAAGAGAAGAATTTAGGAATAAGTGTAGAATTTAGTAAATTTTCTTGAAAAATAATGCTGAATGGTTTTTGAAAATACTCACAGAGGATAAACATCCGCGTTTTAAGTGGGGAGTAGCTATTCCCTGGTAATATCCTTATACTAGTTAAGGATCTTTTAAGAGGAGGATGGAGAATGAAAAGAATAATCATAACAACTACGCTTCTAATCTTGCTACCGGTTTTGGCTTTTACCCAAACCATTGAGCTTTCCGGTAAACAAACCAAACGCGGCCAGTTCGCAGCTGCAAAGTTGGTATCTGAACCGGTAGAGCTAACCTCTACTGCTACAATCACAAAGGTCAAAGGTGCTCCGGGAGGTTTCTGGATAAACCAAAAAGACGGCTATAAAATTAAAAATATCTATAAATTCTGGGATTCTAATAAGGCAATCGGGAAAACCTTAAAAAAAGGAACTTACACTGTCTATCCTAACCTACCTAAAGGGAAAGAAGAGGCTAGCGTAGTTGTCTATCTTGGGTCAGAGGTAAACTTTGGTATAGATATTCCTTTAAAGCCTTCAGCAATTGACCAATATAGCTATGTAGCAAATAAGTTTTACGATAAAATCCCTTCAGCTTCCGGGAAAAGGAAGATTCATCTTCTTAAGGGAGCTATCCAGGGCTTTGCTATGGTTATTAATAAGTTTGATGACCCCAAAGCTAAAACTACTAAAAAGATATCAGCCTATTATCAAGCCCAATGTTATCGGGCCTGGGGTGATAAAGAGAACTATAAACGCTCCTTAGCGAAATGTCTTGAATTTGTACCTGATATTAACGAAAAAAATGAAAGCACTATCTCCTATATGATGTCTATACACCTTGCTGCCAAGAAAGAGTTAGGGGAGGTGCAAAGATGAAGATAAGGCATAACAAAAAACTTATCACCTTGCTCCTTATCTTTGGGTTAAATATTTTTTTAGTATCGGGAGCTCTGGCAACTACTAGAATGGCAGCCTTTGGTACAAATAAATACGATGGTGATGATGACTTGCCAGGATGTGATAATGATGCTCGTGATGTATATATCCAGATGGATAAAAAAGGCTTAATTGAACTCTCAGGTTCTGATTCCAGATTCGGCCGGGTTACAAAGCGTCTTTTCAAAGACTCAGTTGAAAGGGTAGGTGAAACCTTGAAAGAAGGGGATACCCTTATTATCTATAATTCAAGTCATGGTACAAAAAGCGGAAAAATCTGCACTTCTGACGGCTATATTTCTTCTGATGAGCTGGCTTCATGGATAGCTAAGAGTAAGTGTTCTAATGTTTTGATTATTAATGATAGCTGCTTTTCCGGAGGCTTTAGGGTAAGTGTACCCGGAAAAAGAATAGTCCAGATTAACTCGGCTAATCCGGCAAGAGTTTCTTATACCTCCATGATTGAAAGTAGGCTGACCGGCCGGATAAATGGTGTCTTTAGTAAATTCTTCCTTGAATCCTTAGATCCAGCGAACTCTGATAAAGATGGTGACGGTAATGTTACTGCTCTTGAGATATTACAATATGTTAACTATGGTATGTTCGTTAAAGAACATAAAGAAATTGAAAAATTCCTTAAAGATGATTATGCTGAGCACTATAATCTAAGCATTCAAAAGTTAGAAGAAAAAATACAGGAGGCTACCAATAATTATAACTGGTCTACTGTTGAAGCCGATAAAAAACATCATGAAGAATGGAAAGATTGGTGGGAGTTTGTAAGAGACGTTAAGCTCGGCAAAGAGGGTATGCGTTGGCAGAGTCCTACTCTTAAAGGAGACAAAAATTTCATTGTTGTCGGCAAGAGGAAAGATGATGAGCTTCCGGATGTAGCTGGTAACTACTACAGGTGTTTAAAGAAATGTTGCGAAAAAGATAAAGGCATTTGGTTGACTCCTGAACAGAGCCGGCAAAAAAGAGCCGCAGCTAAGGGCACTTCTTTTGAAGATTTTAATAAAGGGTGTTTTTACTCAAATCCTCCGGTACTTGTGCCCGACATGAAAGGCTATCCAGATAAAAGAGGTTGTCATTTTGATGAGTGTAGCGCACACAAAGGAGATTCGTATTATTTAGCTGAAAAAGACAAGTGTACAAGAGACTGCGGTGAGAAAGCCGAAAAAGATTTCATCAAACATCAAAGTATAATGATGGAGAGAAAATACGGGCGCTAGAGACAGTGTGCGATCACATAGAGAACAATCATGGAATACAGAATAATTCTAGCCTCAGCTTCAAAAAGACGCTCGAAAATACTTAAAGAGTGCGGGATAAAGCACACGGTCGTTATTAGCCGGGTCAGTGAAAAAGTCGACAATAAAAAAAGCCCGAAGATAAATGTTTTACTTAACGCCCAAGCAAAGGCTAAGAAAGTAGCCTCTAAATACAAGAAAGGATTTATCATCGGTGCTGATACAATCGTTTTAGTCGAAAAACGCCTGCTGGGAAAGCCAAAGACAAAGAAGCAAGCTAAAGAATTTCTTAAGTTGTTTTCAGGGAAAACACTTTTTGTCTATACCGGACTTTGCGTGATTGACGCAAGAAAGCAAATCGCAGTTAGTGGGGTTGCGAAGTCAAAAATTCAGGTCAGAAAGCTCTCCGAAAAGGAAATCAGCAGATTTGTAAAAATAGCTGTTTCTCATGATAAAGCCGGAGGTTTTTCTATTGAGGGCCCAGGAACATTTATTTTTGATAATATCCAAGGTTCGTTCTACAATATTTTAGGTCTGCCAATGGCAAAACTTAATCATCTTTTTAAAAAAATAGGTTTTGATCTTTTAGAAAAAGCATCTTAATTATAGGAAATAAAGAATAGAGGAGAAGTCCATGGGTAAAGTTTCTATGAACGTAAATATTTCAAGAGTTCCTAAAAATCCCGATATGTTTGAATTTACGATTTCTACTCCGGTGTTAAGGTCTCAATTCAGGCTTCCAAGAGTAATGGTTAATAAATTGAGGGCTTTGATTGAAAAGGCGCTGATTGCGAAATAACCCTTCCCTTGCCTCGGTTAAGGACTGCTCTGGGTTATTTTTGCACAGACCCCGGTCGAGGACTGTCCTCAACCACCCTCATTAAATTACCATAGCCGTCTATAGAGCTGTCAAATCCACAATTTTACAGTATAGTGTAAAGATTTTAGGCATAGTAAAGCCCTTGTTATTAAGGTAAACAGGCCTTAAAATACAGATGTTATTAATTTTATTGTAACATTAACTAAATCAATATCTTACAAAAATAAAAGAAAACTTGACTTTAATAAGCAGATTGGTATGGTTAGCTAAGAAAAGAATTTTAATGATAGGTAATCCTTTACATCATTTTCTGTTTTTGCTAATATTAACCAGTTGTTCAAGTCGTCCAATATGGGGCTTGTATTTTTTGTGATATAATAAACTATGCTAAAGACGTCCTTATTCCCTTTTAAAATAAACAATTTCTTATTTATACTTTTAATATTCTTTTTAATGAAACCTACTGTAATTTCCGCTGAATTAGCTGAATCATTGAGGGGAGATATAATGAAAACAGAAACCGAAGCTGAACAATTATTTTTTGTTACAACCAGAATTGAAACCGAACAAATTGACACTAATGGAAACACTGTGATTGGTGTGGGAACTGGCTTTATTGTTTCTTATAAGTGGGATGGAAAAAAGGGGTATTTTTTAATAACTAACAAACATATTTTCGAAAAAGCTCAAAAAGCACGCTTCTTTTTCATTAAAAGTGACGGGGGGAAACCGATACTAGGCGAAACACAACATATCGAAGTGGATAACCTTCAAAATATCTGGTTTGGTCACCCCAATAGCAAAATAGACGTCGCTTTAATGCCATTATCGGGGATTATTAACGAAGTAAGAAAAAGAAAGATGTCGATATTTTTTAAGTCAGTTTCTAAAGATTTATTCCCCACTTCTCAGCAGAAAGAAAGTTTTGACGCAATGGAGCAGGTTGTCTTCGTAGGTTATCCAAGTGGGATTTATGATACTGTAAATCATTTACCAATTATAAGAACGGGAACGACAGCTACACCTTTAAATATAGATTATTTAGATTTGCCACAATTCTTGATTGATGGTTCGGTGTTCCCTGGTTCTAGCGGGAGTCCTGTATTCATATTCAACAAAGGAAGTTATTCTCCTAGGAGAGGCGGCTTAGTTGTGGGTAGTCGATTAATATTTTTAGGATTGGTTTCTGAAGTTTATTTAAGAAGTGAGGAAGGTACATGGGATTTTGTTGATATACCTACGAAATTAACGCCGGTTCTTAAGACGCCACAAATGATAGATCTAGGTATAGCTGTGAAGGCATCAATGGTTCTTGAAACAATCGAAGCATTCCTAAAATCAAAAGGTGAAATAAAATAGTCCTTTGATCTGCAATAAGTAGTTCCTGACACAGTTTTCCAACCTATACATTATACAACCAGTTGTGAAATTCATCCAATACAGGGAGGCTACACTGTTTTACCATCTCGAAGCAAGTTATGTTTAATGACGTCATAGACGACTTTTTTGAATTTTATGAAATTTAAGGTATTGCAAAAGTATCCACAACGTTTTTTATAACCAGGGAAGATTCTTGCTGCAGTTTTGCCCTACCTAGCATAGACATCTTCTAGAAGAAAACCTATCTTGAATTGACTACCCCCTTATTTCATATACAATAGCTTTTATGATTAAGATTGGAAATGTATCACTATCGACCCCAATAACACTAGCACCAATGGCTGGTATCAGTTCATATCCCTACCGGACAATCAACCGGAAGGCCGGATTTGAATTAACCTATCTAGAGATGATCAGCGCCCGGGCCTTAAGCTATTTAAGCAGAGGAACCCAAGAAAGACTCCGCAGCGGCCCAAATGACGGCCCTTTGGGAATACAACTCTTGGCAAAGGACCCTTATTATATATTAAGGGGCTTAGACCAGCTCAAAGACTACAAATTTGATATCTTAGACTTTAATGCTGCCTGTCCTCGAAAGAAAATCACCAACAACGGCAAAGGAGCAGCTCTACTAAAAGAACCCAAAAAAATAAATTCCTTACTCAAGTGCCTTATTAAGAATACCAATAAACCGGTAACTCTGAAAATGCGCTTAGGCTGGGATAGTTCTAAGCATACCCTGCGAATAGCTAAGGGAGCGGCTGATAGCGGGGTATCAGCCATATGCGTGCATGGACGAACCCGAAACCAAGGCTACCAAGATGGAATCGACTACAAGGCTATAGCCAAAGTCAAAAAGGCTCTAAAAATCCCGATCATAGGAAGCGGGGATATCTTAAACGCCGAGCTGGCCAAAAAGATGTTTAATCAGGCCGGAGTCGATGCCGTAGCCGTAGCCAGAGGGGCCTTAGGCAACCCCTGGATATTCCGGGAAATCTCCGAACTCCTAAATAAAGGCCAAATGATACCCCGCCCCAAAACCCCTGAAATAACCCGGATGATGAAACAACACCTCAACTTAACCCTGAAGTTCTTTGGCGAAGAAACCGGCATTATCCGGTTCCGAAAGTTCTATATTTGGTATACCCGGGGCTTTAACCAGGCTAAGCCCTTACGACGCCAAATTGCACAAATCAAGACCAAAGCCCAAATGCTTAAACTAATCAAATCCCTGGCCCAAATAGCCCCCTAAAACACCAATTTTAAGTAAACCTTTCTCTTAAATATACGTCTAACTAGGTAGAGGAGGGATAAAAATGAAAAAAGTACTTATAATTACCCTAATAACTACCTTATTTCTGCTAAAACCCCAAGTTTCCCAGGCTCTAGAGGTCCAAGACCCCAACAAAGCTCTGAAATCTCAGATAATGCTCCAAAACCTAATAATCGGCCTATCTCTGGATGATACCCAGATACTAGCTATCAAAGGCGAAGCCAGCAGGCTAAAGTTTCTAGGGGAAAGCCTTAAAAGAGATATCGCGGCTAAACTCTCAGACCAGGCTCAGGCCCTAAAAACCCTGAAAGAGGAGACGGCTAAAGACGTACCTCAGGTCCCTAAGGACTTAGCCCGCCAAATACACCGGAATAAAATTTCAAGCCTTAAGATACGTAGAGAATATACAGACGCCCAAGAGGCAGCCACCAGGAAGATAAAAGACCTCTTGAATGATAGTCAGATATATACCATAACCACATTCAAGCCTTGTCTCGTACCACCCAAAGGTCCGGGCCGAGTCGGCCAAGATGCCTCCCAGGGCGGCCCGGGGACAAGGCTCTTAGAGAAGCTTCGAAAGCTCCCTGAGAAGAAGTTTCAGGCTCGTAAAAATGACATCGTAAATAGGCTCCTAGAAAGAGCTGCCCTGAAGCATCCTAAGCAGGTAAATGAGAAAACCCTAGCCACCCAGCGGAGCCGAATTCTGGCCATTGCTGAGAGAGCCCGGGACCTCTCAGACATCGAATTCCAGGTCTATAAGAACCAAGAAGGAGAGGCTATCAAGAGTATGATTAAACCCCAAAGAAAGGAAGTTGACCTCGACAAGAGGATAGCCAAATTTCTCCTCAGCCCCGATATCATACCAGTCTTGGAAGAGCAGTTATCCAAGAATAATTGAGAGGCCTAAAACCACCCCCTAAGAACCCTCAAAAAGGCCCCTAGAAGGCCTTCTGAGGGGGTCCTGATTCAGACCCAGGGTCGAACTATATCTAGTCTGAAAGTTGAAAATTTAAAGGCTTAAAAGTTGACCCAAAAAAGTCAATTTTTGGCACTTTACAAACGGTAAATTAAGGGGGTAAATCGGAGTCAATTTTATACCTTTTTATAGGTCATTATAAGGGGCATAATATAATATTACTGTGTTATCCTCAGATATAACTTACCTACCATATATTATAGTTAATATAACTATAAGTAAGAAGCGAAGGAGTTATTCACAACTTGTTAAGGAAACCGGATAACTCCTTATACTTCAAAGAGAAAGCCCCTATTTCTCATATATTATAAAGTTAACATAAGGTATATTATCGGAAGTTAATACTTCAGGCGTTTTTTAGGGTTCTTTAGTCTTTAATGGGTTACCTTTGTCTTCTTTTGTGAGTTTATTATCCCTTGAGATTCAGAACTATTAAATGGGATTCTTTAGGGATAAATATAGACCTCTTCCTTGATAAAACTTTAGGCAAATTTTACAGAGGATTTGGATCAAATTTGGAAGGAATTTGGCTCCTCCTCTATGGAGGAACCGGACCCTGTTATCTAGAGGTCTTCTTCGACTTTCCGTGGACTATTTCGTGTTCAATATTAAGGAAGTCTAGGAGCACCTTTCTGATATATACCGATGGTTCTAGATTGGCTTTTTGAGACCAATTTAACACATGCACCCATTGAGCCTGAGTCAGCCTAACATTGATGGTCTTGGTGTATTTTACCGCCTTTTTTGGTCGACCTTTCTTGATGGTTTTTTGCGCCATTTCTCTCCTTTTTTTAACTGCTGCCATAACCTATTTCTTGAAAACTTAAATATAGTATACCACAATATAGAATATTTTCAAGTATACAAAAAACCACGAAAAAACACGAAAAATAGGGTAGAAAAATGACAAGAAAAGAAGCTAAAATTCAGAAGGAAAAAAGGGTCTCCTCCCCCACATTAAAAGGCGTTTCTAGAAGGATTTAAATGAGTGAGTCGTAATAACTTTGCCCTGGCTAAGCATGTCTTTTATCTTTCGCTTGAGCCAGAGTTTGACTAAATTTCGGCTAAAAGGAATTAGTCCTAAAAAGCCAATTAGGTCAGTTATCAGGCCGGGAGTTAAAAGCAATATACCACTACATAGGATCAAGACGCCATCTATCAACCCATCAGCAGGCATCCTGCCATTATTCACATCTTCTTGAATCTTACGCAGAGTGACAAAGCCCTGCCACCTGGCTAAATAGGCCCCTAAGATACCTGTAAAGATTACAAGCCCCAGAGTGTAACCTACCCCTAATGATTGGCCAATCTTTATCAGGATAGCCAGCTCTATAATAGGAACCCCAATAAATAGTAAAATCAAATACCCTAGCATGTCTCCTCCGCTACATTTTAAAATCTGGCCTCAACCTACCATTATACGTTTGACACCACCAATCTCTTAAGATTGGCAGGCTGACTCTTAATGCCCATTCCCTTTCTCTTTAGGGCTTTCAACATCCGGTCATAGACCTGATAAGTGGTCTTGCCTTCGGTAAGGTTATTTAGGCATACAGCGGCATAGCCTTTGCGGTTCTTGATCTTGAAAATCCTGATCTTGCTTACGCTTATTTTCTTCAACTTTGCCTTAGCCATTTTTCCCCTCCTTTATTGCTTACTCCATATTCTGGTATTTAGATTAAGGTTCTCGACAATACCCACAGCTAGCTGCAAATCATCAAAATACTGCTGTATAGGAACAAAACTTAATAGGGTTCTGAATATCCGGGGCTCAAAAAGGTCCCTCCGATAGGATATGGCAATAAATATATGGGATCCTATAAAAGATAGGTGGATCTGCCTCTTGGTTTTCTTCTTAAAATCAGTTATTCGCCTCATAAGGCTGGTGGACAGAATATAGCGAGCCTCAATCTGATCCTCACCATAGACAACAAACATCTTCTCGAATTCAGGATCCTCTAATTTCACAAGTTGACCCCTACCCTTATTCCAAGACTGAAACATCGCCCCTAAGCCACCGAACATCTTCTCAGCAATGTCCGGCAAAACAATAGTCGTACCCTTGAATTCCTTATTAAAATCAGCTACGAAAAAAAGCCCCTTGAATATAGTGTGATACTGCCTTCTACCTCTACTATCCCTAGTTACGTATTGAGCATGGAGTTCAGAGAATTCTATCGCGGTCTGGCCCAGCTTACCACGAACATAATCATCCCCTTGATAACGGTTTATTCTCTGTTTAAAAATCTTACTCTTGGTAAAGGTTCCTTGAGGAATATAGTTATTTTTGGAGTATTTAAGGTTTTCATCAACGCAAGTAACTATTTTCTCAATTATGCCAGTCTTAAAGTTACTGACATACTCGCGAGTGAAAAACCAGTTGGCACTAATTATACCCATAACACCCAAAATAACCGGAAAATGATGTTTAAATATATAAGCGAGAAAAAATGATAAGGGTATGATGACTGTAACGGAAATGATAATTTTGGTGAGAGATTTTTTGCGCTCTTTCTCCAGAACCGTTAACTCAGGCAACAAAATGGTTCTGTAATAGCTTTTAAGCTCTTCTAAGGTTTTCATCTACCTTTGTCGCTGAAAAGACCTTTCACGTCTACGTTCTTTCTTTCTGAGGCAGCAATCTCAAATACTTTCTTAAGCTGATAATTCATCATTGAAGCTACTAGGTTAGTAGGAAACATTTCAATAGCATTATTGTAATCAGTAACGGCAGTATTGTAGGCACGCCGAGCAGCTGAAATCTGCTCTTCAATCTCATTTAACGAACCCTGTAGTTGCAAAAAGTTCTGGTTAGCCTTAAGGTCGGGGTAATTTTCAACGGCAATCATTATCCCACCTAAGGCTTTTGAAATCTTATTATCTAGTTCAACCTTATCGTCATCTGAAAGCTGGCCTGAAGTAGCTTTAGCCCTAAGCTCGGTTATCTCGGTTAAGGTACCTCGCTCATGCTCCATATAAGTCTTAACTGTTGAGATTAGGTTCGGGATGAGATCATATCTTTTCTTAAGAAGAGTATCAATGCTGGCAAAAACATTTGTTACCTGGTTTTTTTTGCCAACGAGACTGTTATAAAGAATTACCGGGATCAAAACAACTACCGCGATAATAATTATCGGACCCATGCTTTACCTCCTTTTTAGATTCAAATTAACTGGTTTCTAGATCTAAATTGCTTCTATAGTCGAAGGTGGTTTAGTGGTTATGTTGTAGGTAACACTAACGACCCCTGGTACCTCGCTAGTAATTCTTGAGCCTAGCTTCTCCAAAATATCAAAAGAAAGCCTTGTCGGCTTACCGATAAGTGCATCTTTGCTCTCCCAACAACGCACCTCTATTTGTAGGCCAAAATCTCTTTTACCATTCCTTACCCCGGTAACTCTATCTTGATGCAAAATCGCCAGGTATTGAAAAGCCTTAGACGTTGCTAGCTCCTCCTCGACTATCTTCGTAGCCCTGCGTACGACCTCTACCCTTTCAGGAGTAACCTCTCCAATCACCCTAGTAGCAAGAGCTGGTCCAGGAAACGGTGGTCGATTAAATATCTCTTCCGGCAACCCCGAAGCCTTTGCAACCACCCTTACTCCTGTTTTTCTTAAAGCTATTAAAGGCTCTATAACCTTGTATCCATACTCAGCCTGTGTATCAATGCCCAATTGCTCTAAGATATTATGCTGCCTTTTAACTCCGGCAATAGTTTCCTCCACATCAGTATAATTGGTGCCTTGAAGAAGATATTTTCCGTCACTTTCTTTTACTAGCCTACTAAATATATCCTTATAGAATGTATCAGTAATAGCTTGTCTTTTTTCCTCAGGATCTGTTAAACCTTTTAAAGCATTAAAGAACTCGTTTTTTGAGTCAATCAACTCTACTTCCACTCCTAAATCTTTAAAAAGCTTAACTATCCATTGGGGCTCACCCTCTCTCATAATACCATTATCAATAAAATAAGTTTTAAGCCTAGGGCCTAAAGCCTTGTGAGCGATCATGGTAACTGCAGAAGAATCTACACCTCCGGATAAAGCATTAATAGCTACGCCATCGCCGACAATATCAGAAATTTCTTTTATCTGTTGGCTAATGAATTCTGTTGGATTTAATTCTTCAAGCCTTAGTTCTTTGACATCAAACATCTCCCCCTCCTTATTCTTCTAGTGAAATCACGATGTTTTTACTACCATCGTTTACTATAACGCTATCTCTATCTATATTAATGACCCTATACTTACCAACCTTACTGCCTATACCGATAATTTTGCCATTTATCACCGCTTTAGGGGCTTTATCATCCCAAAGTATACCTGAAAGCGCCACAACACTACCATCATCAATGTAGAGCTTGCCGCAAAAAGGACAACGAATCCACTCCATATCATCATCCTCTTCGATTACTCGGCCTAAAAGCATCTCTTTTGACTTAAGTATCTGAGTAGCTACAGGCGCTTTTGAAGAAATCTCCTGCCTCTTGCTTCCACCCCGTCTCTTCTGTATCACTTTAATGGTATTAGCCCAGGTGAAGATAAAAATTATAGTTAAAATAGCAGTTGCGATTAATTTTATCCTGCTCTTATTATCCGTAGGTAGCTTATCAATAATTACTTTAACTATTTCTTTCATAATTACTTTTCTTTAGATAAATAAGCTGTGACCCCTAAAGAAATATTTGCCAAATTAGGTACCCCTTTCTGACCATTAATGCTAAGCGTTTGGACCCTAACTAAAACTGGAAAATTAATTCTTAAGAGATTTAAATACTGCCCAAGATTCCTATATTCACAAACTAGCTTCATCGAAATGGGCATCTCTTCAATTTCAAAACCAGCAACTTGAATGTCTGACGGCCGTTTGCCTGAAAAAGATATATTTTGAACATCTATATTCAAATCTCTGGCTGCTGTTGTTAAGGCATCAATGACCACTTCATCGCTATTTGGCAGTTGTTTCTTCAAACCATTAAGGCTTACCTTAAGGTCTCTTACGACCTCGGATAAATCTCTACCCTTAGTTATGCTGATTATCTCAGCGATTTGAGCCTCGGCAGAAATAAATTCTTTCCTTATTAGGGCAACTTTTTGGCTTTGAGGAAGATAAATAAAAATCCAGGCGAAAATAAGGAAACCCATGGCCCCTAGACTAACCCCGATAATCTTCTTCTGTACTTTAGTCAACTCTAACATTATCTCTACCTTCCTTAACGTACCTTAAATACTATATTAAACTCAGTAATGTCATACCCTGGCTCTTTCCTTTTAGAAACTGAATAAATACTTGCATCAGCAAAGTATCTTGAATCTTCAGCTCTGCGAATAAAGTTAGTTAGTATGGTTCCGGGATCACCTTCTTTAGCTTTTACAAAACCAACCATCGTACCGGCTTTAGAATTGCAATCTAAAGAAAGATCAGTAATAAACAGCTCTCTAGTCGAGATGAAACTTAAAGTCTTAAGCACTTTATCTACGGGCTGGCTTAAATTCTTCGACTCAACAATAAAACTATTTAACTCATCGATTCTCGATTTCATTTGTCTAACCTCAGATATTACATTTAGGTGCACTAAGGCATTCCCCAGCCTTTTCTGATAACCGGTAACTCTAGCCCGGGCAAAAATATACGACAGGCCCAATATCAAGAAAATAATAAAGCCTATCCAACGCAGAGAAATCTTCTCAACTTTTTCAATTTTTTCAGTACGAAATTCCCGAGGCAAAAGGTTAACATTTCCGGAAAAATTGACAGCCAACCCTAAATAACCATAGTTTTGCACTATCGACTTAGGATCTATGTTATATGCGGCTTCAATCGTATCATTCAAAGACAAACTATGGACATCTAAAAATAATTCCTCACTTAAGAATTTATCCACATTAGGTATTACTGAAGCCCCTCCTCCAACAAAGATGACTTTGACCTTATCTCCGCCAAATTCAGACTGATAATAGGCTAGGGAACGTTTTATTTCCTGACCCAAACGTTCAAGAGTCGGGCTAAGCATTGATCGAATCTGGACAGAGCTTATCTTCTCTTTGTGCACTAACTCCTCCGTGGGCAAGCCAACTTCGAATAATACTTCATTAGCTTCATCAGCTGATAGCTCAAGCTTGCCTTTGTCAGTCATTAAGACATCTCTTAATGATTCCCTCAAGCGCTTAATTGATATCGGAAGCTCCCGATAAAACTCTAACTTTTTATTCTTACAAATAGTAAAAAAACAATTATCTTCGGATAAATGTAGGAGGCCTTTGGCTTCCTCTTCCCCGCCTTGAAGATATTTCGCAACAAAATTAGCATAGCCAAAAGGTAAAGGAATAGCTGCCAAACAACTAAGGCCAGCCCGTTTAAGAAGAAGAACCTGCCTCTTTATCTCCTCTTCTTGCTTTACGACACAGACAACATCCAAAGCCTTTGCCCCATCGCCCTTAACTACCTTTTTTATAATTGAAAAATCTGTGACTGCATTTGGTAAATCAAAAGGAATCTCATCTTTAACCTGCCATTTAATTGCCTCCAATAACTCTTTGGGGGGTACTGCCGGCAGTTGCAGGCGCTTAATTAATAACGAGTTAAAAGACGTGGCAAGAATCGCATTGTTGTGCCGGATGTTATTCTCTTCGATAAAGGCCCCTACAGCACCTAGAATATCTTGATCCTTGCTAGCTTCTTTAAGCTTAACAACCTTTAAGGCCTTTATTTCTGGCAGTTCGGTTTTGAGTTCAATGTTAAGGAGAGTTAAGTCAGTTTCGATACCAATGACAATGGCAGAACTAACTTTCTTGGAAAGATTGAGTATTTTGCTGACATCCATCGAAATATTATATCATATTACCCTTAGATAAGGAGAGTTTTTTAAGTCCGTTTATAGTTATTATAGTCCATCCCAAGTCCCAGACTGCACTTGTATCCCCCGGACAAAACTAAAACCATCCGGCCAATCTGAAGGAAAACTATCGGAATCGTAAGTTATGGTAGCCGGGCCAAGACTGTTACTGTACATGCGATAGACATAAAACGCTCCAGTTATGGTTGAAGAACCATTAATCTGAGCTTTTCCCCTATCTCCAACCCCATCATATTGATATGCTAAACCAGTAACAGCGGCGTCACTATTTATCCGCAAAGCAGCTCCACCATTGCCAGAAGTTTGTGCCCGCCCCATACTTACCACTGTTCCTGACACTGTAGTGCCAGCTCCGGTAATTCGTAAATAATTATTGGCGTCACCAGAAGCACGGTCTAGAAAAATAAAGCTATCTGTTATGTCAGCACTGTTTTGAATAGTGATTCTTCTTTCAGCAATGATATCAGCATCGTCGATTGAAGTGTTATCATTCCTAATTATCATTCTTTCATCATTTCCTGAAGGATTACTGGAATACAACACACATCCGGCATTTAAAGTTACGGTTGTGTCGGCTGCGTTTGAATTAACTGTCATATTTTCACCTGATAAAAAATAAATAGTTCCGCCCGACGGCGTAGCAATAAACGTTCCTGAATCACCGTTGGCATGATGTAATAATATCCCGTTAGAATTTCCGTCACTACCCGCGTTTGAACAAACCACATAACCAAAGCCAGTAATGCTTACTGTTCCGTTAGTGTCAAATGTGTCAAAAGTATTTATTTCAAAATCATCTGAATTAATCAAAGCGCTATCGGTCATTCTAAAATCATCATTAACGTTGATAGCCCAACTGTCACCGGTTATTTGTGAGCTATCATTCATAGTAAAAATATCACGGCAATTAATAGTGATACTGTCGGCGGTTATTTGAGAAGTATCATTCATGCTAAAATCATCCCTAGTATTAATAATATTTGAACTGCTTATTTGGGAAGTGTCATTCATGACGATATCGCGATTACTATTAATAGTATTACTTTGAGAATTAACCAAAGAGGCTCCATCCATAACAAAATCGCGACAATCAATAGTATAACCATCGGAATTCATCTGAGAGCTAGTCATAGTGAACTCTCGAGTACAATTTATATCAAAACTTGGAACATCAGATTCGATCTCGGAATCGGTTTGGAGATTAAAATTTCGGCAGTTAACAGTGAAGCTACTGCCAGTGCCTCTAATGATATTGTACCCATTGGTATTTATAGTTCTGTAACTTACCGGCTGCGGTAAAGAACCAAAATCCGTATCAGCACTTAAATTAAAGGTGCCTGATCCTTCTGATCTTGAGGTAGTAGAAACACTTGCTCCAGCATTACTAATACGTGTATTCCAAGCAGTCATTAAAGTTTCCCAAGAAGAATCGTCAAAGCTAGGTATACTCGGAGAGGGAGTAAGTTCCGCTGCGGAATAGCTGCCTGAACCACTAATAGTTTCTCCCGAAGGATAGTAAACTGTACCTGAGACACTTGAGTTGGAACCAATACTTGAGCTTCCGGCACTCCACATATCACCAGTAATATCTGTTCCTCCACTTCCGTTAGCAAAAGTCAAATTGCCGCTATCGTCACCCCAAAACACCGCATACTCCGGCCCGGTGCTTGTCCGTTCTAAAGTTGCGCTCACAAAGCGCTCTCTATCTGCACCATCTGGACCAACAACCATACTGGTTGATACTATGTCGATAGAATCTTGCGCCTCGTTGAACAAGGTAATTTCAAACGTGCCGGAACCTAATGTTTGGACTACTGGAGCAGTTTCGTCGGACCAATCGCTATCTTCGGCTAATTGCTGCATATACCACTCAAGGCCGCCATGAGCTAGATAAAAAGCTTGTGTTGATTCTGCTAAGCCAGAAGCAGTATTACTGACTTGAGTACCGAAAATAGAAGCAATCATCGTAGCGAACAATGAAAGCATTACAATGATAAGTATTGCTGCTATTAATGCTTGGGCCTTATTGTATCTCATTATTCTAAATTTCTTGGTCTTACCTGCGACTGGCAGCTAAATGCTGAATCCCCCATTTGGAAACTGAGAAGAATTTTGATTCGAACTATATCGGTTCCGGTACCAATACCAAAGGTCGGCGGAATCAATTCATCTCCGTTTTCATCATAATATGTAAAAGTTAACCCGCTCAGATTGCTTGCTAAGATGTCAGAATTACGCATAAGATCGGTTGAACTTAAAGAATAAGCAATATCGGTATCATCAGAGTCAAAAAACCTGAATTCTGAAACGGTTGCATTATTAATACTTTCATTATCGCGAATCCGTCTTATCTCGCCGAGAATCCTGCTCATGGCAACGTCTGCGCTTTGGTCCATGTCACTTCGTACAGTCAAAAACGATAAGGCATCGGAAGCGCTTAAAATAAGGGTTACTCCTATGCCGCCGACTATCCCCAAGATAACAATAACCATGATCATCTCAACCATAGTAAAACCCTTTCTAACAACTCCTTTTTTATCCATCAACTTATATCCTGCTTAATCGAAACGATAGTAACCAGTCTTACATTCACACCTAAGGCGCTATTATTTACTACCACCTCGACTTGTTTATATTTGCTTGTGTCAGCCTCACCAGTAATCACACCGACTGTTACCTGATAAGTGTAATTTGGAAAGTTATCAAATGCCGTTGGCCCATCATTAGCAATATTTACAAAACTGAGCCCGGTAACCCGTTCCATCTCTCCTTCTGCTAAAGTTGCTGCCACCTGATAAGCTTCCGGCTCTGCATACTTCACCATAACGTGATGGAACATGACTCCAATTGGTGCAAGAGCTATCCCCATTACTACAATAACTATTACTAGCTCAATAAGAGTAAATCCTTTACTGAATTTACGGAAATGTGTCTTGAACATTTACTCTCCCTGTACCCTCCTCTACAAGAATATATTTTCGATTAGTATTTAAAGTTATTCCTGCTGGACTCACAAGTGCACTTGAGGCGAAAGGTAATCCTGGTTGCCGACCGTAAGGATCTCCATTCCTGTCAAACATAAGAGCATAACCAGAAGTATTAAAAAGCACTGTAGTTATGTCTACCCCCTGAAAATCGTCTGAATTTAACTGGACATCAAAGTCCGCATGAGTCAATGGATTCTCAGCTTTAGCGTCTGCGCTCCAGTCATTAGCCTCATAGGTATTCTCGATGTATATGGAATAGTTATCACTCGCTGTACTAAACAAAATAGCAGTTCTTCTTTGAAGCTGCATAGCAAGCCTTTGAGCATAACGGATATCGGATTGAATCTTGTAAGCAGCCTGGGCTATGCGTATGCCCTGCATATCAGGCGCCTGGGTCGTGGCTACAACCGCAATAATTCCAATTATAAGAATAACTATGATTAGCTCAATTAGCGAAAAAGCTGATCTATTCATCTGTGCTCCTCTGAGCTGACCCCCCTAACCATTCCAAAGCCTCATAAGCCGGAAAGTATTCCCTGTCTATATCAAGCGCCCCCTGATAACACTCTCTAGCCTGCTTTAGGTCTCCTTTCTCCTGGTAGGCCTTACCAAGATTATACCACACATGCGGCTGCTTGGAATTAATCGTCAAATTTATCCATGAATAAGCTATAGCATTATCAAGATTACCCATTGCGTAGTAGGTGCCAGCTAAATTATTATAAACCATATAGCCATTTTCGAAATTATTTATATTACCTTCCCAATAAGTAATAATATTGGAATATTCGTAATTACGCTTAATAGTTAAGGCTGTGTATGAACCCAAGAATAAAGTAATAGCAATAATAGCTACGGCTCTAAAAAAAGACCTGAAACGTTTGTTCCTTGTAATTATTTCCCAAACCTTCAAAAATAAAGCTGCCAGAACAATTGAGAACCCGAACGAAGGCAGATAAAGATATCTCTCTGAGATAATATTGCACACCGGAATAAGATTTGAATAAGGTGCGTAAGTGATAAAAAACCACATTATTCCAAAAGAAACCGGCTTAAAATTACGCCGGCACTTGAAGAAAGAAACTATTGCTATCCCAATTATACTTAGAGACAGGAAGAAAGCCGGACTAAAGGCTTGAATGTTAGTAACGTTAAAAGCAAAAGGGTGGACAAGCCCACGCTGAAGCGGCAAGTAAAGAATCTTTAGATAATAAACAAAAGCCTTGGCAGCTACCACTAAGTATCTAAAACCCCTGACGTAGAAAATCAGATGCATGAATTCATTCTTTGATACAAAGAATAAGCTGATAAAAAGAAAAGATACGGCCGAGAGCAAAATTAATAGCATTATTCGCAGCCGGCGCAGAAAAATGTCGTTCTCACTTCTCTGTCGAAAGAATATGTCATAGGAAATAAACAGGAGCGGCAAAACTGCCACTGCATTGCCGGCTAGAAAACAAAGGCTGAAAGCAACTACTGAAAAAGTTAAATTAAAAATAGATCTGTCTGACTTAACATAAAATAAAAAAGAGGCGATGAAAAATAGGCTCGATAAAGCATAGGGGCCGCCAGAAATCCAACTAACCGCTTCAGTATGGATTGGATGAAGAGCAAAAATAAGGCTACTTAGGAAAGATAAGGCTCGATTATTAAATAAGACGCTGCAAAGAAGAAAAACAAGGATTACACACCCAATGTGAGCTAAAACATTAGCTAAGTGATAGGGATAAGGATTCTGGCCCCAAAAATTCCAGATAAAAACTTTTGGTATTTCAACTAAGACTCCGGGATGTATCGAAAAATATTTCGAAAAGTACGTCCCAGCATCATGTATCCTTTTATTCCTTAATATGCCTACGGTATCATCAATTAAAAAGTCACCTTGTAGAGAATTTGCATAGACCGCAAAAGCAATAAGACCTAGCAATACAATTAAACCCCAATCTTTTAACTTGCTAGAGTGCATGGGCTGTTCCTAAAGAATAAAGATACGTTTTAATAAAAAACAAGGCTGACTCCTCATCCGTTAAAATCAACAATGAAAAGTCAGCCATTATTTGTATCGTAAAAAAATAATTAATTTAGTTAAACACTCAGTTTTAGAATCCTGAACCCTGAGTCTCGGTAGCTGAGCTCCAAATCCTGCCAGTATTTGCATCATAAATCCATCCAGCAGCTGAATTTGCTGTCTCAGATGCTCCAGCTACAAAGCTAGCTGAGTTCGTGTAAGGGTTTTCGGGGACTTGTCCGTTAGACATAACGCCGTTAGTTGCTTGACTCATTTCAGCTAGCGTAGGCCAAGCAGCTGCACCTGAAGCAGCTGTTTTAGCATACCAAATTGAAATACCGCTACGCAACCCTCCCAGGCCTCCTTTAAGTGCTGATTCTTTAGCTTCATCTTGTAAATTGAAAAATGTAGGTGTAGCGACCGCCGCTAGAATTCCTAAAATGACCATTACCATAACTAATTCAATCAGTGTAAAACCTTTTCTCACTAGACACCTCCTTGTTGTAACATAGATAGCACTTCTTTCATCTACCTAGTTCGGTTTAAATACTCTTATTAAATTCCACATCGGCATAAATATTCCCAAAGCCATAATTAAAACCATGACCGCTAAAATGAAAATAAGTATTGGCTCAATATAAGTAGTTAGGTTATTGATCATATAGGCTGCTTCACGATCATAATAATCAGCAGCACTTAAAAGTAACTCGTCAGTCTTTCCTGATTGTTCACCAATGGCAACCATTTGAGTTACCACCGGGGGAAATAAATTGGAAATCTTCATTGGCTCGGATATGCCCTTGCCTTGGCTAACACTCTCTCGGATATTTTGGATTGCTCGAACAATTATACTATTTCCCGACGAAATAGCAACTAAATCCAGGACTTTTAAAATAGGCACTCCGCTCTTCATTAATATGGCGGTAACTCTAGCAAAGCGCGACATTACTAACATTGATACAAGTGGACCAAAGACAGGAACGCTTAATTTAAAGTTATCCCAGAGTGTTCTTCCGGTTTTAGACTTGATGAAATATCTAAAAGCAATGATTAACCCTCCTAAGACCAGAATAAATAAATACCAGAATTCTTTTATGACTACATTTGTACTAATTAAGATACGTGTGGGAAGCGGTAAAGCTGCATTGAATTTACCATATAGACTGGCAAAACGGGGAATCACAAAGGTAATGACAACTAAAAAGCCTAAACATAAAACCCCTAAAGCAATCATCGGGTAGCGGGTAGCCGATTTTATTCTCATCCGGGTTTCGATCTCGCGGTCAATTAGCTCTGAAAGCCTTTCTAGGACCTCGACCATTCTACCGCTAGCCTCAGCTGCTTTTACCATCCCGACATAAATATTGTTAAAAGTACTTCCATGTTTTTCTAAACCTTGAGAAAAACTTGAACCTCCTCTGATGTCACGCACGATTTCTTCTATAGTTATTTTAAAATATTGATCTTTGGTTTGAATGGCAATTGCCTCAAGACTAGCAAGCAAGGGTACTCCGGCTTTCTGCAAAGAATAAAGCTGACGGGTAAAAGCATTTATCTCGCCAGGTTTTACGCGCTTAAATCTTTTTAGAATACCACTAGTCTTTATCTCAGCTGTCTTAGCTATAGAGACCAGAACATACCCCATCTCCTTAAGCTTCTTAGCAGCATCCCCCTTGGCTTCAGCCGAGATTACCCCAGTTACTAACCTTGCGAATTTATCCCTGGCTTTGTATTTAAAATTAGCCATATTCTGCTATATCTCTTCAGTCACCCTTAAAACTTCAGCTAGAGTAGTTATTCCCTTTAGGACTTTCTCCATTCCGTCATCATACAAAATTCGCATACCCAATTCTATCGCTTTTTTCTTGATCTCGTTGGCTGATGCCTTGGCTGCAACCATATTTCTGATTTCATCATTTACTACCAATAACGCATAAATTCCTATCCGGCCAAGAAATCCTGTATTTTTACATGCTCGACACCCCTTACCCTGATAAAATTTTGCATTCAAGCTCAAGTTTAAATCTTTACGCACTTCATCTGAAGGTATATGTTCTTCCTTACACTTAGGGCAAATTACCCTTACCAAGCGTTGAGCCAATATAGCGATAATTGACCCTGAAACCAAAAAAGGTTCAATGTCCATGTCTAATAGACGAGTTAAAGCGCTAGGAGCATCATTGGTGTGAAGAGTTGAAAAAACCAAATGTCCGGTTAACGAAGCTTGAATTGCTATTTCAGCAGTTTCTTTATCGCGAATTTCACCGACCATTATAATATCCGGGTCTTGCCTTAAAATGTTTCTTAAACCATTGGCAAAGGTTAAACCAGCCTTAGGGTTGACCTGAGTCTGACGAATTAAGGGCAATTCATATTCTACCGGGTCTTCAATAGTAATTATATTCTTCTCCATGGAGTTTATAGTGGCTAGAGCTGAATAAAGGGTAGTGGTTTTCCCTGAACCAGTAGGACCGGTAACAAGAATTATCCCGTTGGGGTGCCTAATCATCTTACCAAAGATTTCCAAGACTTTATCAGAAAGCCCTAGCTCAGCTAATCCCAGAAGCACTGAAGTCTTATCAAGAATTCTAATAACGATATTCTCGCCATGAATAGTAGGAAAAGAAGAAATTCTTAAATCTAGGCTCTTATTCTCTACTTTAAGCTGCATTCTCCCGTCTTGAGGCTTACGGGTTTCAGCAATATCCATGTCTGAGACTACTTTAATTCGTGAAGCTAGAGCACTCTGCAGATGCTTAGGAAACTCCTGGATCTCATGCAAGATCCCATCAATGCGATAACGGACAAGAACCTTCTTTTGATCGGGCTCAATATGGATATCACTGGCTCCATCTTTAACTGCCTGCATTATAATTAGATTAACTAACTTAATTACCGGAGCATCAGCAGCGATTTCAATTAACCCTTTAGGTTTCTTTTTTCCCTTCTCAGCTGCCTCTTTTGTCAACCCTTCAACCAGACTATCAACACTTCCTAAAGTACCATAATATTGATCGATAACCTTCTGTATCATATCAGGAGTTGAGAGAACTGGATCAACTGCCTCAGCACCACTTTTCTTCCTGAGATCATCAATTGCGGTAATGTCTTGGGGATCTACCATGGCCACAGTTAAGGTATTCCCTATTTTAAACAAAGGTACAGCTTTATGTTTTTTAGCCACATTTTCAGGAACTAACTTTACCACTTCGGAATCAATTAAATAGTCATTTAAATCTATAAAAGGAATGCCTAAAGAACCAGCCACAACCCTGACGATGTCAATCTCAGAAACAAATCCTAACTTCTCTAAGGCTTTCTCTGTAGGCATACCGGTTTTATGAACCTCTTCCTTAGCCTTATCAAGCTGCTCCTTAGTAATTATTCCTTTCTCAACTAATAACTCGATGTTTAGTTTTCTAGCCATCTTCTACCTATCTCCTCAATTTCTTATTTTACTTCCTCTCTGCTAAAACCTCAACCGCTAAGAATTGTAATTACGTGACTTCCGAGCTAGGTCTTGCCAAAAAGTACCCCTGTCCGGCATCAATACCGTAATCAACCAAGACCTTTAACTCCTCTTCTTTTTCAATCCCCTCGGCAATAGAAATTATGTTACTCTGCCTACAAAAACTAATTATCGCCTTAAGGAGGTTTTGCTTAACTGGATTGTCTTGGATGTCCTGAATAAGATGTCTGTCAATTTTTATAAAATCAGGCTTAATCTCAACTATTAGATCTAAAGCAGCATATCCGCTTCCAATATCATCAATAGAAGTTTTAAATCCCTTTTCCTTAAAAAATTTCAAAGTCTTTAGGAAACCAGCGAAATTATTAATTGCTGTACGTTCAGTCAGCTCTAAAACGATATTCTCAGCTTGAGCATAGCTTTCGTAAAATGAACTAAACTCTTTGAATTTTTCATCTTGAATAAGATAAGGGCTGACATTAAAAAAGGTTAAACTTTCCTTGGCCTTATCTCCTAACTTAGTTAGAGCCTTTTTATGACACATTATCTCTAAGTCAAAAAGCATACCTAGGTGGAAAGCAGTATCAAATAAAACTTCCGGGTTTGGGAAATAACTTCCCGGTAACGGCCGACTCAAGACTTCTCTACCTAAAAGACCTTGAGGGCTTAAGTAAAATATGGGTTGAAAATAAGGATTAACCAGCTCACCATTGATAATCCCCTTAACTTCATTGATTGCCTTAGCTTTATCTTTTACTCTCTCCTCAAATGGCTGATTACGCCGCAGGACTGCCTCTAGCCGTGCAAACAACTCTTCAATATCAAAAGGCTTAGTAACATAATCATCGGCACCAGTATGTAAGCCCTCAACCTTATCTTGAGAAGCATCTTTACCGGTAAGCATAACAATAGGAATTCGACTCGTTACCTTATCTGAGCGTAGCCGCCGGCAAACCTCGTAACCACTCACATCAGGCAACACCAGGTCTAGGAGAATAAGGTCGGGTGCATCTTTGACCCTTTCAAAAGCCTCTTCGGCAGTAGAAGCTACATTAACTATATAATCACGGGAATGAAGACGCATGCTAAAGATATCTACAAAGTCACGATCGTCATCAACTAGAAGGATTCGTTTCTTTACTGTAACCACATTAACCTCTTTATTGTTCTCCTAAAAGTTCCTTAATTTTTGAAAGTAATACCTGAGGCTCAAAAGGCTTTGTTATATAGGCATCTGCTCCTACCTGAGCACCCATCTCCTTATCTGAAGCTTGAGCCCGAGCAGTAAAGAGAATTATCGGAATGCTCTTATACTTCTCATCAAACTTAAGCATCCGGCAGACCTTATACCCGTCTAATTTGGGTAGCATTAAATCCAGCACTATCAAATCGGGGTTCTCAGCCCTTGCCTTATCTACAGCTTCCTGCCCATCGTAAGCAGATAAAACTTTATATCCACTAGCTTCAAGCCGCATCTTTAGCATCTCAACTAATTGAACCTCATCGTCAACCACTAAAATTCTTTTTGCCATTATAGTATTTTCCTCCGGTACAGGCTAAACGTATCTTTTAATAAAATCTAATAACTCTTTTGTGTCAAATGGTTTGATGAAATAATCTGTTGAGCCTAAATCGTGTGTCTTAAACATAGTCTCTGTATCTCCTTTTGCCGTAAGCATCACTACCGGTGTATGCTGAGTTTCTAAATCAGCTCTTAACCTGCGTAATACCTCAAATCCATCCATCTTTGGCATCATGATATCTAAAACAATCAGATCAGGCTTAAGGTCTTTGGCTTTCCCTAAGGCCTCTTCACCATCAGAGGCAGTACTGACTTCATAGCCTTCAGCTTCCAACCGCATCTTTAGCATCTCAACTAATTGGACTTCATCGTCAACCACTAAAATTCTTCTTGCCATAACTACTCCTCACTTAATTATTTCTTCAAAACCTTATCGACCATTAGCAATAACTTATCAGCCTCAAAAGGTTTAGCAATAAAAAGATTATCACCTATTTCTTCACTACCTTGGTTCTCGGTCATCCCATCAGCTAAGCAAGTTAAAAAGATAATTGGGATTTTAGAAAATTGATCGTCTTCCTTTAAAGCCGCACCTACCTCATTGCCAGCCATCTTTGGCATTACGATATCCAAGATGATCAAATCAGGCTTAAGGTCTTTAGCTTTCTGTAACCCCTCTTCACCATCAAAGGCAGTAATGACTTCGTAACCGTTGGCTTGAAGGCGCATCTTTAGCATAGTTACTAATTGAGGTTCGTCGTCAACTACTAAAACTCTTTTGGCCATTTCACTCTCCTTATGATTTATTATACTATACCTTTAAGCACTCGCTAATCTTATTTAGAAGGTCATCAGCGTCAAAAGGCTTCACAACTAGATCATCAGCCCCGGCTTCCCTACACTTCTCGACTAAATCTTTATTGCCAGAAGCAGTAACCATGATTATTGGAATATCCTTTGCTTGGGCATCGCTTTTAAGCTGACGGCAAAGTGACCAACCGTCAAGTTTGGGCATTACTATATCAAGAAGTATGAGGTCAGGTTTGCCCTCCTGAACCTTCTCTAATCCTTCCTCACCATCAGAAGCAGAAATCATCTCATAGCCGCTAGCCTGAAGTCGCATCCTCATCATGGTAACGAGTTCTTCCTCATCTTCAATAAGTAATATTTTCTTCTTACCCATGACTCCTCCTAACGTTATGCCTTGCCGGATAAACCAAGATTATCCAATAACCCTTGGCTGCTATTAGCCTGGTCAGGATATGTGGTTAAACCAGCTTCTAATTTGATGCTTCCGGATAAATTCTTACCCCGTAAATAATCTTTTACTATTTCGATTAACCTGTTTTCAATCCTTTGAGCATTGTCGTTATCACAAGCAGTCAGCAAAACAGCAACTCCCTGAGAAATTTTAAACGCTTTATCATTTTCTCGACGAAAAGTACTCTTTAAAGCCTTCTCAAGATCACTGAGTGCTGTCTGCAGCTGATTATCGGTAAGTTTTTTCTTTATTTTATCAGGAAAAGTTAGGCAAATCTTGATAAGGGAAACCTTTGATTTTTCCATCACCGCTTCGTTCACCGCTCTGTCAAGATGCTTCTTAAGAAACAGTCCGGAAACATACTTGGGCAGGGTGAAGATGAATTTTGATCCCTTACCAAGCTTACTTTTAACCTTTATGGTGCCGCCATGCTCTTCAACTAAGTTTTTGGTAATTGCTAAACCTAGCCCGGTACCTTTTGCGCCCGGCCCGGCTACCCGCCCGAACTGCTGAAACTTAGTAAATACTTTAGGTAAATCATTCTTGGATATCCCCTGACCGGTATCAGAAATTGAGATTTCTACATCGTTTTTGCTATCTATTAACTCAATTTTTATTCTGCCTTTCTCAGAAGTATATTTTATGGCATTAGAAACAAGATTATCCAAAACCTGAGTTATCTTGTCAGGATCAACAGAAATGTTTACCGGGATATCCGGTACAGAACAGTCTAAGTCCTGTTCTTTCTTTTTGCTCTCTATCTTCCACTCCTCACATATAGTTCTTACCATCTGGCGAATATCTACCAGAGATTTCTCCAGCTTTAACTTCCCGGCTTCAATCTTAGAAATATCCAAAAGATTATTTATAATCCTTGCCAAACGATCAATGTTTTCGCTGCCCATTTTAAGGATATTTTTCTGTTTCTGGTTCACTTTGCCCGGTATCTCGTCTGCAATCAAAGACACCCCTTCCTTGATTATAGACAATGGGGTACGTAACTCATGGGAAACGGTACTAATAAACTCATCTTTAAGCTTCTCAACTTTTTTACGTTCAGTAATATCCTTAGCTATATGCACTGCGCCGACAATCTTTCCTTCTTCATCAAAAATTGGTGACACAGTAATTAAAAGAGGTATTCCGATGTGTGGGTCGTCAACTTCTTCACTGTGAGCCTTTCCGGTTTTCTCCATAGCTTGGAAAGGACATCCCGGCCAAGAAAAATTTTGTCCATGAACTACTTCATGACATTTTTTGCCTATAATCTCCTCCGGCTTAGCCTTCATTGCTGCAGCAAAAGCTTTGTTAACCTTAACAATAGTAGAGTCTCTATCTTGGATAAAGATTAAGTCGGTTATGGAATTAAATGTTCTTTGCCATTCTTCGGCAGCTTTCTTTATTGAACTGTCAGCTTTTTTACGTTCGGTAATATCCCGAACCGTTGCCTGGACAAACTCTTTATCTCCAATCTGCATTTTAGTTAACAAAACTGTAGCTGGAAATTCATCTCCACTTAATCGCTTATGTTGCCATTCAAAGAAGTTTGAACCGGTTTTTAACGCCTCTCCTATCCTCACCTTAGCTTTTACCTCTGATTTTTGTCCGTCGGGCTGATACTCTGGAGATAATTTCCCCGGCCCTTTTGATATAAACTCGGCTTCATCTTTAGCACCGAACACCCTAATTGTGGCCGGGTTTCCAGAAATAAACTTCCAATCTGGAGGAGCTAAGACCATAATCGCATCCATGGAAGACTCATAAAGTGTTCTGAATTTTTCCTCGCTTTCGGTTAAAGCTACTTCGACCTGCTTACGTTCAGCAATTTCTCTGTTCAAAGCAACTATAGAGATAGTGCTATTTTTTAAATTTTCTGTCATCTTATCAAAAGCCCTTGAAAGTTGACCGATTTCATCTTTTGAGCCAGTGCCTACTTTATAATCTAAATTGCCCCCTCCGATTATCTCCATCCCCTTACGTAAAGCCTTCATCGGATTAGCAATTGTTCTAGAAACAAACATACTTACGCCCAACACTGACATCAAAAATAAAAGAACGGTATAGAAAACCCTGTATTTGCTGTGATGGACTGAATTCTGCACATTTGTTACTGCCTCATTTAATGTCAGATCAGAAGCTATGATTGCTTTATTGCGCTTTAGACTCATTGTGTCAACATAAGCCTTAAGGCCACCTGCATAAATATCCTTGTTCTCCCAGTAAGCATCACTCTCCAAAATCTTAGCTGCTTCTTCTCCTTCTCCGGCATCAACGAGCTTAATCGACATATGTTCCATTTCCACCAGAGCTATGTTTGCTTTGTCGACGCTTGCAAAAAATTTTTTGCCGGACTGATCTATTCTTGCAATAGCTTGTTTTATTGTCTTGTCTAACTTGGGCTCAATATCGTAATAGCGTTGTTTCCATTTTTCATCTCCGGTAAATGCATAATTTCGCGCAGATTGAGTTAAAACTTCGTCATGATATCGGATTGATTTAGCCAATCCATCCATAAACGTTGTCTCGGCTATTGCATAAATATCTTCTGGTATATCTCTATTTAACGGTTTAGCAATCTCATTTAGTTGACTTATGGTTACATAACCCATAACCGCAACTAAAAAAGTAACCAACGAAAATCCTAGCAATAATTTCTGTCCTATTCTCACAATATATACTTTAGTTTTTTAAATAAGCTTTTTAACTTCTCCAATTAAGTCTGACAAATCACTGGTCTCGGGGCAATAATCATCAACCCCCCAATTTTCTAGCCTTTGCTGCATCTATGGCTCCACCGGAAGAAGAAAAACCCTTAGTAACCTATTGTATATAGGCAATTTAGGCTAGTCAAGGCTTTTTGCCTTTCCGTTTAGAAGCTAACTTGCCTCCGGCCCGAAAGATTGCCTCCCGGCCGAATTTATCCTTTATCTTATCAATAGCCTTATGCATTCTCTCCTGCTTTTCTTCCTTGCCTTGGTCAAAAAGGGTAACCTGAACTTCACCCTGAGTGAAATTTGAGACCTTGACTCCCACTAAACGCACCCTCTTACCCTTACGGTTAAACTTATCTAAAAGCTCTTTTATAGTCTTATAGATCGTATCAATAAAATTAGTCGGCTTATCCAGGGTCTTAGCCCGGGTAAAGGTCAAAAAACCCTCCAACCTTATCTTTAAGGTAATAGTTTTTCCCTTAAAGCCCTGTTGGCGCAGGCGACCGGACACCTTCTCGCAAAGGTTAATCAAAGCTGCATAAATTATCTTTCTATCCCCTGTGTCCTCAGCAAAGGTATATTCATTACCTACTGACTTTGTCTCATCTTCTACTTCTACCTCTCGCTCATCTATACCATTAGCCAAGGTCCAGAAGTATTCACCATTTTTACCTAATATCTGCCCTACTTCTTGCAAATCCTTCTTGGCTAAATCACCTATGGTCTTAATTCCTAAATCATTAAAGATAACTTTACTCTTCTTGCCCAATCCGGGAATCTTATCAATATCTAAAGGCCAGAGAAAATCAAGAACTTTATCTTGACCAACCTCAACTAAACCATCAGGCTTATCAATATCTGAGGCTATTTTTGCAGCCATCTTAGTAGGAGCTAAACCAACTGAAGCAGTTAGCTTAGTCTTCTCGTTTATTCTAGACTTTAATAACCTACAGGTCTCTCGGGGACCTCCAAAGAGATGATGACTTCCGGTTATATCTAAAAAAGCTTCATCAACGCTTATCATCTCAACCTTAGGAGTAAACTCATGGAAAATCTCGTAAATCTCATCAGATACCTGGCTATACTTCGCAGAATCCACTGACAGGAATATACCCTTAGGGCACTTCTTATAAGCCGTAGATATTGGTTGACCGGAGTGTATGCCAAACTTTCTGGCTTGATAAGAACAGGTTGAGACAACCCCCCTACCCTTGCCCCCCTTAGGATCAGCTCCGACTATTACTGGCTTGCCAATAAGAGCAGGATTATCCCTCTGCTCTATGGCTGCGAAAAAAGCATCCATATCTACATGTAAAATATAGCGTATTTTAAGAATAGGGTTTATTGGGCTAATTTTAGCCTTTTTTGCCATTCTAGATTATATAGATAATTTAGTATATATACTATGTACCCCCCTTAAAAACCTCATTTTTATCCCAAATAAGGGTATTCTAAGAGGTATTTTTTCTCCTCTTGGAGATTGTCCCTAAGGGGATGTTTCACTACCACCTTAAAGCCTTGATCCGCTCTAAAACCGGGGGGTGGCTATAAGACATAAAGACCTTTAAAGGGTGGGGTGTTAAATTAGAAAGGTTATCTACGCTTAACTTCTTTAAAGCCAGAATAAAAGCCTCGGGCTTTTTGTAGGTAGAGGCTACATATTTATCCGCCTCATACTCATGTTTTCGCGAAAGAACACTCCTAGCTAAAGAAAGAATTATATTAATCGGTGTATAGAGAAAACTAAAAAATAAAAGGCTAGCGTAAATTGAAAGATTATCCATTCGAAAAGCAGCAAACATCCCGGGATTATTAATAAAAAGAGAAAGAATAAAAAACATCAAACCATTGGTAAGGATCGAGATAACCATCATCTTTAAAATATGTTTCTTCTTATAGTGGCCCATCTCATGAGCCAATACTGAGACTAACTCATCAACGCTATGGTTCTTAATTAAGGTGTCAAACAAAACAATCCGCCGATACTTACCAAAACCAGTAAAAAAAGCATTAGACTTAGAAGAACGCCGTGAACCATCCATCTTAAATAAACCCCTTAACTTAAAATTTTGGCTTTGAGCATAAGTTTGGATGGCTTGCTTTAATTCTCCTTCCTCCAGAGGAGTGAACTTATTGAACAAAGGCATTATTACTATCGGAGCAATAAAGATTATAAAAAACTCAAATATAGTTACTCCTAGCCAACAGAAGAGCCAAGCTAGACTATCGCTCTTGATGAAAAACCAAAGAATCAAAGAAAGAAGCAGGCCACCAATAATAATTGATAGCAGCCAACCCTTTAGAATATCCAAAATGAAGGTCTTAGGCTTAGCACGGTTAAAACCGTATTTCTCCTCAATGACAAAAGTATGATATGCCGAGAAAGGTATTCCGATAATCTGAAAGAAAAAGAATAGAATCCCGATAAAGATAAGGCCGGTAGGAATAATGCTAAAGTTAAAACTTCTAGCTACACTGTCAATAAAGTTGAATCCGCCGCTTAAAATAAGACACAGGACTACTACGGTTGTAGCTGCACCTTGAATTAGCTTAAAATAAGTATTATCCTTTAAATACTCCTGAGACTCCTTATATTTAGCTGCAATATAAAAGCCCTCAAACTCTCCTGGTAATTCCTTTTTTGCAGACCTTACGTTAAGAATCTCAATAATGAGATCTAAGATATAATTACCGATGATGATAGCTAAAATAACTATTAGATAAATATTCATCTTTTTCTCTTAAAGGAGGGACGAGCTCTCAGAGCCTACTTATTTAAATGTATAGTCTGAGTGGGAAAAGCAAACTCAATTTTTTTCTTCTCAAACTCTTCTTTGATAAGGAAGTTTATCTCCTGCTGAATATTCATATACTTATTATAGTCACTGCTTAAGACATAATAGACAACTTCAAAAACAAGGTTAAAATCACCATAAGAGGAGAAATGAGCCCGGTCAAATACTGTATCCTTAATGCTCTTAATAGCTTTCTCAATTATCTGGGGTATTTCTTTTAAGGTTTTAAGGCGTGTGTCATAGACCACACCTAATTTGAAAACTACTCTCCGCTTCTGCATCCGCTTATAATTACGTACCCGGGAATTAGTAAGGTCGGAGTTAGAAAAAACTAATTGCTCACCGCCTAAGCTACGGATACGGGTAGTCTTAATTCCGATATGCTCTATTGTCCCCAAAAGGTCTCCGACAATAATAAAGTCGCCAACCTCAAAGGGCCGATCAAAGAGTATAGAAAAATAACTGAATAAATCCTTTAGTACTGCTTGAGCTGCCAGAGCAATAGCAACACCGCCAATACCTAAGCCGGCAATTACCGCTGATATTTTAAATCCCAGATTATCCAAAAAGAATATAGCTGCTCCTGACCAAAGAATAAACCTGATCACTTTAAGTATGCCTTTAAGGCTATGATCAGTAGCTGAACTCTGCCTGGTCTTTCGGGAGTAAGTTTGAAAACCATAGGTGATTAACAGTGAGGCTATGCGGACAGTAAAAATAGTTACTACCGCCATACCGACAATATTAATACCTTTAACAATTAAGTCCCCTAGGGTTAGAATCTGAACGCTTAAGTAGAGTGCACCAAGATAAAGAAAAGGAACAACCACTCTTTTAAAAACACCGACTATAAAGTCATCTAGGGTAGTGGCGGTCTTCTTGGCCCAGTTCTCTAATCTCTTTAAAATGATCGCTTCAAAAATTTTAATTATAATAACACTAAGTAAGAATACACCTACGCAGATTAAATAATCCAAAACCCGGTTGCTTAGAAAGCTTAGCTCTAAAATCTCTTTAAACATATTCTCCTCCATCTTTAATTCTTAAGGGCTGAGTTAGAAGACTTGACTCTCTGGACACTTAAAGCCTCTTGTATCTGCTGATCACCGACAAAACCCAGTTCTTTAAGGACCTCACCTAATACTATTCCCCTCTTCCAATGCAGATTTAAAGCCTCATCTAATTGTTCATAAGAGATTGCCTGGTTCTGAAGCAATATCTGACCCAAGGGTTGGTAGGGATAGGCTGGGGTCTTCTTATTAACTTGGGGTACCTTGTTAGCAAAAGAAACCGAATCCCTTCGCTCAGCCATAAATATACTCTCGGGAATTGTTTTTAAAAATCTCTTTATCTCGGCAATCCGTTCATTGACCTCGATAATACTCTTGACCTTAGAAGAATCATCTTTGTTGAACACAGCAATAGACACACTCATCAACGGTGACTTCTTTATCTTCCGGGCCCGATCCCTAGCCATAACAAAGCCCTTGGTACGGTCACTAGCTGAATAGTGGAAAGGGGTAATGTTGTCAAAGAAATTAATAAAATTCTTACAGACCCTCTCATATTTATCAGGAGTAGTAATAAAAGCAAAGTCATCACCGCCGATATGACTGATAAAATCGTCACCATTACCGAAATCTTTCAAGGTTGTAAATAATAAATAAGCGGTCTGCAAAATTACTCTATCCCCCTTGCGATATCCATAAACGTCATTAAAAGACTTAAAATTATCGATATCTACGTAAGCAAAAGAAAAAGGCATACCAGAGCTTAACCTCTCCTTAAGCGTATCTTCAAGAATCTTTCCTCCAGGAAGGCCGGTTAAAGGGCTAGCATAAATACTATGTTTTGCCCTTCTTACTGACATCTCAATTCTTATCCGTAAATCCAGAGGATCTGGCGGTTTAATAAGATAGTCATCTACCCCCTGTTTAAGATTTAGAAGTTGAGCTCGCAAGTGACGCTTATTAATTAAGGTTATTACCGGAATGAAAGCAGTGGTGAAGTCTTTTTTTAGATTTCGACAGATATCAAGCTGTTGTTTGCTGGCTGTTTGAACATCAACCACGATAACATCAGGAGAGACTTTCTTGATTTCTTCAATGTCAGAGTCTGGTGAAGAATCTTTCAAGAAAACTTCATACCCCCAGCCATCAAAGCAAAAACTAAGTACATCCTTAAGCTTGCTATCTGAAGACACGATCAAGATCTTCTTAATTTTATCCATATAATAGAATTATATCACAGGACTAAGAAAATCATATAGGAATTCGACTCCTAATCCTTCTTTTTGGCTTGTTCTTTTTCCTCGATTATTCTCTTAGCTATTTCTTTAGGAACTTGGGTGTATTTTTTAAAGTGCATAGAGCAATTAGCCCTTCCGCTGCTTAAAGAACGCATATTAGTAGCATAACCGAACATCTCCGATAGTGGGGCCTCAGCCATGATTGTCTTTTGAGTCCCTTTAGTCTCCATGCCTAAAATCTTTCCTCGCTTAGAACAGACATAACCGACAAGGTTGCTGGTATACTCATCAGGAGCATTTATCTCTAGCTCCATACAGGGCTCAAGCAATACTGGGTCACACTTCATAAAAGCGCTCTTAAAACAACTCCTGGCGGTTAGCTTAAAAGCTAACTCTGAAGAATCAACATCATGATAAGAACCATCAACTAATTTTACCTTTACGTCTACTACCGGATAGCCGGCACAAGGGCCCTGCTTCATGGCTTCAATAATTCCTTTTTCAACAGCCGGAATATAATTTCTTGGTATAACCCCACCGGTAATGGCATCTTCGAACTCAAAGCCTTCTCCGGGGGCATTCGGTGAGAGCTCAATCACCACATGGCCATATTGGCCCCGGCCTCCGGTCTGTTTTATATGTTTATACTCTTCAGTTATACTATTGAGTATTGCTTCTTTATAAGCTACCTTAGGCTGCCCAACAGTAGCGCTAACTTTGAATTCTTCTTTTAATCTATCTACAATTATCTCTAAATGCAATTCGCCCATCCCTGAGAGAATGGTCTCTGAAGTCTCCTCATCTATATGAGCCTTAAAGGTAGGGTCTTCCTCGGATAGCTTAGCTAAGCCTTTACTTAATTTATCCTGTTCACTTCTGCTATCAGGTCTAATGCTGATTGAAATTACCGGTTCGGAGAATTCAATTGACTCTAAGATAATCGGGCTCTCCGGATTGGTAAGGGTATCTCCGGTTAAAGTGCTACTTAAACCAACTACTGCTGCGATATCTCCGGTAAAAACAGCATCTAAGTTCTCACGTTGATTAGCATGCATCTGGACAATTCTTCCAACCCTTTCCTTCTTCTCCTTAGTAGCATTGTATATATAAGTTCCGGCTTTTAGATATCCGGAGTAGACCCGGATATAGACTAATTTACCAATATGTTGATCAGCCTGAATCTTAAAAGCTAAGGCTGAGAAAGGTTCCTGGTCTGATGGCTTACGCTGGAGCTTATTCTCTGAATCAGAAGCATCATGTCCTTGTATTGGTGGAATATCTAAGGGTGAAGGAAGATACAGAGTTACCGCGTCAAGAAGACTCTGTACTCCTTTATTTTTAAAAGCTGAACCGCAAAGCACCGGAACAATCTTGCGGGCTATCGCCCCTTTGCGAATAGCTTTTTTTAATTCCTCTTCGGTAATTGACTTCTCATCTTTTAAGTACTTTTCAGTAAGAAGACTATCCTCAGCTGCCGCTTTCTCTAGAAGGGTATGCCGATACTTATCACAGGTATCTTTATATTCTTGAGGAATCTCTTCAACTTTGAAATCATTTCCTAAAGTATCATCTTCGTAGACATAGGCTTTCATAGTAATAAGATCAATTACTCCTTTAAAATTCTCTTCAGCCCCAATCGGAATCTGTAAAGCTAAAGCATTAGCACCTAACTCTTTCTCAATACTCCCTAAAACCGCAAAAAAATCTGCACCCATGCGGTCCATCTTATTAACAAAAACAATTTTAGGTACCTCATATTTATCAGATTGACGCCAGACCGTCTCTGATTGGGGCTCAACCCCTCCAACAGCACAGAAAACTGCTACTGCTCCATCTAAGACCCGTAAACTCCTCTCAACTTCAGCAGTAAAATCTACATGCCCGGGAGTGTCAATAATGCTAACCCGATAATCTCCCCAAATACAAGTAGTGGCAGCTGAAGTAATAGTAATCCCTCTCTCCTGTTCCTGTTTCATCCAGTCCATCTGGGCAGCACCATCATGAACCTCTCCGATCTTATGAGAACGGCCGGTATAAAAGAGAATCCTTTCGGTTAAGGTGGTCTTACCGGCATCAATATGGGCCATAATCCCGATATTTCGTAATTTAGCTAGGTCATTCTTTCTAACTAAAGGGGGCTCTTCTTTCCCTGCCTTTGGCGGGACTTCTCCTTCACTACGCTCAGGACTTTGCTCTGGTCGCTTTTTGGGCTTTTCCTTAACTTTCTCTTTAGACTCTTCTGCCTTAACCTCTTCTTTAGGTTTTTCTTCTTTCTTCTCTTCAACTACCTCTTGAGGCTTGGTAACCTCAGCTGCCAGTACTTCTTCTTTAACCTCGGAAGGAAGCACTTCTGCGGTCTTCTTCTCTTCCTCTTCTTTTGCCTTCTCTTGCTTAATGGAAACTTCAACTATTGGCTCTATGCCTTGTTCTTTAAGCTGATGAGCCAAACGCATCCGCTCTTTGTCTTTGGCCTCTATCTCTTTACTCCTCAGCTCTACTTCTTTCTTACTAATTTCTAAATGCTGCTTTAACTCCTCTTTTTCTTCAACTAAACTATTGTACTCCTCTTTAGAAACCCAGCCGCTCTCCTTTTCTCTCTTCCTTAACTTTGCTACTTCTTCCTTCTGAGCCCGTAAATCACCTACTACCTTAACCATCCTCTCGTCAGCAGATTTGATCTTTTTCTCTAAAGCTCCTCTTTCATCCTTTAAGCTCTTGATATTTCCCTCTAAAAGCTTTACTTCTCTGTGGGCATCCGAGACATCCCTTTTTAGATTCACATTCTTAGTAAATTCCTGCTCTAATTGTTTTTCCTTATCGAGAAGACTCTTCCTAAGCTCTCGCTCCGGTCCTTTTTCTTTCTTTAAGAGCTTCTGCTGATAAGTGAGCCACTTTTTACTTTGCTTATCTTTCTCTCTTAGCTCAGCTTCTTTCTTCTTTAAGTTTTCTAGCTCCTTTTTCATAACAGAGCTGCGGACCTTAATTTTTTCTAAAGCGGCAAGCTCAGCCTTATAGTCAAAAACTTTTTTCCTTAAGGATTGACTCTTATCGGTTAGGTCTACGATTCTCTTCTCGATAGCCCGGACTTGAACTTTTTCTTTAGTCTTTTTCCTGGCATCTTTGGCATCTTCGCTGTTTAAGGAGTAGACAACAAGGACTATAGCTGAAGCAATAAGTATCGAGGCAAAAATAATCATTATGTCTTAGAAAAGCTTATTCTGATTCTTAATCCCTGGCAATAGAACGAACGATATCTTTCTTGGTGATTACTCCTACTAGTTTACCTGCCTCTGCCACTGGGCAGTAGTAACTAGCCTTCTCAATCATAGCTGTGGCAGCATCTTCAACGCTCGTCTCAGGGCTTAGGATAACAATGTCTTTTTCTAGAATATCAGCAACTTTAGTAGCAGTAACCTTTTTTATCTCTTCTTCGTACTTTTTCATCCCTAAGGTCAGAAATCCTAGGGAAATATGCAAAAATGTAGGCAAGTGGACCTTTTTGTCCTGAAAAATTACCCCTTCCTCTTGGACAATGCCCAATAAGACACCGTTATTATCTACTACCGGAGCACCACTTATATTCTTTTCAATAAATAATTCTGCTAAGGCATGCACATTTGTAGCTGGGGTAACAGCAATCGGGTCTGTGGTCATTATATCCTTTACCTGCATCTGGCCTCCTTTAATAATCCCGAAAAGGTCGGGGGAATTAAACCCTGAACATCACCGAAGGGCCTAAATTAATATTTACTTAAAATTATATCACATATTTGCAGAAATTATGATATAATCTCTGCATTATGCTGGAAGATAAGATTTACCAGGATTACACTCAGGCTCTTAGGGCTAAAGATAGGCAAAAAATTGATTTCTTAAGCCTTATCCGGGCTGATATAAAAAATCAGGCTATTGACCTCAAAAAAGATAAGCTTGAGGATGCAGAAGTCTTGGCAGTATTGAAAAAAGCCCAGAAAAAGCTTCAAGATGCTAAAGAAAGCATTGCTAAATCTGAACGTACTGATCTCCTCGAAGGCCTAGAGAAAGAACTTGCTATCGTAGGAGAATATCTGCCTAAACCTCTCGAAGATGCTCAAATTCTAGAAATTGTTAATACAGTAATAAGTGAGCTTTCAGCCTCTTCAATGAAAGATATGGGCAAAGTCATGAAAGAAACCTTAGCCAGGGTAGGTGTTCGAGCTGATTCCAAAAAGGTAAGTCGCCTGGTTAAAGAAAAACTCTCCTCTTAAACTAATCTTTATTTAAATTTTAAGAAGCTAAATCCTTAAAGAGTTCTTCTACGAATTCAACTACAGGGTGGGTATTTTTTTCTTTCGCCTTGGCAATAAGGTAGGCTAACTTCTGAGGCTGCTCTATCTCCTTGCGTATCTTATCCAAGTCAAAATCAACCTCTTGGTCAAAGTATTTAACTAAATCAATAAGAAAGTCGTCGCAGGTATATCCGGTTTTATAGTCTCCTAGTTGACTCAACTTAAAACTTTTAGCTTGGCGCTGAAACCGGATTTCTCTACCTTCGCTGTCAAAGGCCTTCTTGTCATCTTCCATCTTATTAAATCTTACCTAAAAAGGCTCTCTTACATCTTAGCTAAAGCTTCCTGAATCAAAGGCAAGATCCCTTCGGCTTCGTCTTTAGCTAAACGACCTAACTTAGTGAATCTATATTCACCTTCATTAGTTTGATTCTCTCGGGTAATCTGCAGCTTCTTAACTCCCTTATTGTAAGAGTAAACGCTGACAGTAATCTTAGTTCCCTCACCCTCCCAAGCGCTAGAAAACAATTGTTCGTCTAAACTACCATCGTATGGCATATGCCCTCCTTTATTATCCTAAGCCAGTAAAATCACTTTCTTATATTCTAACCAAAGACTTTTCCTTGTCAAGGTTATCTAGGAATTGCTAACAGCTAGGACGAGTAAGATGTTTTTCTACGAATTCGGCAATTTTCTCTTGTTTCTCAGGAGTTATGTTGTGAAATTCTAAACCCATCCCTGGATAATCCTCAGACTGAATCTCTTCATCAGCTAGCCAAACCACCTTAACATCAGCTTCTATGGTTCCTGTCTGAGGTTGAAGATCCATCCGGGTAACTAATAACTCTCCTATCGAGAATATCTTGTTGCTAACTATAAATACTCCTTCGGCGCTTAAATTTACTATTTTACCCTCATGGAATGGTTCATCCTTAAGAAGTTTTTGTCTGTATTCAATAGCAGTATCAAAAGGTATCCGCTCGAACCTCCTTCTTAAAGGATCCTGAGCTAAACGTTCCATCTCTCGCTCATGCTTAATCGCTTCTAAGGCTTGCTCTTCGCTAATATGAAATTTAAAGATTCTATCCATGCCAACAATTGAGAATAGCCTCATTACATGCGAAGGAACATTATATAACTCAATTTTTCCCTTATGGTTTAAGACATTCTTATATATAACTGAAATCAAAGACACTCCTACGTAATCGACTAAGTTTACGCTTTCAAAATTACAAATTATATCTTTAGCCTGGTGGTTGAGAACCCATCCTACAGTCTCAACAAAATCTGAGGCATCAATACCAATGCTACCTTCTAACTCTAAGATTGCTACCCCTTCTTTTATTTTAATCTTAATTCTCATACGATTAGAGTAAGTAACGCCAGCAATAAACAGTAGTAAGCGAAGTTCTTAAACCTCCTGCTTATTAAAGTTCTTTTAACTAAACTCAAAGCGATTAATCCGAAAACAAAAGCAACTATGAATCCCAAACCCATATTTTTCAAAGCAAAATTAGGCGAAGCCATCTCCTTAGAGATACTCTGGCCCAATCCTTTAAACTCAATAAAAAAAGCACCGACGATAAGAGGAATTGCCATTAAAAAAGAAAGAATAAAAGCTTCGCTACGTTTAAAACCTCTTCTTAATAACCCGACAATAGTGATACCAGAACGGGATACTCCCGGTAAGGGAGAAAGTCCCTGCAAAAGCCCTAAGAAAAGAATATCTTTGAACTTTATACTACCAATATCTCTTTGGCCCGAAGAAGGCCGAATACTAAGCAATATTCCGGCATTAGCTAGAAAACAAAAAGTCAGCATGAGGGTAGTGTCGAAGAGCTCCTTAAGATAAAATCTAATCCCTAACCCCATAATCCCGCTTATTAAGGTTATTAGGAGAATGCTCAGTAGAATCCTCACTTTACAAAATAGTTTAATCTTCTTGAAAAAAAAGACAATTATAGCCAGGAGTGTTGCTAAGTGTAGAAAAACAAAAAAGGGAAGATGATCTCCCCTTATTCTTAGTAATTTTTGTATGAGAAATAAATGGCCGGAGCTGCTTATCGGCAGGAATTCAGTTACCCCCTGCACAATACCAAGAAATATCAATTTCACTGGATTAACCCTTTAAAAGAAGATAGCCTAGAAATCCCAAAACACCCAAACCAACGACTACGCATAAGTACTCCAGAAAACCTGAATCATTCTTCTCTAATGGCGCCCCGTCAAGAGAATAAGATGTCTCTCCTGACGACTCCTGGCTCTCTTCAGCTTCCTCTAAAGGTATTTCTTTTTCTTTCGACGCCGGTTCTTCCAATCCCTCTTCTTCAAGTTCTATAGCGGCTTCTGGTGAAGGTTCGGGCACCTCTTCGGCTTTTTTTACTTCCTTCTTTTCTTCTATTACCTCTTCCACCTTTTCCTCTTCCAAGGAAAGCTCTGCTTTCTCTTCCAAGGGAGGTTCGGCCTTGGCTTCTTCCTTATCCTGAATGACAACAGGCTCTGCCTCTTGGGGTTTCTCTCCGGGGTCTCCCTTGCCTAGCTCAGGTTTTCCTAAGATATCATCAACCTTATCCAAAGAAGCTTCGATGTCCTCTCCGGGGAAATACTCTATATCTTCTTCCTTCTCGCTTTCATCCTTCGGCTTCACTTCCAAGGACTCCCCTTGGCTTTGGTCCTCTTTAAGAGGAACTTGCTCTTCTCTAATCTCAGGAGTTTGCTCCGGTTGTTCTTCCTCTATCTCTCTGACTTCAGAAACTGGTATTTCTTCTTCCTTTATTTCTTCCGTTGCTTCTTCAGCCTTCTTCTCTTCCAAGGGAGGTTCGACCTTGGCTTCTTCCTTATCCTGAATGACAACAGGCTCTGCCTCCTGGGGTTTATCTCCGGGGTCTCCCTTGCCTAGCTCAGGTTTTCCTAAGATATCATCAACCTTATCCAAAGAAGCTTCGATGTCCTCTCCGGGGAAATACTCTATATCTTCTTCCTTCTCGCTTTCATCCTTCGGCTTCACTTCCAAGGACTCCCCTTGGCTTTGGTCCTCTTTAAGAGGAACTTGCTCTTCTCTAATCTCAGGAGTTTGCTCCGGTTGTTCTTCCTCTATCTCTCTGACTTCAGAAACTGGTATTTCTTCTTCCTTTATTTCTTCCGTTGCTTCTTCAGCCTTCTTCTCTTCCAAGGGAGGTTCGACCTTGGCTTCTTCCTTATCCTGAATGACAACAGGCTCTGCCTCCTGGGGTTTATCTTCCTCAAGAGAAGGCTTCGCCTCCTCTTTTACCTTTTCCTCTTCCGGAGAGAGAGATTCTGGCTGCGCTTGGGCAGAAACCTCTGCTGCTTCTTCAACTTCTGAAACTTTATCCATTAACTCGCCTAAAACTGTGCGGCAATCATGGCAAACGCAAAGATGCTCCTCTACCGTTTGGATTTCTTCCTCACTGGCAGTATGCTGGAAGTACCTAGGAATTACTCTCTTAATCTCTTCGCACTCCATCAAAAATATTATATCAAAGACAACGAATATTACAAGACGATAATTCCTACGATTTTTAAAAAAGGCAAAAAAGAGGGGTTTTCAGAGTGGTATTAAGTCGCAATAATAAAAACGTTCATCCCGCAAGATGACTTCACCTAATTTATAAGGTATTTTTTCTTTGAATATCGGGCCATCATAAACAAAAGAGTGAAATTCGCCATTCTCACCGCAGGGATCAATACTCACTGGAAGTTGAGATAGAAAATCCTGGTCAAATTCTCTACCCACGAACTCCTTTCCCAGAATTCTTGAATCAACGCAAGTGATAACCGCTTTAAAGCCTGAGGCTATGAAACTTTGAGCAAGAGATTTGGTATTTCTCTGCCACAAAGGAAAAATTGCCTTCAAACCTACTTTTGATAGCTTATCCTCGCGATATTTGCGAATATCCTCTAAGAATATATCGCCAAAAGCTACTTGGAAAGCGCCGCTTTGCTTACATTCCTCTAAGGCCTTGCGCATTTTTGTTTCATATTCCTGACTAGACCGGGCCTTTGAGATAAGTACTTTTTTCAGCTCAATCCCGATTGATACAGCTTGCTTCTCCAACAATGCTTCCCGGACACCATGCATGCTAATTCTACCGTAATCGTTAGTTACAGTTGTCAGGAGGGAAAAAATATCATAGTTTCCGCTTTTTTGGGCCTCATAGAAAGCCATGGCACTGTCTTTACCACTACTCCAACAAAATAATATTCTTTGTTTCATTTACGGTTTTAAGAATAACTTAATCTAAAACGTATATTTTGCCCCCAGATACCAGGAAAATTTAGGAGTCTGGTAACCATTTGCAAGTTCATAATCATCGCTAAGAATATTTTCGAATCTTAAAAATGTATTGAGCTTATCATTTACTTTATAATTAAAATCAACACCGCCTAAAATGTATGATTTCAATTTTACGTTAGATGAATCCATCCTGTTGCCCACGTAAGAAACATTAGCAGATATATCTAATTTTTTAAAGGCAGTTTTTATTTTACAGGTTACCTTACTGTTTGGCCTGCGAGTAAGCCGTGTTCCATCGGATAATTTTTCTGTATCCATATGGGCGTAGGCTACAGTTAAAGTTGTATTATCGCCAAGCAAATATTCAGCAAAGCTCTCAATACCGTAAATTCTTGCTTTTCCAGTATTTTTATACTCCCCAGCCCAAAGACCGGTTGAAACCCATTCTATAGAATTTTTAATATGGGTATGAAAATAAGTTGAGCCAAGGATTAAATACTCACCTAGCTCTTGCTCAAAGCCTGCTTCATAACTTTCTGACTCTTCGGGATTCAAATTTTCATTTCCATAACTACCATTAAAAAGTTGATAGAGTGACGGGGCCTTAAATCCTTCTCCAAAAGAACCTTTTAGTTTTGTACCAGTCCCTTCTATGGAATAACTCCCTGAGAGGCTAAAAGTATTATGTCTGTTAAATTGTGAGTGATCTTCCAAACGGAAAGATGCAGCGAGAAATAGATTGTCAATAGGCGTAAAAATGTTTTCTATATAATATCCTTTAGTATTCGCTGTCGTCTTTGGGCCAAGAGAAATTCCAAAAGCGCTATCCCTACGACTTTCGCCAAGTTCTCTTAGATAATCAAAGCCAAAAACAATCTGGTCAAAATCACAAAGTTGGTAATCTCCCTGCCATTTTGCTTGATAAGTTTTACCATTATTCCACCCATGTGTTGTCGCGCTTTGCCAATCCTTCCGATAAGTTCGTGTATACCCAAAAATTGCCTTGTAAGAAAAACGGTCCGATAATTGATGTTTTAAATTTATTCCTCCAACTCCTTGGTAAAAATATGCATAATTGTCGCCATCATCCGTAGGTAAATAAGGAGGGATCCCACTATTTGCGTCGTATTCGTACTTAGCATACGTATAATCCACAAGCAATCCCACATCAATATCGTTAGTTAGTATATAATCAAGCCTTAACGAAGAATTCAAATTATAGTAGGGATCCTTTTCATGATTTCCGTCTTTATATTTGCTAGAATAAAACCCATTCACGTCAGCTCTTGATACAGACAAAGAATAGCTTAGTTTATCTATCTCACCCTGGGAGGAAAGCTTTTCGCGATAAGTTTGGTAACTTCCAAATTCTTGGGTATACGAGAGAGTCGGTTTACCCTGACCTTTACGCGTTATAAGGCTGACGGTTCCGCCAATGGAATCTGAACCATACAAAGAGCTATAAGGGCCCTTTGATACTTCTATTGTCTCAAGATTATCAAGTGACATATAGGTATACCCATAAAAATAAGCCGCGGTAACAATCGGATCGTATAATTTTATGCCATCAAGCAAAACCTGGGTATGCTCAGAATCAGCACCTCTTATGAAAACTCCGGTAATCCCGCCTACTCCTCCGGAAGTGGAATAGCTTACGCTAGGAATACCCTTTATCGCGTCGGTTAAAGTAAAAACCCCCTTGTCATTTAACCCTTCGGCCGAAATCACATCGGTTGACGAAGGATCCTGGGAAACGCTTACCCCTATCCTGTAAGGGGTAACTACAATTCCTTCTAACTCAATTGCTTCTTGAGCACTACAAAGCTGAACCGGGATAATTCCTAAAAGAAGAATAAGAAACTTTTTAATCATACCTGCCTCCGCTTAAATTGTGATTAACCTACCAGTATAATTTCACTCAGACTTAAGAAACGTCTATGAACCAATAACCGTCTTTTAAAACCTTTTGTTTTATCTCCAGATGCAGCGGCGAAGTAAAAATCGGACCGTCAGTAACAACACTATGAAACTCTCCGTTTTCACCACAGATATCAACACCGGCGACTTCCAACTGGTTAATTAAATCAGTGTCTATGTTTTTGCCTAAAAATCTTCTATCTAAAGAGTTTTCTTTAACAGCAATGATTGTAGCCTTAAATCCATCTTTGAGAAACTGCTTTAGAATCAAACCACGGGGTTTCTGCCAAAGAGGATGGTAGGCCTTAACCTGGGAATAAGAACATGCCTTTTCTACCCACTGACGGTGAGATTCGATATCGATGTCACCGAAAACACCGGTTTTAATTCCCTGCTCTTTGAGTTTGCCAAGGGCTGAGATGAAAACTGTCTCATAATTTATCCAGGAAGCAGCATGAAAAATCACCGGAATACCTAAAGCTGCCGCTTGCTTCTTAATCAGCCTAGTGCTTAAGCCATGAGACCGGGACCGCTTGCCGTCTTCAGTCAACATTGTTAAGAGCAGAGCCGGTTTGCCCCATTTTTTGATTGCATAATGCAGAGCCAGGCAACAATCCTTTCCGCCACTCCATGAGCAGAAAAAAGAACGGCCTTTAGTTGGCCTTCTGCTCTTTTTAGCGATATCCTTTGTTTTACACAGAGTTAATTTTGCTAACATCATTTTCCCTTAGAAACTAGTATTACGTAAGGCTTGGCAGAAATAGGATTTTCTTTCACTACCACAACAGTCTTGTACACAGATTCGATATTCTGATAAGTCAGAACCGAAGCAGGTTCGCCATCCTTAAATATCTCTCCCTGATTAAGCAAAATAAGCCGGTTGCAATATTCACTAGCTAAATTTAAATCATGCATAACTAAAATTATAGTAAGTTTGGTCTCCTGATTCAGTCTTTTTAATAAATCCAATATCTGTATCTTGTGCCCAATATCTAAGTGCGAAGTAGGCTCATCCAATAACAAGAGAATCGGCTCTTGGGCTAGAGCCTTAGCAATAATAACCCTCTGACGCTCTCCGGCGCTTAACTGATTTATTTGTTTAGCTTCCAGATGCAGTGAATCTGTCGACGAAAGAGCTTTCTTGGCAATTGCTAAATCTTTACTACTCTCAAATTGAAGCCTCTTAAGATGGGGGGTTCTCCCCAAAAGTGCAATCTCCCAAACAGTAAATGAGAAATTAATCAAAGTCTCTTGAGGAACAAAGGCAATTTTCCGGCAAAGTTCTTTAAGCTTTATCTTACTTATATCTTTATCCTCAAAAACCACGCTTCCCCCCCGAGGGCAGAGAGCCTTGCTAATCAACTTAAGCAAGGTAGATTTACCTGAGCCGTTAGGGCCGATTATTCCTAAAAAATCACCTTTCCCTACCTCAAACGAAACATCATTTATTACCAATTTTTGATCGTAGGCTCCGGATAAATTATCTACTTTTAGCAAAATGCTCATAGACTACTTGATTTTTTGTTCTCTTCTCAATAAAAATATAAAAATTGGTGCTCCAACTAAAGATGTAATGACTCCAATCGAAATTTCAACCGGCGAAAAAAGACTGCGTGCTAAGGTATCTGATAAAATTAAGAATGCAGCTCCCGATAAGCAAGACGCGGGGATAAGAACCTTATGATTGGGGCCGACAACCATTCGCATCATATGGGGAATAATCAATCCGACAAATCCGATTATCCCGGTAATTGAAACTAAGGCTCCGGTAATTAAGGCAGTGGTGACGAATAATATTTTCTTCACTGTCTCAACCTCAATACCTAAATGAACAGCCTCTTCCTCGCCAAGGCTTATCGCATTTAAATCCTGGAAAAGAATAAAAATCGGTATAATCCCTAAACAAACTATACTGCCGACTATTAAAAGAAGTTTAAAATTGTAGACTTCCAGACTTCCCAATAACCACCAAAGTATTCCACGCAAAGCCTGATTGTTTGATATCGATACCAAAAACACGATTAGCCCTGAGATAGCTATCGCCACAATTACTCCTGATAAAATAAGTGACTGAACCGAAATTCTTCCATTTTGCTTAGCAAGGTTATATACTAAAATAATACTTAATAAGGCTCCGATGAAGGCAACTAAAGGAATTAGACTAATCGAAAGCCCGAAGAATATTCCCAAAGCAGCACCAAGCCCAGCTCCGCTTGAAGTCCCTAATAAATAGGGTTCGGCGAGCGGGTTTCGTAAAATTGCTTGTAATACCGCTCCTGAGACACCTAAACCAGCTCCAGCGAATAACCCCAACATAATTCTTGCTAAACGTAATTGCAAAATATTCCGGTTGGCTTGAGAGAACAACTCTCCCAAAGGAATCTTTACTGAACCATAATAAACTCCTAAGGCTATACTAGCTAAGAGGATTAAAAATAATATTAGAAGTTTTTTCCGGTTATTTACGTTCATTCTGGATACAGCCTCTTATGAATTGCCTCCAGACCTTCGACTAACCTCGGTCCGGGCCGGAAAAAAAGATTGGGGTCGATATCCCGATAGATACGGTTATTCTTTACGGCCGCAATATTTCCCCAACCTAACCGGCTTCCAATCTTAAGTGCATCCGGATTCTTATTCATATACCCGAGAATAATGCAGTCGGGATTACGCTCTAGGACTTGTTCACTGCTAAAATAGCTGTAGCTTCTAGGAAGATCACTGGCTATATTTATACCCCCGGCTAAACTAATCAACTCACCTACAAAAGACCCACTACCGGCAGTCATTAAAGGATCGACCCCAATTTCAATAAATACGCTTAGCCGCTTGGCTTGGGGAATAAGTTTAACCTTATCGTTAATCCGTTCAATCCTCTCCTCCATTTGCCTAATTAGTAATTCGGCCTTTTGCTCTCGATGAATAAGCTTTGCGATTTCCCTTATCGAACTAAATAGCTCTTTAAAACTTGCCGGGTCGCTAACGAAAACTTTCATACCAAGTCTGCGTAAATCATCGACTATCGAAGCTTGTTCCAGGCCGGTAGCAAAAACTATATCCGGTTTTAAAAAGACAATTTTTTCGATACTCGGCTGGCTAAAAGTACCCGCCTTTTCCTTAGCCTTGGCCTTAGGCGGATAATTACAGAATGTACTTACCCCGACAATCTCATCATCGAGCCCTAAACGGAATAATATTTCGGTTACCGACGGAGCAATTGAAACAACCCTCTGTTTGGGAACCGCCTGCGAAAGTAGTGGCCTGGGGCCAAAACAGATAAGTATGACTACTAAGCTGCTGAGTAAAATATTCTTTCTCATCTCTAAAATAAAAAATCCCCGACTGTTATGTCGGGGTGCACCCTCTTTTCTTGGCCCGGAAATAAAAAATTTTAGGTTATTATTCCGCGTAAAACCTAAATTCAATTCTTCTCGGCAGGTCTTCTGACTCTCTCACTTTTCCTAGCGGTCTTCCCATCAGCCTCAAGCTGATAGTGACACGAAGTGCTAAGAAAATTTTCCTGGCTTATGCCTAGGGTGGGATTACAGCACCGGGAGTGTCTCCGATTCTCACGGAGTTCCCTATTATGCCTTACGGCACCGAAAAAAATAATCCTTAACTCCCAAAGAACAACTTTATTCTATCTTTACCGACTATCTTGTCAACATTTTTATCATGCGCCCGGGCCGACTCGAACAGCCACATCAGCCTTAGGAGGGCCGCGCTCTATCCTGTTGAGCTACGGGCGCGAATCGAATAAAGATTATAATTAATATTTGATTAAAGAAAGTACCGGGTATTTCTTTAGTCTATTTCGCCCTTTTAGGAAAGTCAACTCAATGAGAAAGATAATCGCTGTAACTTTCCCCTTTAATTTTTCAACTAGCTTCGCCGAAGCTAAAGCAGTTCCCCCGGTGGCTAACAGGTCATCTAAAACCAGAATCTTTGAACCGGAAGAAAAAGCATCACGATGGATCTCTAATGAATCTTTACCATACTCCAAAGAATAGGTATAGCAGTAAGTTTTCCCGGGAAGCTTTCCGGGCTTTCTTACTGGAACAAACCCGCAATTTAAACGATAAGCTAAGGCTGAGCCAAAGATAAAACCTCGGGATTCTGCAGCCACAATATAGTCGATTTTTTTCCCTTTTAAAGCCTTGGCCATATCATTGATTGCCCTTCTGAATGCTCCCTTGTCATTAAGCAAGGTGGTTATATCTTTAAAAAGAATACCTTTCTTGGGAAAATCAGGAATATCGCGGATATGTTTTTCTAATTTCATAAGAATCTCCAGCCTAAGCCTCTATTTTTTTCTTCTGTTGGTCAACGACATAAGTACGCAGCCTTTTAAGAGCCTCTTTCTCAATTTGCCGCACTCTTTCTCGAGATACCTTTAATACTTTAGCCACCTCAGCCAAGGTATGAGCCCTGCCATTAGTTATTCCGAAACGTAAATCTAAAACTAATCTTTCACGTCCAGTAGTAAAACTAAGCAGTTCCTCTATCTTCTCGTGATTAAAAACTTTATCTGCAGCTGAAGTTGTCATTGTGCTGTCATCGGTAGCAATAAAATCAGCAAGCTGTGAATCACCGTCACCACCTACCGGTGCATCTAAAGAAGATTGTTTCTGGGTCCAAAGCTCAATCTCAGCCACCCTCTTCACAGTTACTCTTAAACCTTTAGCAACTTCTCCTCGACGAGGTTCCCGGCCTAATTTCTGGCGTAAGACCTCTTTAGCCCGTTTATGTTTTGCAATAAGTTCACTCATATAAACCGGGACACGAATGGTCTTGCCTTGATCAATAAGTGCCCGGGTTACGGCTTGACGTATCCACCAGGCAGCGTATGTAGAGAAACGGTAACCTTTACGGGCGTCAAACTTATCAATAGCCCGCATAAGGCCGATATTACCTTCAGCAATTAAATCCATTAAAGAAAGGTTGTAGTGAGAGTAGTGTTTGACAATGCTTACAACCAGCTTTAAGTTACAATTAATTATTTTACGCCGAGATACCCGGCTACCGCGCTTGGCCTTTCGGATAAGCTCAACCTCTTCCTTTTTCTTTAATATTGGAAGATCTTTAATCCTCTCTAGATAAGCTTTAATTGCTTCCATATTCTTCTAAAACCTTTCTATTTTTTACTCCTGCCTTTTTCTTGTATTGCTATTTGAGCAGCAGCTAGCCTGGCAATCGGAACCCGATAGGGGGAACAGCTAACGTAATTTAAGCCGGCTTTGTGGCAAAATTTAACCGACTTCGGATCTCCTCCGTGCTCTCCGCATATACCGCATTTAAGTTTCTTATTTGTTTTTCTGCCTAAGTCTACGGCTGTTTTTAAAAGCTGGCCTACGCCCTCCTGATCAATTGTCTGAAATGGATCATCGGGTAGAATTTTCTTCTCTATATATTCCGGTAGAAAAACTCCGGCATCATCGCGGCTATAACCAAAGGTCATCTGGGTAAGGTCATTTGTCCCAAAAGAGAAAAATTCAGCCTTTGCCGCAACCTTATCAGCAGTTAATGCTGCCCGAGGAATTTCAATCATTGTTCCTACCGTATATTTTACATTTGATTTCGATTTACTAATAATGCTCTTGGCAGCTTTTCGAACAATTTCTTCCAGATAGTCAAATTCGTTAACTGTGCCAATAAGCGGAATCATAATCTCAGGAATAACCTTAATTCCCGCCTTGGCCACATTACAAGCTGCTTCGATTATCGCTGTTGTCTGCATCAGGCAAAGTTCAGGATAAGTAATCGACAATCTACAACCGCGATGGCCGAGCATCGGGTTTAACTCGTGTAGCTTCTTAACAAGATCCTCTACCTTTGCCGGTGAGATTTTCAAACGCTTAGCCATTTCTTTTTGCCCGTCTGGATCATTAGGCAAAAATTCATGCAGCGGCGGATCGAGAAGCCGTATTGTCACCGGAAGCCCATTCATCTCCTTAAAAATCCCCTCAAAGTCTTTTCTCTGGTAAGGTAACAATTTCTTAAGAGCTTTCTCTCTTGTTTTGCTATCCTGGGCTAGAATAAACTCACGAACAGCCCAAATCCTCTCTCCTTCAAAAAACATATGTTCAGTTCTGGTAAGACCAATACCTTCAGCGCCTAATCTCCGAGCTGCCATTGAATCTTTAGGTGTGTCAGCGTTAGTACGAACTTTAAGTGTTCGGTATTGATCTGCCCATTTCATTGTCTGAATAAACATCTTGTAAATTGGACTCTTCTTAGCCCGAGGATTATTTTCAACAACTCCGGCAATTACCGGGCTGGTTGTCGACTTCACATCGCCGAGCATAACCTCTCCGGTTGCACCGTTTAGGGAAAGATAATCGCCCTCCTTGACTATGACTCCTTCAACCGATATCTGTTTTTTAGAGTAGTTAATATTTAAAGCGCTGCATCCGGCGATACAACACTTACCCCAACCTCTGGCAACTACAGCTGCATGTGAAGTCATTCCACCGGTTGAGGTCAATATTCCCTCAGCAGCATCCATTCCGGCTACATCCTCCGGAGAGGTCTCATGGCGGACAAGAATAACCTTTTTCCCCTTCTTCTTCCAGGCTTCTGCATCATCAGCTGTGAATACCACATGCCCTGAAGCAGCACCCGGTCCAGCCGGAAGGCCCTTGGCTACCTTTTTAGCTTTACTGGCAGCTACAGGGTCAAAAATCGGAAAGAGAAGCTGATTAAGCTGTTCACCCTCAATCCGCAGGAGAGCTTCTTGAGCTGTAATCATTTTTTCTCCTACCATATCGTATGCAATCTTAACTGCTGCAAGCCCGGTACGTTTACCGGTACGTGTCTGAAGCATAAAAAGCCTGCCTTCCTGTATGGTAAATTCTACATCCTGTATATCTCTATAGTGTTTCTCAAGTTTTTTTCTTATATCATCGAGTTGTTTATAAATTTTCGGCATTTCCTTTTTAAGATCATTTATAGGCTCAGGAGTCCTTATCCCGGCTACTACATCTTCACCCTGAGCGTTAATAAGAAACTCGCCAAAAAATTCATTATCTCCGGTTGAAGGATTACGGGTGAAGGCTACTCCGGTTCCGGAAGTATTACCCATATTCCCAAAAACCATTGTTTGAACATTAACTGCTGTACCAAGAAGTCCGGTAATTTTATTTATTCTTCTGTAAATTACGGCTCTCTCAATATTCCATGAGCCAAATACCGCGTTAACTGCAGACATTAGCTGTTTTTTTGCGTCAGTCGGAAAAGGTTTCTTTACATATCTCTTATATACATCCTTATACTGACCGACTAGTTCTTTAAGCTGAACAACTGTAAGGTCATTATCTTGTTTTGCTCTATATTTTTTCTTAATAGCTGTTAATTTTTCTTCAAAATGCTCATGGTCGACTCCCATAACAACATTTCCGAACATATCAATAAAGCGTCGATAAGCATCCCAGGCAAGGCGTTGATTGCCGGTTTTCTTTGCAAGACCGATTACTGCATCATCATTTAACCCAAGATTAAGAACAGTATCCATCATCCCCGGCATTGAGACTGCGGCACCGCTGCGCACTGAAACCAGCAAAGGATTCTTAGAATCCCCCAACTTTGCGCCCATGCTTTTCTCTAACATAGCAATATTAGCATCTATTTGTTTTTGTAGCTCAGAAGGATATTTCCTTCCATGTTTATAGTAGTAGTCACAAACTTCGGTTGAAATTGTGAATCCCGGAGGCACCGGAACTCCGATACTGCACATCTCAGCTAGATTTGCACCTTTGCCGCCTAGAATATTCTTCATTGTAGCGTTACCATCAGATTTTCCCTTGCTGAAAAAATATACAAATTTTTTAGCCATCTCTCTTCTCTCCTCCCTATGAATTAACCCTTTGGCTTCGCTCAGGGTTAATGCTGAGCAACGCCGAAGTATTAATTAAATTTTACTCGTTGTTTAAGAAATTCCTTAACTTTAGTTTTGTCAACCCTCTCCTGCTCCATGCTATCTCTATCCCTGATGGTAACCTTTCCATCATTTAAGCTTTCTACATCAACAGTGATGCAAAAAGGAGTCCCAATTTCGTCTTGGCGGCGATAAAGCTTGCCAATTGCTGCTGTGTCGTCATAAAGGGCAGGCAACTCATCTTTTATATCACAAAAAATACTTTTTGCAAGCTCAACTACTTCCGGTTTATTCTTCAGCAAAGGAAAAACTGCTGCTGAATAAGGTGCCAGGTCCGGTTTTAATTTCAAAACATTCCTGACTCTACCCTTAACCTCCTCACTGCAGAAGGCGTCGGAAAGGCAAGCAAAAAAAGTCCTGTCTACTCCGGCTGAAGGTTCAATAACATAAGGAATAAACTTCTCACTACTAGTGTTATCAAAATATGATAGGTCTTTCTTGCTTACTCTAGCATGTTCACTTAAATCAAAATCTCCCCGATTGGCTATTCCCTCTAATTCACTCCAGCCAAAGGGAAATTCAAACTCAACATCAGTGCAAGACTTAGCGTAATGGGCCAACTCATCCCTAGCATGCTCCCTTAACCTTAGGTTCTCTTTCTTCAAACCAATTCTTTCAATGTAGAAATTAAATCTCTCTTTAACCCAATACTTATAAAACTGATCAGCCTCTTTAGGATGGACAAAATATTCAATCTCCATCTGATCGAATTCTTTCATCCTAAACACAAAGCTACCGGTAGTAACTTCATTTCTAAAGGCTTTGCCAATCTGGGCTATACCTAAGGGGAGTTTTTTAGAGGTAGTCTTAAGAACATTAGCAAAATTTACAAATATCCCTTGAGCAGTCTCAGGACGCAGATAAGCATAATTAGGTTCATCCTCAGTAGCACTCATATTAGTCTTTAGCATGAGGTTGAACTTGCGGGGTTTATTCTTATCGGTGTCTATCTCCTGCTTACACTCCAGGCAGCTATAGACTGTGCCGCCTATCTTTTCCAGCTTATCGACTCGAAATCTCTTCTTACAATTCGGACAATCAATGAGTAAATCAGCAAATCCCTGGAGATGGCCAGACGCCATGAAAACCTGGTCCTTCATGATTATGCTACTGTCTAAACCAACGATATCAGCTCTTTTCTCTACATACTCCTTCCACCAGATATCCTTGATTCGTTTTTTAAGCCTTGAGCCTAAAGGACCATAATCCCAAATGCTAGAGAGCCCTCCGTAGATCTCCGAGCCACCGAAGATAAAACCTCTTCTCTTACATAAGGATACTATTTGTGCTAACTTATCCTGACTCATTTTAAGTTATTATTATACCCTAAAAACTGTTTTTTTTAAGAGAAATTTTCGCGAAGTAAAGACGCGGGCTATTTTGAAGGTCGCTTGCGAAAATCCTTTATCTTTGATGATGAATCTGTTGTATTACTGCTCATAACCTCTTTTATCTTGGTATCTGCCGCAGCGTAACGGTCTTTAGGTTTGGGGTGGCTGCGCAGAAAAATCGGCATAGCAGTAGAACCATACTCCTTTTCTATCTCTTCAAACCGCTTAAAAACAAGAAGGGATGCTTTAGGGTCAAATCCGGCCTGATAACCATAGCTAACTCCTAAGGAGTCAGCTAAATACTCATCCTTGCGGGAAAAACCCAGACTAACATACTTATCGACCTCGGCAATTAAATCTCCGATGGCCTTTTGGTTGGACTGGCCTGATAAAACTGCCATGACCAGCTGCAGACCAAAGATCTTTTCAAATCTTTTAAAACCATGCCGAGCACAGATATGGCCAACCTCATGGGCCATAACAAAAGCTAACTCCGGTTCAGTGAATGAATCAAGCAACCCTTTATTGACAAAGATATGCCCGCCTAGGAGAGCGTAAGCATTTATATCCTCACTATCAATAATATAGAATTGATAATCTAAGTAACTGCGGTGACTAGTAGCAACTACCCGCTCTCCGATTTCTTTTAGGTAAGCTAAAGCCTCGGGGTCATTGACCATCTTGGTTTTGGAAATCATTTGTTTAGCTAAGCTATTACCTAATTTAATCTCATATTTTTCATCAAAAAGATGCATCTCTCTTCGGCCAGTAGCCGGGTTATATACAGTTATGCAACCAACAAGCAAAAGTGTGAGTATCGCGACAATCCAAACAGTTCTTTTCTTCATTTTACTCCCCTTCTAATACTTCTATCTCGTAAGGACTATTAACAATAACCTCAGGTCCATTATACTCCTGAATCCTTCCGTTAACACGTATTTTCTTTCCATTATAAAAATCTAAAGGGTTAATGCCTCTTCGGCTAAAGGCATTGAGGACATTATTAAAGATAACTACGCTAAAGTCTTTCTTGTAATCCTGGCCAAAATTTAAAAATACACACTTTGCTGATTTATAGCTACCGAGAACTACCCCCTCGACGCTCCTTATCTGATTAATATACTTATTGGCCTGGCTGTGGTTAATAACCGGAAAACTGCCCCATAAGCCATTTTTTGCCTCACGAGCTCTTTTTTGTGCGTCTATAAAAAGCTCAACATACTTTACATTCGGCGGATAAGTATAGAGAACGGCATACCCTTGCTCTATTAACCTTGCATTTACAAAAGTCTCCTCGAGAAAGCAATAGCCTAAGAGCCGGCCATAACGATCGGTCTTCTCGATATCAAATTCAATCCGGACGAGTTTTCCTTCTACCAACTTTCGGTTAAACTCTTTTGCTTCTAAGCTAAATGGTTGAGGCCGGTACTTAAAATCACCGGCTTTTTCTTTTATTCTTACCTCAGGAGTATCTAGGCCAATATAGCGCAAAAGCCTTCCGTTGGAAAGCTTAATAGTATCGCCATCGATAACCTCTAAGACTCTTATTTGAGAATAATTAGATTGGCTGCAGGAAAGGATTAAAAGAAGACTTAAAAGGAATAATCTCTTTATCACTTAAAATCAGAGAGTATCTTTAAGAATATTTTCTGGGCAAATTGTGCCTTTGGCATTAAAAGTTGACGTGCTGATACTTTCAACCTCTGGGTATTCGTACTAATACTGTCTATCTTCACAGCTATGTTATGCTCGGAGAGCTTAGCCTTTATCGCGCCTTTAGACTCATTGCTAACTACTATCTCAGCCTCCATCGCTTCCAGCTTATCCAGACAAAGATCCCATAATACCCGATACTCTACGTTTACATTACCGGAAGCAGTAGCATTACTTAAACTATATCCGGTCACTACTCCGGCACCAATAAGAACCGGGATACATCCTGATATTAGTGCTAACCCTAAAATTAAACTAATTATCTTTTTCATATTATTAACTCCTTTATATTAACTATAGCAAAATTATATTATTTTGCAAGGGTTGGTTGATAAAAAAAACAACTAGGTTAACCAACCGAAATACCGAGATTCTTTAAATCCACCAACAGCTGTTTAAAGCTAGTAAATTGCAGACACTGTAAGTAAAAGTCCTTGGCTTTTGTAATCAAATCTTCGCGGTCATCAATATAAATTATATCTTCAAAATCTACCCCGGCTGTATCTTTTAAGACCTGGTAGATTGCCTTTTCAGGCTTAACTGACTTAACTTTGAAAGAGAGAATCAACTGGTTAAAAAGGGAAAAAATTCCCCGGTGCTCTTTGAAAAGATGTTCAAAATGGAGCTCATTTATATTAGAAATAAGATACAAAGGATATCTTCCTTTGAGATATCTTACTAAGTCTATCACATCTTTTTTAGGTGAGAATATCTTACACCAAGCATCAACAAAACAATCATAGCTTAAAGTCGCTTTGAAGGTATTTTTAAAGTAAGAATAAAACTCACTAGGGCTAAGTTCTCCTTTCTCAAAACTTGTTCCAAAGTCATTCTCAAACAATTCTTTAATCACCTCTTCGATTGGCACACCAATCTTATCTTTGATCCTCTCTAAAGCAATATTATAGTCAAAATCAAAGAGTACTCTTCCTAAATCAAATGCAATTACTTTTTTGCTTTCCATAGACTTTTTCTCCCCAAAAAAGATTGAGCGCTCTTAGTGAGGCTTTCTCTGGCCTTAAAAGGTGTTTTAAACCCTAATGATCTTATTCTCTCTAAGCTATAAACTCTATCCTTAGAGAAGAAACCTATTTTTCTACCGATAAAAGGCAGCCTTATCACTACTGGCTTCAACCAAGCTGAAAGATTAGGCAGTGGCTTTACCTTTAGGGCTTTGGCGAAAGTATCAAATACCTCTCTTACCGTGAGGACCTCTTCATCACCAAGGAAAAAAGAACCTTCCAAAGCCTCTTGCTTATCCAACAAAAAAATCATCGCCTCAGCAATATTCTTCACATAGCCAAGATGAAACTTAGCCTTTCCCTTATCAATTAGAGGAAAAAGCCTATACTTAGTAAGAAAAAGCAAAACTTTCAGCATGTGAGGCTCATCTTCTCCATAAACCATGGGAGGACGGACAATCACTATATTCAAACCCTTTTCTCTATAGTTAAGAATTACTTTTTCAGCCTCAATCTTAGACTCGCCATAGATATTAGTAGCTTTAAATGGTAGCTCTTCAGTAAGAGGTACTTGGTGATTTCCACTTACAACAGATACTGAACTAGTATAAACCATCTTTTTCACTCCTAAAGATAGGGCCAGTTCGCAGATGTTCTCGCTACCTAACACGTTGGTTCTATGAAGAAGGTTAGGATTTTTATTCTCTACATAGGCAGCATTATGAAATATAACGTCGATCTTATAATTGAGGAGTTTACTCAAAGAAGCCTTATCAGTAATGTCACCATAGATAAGTTTTGCTCCGTAAGGTTCTAAAGCTTTTGCTTTGGCCGGATTTCTTACAAAGCAAAAAAGAGCATGCCCGCCTTTATTAAAAAGGCCTTCCACTAAACTCTTGCCGATAAACCCAGTGGCTCCGGTTATAAGTATATTCATACCTTCTCTTTGACCTTCTCAATCTCGCTGAGCCTCTCGGCTAAAATACCTTCTATTGTTCTTAAGTCTTCTTCACTAATCTTCCAGCCGACACTACCTAAGTTATCATATAGCTGAGCAAGCTTTCTGGTCCCGGCAATAGCCGAGGCTATTCCCTTCTGGTTATAGTTCCAATTTAATACCAATTGAGCTAAAGTTTTCCCTTGACTGTCAGCTAAATTTTTTAGCTTAAGGAGAGTTGTTTTGTTTATTGAGAAGCAGGGTTCTTCTAATTCCTGCCTTTTCATCTTGCGATTAATATCACTGGGGACCTTTGCACCATCTAAGAAGAACTTTCCGGTTAATAAACCACTATATAAAGGAGCGTAGGTGACGATGCTAATAGAGTTCTCAAGGCAAAAGGGCACAATACTCTCTTCAATCCCCCGGTCAAACATGCTATAGGGAGGTTGTAAGCTATGGATCGGCGAATGCTTTTTAAACTCATCCATCTGGGCCACAGAGTAATTGCTGACTCCGATAGCTTTAATAACACCCTCTTGGTAAAACTTATGCATTATCTCAGCAACCTGCCCGATCGGCGTATCAGGATCGTGCCAATGTACTTGATAAAGATCAAAATAATCTGTCTTAAGGCGTCTACGCGAGGCATCAATTTCGTCAAACATCCTCTTTCTCGATAAATCATGGAAAATACTTCTCCCATCCCAGCGCAAGCCTAATTTTGTGGCTAAAATTACTTTCTCTCTTATATTTTCCGTAGCAATAAATGTTCCGATAACCTCTTCGGAGTGCCCGCGTCCATAGATCGGAGCAGTATCAATAAAGTTAACTCCTCTAGCTATTGACTCTTCTAACACTGCCAGGGAATCCTTATCCTCTTGATGACCCCACCACTTATCATCGCCAAAAGCCCAAGTGCCTAAACAAATTGATGAAACCTCTAGTGAAGAACTTCCTAGTTTTCTATATTCCATATATTCGACTCCCTTTAAAAATAAAGATCTCTCTGGCCACCCTTAATTCTCTGATAATATTCTATAACCTTAGGATAAGTCCTTGGCATAAGAGTTTTGATCTCTGCTAACTCCTTGCGAATAATTTCCTCACCATCTTTTCTAGTTTCGCCAGTAGCAAAATCATCTAACCACTCCCTAAAGGTAAGCACAGCATTTAATTTGCAAAGTTTACCCTCCTCTCCGGTCCTTAAAAGTTCCATAATGCACTTGCCGGTTCTTCCGCAACGATAACCGGCAGTACAAAAAGAAGTGATATGGCCGGCATAAGAGAGTTCCCTTACTACCTCATCCAAGCTCCTGGTATCTCCTAAAAAGAATTGTTGCCTTTGACCTTCTTGTTCCCTATAGCGGTCACTATAGGCGCCGATACCAATACGTGTAGAGGCATCAGTCTGGGTACAGCCTAAAGGAATAGATTCTCTTCGCATCTGGGCATTTTCCCGGGCGGTAATAATCATTCCGGCATGAGGAACAGCTAATCTTATAATCGTAATCAGTTTTTTAAAATCCTGATCACTTACTTTATAACGAGACTCTTGGGTAAAAGGTGTATTAGCTGCCGGCTCAAGACGCGGAAAAGAAATTGTATGTGGCCCAACACCAAATCTTGCTTCTAGTTCCCGTGAGTGCAGAAGAAGACTTAAAACTTCAGACTTCCAGTCATATAAACCAAAAAGAACGCCAATGCCAACATCGTCGATACCAGCTTCAAATGCCCGATGCATACAATATAATCGCCACTGATAATCAGCTTTTAGAGTTCCTTTGGGATGAAGAGCCTGATAAGTATCGGGATGGTAGGTCTCTTGGAATACCTGATAGGTTCCTATTCCGCTGTTTTTCAAAATTTTAAGGTCCTCAATAGATAAAGGCGCAGCATTGACATTAACTCTACGGATCTGACCATAGCCTCTCCTAGTCTTTGTTTTAACTCCATAGATTGTTTTTATGGTTGAGTTCATATAATCTATATCAGTCTGAGGATGTTCTCCGTAGACTACTACCAAGCGTTTATGTCCAATCTCACCAGCTAAAACCTCAGTCTCACTCTTGACCTCATTTAAACCAAGCATTCTCCTATGAACATTAAAATTATCTTTTCTAAACCCACAATAAAGACAATTATTCACACAAAGATTACTCATATACAAAGGAGCAAAGGTAACTATTCTGTTATCATAAACCTTCTTCTTAACCTCTCCAGCAACCTCAGCCATTCTTGCCAGCGAATCTCTATCCTCAACACTTAATAATAGCGCTGTTTCTTCAAGCCCTAAGGTCTCAATAGCTAGAGACTTATCAAGAATATCTTTAATTTGTGCCTTAGATGGTTTAAAATTAACAGCTAAAGCTCTCTCGATTGCTTCTTGATCAATAAAAAGCCTACCCTTATCTAGGTATTTTTCTACCTGCTCTTCTTTAATCTGGCTCTTTACCCAAGAATCTGGTGAACTTGTCTTTGTAGACATATTTTATCCTGCTTTGCCCTGTCTTCGTTTAGTAAGAAATATTAAACTCTCCAACTCAGAAGCCATATCAACATTAGACACTGATACGGCTTGAGGCACCTTTAGCACTATCGGTGCAAAATTTAAAATGCCCTTTATGCCTGAAGAAGCTAATTCATCAGCAACTCCTTGGGCAGCTTCCGGAGGCGTAGAGATTATTGCAACCTTGATGTTATTCTGCTTGACAATATCCTTTATCTCTTTTATGTGATTAATCTTTACCCCTTTTCGGGCCTTACCTATCTTATCTTTGTCAATGTCAAAAGCAAAAGTTATTTTAATGTTGAATTTAGAGAATCCTTCGAAACCTAAGAGCGCCATACCTAACTTCCCTACGCCGACTATGGCAATCGCCCGCTCTTTGTTTATTCCTAATATATTTTCTATCTCTTCAGTTAACCTGACAACATTATAACCAACTCCTCTCTTGCCAAACCCGCCAAAGAAGGAGAGATCTTTTCTAAATTGTGCCGGAGTAACATTAAGGAACTTTGTCAGTTTATTTGAAGAAATAATATCTATGCCCTGCTCTTTCAATCTCTTTAAATTCCGCAAATAGAGGCTGAGACGCTTAATCGTCTCCAAAGAAAAGCCATTCTTGTTATTTCTTCTTTCCATAACCTAATTAACCTCGCTTACACCTAAATCAGTAGGAGCCCGGCCTAAAGATTTAAGTAAAGCTATAGTCTGATCAATTTGCCTATCTATTAACTCCTTATCATAAGCCCTATTAGGATAAATTTCATACAGTTTTCGATACTTAACTGGTGTAACGTTAAGCATCAAAGAATTAGCACCCGAAAGTAACCCCTGCTTGCGCGTAGCCGGCGCATAAGTTTCTAAGGCTGTGGTTACTAGAATTTTGGCTCGCTGGGGATCGATCAGGCGGGCCAAAGCTAAGGCCTTTAAAACCAGCTCCTCTGTAGGGCTTTTGAGATCTCCCAAAGCTGTCTCAGGGTGTGGTAGAAATGGTCCAAAAGAGTACATTTCAGCGCTTAATTCTCTAGCCAGATGAATATCATTTATAACATCCTGGTTAGTCTGTCCGGGTAGACCAACAAGCGCACCGGTCATGATTAAATAACCCAATAAGTGAGCCTTCCTGATATGCTCTAATCTGGTTTCCAGTTTCCTCCCGGGATGAAGCCGAGCATAGATATCTGGATTGGAACTCTCAAAACGCATAAGCAGGGCTCTGGCTCCGGCAAGATAGAGCTCCTCTAAAGCCTCTAATCCTACTTCACCAAAACTGATACAAATTAATACCGGAACCTTTTCTTTAATTTTCTTTATGGTTATAGCTAGCTTCTCAACGCTATATCCGGGATCTTCTCCACTCTGTAAGAGGAGAGCCTGAAAACCATATTTCTCTACCGCTTCAACGGCAGTTTCGATAATCTCCTCCTGAGTCATCCGGTAACGAGGCAGATCTTTATTGTGGGTTGATATCCCACAATAAGCACACTGCTGCTGACAATGATTTGAAATTTCAATTATTCCGTGGATACAGCAGGAATTTTTATGGTATTTTTGGCGTAAGAAATTTGCCGATTTATAAAGAAGCTGGCAAGACTGTTGATCGTCTAAGTCAAGCAAATACAATAATTCGTCTTTCTTTAAGGGAATATTCTCTAGGGCCTTATCTAAAATGAGATGTAGTTTCTTGTCGCTACCCTCTCCTGAGTCCAGCCGGGAGAGACGTAAATCAACATCTTGAAGCTCGAAGAATAATTCCTGCCAGGCTGATAAGGTCTCTTTAGCTTCATCTTCTTTAACTTTTTTTATTACAAACCCGCCTTGAGCACAGATATAGTCTCCAACGGCAATATCATAAAACTCATTAATTGCTCTTTTCTCTTCACCGAAGTAGTCTACTAAAACCTGTTTTCCCCAAATCTTTTTTACTTTTCCGGGAATCGCGTAACACATAATAAAACTTAAACCTATTAAAGTTAGTTGAATTATCCCTATTCACAATCAAAGGAAACAACTTCTATGCGCGTGCTGGGGAAAAAAATAATCTCTAAGCTAGCACCTTCAAGTATAGTCCCCTTAGCCAAAAGGTTAAAAGTCTCCCTAAACGACTCTTCTTTAACGCCGGTAAGCTCTCCGATCTTTAACCTTAACTTAGTTATATTCTTTGCCCCTTCTTCTTCGGCATGCTTAACTATGCCTTTAATTACTGGTTCTATTAAGTGAGTCTCATGCATTGACTACCTCCAAAATATTTCCTGACACCTCATCTAATACCGCTTTAAGCTCCTCTGACATCTCTGAACCTAGTTCAATACTTTGAGGCTGAACCCCAAGCATATAGATATTCGCCTCTGTCTCTTTGGTTAAATAATCCATAAACATTACCGGAGAGACATCGTGAGTAGTAAATCCACACCTTGCTATATCTTCTCCCTTTAAAATCTCGCATTCACCAGGATTCTTGCCTAGATGAACAGCATCAACAATTAAAACCGTATCGGGGTTTTCTTTGGCGATTTTACCCAGATAATTCTCAGGAGCAGTCCCGCCGTCTAAACAGATAACCTTAGCCTCATTCTTTATCTTTTCAACTAGTAAAGGTCCGAAGCCATCATCCCCGCGGATAATGTTTCCAATACCAATAATAATAACCTTTCCCTTGATAATATCTTTCAAATTAGTTTGCATTGTAATTACGCGGTCAGGTAGTTTCCCTTCTGCAGCTAGCGCAAAGAATTTTTACTCGGTCGGAACGTCCTTGGTCAGCTAAGGCCGATATGATATTCTGATCTATAATGCCTAAGCGCTTGAGACGAGGAAGATATAGCGTTGGGCTGGAAAAACTAAGCTCTCCTATCCTTTTAACAATCCACTCTAGATGGTCACGGCAAGCAATAGCTTCGCCACAAATCTCACAGAGTTGCAACTCTTTCTCTATACGCTCGTCAGACTTACTGCGATCAAAAAAGGAAAGCTCCCAATCATTAGATAATTTAATACCCTGATTATCGGCAATACAGGCAGCCTCGCATTGACCGCAGAATATACAGGTATCAGTATAGTGAATCATGACCCTTCGCGGATCACTCTTACCGTCAATAAGATCTAAACAATCAATCGCCTCTACCGGACAAACCTCTTTACAAGCAGTACAGCCTACACACTTTTCCTCGTTAAACTTAGGCTGCCCTCTAAAATTAGGGTGAGGCTGGTGTGGCTGGATAGGAAACTTTGAAGTATAAGGCCCTTTTATAAGAGCTTTTATGGCTTCAATTAATTCTCTGATCTTTGGTAACCGTATTTGCATCTTCTGACCTCAAACTCCTAAGCTAGACTTCTCCCTCTTTATCTTCTAGATACTTATCGACAACGCTCTCTTTGCTAAGCTTCACCCCTGCCCTATGTGCACCTCTGGCTATAGCATGGGCAGCCACCGGAGAGGTTAATAACAAAAATATCATACATAAAAGTGCTTTCATTCCGGCAGCTGTAGGACCAACAACAATAAATGTCCCGAATAGAATACTGCAAGTGCCTAAAGTAACGCACTTTGTTGCAGCTTGGAGACGATTATATACATCAGGAAGACGTACCAGGCCTAAAACACCGAAAAGATTAAAAGCTAATCCTAAACCGATAAATGTCAAACCGATAATGCTACTCATCGAACCCTCTTCCTTCTAAGTATTTAGAAAGCGCTAAAGTACTTATAAAACTCTGCAAGGCCCAGGCTATTCCGATATCAATATACCAAGATCTCCCGGTAGAAATGGTCAGTATTGCGCACAAACCAGCAATCATAATACCCAAAATATCAATTGCCACTACACGGTCAGCACCAGTCGGCCCCTTGTAAATACGATAGAGACATAAAAAACAGGCTAGGATAAGTATGTAGCGGGCCCTTCCTACAAACCCGATGAAGGGAAGATCGGAACAAAAAAGAAAAGGAAGCGGCCGGATTATTATTAAACCTACGATCCCTCCCAAAACAATTGCGCCAATAAACCATTTAGTTCTTTTCATCTTAACCTCTCTAGTCAAAAATCTTTTTTAGTATTTTTTCAAAGCGTTGGACAATAATTTTTGTAGCGCCTTCGGTATCTTTTGCTCTTACATTAATCCAGTGTATATATAAAACACCACTATCCTTATCTATATCCACACTCATAGTGCCGGGGGTCAAGGTTATAGAATTAGCTAAAAAAGTAAGAGCAGTATCGCTCTTTAGGCTTGTCTTCACTTTAACAATTCCCGGTTTTATCGGTAAATCAGGATGCAATACGCGATAAGCAACATCAACATTTGCTTTAATAAGCTCCCATAAAAATACCGGTAAATAATGGGCAACGAAATACCAGTACCGCCAAGGATGCTTTAAGACATGCGGACGGGTAAGGAATAAATCTCCGGTTAGAATAGCTACAAAAGCTGCCACAAAAATTCCAGTTATAAGGTGCTGGGAATCGGGAACCCAGCTTAAAAGACACCAGCCTAAAAATGCTACCAGAAAAAGTATTATCCTACTTTTCATTTCTACCTCACTGCCTCAAAAACTATCGGGCCATATTTTACACCTTTGGTGAGCACATCTGCAGCTGGTTTTAAGAAAACTTCTTTTATTCCCGGCAAAAGCAAAACTCCTCCGATAATACAGATACCGGCTAAAGCTATCATAGCCAAAACCATAAAAACAGGGACTTCTTTTATTTTGCGCCATTTTTCTCTTAGCTTACCAAAAAAACCATACTTCATAACCTTAGTGAATGAAGCTAAAGTCAATACGCTGGCTAAAACTGCCCAAAAAGCATAACCAGGATGGCCAGCGCTTACAGCAGCAATTATAATCAACAGCTTACTCCAAAATCCATTAAAAGGCGGGATTCCGGCAATAGACATCGAAGCAGTAAGGCCAGTGGTGCTGGTTACCGGCATTTTCTCTCTTAACCCACCCATTTTTTGTAAATCCCGGGTTCCTGCAGAATACTCTACTGCTCCCGAATTCAGAAACAAGAGCGACTTAAATATTGAATGGTTAAAGAGATGAAACAGACCGCCTAATATACCTAACGGTGTGCCTAAGCCAATGCCTAGAACAACATAACCGATTTGACTTATTGAATGGTATGCTAAGAGACGCTTAAAATCCCACTGACCAATCGCTAAGAATACTCCGATCACCATCGAAATTGCCCCCAGAAACATCAGCAAAGAAGAGATTTTTAAGCTTAATCCAATCACATTAAAAAATATCCTACAAATAGTATAAACACCTAGAGACTTTATCAGGACTCCTGAAAGCATGGCTGATATCGGAGCCGGTGCCGAAGGATGAGCATCAGGAAGCCAAGCATGAAAAGGAACTAATGCAGCTTTTAATCCGAAACCCATGATAAATAAAACACTTACTATAAGACCGATATTGCCAACGCCTTTCTCGGCCAAGATTACTGCCATATCAGCCATATTCAATGTTGAGGTATAACTATACAAGAATACAATTCCGATAAGAATAAAAAGGGAGCCAACAGTACTCATAACTGCATATTTAAAAGCAGCTTCTAACTCATGACGTTCAGTTCCGAAAGCAACTAAAGCATAGCTTGCTACTGAAGCAATCTCTAAAAATACAAACAGGTTAAAAATATCGCCGGTAATAATTACCCCGTTCATTCCGGCTAACATCAAAAGGAATAAGGCATAAAACTTCCACTTAGAAGTATACTTCTCCATGTAATTTATCGCATAGATCGAGATTATAAAAGCAACTAAGTTTACAGTAACAAGCATGAATGAAGTTAGGCCATCAAGAACTAAGCCTATACCAACCGGCGGCTTCCAGTAACCAACACTGTAAACTACAGTTCCGTAAGAATTAGATAGCTTTACCGCAAAAATAGAGAGACAAAGTAAGGTAAAAGTAGTCAAGTTACCCAATGCATCTGGCAACCACTTTATTCTTTTACCAACCAGAGCAATTAAAAAAGCTCCTGATAACGCTATAGCTACAAAAAGAGGTATTATATTAATGCCTGGAATCATCCTCGCAACTCCCTAATTTTTGTAATATCAAAAGTACCGTATTTTTCATAAATTCTCATAGCAATAGCAACTAATAAAGCTGTAGTCGCTAAACCAATAACAATAGCTGTAAGGACCAAAGCGTGCGGTAGGGGATCAACCATAGTAGAAGCAGATATGTCTGCTTGAGATGAGAATATCGGAGCTCTGCCGCCGATACGATAGGCTACCAAGATAAAAAAGAGATTAACAGCATACTCGCATATAATAATCCCCACAATAATCTTAATAATATTACGCTTTCGTAAAATACAATATAGCCCTACGCAAAAAAGCACTAAGCAAAGAAAATATATCATCATTGTTTACTCTCCGATTCCAATTTTACTAAGACCAAGGCAACAAATATTGCAAACAGTCCGGCACCAACCTTAAGACTAATAGCTATATTGCAAAGAGGGATAATCCCGGCACTAAATAACTCATAAGGACTTCCTTTAGTCATGAAGTTTAAGAAAAAATATCCTCCGGTAAAACCTAGCAAAGCTATAGCTAAAAACATTATTGCTCCGGCGTTCTCTAAAAATGAGACCATTCCTTTAGGGAATTTCTTCAAAGCAACCTCCTTGCCGTAAGCTAACATAAGATGGATGAAGGAAAGGGCAATGATAACCCCTCCGGCAAATCCTCCACCGGGAGATAAGTGACCATGCGTGAGAATATAAATACCGTAGAGCAATATCAAGCCTATTGTAAGACGGGTAATAGTCTTAACAATTACTGACATACCTTTGTCGTGTTCTCTACTCATCTTCTTCTATGACCTCATCTTGTTTTTTTCTGCCGATTTTACGCACAACAGCCAAAACTCCGATTACAGCAGTGAATAGCACTGTGGCCTCACCTAAAGTATCATAGGCTCTAAAATCTAATATTACCGAAGAAACAACATTAGCTGCACCGGTCTGGCTTAGCCCCTTAGCAAGATATATTTTGGCAACTTTCATAATTGGATAACCAAAACTAGGCAATTCCCTTAAAGCCTTGATAACGACAAATAAGAATATGGCGATAAAGCTGAGAGTAATAAGTGTATTTAGAAACCATCTGCCAGTAGTAGCGAAAGGTAAATCTTTCTTCAAGGTCGCTCGAATCAAAATCATCAAACACAATATCTCAACTACAAGCTGGGTAATTGCTACATCCGGTGCTTTTAAAATTAAAAAGACCATAGAAAGTGCTATGCCCACTGCACCAACGGTTACCACCGAAGAAAGTAAATCCTTCACCTCGATAGCAATTACTGCACCGATGATCATAAATATTAGAAGAATGTATAGCTCAATCATAAGACCTACCGCAACAGAATATAGAATATTATCGCCATACCTAAAAGGCACCAAGCCATGTAGGTAGGAAGTATCCCATTGTGAATGAAACGCAATACCTTGTTAAAACCAAAAGTTATCTTCGAACCAACCTCGTAGACATCAAAGACCTTCTTCTTGGCTAATTTGTATATAGCTTTAAGGAAACCGAACTCTTGAATCGTATGATAGAAGTCAATGCCGGAGACTCGCATATCAGGATGCTTTTCTAAAAACTCTCCTCCGACGAAACTTTCGGTCTCTCTTGTCTTAGTCGCCTTACCAAGAAGATAGATTACCATACCAATAATAATTCCGATGACTATTAAAACTGTAGCTAAACCAGCATCCCAAACCCCAGTGAATCCAACTCCCCCTCCTAAACTAGGGAAGACAAACATTTTAAGCGGAACTGTGAGAGCAAAGACTCCAAAAACAATACAAAGTATAGCTAAAAAGCATTGAGGAATCCACATACTCGGACCAACATCTCTTAAAACCTTGCCGGCAACTCCTGATTCGCAAGAAGGCTGGCCCAAGAATACAGCATGAATTAACTTCATAAAACTAGCTAAGGTAAGAGCGCTACCAAACATAGCCGCAACCAACCAAACTATCCAGAGATATCCTCCACCCTTAGCAGTCTCGATTATGCCCTGATAAATCATCCACTTCGAAGCAAAGCCATTAAAAGGCGGAACCCCGGAAATTGCTAAAGACGCTATAAGAAAGGTAACGAATGTAATTGGCATAGCTTTAGCTAAACCACCTAATTTTCCCAAATCTGTAGTCCCGGCCTTCTTCTCTACTGAGCCGCCGGAAAAGAATAAACAGGATTTATAAATTGCATGATTTAACATGTGAAATAGACCACCAGCAATTCCAATTGGATTTCCGGTTCCAATACCTAAGACCATATATCCAACCTGGCTAACAGCATGGTATCCTAAGAGCCTCTTTAAATCGTGTTGAATTAGAGCCATCATAACTGCAGCTACGATCGTAATGCTGCCGACTACCATCAAAAAAGTATTCATGCCGTTGTCCATCTGAAAGATATTCAACGATAATCTAGCCAAGAAATAAATACCAAGAAGCTTATCCAAAGAGGCTGGTAGAAAAGCAGTGACTGGTGTCGGTCCATCTTCGGCAGCATCAGGAACCCAGGTATGAAAAGGCATAGCTCCGGCCTTAGCAAAGGCACCGGCTGCCAGGTACAAATAAGCCAAGACTGCTACGTGAGTATTCAAAGGTATACTCATCTTATCAATCTGGAAATTCTTGGTTAATGCCCAGATAAAAGCTACCCCCAAAAGCATTAGGGCGTCGGTTCCACCAATTATAATAAAAGCTTTCTTTGCTGTAGCTTGAGTCTGAGCCTTTTTCCCAAAACCAATTAAAAGATACAAAAGCATACCCAAGAAACCCCAGAAGACCATAAACAGAATAATATTGTTGGAAAAAACAGCGCCTAAAGAAGCTAAAAGGGTAAGAACTATATATAGGTAATAACGAATTAGCTCCTTGCCTCTCTTCATAAAACCTACTGAATAGATAATCGTCAGTAGTGAGAATATTCCAATAAATATCCCTACAAATATAGAAAGTTTATCGAATTTGAAAAATTGTTCAATCAAGCTCATTTAATACCTAATTTACTCTTTACTTGTGCAGTCTTCTCTTGTGAGAGCCGTATTAGATCTTCTCCGTTGTAAATCTTCTTCCCTTTAGTATTACGTACAGCCATTCTCTCGGTACAGCAATAACAAGGGTCAATAGCTGCAAAGATTATAGTTGCGTCAGATATAGTCTGGCCAACAACAGTTGATTTATAAGTTGGTAAATTCATAAAAGTTGGCGCTCTAACCTTATGACGAGCCGGTCGGTTAGTGCCGTCACTCTTCACATAATGGAAACACTCTCCTCTTGGCGCTTCAATCTGGCCAATACCTTCTCCGGGAGGAATGCTCTTAATTTTAGCGTCGATCTCACCTTTAGGAAGGTTCAAGAGACAGTGTTTTATTATTTTTATAGATTCAAAGGTCTCCAAAACTCTTACTACTAACTTATCAAAGACATCACCATTGGAAGTTACAATCATATCCCAGTCTAACTCCTGGTAAGCTCCATAAGGACAATCTTTTCGCAAGTCCTTAGCTACGCCTGATGCTCTTGAGGTCGGACCCAGAGCCGAATACCTTATAGCGTCTTCTTTGGTAAGTACGCCTATTCCTTTAGTCCGGGCATGCAACACCGGATCATCAATAACTGCCTTTTTAAGCATTATCAATGTCGGTATAATTGAATCTATTTTCTTCAAAACTGTCGGTATGTCATCTGCTTTTATGTCTCTTCTTACTCCTCCGGGTTTAAACATAGCGTAATTATTTCTATTTCCTGATAGAATTTCCATAGCATCTAGTATTTCTTCTCTTAACTTCCAAGCCCACATGTATACTGTATTATACCCTAAGAAGTGTCCTGCTAAGCCCAACCAAAGAAGATGGGAGTGTATCCTCTCACCCTCAGCAATTATAGTTCGGATATACTTGGCCCGCTCGGGTACCTCCAAAGAAATAACATCCTCAACCGCCCTGGTATAAGCAAAAGGGTGGCTAGTAGAACAAATACCGCAAATTCTCTCAACCAGAAAAGTTGATTGGTCAAAGGTTTTGCGTTCGGAAAGTTTTTCTATGCCCCGATGGTTATAGCCTACTTCAACCTCAACAGCGACAATCTTTTCACCCTCAACAGTAAGCGTAAAAAACTCCGGTTCTTCCTGCAAAGGATGATAAGGTCCTATCGGTACTATTGTTCTTGCCATTATACTCCTCTATCTCTAATTGCTTTCCCATCCCACTCTTTGTAGTCTTTACGTAAAGGATAAGAATCTTTCGGCCACTCATCAGGTAAAAGAAGTTTTCTTAAATCAGGATGGCCCTTAAAATTAATTCCCAACATCTCAGTAATCTCCCGTTCAATCCAATTTGCCGCTTCAAATGAAGGCGTAAGCGAGTCTATCTCTAGCTTTGGCTTGGCTAACTTTACTCTTAAAGAAATTACTAGATTTATATCGTCAAAGGTAAAATGATATAAGATCTCCATATGAGAACGGGCATCAACGCCGGATGCAATACTAAACCTGGCCTTTAAGTTTTTAAAAATATATTCTGCAACCTTAACAAGCGAAGAAGGCTTAATCTCGATATATACCCGAGTAGAAGACTTATCAACAAGATCAATAATGTCCTCCTTAAATTTCTGGTTAATATCTCCTAAAACGCCACTTCTGTCCATCATTTCCCCTTCTTCTTGATTGTACCTTGTACCTTTCCGATTAGTTTAACTACACCGGCAATAATAGCCTCTGGCTTAGGTGGACATCCCGGAATGTAAACATCCACCGGAATAATCTTATCTATCGGAACCGGACAATTGTAGCTATGTATAAACATACCCCTAGACAAAGAGCACTCTCCGATTGCCACCACTAAACAAGGTTTAGGCACCTGATCATATAATCTCTTGACTCGCTCCATTGATTTTCTATTAGCTGAACCAGTAACCAAGAGCACATCAGCATGCCTTATGCTCCCGGCCAAAATCATGCCAAACCTCTCGATATCAAACCTGGGAGTAAGGCAATCCAATATCTCGATATCGCAATTATTGCAGCTGCCGGTAGCAAGATGAAAGACCCAGGGTGATTTTAATAATGCTTTTAACTTTACACTCATATTACTTTCCGATTAATGCTAAAGCAACTGCCAATGCGGCGATTATGGTCATCGGGCCCCAGAAAAACCGCATTGCCTGATCAATCCTTACCCGAGGATTGGTATTTCTAATAACTGTTATGAGAGCAACTATGCCCACATACTTTAATATTCCAAAAAGTAAGTGTATCCCGTCAAACCTTAAACCGCCCATAAGAAGAATCATTAAAAAAAACGGCAAGACAAATAAAAGCATATTTTTAGTGAGTCTGTAGATAGCCAGTCCTGTTCCTGAATATTCGATTAGCGGACCGCCGACTATCTCGGTTTCAGCCTCAGGAATATCAAAGGGAACTAAAGCTAATTTAGCCTGCACACACATTATAAGCACGATGAAAGCTAATATCCCTGATAAATTTCCCAAGATTACTCCATTTTGAGCCTGGGCAGTTATGATTTCCCCTAAGCGTATAGAAAAGTTAGATTTTATAACCGGAACTAATACTGCCAAAACAAAGGGAAGCTCATAACTCAAGATTAGTTTCATCTCCCGAGATGCCCCCAAGCTCGCTAAGGGATTACGAGAAGCAAAACCACCAATAATAATACTCATTGAAGGGATAGTTAATAAATATAAAACTACTATTAAATCGCCAAGGAAAGTCTTACCGGGATTAATATTGTTCAGCCACAGGAGAGTAGATACTAAGATTACACCAGCAAGCCCAACAACCGGAGCCATAAGAAAGGTCGACTTTGACGAACCGACCGGTACAAGATTCTCTTTCCCAAGAAGCTTTACAATGTCTATTAAGGGCTGCAGAATCGGTGGTCCCTTCCGATACTGAACCCGGGCAGTAACTTTACGGTCTATCCAACTAGCCAGCAACCCAATAACCGCTGTTGCCAGAAAACCAAATACTAAAAAATAGAATAAATAAATCATGCCCTGTCTCTTTCCCAGTGAGTTGAATGAACTATCAAATTATCACCGACTAAAAATGTATTTTCGTCAAGCTCAACGCTTCCTTCTTTTAAACTTAAAGCTCCATGAGGGCAACTCTTTATACATAGAGGTTCACTCTTGGCCTCTCTTCTGTCTAAACAAAAATCACAATTATGAATCAAGTAAGGCACATGCTCAGGATATATAGTGCCATAGGGACAAGCATGGGAACAAGATTTACAACTTACACAACGCATATTATGACGTATTAACAGTTTATTTTTATCTTCTTGCTGTTCTAAGGCATCGGCTGGACAAGAGTCAACGCAGTGAGGCTCCTCGCACCGACGACAGACAAGAGCATAGGTAGCAAGCTCAGCCACCGAGATAATACCATTATTCACCGGGCTCTGAGTGTGGTAATAATAACTGCATTCAAGCACGCACTCTTTACATTCACCAGAAGCACAAAGGTCTAAGTCAACGAATAGCCTCCTATCCTTTGATTTTTTAGCATTTACGTTTAACTTGCCTTGATGTAATTGTTCTGCGCTTGAACTCATTTTAATCCCAAATTTCGTGAAAGTTCTTTATCTTATCGTAGGTAAAAACCGGACCATCTTTGCAAGCATAGTAGATTCCGATTCGACAATGCCCACACTTACCAATACCACAAGACATGTTCTTCTCCATCGAAAGGTAGATATTCTCATCGACAAAGCCCATCTCGAGGAGTTTCTTGGTGGCAAATTTCATCATTATCGGCGGCCCACAAACAACAGCAATGCCTTTTCCGCAATCCATGCCTAAATCATCTAATATGGTAGTGACAACACCAACATTACCATTCCACTGGCTATCGCCCTTATCTACAGTAAGCTTTAAGTCTAAATCATCCCGCTGGGCCCATTCGCCCATCTCGCCTCTATAGACTAATTCTTGAGAAGTCTTACAACCACCTCTAAAAATCAGCTTTTTAAACTCACTGCTCCTATGAAAAAGTGCATACATAAGACTACGCAGAGGTGCAAAACCGCACCCTCCTCCAACAACCAAAACTTCTTTTCCTTTAAACTCATCTAAGGGGTATCCTTGCCCCATCGGGCCCCTTACGCCAATAATATCTCCTTTCTTTAGCTGATGAATCTTCTCAGTAACTTTGCCAACCCTCATCACAGTAACTTCCATTAAGTCCTTTACCGTAGATTTTGAAGACGGAGTAAAAGGAGCCTCTCCTACCCCAGGGATAGTTACCTCTATAAACTGACCGGTAGCAAAACCGATCGGTTCCTGTGGCTTAAACTTAATAGTCTTTATGGTAGGAGTCTCCTCGATAACTTCCACAATCTCAGCTTTAATCGATCGATAAGGATTTTTACAATTAATCATTGGCTACTAGCTTATTTAATACTTTCCTAATATCTATCTTGGCCGGACAAGCCGAAATGCAACGACCACAGCCAGTACAGGCATAAACACCAGCAACTTTAGGAAAAAAATCAAACTTCTTTTCAAATCTATTTCGCAGTCGCATCCAGAGTTTTTCCCGGGGATTAGCTCCGCCAGCAACTCTAGCAAAGTCCTTTATCATGCATGAATCCCAAATTCGCAGGCGAGCCATCTTTTTCTCGTCTTTCTGATCATACAAAAGAAAACAATGGCAAGTAGGGCAAATTACATTACAGGCTCCGCATTCAACGCAGGTTTGGGCTTCGTCTTTCCAGATGTTAGCATCATAATTCTTCTCAATAATGCCTTCAAAACTATCTTGCACAGGAATTTTATTAGTTTTAATATTCTCATCTACTGCGCTTACTACCTCAAGCCGTTGCCCATCTCTGGCTTTAACTTCTTCCTTACCAGCCTCACTAAATAATGATGAATTTTTGCTGATCAGGGCCTCTCCCTTCCCAGAACCAGACTCAACAGCAAAACCACCTTTAACTTCAGATAAATTAAGGTCAAAATATTTTTGGGGATATGGCTTAAGGCCTAAGGCCAAACAAAAACAAGTATCAATCGCACAGGTACAATCTGCAGAAATAATAAGATTTTCTTCTCGAGGTTTATTGTAGAAAGGTTCCGGGCAATCTTGATTTTGGAAGACATAATCCTGAACTTTAAAACCTTTTAAGTCGCAGGCTTTAACACCAACCACAGCTAAAGGCTTATCGCCAGAACGAGAAACATCGTCTTTGAATCCTTCAGCAACTACTTCTCTTGCTCGGAAAAAAAATGACTTCAGAGGCTCTAAAGCTCTTACCTCGCCAATTACAACATCGTCACCAAAAGAATCATACCTTTGATAAAGACGCTGTTCGCCTTTTTTTACCGGTAAGCAAACAGTATAGTCATTCTTTAAATTATCTAGAAATACAGCGAAATCGCTTAATGAGATGTAATGCATCCAGCCCCGAATTTTAAGTTGTTAATTGTGGTAAGTTACCTAAAAGGTACTTTAATACTTTGTGAATAAAATCACAATCAAGATAATTAATCGTATCATACAAGAATAAACTTGTCAAACAATTTTTATGTTTTTGATTGCGTTAGGTCTGTCTTAATCTAGCAGATTACCCTTTAACATCTACATATTTAGCTAAGGTAGGGTTGAATTTGCTCAAAAAAATCATCATTCCCCAAAGTAAAGTTGTCGCTACGACAATAAGCACTCCCAGAACTAAATCCTTAGGCGTGTTTGCAGAAACAAGGAACAACTCGCCATTGTAAAGGTGATCTATTACTCCGAACATGGCTCCTCCGTAAAACATCAGGGTCAACCACCAAACTTTGATACTCCTGTTCCTCTTCCAAGTTAATGAAGTAACTGCGGCTGCAGCTATTGATACAACATAACACATATCTGACCTCCTCTTATTTATTTCTCCTTTTAAAAAGATACTACTTTTCTAAAATATGTCAAATGCTAAGAAATGAAATTGCTTTATCAACCACCTCTTGAGGGGTAATTTCTTCAAGGCAAAGAAAACCTTTCATGCAATTATGAGCTAAGCACTTGGTGCAGCCGACATCTTTATGAAAATAGAAACTTTTGCTGCCTCGTGGTCCCCATCGCAGGGGCGAAAGCCCTGAATCATCTCTGCCGAAAATGGAAATTACCGGAGTATTAAAACTAGCAGCAATATGAACCGGGCCGGAATCGTTAGAGATAAAAAGGGCTGCTTGTTTAAGTAAGGCTCCTAGCTCTGGGGTATTTAATCTTCCCCTTAGGTCAATAACGCCGCTATCCCTAACTAATTCCTCCCCGTGTTTTCTCTCGCTCTGCGAGGTTATTACAATTATCTTAAAATCCACTTTTTCGCTTAGCAATTTAATTACCTTCTGAAAAGACTCCTGAGGCCACCGCTTAGAAGGACAAGACGCTGAAGGATGAATGACAATGAATTTATCACTTATCCCTACCCCCTCGTCGTTAAGCAATTGTTCCACTGCTGCCCTAGCCTTAGATTTAATCGGGAAATAAGTATTAGTATTCTTAATCGGAATGTCCAGCTCTTTTAAAAGATCCAATGTATATTCGAGTTCATGCTTTTTGCCTTCTTGTTTCGTATGCTTAATCCTTTTAGTGAGTAACCTGCCTAACTTTTTATCCCATCCTACTCTTTGGGGTATTGCAGCTAAAAAGGTAATTAGATGAGCTCTGTTCGTAGGATGCAATATGAGAGCAAGGTCGAATTTCTTCTTGCGTAAATAAAGGGAAAATTTGATTGAAGCCCAAAGATTCTTTTGTTCTCGATACTTATCATAAATAATAACCTCATCTAAGTCCGGATTTCCCTCTAGAGCACTTCGGGTATATGGCCGGCAGAGAAAAGCAATATGAGCTTTGGGAAAGGCGAGACGCAAATTCCTAATCACTGGCGTAGAGAGCACAACATCTCCTAGCCTATCAGTACGAACTATTAAAATCTTATTTGGTTTTTGCATCCTTTAATATTTTATTTATAGCAGCAATAACCTCTTGGGGCGTTATCTTCATGCATTCACCGTTACGACTACATCTTGCCGTCTCGCAAGGCAGACAATCTAGCTCCTCCTTTCGTAAAACTACCGAACGTTTTGAACGCGGATATGATCTTTCATAACTAGTTGGACCGAAAAGACAAACCACCGGCAGGCCGAGATAGCTCCCCATATGGGTAATGCTTGAATCAACTCCTAAAAGCAAACTCGCATATTTCTTAAGGAGATAAAAGATATCGCAGATACCGGTCTTACCCACCAAATCAATGACCCCCTTTTGCTTAAGTATATCCTTATAAAATCCCCTATCTTGTTCCTGACCTAGAATAATAATGTTTTGTTTATCCTTAAAATATGAGACCACATCCTTGAGGTTAGCATATGGATATTGTTTTATATCTGAGCGTGAGCTGCAAGCAACAAATATAGCTTTTTTTATCCCCAAAGAATCCCATTTATTTTTTTCATCGTCTGTGAGAATAAAATTACTCTCTTCGCGAGTCTCTTTAGGAGCAATCTTGCTTATCAAGCTAAGATATTTATCCTCTATATGCACTTTATTAGAAAACCGGCGGATAAAAGGTGTCCTCTTGCCGATACCCAGAGCAACTGGAAGAAAGGAGTTCTTTAAGTCAGCAATCACATCATACTTGCCTCTTAAGTAACGACAGAATTTTATCTTTGCTCGTAGTTTCCAGGACTTATCGAAGAGGATAACTTCATCGATAAAGCGATTGCGCATAAAAAATTTATGGGTCTGCGGGGAGGTGATAGCTGAGATTTTAGCCTGAGGATAGTTAGAGTGCAGCCTGTCTAGAACCGGTAAAGCGACGATTGCATCACCTAAATTAGTAGGGAAATTTATTATTATCCTCTTAACCATTAGTTAATATATTTTTAGCTTGAGAATAGACTTCACTGACACTTAAATCCTTTAGACAAGTATTATCCTGGCAATCAAGCCTATAGCAAGGTATCTGGCAATCGACATTCTTCTTAACCACCTTAACCGCTACTCCTCGCGGTACTGTAGCCGAAGGCGAAGTAGGACCAAAAATGACCACGGTATTTACTCCTAAAGACGCAGCTAAGTGGGCTGGCCCGGAGTCATTAGATATAAAAAGCTTTAAATTTTGCATTAGAGCACCTAGGCTCTTAAGGCTAGTCTTGCCGCAAAAGTTAAAGGACTTTTGACTCATCTTGGCTCTAACCTCCTCAATAAGTGTCCGCTGTGCTTGGGTTCCGATAAAAATAATTGCGGCCTTAAAATCCCTGACTAAAGAATCAGCCAAATTAGCAAAATAACTCCTCGGCCAGCGCTTAAGCTCCCAGTTAGCTGAAGGATTTATACCAATAAGAAAAGCGTGATCTTTCTTTAATGGCTCTAAGTCCTTACCAACCTCATCCTTAACATCCTCAGGTATAAAAAAACTAGGCAATCTATCTTCAACAGCAATACCAGATTTCTCAAAAAGATAGAGATAGTGATCTTGACGATGAGGAGAGTCCCCAGAAGGCTCTATCTTTTTATTAAGAATCAAAGAATTCTTAATGCGCCGGTACCCGATTCTTAATTTTATGCCGGCTAAAAAACAAACCAGGGCTCGGGTAAATGAGCGATGGATAAGAAAGACCGTATCGAATTTCTTCTTTCTTAAAAGCTGAATGAATTTCAACTTAGCGAAAAAACCTCTCTGTCGACCTCTTTCGTCAAAAACTATTACCTCATCGATATAAGGATTGTCTTGGAAAACATCTTTTACTCTATCAACCGTCATAACCCCTAGGTAAGATCCGGGAAGCTTCTTCTTCAAAGCTTTGAAAGCCGGAGTAGTGAGTAGTGAGTCACCTAGCCAATTGACACCTACAACTAAGATTTTTTTCATATTCTTCATTGTCCTAAATACTAATAAGGTTTCTTGGGTTTTCTGAAGGAATTGTAGAATCCGCTTAACTTAGCCCAAAGTTTATAACCTAAATCCCGATTGGTAATTTTAATTCTCCGCAAGGCAAAACGGTTAAGTTTTCGGGAAAAACCTCTATTGGTAGCGCAAGCGCATAGATATCCAGCCTCTTCGACATCAGACAAAGCTTCTTCAGTAAATCCGCCTATAGGATAAGAGAGTGCTCCGACGTCTTGGGAAAAGTTTTTCTCTAGCTGCCTCTTTGACTGGAAAATCTCCCTTTTCATTATCAATCTCTCTTGATCCGGCAAATAGGCATGGCTTAAGGTATGTGAACCAATATTAACTTTTATCTTATCATCAGTCAAAAAAGATACGATATTTTCTCTGGACAAGAAACCGTCTCTTCCTATTTTTTTGGCAATGACAAAGATGGTTACTGGGTAGCCAAACTCTTTTAACACCTCCATAGCCTTAAGATTATCTTTGTATCCATCATCAAAAGTTATTACTACTAAATTTCGGGGGATAGCCTCTGCCTCCTTAAGCAATTTGCAATACTCCGGGAGAGAAACTACCTTGTAACCACCAACCCTAATGAATTCCATTTGTTTACGAAAAACTTCAGAATCTACTGCAGCGTAAGTAGCTACCCTTGACTTATCTAAAGAGTGATACATTAATATCGGGGTTGCATAATTTTGGTTAAGATATATCCAGAATGAACCTACCAAGAGAGCTACTACAAGAAAAAATAATGTTAATTTTTTCATTGGCAAACCTCTCTGTATACCCTTTCTGTATCGGTTGCCATACGTTGGCTTGAAAAGCGCAAGACGTCTTGGCTGGCCTGCTGCACAACTTTCCGGCGTAAATTATCGTTAGAAATAATATCTTCCATTCTCTCAACCAGAGCAAGGCTACTATAATTGTAAAACAAAAGGCCATTCTCTCGATCTCTTATAATTTCGGCAATACCCCCGGTATTGTAGCCAATTACCGGAACACCCTTAGAGAAAGCTTCAAGAATTGAATAGCCAAAACCTTCTTTCTGGGAAGGCATTAATAGCAAATCTATAATATCTAAAAATTGATTAGGCCGGCAATCAATAAACCTAACTTTCTCCTCTAGCCCCTCTTGCTTCAAATATGCCCGCAATTGACTATCCAGCCTGCCCCTACCGGAAACTAACAAGTAAGCATTCTTGTGTCTAGCGGCAAGCTTAGCAATCGCATCAGCAGCCAAAAAGTGACCTTTTTCCTGCGAGACTCTGCCCAGGATGCCTATTAAATAATCTTGATTACTAAAACCCCAGTCGCCTCTAATAGCCTCTTTAGATGAAAACTCATCACTATTAATTCCATTATAAACAACCTTTATCTTCTCATCTTTTATATTCAAATCCTTTATCAAGTGCTCTTTTACTGCTTTACTTACGGCAATACTGATTACTCCTGAGAGTTTAAATTGCTTCCTGAAGATTGACGGCCGATAAAATCCATGATAGGCACCTATGTAGGGAAGATTGAAACGCTTATAGAGAAGAAATCCCAGGAACTGGGTTACCCGGGTATTGCAATGGACTACATCGAAATTCTCTCGACGGATAAACTTGCCTAAAGCTAGAAAAGAAAAAAGTATTTTCAGACTGCAGATAGATTTTGTTTTAATCGGAATATTCTTATAATTTACGCCGTTCTCACTTAACCTTCCAATCCACTCTCCGCCGCTACAGGCGACCCAAACATTATGATTTTGCCTCCTTAAAGATGCGCTTAAGTTAAGAACATAGCGGGAAAGACCTCCGGGATTAAGGTGAGTAGTAAGAATAAGGATATTCACCTCTTAAGTATCTCCTTTATTTTAGCTAAGACTCTTGAAGGAGAAATCTTAGCCAAACAGGCATTTGTTTCTTCAAGCCCGCACTTTGACCGGTAACAAAAAGAGCAAGGCATCTTTTCGCAAAAAACATGGAGGTCCTTGCTCTTAACTGTATGGCGAGCCGGATCAGTAGGGCCAAAAAGGGCAATGGTAGGAATACCTAAGGCTACAGATAAATGCAGAGTTGCAGTATCAGGAGTAATGAATGCCTTTAAATCCTTCATCACCTGAGGCAGGGTACGCAAAGTAGTCTTTCCACAAAGGTTAAGTGGTGAAGGCACAATAGACTTCTCTATTTTCCTAGCCTCCTCTCTTGAATCTTCATCTCCAAGGAGAACCACTCGAGAATTATTAAAATTCTTATGTACTAAGTCAATTAACCTTAGGATATGTCCCCGAGGCCAATTCTTTGACCGCCACTTTCGCGAAGCTGATATGTTTACACCAATAAGTTCAGCTGCCGGCAAAGCAATGGGACGTTCGGGCTCTTGAGGCCAAAAGACTAGTTTCTTTTCAGCAAATTTAATACCCAATAGCTGTAATATTCTCTCTTGGGAAAGCAACGGAGAATCCGGACGATTATATTTTATCCTCTTGGTCAACAAGAAACCTCCCCGAAAAGAATAACCAAAGGATTGTCGGGGAAAACTCAAAAAAGAGATGAGATGAGATGAACGACTATTTTGTAAATCCACTATATAATCAAATGAATAACGCCTTAAGGCCCGAGTGATGCTAAATATATTCTTAATCTTCTTATACTTGCCCTCTAAGGTAATGACTTCATCAACATAGGGACAATCACAGAAGAAAGAGTGATATTTTTTGAGAGTTAAAAGACTGATAAAACTGCGTGGAAACTCGTCACGCAACGCCTTCAAAGAAGGTAAGCTTAATATTAAATCACCAAAAGAAGAAATCTTAATTACCAGAATTCTTAATGTCTCAGCGGTTTTCTTGTAAACTTCTTCAGTCTTTAACAAGCACTCCTCCATAGTATACTTTCGCTCTACCCCTTCCCGGGCTTGCTTGACTAACTTTTCAGCAAAATTAGAATCATCCAAAATCTTAAGAATACCTTCGGATATAGCTGAGCTGTCTCCTGGCTCAACCAAGAGTCCGTTTTTTCCATCCTCAATTATCTCTTTGAATCCTCCTACAGCAGTAGCAATAACCGGAACTCCGCAAGCAAAAGCCTCGATAGCTACCCTGCCAAAAGACTCTTCAATTACTGATGGTGCGACTAGAATGCGAGCCTTGGCCAGAATCGCTTCAACATCTTGCGTAAAACCAACAAATTCAACATTATAGTTTAGAGAAAAACGGCTTACCAAGGTTTTTAAATAATCTAAATATCTCTGTTTAGATTTATCGGCAGAACCAACTATCTTTAACTTTAGATAAGGATTAAATCTAACTACCTTTTTGAATCCTTTAATCAAATGCTCATAGCCTTTACTCGGAGAAATTCGACCAATGCTAACAATATAATTACTGTTCTTTCGGCTTTTATAGTCAGTAAAGCTAAACTTATCTAAATCAACCCAACGGCTTATAATACTTACCTTAGCTTCTGGCACCCCAAACTTATCACGCATATGGCGGGCAACTACCCGGGAAGGCGCAATAACAAATTTGCCCCACCCCATAACTTCACTAAAGAAACGATTCTTATAAATCCCATGGGCTGTGGTAACGAAATGAGTGAGACTGGAACGAGAAGCAAAAAAACTTATCCAGCCCGGTACTCGGCTACGGGCATGAACGATATCTATCTTTTCATCTTTAATAATCTTCCTTAGTTTAGGAATAAGAAGTAATCCTAACGGCGATTTCTTATAGACCGGCAACGTGTAATGCTTAATCCCCTCAGCCTCTAGCTCGCTAGCTAGCTGACCTCCTCCGCTGACAATAACGGTGGTGATATCCTTATCCTTAAAGAACCTGGCCAGGTCATAGACCCCTCTTTCGACACCACCGACACACATCCGAGGAAGAATTTGCATTACCCTCATAGTAATTTCTCCAAAGCTCTTCCTACTGCCTCTTTATTCTTATCGAAAATCAGTGAAGTCTTTAGTTTCATTGAGCTTATGTTATAAGGTTTTCTTAAAAAACTTATCTCTCCCTCCATCGACTTTAGGAAAACTCTGCGCTTATCATCCTCGGGTTCAAGAAACACGCACACACAGGGTTTCTGTAAAGACGCAATCTCTGAAACCATAGAGATACTCTCACTGCTAACAAAAATAACATCGGCTAGATCGCCAAAACCTTCAAAAACAAAATCGTAATTATTCTTATTAGCTACAACTAAAGCCTCTAAATTAGTAAAGCCTTTTAACTCTTTCTCTAAATAGTCTTCAGCTTCCTTGGGGGTACGCCGAGACGTGCTAATAAGAATCTTATAGCCTTCTTTTAAGGAAAATTCTTTTAGCTTGGGAATGAAGAGTTTTAGATTTTCGACAAACTCTTCTTTCTCTGAAATCGGCCCTCCCAAAAAGAAAGAAATCTTCTTATCTTTGCCCAAGTTAAAAAACTCTCTGCAATCTTTCACCTTTCCTTCAAGATTATCGGGATAAAATAAAGCTCCCTTAATCATTACAGCAAAATCACTCTGTATCCGATCGTGCTCAGGAATAATTGCTAGGTCAAATTTTCGCAAAGGTATATTTGGACGTAAAACCGTAACTGCTTTCGCTCCCAAATAAGAAGAAACCAACTTATTCACCGGGGCAATAAAACTCCCCGCGCTTATTACAATATCAGCATAAGTTCTGTCTAACTCCTGCCAGGTCTTTTTATCAACCAGATGGGTTAGAAAGGTCCCGCAACTAAGCCAGTTTCTCCCGGCAAAGAAAGCTATCATATCAGCGAATATCCTCCCAAACTTATTCTTATACTTAACCTCGATGACCTTGCTTCTTATCTGCAAACCTTCTACAGGCAATAAAGACAGTAGAGCTTTCGCTTGCTTAAGATGGCCGGGTTTACCGTCACTTAAGATTAGGATATCACGATCCACCTTATGTTTGAAACGCTTATAATACCAGAAATACTCCCAGGGATACTTCTTTAGGAGTTCTTCGTAAATTTTATTTAATTCTGTTAATACTTCTCTATCATCCCTGCCTTCAACATCTATAGGCTCACTTATTTCCAGTAGATGAGAAAAATTCTTCCGGCGGCGGCAAAAAGTAATATATATCTTCTTATTGAATTTTCTGGCTAGATAGACTGCTCCTTTAGGAGTTGGGACTAGGTGCGAGAAAAAATCGATCTCTAAAGCCTCATCTTCAGCGCCATGATCTATCACCACCCCAATCATATAACCTTGGCGTATGCATTTAATCAGCTCCTTTAAAGTAGAACATACCTTTATTTTTTCTTCCTGACGCAACTCAACCAAAAATTTATCTAGCCCCTTATGCTTTTGTTGTTGGACCAAAACAGCAAAGTTATATCTCTGGGCCCAGCAAGAGATGGCTAGCTCCCAATTGCCGGCATGAATCCCTACAAATATACCTCCTCCAGGGTATTTGCCCTCTCCTTCTTTTACAGTTACATTCTCATATATCCTTGAGACGATTAGCTGTTCAACGACTGTTAAGCCGAAGTGGTTGAAGCTCCTTCTTAAGATTGAATGCACTTGCCGGTTAGTCTTATTGGGAAAGGCTGCTTTTATATTCCTAAAAGCGACTCTCCGCTTACGGCCGTTAAGATAGAAAAACAAACCAATTGCCCTAGCCAGGAAAAAAGAAACCCCTAAGGGTAATTTGTGTAAAGTCTTCTTTAGGAGTCTTGCCAGATAGTACATCATTGCTTGCCTGCCCTTGCTAACTTATCCTCCACGCTCTTTAAAAACTCATCTTCATTCTCTATTTCTAGCTCCACCTCTAAAACAAAAATATTTAGCCTACTCGCAAGATTAGGAAAATGGTACTTATCTTTATGGGTAATGACTAAATCATTTATCCCATTCTTTATCAAATCGTCTTCCATGCTCCTAAATTCAGCGTTATTTAGCTCATAGTGATCGGGATAAATTATTTTCTCGGCAATGTCTAAGCCAAGCTCGGATAACTTATTAAGAAACCCTCCAGGATAACCTATAGCAGTGAAAGCTGCCAACCTTCGCCCAAGCAAGGAATCACTCTTAAGCTTATTACCTTTTAAATCTAGAAAGCCCTTGTTGGTGTATTTCGAAAAATATATCTTAAGTTGCGGGGCAACTTTTAAAATTGACTTTTTTATCGCCTCGGTATCGTTCATCTCCTCTTTGTAATTGAGAAGCAAAATATCAGCCCTTTTTAAAGAGCTTAAGGGTTCCCGGAAAAAGTAGGCTGGTATCAATCTCGGTTTTTTCTGAAAATCTCTTGAGCTCATCATAACGATATCCACATCTCTAGCTAAACTTCGATGCTGAAAGCCATCATCGAGAAGAAAAAGATCAAAGGAATTCTCCAGTCGCCTAGCTAACTTACTCCTGCTGGTGTTGGAGAAAACATCATCAGTCTTCTCTTTAATCAACCTACCTTCATCTTGGCCATAGCCACGACGCAAGATAGCTGTCTTGTATTTAGGTGATAGGTGTTCGTGGAGCCACAGACTTAGAGTAGTCTTGCCTGAACCAGACCAGGAGAGATTTCCAACACTAACAACCTTAGCCTTTGAGACAAAGCTCGGTACAATCTTTAACTTGTAAAATAGATTTCTAAGAAATACCCCCGCCCCAAAAACAGAAGAGAGTAAGCAGAGTAAAGAGAAAAAAAGCGATTCGAAAATATTCCTCTGGCTCTTCTCTAGGATGGCTAGATACCACTTCTTTAGTCTTAGCATTGCCTTAATCTTCTGCTTAACTTCCTGACAAATACTTTAAGATTATATCTAAGTTGCTATTTAAGCTCTTCTTCTCGCCTTCAAAAACTTCCCGGCAGCGGTTGCCTAAATTATTCTTTAGTGCTGTATCGCTTACTAACCCTAATAATACCTCACCTAGTTCTTCCCGGCTCCTCACCTTAATACCGGCACCTTTTTCCAAAACAATCTCCTCAATATCGAGAAAATTATCCATATTTGGACCAAAGACAGTCGGCTTTAGAAAATATATTGGTTCTAAAATATTATGCCCGCCATCTTTGGATAGACTCCCGCCAACAAAACAAATATCAGCTATACTGTAAAAATACATTAGCTCCCCTACGGTATCAGCTATAAAGACATTCCGCGTATCTGCAAGATTTTCCTCAACCTTACTCATCCTTACTGGATTAAAACTTGCCAGACGAACGGTCTTCTCAATCTGCGATGCTCTTTCAGGATGACGCGGAACAATGAGCAAAGTAACCCCTCCTGGGCTCTTAAAAATATCCTTGTAGATATCGATTACAATCTCCTCTTCAGGTTCATGGGTGCTGGCAATAACCAAAAGCTTATTGCCGTCTCTCTTAAGAATAGATTTATACTTCTCCTGCTTTTTGCGTAGCTTATCCTCATCTACTAAGATACTATCGAATTTCATATTGCCGCTAATGACAACCTTCTTGGGATCAGCACCAAGAAAAACAAATCTCTCCTCGTAGAGTGAATTTTGGACACCAATATAATCGCACTTTCCAAGAACCCTCTTCATAAAAGGTCTTATCAGCCGATAATGCTTGAAGGCCTTATCAGAAATCCTTCCGTTAATAATAACTATTGGAATTTTCTTTTTCTTTAAGCGATAAAAGAGGTTCGGCCAAATCTCAGTCTCGACTGCAATAAATACCTTGGGCTTAATCACCCTGATGACCCTTTCAAGTATGAATGAAAGATCAAAGGGAAAGAAAATTATTTTTGCTAAGTGTGAATAGCGTTTTTTGACAATTCTGTTGCCAGTCAAAGTTGTAGTTGATATTACTATCGGTAAGTCTTGAGACTCTTTTAAACTTTTTATTAAATTTCCAATTAGATTAGCTTCACCAACACTTACTACCTGTATCCAAATGGAATTCCTTATCTCTTTCGAGCTGATAAGTCCTAATTTCTCTCCTAAGGCCCGAAGGGTCATTTTCTTACGCCAAAGGTGCAAGGGTAGATAGACTATTAACCCCAGACAAAAGATAAGATCATAAATTAAAAATAATATCACCATTACTTTGCTCGTGGATGTGCTTTCTGGTAAACACTCTTGAGAGAATCAATAGTTAAATGAGTATACACCTGAGTAGTAGCTATGCTCGAATGCCCTAGGAGCTCTTGCACACTTCGTAAATCTGCCCCTCTATTAAGAAGATGAGTGGCGAAAGAGTGACGAAATGTATGCGGAGAGACTTTCGAATTCATGGCAGCTTTCTTCATATATTTATATACAATATCCCTTATCCCGCGATCAGTTAAAGTTCCTCCGCGCTTATTTAAGAATAAAGAAGGGTTACTATCGCCACATTTATCAATATACTTCTTTAAGCTATTTAGGGCTGGTTCGCCCAAAGGAAGAAGGCGCTCTTTTTTACCCTTGCCTCTTACCTTAGCAATTCCGCCTATAAAATCCACGCTCTCCTTCTTCAACGAAACCATCTCTGATACGCGGGCCCCAGTCGAATAGAGAAATTCTAGGATTGCTCTATCTCTTAGAACCGAAAGCTCGCTTCCTTTGGGTAGTTTCAACATATTCCCAACTTCTTTCTCAGTTAAAAAATTCGGTAAAGGCTTATCTAACCTGGGGTATATCAATGAGGAGGCCGGATTGCTTTTTATTAAGCTCTCTCTAAGCATAAATTTAAAAAAACTCTTCATTGTTGAGATCTTCCTGGAAAGAGTTCGTTTATTCAATTTCTTTTCGCTTAGCACACTCAAGAATTTTCTTAATAAAAAATAATCAATTCTCTTTATGTCTTTTCCCCCGCGAGACTCCAGAAAATCTCCGAACTCCCGAAGATCGGCCGCATAATTATTAATGGTATGACCGGAATAATTTTTCTCGATATTTAAGTAATTCAAAAATCTATCAATATAGTGAGAAAAAGGAATCATCTTTTAATCTTCTTCCTTCATATCTTCCTGGCTATTATTTTTTTGATCCTCGGGTAATAAACGATTAGTATAGGTGCAATTAGGAAATTTACTGCAACCATAAAAATTTTGGCCTCTGCGATTTCTCCTTTCTACCAATTGCCCTTCTTCGCAATCCGGGCAGGCAACTCCAGTAGTAATACTCTCGGCATAACGGCAACGGGGGAAGTTTTCGCAACTTAGGAACCTGCCTCTTCGCGACCACTTTATTACTAATCTGCCCTTGCACTTAGGGCAAATCTTGTCTGAATACTCAACTTCTTTCTTGATCGAAAGTAAAACTTTCTCTGCCTTTTTGTCAAAAGCTGGATAGAAACCTTCTAGGACCTTCTGCCACTGAGCTTTTCCTTTTTCTACCTCATCTAACTTCTCTTCTAGGAAAGCTGTAAAGCCTTCATCCATAATCTGGGAAAAATGCTTTATTAAAAGATCGCTCACTTTTATGCCTAACACAGTGGGAAGAAAAGACCTTTTTTCTCTGCGGGCATAATTTCTCCTAAAAAGTGTATAGATAATCGGAGCATAAGTAGACGGACGGCCAACACCTTTCTCTTCCAATAGTTTTACTAAAGAAGCATCATTGTAGCGGGCCGGGGCTTTAGTGGTATGTTCTGTAACTTCTAAATCCTCTAAGGTAACTCCTTGGCCTTCTTCTAAAGGCGGAAGAAGATTATCATCGCCTCCGTCACCTAAGACTTTTAAAAATCCTTCAAATAAGACTCGCAGACCTTTAACCTCAAACTCTACATCCTTTGATGCTATTTTAGCTTTACTCGACTCTAGCACTGCTTCTTTCATAAAACCAGCCACAAACCTTCTCCAAATCAACTCATACAACCTTGCCTCATCATCAACGATAAACTGCTTCATTTCTTCAGGCTGGCGGTAAATACTCGTAGGCCTTATCGCTTCATGGGCTAACTGCGCACCTTTTTTCTGCTTATGGTGATAGTCGTGTAGAGATAAATAATCCTGGCCGAATTTTTCTTGAACAAACTCTTTGGCCTCTTTTCTTGCCTTTGTGCTTATATGAAAAGAATCAGTACGCATATAGGTAATAAGACCTACGCTTTTTTCTAGAATCTGAGCACCTTCGTAAAGCTTCTGAGCCACCATCATCGTTCTCCTAGCTGAAAGCCTTAGGCGGTTAAAAGCGTCTTGTTGAAGTGAAGAAGTTATAAACGGTGGTGGTGGTTTGCGTTTAGTCTCTTTTTTACTTAGATTCTTTACAAAAAATGCCTGACTTTTTATCTGATCAAGATATTTTTGGGCATCTTTCCTATTTTCAAAAACCCCTTTTTTGCCCTTACATTTAGTAAGCTTTGCTTTAAATATATTTGAACCAGCTCTAAATTTTGCCTCTAAAGAAAAAGTAGTCTTAGGCACAAAATTCATAATTTCTTTTTCCCTCTCAACAATAAATTTTAGAGCAATTGACTGGACTCTGCCTGCTGATAAACCCCGCACTATCCTCTTCCAAAGAATAGGTGACAGCCGATATCCCACTATTCTATCTAAGACTCTTCTGGCTATTTGAGCATTAACTTTACGCATATCCAAATGGCTGTGCTTCTTGAATGCTTCCTTAATAGCTTCCTCGGTTATTTCATGAAAAACAACACGATAAAACTTCTTATTTTTAGAATCCAGCTCATTTTTTATATGCCAGCTAATCGCTTCTCCCTCTCGATCAGAGTCAGTTGCTAAATAAATAGCTTCCTTACCTTTAGATTTCTTCTTCAACTGGGCAATCATCTTCTCTTTACCGGGAATAACCTGATAAACAGGCTCAAACCCATTTTCGACATCTACAGAGATTTTATTTGAAGGTAAATCAACTACATGGCCCATCGAAGAAGTTACGTCATACTCCTTGCCCAATATCGAAGAAATCGTTTTGGCCTTAGTCGGTGATTCTACAACCACTAAATACCTACTCCCGTCTCCATCTTTAACTTTTGTTTTTGTTTTTCTTGGCTTACTACTCATAACTTCCCACTCAGGACTTCTAACTTACTTGTGCCTGTTGTGTCCGTAAGGGTATAAGGGTATCGCTCACAGCCACACCTAGCTCTTCTAATATATCATCTAAACAATCGACAAGTTTTGCGCCCTCTTTTATTAAAATATGGGTCCCTTTACTTAAGGGAGAATTTATACTTCCGGGAATAGCAAATACCTCCCGATTCTGTTCACAGGCTGAATGAGCGGTTATTAGAGCACCGCTGCGCGATGTTGCCTCAACAACCAAGACTCCTTTAGACATTCCACTAACAATCCTATTTCTTCGAGGAAAATTCTCCCTTGAAGGTGAGGTAAGTAGTGGGTATTCCGAGACAACCGCTCCCGAAGAAGCAATTTCACAAGCTAGGTTCTTATTTTCTCTCGGATAGATATTAAGCAATCCGCTTCCTAAAACAGCTATTGTGCCTCCTGTCTTGATCGCCTCCTGATGAGCAATAGTATCTATGCCCCGGGCTAAGCCTGAAACGATAACTATGCCCTTTTTAGAAAGCTTATCAGAAAAATCCCCGGCTATCGATATACCGTAACTAGTCGGTTTGCGGCTGCCGACGATAGCAAATAAAAACTTTCCCAATACCTTACGATCACCCTTAAGGTAAAGAACTATCGGAGGATTTTCTATTTCCTTTAGTAAACTAGGGTAATCTTGGTCAAAAATATCTAAACAATCTATATTTTCCTTAGTGATTAGTTCTAGCTCTTGATCCAATGCCTCTAAGGTTCTCTTAGATAATATTCTCTCAACATCATTATCTTGCAAATAAGGGATCTCTCTTAATCTCTCAGCATCAGCCCTGAATATCTGATCAATGTCCTCAAAAGCAGATAAAAGATTAGAAATCTTCTGAGGAGTCAGATTTAGGAGATTAAGTAGAATCGCGCCTTTCTTAGCCATGGTTTAAAATAGCTATAATCTTATCAGAAACTTCTTCAGGCGAAAGGCTATCAGTATCAATTGAGCACTGAGCCTGTGCATAGCAAGGAGCCCTTTCTTTGAGCAATTGCTTAATCTTCTCTTGGGGGTCCTCAACATTGAGAATCGGACGATGGGCATGCTCTTTTGTCCTTTGGTAAATTGTCGAAACTGATGCCGTCAAAGCAAAGACTGCCCCGGTTTCCTTAAGCAATTTTAAGTTTTCCTGATCACAGATCAGTCCACCGCCACAGCTAACTACCAAATCCTCCCTTTCGCTCAACTCCCCAAGCAGTGTTTTCTCAAGACTACGAAAGTAAGCTTCTCCCTTATTGGCAAAGATATCGACAATTTCTGTGCCCTGCTTTTTCTCAATAGCAGCATCCATCTCTACAAACTCCTTGCCTAACCTCTTAGCAAGAATTTTGCCAACAGCGGTCTTGCCAGTACCCATAAATCCTACTAAATAGATATTTTTCATGATATCGTTAAGAATCTAATCGCCAAAACAGTATTAGTATTATCAAGGCAATTGGTGAGTTTGTCAAGCTAGATGGCAAAGAAGACCTAAGAGCTAAAAAAATAGCTCCTCAGTCGCCATAAAGTGAAGATTTTTAAAGGTTTTTTCTTATTTCCCGTACTTCTTTATAAGGGCAAGGGCAATGATATTCCGCTGAATTTGATTTGTGCCCTCATAAATCTGGGTTATTTTTGCATCGCGCATGAACTTCTCTATCGGGTAATCCCGCATGTAGCCATAACCACCATATATCTGGACAGCATTAGTGGTTACTTCCATAGCCACATCAGATGCAAACATCTTGGCAGCTGCGCTGGCTGGGCCTACATTTTTAATACCTCTATCAACCATTGAAGCAACGCTATAGACTAAACTTCTAGCCGCTTCAATCTTAGTAGCCATATCAGCAAGCATCCATTGTATCCCCTGAAAAGAACTTATCGGCTTGTCGAATTGAACCCTCTGATGGGCATAGGCAGTAGCCAGCTCTAAAGCTCCTTGGGCAATTCCTACAGCTTGAGCAGCAACTCCCGGACGGGATTGGTCAAAGGTCTTCATGGTAGAGATAAAACCAATACCTTCTTTTCCGCCTAAAAGGTTCTCTTTAGGTACCTTAACGTCAGTAAAAATAAGCTCATTAGTAGAAGATGCTCTTATGCCCAGCTTCTCCTCCTTTTTCCCAAAAGTAAAGCCTTCGGCCCCTTTCTCGAGAATAAAGGCTGATACACCGCGTGGACCTTTGTTCTTGTCAGTAACAGCAATTACGGTATAAACTTCAGCGTCTCCGCCATTAGTGATGAAGTGCTTAGTCCCGTTTAGGATATAGCAATCGCCATCTTTTCTAGCTGTAGTCTTTACTGCGGCTGCATCGGAACCAGCTTCAGGCTCAGTTAAACCAAAAGCAGTCAATTTCTTTCCCGAAGCTATATCCGGCAAATACTTTTTCTTCTGCTCCTCGGTGCCGTTAATTAGAATCGGAAACATGCCCAAATAAGAAGCAGCATAAGCAGTAGCGACTCCTCCGTCAACACGGGAGATTTCCTCAGTAGCAATACATAAATCCATAAGATTGCCACCCATTCCTCCATAGGCTTCAGGTATACATAGAGAGAATAAATCCGATTGGCCTAAGACTTTAATAATGTCTGCGGGAAACTCTTCTTTTTCATCAAGCTCCCGAGAGTTAGGCCGAATCTTTTCTTCGGCAATTTGCCGGCATAAATCACGTAACATTTTTTGGTCTTCAGTTAATGGATAATCAACTAGAAACATTTTAATTCCTCCTTTTTCTTTAGTTTACGTATTTTACTTAAAAATTTAGAAGCTGGGGTATGATTTCCGATAAAGTCGGATGGATAAAAACACACCTCTTTAAATCGTCAACCTTTAAGTTATTCTTAATACAGAGGGAAAGTATGCTAATCAGCTCACCGGCACTCTGGGAAATTATCCCGGCACCAATAATTCTTTTTCTCCTATCGATAAGAATCTCGATAAACCCGTCAGTGTCACCATAGACATAGCTAGAGGAAAATTTCATGAAGTTTGATTTAATCACCTCATATTTTATGCCTTTAAGTTTAGCTTCATCTTCTAATATCCCTACCTTAGCTACCGAAGGAGAAGCAAACACACATTCACTAAGCCCCTTGTAATCTTGTCTTTGCTTCTTGCCCTTTATGTTGCTAATGCAAATATCGGCTTGGTATTGGGCTACATAAGCTAGGAGCTTGCCGCCAGTTATATCACCACAAGCATAAACACCTTTTAAATTTGTCCGTAAGTATTTATTGGTTTTTACCCACCCTCCCGGGCTCTTGGCTAATTTTATAGCCTCGGTACCTAGTCCTTCTAGATTTGGCACCCTACCTACGGCAGAGACAACTAAATCAAAATTATCTAAATTGTAATCTTTGACATCTTTACCAGTCTCTATTTTTATTCCTTTTCTCTCTAAAATTACCCTTAAACGAGCAGCTAAATAAGAATCAAAAGAAGGCAAAATCCTGTCTTCTTTTTCAATCAGCGTCACATCTCTGCCAAAATTATTTAATAGTGAGGCTACCTCTAACCCAATATAGCCTCCGCCGATAATAAGGATTTTATCGCCAATAGTATCTTTAGAAAATGAATCCTCGGCAAAAATGACTTTAGGACTGCTGATGATTGCCCTAGGAGATGAACCAGTAGCAATAATAATGTTCTTCGCCTTTATCTGAGTCCCGGCTACATCCAAACTGTTTCTATCTAAAAAACGGGCCTTACCCCAAAGCAAATCAAGACCTTGCTTTTCTAAAAACGGAATTATCGGGGCTTTTATTTTGTTGATAACTTTCTGACTTCCGTTAAATGTATTTACCCAAGTTCCAGAAGCATGGGAAGATTTAAGGAAAAATTTGGTAGGGATACAGCCACGATTGATACAGGTTCCGCCCAAAGACTCTTTATCCTCTTCAATCAAGATTGTCTTTAATCCTGCCCTTAGGGCTCCCCTTGCGCAAGCAATCCCTGCTGCTCCAGCGCCAATTATTGCTACTTCATACATTGTTTAAAGAGTTTTTCTGCTTTCTTTAATTCTTTTTTCTCATTTGCACTTATTTTCATCTCGACAATCTTATCTGCGCCTTTGCGATTAATCAAGCAAGGAACTCCTAAGCAAACGTTATTCAACCCGTACTCACCCTGTAGGTATACTGATACCGGTATAACTACATTAGCATCCTTTGCTATTGCCTCAATCAAAGAACAACAAGATAAAGCCGGAGCAAAATTAGCACTTCGGTTTTTCAAAAGTCCGACAATCTCTGCTCCTCTAAGTTGTGTCCTCTCTCGTATCTGGCCAGGGCTCACTTTTCTCGAAACTGCTGTGATGGACTTACCTTTAACCTTTATTCTTTGTAAAGGAATAATCATATCCTTACTATGCGGCCCATAAGCAAAGCCTTCCAAAGAAGATACTGGAGCCTTAGTCGTTTTATGAATAATATTAAGAAGACGGCTGGTATCTAAAGATGAACCCATACCGATTACCCTTTGACGATTAAATTTTGTTTCCTTAGCTACTACATAAGTAATAAAATCCAAAGGATTAGTCACTACGATTACTATTGCCGATGGTGCAAGTTTTTTTATTCTTTTAGATACATCTTTAGCTACTTCTGAATTAATCCTTAGAAGATCCAAGCGGGTCATACCTTTTTTGCGAGCTATGCCGGCAGTAAATATCACTATATCTGAATTACTAATAAGGGAGTAGTTTTTACCTGCTTTTACCTTGGTAGAAAAACCCAAGAACCCCCGGGTATCTTCTAAATCCAAAGCAACCCCCTTGGCTAAATCCTCACAAATATCTATGAGAACAAGCTCTTTGGGTGCTAACCAAGCCAAAACATTAAAAGCTAGGGTTGAACCAACCCCGCCACTGCCAATTATCGAGATTTTTTTGATCTCTTTCACTTTTTCAACTCTTTAATTCTTTTGATAATCGCTAAAGCAGTTTCTTTAGTGCCCACAGCAGCAGGATCATCTCGGGTAGGTTTTAAATCATAAGTCACAGATGAATTATCCCTAATTACGTCTTCAATAGCCTGCTCTAGAATTTCAGCTTGTTTTTTCTCGCCTAGATGTTTCAGCATAAGAGAAGCTGAAAGAATGGTAGCAATAGGATTTACTTTGTTCTTACCGGCATACTTAGGGGCACTTCCGTGAGTCGGTTCAAAGACAGCCATTGCATCACCAATGTTTGCTCCAGCCGCTAAACCTAACCCCCCTATTAGTCCTGCGCCTAAGTCTGAAATTATATCTCCATATAAGTTAGGCAAGACTAAAACATCAAAAAACTTTGGTCGCTTAGTTAGCTGCATTGCTAAATTATCAACAATAACGTCACTGGCCTCAACCTTTCCTTCATACTCCTTGGCTATTTCGTAGAAAGTATGCAAGAATAAGCCGTCAGTGTATTTCATTATATTTGCTTTATGTACACAGCTTACCTTTTTCCGGCCATTCTTTATAGCATACTCAAAAGCAAACCGGGTAATTCTTTCAGAGGCAAATTTAGATATCGGTTTGATTGATAGAGCACTACCCTGGCGTATCTTTTTTTCAGAAATAGCATTCATATCCTCTATTAATTTATTGGTCTCAGGAGCATTCTCGGGAAATTCAATGCCAGCATAGAGATCTTCGGTATTTTCCCGCATTATTATTATATCTACATCTTCATGAAAAGCCGTTAGTAAGCCAAAAGATTTAATCGGCCGCATACAGACATAAAGTTCAAGGAGCTGCCTTATAGCTACATTAACCGAACGAAATCCCTTACCTACCGGAGTAGTGATCGGGCCTTTTAAGGCTACCTTGTTTCTGCGAATTGCCTCAAGAGTCCCCTCAGGAAGAAGCTTTCCGCACTCTTTTAACGCAGACTCACCGGCATAGACTCTCTCCCACTCAATATCCACCCCTAAGGCTTCAATACACTTTATGGCAGCATCGGTAACTTCCGGGCCAATACCATCACCGGGAATTAAGGTTACTTTATAACTCATATCTACCCTACTTTAAATCCTTTGTGTTTCTTAAGATACTTTAGAATCCCTCCACGCTTAACTAACTCTTTTCGAAAACTGTCCCAGGGTTTAAATTCTATAACCTTGCTATTATTATTTTCAATTATTCCTTTATCAAAATTAATACTTATTGTATCTGCTTCCTTCAAGGAAGAGGTATCAGCTTCAATCAAGGCTAAACCAATGTTAAAAGCATTGCGATAAAAAATACGGGCGAAACTCTTTGCCACCACACAAAGGACTCCGGCTTCTTTTATTACCCAGGGAGCTTGCTCCCGGGAAGAACCCATACCAAAGTTCTCTCCGGCAACAATTATTGATTTACCCGGTATCAATTCCTCATAGAAGTTCGGCCGAATATCTTCAAAGAGATACTTAGAAAGCTCCTTCATGTCGGTAATCGAGAACTTATATCTTCCTGAGATTATCCAATCAGTATTAATGTTGTCGGTAAACTTGAATACCCTTCCCTTTAAAACCATAATTACAAACTCTCGAACTCGCTGATACTCTTAACCTTACTAATTGCTGTACTTTTTGTAATAATACCCTTCTTGTAAAGCATCTTTAATGATTTATCCATAGTATTCATGCCATGCTGTGCCCCCATCTGGAGCAAAGAAGGAATCTGGGCAATATCATTCTCCCTAATTAAGTTTCTTATTCCGGGAGTTGACACCATGACCTCGGTGGCTAAAACTCTTCCTCTAACATCAGCCCGAGGAACAAGTACTTGAGAAATTACGCCTTGTAGACACTCAGCAAGCTGAACAGTAACCTGCCGTTGCTGATGCGGTGGAAAAACATCAATTATCCTCTGAATTGTTTGAGGAGCATCGGGAGTATGCAAGGTAGCCAAAACTAAATGCCCAGTCTCAGCAGCAGTCAGGGTAGTAGCAATTGTGCTTAAATCACGCATCTCGCCTACAACAATAACATCTGGGTCTTGACGGAGAACCCTCTTCAAAGCTTCGGGGAAAGAATGGGTATCTGTATATAATTCTCTTTGCTTTATAATACTCTTATTGCTAGTATAAATGAATTCGATCGGATCTTCAATACACACAATCATATCCTTACGTGATTCATTGATAAAGTTAATCATTGCAGCCAGAGTAGTGCTCTTGCCGGTTCCGGTAGGTCCGGTAACTAAGACTAATCCATTGGGCTTCTGAACAAAATCATAAACTACATCCGGTAATCCTAACTCATCAAGAGCCGGAATCTTCCGGGGGACTCGTCTTAAGGCTGCTTCGGTATTGCCCTTCTGAAGGTGAATATTTACTCTAAACCTATCCATATCCTTGAGAGCGAAAGAAAAATCTAACTCTCTATCTCTCTCAAAAATAGTTTTCTGCTCATCATTTAGCATGCTATAGATTAAACTTCTTGTCTCCTGCTTAGTTAGGGCAGGCATGTCAGCCACTACGAGTTGACCGTCGATTCGAAAAATCGGTGGGTTACCGACAGTGACGTGCAAATCACTCGCCCCCTTCTCTTCAGTCAATTTAAGCAAAGTGGTTACAGTAGCCATAGCATCTGCCTCCTTCCTATTATTATATATTTATTATATAAAACTTACAAATACCTTCTCGGATCAGTAATCTTACCGTTAATCGCTGAAGCTATAACTGTTGCTGGTGAAGCTAGATAGATAAAACTCTTAGCATTCCCCATCCGCCCTTTAAAGTTTCTATTAGCTGTAGAAATTGTTACTTCCCCGTCTGCCGGAACACCCTGATGAGTCCCAACACAAGGACCACACCCAACAGGCAATATAATTGCTCCCGCCTCTATGAATGTCTTTATTATACCCTTTTGTAATGCCTTTAAAAAAATATCACGAGAGGCTGGTGCCACCAATAGCTTAGTATCCTTACCTACCTTCCTTCCGGCTATAACCTTAGCACCAATTTCTAAGTCCTCTAGGCGTCCATTGGTACAGGTACCCAAAAATGCTTGGTTAATTTTTGTCCCTTCAACTTCTTCTACCGAAAAACCATTATCTACGTTATGAGGTTTAGCCACTTGCGGAGACAACTTAGAAATATCATATTCAATCATTCTCTCATAACTACAATTTTTATCAGGTTGAATTGGTTTGATTTTCTTTAGGCCTTGGTTTTGGAGAAAAGCCATGACTTTTGCATCAGGCGCAATCAACCCGCACTTTGCGCCAAACTCAATAGTCATATTGGTAATAGTGAACCTGGCATCTAAAGATAGCTTATTGATAACTTCTCCGGAAAATTCTACTGACTTATAGGTGGCTCCATTAGCCCCTAAGTCACTAATTATATGCAGAATAACATCCTTGCTGTAGACTCCCTTAGGCATCCTCCCCTTAATGATTATTTTTTGAGTCTCGGGAACCTTAAACCAATTCTTCCCGGTGGTAATGGCTACGGCTAAGTCAGTAGAACCAACTCCAAAAGCTGCAGCACCTAGGGCACCGGCAGTTGAAGTATGCGAGTCAGCCCCCAAAATGAGTGCGCCCGGGTAAGCGAATCTCTCCTCAATTACTAATTGATGTGAAATGCCGCACCCAACGTCAAAGAATAAATTCTTATTTTTTTTCGAAAAGTGGCGCATGCCGGAATGAACTCTGGATACGCCAAGATTTGGAGAAGGGCTGCTGTGGTCAATAAACATCGCATACTTCTTGGGAACAAGAACTTTGCTCTTTGATTTATTGATACTGTCTAAAACTAAGGATGTAGTGCCATCCTGAGAAAAGCAAAAATCAACTTTGCATATCCCAACGTCTCCCGCTTTCAATGAAGAGTTCGAATGAGAAGAGAGTATCTTCTCAATTATCGTTTTAGCCATTTATTATTTCTTTAAAGTAGTTAGAAACTCTCCTACCCTTTGGACACCCTTAGCAATCTGCTCCAAAGAGGCTGAAAAACTGAATCTTAGATACCCCTCTCGGCCAAAAGGATCTGCTGGTATAGCAGAAGTCAGGAAGTTTTCCAATAGTCGGGTTGAAAAATCAAAAGAACCCAAGCCACTACCCCGAACATCACAGAATAAATAGAAAGTGCCTTGGGGTTTAACCGGTTTTAACTCTGGAAAATTTGAGAGACCTTCCCAGATAGCATCACGCCTGACTTGAAATTTATCTCTTATCTCGCCTTGCCAATCTTTATTACCCAAAGCAGCTAAAGCTGCGCTTTGCGATATAGAGCAAGCACAAGAGGTAGTATGATCAATTATCTTCGAAGTCTCATTAATTATTCTTTCACCAGCCGCTAGATAGCCGATGCGCCAACCGGTCATCGAGAATGTTTTTGAAAAACCATTTATGGTTATGGTCGACTCAAAAGCTCCTGGCAAAGAAGCAAAACTTGTATGCTTACGGCCATCATAGGTTAAAACTTCATATATCTCATCACTAAGGACAAAAATCTTCTTCTTCTTAACTATTTCAAGAATTGCCTCCAATTCTTCCTGTGAATAAGTTATCCCGGTAGGGTTACTTGGGTAATTAAGAATTAGAAGTTTAGTTTTAGGGGTTATGGCTTTTTCTAACTCTGCTGGATCAATCTTGAAGCCATTAGATCTCTTGGTAGGTAAAACTACTGTTTTTGCCAAAGTAAGCTTAACCATCTCAGGATAGCTCACCCAATAAGGCGAAGGTATGATTACCTCATCGCCAGGCGCTAACAGGCTAAACATAGCTACAAAGATAGAGTACTTCGCGCCAGAGGTAACAATTATATTACTGGCAGAAGCCTTTATGCTGTTTTCTCGGTTCAGTTTAGCGGCTATTGCTTCTTTTAGTTCGACCCTTCCGGCAGAGGGGGTATACTTAGTAAGCCCCTTATCAATAGCAGTCTTAGCTTCTTCTTTTATAAACAGAGGGGTGTCGAAATCTGGCTCACCACCAGCGAAATTTACGACATCCTTACCTTCTCTTATTAATTTTTTAGTTAAGGCGGTTATCTTTAAAGTGGCTGATTTATTAAGCGAAGAAACCTGTGGATTTATCATAACCCCCTCCCCTTGATTAAATTTTAAGAAAAACGCTCTGTCTTCTCTTCTAGAGAGCGTCTTTATCTTTTTTAAAGATCTTTCTTACACCGGAGGTAAAACCCTTTTTAGACTTTACTTCCTTCTTAAGAGGAACTTTCTTCTGATCCTCTGCCTTAAGAGCTTCTTTGGGTTCAGCCTCTTTTACTTTTTTCTTACGCGGCTTATCTATCTTAACAAGCCTTGTCAATTCGATAAGAGAAAGTGGAGCTCCATCGCCCTTGCGATTACTCACACGCAACGTACGAGTATACCCTCCGCTGATATCCCTAAAACGCGGTGCAATTTCATTAAAAAGCCTCTTTACCAACTTATGGTCTCCGAGGACTCGATACACAAGGCGCCTGTCGGATAAAGCCCCTTTCTTAGCCCAGGTAATCACTCTATCAACTTCACCTTTCAGATACTTAGCTCGGGAAGTAGTTGTAGTTATCCTTTCGTTAATAATAATAGCCCTTAGCAACGACTTAACCAGAGCCTTTCTTTGGGCTCGTGAACGTGAGAATTTTTCGCTCTTCTTCCTGTGTCTCATACTAAATTTAATTTATCTTTGTCTACTTTTGCTCCTAAAGAAAGTCCCATTGTCTTAAGCAGTGCTATAACCTCATTCAAAGATTTCTTACCAAAATTCCTATAGGATAGAATTTCTGGCTCTGTCTTCTCAACTAATTCAACCAAAGTTTTTATATTGGCTTCACGAAGACAATTGTTGCTACGCACTGAAAGCTCTAATTCTGAAACCGGAAGCTTTAGCTTTTCATAGAACGAAGACTCTTCAGGAGTCAACTCCTCATATTCTTCTTCAGGAAGTTCACCCAAGGTGAAGAAAAGCTCCAAATGTTTATTCATCGCCTTGGCGGCATAAATCAAAGCCTCTTTAGGTTCAATGCTGGCATTAGTAAAAATCTCCAAAATCAACTTATCGTAATCAGTTCTCTTGCCAACACGAGTATTTTCTACCTTAAAAGCCACACGTTTAACCGGAGTAAACACAGAATCAACCGGAATAACCCCTAAAGGCATGCCTTCGCGCTTATTAACATCAGCAGGAACAAATCCCCTGCCTCTGCCTACTTCCATCTCGATATTTAACTTTGCCTTTTTGGAAGTAATGGTAGCAATATGCAGGTCAGGATTTATTACCTCGATAGTCTCATCAGTTATAATATCCTTTGCCTTTATCTCTCCTTCGCCGCTACCCTTAATTGTGATTTTTTTCGGCGAACGAGAATATGACCGTAAAACAAGATTCTTGATGTTAAGTATGATCTCAGGGACATCCTCTAGGATTCCTTCTATGGTTGAGAACTCATGGGAAACCCCGTCTATCTTAACCGAAGTTACTGCTGCGCCTTCAATAGAAGAAAGGAGAACCCTCCTTAAGCTATTACCTAAGGTCACCCCGTAGCCTCTCTCTAAGGGTTCAGCAATAATTCTACCATAGTTTGGGCTATACGAATCTTGCTCAACTGCTATTCGTTTAGGAAACTGAAAATCCCGCCAGGTTATCCCCATCTTTTACCTCCTCAAATTTATTTCGAATAAAGTTCTACGATTAATTGTTCATTAACCGGAATGACTAAATCTTCTTTTTCAGGAAGACGTAAAATTTTTACCTTAAGATTATTATTATCTACCTGTATCCAAGTAGGAACACTTCTTTCTTTTGAGTTTACTTCAATATTTCCTTTTAAATCTGCTTTTATATTATCTTTTGCTCTTATCTCAATTGTTTGCCCTTCTTTAACTATATATGATGGTATATTTACTCTCTTCCCACCAATAAATACAAATCCATGTTGTACTACTTGCCGAGCATGATTACGAGAGAAAGCGAAAAGAGTGCGATAAATAATATTATCCAATCGCCTCTCCAGGAATTGAATTAATACTCTCCCGGTAACTCCCCGGGTCTTATGAGCAAGCATAAAAAATCTCTTAAACTGCTTCTCCAGCATCCCGTACATTCTCTTTACCTTCTGCTTCTCCTTTAACTGTAAGGCATAAGTACTAGGCTTCGAACGTTTCATAACAGCACTTCCCGGAGGTGTGGGCCGTTTAGAAAACGAACACTTCTCAGTTATGCACCTCGAACCCTTTATGAATAACTTTTCCCCGGCTCTGCGGCATAATCTACACTTTGCATCTGTATATCTTCCCATGCTATACTCTCCTCTTCTTCTTTGGCCTACATCCATTATGAGGTATAGGAGTAATGTCTTTTATTTTCTTCACGCTCAATCCTGCAGCTTGAAGAGATCTAATAGCTGACTCTCTTCCCGGACCAGGGCCTTTGACTAAAACCTCCAACTCTCTTAAGCCCATCTCTCTAACCTGTTTCGCTGCATTAAAAGAAGCGATTTGTGCTGCGTAAGGAGTAGACTTCTTGGTACCCTTAAACCCTACTGCTCCGGCTGAAGCCCAAGCTAAAACATTTCCTTTTAAGTCAGTAATAGATATTATTGTATTGTTAAAAGTCGCTTTGATATGGGCTACGCCGATGCTAGACGCTAACTGAATCTTCTTTTTTCTTTCTTTTCTCTTCTTTTTAGCCATTATTACTCCTAATATTACTTTTTAATTCCGCCTACTCTCGGCTTAGGGCCCTTACGAGTGCGGGCATTGCAACGAGTCCGCTGGCCTCGAACCGGAAGCCCCTTTTTGTGGCGTGACCCCCGATAGCTGCTTATATCGATTAATCTCCGTATGTTTTGAGAGATTTCGCGGCGTAATTCTCCCTCAGTCCGGTAATTGCTCTGAATGAACGAAGCGATCTGAGAAACCTCTTCCTCGTTCAAATCTGATGCCTTTCTCTCAGGATCTATCCCAATATCATTAAGGATTTTAGCGGAATTTGACGGACCGATACCATAAATATACCTTAAGGCAATTTTTATCTTCTTATTTTTAGGAATGTCTACACCGAAAATTCTTGGCATTATAACACCTCTCTACTTTACCCTTGCCTCTGTTTGTGCTTAGGGTTTTTACAGATTACTCTCACAACCCTCTTCCTCTTTATTATCTTGCACTTATCACAAATTCTTTTAACTGACGCTTTAACTTTCATTTCATCTACCTTTATTTCTCTCTATAAGTTATTCTTCCTCTTGTTAAATCATAAGGGGAAAGCTCAACCTTCACCTTATCCCCGGGAAGAATCCTAATAAAATGCATTCGCATCTTACCGGAAACGTGGGCAAGAACAACGTGATCATTTTCCAGCTTCACCCTAAACATCGCATTTGGTAAAGCTTCTATTATCTCACCCTCAGCCGCAATTAATTCTTCTTTTGCCATATTTATCTTTATGCTTACTTAGTTAATATCCAGGGTCCCTTTTTAGTTATCGCTATTGTATGCTCAAAATGAGCTGATAAAGAATTATCTCTGGTTTTAGCAGTCCAGCCGTCACTTGACACATCTACGTTAAAGTCGCCGGATGAAACCATAGGTTCAACAGCAATAACGTACCCTTCTAGCAATTCTTCCCCACAATCGACATTTCCAAAATTAGGAACTTCTGGTGGTGAATGCAAACTTCTACCTATTCCATGGCCGACAAATCTTCTAATAACCGAAAAACCATTTTCCTCTACGCATCTTTGAACGGCCGAGCTTACATCCCCTATTTTCTTGCCAACCTTTATTTGGCTTATCCCTTGCTTAAGCGATTCTTGAGTAGCTTTCACTAACCTTTTTGCCAAAAGGGAAACTTTGCCTACTATATAGGTATAAGCAGTATCCACAAATAAACCCTGATACTTAATTCCCAGATCCACGCTCACTAAATCCCCGTCCTTAACTAATCTTTGGGAAGGAATTCCGTGAATTATCTCTTCGTTAACTGAAACGCAACAGGAAGCAGGATAGCTCATAAACCCTTTAAAGGCTGCTTCCATCCCTGGATACCCGCTTATCTCTCTTTCAAAGAACTCTTCTATGTCTTTTGTCGAAATTCCTGGTTTTATGAATCTTTTTAATCTCTTTAAAATCGTTGCCGCCACCTTGCCTGCCTTCCGCATTATTTTTAAATCTTGGCGGCTTAAAGGTTCACTCATTACAATTCTTGTTTTATTCTCTCAAAGATCTTTTTAATGTCTCCCCGACCATCAATTTTAACAAGCTTATTTTTATCTTGATAAAACTCTAAAATCTTATTAGCCTCATCAGTAAACACTGACCACCGTCTCTTTATAACCTGAGGATCATCATCTTCCCTCTGAGTTAACTGACCGCCGCACTTATCGCAGATACCCTCTTGCTTTGAAGGTAAACTTACTAAGTGATAGTTGGCACCGCAGGATTTACAAACTCTTCTTTTAGAAAGACGATCAACGATTGTCTGCTCATCAATGTCTAGATAAACAACCCTATCAACATCGCTACTCTTTCTAGTTAAAATCTCCTCCAATCTCCTAGCTTGATCTAAATTGCGAGGATAACCATCAAGCAGAAAACCGCTGCCATCAATATTCTCCTCGACTACCCGTGAAACTAATTCATCGGGCACTAAAGCTCCTTGTTCCATATAGTTCTTTACTTCCTGGCCTAAACTGCTATTCTTTTTAACCTCTCCTCTTAAGATATCACCGAGGGATATCTTCCTGACACCGAGAAAATCTGCCAACAGCATTGCCTGTGTTCCTTTACCTGAGCCTGGTGAACCAAAAAGAATTACCCTCATTTTCTCCCTTTCAAAGTGTTACCCTTGATAAAACCATCGTAATGGCGGACAAGAAGCTGTCCTTCAATTTGCTTCATAGTATCTAAAACTACTCCAACCATGATCAAAAGAGTAGTGCCGCCAAAAAGTGAAGCTAACGCATACGAAGGAACCCTGAAGACATGCATAACAATGTTAGGAAATACAGCAATAAAACCAATGTAAAGAGCACCGATAAAAACAATCCGCGAAGCTACAAAATCGAGATAAGTTGCTGTAGGCCGACCTGGTCTTATCCCAGGAATAAAACCTCCATATTTCTTTAAATTGCTAGATATCTCTAAGGGGTTAAATACCATGGCAGTATAAAAATACATGAAGAACATGATCATAGCAACAAAGACAAGGTTGTACCATAATCCTCTTTGTTGAACTGCAGCTTGCAAAAAGCTAAGAATGCCTCCCTTCTGAGGGAAAAACATTAATATTGTAGCCGGAAAAGAGATAACACAGCTAGCAAAAATTATGGCAATTACTCCTGACATATCCAGCTTTATCGGCAAATAAGTGCTCTGACCGCCATAGACACGTCTGCCAACGACTCTCTTCCCATACTGGATAGGAATCCTACGCTGGGCTTGAGTAAAAAGAACTACCGCCGTAAGCATTGCCAGAAACAAAACTACCAATGCAATTACTATCGGAGTAGCGATTTGCCGTTTAGAAGGGTCAAAAGGCGAATAAAGAATCCATAGTTGACGTAAGGAGGATGGAATACGAGAAATAATACTAGTAGTAATAATTATCGATATTCCATTACCAATACCTCTTTCCTGAATCTGTTCACCTAGCCACATGACAAAGACCGTCCCGCAAGTTAAGGTAAGTATAGTAATCAATTTAAACATTAACCCCGGGGTAGGAACAATTACAATCCCATCAAAATTTGCCGGGTTCTCCAGCCATAAAGATAAAAACAATCCCTGAACTGAGCATAAAATAAAGGTGAAGTATCTGGTAAATTGATTTATCCGCTCATAGCCGGCTTTGCCCTCTTTAGCAATTCTCTCTAACGCCGGTACAACACCGGTAAGAAGTTGCATGATAATCGATGCTGAAATATAAGGCATAATGCCTAAAGAAAAAATACTCAAACGCGTTAAGGCACCTCCGGTAAAAAGATTAACCATACCAAAAAGACCCTGGCCTTGAGTTTTGGCAAGTTTATCAAAAAACTGAGTCAAAGCGAAAGTATCTACTCCGGCAGTAGGAATGAAACAACCGGCACGATAAACAACCAATAAAGACAAGGTTATAAAAATCTTTCGTTTGAGCTCCTCTACTTTAAATATATTACCTATCGAGTTAAGCACTCTATACTTCCTCCAGCAGCCTCAATAAGTTTCTTGGTCTTAGCAGAAAACTTATCTACTTTAACTACTAATTTTTTTGAAAGCTCGCCATCTATATTTGCTAAAACTTTAACTGGTTTGCTGTCATTCCGTATTAGCTTAAACTTCTTTAATGTTTGTGGATTGATCTCTTCGTTTGCCTTTGACTTCTTTTGGATATCTCCTAAACTAACTATCTGGTACTCTACTATTCGCGGAGGCTTAAAACCTCTTTTTGGAAGAGTCCTGGCTAAGGGAAGATTACCTCCCCTAAAGCCAGCATAAGGTAGTTTCTTACCTGAACGCTGACCAGCACCTTTATGACCTCGACCGGCAGTCTTGCCCGATCCGCTACCAGCACCTCGACCTAACCTCTTAGGTTTCTTTACTTTCCTGCCTATTTTTACAATATTAGATAAATCCATTTTAATCCTTCGCAGATGCCAAAGGCTCCTCTCGATCGCCTTTTAAGCTCTTTAAACCTTCAAAGGTAGCTTTAACTACATTCACCGGATTAGTTGTATTCTTTAAGTTTTTAGTTAAGATATCCTTTATTCCAGCACACTCGCAGACTGCTCTTACCGGAGAACAGGCAACAACGCCAGTTCCTTGTGCTGCCGGTTTAAGCAAAATACCCGCAGCGCCGAACTTCCCAATGACCTGATGCGGTATAGTTGTTCCCTTCTTCTTTATCGGTACTACTAGTTTTCTTGCTTTACCTATCCCTTTTCTTATAGCATCAGCAACTTCATTAGCCTTACCTAGAGCAAAGCCAGCTGAAGATACCCCGTCACCTACTACTACTAGAGCGGCAAAACCTAAATTCTTACCACCTTTAGTAACTTTAGTAGTCCGGTTAATAAAGAGAACTTTCTCAATAAAAGCTCCCTCTTTGCTATCAGCACTATTGTTTCTATTCCTATTGTCTTTCAAAACTTCAATCCTCCTTCTCTTGCCCCTTCAGCCAATTTCTTTACTCTCCCATGATATTTATAACCACCACGGTCGAAGCTGACAGCCTTAACCCCTAAGCCTTTAGCTTTCTCGGAAATCATCTTACCGACCTCTTTAGCTGCATCTTGGTTAGTAGGTTTTATCTTCTTCTCTTTAAATTCCTTGCTAAGAGTAGAAGCACTTATTAACACTTTACCAAGAGAATCGTTGATCACCTGAGCGTAAATATGTTTTTTGCTCCTAAACACCACTAAGCGTGGCTGGCTCTCTACGCCTCTAATTTTACGGGTAATACTCTTATGTCTTCTCTTTCTTCCTATCTGCTTCATTTTGCTAATGCTTTTCCTAATTTTTTACGTACTTCCTCTCCTTTATATCTTATGCCTTTACCCTTGTAAGGCTCGGGAGGATATACTTTCCTTATTTTCGCGGCAAACTCACCAACTTTTTGTTTATCAATCCCGGAAACTTCAATACGAGTTACAGCCGGAGTTGAAACCTTTAAACCTTGTGGCACGTCCATCTCTACCGGATGAGAAAACCCTACATTTAAAGCAAGCTTCGCTCCTTTCATTTGTGCCTTATAGCCTACACCAATTATCTCTAGCTCTTTCTTAAATCCTTCAGTTACACCCTTCACCATATTTCCAATTAAAACCCTGATTGTCCCGTGAAGACTCCTTAACTGCTTGGAATCATTGCCTCTTGTAACTGTTAAAATATTATCTTTAACCTCTGCCTTAATGCCGGCTGGAATATCGAGGTCTAGCTTACCACCCTTACCTTCAACAAGGCAAAGACTGCCCTCAAGTTTAACTTTTACATCCTTTGGTAATTCTAGTATTTGTTTTCCTATCCGTGACATCTTTTATCACCAAATCATTCCGATAACTTCGCCGCCAATGCCCTTGGCCTTAGCCTGTCTGTCAGTAAGTATCCCTCCTGAAGTAGAAACCAGGGTCACTCCATATCCACCTAAGGCAATTGGTATACCCTTCCTCTTGGTATACACCCTTCTCCCCGGCGAAGAAATCTTTTTTATCTGAGTAATAACACTCTTCTTACCCTCATATTTTAAATAGACCTTTATCTTCTTAAGCTTCTCTAAGTCGACCTCTTTGAAGTTCTCCAAATACCCTTCTTTCTTTAAAATTTCACAGATCTTCGACAAAGGGTTGGAATAAGGAATATAGGTATCCTCTTTCTTTGCTCTTAGAGCATTTCTTATTATCGTAAAAGCATCACTAATTAAATCTGTTCTACTCATTTTATCGCCTTCTCACTTTTTTATTTTACTCACCTTAAATTAACCAGCTTACCAGCTGGCTTTCTTTACCCCGGGAATCAACCCTTGCCAGGCAAGCTGCCGGAAGCAGATTCGACAAAGTTCAAAATCCCGAATATAGGCCCTAGGTCTGCCGCAGAGGCGGCATCGGCTCTTGTATCGGGTAGAAAACTTTGGCTTCTTCTTCTCCCTCTTCCATTTTTCAATTTTAGCTGTAGTCGCCATTCTACCTCCTAAACGGAAACCCAAACGATTTGAGCAATTCTCTTGCTCCTTCATCATTGGTCGCACTAGTATTAATACATATATTCATACCTTGGGTTCTGCCTACCTTATCAAGGTTAATTTCAGGGAATATTCCCTGTTCAGATAATCCAAAGGTATAATTCCCTCTTCCGTCAAAAGACTTAGAAGAAAACCCTCTGAAGTCGCGGATTCGAGGCATTGCTACTGTAATAAGACGATCTAGAAATTCATACATCATGTTTTTTCGCAGAGTTACGCAACAACCTACGGATTGCCCTTGCCTCAGTTTAAAGTTAGATATCGCCTTGCGAGAACGACATATCTTAGCCTTTTGCCCAGTAATCACTCCTAAATCCTCAGCTGCTTTTTCAATAATCTTGGAATCAGAAACCGCTTCTCCAACTCCCATGTTTACTACAATCTTTATCAAGCGGGGCACAGCAAGATCATTCTTAGAATTAAGCTTATCCTTTAGCTGAGAAACTATTTGCTCTCTGTAGATTGTAAGCAACCGCGGTATGTATTTCTTTTCTAAATTGGCCTCTGACATTTCCTACAAATCCTCACTTTGCTCTTGTCGTCGGATATCTTCACACCAAACCTTACCCCTTTGTTACAACTACCACAGAGTAACGCTACGTTAGAAGCATTGATGGTTGCCGGAACCTCTTTTATTCCCCCGGTCTCACTCTCTGACCGACGACGAACGTGTTTTTTTACTAAATTTACACCCTCTACTACTACTCGCTTAGGCTTAGAGCTAACCCGCAAAATCTTACCGACTTTCCCCCTGCCTTTACCAGCAATCACTACTACCTTATCGCCTTTCTTGATATCTAAACCCATAAACTTATATTACCTCCGGAGCCAAAGACAATATCTTACTAAACCTATCTCTAAGCTCCCTTGCCACCGGGCCAAACACCCTAGTTGCCCTGGGATTACCTTGCTTATCAATTATTACACAAGCATTCTTATCAAATTTAATTGCTAAACCATCTTTTCTCTTTATTGGATAGCGTGTTCTTACTACTACCGCCCTTATAACCTCACCTTTTTTTATCGCAGCATTGGGCGAAGCTACTTTAACACTCCCGGTAATGACATCACCAATATCGGCACGGTCCTTATTCTTCTTGCCGATGACACTGATAAAAGCAACCTTTCTTGCTCCGCTATTATCCGCTACATCTAATTTAGTTCTAGTATAAATCATTTTGTAATCTCAAGAAGTTTAAAACACTTGTCCTTTGAAATTGGGCGGCACTCAATTATCTTTACCCGATTACCAATCTTGGCCTGATTATTAACATCATGAGCCTTAAATTTCTTTTTCTTTATTAACGGCCGCTTGTATAATTGATGCGAAAACTTCATCTTTACCAAGACCGTAATAGTTTTATCTCTCTTATCAGAAGTAACTAAACCTTCTAAAACTTTACCTTTTTCCACTATCGGCTCCTTGTTTTTCATTCAAAACCGTAAAAATACGGGCAATATCCTTCTTGACCACTTTGAAAAGATGCGGTTTCTCTACTCCGCTTCTGCGTTTAAATTGCAATTCCATAAGCTGCTTGTTCAAATCATCTAATTTATCTTGCAATTCTTGCTCTGATAATCCACGTAATTCTTCTATCTTCATCTCTTACCTCTTTCTGGTTACAAACATAGTCTTAAAGCCCAACTTATAAGCAATCAGACGAAAAGATGCTCGGGCATAATCTTCAGGAATTCCTCCAAGCTCAAAAAGGACCCTTCCTCTTCTTATAACCGCTACCCAACCTTCAACCTCACCCTTACCCTTACCCTGACGGGACTCAGCAGGTTTTTTTGTTATTGGCTTATCAGGAAAAATTCTTATCCACAGCTTGCCACCTCTTCTTAAGCGCCTGGTAAGAATAATTCTTGCGGTTTCAATTTGCGTATTCTTAAGCCAGGCTGCTTCTAAAGCTTTTATTCCATATTCACCAAAAGAAACTTTGGAACCGGCGACGGCAAGCCCTTTGCGCCTTCCACGTTGGGTTTTTCTATATTTTACTCTCTTAGGAATAAGCATAATTAATTTTTTTGGTCTTCTTTAATTAGGTAGTGCCCCAATCTCTTCTCACCTTTATAAATCCATACCTTGATTCCTATTGTTCCGTAAGTAGTCTTGGCGATATAGAACCCATAATCTATGTCAGCCCGGAATGTCTGTAAAGGCACTTTGCCATATTTATAAGATTCTTTACGAGCAATCTCTACTCCGCCTAAACGACCTGAGCACTTTATCTTTATTCCTTCGCCGCCAGAGGAAACTGCTTGCTGTATAGCTTTCTTCATTGCTCGTCTAAAATGTACTCGTCGAATAAGCTGAAAACCAATCATCTCAGCAACTAGTTGTGCTTCTAATGCCGGCTCAGTAACTTCTTCTACATCAATAATAATTTCTTTCTTAGCTAATCTACCTAGCTCTGCCTTCACCCGCTCAATATCCTGGCCCCGCCTTCCGATGATGACCCCTGGCCGAGAAGTTCTTATCCTAATCCTTATAATATTTAAGGATACCCTCTCTATGACTATCGTTGCCACTGAGCCTCTAGAGTAGCTCTTCTTAATATGCTCTCGTATCCGTATATCCTCTTCTAAAAATTCAGCAAACTCTCTCCTTTTGGGGGTAAACCAACGTGAGAGCCAATCTTTACCAAATCCGATCCTTAATATATAGGGGTGAACTTTTTGTCCCATAAGCTTACTTTGCCTTTGCTCCTTTAATTAACTTTTCTGAGCTTCCCAGCTCTATTAAAATATGCGATGTCCTCTTTCGGATCATCGTTGCCCTACCAAAAGAAGCTGCGCGATACCTCTTTAAAACTGGACCAGGGTTAGCCACAACCTTAGAGATAAACAACTTGCCCTCTTGATATCCCTTACTCTTAGCATTTGCTAAGGCCGACTTTAATACCTTGTTTAAGTAATAAGCGCCTCTTTTATTAATTAGCACTAATTTAGCTAGCGCTCCGATTACCTTTGTGTTCTTTATCAAAGTAATAACCGGTCGAACCTTCGTGGGGGAAATTCTAATATATTTTGCTTCTGCTCTAGCTACCATAATAAACCTTTAACAATCTTACTTCTTCTGTATTGCTTTCTTTGCCTTTATGCCACCATGCTGTTTAAATATCCTGGTCGGTACGAATTCACCCAAACGATGCCCCACCATACTCTCAGTTACAAAAACCGGAATATGTTTCTTGCCATTATGCACTGCAAAGGTAATCCCTACGAACTCCGGATCAATCATTGAACTGCGTGACCAAGTTTTTATAGACTTCCGGCTTCCACCTTCTTTGGCTGCTCGAGCCTTCTTCAATAACTTAGGATCAATAAAAGGACCTTTCTTCAACGAACGACTCATTTTTTAGATTTCCTTTTTTTAACTCTTCTCTTAATAATATATTTACTGCTTCTGTTTCTAGGATTCCTAGTTTTTGCACCTTTGGTAGGTTTTCCCCAGGGAGTAACCGGATGAGGATTACCTTGGCCAGCCTTACCCTCGCCACCACCATGGGGATGATCAATCGGATTCATAGCTACCCCTCTTACCTTAGGGCGCCGACCCAGCCAGCGTATCTTGCCAGCTTTACCATGTCGAAATGAAGCATGCTCAATTAAGCCCATCTGTCCTATGGTAGCTCGGCAATCTTCTTTTAATAGACGAATCTCACCGGAAGGCATACGTAATTGAGCGAACCCTCTTTCCTTAGCCATAAGTTGGGCTGAACTGCCCGCGCTTCTGGCCAAGATGCCGCCCTTTCCTGGGTTTAGCTCTATATTGTGAACTATTGTTCCCATAGGCATATGTTTTAGCTTCATGCAATTGCCGGGCCTTATATCCACCTGGGTATCAGCTGCACTTATTATCTTATCTCCAACCTTTAGATTGTCCGGCCAGATGATATACCTTAGCTCTACATCAGGATACTTTATTAAAGCAATACGTGCACTCCTGTTAGGATCATACTCGATAGCTATTACCTCACCGAGAATATCATATTTGTCTCTCTTAAAATCTATAATTCGATATTTTCTTTTACTTCCGCCGCCACGTCTTCTAACAGTTATCCGGCCGCGATTATTTCTTCCACCACTTTTTTTCAAGCTAGTAGTTAGAGACTTCTCGGGCTGACTCTTGGTAACTTCGGAAAAATCAGAAATTACCTTAAATCTCTGTGAAGGCGTTACTGGTCTAAACTTTTTTACTCCCATAACTTAAACAATTTTGATTTCAGATCCTTCTTTTAAAGTGACAATAGCCTTCTTCCAAGAAGCAGTCTTACCAGCTTGGTTGAATCTAAGCCTTTTCATCTTACCTTTAACCGTTAATACCGAAGTCTTTATCACTTTCACCTTATATATCTTCTCTATAGCCCGTTTTATCTGAACCTTATTGGCATCTTTGCCAACCCTGAAGGCATACTTTCTGAAAACAGAATCCCGAGCTGACTTTTCAGTAACTAACGGTGACTTAATAATAGAATAAACACTCTTTACGACAGACACTTTTTAATCCTCACTTCTACATCTCTTAAGGCATTCTTGGTTAAAACTAATCTCTTACAATCAATTATCTCTGTAGCGTGGACATCGCTAGCTTTAGCTAATAACACCTTCTTAATATTGCCGGTTGCCAACTTAAGATTAGGCTCTAATTTCTCAACCACTACCCTTAACTTTACCCCGTCTAGCTTCAGGCTTTTAACAATCTTAGAAAAATCTTTAGTTTTATGCGAAGTAACCTTTAAGTCACTAATAATCAGAATCTCTTTATCTCTCAATTTAGCATTAAGCGCACTCTTTAGAGCCATGGTCTTCATCTTCTGAGGTAAATCTTTATAGTAAGAATGCGGCTTGGGGCCAAAAGTAACTCCGCCGCCGCGCCAAAGAGGAGAACGTATTGAGCCTACCCTTGCCCGCCCAGTACCTTTTTGCCGCCAGGGCTTTATTCCACCACCTCTGACATCACCTTTAGTCTTAGTTGAAGCCAGGCCCTTTCTCTGGTTAGCCAGATAGGTTACTACTGCCTGATGGATAAGAGCTTCGGAAATCTTACCGTCAAAAATGCGTTTCTCCAGCTCTATCTGCTCTACTTCCTTGCCTTGAATATTTAAAACCGGTAAACTTAGGCTCTTGGGCACCGCAGTAGTCTTGCTCAACGCTTTCTTCTTAACGCTCTTCTTGACTCCTTTCTTCTTGCTGGTTGCTTTAGCTTTCATTACTACTTACCTAAATAAATAATTACTTTACCTTTCTTAAATTTACGATTGCACCCCTGGCACCGGGAACATTTCCTTGGATAAAAAGAAGATCCTTCTCTTTATCCACCTTCAAAATTTTTAAGTTCTTGGTTGTGCGAAAACTATCACCCATATGCCCAGGCATACCAAGACCTTTAATTATCTTCGAGGGATAAGCTGAGGCTCCAGCTGAACCTAGGCGCCGGTGCATAGTGTGCCCGTGTGATCCCGGCTGTCCACTCCAACCATGTTTTTTCATTCCGCCGGCAAAACCCTTTCCTTTAGTCTTAGCTCTCACGTCTACCATTTCTCCAACTTTAAAAATCTCTACACTTATTTGACGAGGATCAGTTGGCTCACCAGCAGACTCTTGTGCCTCTGGCTTAGCCACCTCAGGACCTTCAGAAGATTTAGCTTCGACACCCTCCTCTTGAGATTGCTGGACTTTGCTCTTTTGATCTTGGGCATCCGAAGGTGTAAATGAAAAATCAGCACCCTCTTCTACCTCTACCTCTCTAATAAGTTTGTAAGGGCTTACTCCCAATTTATCAAAATAACCCTTTACTGGTTGCTTTACTTTGCCGATTTTCTTCTCTTGGATCTTGAAGCAACCAATCTTAGCCTTTGTTTGAGTAGGATACTCTACTTTTTCCAATACATAGACTGGCTCCACCTCTATTAAGGTAGTAGGTAAAAGGTTACCTTCCTCGTCAAAAACTTGAGTCATTCCGACTTTTTTCCCGTAAATCTCTCTAATCATTTCTATTCCCAAAGACTTTAACACAGGCTAATGCCCCAGAAAATACAGATACCCTATCTGTATCCTACTGCGGCGATTATCCTCGAAGCCTCTTAAGTTACACTTCTTGTTTAATCTCTACGCTAACGCCTGCGGGCAAATTTAGCTTTCGTAAGGCATCAATTGTTTTTGGCGTTGGTTTGTCCAAATCAATGATTCTCTTATGAATTGCTAACATAAATTGCTCACGTGACTTCTTGTCAACATTGGTAGAACGATTAACAGTATAAATTTTCTTCTTCGTAGGCATAGGCATGGGACCATTGACCTTTGCTCCAGTCCGCATAGCTACTTCAGCTATTTCCTTCGCAGACTGATCCAAAATCCGATGGTCAAACGCTTTTAATTTTATCCTTAACTTAAGCATAATTCATGCCTTAAACCACAACCTAAATTGTAGTTTATCCCTTTTATTCAATGACCTCTGTTAGCACTCCTGCGCCTACTGTTCTTCCGCCCTCACGAATAGCAAACCTCAATTCTTTCTCTGCAGCTACTGGCTGAATCAATGTAATCTCTAATACCACATTATCTCCCGGCATAACCATTTCTACCCCTTGAGGTAATTGGCATGTTCCAGTAACATCAGTGGTACGAAAATAGAATTGTGGTCTGTACCCGGCAAAGAAAGGAGTGTGTCTTCCACCCTCTTCTTTCTTCAAGGCATAAACCTGAGCTTTAAACTTAGTATGAGGAGTAATTGAGCCAGGCTTAGCCAAAACCATTCCTCTCTCAACACCCTCTTTCTCTGTACCTCTTAAAAGTAAACCGACATTATCCCCGGCTTGACCTTCATCAAGGAGCTTTCTAAACATTTCCACCCCGGTAACTACTGTCTTGCTAACCTCAGGATGAATTCCTACTAATGACACTTCCTCACCAACTTTAACTTTTCCTCTCTCAACTCTTCCGGTTACTACTGTTCCTCGTCCAGAGATTGAGAAAACATCTTCGACAGCCATAAGGAATGGCTTATCAACGTCTCTTTTTGGTGTAGGAATATGTTCGTCTACAGCTTTCATCAGCTCGATAATTGCTTTACAATCTGCACACTCTTCTTTACCACAACAACACTTCATTGCTTTTAAAGCGGATCCTTTAACGATTGGGATTTCTTTGCCAGGAAATTCATACTTAATAAGCAAATCCCTGACTTCCTCTTCCACCAATTCAACTAGCTCGGCATCTTCCATCTGATCAACCTTGTTGATAAACACAACAACTGCTGGAACGTTTACCTGACGGGCTAAAAGAATGTGCTCTCTTGTCTGTGGCATTGGACCATCAGTAGCAGCCACAACTAGAATCGCTCCATCCATCTGAGCTGCCCCAGTGATCATGTTCTTGATATAGTCAGCGTGACCAGGGCAATCAATATGAGCGTAGTGACGATTATCAGTCTCGTACTCAACGTGAGCAATATTGATAGTCACTCCACGCTCTTTCTCTTCCGGCGCCTTATCGATATCTTCAAATTTAAGCGCCTTAGCCTTACCTTGAGTCGCTAAAACCCCAGTTATTGCTGAAGTAAGCGTCGTCTTACCATGGTCAACGTGGCCAATGGTGCCGATGTTGAGATGGGGTTTTGTCCTTACAAACTTCTCTTTTCCCATACTACACCTCCTTATCCAATTAAATTCCTAATATTTTTGACAGTAACTCTTCGGGAACCTTCTCGTAATACGAAGGCTCTATTGTATAAGATGCCCTACCTTGTGTCAAGCTTCTAAGCGCATCAGCGTAGTTAAAAACTCCCGACAAAGGCACATCGGCTCTGGCAATTCGAAGATTTTTTCTCTCGCGAATCGATGATATCTTCCCTCGACGCGAATTCAAATCCCCGATAACTTGGCTAACGTACTCAGTAGGTGTAACTACTTCCAAATCCATCACCGGCTCTAATACAACTGGCTTCGCTTTACGTAACCCCTCTTTAATTCCTATTTCTCCGGCAACCTTAAAAGCTAGCTCTGAAGAATCAACATCATGATAAGAGCCATCAATTAAAGTTGCTTTTATATCGACCACAGGATACCCTCCTAAAACGCCACTCTCTACAGCTTCAAAGACTCCTTCTTCAACTGCTGGAATGTATTCCTTGGGAATAGCACCTGACTTTATTTTATTCTCGAAAATAATACCTTTACCTTTACCTAAAGGCTCCAAGAGCAATACCACATGCCCATATTGGCCACGGCCTCCGGTTTGTTGGATGAACTTACCTACAGATTCGACTCTGCGGGTAATTGTCTCTTTATAGGCAACCTGGGGCTTACCAATTCTTGCAGTTACGCTGAATTCCCTTATTAACCTATCAACCATAATCTCAAGGTGCAACTGTCCCATGCCAGAAATTATATTCTGACCAGTCTCGCGATTGTAAGCTACCTTAAAAGACGGATCTTCGTCAGAAAGTTTCTTCAATCCGGCAAAAAGTTTCTCTTGGTCAGCCTTGGTCTTAGGCTCAATAGCTAAAGAAACAACCGGTTCGGGGAACTTTATCGCTTCTAGAAGAATTGGATGTCGGCTATCACAAAGAGTATCTCCGGTCACCGTATCCTTTAAGCCCACCAAGCAAACAATATCACCAGCACCTGCTTCCTTAACAACTTCTTGCTTATTAGCATGCATCTTTAGAATCTTCATGACCCGTTCTTTAGCCTTCTTAGTAACATTATATATATTGGATGCAGCTGCAATCTTACCTGAATATATTCGTGTATAAAATAATTTTCCTAAGAAGGGGTCAGTCGCAACCTTAAAACATAAAGCACACAAGGATGAGCTTTCTCCAATTTCAACTATCTGCTCCTGCCCTTTTTTCTCATCTACTCCGATTATCTCTCCGGCTTCCAAAGGCGAAGGAAGATAGTCGCAAACAGCATCAAGAAGTTGCTGGATTCCCTTATTCTTTAAAGCTGAACCACAGAAAACCGGAACAAACTTATTAGTCAAAACATATTTTCTTATTGCATTTTTAGTCTCTTCGGAAGTTATTCCATCGCCGTTAATTACCTTTTGCATAATCTCATCGTCAAGCTCAGCTAATTTTTCCGCCAGACGTTCATTAGCTTTAGTCACCGCCTCTTTCATCTCCTCAGGAACTTCGCTATAGATAAGCTCTTCGCCCAACTCTCCCTTATAATATATTGCTTTATTAGTAAATAAATCCACCAAACCTAGGAACTCATCTTCTTTATATATAGGTAACTGAACCGGAGCCATAACAACTTGCAGTTTCTCTTGCATATCGCCAAGCACGTTAAAAAAATCAGCTCCTACCCTATCTAACTTATTAATAAAAGCAATACGGGGAATATTATACTTGTCAGCCTGACGCCAAACAGTTTCTGACTGGGGCTCGACTCCGCCAACACCGCAAAAAATAACTACTACTCCGTCTAAAACTTTCAATGACCTCTCTACCTCAACAGTAAAATCAATATGCCCAGGAGTATCAATTATATTAATCTGTTTATCATGCCATTGGCAAGAAGTAGCAGCTGATGTGATGGTAATACCTCTTTCTTTTTCCTGAACCATCCAATCGGTAATTGTTGTCCCTTCATGGACCTCACCAACCTTATATGTACGGCCAGTATAGTACAAGACCCTTTCGGTAGTCGTAGTCTTACCGGCATCAATATGGGCTATAAAACCGATATTTCTTGTTGAATCTAATCCCTTCTTCATAATCGCAACATTTATACTATTCACTTATGCTAATACCTAAAGTGTGCAAATGCTCTGTTAGCTTCTGCCATCTTGTGTGTGTCTTCTCTCTTTTTAATTACTGGACCTTCTCCTTTAAAAGCAGATACAATTTCCTCAGCCAGCTTTATCTTCATTGGTTTGCCTTTTTTCTTTAAGGCTGAATCCTTTATCCAGCGTATCGCGATCGAAGTCCCCTTCTCTTTGGTTACCTCTAAGGGAACTTGATATGTTGCTCCACCAATTCTTCTAGGCTTAACATTCATCCGAGGGCGAGCATTATCTAAAGCAGCAAAAAACGCCTTTATTGGGTCTTCCTTGAGCCGCTCGGAAACAATATCAAAAGCATCGTAGATAATCTTCTGGGCAACACTTTTCTTGCCATCACGCATAATAATATTAACAAAATTGCCTACTACCAAAGAATCATACTTTGGGTCTGTCCTTATGTTTCTTTTAGGCGCTCTCCTTCTTCTCATATTAACCTATCTCCTTAAAATTTAGCTCTTAGGCCTCTTGGCTCCGTATTTAGAGCGTGATCTCTTTCTATTCTGTACCCCTTGGCAATCAAGGGTTCCTCTTACAATATGATACCTTACACCAGGAAGATCTTTTACCCTCCCGCCTCTCACTAGGGCTATGGAGTGTTCCTGCAGATTATGCCCTTCACCGGGAATATAAGCAGTGACTTCCTGGCCATTGGTCAACCTTATTCTGGCAATCTTACGTAAGGCTGAGTTAGGCTTCTTAGGAGTCATTGTTCTTACCTGAATACATACTCCTCTTCTTTGCGGACACCCGCCTAAAGCAGGAGACTTTCCCTTTTTCTTCTTAAGCATACGACTTTTTCTTATCAACTGAATTATTGTTGGCATTTCTCCACCTCAACTTCTCTATATTTCTTTAAACCAGTTCCAGCAGGAATAAGATGCCCTACTATTACATTTTCCTTTAACCCTTGCAATTGATCCGACTTTCCAGCAGTAGCAGCGTCAGCCAAGATTCGAGTAGTCTCCTGAAAGCTTGCTGCTGAAATAAAACTCTTTGTACTCAAAGATGCCTTGGTAATACCTAGAAGCAGCGGTGACGCTATAGCAGGCTTGCCACCTTTCTTAATGACTCGCTCATTCTCACGACGAAAATCCCACTTGTCTATCCCCTCTCCAGGCAAAAATTCACTATCTCCGGAATCATCAACCCTCACCTTCTTAAGCATTTCGCGGATAATAACCTCGATATGTTTGTTATTTATCCTTACACCCTGTAAACGATAAATTTCCTGTATCTCGTTAACCAAACGCTCTTGCAGCACTTTATCTCCGCAAACTCTTAAAATATCCTGCAAGACTACCGGCCCTTCAATCAATTGTTGTCCGGCAACAACTTGATCTCCTCTATAAACTATCGGATGAGCCCCAGTAGGAATCGCATATTCTCTGCTCATCCCAGTAGGACTACGGACAATAATCTTTCTCTCACCAGCAGCTTCAGCAAATTCAATAAACCCATCTATTTCACTTATAACAGCCGGGTTCTTAGGACGCCTGGCTTCAAACAACTCTGCTACCCGAGGTAGGCCTCCGGTGATATCCCTAGTCTTTGCTACTAAACGCGGTGTCTTGGCAATAACATCACCGGCCTCAACTGCATCACCCTCGCTCATCATTATATGAGCGCCAGTAGGTAGAGGGTAAAACCCGAGAACCTCTTCTTTCTTGGAAAGAGTAAGAATTTGTGGGTGGTAATCACCCTTGAAATCAACTACGACTCTTTCTTTTCTACCAGTGGTAACATTTAGCTCTTCTTGGATAGTAATTTTATCAATAATATCTTCGTACTTAACTTTACCACCCGCCTCTGCCAATATCGGTGAAGAGTAAGGATCCCATCTTACAAATATCTTATCCTTCTCGATTTCTCCGTTATCAGCAATAGAAATTGATGATCCTTGAGGAACAGGATTCCTCTGAAGCTCAATTCCCTTACTATCATTGATGCTTATCATTCCATTTCTGTTGAGAACTACGAAATGCCTTCCTTTAGAAACAACCCTAAGGTTATGGTACTTAACAACTCCCTTCTCTCTTGACTTTATGAATGAACGCTCAGCTACTCGTGAAGCTGTACCTCCGATATGGAAAGTTCTCATTGTAAGCTGAGTACCTGGCTCACCAATAGATTGAGCAGCAATAACCCCTACAGCTTCGCCGATCTCCACTAACTTTCTCGAGGCTAGATTCTTTCCGTAACATCTAATACAAACTCCCCTCTCTGATTCACAAGTCAAAACACTTCTTATCCTTATCTTTTCTAAACCTAAACGCTCTATCCTCTCTGCGATTTCTTCGGTAATCTCCTCATTAGTCTTAACAATTATCTCATCGCTCACCAAATCAGCGATATTATCTAAGGCGATCCTCCCGACTATTCTCTCTCGCAAAGAAACAACAACATCTTCCCCTTCAACAATCTCTGAAGCTGTTATTCCGTTTACCGTCCCGCAATCATCTTCAACGATGATAACTTCTTGAGCCACGTCTACAAGACGACGGGTAAGATAACCAGCATCAGCAGTCTTTAAGGCAGTATCAGCTAATCCCTTTCTGGCTCCGTGGGTAGAGATAAAAAACTCTAATACTGTTAATCCCTCTTTAAAGTTAGAGGTGATCGGTATTTCAATAATCTCTCCTGACGGCTTAGCCATAAGCCCTCTCATCCCGGCTAACTGTCTTACCTGCAGCCTTGAGCCTCTAGCCCCAGAATCTGCCATCATAAAAACCGGGTTATCCTGTTCCATATTCTTAAATACAAAATCTGAAACCCGATCAGTGGTTCTTGTCCAAACGTCAATAATCTTATTGTGTCTCTCCCTCTCGGTGATAATTCCGCGTCGATACTGATCTTCTACCTTGTTCAACTCGTTATTGGCTTCGGCAATACACTCTTGTTTTTGTTCAGGTATCTTTAAATCACCAACACCAATGCTTATCCCCCCCAAGGTAGCATACTCAAATCCTAAATCCTTTATATTATCTAAGAGAGCGATAACAGCACTGTGGCCAAATTGCTTATAGCATTCGCTAATAATTCCTGACACGCTTCTCTTATCTAAGGCCTCGTTAACAAAACGAAATCCTTTAGGTAGAATTTGATTAAAAACAACTCTACCAGTAGTAGTCTCAACTATTTTCCTCTCCCCGTTCTCACTTATTCTTAGCTTAACCTTAGCGTGAAGATCAACCTCTTCATCCTGGTAGGCAGTAATTACTTCTTCGAAATTAGAAAAGGTTATTCCTTCACCCTTAGCCTTATCTTTAGCCATGGTAATATAGCGACAGCCAATAATCATATCCTGACTAGGTGCAATAACCGGTCGGCCATCAGAAGGAGAAAAAATGTTGTTCACCGAAAGCATGATTACCCTAGCCTCAGCCTGAGCTTCTAAAGATAGTGGGAGATGAACCGCCATCTGGTCACCGTCAAAGTCAGCATTGAAAGCAGCACAAACAAGCGGATGTAATTTAATAGCTTTTCCTTCAACTAAAACTGGATAAAAAGCTTGAATACTTAAACGATGCAACGTAGGAGCACGATTAAGCAGAACCGGATGCCCTTCGATTACATCTTCAAGAATATCCCAAACTTCAATTCGAGCACGCTCAACCATTCTTCGCGCACCCTTTATCGTATGCACAAATCCTTTTTCTCTTAATTTCTTTATAATGAACGGTTCAACTAATTCTAAAGCCATCTGCTTAGGAATGCCACATTGATGAAGCTTTAGCTCCGGACCGACGACAATAACACTTCTTCCCGAATAATCTACACGCTTACCTAAGAGATTCTGCCTAAAACGTCCTTGCTTACCCTTAAGCATGTCAGAAAGACTCTTTAAGGGTCTGTTTTGCGGACCGACGACTGGCCGTCCATGACGTCCATTTTCTAAAACTGCATCGACAGCTTCCTGAAGCATTCTCTTTTCGTTCCTGATGATTATATCCGGTGCGCCCAAAGAAATTAATTTCTTCAAACGGTTATTTCTATTTATAACTCGACGATAAAGGTCATTGAGGTCAGAGGAAGCAAATCTTCCGCCCTCAAGAGGCACCAAGGGGCGTAAATCTGGTGGGATAATCGGAAGAGCATCTAAAACCATCCACTCACACTTATTTCCCGAGCGGCGCATGTCTTCAATTATCTTTAATCTCTTCAGAAGCCTCTTGTTTACTCCAACTTTACCTTTTTCTATACTTTTACGCACTGCTTTGCTTAGCTTATCTAAATCAACTTCCTTTAAAAGTTCTTTTATAACTTCAGCTCCGATTCCAGCCTTAAAATCTCCACCAAAATTTTCTAAAGCCTCACGATATTCTGCTTCATTAAGAAGCTGGCCTTTCTTCAAGCGAGCTGTACCCGGATCAACCACAACATACTCTTCGTAGTAAATAACTTTTTCTAATTGTTTAATGCTTAAATCAAGGAGGGCGCCGATTCGGGAAGGAAGAACTTTAAAAAACCATATGTGTGTTGCCGGTGCAGCTAAGGCAATATGCCCCATACGCTGCCTTCTTACCGAAGAATGCAGAATTTCTACTCCGCAACGATCACACTTGGAACCTTTAAATTTTATTCCCTTCATCTTACCGCAATGACACTCCCAATCCTTGGCCGGTCCAAAAATCCTCTCACAGAAAAGGCCATCTTTCTCAGGCTTCAAAGTACGGTAATTTAAAGTTTCAGCCTTCTTCACTTCACCCGAAGACCAACTCTTGATAACCCCCGGTGAAGCTAACTTTATATTTATCCGATCAAAAAAAGTACCTTCTTCTATCATTTGCTCTCCTTTTCTGCCCTGATATCCAAACAAAGTCCCTGCAATTCCTTTATCAAAACATTGAAAGATTCGGGTACAGAAGGATGAAACTTTTGCTCGCCTCTCACGATTGCTTCGTATATTCTTGTTCTTCCTTCTACATCATCACTCTTTACTGTAAGCATCTCTTGAAGAGTAAAAGCTGCGCCATAAGCTTCCAAAGCCCAAACTTCCATCTCACCAAAGCGCTGACCACCAAATTGGGCTTTTCCGCCTAACGGCTGTTGAGTAATAAGTGAGTAAGGTCCGATGGCCCGGGCGTGGATCTTGTCATCAACCATATGTACTAATTTCATTATGTACACATACCCTACACCAGCCTTTTGAGCAAAAGGCTTACCAGTGTAACCATCAAAAAGGGTAACCTTGCCATCTTCAGGCAAACCAGCTTCAGTTAATAAACCTCTTACGTCCTCCTCCTTCGCTCCATCAAAAACAGGAGAAGCAATCCTTAAGCCTAGTCGTTTAGCGGCCCAACCTAGATGCATTTCTAGAAGCTGACCGACATTCATTCGTGAAGGTACCCCTAAAGGATTTAGAAGTATATCTATCGGTGTCCCATCATCGAGATAAGGCATATCTTCCTCAGGTAAAATTTTAGAAATTACTCCTTTGTTCCCGTGTCGGCCCGAAAGCTTATCGCCGGCGGAAATCTTCCTCTTCATGGCTACAAAAACAACTACTCGCTTCAAAACTCCCGCTGGAAGCTCATCGCCTTTTTTGATCTTAGCTATTTCTAGTTCCTTCTCAATAGACAACTCAATAAGCCGTCCATCATAAATATCAAGTATTGCTTTTGCTTCTTCATTTTCCTCGCAATCAGAAGATGTAACTTTATTATCAGCCTTGCCTAAACAGATACCTAAACGTCTGCCTTTCTCTCGCTCTAAGAGCTCTTTCTCTTCATCGTAATAAGTCTCAATCTCCTTTATTCTACGTAACTCCTCGGTCTTCTCCTTCTTTGAACGCCGTCCTCTGTCTTTTCTCTGAAAGACCTCAACGTTTGTGACTACGCCATAAATGCCCGGAGGAACTCGCAGGGAAGTATCTTTTACATCTGCTGCTTTCTCGCCAAATATTGCCCTTAATAATCTCTCTTCCGGAGAAAGCTCTTTTTCTGTCTTGGGAGTTACCCGCCCGACCAAAATATCGTCAGGCATAACTTCAGCTCCGATTCGGATAATACCGCTATCATCCAAATTGCTTAGAGCCTCTTCGCTAACATTAGGAATATCCCGAGTAACTTCTTCATTACCTAATCTTGTTTCCCGAGATTCACACTCGAACTTCTCAATATGTAAAGAAGTAAGTGTGTCCTCTTTTAATAATCTTTCATTAATAATAATTGCGTCTTCAAAGTTATAGCCCCTCCAAGGCAAGAATGCTACAAGCAAATTAGTACCTAAAGAAAGGTTTCCATCTTCTGTTGCCATACCGTCAGCAATAATTGTATTCCTCTTTAGTTCATCCCCTTTCTTAACTAAAGGTTTTTGATTTGTGCAAGTGTCAGCGTTAGAACGGCAGAATTTCTTTAGCTTGTAAGTAAAATTTCCTACTCTTATTGATGACGCATCTACTTCATTAACCTTGCCTGACTCGTTAGCAATCACCATTACTCCGCTATCTCTAGCTACCTTTTCCTCAACCCCGGTTCCAACCAGAGGTTGCTGAGGAAACATTAATGGCACTGCTTGCCTCTGCATATTCGAACCCATAAGCGCACGGTTGGCATCATCATGTTCAAGAAAAGGAATTAGCGAGGCAGAAACAGATATAATCTGCTGGGGAGAAACATCCATGTACTCGATATTTTTCGGTTTTATTTTGGGAAACTTTCCTAAGTGGCGGGCATAAATTTCTTTATCTTTAATTTTTCCATCTGTGTCTATGTTGGCAGTTACCTGCGAAATTACTGAGTTCTCTTCTTCGTCACCCATTAAAAATTCAGTTTTCTCATTAACTACTCCGTTTTCTACCTTTCGATAAGGAGTGGTCAAAAATCCTAGAGGATTTATCCGGGCATAGGTAGTTAATGAAGCTAGAAGACCAATATTTGCCCCCTCCGGTGTCTCTATAGGACAAATCTTTCCGTAGTGGGTAGGATGAACGTCACGGACTTCAAAACCGGCACGTTCACGAGACAAACCTCCTGGCCCCATTGCTGAAAGTCTACGCTTGTGAGTCATTTCAGCCAAGGGATTTGTTTGGTCCATAAATTGAGAAAGGGGTGAACGAGCGAAGAAGTCTTGTATTTGTGTTGAGAAAGCTCGAGAATTTATAAGATGCTGAATAGCAAAATCATTGGAAGAAATAAGCGAATACCTATCAAGGAATGTTCTCTCGACCCTTAATAGACCTACCCTTACTTGATGCTGTAAAAGTTCACCGATAAGTTTTACTCTTCGATTGGAAAGATGATCGATATCGTCTATATCTCTTTTTCCAGCCTTTACCGTAAGTAAGGTCTTAATAATTTCTATTACGGTAGTTAAATCTAAAGTTCTTTTGCTTAAGTTAAAATCCGTACCTAACTTCTTATTAAGAAGATATCTGCCTACTCTACCTAAATCGTATCGGCGGGGATCAAGGAACATCCTTCTAAAGACCTCTTTGGCAGCTTCCAAAGTAATTGGTTCGGTAGGACGCATCTTCTTGTAAAAATCTAAATAAGCGCCTTCCTTAGTTGTTGTTGAATCTTTTTTAACTGTATTAACTAATTCCGGATACGGTTTATCAGAAAAATGGCTATAAATATTATCATTAGTAGAAAGACCTAAGATACGTAAAATTTGAGTTGCCGGAAAAGTCTTTCTGCGGTCAATAATCGCAGTAATAGTATCGTTTATGTCGGTTCGAAATTCCAGCCAATATCCACGATAAGGAATTATCCTGGCAAAGTAAATACGTTTACCTGTGGGGTGGGATTCCTCCTCAAAGAATACGCCAGGCGAACGCTGCAGCTGACTGATTATAGCTCTCTCATCACCATTAATAATAAAAGAGGCTGTATCGGTCATAAGGGGAATATCCCCTAGGTAAATTTCCTGCTCTTTTACTTCAAGCGAAGGATCAGACAACCTTAAACGCACCCTTAGGGGGGCAGCATAAGTCTGCGACCTTCTCTTGCATTCATCTACGCTATAGCGCGGGCGGCTCAAACCGTAAGAGACGAACTCTAAGCGATATTGCTTATCCGGACTCTCCATAGGGAAAATCTCCCGCAAAACTTCCTGCAAGCCTATATTCTTTCTCTTCTCCGGTAAAACATCGACTTGCAAAAACTCTCTATACGAGCGCAATTGATGTTCAAGAAGATGAGGCATGGCAAAGCTCTTCTTAATCTTAGCAAAAGATAGCTTTTTGGCTTTTTTCAAGTTATCCTCCTATAATGGGCACATCGCTTATGGAACTAAGTACGCATAAGTGATCGGTGCGAATTATTTCAACTCTACGGTAGCCCCAGTAGCTTCTATTTTCTTCTTGATCTCTTCAGCTTCTTCCTTGGTAACATTCTCTCTAATCGCCTTAGGTGCAGAATCAACTAAGTCTTTTGCTTCCTTTAAGCCTAATTCAGTAATTGCTCTAATCTCTTTAATAACCGCTATTTTGTTGGAACCGACGCCAGTTAAAGTTACAGTAAAAGAAGTTTTCTCTTCTTCCTCTTCTGCGGCGGCTCCGCCTCCAGCTGCAGCTACAGCAACTGCAGGAGCAGCAGCGGTTACTCCGAACTTATCTTCACAAGCCTTTACTAGCTCGGAGAGCTCTAGAACGGTCATTTCCTCCACCACCTTCATAATGTCATCAACCTTAGACATAGCTACCTCCTTATCCTTTTTTCTGCTCTTTAGCTTTTTTTATTTCTTCAATAACCCAAACAAACTTTAAAATGATCTGATTCAACGTATTAAGAAAACCACACAAAGGTGAAGCAAAAGAAGATACTACCATGCCAATAAGCACTTCCCGGGAAGGAAGTTTTGCTAAAGCACCTAATTCTTTAGAGCTAACCCTTTTATCTTTAATGACTCCGCCCTTTAGCTGTAAGGCTTCGGCCTCTTTGGCGAATTCAACAAGGATTTTGCAAGCTTCAACTACACCATCCTCTTTTGTAATAACAACGCCTGTTTCTGCTTCCAGCAAACTATTTACATCTTCCCAGCCTAATTCATCCAACGCTTTCCTAAATAAAGAATTCTTAGCTACAAAAACTCTAGCACCGGAGTCACGAAGATTGTTGCGTAGTCCATTAATCGGAAAGGCTCCAACCTTATTAAAGCCAACGAAAAAACACCCTTCGGTGCTTTTAACTCCCTGCTTTAGGCCTTCAACAATTCTTTCGCGTGTCAATAAGCCTATTTTTTTTGTTTCTTTAGCCATAGTTTCCTACCCAATATGATGGTCTGTTGACCTATAGATTAAACTTTACTGCCGGCCCCATGGTCGCTGATAAATAAAGGCTTCCTATGAAATCACCTTTAACAGCTGAAGGTTTCGCAGATGCAAGAGCCCCAACAAAAGCCTTAACATTCTCTGATAAGTCTTGAGAGCTAAATGATAGCTTACCTACACCAACATGGATGCAGCCAAGCTTATCCATACGAAAATCGATCTTTCCTCTCTTCGCCTCTGAAATTGCATGAGTTATATTCTCGGTTACTGTCCCGGTTTTAGGAGAAGGCATCAGCCCCCTCGGACCTAAGAATTTTCCTAATTTACTTACCGAACGCATCATTGAAGGTGTAGATATACAACAATCAAAATCAGTCCACCCTTCCTTAAGAATCTTATCAATAGTCTCCCCAGAACCAATATAGTCAGCTCCGGATTCCTTGGCATCTTTTTCCTTTTCAGGCTCACAAAAAACTAAAACTTTAGTCTGCTTACCGGTACCATGAGGCAATACCACAGAACCTCTAACCATCTGATCAGATTGTTTAGGATCTGCGCCAAGTTTGCAGCTAATCTCTACCATCTCGTCGAACTTAGGCTTAGGCATAGATTTTAAAAGATCGACCGCCTCTCCCAAAGGATAAGCCTTATTCTCCTCGACCATTTTTTTAGCTTCCAGATATCTCTTACTATGTGCCATAAGTTTTCCCCTAACCTTGGACTACTTTTAACCCGCAACTCCTAGCTGTACCCTCAACTATTCTAGCCGCAGCTTCTAAATCCCTGGTATTTAAATCCTGCATCTTCTCTTTAGCTATTTGCATAACTGCACTTTTAGTCACCTCACCAATAATTTCCTTGCCAGGCAAAGAGCTGGCTTTAGCCAAATTAGCTGCTCTCTTCAACAAAAAAGAAACCGGCGGGCTCTTAACAATAAAATCAAAAGAACGGTCTTCGTAAACACTAATTATAACCGGTAGTATTATTCCCTCTTTTTGTTTTGTGCTATCGTTGAAAGCCTTACAAAACTGCATGATATTTACCCCGTGCTGTCCTAATGCCGGACCAACCGGTGGTGCTGGATTTGCTGCTCCAGCAGGAATCTGTAACTTTATCTGGCTTACTGGTTTTTTCTTTTTCTTCTTAGCCATAGTTTATTTAGATTTTTTCTACCTGCCAAAATTCAAGTTCAACCGGAGTGGTCCTTCCAAAAATTGAGACATTTACCTTCACCTTACCCTTCTCAGGATGAATGCCCTCAACCACACCGTTAAAATTAATAAAAGGCCCTTCGACTACACGAATGCTTTCACCCTTCTCGAAGCTCACCTTTGGTGCAGGTTTAGCTTTACTCTCTTCAGCCTTCACTAAAATTCTATCTACCTCTTCCTGAGATATCGGAGAAGGTTTTCTCCGCGGACCAATAAAAGCGGTAATGCCCGGAGTGTTGCGTACAAAAAGCCAGGTATCGTCATTCATCTCCATGTGTATAAGGATATATCCCGGAAAAAACTTCCGCTCAAGAACCTTTTTCTTTCCTAGCTTTACCTCAGTGATCTGTTCTTTAGGGATAACAACCTCATCTATCGACTCAGTAAAACTGCTAGTGTCTATCCTTGCCTTAAGATTTGCTTTCGCTTTATCTTCGGCTCCGCTTAAAGTGTGCAAAATATACCACTTCTTCATTGTCTAATCATAATATTTTAAGGGTAACTATTTCAATAGGATTTGAACTAATCTCGATAAACCTAAATCCACGAAGGCGATATAGGCGGTTAGAAGACTGGTAACAATCACCACAATGGTTGCTGCGGCCATTAGTTCCTGACGCGAAGACCAGCTTACCTTCTTTAGTTCTTCTCTTACCTCTTTTAAAAATCCCGGAAGTCCCTTTATTTTTTTGATCATCCTTCTATAGCGATCCCTTTCCTATCTTTCAGCAGGCGAGGCAGGAATTGAACCTGCAGCCCCCGGTTTTGGAGACCGGTGCTCTGCCAGTTGAGCCACTCGCCTAATTTAGCGATTGGTTTCTACACTTAATTAGTCTTGGATAGACTAAATCGTCTTTAAATAACAAAGAACTAATCTATGGCTTTGCTTCCTTGTGCTCGATATATTTACGCTCCCAAGGACAAAACTTCTTTATCGACATCTTTTCGGGATGCTTTCTCTTATTCTTGGTGGTGTAATAATTCTTTCTTTTACAAATTGTGCACGATAACGCAATTAACTCTCTCATAATGACTTACACTGCTAAAAGTGGGAAAAGGCTTGCACAACCCCCACCCCACTTTTGTGGTTTTTAACTAATCTTACCCTATTTTTTTTAGCCCACGACCGAAGTCACTAGGCAACTCACTCACCATTTTTCAAGCCTGGAATGGGAATTGAACCCATGACCTCGTCCTTACCAAGGACGTACTCTACCGACTGAGCTATCCAGGCAAAAATGGCGGGACGCTCTACCGACCGAGCTACCGTGGACAATTTTTCCTTTAAAATCAAGGAAAAAACATACCTTAAGATAATACTATAAAAGATATTTTTGTCAAGAAAAAAATAAAAAAAATAAAAAAAATAAAAAAATTGAGAAAAATGGTGAAAAAGGTAGGAAACTTAACCTTGGATGAATCTGAGGAGCTCCTTCTCCTGAATGATAGTTACTCCTAGCTTTTTAGCCTTAGTGTATTTCGAACCGGGATTTTCTCCAACCACAAGAAAGTCGGTGTTTTTGCTAACCGTTGATGTCCATTGGGCACCTAATTTCTCTATTAACCCTCTAGCCTGAGAGCGTGAAAGTGAACTAAGCTCGCCGGTAAAGACAAAGGTCTTACCGCTTATCCTGCTCTTTTTAACTACTCGCCTGGTCTGGGTTAGATTAACTCCTGCACTTTTAAACTCCTCGATCATTTTTTTAGTATTCTTGGATGAAAAAAACTTCATGATCGAAGAAACCATAATCGGACCTACCTCGGGAATCTCCCTAAGTCTTTTCTCGCTTAGCTCAAGAAGACATTCAATGCTTCCGAAGCACTCAGCTAAAAGCAACGCTGCCTTCTCGCCGACATGCCTTACTCCTAGACCGAAAAGAAAATTAGAAAGAGATCTCTTCTTACTCTTATCTATTGCCACTAATAAATTGTCGGCACGCTTATCCTTAAAAAGAGGGAGATTAAGAAAATCGCTTTTCCTTAAGCCATAAATATCTACAAGGTGTTTAACTACTTTGCGATCAACTAAACCCTCAACTACTGCTTCACCCATTCCTTCAATATCCATAGCCCGACGAGAAGCAAAATGTAGAATCGCCCGCTTAAGCTGGGCCGGGCAATCAAGATTAAGGCAATACCAATATACCTCTTCCTCTTTTTCCTTAGCCACATTACCCCCGCATACCGGACAATTATTAGGTATTTTGACCTTCTTTTCCCTACCAATGCGTTTAGACGTTACTACCTTTATCACTTTAGGAATCACTTCGCCAGCCCGTTCAATTAGTACCGTATCTGAGGCTCTTACGTCAAGTCGCTTCAGTTCATCAAAATTATGGAGTGTTGTTCTGGATATCGTAACCCCTCCACACTCTACTGGTTCTAATATTGCTACTGGAGTAATGATTCCGGTTCGTCCTACCCCAAATTCAATTTTCTCTACTCTTGTAGTAGCTTGCTGAGCCGGAAATTTATAAGCAACTGCCCAGCGTGGACTCTTGCGAGTTGTGCCCAACTCTTTCTGCAGATCAAAGGAATTGACTTTTATCACTACGCCATCAACTTCATAATCTAAGGTCTCACGTTCTTTCTCCCAATAAAGACAATAATCAATAGCCTCTTTCAAACTCTTACAGTATTTATTATGAGGATTGAAGCGAAAGCCCCACTGGCGAGCCTTGTTTAAAAACTCTTCCTGGGAAGAAAAATTATAATCTTTAGCAACCCCAAATGAATGGATAAAGCATTTCAAATTTCTCTTGGCAACTATCGAGGGATCTAGGAGTTTTAATGAACCGCTGGCAGCATTCCGCGGATTGGCAAAAGGAGCAACTCCAGAGCTTAATCTTTCCTTGTTCAGTTTTTCAAAATCCTTCTTACCTATATATATTTCACCTCTAATTTCAACCGAAGCAGAATTGCCTTTACCGATTAATTTAAGGGGAATTGACCTTATCGTTTTAAGGTTAGCAGTAATACCCTCTCCTCTCTCTCCATCTCCCCGGGTAGCCCCTATTACAAAAACTCCTTTCTCGTAAGTTAAAGAAGCACTGACCCCATCCATCTTCAATTCAACGACATAATCAAATTCAACCTTTCTCTTTAATACTCTCCTGATTTTCTTCTCCCATCCATTTAACTCTTCAATAGAATAAGTATTATCCAGAGAAAGCATACGCTTCTTATGCTTTACTGTCGCGAAACCTTCAGAAACGCTTCCTGACACCCTCTGAGTTGGAGAATCCAAAGTAACAAGCTCTGGGTGCTTCTCCTCTAAATTCCTTAAATCTTTTAGTAGGCTATCGTACTCGTTGTCGGATATCTCGGGTTCGCTAAGAGTATAGTAGCGGTAATCGGCATGGCGAATCTTTTCTCTTAATTGCTCTATTTTCTTCTTTATCATCTAGAAAATTTTATTTGAAAATCCTTATAATCTCCGTTAGTTTCTTTCTCTTGAAATATACAATCCTCAATGCAACTCTTAAACTCATCTTTTAAATCATGGAAGAAATCATCTAAATCTTCCTGACGGCCCTGGGCCAACAGCTCAACTCTACCGTCAGGGAGATTCATCACCGATCCCTTTATCTTATGTCTTAGCGCTAAGTTTCGAGCAGAAAACCGAAAACCTACGCCCTGGACCAGGCCAGAAAAAAATACCTCATACCCCTTGATCATATTTGATATCCGCTCTCATTTATTGGAAAAGAAAGATTCATTGCTCTTAAGTCGATGCCCGCAGACAAAAGACCAAGCATCCATTTCGCTCTTTCCTTGAGGTTTTAGCCTCTTAATTTTTAAAACCCTTTTCCCGGTAGCAACATAAATTCCTTCTTTGTCTATATTAACAATTACCCCTGGAGAATTATTTGCCTCCTGATCGATTACATCAACTGCTAATATTTTAATCATCATTCCTTGATAAAAGGTATAAGCCGAAGGCCAACCTAATGTTGCCCTGATTAAATTTCTTATATCATCAGCACTGTTTTCCCAAGATATTCTACCATCTTCCTTTTTAAGCTTAGAAGTCAAAGTTGCCAACTTATCATCCTGAGGGCTTAAGGAATAATTCTTACCCTCTATTCTCCTTATAGCCTCAATCAATAATGCTGCACCTTCTTTTGCTAGTTTATCGCTCAAAGAAAAGAAATCATCATCATAATTAACAATCACGGTTTTCTGCAAGATTATATCTCCGGAATCAACCTTCTCATTCATTTTAAAAATAGTAACCCCGCTCTTCCTATCGCCATTAATTACGGTCTCCTCTATCGGCGCCGAACCTCGATAGCGAGGAAGCAACGAAGGATGAATACAGAGAGCAAAACTTAAGGGCAAAGCTAATAAATCTTTAGGGATAATTTCCCCATAGTCAGCAACAATAAAAAAATCTGCCTTTTCTTTACTCAAAATTCCTTTAACCTCGCCCTTCTTTAAAGATGAAGGCTTAATAAAAGGAATCTTCTTGTCTTTAGCAAGCTGGCTGACCTCAGTCGGTGATAACCTCAAACCCCGTCCTTTAGGTTTATCAGGCTTACTAACCACAAGAACCGGCTTATACCCGTTAAGACAAAGCTCCCCTAAAGCTACTTTGGAAAACTGAGAACTACCAAAATAAATAAATCTCATCGTAAACTCACTGCCATTTGTATCGAAGAAGTACGAAAACCTTTAGTTTCATCTTTAATCATCCCTCGGGATTGAGGAGTCTGTTCAGCTTTAATTATAATCGAATAACGGAATTTGTCCCTTAGCTTAAAAGGTTTCTCCTCAAAGGGGCCATAAGCCTCTTCATGCCTCTTCTCTAATCTATTATATAAATCCTTTATTCTTTTTAAAAGGGCTTTTTTATTCTTTGCCCTTAGGGTAATTTTAGCAATAAGCCCAAAAGGCGGAAGTTGTGATTTGCTTCTAAATCGAAGCTCTGATTCATAAAACTCTCTCCAATTCTCATTTAAGTGTTTAAAAAGGTAATAGTCCTTATGCCGGGTAAATACGTAAAGGGAACCCCTCAACAAAAGAAGAAGCTTTTTAAGGTAAAGAAAAGCATTGAAGGTTGTCTCGTAATCTATATGATTCAGAAAAAGGTCAGCATCAAGCACAAAACCTCTGTCGAACCTCTGAGGCGCGTAAAGATAGCTTAAGATTTTAGACGTTGAAAGAACTATCTGGGCATCACTGCAAGCTTCAGAGAAGTTATTGATCCTGGCTTCGGGAAATACCCTCCTTAATGTGCTTTCTATTCTCTGGATGCCATAACCTTTACTTTTCAAATAACCGTTATTACACTGGCTACAAACTTTAGGTAGAAAGTAATTCTTTTGGCAGTAAGGACATATTCCCTCTTCGCTTTTTAAGGAAGACTGCAAAAAGCTTGAGCAATGTTCGCATTTAAATATATGTCCGCAATTAGAACAAGAAATGACTCGGGCAAACCCTTTTCGATTCCAAAGGATAACTGCCTTCTTGTTATCTTGGATGGCCTTTTTCAGGAGCTCAGTTAAAACCGGGCCGATAACCTTATTTCTGCTAAATTCCGATAAATTAACCACCTTTATGTTCCTGCACGGCCCTCCTTTATCTATTAGCTTAATCTTTTCATCCTTTATATGCTTATAGGTCGCTAATGAAGGATAATCACTACTTAAGATCAATTCCACCCCTTTTAGCGCAGACAAACTATGGGCGACATCTAAAAGATTGTGGTAGGGCTTCTCCTCTTGAAAGTAATAGGGACTATTTTCCTCCTCGACTATAATTAATTCTAAATCAGAAGGGTAGTAAAAAATAGATACTCGCGTTCCCAGAATTAAAGATTTCTCCCTTGAAGCTTGCCAATTAGAAAAAAACTCTTTTTCCTTTTCCTGACTGTGGATTACTTTAACCTGATCAGGAAAATCCTCCTTAATAATATCTCTTGCCGATTCAAGATAGGTAAGCTGAGGGAAACAAATCAATACCGACCCTTTTTTTAGCTTCTCCCTTATGGTATTTTTCCACAGCTGATATCTCTCCAAAAAACTATCAGCTTTAAAAAAACTAGGACTGCCCCGATCTTTGGCTTTTTTAGCATTAAAAAGTGAGTTATCCATTTTCTGAAGGGGATCTTTTTTGAATTTTTTTGGTTTCCTAAGATAAGGTGGAATCATCATGAATGAAAATTCACCTTGAGAATAGGGGTAAAAGTCACTTAGCTGTTTGGCAAAATTCAAGCGTTCAGCATCCAGCAAGGCTTCGGAATCAAGAACATCAATGATTGATTTTAGCTTAGATATGTTTGACTTACTCGCAGTAGCTACAACAATACCTACTCTCTTCTTGTGGTTAAAATCTACTAAAACCCTCATCCCTCTCCTTACCTCTAAATTAGAAGGATAAGAGTAGTCAAACTCCCTGTCTAAAGATATTGACACCACCACCTTTGCTACTCTAAACATCGCTCCACTTCTCTATTAAGCTAGCCAAAGGTTTACGTATGTCCTTAATCTCTATGGGGTAATTATCCCTTAACTTACTGCCGCTCTGATTAAAGTAGTAAATTGCCTTAGTCAACTGCTGGCCCCCTCGGGCAAACTTAGCTACACCTTGTTTAATCAATAGCTTCATATTCCCTTTCTCCTGGCCAGGAATATAGTGGGTAAAGACAAAAGGCTTCTTCTTGTAAAGACCTTCAAAGATAGTCATCCCTCCAGGCTTAGAAATAATCAGTGAGCTCACGCAGATTAGCTCCCAAATTTCATCGTAAAAAGAGAAAAACCGAATATTAGGAGAGTTTAACCTCTCCAGACGCTTTTTTAACTTTATGTTTCTACCGTAAATAAGAAAGATATTAAAACTTTCAAGGAGTGTCCGAATGGACTTCTCTAAATAGGGAAATCTTCCGCGTGAAGATGAAACAAAGATTAGTGAAGGCCTCATGTCTAAACAAAACTTTTTCCGTAAAGACTCTTGAGGTATGTCTTTTAAGAATCCTTCCCTCAAGGGAACAAAACCGGCAGTAACCTTATCTTTCCTAACTCCGAGATTAATTAAATCCTGCTTTGTTACATCTAAAGCTGCAAAATAATGGTCAACGCATCCAGCAACCCACAAGGGATGAACCCGTAAATCAGTAATAACCGAAATAACTTTGAAATTTATCTTTTTCTTTATCAATGATATCAAGTTGGAAGGAAAAAAATGGGTGACAATTATAATTTTCGGACGCCTCTTTTTTATGTATTTAAAAAACGACGAGAATATTAAGCGGTTGATCTTATCCACGCAAGAAGAAAAAAGCTTTATCTTGGCAAAGAAAAATAAAATCCGCCAAAGAAAAGGACAGTATTGGGTTATGATTAAATAACCTAGGGAGTAAATCTTTCTCACCAAAGGATTCGTAAAATTTAAAAGATCGCAGATTGAAGCATCTGGCAAGTATTTTAGAGCTTCGGCCCCTTTCTTATGTCCTTCTCCAAAACTGGCATAAACAATTACAATCTCAGCCATAGTAAGTGCAAAGATAATCTACTGCGGATTTTAGGTCGTCAAATATATGGTCGGGTTCGAATTCCCACTGGTCTCGATTGGATATCTTCTCTTTACCAGAGAGAACAAGCACTGATTTCGCCCCAAAACAGCGAGCAGCTCCCATGTCCACAAAAGAGTCGCCGATGAAAAAAGAAATCTCAGGATTAACGCCTAAGTCTAAAACTGCCTGCTTCAAAAGTCCAATCTTCGGTTTACGACAGGCGCAATTATCTGATTTGAGATGAGTACAATAATAGATACCCTTGACTCCAGCCCCTTGGGCCTTAAAGGCCTTTGACATATTCTCATTTATTTCATCTAAATCCTCCTGAGTGTATAGTCCCTTAGATACACCAGCTTGGTTAGAAATAACATATAATTTGAATCCACAAGCATTGAGTTTTTTTATTGCCTCGATACTTCCGGGAATAAACTTAAATTCCCTCCAATTATTCACATAATTGGTGTATCCCGGATACTCATTGATCACACCGTCGCGATCAAGAAAAACTATCTTCATCCTTCTCCCTTCCCTGCCGGTAAAGCAGGTCTTTCTTCTACAATCTCTTATATTAACATTAAATTCTTGGCTTTCAAAGAAGAATCCCTCTTTAAATACGGAAAAAAGAGTACATTTTCTTGCCTTCGATCAGTCTATACTTACCGGCCTTTAAATTTCCTAGGACTAAGCTACCCATCCTGATTCTCTTCAGCTCTCTTACCGGAAACCCTAAGGCCTTGAATAATCTCCTCAAATGTCTTTTCTTACCCTCAGAAATTACCACCTTGCATAAAGTATTATTCTCCTGACTACTCAGCCCTCTGATAGACTTTACTTTTAGATGTTCACCATATGAGTTTAAACCATTTTTAGCTCTTTGGCAATCAGCGGGAGACATTTTACCCTTAAGTTCTACTAAATACTCCTTTTCTATGGAAAATTTAGGGTGTGTTAACCGATAGCAAAAATCTCCGTCATTGGTAAGAATAAGCAGTCCATGTGACTGCCTATCTAATCTTCCTACCGGATAAACTCCCTCTCCGCCAAAAGCAGATTCACTCCCGGAAAAAAATTTCTTGGGAAAAAAATCAATTACCTTCTTAAGAGCAAATTTATCACTAAGGGTAGTAGTTACCCCCTTGGGTTTATTAAACAGAATGTAAATATGTTCTTTCGGCCTTAAGGCTTTACCCTCAACCTCAACCTTATTCTTATTGCTAACTTCCAAGAAAGGCTTGAGCACTTCTTTACCGTCAACTTTTACCTTGCCTTCCTTGATAAGGCAATCGGCCTTCCTTCTTGAAGCATAGCCACTTTTAGCAATGAAAAGATTTAACCGCATGGCTTTGATTACTTACTTAGCAACAGATACCAGAACTTTATCTAAACCTACTTCCTCGATCACTACCGGAATAATTTGGCCCAAAGATGCCCTCCCTTTTAACCGAACCCGGATGTAGTTCTCAGTGTAACCGGACACAAAACCACCATTCTCTTCCTCAGCAACCATATTAAGCCTCTTCCCTAAAAACTTCCTCTGGTAAATAAGAGAAAAATTCTTGGCCATTTTTCTCAAATACTCATACCTTTTACGAATCAAGGCAGGATTCTTTATCTTAGCTTCTGAAAATTGAGTCTTCTCTCGAGGAGAAAAGGTAAAGATATGCATACGCATTGGATTAACCTGTTTTAGAAAATCTACGGTATTTTGAAAACTCTCCTCGGTTTCAGTGGGAAAACCTACCATAATGTCACAGCTTATAGCAGCATCAGGCACAGTCTTCCTTATTCTGGAGACTTTCTCCTGGTATAAAGCTACTGTCTCCTTTTTGTTCATCTCCTTTAATATGCGATCATCCCCATATTGAAAAGGAAAGTGAAAATGCGGACAGAGCTTACTGTGCCCGAGAAAGGAAAATAACCCCTGGTCTATAAAAAATGGCTCCAGGGAACTCAGGCGTAATCTCCCTAGTGAAGGTAGGGCTAAAATTTCCTTTATTAAGTCGGCTAAGGTACATTGGGGAGACAAGTCTCTTCCGTAAAGACTTAAGTTTACTCCGCAAAGCACGACTTCACTATGCCTAGAGCAAACCTTCTCTATCTCCCTTATGGCATCCTTCCTATCCTTGCTGCGAGACGGCCCCCGAAGATATGGAATCTTACAGAACGAACATAAATTATTGCATCCGTCCTGCACCTTGACGAAAGCGCGATGATTAGAAAAATAACTTATCTTTAAGGAATTTTTTTCTTTTTCCCGGAAGGATTCTCCTTGAGGCAAAGACGAACCAAGAATAATATCCGGCAAGAGATGCTTTTGATCCTGAGGAATAATATAATCCACGCCTATTTCTTCAATAAAGTCTCGATTTAGCTGGGTCAGGCATCCACAGACTGCTATCTGAGCTTGAGGATTTTCTTTTTTTGCCCGAACAATTGCGTCTTTGGATTTACTATCAGCGCGAGAAGTCACAGTGCAGGTATTAATCACATATAAATCAGCTCGCTGCTCAGTTATCGTATGCCCTAGAAAAGAAAACTTCTCCTTCAGGCCTTGAGTCTCATATTGATTGACCTTACAGCCAAGTGTAAAGAATTTAACCTTTAAACCGCTCATTTCTTCTTTGAAAAATAGTTAATTAAACCTACCGAAAATATGCTTGCAGTCTCTACTCTTAAGATATGTGAAGACAGCTTGAGGAACTTAAAGTTGTTCTGCTGAAGCTGCTTATACTCTAAAGGTGAAAAACCCCCTTCTGGACCAATGAGAACGAAAACTTCTTCTTGGCCATCGATAAGACTGCTTAACTTTTCACCTTTAGCTGAAGCAACTAGCTTAATCTTATAGCTAACATTGGTAATTCCTTGAAAATCTAGAACCTCTTTCAAAGAAGGCATCCATAGCCTCCCTGACTGACGCAGGGCTTCAGTAATTATCCTCTCCCATCTTTCTAATTTCCTGTCAGTAACCTTAGTTTTCAGGCTCCTTTCACAGACAAAAGGAATAAAGCCCTCTACTCCTAACTCAGTCGCCTTCTGGAGAATAAAATCAATCTTATCCTCTTTGACAAGAGGAAAACCCAGAATTATTCTTCTATCTGGTGCTAGGCTACTCTTAGAAAGGCTATCTCTTTTAATTGAAATACTCTTTTTAGTTATTGCCTCTATTCCGTACAAATACTCCTTACCCTGGCCATCAAAGATATGCAAAAAGTCTTCCTTTTCAAGACGCAAGACATTCCTGATTTTATGAACAAGATTTTTGTCCTTTATCTCAATAAAATTATTAATATCTTTGGGTTGGATATGAATTCTTACCTTCGACATATTTATTGCTCGCTTTTGCTTCTAAGTGGACCGGAGCGGAGTTGAACCGCCGACCTCCTCGTTGCGAACGAGGCGTTCTCCCAACTGAACCACCGGCCCACTAAAAAATAAATGAAACCGTTTATATTTGTAAAATGGAGCTTTATCAGGCAGGTCAATACCAAGCTGTAACAACTACTGGATCAGTCCCTCCCGGACCAGAATTATTATCAGTATAAGTAATAGCTACCGAAAATCCTGAAGCAGGATAACCGCTAATACCGCCTCCTATACTAATTGTCCCCGTAGGATTAACACCTTTACGTAGGTCCTCAAGAGCCTCAACCATTCCGGCCTGGGCAGCAAAGAAAGCTCTATTGCGTTTTATCTTATGCTCAGCAATGCGAGACTCTTGGGTCATAAGGATGAGGGCAGCTAAAGCAAGAGTGAAAATTACTAATATAACCCCAATCACAACTACTAAAACTACACCTTTTCTCATTCTTGATCCTTTTTTCGCAGGCTAATCTGATAGTCAAGGCCATCCCCCTTAACTAAAACATGACCTTCCCGAGACAACCACCCCAAGCTCATAAGCGTTAGCTCGCGGGGTTTGCCTATTCCAACCATTAGCTGCTCTAAGCTTACTTGGCCGTACTTATCTAGAAAATCCCAAATTTCACCAGCTACTATTCCGATTTCTGTAATCATCTCTCTTTATTTATGCTCCCGCAAAGGGGACAGTTCCAAAATTCAAAGAAAATTGAGACAAAATATACCGAGGCGCAAACTTCACATTTTCTTTTCTCAAGCTGCATCTCCTTCTTAATCAATGAATTACGACGATTATTTATGCACTCCAAGAGAAAAGCAACCACCAGCCATCCGCTTAAAATGATAGCTATAAATAATGAAAGCTCTATTCGCATTTATTTTACTACCCCTTCTAATTTTGTCCAGAAAAATCTATCATCAAGGAAAAAGGTAGACTCACGAAGGTATTTCTGCAAATACAAACTCCCATAGGAATTAACTGGTAATCTTTCGGGATAGAGAAAAAGAATTTTCCCATATGGCGAAACATAAGCCTTGTAAGAAACATCTTCCTTCTCCCAAGGAGAAAAGACGGCTCCTCTTTCCCAAAGATAAAAGTGGCTTTGTCTAACCTTTGCGTCTCTTGGAGGAGAAATTTTAGTAATCTTGGGGATAAGGAAGCCTAAATTACGACCTTCCTTGGCTTCGAAAAGATATGAGCCCAGTGGATGAGGAGAAGAAAAATACTCTCTTCTAAGATTATCTGAAGAAAAATTTACACTTTTAGGAAAAACGACTTCCTTGGCCTCAAAAAACAAATCTTGATAACTAAGTATATTAAACCAGCTGTAAAAGGAAGGATCACCGGTTGCAGTAATCTTCAAAGAGCAGGAAAAGACAACTATTAAATGCACGAGCACCGAAAGCATTAAAGGGAAAAATATAGCAGATTTTTTTTTCATCCGAAAAGACCTAGGGTTACTCATCGTAAGTAGTAGCGATACCTATCTTCTCTATTCCAAGTCTTTTACAAACATCCCATATTTTTACCACTACTCCTAAACTAGCATCTCTATCAGCCTTAATAAAGATAGAAGCAAATTTTCCTTCTTTTATAAAATTTTCAACCCCTTTGACCGTTAAAGGCTCACCCCCAAGATAAATTATATCTTCGCTGGAAATAACTACTGTTAGAGATTGGACATCAATCTCCTCCGGTTTTAATGCTTTGGGAAGCTTAACATTAACGCCAGGAATAACTATAAAGCTAGAAGTAAGCATGAAGAAAATAAGTAGAAGAAAAATGCAGTCAATCAATGGAGCAATATCTATCTGCCGCAGACCTGCCTCTATTCTTGCACTCTTTCTAAACTTCATCAGTATACCTGCCTTGAGGCAGAAATTCTAAAAGCTCCGTAGCTGCCCTCTCTGCCCCGAGCGTAAGTAAATTGACCTTATGAACAAAATAGTTATACATAATATAACTTGGTATAGCCACACATAATCCGGCAACCGTGGTAAGAAGAGCTTCCCATATTCCACCAGCTAAATCAGACGGGTTAACCAACCCCAGACTTGCTGTTTTTTGCTCAATAATATAAAAGCACTTAACCAGACCTACCACTGTTCCTAAAAGACCTAGAAGTGGTGAGATATGCGCAATTGTGCTTAAAAAATTCAAATTTTTCTCAAGCTTTGGTATTTCATATAAAGAAGTGTTTTCCATTGCTTCTTTAATTACATCCTTAGCTTCCTCATAATGGCTAAGGCCAGATTTTAAAATGTTGGTTGCGTAAAAAGGATTCTTTTCGCAAATGTCAATTGCCTCAGTTATCTTATTCTTACGCACCAAATCTAATATTTTTGATATAACTAATAAGTTATTACTTTTAATGCTAAGATAGAACAATAATCTCTCTACGATAATCGCTAAAGAAAAAAATGAACTCAAAATTATTGGTATAATCAGCCAGCCGCTTTTCGAAATCAATTCCCACATAATACCTCCTTTTTAACAATTACTCATTCTAGCTCTCTCAGCCTTGCCTGGGCTATATTAGCCTCTTTGACACCCAAGTTAATTATCTTCTGGTAAACTTTCTTAGCCTCTTCCCTTTTACCTATCTTCTCATAAATTCGGGCAATACGAAAGTAAGCTTTAACGTCATAATCTACAGAATTATTACTCCTAAAATCCCCTTGGTCAGAAAATGCATATATGGCTTTTAAATACTCCTCTATTGCATCTTGCCCTCTATCGGCCTTTTCTAAGCATAATCCTAAGCTAAATCTTAACTCAGGGTTATCTATATCCGCCTCAATTGCTCTTTGAAAAACAATTATTGCCTGGCGATAGTCCTTCATCTCCTTTAAAAGAAAGGCTTTATCGGCAAGAGCAATCTTAGAAATAGGAGAGGCCGATTCCACAAGATCATCGTATAACTTTAAAGCTTTTTGGAACTCCTCCTTTTGGAAAAGAATCTTTGCTAAATAGAATTTACCCTTCAAAGCTAAAGGGGTTTGTCGTCTAGACAGTCTTTGGAAATAACTTTGGGCTTTTTCTAGATTACCCCGATTCCAACAAAGATGGCCTAAAGAAAGTAAAGCCTCCTGGGCTGAAGAAGAATCTTTATAGTCGCTGATAACTTTCTTATAGTATTCCTCGGCCTCGAAATAGTTTTCTTCCTTCTCGTATACCCCCCCTAAATACAAAGCTACAGAGGCAGAATATTGTGAATGAGGATACCGAGCGAGAAAGTCCTTCCAAACCTTCTTGGCCTTATCAAACAAAGACAAATTAAGATATACATTTCCTATATCAATATAGGCTAATTCGGCGATTTCCTCATCTTTGAACCTTCCAACTATCTTTCTGAAGGCTAAGAGAGCCTGCTCATAATCCTTCTCATTGAAAAGGCACTTTCCGTAAAGATAGTTAACTTTAGAAATGGAATCGTCGCGAGGAAATTTATCGACGAAATCATTCAATAAGCTCTTTGCTTCTGCGTAATCTTCTCGGGAAAAGTATCCGACAGCCAAGTAATACTGAACCTGGGGTATAAGTTTTGAGGTGGGAAAATTGCTCTTTAGAGTTTTTAGGGCTAAAAAAGCCTTTTCGAGATCCTTCTTTTTTAAAAAACACATTCCGATCTGAAATTGAACATAGTCAGCGTATACTGTGTTGGGTTGATTCTTCAAAATATTATTGTAAATATCTAAAGCCTCGATGTATTTACCGGTTTCTTGGTAAGCATCAGCAATCTGGATCTGAGAACTCGCTTTTACAACAGGATTGTTAGCGTACTTTAGGGTACTCTTAAATTCATTAATTGCCTTTTTAAATTTACCACCCTTTAGGTAACACCAGGCCAGACCATAGTGAGCCTTATTAACGATCTCTGCATATTCTGAGCCCCTAAAATTATCAAGCACATACTTATATACAGAAATGGAATCGTTTAATCTCCCCATCTCATAAAGAAGGTCAGCTTTATTTAAATAAGTATCAATCAAAAAGTTACTTTTAGGATAATCTCTTATGAAATTATTGACAGTCTCTAATGCCTGGATATAATCTCCAGCCTTGAAGTAATAAACGCCTTGCGAGAAAAGGCGTAATTCTTTATCTTTTATCCTGTCGATATTAGCCTTAGCCGCAGCTTTATCGCCCTTTTCAATATGGGTAAATCCCAGCCCCTGATAAATTAAATCTCTGAGTTCCAGATTACGACTACTTCTTAAAGCATGTTGATAACTGCCTAAAGCCTTGCTCCACTCTCCCTTAATGTAATAACTTTCTCCGAGATAGAAATACACTCTTGAGCGAAGAGTTCCCTTAGGAAAATTTTTAATATATTTCTCCCCTAAAGATATAATCTTATCATATTTTTTTCTCTGGAGGTAAATGCTTAAAATCTGAGAATAAGTATTGCCGGTTATCTCTTCTTGGACACATTCAGCGATAATCTTATTGAAGATCTTTTCGGCTTGCCCCTCGTGACCCAACTCTAAATTACAGCTAGCCATTAAATAATAGGCCTCCCAGGTAAATCTAGAATCCGGATAATCACCCACAAGCTTTTGAGTATAGTTTAGGACTTCTTTGAAATCTTTCCCGCGGAAATAGATAATACTTAGCCAATGGTAGGCTTCACTAAGGATATCTTCACCTTCCCCATTCCTCTCGATTTCCGTAAAAGTCTCTAGGGCTCTCGCATAGTCTTCCTTGTGATAATAACACTTAGCTATATATAGCTTAGCCTCGTAAACCAAAGGGCTCTTAGGAAAATCCCTTATAAATTTCTGAAAAAGTGAGAGAGAAGCATCGTAAAAGTCGTCAGAAAAAGCTTTAGCTGCAATTCTGATTTTTTCTTCTTCTTTGACGTCGGAAAAACTCCAGGAAGAAAAAAATACTGTTAATGCCAAGACTAAAATAAGAACTTTTGAGACTCTGATCATATTATGAATTCCTAATCTAGTTTGCCTTTTAAGAACTTTCCGGTATAAGAAGAAGCACAAGCTGCAACATCCTCCGGCGTCCCGCAGACAACAATTCTTCCTCCGTTATCTCCTCCCTCGGGCCCTAAATCAATAACATAGTCAGCACATTTTATCACATCTAAATTATGTTCTATAACTAAAATCGAATTTCTTTTATCGACTAAGCGATGCAATACTGACAAAAGCTTTTTTATATCATCAAAGTGTAAACCGGTTGTTGGCTCATCAAAAATATATAAGGTTTTTCCGGTTGCTTTTTTCCGTAATTGAGAGGCGAGCTTAATCCTCTGGGCCTCCCCACCAGAAAGCGTAGTAGCTGACTGCCCTACTCCAATGTAACCCAAACCAACATCTTTTAAAGTCTGTAAAATGTTCTTTATTCTGGGAAAATTTACGAACAGCTCATAAGCTTCGTCAACATTCATCTCTAAAACATCGGATATACTTTTACCTTTAAATTTTACCTCTAAGGTCTGCTTATTAAAACGTTTACCGGCACAAACCTCGCAAGGCACGTAAACATCAGGAAGAAAGTGCATTTCAATCTTTTTAGTTCCCTCACCACTACACTCCTGGCATCTTCCTCCAGAAACATTAAAACTAAAACGGGCCGGTTTATAGCCACGCATCCTTGCTTCTGGCAATCCTTGGAAAACCTCTCTTATGTAAGTAAATACTCCCGTATATGTTGCCGGGTTAGAACGAGGCGTTCGGCCAATCGGAGACTGATCTACGATAATTACCTTATCAATGTTCTCCAAACCAACCAGCTCTCTAAACTCACCGGGCTTCTCCCGTGAATTATAAAGACTTCTAGTCAAAGCTCTATAAAGTATATCTTCTACTAAAGTCGACTTACCCGAGCCGGAAACTCCAGTAACGCAAATAAATGTTTCTAGGGGAATCTTTACGTTTATATTTTTCAAATTGTGTTCCCGGGCACCTTGTATGCCTAGAACTGGCTTATCTTTGTAAGGTCTTCTCTTGGAAGGCTTAGCTATCAATTCTTCACCCCTTAAATACTTAGCAGTTAAGGTATCCTGCGCGAGCAATTGATCTCTTCTCCCCGAATAGACGACCCTTCCCCCCCTTATCCCTGCTCCTGGTCCCAAATCAACTACCCAATCGCTAGCATGAATCATCTGCTCATCATGCTCAACAACAATTATTGTGTTGCCTAAATCTTTTAACTTTTTTAAAGTATTAATTAATTTCGAATCATCTCGAGAGTGTAGACCAATAGTTGGCTCATCAAGAATGTAGATCACCCCGGAAAGTGATGAGCCTACTTGAGTAGCTAATCTTATCCTTTGAGCCTCTCCTCCGGAAAGTGTGGAGCTTAACCTATCCAAAGAAAGATAAGCTAATCCTACATTAATACAAAAACTAATACGCTTCTTTATTTCTTTTACAATTGGAGCAGCAATTTTCTCATCAAAACCTTTAAGCTTCAGCGAAGAGAAAAATTCAAAACATTCTTCAATACTCATCTTTATTACATCCGATATTGATTTACCACCTACATACACGCTTAAGGCCTCTGGCCGCAAACGTTGGCCCAAGCACTTTGGGCAGGCTAACTTTGACATATATTTAGATATCTCTGTCTTTCGATATTGGCTATCGGTAGTATTAAACACCCTCTCTAAATTAGGAATAACTCCCTCAAAAGGTTTATCCCAAACATAAGTATCTTCACCGCCATAAAGAATCTTCTTCCTTATTTTTTTCGAAAGACGATTAAAAGGCGTATCCATTGATATTCTTAAGCCTTTCGACAATTCTCTAAGCAGTGCCCTATAGTACATAATATAACCTCGGCTGCCTCTGCGCCAAGCTGCGATTGCTACTTCTCGTAAGGTCTTTTCTTTCTCAGGAACAATAAGATCAGGGTCAAATTCCAATTTTATACCTAGCCCATTGCAATCCGGACATGCTCCATAGGGAGAGTTGAAAGAGAACTTCCTTGGCTCCATCTCGCCTAAAGATATTCCGCAATTGCTGCAGCTTAATTGTGTATTAAATAAAAACTCACTTGGTTTGCTGCTATCAACTATCAAGCAAAACCCTTGGGAATGTTTTATGGCTGTCTCTACAGAATCAGCGATTCTGTCTTTATGCTCTGCTGAAACCTTAATTCTGTCGACAACAATCTCAATATTATGTAACTTATACCGATTGAGTCTTAACTTATCTCCCAATTCACAGATCTTACCATCAACTCGTACCCGGGCAAAACCCTCCTTAAACAACCTCTTAAATAAAGCCTGGTAGAGACCTTTTTTACCTCTGACTACCGGAGAAAGAATAAGTATCTTACTATTTTTGGGAAAATTCAACACCTTATCGATTATCTCTTGGGGTGTTTGTTTCGTGATTGGCTTTAAACACTGAGGGCAATGGGGCTTACCGATTCGGGCAAAGAGTAAACGTAAATAATCATAGACCTCAGTTTGAGTCGCCACAATGGAGCGGGGTGAACCACCGGCAGTCCTTTGTCCAATGGCTATTGCCGGAGAAAGACCTTCAATATGCTCAACATCTGGTTTCTGGAGCTGGTCTAGGAACTGACGGGCATAGCTAGAAAGACTCTCTACGTATCGACGTTGCCCCTCAGCATAAATAGTATCAAAGGCTAAAGAAGACTTGCCTGAGCCAGAAAGGCCAGTAACTACAGTCAGCTTATTTTTAGGTATTTTTAAGCTAATCTTCCTTAAATTGTGCTCCTTAGCACCTTTTATGATTATATGATCACTCATAAAAAGATTTTTTTAACTTCCGATTTTTAAAGGAGAAAAAATCTTTTTTAATAACTGTTGCGTGGAAAGTATAGCTAAAGCGCTTGTCTTCGGGTTTGTTTTTGAAGGAATATTTTCTACTTTTATGCTTAATTTAGCTTCCTCAGAATCCACAACGACATGGTGCACGTTTCTCTTTAGCTTTGGATCAGCCTTTATGCAAACTTCAACCTTCTTGAAAGCTGAAGCCAAAGATATGGCGACTGCAACATTTATATTTTTGGGAAAATGCTTTATCGCTTCCTTTACGCCGCCTCTAAACACAACCTTTTCTTTCTTTAGATTTGTTAAATTAATCTTCCTCTCCTTTAAATAATCAGCACCGATAAGCCCACGTGGCGGTTTAGAAGTAGTTAAAGATACTTTATTAATCTTTCCCATACTTAGAGCACCTAAGCCATCTATCCCTGAAACTGCCCCTGAAGAAACGTAGATGTTTATCCCTCTTTTATCTGCCGCTTTTAGCAGGGAAGCCTTATCGATAAGGGCACCCACGCTAAGAATTATTAAGTCTTTGCGGTAGGTAATTACTTTCTTAAGAAGAAAACTAGCTGCTGCGCCAGAAGCAGTCTCAATAACTAAATCTACCTTTTTTACCAAATCAACACTATCGTATATCTTAGGATCTGAGCCTAATTTCTTCTGTAAGCCTTTAGCTGCCTTAATATCTTTATCGGCTAAAGCATAGACAAATGCAGAAGAAGCCAGCTTCCTGTCAATATATGCACCGACTCCACTTCCAATCGCTCCACAGCCAACTATTCCTATTCTTATTCGCCTATTTTTTGACATTTAAAATAATATTATCGATCAACCGTACTTTTTTAATGTAGACAGCCAAAGCGATTAGAACTCTACCGCTTACCCTCTTTACCTTTTTTAGACTGTCGGAGTCAACTATTTCTATGTAGTCTATTCTAGCTAATTCTGTAGATTTTACAAGCTGTTTCATCCGGCTAATTATCTTTCTTGGATCCCTTTGGCCTAATTTTACAAGCTCTTTAGCTAAGCTTAGAGCTTGATAAAGACAATGGCTGCTTTTTCGAGCTTGACCCTTTAGATAGGCGTTTCGAGAGCTCCTGGCTAGGTTAACCTGATCTCTTATGATAGGTAAAACCCTTATTTTGATTGGAAAATTAAAGTCTTTTACTAGTTTTTTTACAATAAGGGTTTGCTGGTAATCTTTCTGGCCAAAATAAGCAATATCCGGCCTGACAATATTGAATAACTTCACAAGAATAGTGCATACCCCTTTAAAATGATCCGGCCGCGACTTTCCACACAATGCCTTACTTAAATTATCCTCATAAGCATAGACAGAAACCTCACCACCAGGAGGATACATCGTGTTTACTTTAGGGAGAAAAAGCAAATCAACACCTTCGGTCTCCAGCTGTTTCTTGTCTTTAGCAAGGCTTCTAGGATAGTGCTGGTAGTCCTCTCCGGGACCAAATTGGGTAGGATTTATAAAAATACTCGCTATTAAAAAATCGCACTCTCTTCTTGCTTTCCTGACTAAAGAAAGATGCCCCTCATGCAAAGCTCCCATAGTAGGAACAAAGCCGATTACTTTGCCTATTTTACTCTTCTGACAGGAGGTCTTCCTTACCTTCCCAATGCTTCCGGTGATAACCATATTTTACCAACTTATTTTTTAACTCCGGCTCAATCTCTAAAAGCGGCTCGATTACGAATTTGCGTTCAAACATCCGAGGATGAGGAACCTTTAGCCCAGGCTCATCTATTACCTCTTCCCCATATAAGAGAATATCTAAATCAATTGTCCGAGGAGCATTCTTAAATGTCCGAACCCTTCCTAAGCTATCCTCTATTGTTTGTAACTCCTTCAATAAATCTAAAGCAGTCAAATCCGTTTCTAGCTTTATAACTGCGTTCAAGTAATCTTCCTGGCCTGTAGCGTCTTGAGGCTCGGTTTCAATTATCGATGATGTCTTTTCGACGGTAGTCTTGGGAATCTCACTTAAGCAGTCGATTGCTCTACTTATGTAACCCTTCCTATCGCCTAAGTTAGAGCCGACGCCTATAAAAACAATTGACATCGTTAGTTAATGGGAAAACTTATTCGTAATCGGCATGCGGATATCTTTGCCAAAGCTACGGGAAGTAATTCTTATACCTATGGGCGCTTGACGACGCTTATATTCATTAGAATCAACCATCTCAATCACTTTCTTAACTAAACTTCTCTTAAATCCCTTTTTCGTTATCTCATCTAAAGAGTGGTGATTCTCCACATATAATTTGAGAATAGGATCCAGCAAATCATAGGGCGGAAGACTGTCGGTATCTTTTTGGCCAGACTTAAGCTCTGCCGAAGGAGCTCTCTTTATCGTTGAGTTTGGAATAATGCTTTTGGAATTAATCTTATTTATGTGCCTTGCTATTTTGTATACCAAAACCTTATAGACATCACTTAGAATTCCGAACCCGCCAACTGTATCACCATAAAGTGTACAATATCCACAAGCAGCTTCGCTCTTATTCCCGGTATTGAGCACAAGGTATCCAAATTTATTTGAAAAAGCCATGAGAATATTCCCGCGAATACGAGCTTGAAAGTTTTCCTCGGTTTTATCGCTCTTTTTTCCTTTAAAGTAAGGCTTAAACCCACTGAGATAGGCTTGCAAAATTTGGTTAACCTCTACCACAGAATGCTCTATGCCCAAATTCTTACATATTTGCTTTGCGTCTCGAAAAGTACCTCTAGATGTATAAAGTGAAGGCATAAGAAGGCCATAAACATTATCCTTACCTAAGGCTTCCTTAGCTAAAGCAACTACAACTGCAGAATCAATTCCTCCGCTTACCCCGATGATCACTTTCCTAAACCCATTCTTTTTGACGTAATCGCTAATGCCTAGTCGCAATGCTAAAAATGCTTCTTCAGCCTCACTGGTTATGACCTTTTTTAAAGAATAATTTTTTCTCCTGCTAAGATTAAAAATGAGTAAATCTTCGGAAAATCTCTTTGCGCAGGCAATCAATTTACCTTGAGATGAAAATACCTTGCTAGTTCCATCAAACACCAATTCATCTTGGCCCCCTACTAGATTGCAATAGAAAAGAAAGCTGTTCACTTTTTTTGCTGCCTGAGACAAAGCCTTTTCTCTAAGACCTACCTTACCTAAATGAAAGGGCGAAGCAGAAATATTAATGACGAAATCAAGATTCCTCCCTCTTAAAGAATCAAGAAAATAGTCTTGACTAACATCCTCGGCAATGCCTACTGCGAAATTATAACCTTTAAAATTGTACAAAGGAATGCTGTTGCTAGGAGAAAAATATCTTTTTTCATCAAATACTCCATACTTAGGTATGGTTACCTTTTGGTAAATATCTCTAATCTCTTTATCTTGAATTAGAGCGCAAGCATTGAAAAGGATACCTTTATTCTTATCCGCGAAACCAACTAGGGCAGATATGCCCTTGCACTCTTTCTTCAGAGAATTTAAAGCCTGCCTATTCTTAGTAATAAAATGGCTTTTTAGGAGCAAATCCTCAGGCGGACACCCAGTCAAAGCTAGTTCAGGAAAGACCACCAAATCTGCGCCCTTTTTCTTTGCTTTTCTTATAAAAGCAATAATTTTAGCGCAATTTTGTTTTAGGTCTCCAACAGTAGGATTAATCTGGGCTAAGGCAATCTTAATCATAACGCCCTATTATACCTTTTTTTCCTGAGTAATCAAGCACGAGCTCTCCTCCAACGAAAGAAGAAGAAAATACTAATAATTATTACGATTAACGCCGCAAGCTGCGAAGTAGAAAGAGAAAAAACCTCTCCCCGAAGATCTCCTCGATAAAACTCTATAATAAACCTAAAAATCCCATAACAAATACCATAGGAAAGCAAAATCTGGCCATCAGATTTCTTGTACTTATTTAAAATCATAAGCAGGAAGAAAAGCAAAAATAGAAAAAGAGCAGAAATCAATTGGGTAGGGACAACTTTTTCCCCAAAAAGCCCGGCCGGAGACTCCGGATGAAACAAAATCCCCCAGCTTGAATCCGTAGGTTTGCCGTAGCAGCATCCGTAACAAAAGCAACCAATTCTTCCCAAAGCATGCCCTAGGGGGATACTTAAAGCCCCAATATCTAAGGACCTTAAACGATTGATTTTGTACTTTTTAGCTAAAACAAAAACAGTTAAAATGCCTGAGATGATTCCTCCGTAAAATACAAACCCGCTGCGGCTTAGAATAACGCTAAGGGGATTGCTTAGAAACCATCTCCACTCCACTAAGATATAAGCTATTCGCGATCCTAGAAAACCCCAGATCAGGGACCAGAAAAAAATATGCGAGAAAATCTCCCTAGAGACACCCTCCTTATCAACTTGGTTCCTGCAGACAAGATAAGAAGCAACCACGCCTAAGAAGACAAAAACTCCATAGGTATATATAGTAACTGGCCCTAACTTAAATAATATAGGAAACATTAATCTCCTTTCTCTAATAGTATATTCACCGGGCCGTCTAAGGCTAAATTTATATCCATATGCTTGCCAAAAACGCCAGTCTGGATAGCTACTCCTTTCGATTTTAATATTGCAACGAAATCACTAAAAAGCGCATTAGCTTCTTGGGGACCTAAGGCATCCTCAAAAGAAGGCCGTCTTCCCTTGTTGGTATTAGCTGAAAGGGTGAAGTTGGAAATGCAAAGGAGCTCATAACTCTTATCCTTTAAGGAATAGGCCATTTTACCCTCTTGGTTCTGGAATATTCTCAAATTGGTTACCCTTTCTGCCATCTCTTCTAATCTAGCACCACTATCCCCTTTTTCAAGGCTTACGAATATAGCCAGGCCTTTGTCAATTGCCGATAGCCTCTTAGCCTCAAGGAAAACTTGCCCTTTATGTACGCGCACAACGAGTACTTTCATATAAAGCTCCTTGATCTGTCTGTCTCTTCTTAAATTCATCATCTATTCTCTTTAAAGCTTTCTCCTTATCATTAACCCAAGAAGGAACAACCAAAAGATCACGGTGGGCATCGGAGACTAAGCGCAATATTACCTGAGTCCTAGGAAGTAACTCTAAGAAACTAACCAGAATATCCACATATTCATCCAGAGATAATAGCTTAAGGTTAGCTTCCCTATGCATATCTGCCAATAGAGTGTCTTTAACTACATGCAAAACATGAAACTTAACGCCCCAGAGAGGCATCTTGGCCAGAACTCTTGCAGTTGCAAGCATATCTGACTTTGTTTCCTCAGGCAACCCCAAAATAACATGAGCCCCTATATTTATATTGTCTCTTGCAGAGGTTAACTCTACTGCCCTTTGAAAATCAGCAAAAGTATGACCTCTATTAACAAGCTTTAAGGTCTTATCGTGAATTGTTTGCAAGCCGTATTCAATATATACCTCATAATCCTTGGCAAAATCTTCAATCAGGCATAGCTTTTCCTCATCAATGCAATCCGGCCGGGTAGATATAGCAATCCCTACGATATCATCAAATTTCCTAACCACATCGTATCGTTTTCTTAAAGAATCAAGATCTCCGTGGGTATTAGAATTGCTTTGAAAATAAGCGATAAATTTCTTTACTTTAAAACGCTCTCGGGCATAATCCTTAGCTTGAATAATTTGCTCTTCTAAACTTAAAGAAGGTAAACGACTAAAATAACTAAATGCTTTGTTGTTACAAAATATACACCCCTGGTTATTTATGGTCCCGTCAGTATTAGGACAACTAAATCCGGCATCTAAGCTTATCCGGTGAACTCTTTGTCCGAATTTATCCCTTAGGTATCGATTAAAAGAATAGAAATGCTCATCCATTGTTACGATCCCTCAAACTATAAGTACAGCCGCAATAGTTTTGCCGGTAAAGGTTAAGTTCCTTTGCCGCAGCAGTACTCTTCTTAAAACCATTTCCTTTTTTAAAATCAAGAGGCAAAAAATTATTCCGGCCTATATCTTTTCCAATATCTATAATAACCGAACTAACTTTATAAGGACTAACGCTTAAGGTAGTAGTAAAATAATCACAACCTTGGCTAACTGACACTTTAAACGACTCCTCCAGTCGTAACCGGTAACACAACCGACAACGCTGCCGGCCCTCTGGCTCTTGGCCATAAGGCTGTAAGTCTTTGTACCAACCCGACGGCCGATACTCACCTTCTAACATCTGAACATCCAGAGCCCCTGCCACAATAGAAGCTGCATCTCTTCGCCTTTGGTATTCGATTCCAGGCTGGATATTAGGATTAAAAAAGAAAACCATAGGTGTAAACCCTTCCTTCTCTAGTCTCTCCAGGCAAGCATATGCACAAACCCCACAACAAGCATGTAACAAAACTTTCTTAGCCATAAAATTCTAATACCGGCTATAACTGGAAATAATCTTTTATAGTAATAAACTCAACTTTCTCTCGCAGAAGAGGCAACTGGGCCCTAAGAAATTTAAGAGTATTCTTTCTGGGATGAACAATAACAATAATCTTGCCCTTCTCCTGAGCCAAATCTTTTAGCTCTTCCATGCGCTCTCCCATCACTTTGATGCTATCTACAGCATCTAAGAAACCCCTATTATATCCGGAAATCAATTCCATCTCATGGGCTTGTTCATAGGCAATAGACTTAGGAGATGTCCGGCTATCAACAAAGATCAAACCTCTTCTTTTTAATTCACTTAACACAATCTTCATCAACTGTTGGTTCTCAGTTGCAAGCGAGCCCATATGATTATTAACCCCAATGGCTATCCGGATAGAATTAAGATATTGACGCAGAAGAGAAATTACCTCCCTCTTGCTTAAATCACTAGTAATGAATCTATACTTATCTGTTTGGTATTGCTGACTACGCCCCGGCTCAAGCGGCAGATGGATAAGAACAGAAAAACCACAACGCGATGCTATGTGGGCAATATTCTTTGAAAATTTTAGATTAGGTATTACTGAAACTGTAAGTGGTGTATTTAGGGAGTAAATTTCTCTTAAATCCCTTAAGCTCTCACCTAAATCATCAAAGATTAAAGCTATCTTCGGCCGCTCAAAGGACGGCTCCTTGGAAGAAAAGGATAAAACTTTATGGCCAAGACTGTTTTTCCTATTTAAAGTCTTATAAAAAATTATCGGGGTAATAATTAAGGCAATGAGAAGGGTAATCCTTAAGCTTTTAGCCATTGAATAACTTCACAAATTCCCCAAAACTCTTAGCAGGATCACTGCTCTTTAGGATTGCGCTGCCTACACAGACATAGTCTAGACCGGTTCCCTTCACTTGAAGCAAATTATCCTGTTTTATACCGCCATCAATTCCCGCCTGTTTCTGGGGATACTCATTCTTAAAGTTCCTTACTTTCTCTAAAACTCCAGGTATAAAAGATGCACCGTAGAATCCCGGGTTAACAGACAGAAAAAGAACAGTATCTAGCTCTTTGACCAAATACCGAAAATCATTAATTTCTGTGGAAGGATTTACGGCTAAACCAACCCCCATACCCATTTCTCGAATTTTGGCGATTATTTTTTCATGGTCTTTCTTGATCTCGAAGTGATAAATTATTCTATCAGCACCCAAGGCCTTAAAAAGCTCAAGCCATGGGTAAGGATCAGAAACCATAAGATGGGCCTCGCACCGAATAGGAGACTTCCAACCAGCTAAATCTTGGAACGTAACGCTACGAGAAGGAACGAATTCACCATCCATAATATCTATCTGCACGTAGTCAGTGAATTCTCCGCAAATATCTACCATTTGAATTAGTTCTTCTCTTTTGCTAGTAAGTAACGCCGGAATAATCATTGCTTACCCTTTACATCCTTATTTAGATAGCTTTTTATAAACACAAATATAATCCTTCTTCCAATGCGTATTAAGTATCTCCTTTACTGGAACGCAGTTGAATTCTTCTCCTTCTACACTTTTTCTAGTGCCTAACCTATTGAAATAGATTTCACAATAAAATTTATTATTTTTACGTTTCCTCAAGTGCAAGCAAGGATCATCGTAAGCACCACAACATCCACCGCAACGTATGCAAAGTTTCTCCCACTCTTTCTCTTTTTTTTCTAAGCACTTAAGATAATCTTTGCTGATTTTTTCGCTTGCCATCTTTGGGGTGAGATTATTACTTAAAAAGGCTAAAGGTGATAATCATGCCGCTAAAAACTATCGAAACCATTGCCATCAGCTTAATCAATATATTTAAAGAAGGTCCAGCAGTATCTTTAAAAGGATCACCGACAGTATCACTAGCGACTGCAGCCTTATGGGCATTAGAGCCTTTTCCGCCACAGCTCCCCTCTTCAATGTATTTCTTAGCATTATCCCAGGCTCCGCCAGAATTTGCCATCATTACTGCTAAAACAAAACCAGATGCCAAGGCTCCAACAAGAAGACCCAACTCTCCTCTTACTCCCAATAATAAACCAGTTAAAATTGGAACAATAATTGCCAGGAGAGAAGGAATAACCATTTCTTTTTGAGCAGCTTTTGTAGTCAAGGTAACGCACTTTGCATAATCAGCCTTAGCCGTACCTTCCAACAATCCTTTTATTTGATTAAATTGTCTACGCACCTCTTCAATAATTGCTCCAGCAGTTCTGCCTACTGCTTTTAAAGACAAAGAACAAAAAACAAAAGGCATCATAGCACCAATAAAAATACCAATAAGAACATTAGGGTTAAGCAAACTTAAATCCATGTTTACTACCTTACCCAACCTAATTGCTTCATGCATGATATGATCCTTGTAAGCAACTATCAACGCTAATGCTGTTAGGGCTGCTGAACCTATAGCAAAACCCTTACCAGTAGCTGCTGTGGTATTACCTAAGGAATCAAGCTGATCAGTTCTTTTCCTTACTTCTGGTTCTAACTCAGACATTTCAGCTATGCCTCCAGCATTATCAGCAATCGGACCATAAGCATCAGTGGCTAGAGTTATACCCAATGTGGAAAGCATTCCTACAGCTGAAATGCCCACACCATAAAGCCCCATACCAAAACTGTTAAACCCTCCACTTATAGCAAAACTTGCTAAAATTGCACCACCAACCGTAAGCACTGCTCCAATTGGCGAAAGCATGCCTAGGGCGATACCCTCAATAACCATTATTGCCGTTCCGCTTTTAGAAGTTTCAGCTAGGTTTCTGGTCGGTTTGTATCCAGCAGAAGTAAAAAATTCTGTAAACTGACCTATTAATACACCAGCAATAAGCCCTATTACTACCGACCCAAAAACGCCTAGATATTCTTTACCTAATACATTCCAAACAACTATAAAAGAAAAAACAACAACTAACCCTGAAGCTGTCCAAACTCCTTTTCGCAAAGCCCTAAGTAATCCCTTTTGAGTAGCGCCTTCCTTGGTCCTAACAAAGAAATACCCAACTAAAGATGCTACAACTCCACATGCAGCCATAAGCATAGGAGTAATTACACCTTTCAGGCCTAAGCCAGCTGCAGCAGCTAAAGCCATTGTCGCTACAATAGCATCAACATAAGACTCATATAAATCTGCCCCCATTCCAGCAACATCACCAACATTATCGCCAACTAAATCAGCGATAGCTGCTGGGTTTCTAGGATCATCTTCGGGCATCCCAGCTTCAACCTTACCAACCAAATCAGCACCAACATCAGCAGCCTTAGTGTAAATCCCTCCACCTAAGCGAGCAAAAAGAGCATAGCTAGATGCTCCCATCCCAAAGCAAAGCATTGTAGATGTTATAGCAGTTAATAAATCACTACCGACCGGTAAGGGATTAACAGTATAGTACCACTTTAGAATAACAAACCACGTAGCCATCTCTAAAAGCCCCAGGCCTACAACCATAAGCCCCATGACTGTTCCACCGCTAAATGCGACTCGCAAGCCCTTATTCAAACTCTGCTTGGCAGCAAAAGCAGTGCGGGAATTTGACTTGGTAGCCACATACATTCCTATCCATCCGCAAAACCCGGAGAAAAGACCCCCGGTAATAAAAGCAAAAGGGACAAACATAACTAAAAATCCTTTAAAAGCCATGAGTAAAAGGATACAAAAAACAATTAAAAAGAATATTGAAACAACTTTGTACTGCTGCTTCAAATACCCCCTTGATCCTTCAAAAATATAGCGGGATACGGCCTGCATTTTCTCGCTGCCTTGGGGTTGTTTGAATATCCAACGGATTAAAAATCCACAAAAACTTAATGCCAGGAACGCTCCGGCAAAGACAAATATAACTGAATCCATAAATTTACTCCTTTGATGAACACTTCCCTTTAGGGATAGTGCAAACTACTTCTTAAAGATTGCTTCTCTTCTTTCACCTACCGAGATGAATGTTACTCCTACCCCTAAGAAGTCCTCAATAAAACGTACATAATTTCTGGCTGTAAGCGGTAAGCTAGAAAATTTCCTCACCCCATTGATACAATCCTTCCACCCTTTAAATTCTTTATAAATAGGCTGGACACCTTCTAAGTTGTAAGGAAAATTCTTCAAAGTTTTGCCTTTATGCTTGTAGCCAATGCAAACCTTTATCTTCTCTAAACCATCTAGGACATCCAGCTTGGTAATAACTAAATCAGTTACTTTATTAAGAATTACTGATCTCTTCAGCAACACTAAATCCAACCAACCACATCTACGGGGACGGCCAGTTGTTGCACCAAACTCTACTCCTTTATTACGGAAATAATTTAAGAATTTCCCTTCTAGCTCTGTGGGAAACGGCCCTTCACCAACTCGAGTAGTATAAGCTTTAGCTATTCCTAAAACCTTATTAACAGGCACAAAGGAAAGGCCTGAACCCAAAAGGGCGTTGGAGGAAACCACTGATGATGAAGTCACAAAAGGGTAGGTACCAAAATCCACATCTAGGAAGGTACCTTGAGCCCCTTCAAATAAGAACCTTTTTTTTCTCTGCTTATAAAAGTAATCTACTAAATCACAAACATAGGGCTTCAATTTTTTAGCTAAAACACTATACTCCTCATATATCTGTCCAAAAGAAAAACCATTAACCCCATAAACCTTCTTAAAAACAGGATTCTTCTCTCCCAAATTATCTTTAAGCTTCAAAGAGAAAACTTTTGGGTTAATAAAATCAATCATTCTTATTCCGCAACGTGAAACCTTGTCCATGTAACAAGGACCGATTCCTCTTTTAGTCGTACCAATCTTCTGAATACGCCCCTTCTCTCTTAAAGCATCCATTATCCGATGGTAAGGCATAATTATATGGCACAAAGGAGAAATCTTTAGATTGCTCGGAGAAATATCTATCCCTTTAGCCTTAAGAGAGTCTATTTCCTCTATCAAAACATTAGGGTCAACCACCACGCCATTACCAATTGCGCAAACCTTCCCCTTCCTTAGGAGACCGGAAGGAATAAGGTGAAAAACAAACTTCTCGCCCTTTATGACTACGGTATGGCCGGCATTATTTCCGCCCTGGAAACGGACAACCACGTCGCTACTACGGCAAAGATAATCGATTACCTTCCCCTTGCCTTCATCTCCCCATTGCAATCCTATCAGTATTGTATTCATAGCTTCTCCAATTACCTTCCTAAACCCTTACTTTGACTCCTTAGACTTAGGCTTACACAGCAAAGATCTTCTTTGCAATATCGGGGTGCTGAGCTAGGAATTTTAACTCATCCTCAACTAATGGCTTTTGGTTATGAACATTAGCATAGCGAGCTAGCTCTAAAATTTTGCGGGCCTCTTTGTCGTCTTTGAATTTTATTGCCAAACGATCATAAACATTGCGAAAACCTTTTATCCCGGAATACTCGCCTATAGTAATCTTTCTGCCAGTATCAACAACTTCGGGTTCACCGCGACCCAAGGCTTCATAGTTATATAACTCATAGTTTCTTCTATCCTTTAGGGCGCCGTCAGCATGGATTCCTGACTCATGAGCAAAAGCATTTGCACCGACACCAGGGTGATTTATAGGTATAGGTATACCGAAAGCATAAGAAGCATATCTACCTATTCTCCAGGCTTTCTTCAAGTTTACCTTGGAATCAAGTTTATATTTCTGCATACCGCTGCCATACTTAATTGCCAAGATAACACTAACTAAATCAGCGTTCCCGGCACGTTCACCCACTCCATTCACACAGGTATTGATATAAGCATCGACCCCATTATCCACTGCTGCCCTCGCTCCGGCAATAGAATTAGCGACCACAAGACCTAAATCATTATGACAGTGAATTTCTGCCGGTAATTTTACCTTTCTTAAAATAGTATCCAGCCGCTCGTAGATAGAAAAGGGAGTGTCAAAGCCTAAGGTATCGCAATATCTAAATCTATCCGCTCCGGCTTCCTTTGCCGCCTTGACAAATTCAATCAAATATTCGATACGGGAACGTGAAGCATCTTCAGCATTAACCCCTATTGCCTTTGCGCCTAACTTCCTGGCTAGTTTTACCGCCTCGGTCATATTCTTTATAACTCCTTTGTGGTCGAGACGGCCTTGGAATTTATGCTCAATCATCTGATCAGAGGTTGAAATTGAAAGGTTCAAATACTTTATCCCGGGAATATTCTTAAAAGCACTCTCAACATCCCCTTTTATTGCCCGTATCCAACCGGAAAGCCGTAAGTCCTTTATCGTTCCTTTGCGGACTAATTCTAAATTGGCCTTGAGGTAGTTACTCTCATGGCCAGTCATCGGAAACCCATACTCGCTCTGAAATATTCCCATCTGATCAAGATAGAGGTTAATCATTGTCTTCTGTAATTTTGACAAGCATATCCGGGATGTTTGCACACCATCGCGGTTAGTAACATCAACTATATAAATCTTAGCCATTATCTTCCTCCTTTGAAAAAACTCCTTAATTCTTCTTTATCAATATTAACTACCGTAAATATACGATTATTCTTCACTAAAATAGCATTTCCACTTCCGACCATTAGTTCCTCTGCCAGCTGCTTATTCCTGCTAGTTAGTTTATCCATCTCCGGAGATGTCATCAAGTCTCTTACTTTTTTATAGCTCAAACCTTCCTTCTCGGCTGTATCTATCCAAGAACTGTTTTCTATGTCCTTTATGCGCCGGTAAAGATAATTATTGGATTCCTTTGGGTAAAGCTCCCTTATGGCTAAAGCCACCCGCACTTCTTCTTTAGGATAACCGATCTTTTTGTTCTGAGAAACAACAAAATGAAGATCAAAGTCGATTTCATCTTCTCTTGAGAAACTTATTAAAGCATCTAAGGTCTCGCTGGCGCCTTTTTCGTAAAAATCCAAAAATAAATCAAGTTTACCTTTAATCTCTTTTCTCTCAAGAAACCGGTATATACCAGATACTTCTTTTCTTAACAGAATTTTTTTTGCTTTTTCTTCTTCAAAAAGAACGCTAAGTTTTTGAAAGTTTTTTTCTTCCTTAATCAATGGGCTAATAAGAAAACATGGCAAGGTCCGGATCTTATGCCGGGCAATGAGTTTCTTTGCCTGCCTCTTCTTGTAATCAATAGTCTCAAACTTAATTCCCGGAAATTTACTCTTCAGAAATCCTTGCGGCATTTGGGTAGAACAAAAAGAACAATTCTTGTCTGTAATAATAAGTGCTTCTATCTCTTTGGCTTCCCCGGGAGCGTGATCAGCTTTACATCCTTTACAAGGAGAAACCGGCTCATCCGCGTAAGTAAAAGATAAGGAGAAAAGAAAGGCGAAAATAACTAAAGATAGCCCGGAAATCCCCCTCTTAGCTAAACTCTTAAAATACACTACCACATCTCCTATAGCTTTACTACTTTCAAGGAAACTATATTTGGATTAGATTTAATCTGATTTACTACCCTTTCATCTACAGGATTATCTAAGTTGAGAATGGTCAGAGCTTCTTTTTTGCGACTACGCTTACCCAAGCTCATACCGGCTATATTGATATTGTTAGACCCTAAAGTTGTACCTAGAAAACCGATAACTCCTGGCTTGTCCTGATTACTTATGACTAGCATCCGCTCAGAAGGTGCAATTTCAATGTAAACATCATCCATTTTAACAAAGCGAGCTTCTTTGTTAGAGAAAAGCGTTCCCTCTAATAGACGCTCCTCCTTATCAGAAGTAACCTTTACTCTTATGCTATTAGTATACTCCTCTTCCTCACTTACCTTTACCTGCTCCACCTTAATACTTCTGGCCTTGGCAACCTCTAAAGCATTTATGTAATTAACATCTTCTTCTAACTGCTGAGAGAAAAATCCCCGGGTAAAAGCCGCACCAAGAACGTCTACCTTGTAAGTTGATATTTCACCTAGATAGGATATTTTGATCTCCTTTACCCCACCCCGAATAAGCTGAGAGATAAATTTACCCATTTTCTCAGCCAAATTAAAGTAGGGCTCAATAATCTTATAGGTCTCGGGGTCAAGCTGAGCATAATTGACAGCATTTTTAATAGCCTTGCCCAAAAGAGCATCTTTTATGCAATGGGCGACTTCTATGGCGACATTCACCTGAGCTTCTTCAGTAGAAGCTCCCAGATGGGGGGTAGTAATAAGATTTTCTAAATCTAGAAGCTTAGACTCAAGAGGTGGCTCTTTTGAGTAAACATCTAAAGCTGCTCCGGCTATTCTTTTATCTCTTAGAGCCTTATATAAAGCCTCTTCATCCACTATCCCACCACGAGCACAATTAATCACAAAAGTACTTGGTTTCATCTGAGAAAATTCTTTGTCAGAAATCAAACCCTTAGTCTCTTCGGTAAGGGGAGTGTGGACAGTAATAAAATCTGCTTTCTTCCATATTTCTTTTAGGCTTGCTAGTTTTACTCCAGTCTTCCCGGCCACGTCTTCGGAAATAAAAGGGTCGCATACTAAAACTTCCATGCCAAAAGCGATTGCCCGCTTAACCACTTCTTTACCGATGCGCCCTAAGCCAACAACACCTAATACCTTGGAATAGAGCTCAATCCCCTTAAACTTAGACCGCTCCCACTTCTTCCCCTTAAGCGATATGTGGGCAAAAGGAATATTTCTAGCAACAGCCAGCATAAGGGCAAAAGTCTGCTCACAGGTAGAGATAGTGTTGCCTCCGGGAGCATTCATAACAATTATTCCTTTTTTGGTCGCGGCTTCTATATCAACATTGTCCAAACCAACTCCGGCTCGGCCAATAGCTTTTAAACTATCTCCCTTTTCAATAACATCACTGGTAAGTTTTGTGCCGCTCCTTATTACAATGCCCTGATAATCACCAATGATCTCTTTGAGCTCATCGGGACTTAACTTATACTTACAATCTACCTTAAAGCCGGCATCCTCTAATATCTTTACGCCTTCTGGTGATAATTTATCAGATACAATAATCTTATCCATAAAGAACCTCCTCTAATCGTGATACTGAAGCTCCTTGCTTAAACTCATAGCCTAATTTTGCTAATGCCTTCTCAAGGAGTGAAAAACATTCAATTAAATCCTTTTCATTTATCCAACCCATATGGGCAATTCTAAAAATCTTATCTTTAAGGTCAGCTTGACCACCAGCTATACTCAAACCATATTCGCCCCTTAAAGTCTTAACAATATCTGAAGATTTAATATTTTCAGGAGAAACAATAGCTGTAACTGAATCAGAGGGCCATTGAGAGAATAATTTTAGCCCTAAAGCTTTAGCCGCCTCTCTTGCTGCCACAGCCATCTTAGAAAACTTCTTCCACCTTATCTCTATACCCTCTTTATTGATTGCGTCAATTGCAGTCTTTAAGCCCACAATGAGAGATACGGCTGAAGTATAAGGTGTATCATCCTTAGCATGGCTCTTTAAGGCTTTGTTTAAATCGAAATAGTATTTAGGTAGATTGGAAGTTTCCATCGCGCTTTGGGCTTTTTTGTTTAAACTTATAAAGCTTAAGCCCGGAGGGAGCATGAAACCCTTTTGTGAACCGCTAACAACCACGTCAACTCCCCACTGATCAGTAAGTAAAACATCCTGGCCTAAACCGCTAATAGCATCAACTACCAAGAGTATATCTTTCTCACTCGTAATCTTAGCAATTTTCTCAATATCAAAAACAGTAGCTGTAGAAGTTTCACAGAGAGTAGTGAGTACCCCTTTAATATTTTTATTCTCGTCTAAAATTTTAGTTAACTCATCTGGACCTGGCGCGCTTCCCCATTCTACATTCATCTCGACCACATCTAGGGTAAGAGCTTTGGCTATTTCTGCCCACCTTTGGCCGAATTTTCCCCCACCAATAGCTAATACCTTATCCCCTTTGGAGAACAAGTTGCTTACAGCAGCCTCCATAGCGCCAGTTCCTGAAGAAGAAAGAATCAGCACTGGATTTTCAGTACAAAAAACACTCTTTAATCCAGCATGAGCCTCCTTTAGGATCTCTTTAAATTCACTGGTACGATGATGCATTATCTCCTGTGACAAGCTCTCTCTCACAAAAGAAGGAACTGGTGAGGGACCGGGGGTCATTAAAAATCTGCGTTTCATTGCTCTACTCCTACTAAATGAATCTTAAGTTAATAATTATTTTTTGTTATTCTTACGTTTAGCGTTAATGAGTACTTCGTCCAATATCCCATACTCTTTTGCTTCCGAAGCACTCATGAAAAAATCTCTATCAGTATCTTCCTTTATCTTATTGAGGGACTTGCCAGTATGTGAAGAAAGAATTTCGTTTACTTTAGTCCGAAGCCTCAAGATCTCTTTTGTCTGTATCGAAATATCCTCTGCTGAGCCCTGGACTCCACCCCAAGGCTGATGAATCATAATCCGGGAATTTGGAAGAGCGAATCTCTTGCCTTTAGTACCGGCGCAAAGAAGTAAGGCTCCCAAAGAAGCAGCTTGGCCTACACAATAGGTTGCAACATCACACTTTATAAATTGCATCGTATCATATATCGCCAAACCAGCAGTAATAGCGCCTCCGGGGGTATTTATATAAAGATTGATATCCTTGCTTACATCCTCCATCTGCAAAAATAACAGCTGAGCAATCACCACGTTAGCAATGTTATCATCTACTGGTGTGCCGATAAAAATAATTCTATCTTTAAGCAGTCGTGAGTATATATCATAAGCCCGTTCTACTCTTCCAGTTTGCTCAATAACCATAGGAACATACATTTGGTTTTTCATCTCTTACCTCCTTTCCTTAGTTTATTTAGTTTGTCGATTTGCCTAGTTTACTTTTAACTGTATATTGCGTGGCTTAAAACAAACCCTATGATAACATCACCTAGGTTATCGTTTACTTTTATCCCCTCATTCCTGGCAATTGCTTCTAAAATATAGAATAATTTCAGATCTTCCTCAGCCGCTGATTTCAGTTTCTCTCCTAAATCCTTCTTATACTTATCAATATCTTCCTGAGGAACGCCTCGACGCTGCAAATTATAAATTTCTTTATCTATTAGCTCCTGATGGTGCCGGGCGACTTCATCCTTGGGCAAATCCACCTTAAATGCTTTAAGCAGATGAGTGCGGACTTGACTATCGACTTTACCTCGGCGCTCTCTTGATTTCTCGATAAAAAGCTGAGCTCTTATTGCCTCTTTTAAGGACTTAACGTCAGGATAAGAAGCCCATTTAGCCAAATCGCCATCAGCTAAGTCTTTATTAATTACTTTCTTAATCCCTTCTTTCAAATTAGTTAACACTTTTTCGATTTCAATTTCCTTTACTTCGCAATTTTTATCCGTAATCTTTATGCCTTTGTAGGAATTCTCTTTTGCCTCTACTTCAGGCCTGGCTTCAAAATCCGCAGAAAAAGACAAAGCGTCAGAGGTAAGTTTAATATCATAAACATGAGGCATACCGGCCGGTAATATTTTTTTATCTTCCAGGGCCTTGCGATAAAAAACTGGCAAGGATTCCTTTAGTAACTCTTCCTTTAGAAACTTACTGTGGTGCCTCTCGAGGATATCTAAAGACGCGCTTCCAGGCCTAAATCCGGGAACCTTAAGGTCCTTAGATTTCTTGCTATAAACTTCATTCTTTTCCTTTAAAAACTCTTCTCCCTCAACCTCTACTTTAATCGTTCGTTTTAACTTATCTAACTTTTTTACTTCTATTCGCATCCTAATCGTTTCTCCTTTACTTAAATTCTAAACTTTGTTAAAAATTCACATCTTGAAATCTTTCCCTAAATATATCTCCTTGGCTTCATTGTTATTAATTAACTCATCCGATGTTCCTGAAACCAAAATTTTTCCTTCAGAAATCAAATAAGCTCTATCAGTTATCGAAAGGGTCTCTCGCACATTATGGTCAGTTACTAAAATACCCATCCCCTTATTACTCAAATCAGAAATTATCTCTTTGGCTTCGCCAACTACTATAGGATCAATTCCCGAAAAAGGTTCATCCAAAAGAAGAAAAGAAGGGTTAGTCACTAAAGCTCGGGTAATCTCTAAGCGTCGGGTCTCCCCACCACTTAAGGTGTAAGCCTTGCTCTTTCGCAAATGCGATATCTTCAACTCTTCTAGCAATCCATCAAGACGTCTTAGGCGTTCCACACGCTGCAAAGGTAAAGTCTCTAAAATTGCCATAATGTTCTCCTCTACGCTAAGTTTTCTAAAAACCGAGGGCTCCTGAGAAAGATAGCCAATACCGAACTTGGCACGTACGTGAATAGGCGTATAGGTAATATTACGATTATCAAACGATATTTGGCCATCATCGGGAGAAATAATTCCCACCACCATATAGAAAGTAGTGGTCTTGCCTGCTCCGTTAGGCCCAAGCAAACCTACAACCTCACCCCTCTTCACTGACAAAGACACACCCTTTACCACTGTCTTATTGCCATAGGATTTGGTTAAATTATTAACTTCTAAAAGCCGCATTACTTAAAAAGATCTAAATCTTCCTCACTATCAGGATAATAAACTATTCTTGGTCGGCCTTCAAGAACTATTCTTTGCTCTTTGTTTAAATAAGTTGCCTTTTGAGAAAAAGTAACGTTACTGCCGCGTACTATTCTAACATTACCTTCAGAAACAATTTTTATTATTTCTTTATTCTCGGTATCGAAAAATAAAGTGGCCTTATCTGAATATAGCTTACCTTGAGGATGGGTAACCACCACATTCTCATTAAAGATTGCTTTTCCCTCGTTGTACTCAATCTCTAAAGGACCGCTGCAAACTGCTGTGGTAGCTTCCTTACTCTCTTTATCGGGAAGTGTTACTTTCACATCCTTCTTAAAAGCAGCGGTTTTGAGTTGAGTATCAGCTGAAAATCCGGATGCCTCTATTTCCATTGAATCCCTGGTAGTCTTTACCCAATCATCGGTCTCGACCTGATTCGACTCTCTCTTCCAATTCAAAGAATCAGTCTCTAAGGTTGCTCCCTCTTCATTCTCTATATGGACGCTATCTTTAAGATATACATTCATATTCTCTTTATTCAATCTTGCTTCATCAGAAGTAACTAGAATAGTGTCATCCTTTGCGTAGTAATTTGCTTCCATATCGTCGATATCTACATAATTATCATGCATAATAGCGGACTCCCCCTTTACCTCCCAATCTCGGGTGCCATCATCTTTAAAGTTAGAAAGATAAAAATCCTTAATTCTCTCTTGCGGGTAAGCCCGAATATTTATAGATACAGACGACAAAAGAATGGTAATTAAAGTTAGGCTTCTTAAAAACATACTAATATATCAAATTACACCTTAAAGTCAACTGCTTAACGAGGATTTCTAACAATTCCATAGATATTCTTCTCTAAATTTTGAGCTTTAAAAATTAGGTCTGCTACCTCTCTCACTGCTCCTTCTCCACCTTTTCTTTTAGTAATATACTTAGCTGCTCGCTTAACTGCTAAAGGTGCATCAGGTACTGCCACCGATACTCCGACCTTCTCAATTACGCCTAGATCTATCCAATCATCGCCAATAAAACAGATTTCACCTTCTTTAACCTTATATTTTTTCTTAATCTTTCCCAGAACGCTCTCCTTGGGTAGAATTCCGCCGATTACCTCAACCACCCGCATATCCCGGGCTCTTCTTTTAAGCACCGGAGAATTATGAGCTGAGAGCAAAATCGTCTTAATTCCCATCTTGCTAAGAAGATATACTCCCAATCCATCTTTAACGTTGAAAATCTTAAAATCCCTGCCCTGACTGTCGTAAATTATTTCCCCGCGGGTTAAGACGCCGTCAACATCTAAAATGAGCAGCTTTACCTTCTTAAATAGGTCTTTAATCTTTTTGTTCATAATTCAGCTAACGAACTTTACAAGTTCGAGTTTCATTATATTATTCCAGCAGCAATCAAATCCTGGATATCTAGCATCCCGGCAGGACGATAGTTCTTATCCACTACTGGAACTTCATCAATCTTCTTTCTCTCCAAAATCTTTAAAGCCTCTGAAGCTAAGTCATCATCACAAACTACTATTGGACTCTTAGTCATGACCATCTTGACTTTTTCCTTCAAAAGATGCGGATGTTTTTCTAAATTTCGGCGTAGATCTCCATCGGTAAATATCCCGGTCAATTTCTTACTCTTATTAACAACAGTTGCTGCTCCGGCATGAGCAGTTGTTATTTTTAAAATAACCTCTTTAACCAAGGCATTCTCGCTAACAATAGGATTAAATTTCCCCTTACGCATAATATCCTTAACCTTAAGCAGTAACCTCCGCCCTAAAGAACCCCGGGGATGGAAAAAAGCAAAATCCTTCTCTTTAAAACCCTTTATCTTCTGCAAAACTACTGATATCGCATCACATATTGCTAACATTGCCGTAGTAGAAGTAGTCGGAGCTAAACCTAGGGCACAGGCCTCCTTATCTACCTTAACGTTAACTACGCTGTCAGAATAACAAGCAAGATTAGACTTGATGTTTCCGGTAATGGCAATTATTTTTGCTCCAATCTTCTTTATGAATGGAATCAAATTCTTTATCTCGTCAGTCTCCCCGCTATAAGAAAGAACTACCACTACATCGTCTTCACGTACACTACCTAAATCCCCATGGACTGCCTCAGCAGCATGAAGCCAAAACGATGAAGAACCGGTAGAAGAGAGAGTAGCTGAAAACTTCTGGCCGATGATTCCGGCCTTGCCCATGCCAGTTACCACAACTCTACCCTTACAACGAGAAATCGTATCAATTACCTTTAAAAAGCTCTTATTTAGATTACGGCCTAGATCATCAATGCCTTTTTTCTCTGTCTTAAGCACCTCTTTTGCCCATCTCACGATCTCTTTTTTGTTAATCTTTTTCATTTACTGCCTCTCTTATCTTTAGAATACTCTTAACCAAACCTTTAAGCTTAGCCAAGGGTAAAGAAGTATAAGCATCTGATAAAGCCTGAGAAGGCTTCGGATGCACCTCCATAAACAAGCCATCTACACCGCAAGCTACTGCCGCTCTCGCTAAAGCTGGAGCAAACTCTCTATCTCCTCCTGAGACCCCTCCCTTTGCTGAAGGACTTTGCAGGGAATGAGTAACATCATAAATTACTGGGTATCCACATTTTTTCATAATTAAAAAAGAACGAAAGTCAACAACTAGACTATTATAACCAAAGCAACTCCCTCTCTCGGTAATAATAATCTTTTTATTCCCTGTTGCCTCGACCTTATCAACTACATATTTAATATCGGCAGGAGAAACAAATTGACCTTTCTTAATATTTATCATCTTCTTAGTCTTTGCCGCCTCCAAAATTAAATCGGTTTGACGACAGAGAAAAGCCGGTATTTGAATTATATCAAGAACATCCCTAACATCTTTTATCTGACTAACACAATGTATATCACTTAAAATCGGAATTCCTAGCTTGGACTTGACCTCTCCCAATATCTTAATTCCCTTAGCTAGACCTACTCCTCGAGGAGATTTAATTGAAGTGCGATTAGCCTTATCAAAACTAGCCTTAAAGATAAACCGTACAGGAAGAGTTGAAAATAAATCCTTCAAATAAGAAGCAATATCCATTGTTTGACTCTTATTCTCAATCACACAAGGACCAGCGATAAAAATCAACTCTTCTCCTGATTTAGGCATATTAAATCCTCACTCTTCTAAGTATTGTCTCTCTGAACTAAAAGCCTCTCAGCCTTATAGAAATCCTCTTCGGTATCAACACCACAAGAATCAAATTGGGTTTCAAAAACTTTTATCTTGTAACCAGCCTCTAAGGCCCTTAGTTGTTCTAATTTTTCTGATCCTTCTAATGAGGATTCGGGAAGATTCTTAAAAGTATAAAGAAAATCCTTGGTATAGGCATAAATTCCTAAGTGCTTATAGTATAGGCGTGGGCTGCTTTCGTCTCGATGAAAGGGAATTGGAAAACGAGAAAAATAAAGCGCATCATCTTCCCGGGTAGTTACAACCTTGACAACATTAGGATTATTTATCTCACTCTCTTCATCGATCCTCTTCTTAGCTGTAGCCATAACTAACTCCTCATTCGAGAGCATTTCCTGAGCCAACCTATCAATTACTGAATGATGGATAAGCGGCTCATCAGCCTGGATATTTATAACAACTTTAACATTAATGTCTCTTACGGCTTCAGCTATTCTATCTGTACCTGAAGAATGCTCAAGAGATGTTAAGATAACCTCAGCCCCGAACTTTTCGGCTTCCTTCTTTATTTCAAGGTGGTCACAAGCAATAATTAGCCTGTCTAGACTATGAGTGGCAGATGCATTCTCCCAAGTCCATTGCAACAAGCTCTTGCCACGAATCGTACGCAGAAGCTTATGGCTGAGCCTAGTTGATTCATACCGTGCCGGTATTACACCAATTACATTAAACTTAGTTTCCATCAATTGCCTTATTGAGCTCTTTTCTATTTACAGTTGCTGCTCCTAACTTACCGACTACAATTCCAGCAGCAAAATTCGCAATCATTGCCGCTTCTCTATAAGAGGCTCCGGCAGTCAGAGCTAAAGTAAAAGCAGAAATTACTGTATCTCCGGCTCCGCTGACATCAAAAACCTCCAAGGCTGCTGTGGGAATATGATAATGGTCATTGCCGGAAAACAACATCATTCCATCTTCACCTAAGGTGATTAAAAGCGCCTTAGGGTTCAACTTCTTCATGATTATCTTGCCTAAGAAAAATAGCTGTTTCTTATTTCGTATCTTGATTCCGGCTGTAGCCTGGGCTTCCTTCAAATTAGGGGTAAGAGCAGTTACATTTTCATAGTAATCAAAGTGTTCCTCTTTGGGGTCAACAGTAATTACCTTCTTCTTCTTACGGCACAAGTTTACTAACTCCTCAAGCAATAGAGGATTTATTACCCCTTTACCGTAATCTTCGACAATTACAGCATCAAAATCATCGAGGTTCTTCTTAATTTTATTAAGAACCAGCTTATTTGTATTTGCCGAAAGAAATTCTAATGATTCCCAATCAACTCTTACCACTTGTTGATGGTGAGCAATTATTCTAGTCTTTAAGGTAGTCGGTCTCTTATTATCTCTAACAATCAAATCGGTAGAGATACCGCACTTACCAATAAGAGAAAATAAAGTTTTACCGAAATGATCCCTGCCAGTAACTCCGCAAAGACTCACCTTTGCCCCCATAGCGCTAAGGTTAAGGCCTACATTAGCAGCCCCTCCGGGAACGAAATTCTCCCGATTAGCCCAGACTACTGGAACTGGAGCCTCTGGAGAAACCCGGTCAACGCTTCCAAAAATATGATGATCAAGAATCAAGTCTCCAACTACAAGGATTTTCTTATTCTTAAAACGAGAAGCGATATTTTTTAGCTTCTTCTTCACTGCTTTCTCCCTTTAAAATCAAGCCCTAAAGCTGCCAATATAACCAAACAATTATACCATTCTAATAGAAAAAATCTACAATAAAACTATATATTACTATATATATAATATGTACTGGTTTTAAAGGCTAAAATCGGTTGGACCAAGCTTAACCGCTAAAAAATAGCAGCTACCGGAAATCTGATTGTCGACGGAAAATAGAGGAATCCTTTAAGTGTAAATTCAATACTCCTTATTTATCAACATACAATACCAAAAGCTTTTTATGCGCCATAATTTTAGCTGTACATTTTTTAGATTTAGTGACACATGAATGAGAATGTTTTGGAATTGGGCGGACACAGTTTAAGCACACACTTTGCCATCCTCTCTAAAAGGAAGTATTTTGTAATGTAAGTTTAGTGGTAAGCTATTGCTATTTTCTGATAATCAGATTTATGTATGCCGACCTCAAAACCCTTGATTGTGAGGTAAGCTACTGCGACACCTAGCTTATCTTTCGGAAACACATGCTCTCTTCCTTCACTTTTGTGAATTCTTTCGATAAGCTTAAAACCTTCTTCAGTGAAATCGCTTAAGACAATCTTACCATTTTCTGAAAGAACTCTTGTCATTTCGTCTACAATTTTTTCCAAGCAAGACAAATGATGTAACGTGTTAATAGAAAAAATTGTGTCGAAAGCACCATCTTTAAAGCTTAAGTTCTCGGCATTCTCTATTTTAAAATCGACAGAATTTTCAATATCCAGGTACTTTATGTTAGACATTGCATAATTCTGCTCCTCTTCTGAAATATCAATGCTTGTTAGGCGACAACCTTTTTTAGCAAGCTGAATAGTAAAATATCCCTTACCAGTCCCTACCTCCAGAATCCTTCCGTTAATCGGTTTTGCTTTGTTAAAAATAAACTCTCTCTCTTCCTCTATGTCATAGCCAAAGCTCTTGTACAGCTTGATTCTCTCTAGGTAGTACTCATAGCTATCAGCCACCTTATTCATAAATTACCATTAATAGCATTAGTTGTAGTCGTTTAGAATGTAACAACCTTGTCGCTTTCCTTTATAATATCATACATATCATTCATCGTGGAAATAGGGCACATTTCAGACACTTCTTGCTCCCTGGACTTAATACATGTTCCACAAGCATAGATTTTACCACCCGATTGCATAAGCTCTTCTACCTGTTTAATCGTATCGAACTTCTTGGTGCCAATCTTTTGGTATTCTACCCCTTTGCCCATAAAGAAAACCTTAACTTCGTCGCCATATTTTAAACAAAATCTGGCATAGCGTAAAGCATTCCAGCAAGTTTCTGGATCATCGGATGAAATAATGACCCCTATCTTTCCCATAGAAACCTCCTTTTAATGGCAACCATGATCTACGCAAGCGTTGTCCACGGTGATTTCTTCTAATTTGCCTTGTTCATAACTCTCAATTATCTCATGGCCAACCTTAGCGCTCACCCTATAGGCCCTGATTCCGCTTTCGTTGAGTTTTTGAACAGCTCGTGCCCCCATTCCTCTGCAAACAACAGCATTAATAGTTTGGTTCTCTAATACTTTCAAAGGGTGACACATCCCGTGCATATGATTCTTATCGCTATTATCTATAATCTCAAAATTCTTAGCTTCAGTATCATAAATAAGAAAATGTGCTGCGCTGCCAAAATGATCAAATACTTTTGATTTTAGACCTTCATTGGTTTCTATTGGCATGCATATTTTCATCAGACTATCCTCCCGCATATACCTCTGCCACGCCCCACACCTCTACCTGCTCTTACCCAACCTTTACTTTCTGAGGCTCTATGGATATTTGTACTCTTACATTTTAGGCACCCATTAGGCCTACCCGAACCATATGGCAAACTCCACTCATTCTTGCAATCATAACAAACAAAATGTCTCTCCACCATTTTCACTACACCTCCTTCTATTTTTAATGCTTTGCCATTAACTAATGCATCTGCTATTTTCTTATGTGCAGAAGAAATTATATTCCCAAAGGTCTGTCTTGAAACATTCATTTTTCTAGCACTATCCTCTTGATACTTATCTTCTAAATCAGCAAGGCGTACTGCCTCAAGTTCATCCATCGTAAGATTCACTTCCCTCAATGCGTCAGTCGGAATGCCTTTCGGCTTAAAATAATTAGAGTCAGGTCTACAACACACTTTTCTCGGCCTACACGGTCTTGGCATATGGCCCCCTTTGTATTATTAGCATATGCTAATAATAACATACTTCTATCTATATGTCAAGATTTCAAAAAGATAAAACCCCCTGCTATAAAGTTCTATAATAGGGAAAATGGATGCGGAGGGGAGAGGATTCCTTTAGATGTAAATTCAATACTCCTTATTTATCAACATATTATCAAGAAAGCCCTTTATTAGCAAGAATTTTTACTGTGCGATTGTTTACATTTAGTGACGTTTGTATGCAGATGTTTTGATGTTGGATGGGCACAGTTTGGGCACAAACTGATATGCGCCCATTATTTAAACTGCTCCTTTACGCTAGGGTGGGTGAAACTACCCGACAATAAGAAGTATAAAACTAAGAATGAAGATAGTTACTCCACCGTACTTCAAAAATTTACCTATTTTCACAGGTTTAAAGACTCGAATTGTTTTATCTGGTGATTCTTTATCAAGCTTTATGCCTAAATTAACAAAATAAATTCCAGCCATTAGCATAAAAATATTATTTATTTTCTCTGCAATCTTACCGCCCAATCTAAAATACCCTGCAATTACACCAATGATAGCAAGAATAATCATCAATCCAACCAACCTTTTCTTCTCCATCATTCCTCCTTATTTAAACTGCTCCTTTACTTTGAATCCGCTAGGTTGAGACTATTCTACAGTCCTAAATAATATCTCCCTTATAATAAATATCTTCCCCTTGTCTAGCGGTTTACCTGGTTTAATCATTTCGACAGAAAATATACCTTGGCATATTTTATCTTTAATTTCAAACGATTTTAACCATACCTGACGAACCCTATTACTAAAATTAATCTTAGCTTCGTGTTCTATTATGAGACCCTGCTTAGACGAAGCAACTTTATACCTAATTCTACGAGGTAAATCTTTATTTAACAACTCTCCATCAATTTCAGCTTTAATAATATACTTACCTCTGGGAAGAGAAAATTCTATAGAATCTTTATCTCCTGCAGCATTCGGTAGAATTAGCTCTGTTTTATGAAGTGATTGGTTATAATATGCTCTCCAGACACTTCTTGTGCCAAACAAAACTATAATAATAGCTAATACAATAAAGATTCCTATATTTAGTTTCCGCATCATCCCCCCCCTATCTCTTCTTTCCCTTCCTATATTGTTTCCAACAATCATTCTTTTGATATGACCCATATCATTTAAATTACTTCTTGCCCCTTTACTTCAGTTCTGCCAAACCTCTCTCACATCCTCTTTTCCAAGCCTCTGTAAATCTCAACGCAATCGATTTTTCAAAATTCTCTCTTTCAAAACCATCGAAGGTCTCTATCGTAGCCTTGATTTCTTTGATTTGCTCGTTTAATATTAGGATTGCTTTTTTAAAATTTTCTTTTGCCTTATCTTTCATGCCCACTTCTTTATAAGCCCAACCTAGCCTAGCATAACTCATATAATAATTCTTATCTAACCCTACAGCTTTTTCGTAAGACTCAATGGCCTTATGCAAGTCTTTCGCTTCCATGTATGCCGTTCCCAAAAGGTCCCAAGACATAGGATTATCTGGCGCCCTTTCTATCCCTTTTTTAGCCCAATCCATAAGTGACCCTTCCTCTGCGTATAGGCTACAAGATAGCAGCACACTTAATCCTACGAAACATATTATTAAGAATAATATTTTCTTCTTCATCATCCCTCCTTATCTTTTCTTCCCCTTCCTGTATTGTTTTAAACACTAAAAAACAGTATACCACCCGAAAGGCTACTTTGATAGGCACAAAATGGGCACAAGAAAGAATTATTTTTTTGATGAAGTTGTAACTGACTGTACAAGAAGATGTTGTGAAGGCAAAAAACAAAAACGGAGGGGAGAGGATTCTCCGCGACTTGAACACGTGGACTATTAAAATAAGTAAGGGTAAACCTCAATCTTTTCAGAGAAAAGAGCTGGAAGCAGTATCTGAGAAACAAAAGCCCTTTTTGCTCAAATAAACCCCTACTATTCGGCCTTTTTCTCTTCGGTATTTAAGTAAACTATCCTTTGAAAGTCCCTCCAAAGCCTTACCCTCCAGCTTTAGGAAATCATAACCGGTATGGTCCTTAAACCACTCAAAATTTACACCCTCTTTGGTCCGAATCTTTATTGCTGCCAGTTCCTTGGCCTGGTTCCTTTTGGACAATGTTTCACTAAATGAAACCAGACTCTTTTGCTTTTTTATCTTATCAATATACTCAATAACGCTAGAGACATTTTTTTCTCTCTTGCCATTGATAAAAGATACTGCAGACGGGCCTAAACCTAGGTAGGAATTACCCAACCAATAGTTCCTGTTATGCTTAGACTCAAAACCTGGCTTTGAGAAGTTTGAGATCTCATAGTGTTTAAATCCTCTCTCGGAGAGATAATCAATAGCCCCAATATACATTTTAGCCAGCACTTCATCGCCTAAAGGAATGACAAACTTCTTCTTAACCTGCAAAAACAACGGGGTATTTTTCTCATAGGTTAAGCAATATGTTGATATATGTTTCAGACCTAAAGAAACTGCCTGTTTCAGCTCAAGCATCCATCCAGGTAAAGTCTCCCCGGCTAGGCCAAAGATTAAATCAATTCCTATATCCTTAAAGCCGACTCTCTTGGCCAATTGGACTGCCTCTATGGCTTTCTTTGAATTATGAACTCTTCCCAGCTTCCTTAGCTTCTTATCAGAAAAAGACTGCAGACCAATACTAAGACGATTAACCCCATTATCGTGGAATAACTCCAGTTTTCTCTTATCCAGGCTCTCAGGATTAACCTCAATAGTAAACTCCTCTACCTTAGTGCTTATCCTATTCAAAGCTTTTAGCAGTTTCTTCAGTAACGGCAAGCCTAGAACACTGGGAGTCCCACCGCCAATGTAAACTGTAGAGAAATCTTGGCCCAAAGCCTTTATTTGCCTACAAAGAACCTCTATATAGGCCCCAGCTAAAACCTGATCGTAAAAGCGGCTATAGAAATCACAGTAGGAACACTTCCTCCGGCAAAAAGGTATGTGGATATATAAGGATTTCTTCATTTTGTGTTATAATTATACAATAATGAAAGGATTAGTCTACCTAATTCAGGGTCCACCGAGCTGGTTGAAAACGCCCCCTCTTTCTCTAGTTTATCTTAAGAATTACCTAAAAAAGCAGGGGCAAAAAGCAGAAATCATTGACTTAAATGCTCTGCTCTTTAAGGCTTCGAAACTTACCCTCCCTGAGTGGTTAAGCTTAGATAAGGAGTTTGAAGAGAGCTTATTTCCTCTAGCTGAAAGGAAATTCCCCTTTATTTTAGAAGACCTCTATAAAACAATTAAAGATGCTGAAACAATCGGGTTTTCTCTAAGCCAAAGAAACACCCCATTTTCGTTCTCTCTGGCTAAAAGGATATCGGACCGGTTTCCTGCAAAAAGAATAATTTTTGGAGGACCTCACACATTCTTTTTAGAAAAAAAAGGCAAGCTTGATAGTAGAAACTACTGGGTGATTGGCGAAGGAGAAATTCCTCTCTGTGAAATACTCTCTAACAATGAGACCAAAATATATCGCTTCCAAGAAATAGAGAATCTTGATACTCTCCCCTTTTATGATTTCTCAACCCTAGATATAAATCTATATTCACAGACTCTGCCGCTTCTTTCATCACGAGGCTGCCCTTTTAAATGTACCTTTTGTTCCGAAAAGATGCTTTTTTCTAAATTCAGACATCACTCTCCCCAATATATTATCGATCAGATAAAACACCTTAAAAATAAATACAAAACTAATAGCTTTGTATTCTGCGATTCACTGATAAACTACAAGAGAAAATGGCTTTCTGAATTCTGCTCACTAGTGATAAAAAATCAATTAAACATAAAATGGGAAGCGCAGATTAGAATAGAAAATAACTTCCCTAATGAATTAGCAGACCTTATGAAAAGAAGTGGCTGCTATAACCTCTTCGTTGGTTTAGAGAGCGGTTCAGAGAAAATACTTAAGTTGATGGATAAAGGTTTTACGACTGTCTGGGCCTTAAGCTTCTTTGAAACATTAACCAAAGCTAAGCTACACTTTGAAGTGAGCCTTATCTTTGGATATCCCGAAGAAAATGAAACCGACTTTCAGGAAACCTTAAGCTTTATTCTAAAGAATAAGCGCATTATTCCTAAAATTGCCCAAGCTAACCCTTTCGTGGATTATCTCGAGGGTTACCCTCGATACAACTTCCCCAATTTTGCGGCTAGAGCAAAGGTTAACCTATTCTTAAAAGCCTTAAGCAAAGAAAGAATCAAATACACCCGGAGTTTTATTAATAACCTGATATACAGATAATGGTTAAATTCATCGAAACTCAAAAAGTCCTCTCGCCTACTCAGATAGCTCTTGCTGACTACGTAATTAACCCTTACCGGGGTTGTAGTTTTGGCTGTATTTATTGCTATTCACAGGAAAATAAAAATATTAAATTATCTGGCCTAAAGGATGTTGGAGTAAAGATAAATGCTGCTGCCATCTTAGAAAAAGAATTAAACTACAAAACCCCCAAAAGAGTTCTCCTGGGCTCAACTACAGAGTGTTTCCAAAATTTAGAGTTAAAGTATAGGGTTAGCGGAAGAATCCTGGAAGTACTTAATAGCCGTAAGATCCCTTATACTATCCTGACCAAATCTGCCCTGATTAGAGACTATTTAGGCTTTATCTCTGAGAATAAGAAGAATAAAATATACTTTACGCTTAACTTTGCCTGCGATAAGATAATAAAAGTTTTCGAACCTAACTCATCAAAAATAGCAGGAAGGCTGGAAACCATCAACCAAATCATTGACAAAGGAATAAATTTGCGGATACACATCGGGCCTTTTATCCCCTTAATATCCTCCCTGGAGGAAATCTTTAATCTTATCCCTGCCGAAGCAAGAGAAGTAGATATTGAACTCTACCACAATAAGCAAGGCAACTTTAAAAGAATATTGACCTTAACCGAAAAACTCTTGGGGAAAGAAAAAAGGGAAGAATTAGAAAGAATATATGCCTCAGAAAGATGCTACTCAAACTTTGCCAAAAAACTAAAAAATAAAATCAAAAACTTAAAAGACTTTAGCAAATTCAAAATATTCTACATTGTACCTGATTTTGATAAATTCTATAACTCTGGGCTTGATTATGAGAAAACCCTTCTTTAGCGTAATTATACCTACCTACAACCGTAAGGATTTCCTGCCGATAGCAGTGGAATCTGTGCTCGAGCAAACATTTTCTAACTACGAGCTCATAGTTGTGGACGACGGCTCAACTGATGACACCTCAGAACGGTTAAGATCAAATCTCAACCGGATGAAAGCTATAAAATACATATATCAGCCGAACAATGGAGTATCTTCTGCTCGCAACAAGGGGATAAAGAATGCGAAAGGAGAGTTTATTGCCTTCTTGGATTCTGATGATAGATTCTGCAAGCACAAGCTAGAGATAACATATGAACATATACAAAGTAACCCTAGTTATAGGATCTTTCACACAAATGAAGCTTGGTACAGAAATGGCAAACTGATCTCCCAAAAAGGTTACCAAAGAAAACCAACCGGTTTTATGTTTGAGCAAGCCTTAAAACTTTGTTGCATAAGTCTCTCAGCAACGGCCGTTAAGAAAGACCTTTTCAAAGACATAGGTCTTTTTGATAAAGATTTTCCTGTCTGTGAAGATTATGACCTTTGGTTAAGATCAACTTCCAAATATCCGGTATGTCTCATACCCCAGATATTAACCATAAAAGAAGGCGGCCATTCTGACCAATTATCAACAAAGTACCCAGCTATGGATAAATTCCGAATTTGTGCCTTAGAAAAAATATTAAGGAACCAGAACCTTTCTGAACTTAATTACCAGTTAGCTTATAAAGAACTTAAACGCAAGTGTGATATCTATATTAAAGGTGCTTTGAAAAGAGGCAAAAAAACTGAAGTCTCCCGTTATAGCAACCTTTGCAAAGACCTAAAGAAAAAAAGCCATGCTTGAAGAACTAAAAAAAATAATTGAAGATACTTTTTCTTTTCATCCCAGTCAAAATCAGCTTCGGATCTTAAAACGGCTTATTTTTGAAATCATGCGCAAGGAACACAAATCTCTTTCGCAAGTAATCGGCTATCCAGAGAAGACCGCTATTTTAGGTAAACACAAAGGAAAAGATAGATTCATCGTCCTAAGAAATATCCTAATCAAACACCGCTTCCCCCAAACATCGCAGCGTCAGGTAATCAATCCTAAGAATGTCTTCTCAAGCGAGGTAAGGCAACCTTTGAGTGACAATTGGCAAGTAGGGCCTAATTTTAAACCCTTAAAGATATTTGTCGAGAAAGACGTTACCAAGAGCCAACTTTTAGCTAATTTTCAGAAAAAATTCCCGAATGTGGAAGTTCAAGAAATTGACTATTATAGCAGCTACTTGAGGAAGAATAAATTTACTGTCTCAGAATTGAAAAAACCGCTTGTTTTTATCGTTAAGGAAAGGGGCGACTTTATAAAAAGATGCCCCTGCACTAGGAAACACTTGCCCTGTGGCTACTGGATATTTAACTTAGGTTTTGGCTGCCCCTTTGATTGCTCTTACTGCTTTCTCCAGCAATATAGCAACTTCCCGGGAATAATTCTACCGGCTAATATAGAAGACTTCTTTGCTCTTTTTGATAAGCTGGCGAATTCCTTTGAAAAACCGATAAGAATCGGGACTGGTGAATTCTGCGATTCCTTAGCGCTTGACCATATAACTGAGTACTCTAAAACACTAATCCCTTATTTTAAAGATAAAAAAGTCTTATTTGAACTTAAGACAAAGAGCAACAATATTGCCAACCTACTAACCTTAAGCCCTTCAGCGAATATTATCATCTCATGGTCTCTTGGCCCATCTTCTATTATTAAAAGCCAGGAAAGAGCAACTGCTTCCTTAGACCAAAGAATAGAAGCAGCAGTAAAAGTTCAAACTGCTGGATTTAGCGTTGGGTTTCACTTTGACCCGATTATTGATTTAGGAGAGTGGCGAAGTTTATATGGCGAGGTTATTGATAAATTATACTCGAACCTTAAGGGTCCTTTTGCTTGGATAAGCTTAGGTACCTTGCGATCAAACCGCCGGCTTAAGACAATTACCGAGCTGCGCTTTCCCGAAAGTAATATCTTCTACGGAGAATTATTTTTAGGTACCGATAAAAAATTGCGTTACCCTGAATTTATAAAAGAAGAAATTTATAAAGAAATAATTGACAAGATAAGACAATATGACGAAAAGACGCCGATTTATCTCTGCATGGAAGATAAACAAACCTGGACGAACACAAAAGGGCTGGTTCCTTCAAATGATATTGAAACCTCACTTACTTCTTAGCCCTTGCTCCAATACTAATCTGGAGTAGATTAGTAAAGTTTTTTTATCTTGGTATTTGGAAAATAGTGTTCAATTATCTGGCGCCATCTGTAGCCGTCCTCAGCCATACCTACGGCCCCATCCTGACACATACCAGCTCCATGGCCAAATCCGGCTCCCCAGAAAAAAAGCATTGAAGGCTGGCCGTAAGCTGACATTTTCTTCTCTATCTTAAAAGCACTACTTCGCAGGTGGTCAAAATAATTCCTTATGGTTAGATCGCCTCTTAAGTTTTTCCTACCTCTTGGGGTAATAACTTCGATCTCCTTATAATGGAAACAATCACCCTTTTTCTTCAAGACAATATCCTTTAGATCTTCTAAGCGTTGGCCAAAAGCAATATAAAAATCCTCATCGTCGTAGACTCTCTGCCAACGAAGCTTACTCCCTTTATCCTTGAAACAAAAGACTGAAGGCAAATCCAAAAACCAATCCTCTTCTTTATAAGCAGAGTTAGGAACATCTAAGCCGAAACTATCGGTTTTTTCTTCCAGATGATTACTCTCTCCAAAAACATCTGAAGCCAGGCATCCGCCACAATGAGCATGGAACAATGCCTCTATTGGCCTCTCTTCATGGACAATAACCTCACCCCTGGTATCTCTAACTGCAGCTATAGTAGCAGGAGTCTGGGCCGATACCCCCTGATAAACCTGGCAATGCACTAAGAAGCAAAAATCAAATCCTTCTTGGCTGTGCCGGCCTAAGTTCCTAAAGACAAAAGTTCGGGCTGCTACTGCCTGAGCTCTAAGAGCTTGAATATGCGCCTTAGAAGACATCTCGGCTGATAAAACACCGTAGAGATACTCTTCAACGCTTAAGATATTAACTAATGTTAGTGCCCCGGCTTGCGGGATTACTTCTAAATCGCCGCGATAGGTTCGATCTCTTTCTCTATCCCAAAAATCACCTTTCCCAGAAGAAAGATCCAAAATATAAAAAGGAAATTTTCCCTTTTTAGATTCTACAGAAGTAATACTAATTGTTCCGGTGAAAGACTTATATTTTTTTTTATCCTGATAACCTCTTAAGACTGTTTTTCCCCCTTCAAAAACAAGAGTATAAAACTTATTAGCTAAAGCCGCATAAGAATCTTTACTATTACTGATTAAAAAGTTACCCGAGCAAGAAAAAGAAAACTTTCCAGCGCCCCTGATTAAGCCAACTCTAACCGTAGGAATATCTTCTTCCTGGACATAAGCAGTTAATTTAACCTTTTTCCGCTTCTGGTCCTTCTTTTCTTTTCGAATCTTGAAGAAATCTTCGCCTAAACTTTGTTTAGCCGCCTTTAGCATCTTGCTAACTACCTTAGCCTTAGGGTAAAAATTTGATGCCTTGGCTAAAAACTTATAAGCCTCTTGGTAATTGTTATTTCGATAAAAACACTCACCCAAATAGTAGTAAGCTAACCTTACGCTGGGATCAAATTTAACAAGACTAGAGAAATACTTAGCGGCTTTCTTATAATCGCCCTTGTTTCGATAAATCTTTCCTAACCGAAAATAAGCAATGGTATTCTCTCGCAAACCTAGAGACCTTAAATAGCTTTCTATTGCTAAGGTTTCTTTGCTTAAGTCTTCATAAATTAAACCTAAATAAATAAGGCTCTGCCAATCCTTATCCTTTATGCTATTAAAAAAACCTAAGCCCTGACTACTCCGGCCAGAAAGAAACTCTAATCTTCCTCGGTATTTTAATAATTGGGGATTTTTACTAAAATCTTTGGCGGTTTCTAAAACATCTATTGCTCGGTCATACTCTCCGGACTCCTTAAAGAGAAAAGCTGCGCCTAAATAGTCATCTAAAGAGCTTTGAGCAAATAAGTGCACGGGGGAAAGCAGAAGAGAAAAAAAGAAGACTAGAGCCAGGAACCTCATATTTAAAAAGGCAAATGCTTTTTCGCTCTCCCAATTACAGGAATTTTCCACTCCTGGGCCAAAGATAAAAACTCCTGCTTCTTTAGGATAATCACCTTCTCTTCCTCTAAAACTAAAGCTGCCGCCTTGACACGCTTAAGGAGTTTTAAGGTAGAAATGCCCACCACCGGAACATCAAATCGTAAATCTTGATTGGCCTTAGAAAACTTTAAAATAACACAGCCACCACCTGCCAATCGATAAGCACGCTTGATAGTCCGATCAGTTCCTTCTAGGGACTCTAGAGCCACGACGGCTTTTGACTTTACGCCTGCGGTCTGGCCTACATCTAACTCTACAAACTTTGATATTGCATCCAAGCCAAAATCAATATCTTTTGTTACTGTCTGAGTCAAGGGTAAGTTATTCATGACTCCGGATTGCGCTAAATCGTTCTTCAAATATAGCGTCGAATCTAGAAACTCAACTCCTACCCTCTCGAAATAAGAAATTATCTTATTAAATATATTGTGAGGCCGAAAATCTTCAATACCATCTATTAGAGAAGTTAATTCTTGATCCCAATGCTTTCTTCGAAAGATATATAAAGGATTGATCTGACCGGCCATAATACACTGGCTAAGGGCCTCCTCCTTTATTGATTTTCTCAAGTCTGAGAGCGAACCTACAGGAAACCAATGGCATCTATCTACATACTTGCTAATATGCTTAGAGGTTTGACCCTTAAAGCAAAAAGCAACAACTTCGCAATCCTTATTCTTTTCTTTAATTCTCTGGGCAAGAATGAAAGGTAGGAGACGGTTACCGGCAATAATTCCTAATCTGGAATTCATTTGCTCACGCCTCTTTTTGAGGATGAAATAAACTCAAAAAGATACTCTAATTCTTTTAAAGGCGGTAAGTCTTTCTGAACTAACTCTCTACTCTGAGTTATTAGATGATTCTCAAAAAATATTATCTTAAAAGCTTTCTTCAATGTTCTTATCGTAGAAGACGGGAACTTGGCTCTCTTTAATCCTACTAGATTAAGCCCGCAGATTGCGGCTGGGTGTCCATCGCACATTGAAAAGGGGGGAATATCCTGCACGACTTTAGAACAGCCACCAATTATCGAAAAATCTCCCAAACGACAAAACTGATGTATTGCTACCAACCCGCCGATCACTGTCCTGTTGCCTACCGTTACATATCCAGCTAAGGTAGCAGAGTTGGCAAAAACATTTCCGTCACCAATCTCACAATCATGGGCAATGTGAGAATAAGCCATTATAAGATTATCACTGCCAATGATTGTCTTAGTCTCCTTGTCGGTTCCGGGGTTAATAGTAACGAACTCTCTTATTCTATTGTTATTCCCAATGATTAGGAAACTCTTATCACCTTTATATTTCAAATCTTGGGGGATATTACCTACTACTGCATAAGGAAAGATATGACAACCCTTACCCAACTCAGTGTAACCTAAAATTTGGGCAAAGGAATCAACAACGCAATCGGGACCAATTTTAACATTTTCTCCGATCACTGCATAAGGTCCAATTTTTACGCTTTCGCCTAACTGCGCTTTTGGGCTCACCATAGCTTTGGGGTCAATTTCAACAGACATGAATTTTAAGCTTCGACTAGAGCAAACATAAGTTCAGCCTCAGCAACCACCTTATCATTCACAAAGGCCTTGGTGATAACCGAACCAGTTTTGCTTCTTATCTTCCCAGAAACTACCTCTATAACTAGTTGATCTCCGGGTAGGACAGTTTTTCTAAATTTGATATTATTTGCAGCCATAAAATAAGCTAATTTCCCCCTATGCTCTTCACAAGCTAGCATAAGCACTCCGCCAACCTGAGCCATTGCCTCAACAATAAGCACACCGGGCATAACAGGCTTACCAGGGAAATGACCCTGGAAAAAATGTTCATTCATGGTAACATTCTTGATGCCAACAGCCTTTTTGCCTTTCTCAAGATAAATTATCCTGTCTACAAGCAGAAAAGGATATCGATGGGGTAATATTTTCATTATCTCCTCAATATTAAGTTCTTCCTTCTGAGGAATGTAAAAAGTCTGCGACCTCACCCCAGCGCTTCGAGATCTCTCTTTATACTTACGTAGTTTTTCTAATAATTTTATATTTAAAGAGTGGCCACCCCTAACACCAATAACATGCCCTTTAATCGGACCAGCCAAATACAAATCGCCAATTAAATCTAGGATTTTGTGCTTAACAAATTCATTATCAAGCCTTAACTTATTATCTAATATCTTTTTATCAGAAACAACCAAGGTATTCTTGTAGTTTGCTCCCTTTCCTAAGCCCATATCCAATAAAGACTTAACCTCGGCCTCTAAACAAAAAGTCCGAGCTTCATAAAGATCATCTTTCAAATCTCCGTTAAGTACTAGGTCAACATAACCGGAACCAACTACAGGATTATCATAACTTAAGATGTAGGATATCCGTAATCTAGGGTAAGGCAAGATTACAATACTGGCTGAATCCTCTTCAACCCATAAAGGCTCCCTTACTATTAAACGATTACGTGAAAGCTCTTGCTCCTGCCAACCAACTTCTCTTATTCTTTCTACAAAATCTTTAGCGCTTCCGTCTAGCCCGGGAACTTCTTCTCCCCAAATATTTATTTGTATATTGTCAATACCTAAAAGATGTAGGGCGGCCATAAGATGCTCAACCGTATGTACGTATACACCATTTGCACCCACAGAAGTACGTCGGGGAAATTCGTCAGGATTTAAAACAGAATAAGAATTAGCCTTAATTAAAGACGGTGATTCGATGTCTTTTCTTAAAAAAGTTATTCCTGTGTCTGCCGACGCCGGCAAAAGCTCTAATTTAGTCTTCTTCCCGGTATGGAGACCTACGCCTTCCAATTCTATCTTACTATTGATTGTTCTTTGATTGTCCATATTTATCCTTTGCTTTCCTCTTCCAAACTTTTTACTTTCTCTTCAAGTTCTTTTATTTTCTTGTAAAGTTCCGGCAGGCGCTGCAAACAAGCATTAACCCTCAGCGCTGTCTCGTGAGGTTTTGCTGGATATCCGGAAACTTTAACGCCAGCAGGAATAGATTTTGTTACTCCAGCCTGAGCAGCAACAATCGCCTTATCGCCAATGCGAATATGCCCCACTATTCCAGCTTGACCGGCTAAAATAACTCCTTTGCCTAAAGTAGTACTCCCTGATACTCCAGCCTGAGCGACAATAACACAATTCTCTCCAGTAACAACATTATGGGCAATTTGAACAAGATTATCTACCTTTGTTCCTTTGCCAATAACTGTCCTATCGAATCGGGCTCTGTCAATTGTAACGTTTGCTCCAATCTCAGCATCATCCTCTATTAAAACTGTTCCGATTTGAGGTATCTTCTCTTGCACTCCCCCTACCATAGCAAACCCAAAACCATCACTGCCAATTACAGTTCCGGAATGAATAATTACCCTGTCACCAATCTCTGTTTGCTCTCTTATTGAAACATTGGGATAGACAAGACACTTCCTCCCGACTTTGGCACGGCATCCAAGATAACAACCACTATAAATAATTGAACCTTCTCCTATTTCAACACCATCCTCAACAACTACACAAGCACCAATAGCTACATCCTTTGCAATTCGCGCATTTGAAGAAATTATTGCTGCGGGATGAATACCACTAGGATGTTTGATACCACTAGAAGCAACCAGGCTAACCACCTTAGTAAAAGCTATTGAAGGATTATCAGTCTTGATCAAAGACTTGGAAGTCTCAACCGGATCCCGCGAAGTAATTATTGCTGCAGCCTTAGTGGTTTCTACTAAAGAAGCATATTTAGAGTTAGCCAGAAAAGTTATATCACCTTCTTTGGCCTCTTTTATCCCTGAGATACCAGTGATAGCGACAGAAGGATCACCAACCAACTCCCCATTAACTAAATGGGCAATTTCCTTAAGGGTAAACCTCATTTCTCTTTCTTATACTTCTTGTTGGAAATTTTCAGAATCTCGTCAGTTACATCCATAGCCTTGGTGCCATAGAGAACAACATTAGAATTAACTATTAATTTGAAATGATTCTTCTTAGCATAATCTTTCACTATCACATCAATGTCCTCAACTATATCTTTCATCTTGTCGTCTCTTTCTTTTTTTATATCAGTAAAAGCTTCCCTCTCTAAATCACGATATTCTTTAAGTTCTTTATTGAGCTTCTCTTCTTCTTTTGCTCTTTCACCCTCTTTGAGCAAGTCTAACTTACCCTGAAGTTTCTCGATAGTCGCCTTCTTCTTTTCTAACTTTTTCTCGACACCTTTTTTCTTTGCCTCTAATTTCTCATCATATTCCTTGGTCTTCTCGTAATCATTAAAAACTTTGAATATGTCCACATACCCAATCTTTAAATCTTCGGAAAAACAAGTAGAAGAAAATGACATCATTACTGTTAATACTAATAAACATCCAATAATCCTCTTCATAACTGCACCTCCTAGAATGACCTGCTTACATTAAAGTGAAACCTTCCCTCTTTACCTTCCTCACCAGCCTCGGTATCTAAAGGCCAACCGTAATCAACGCTTACCGGGCCAATAGGGGTATTTACCCTGAAGCCTAAACCAACACTGGACATAAAATTGCTCTCATCAACATTGCTACTACTTTCACCCCAAACTTTTCCTATATCAAAAAAGGTAGCAGCCTTAAGAAAATCGGCCAAAGGATAGGTATATTCAATATTTCCTATAAGCATCTTATCTCCACCAACCGGATCGTCAGTGTTTTTATCAATAGGGCCTACTTTTCTCTCTCTATAGCCACGGACAGTAGACGCTCCTCCGGCAAAAAACCTCGCATAAATAGGTATCTTGGAAGTATCACCAAAATCTTGGGCATAGCCTCCGCGAAGCCTTAACTCCACTACTGACTCATTAGGCGCCGGAGCATAAAAGCTTACCCGACCAAAGTATTTTATAAAGTCTCTATCTCCGCTCAAAGGCCCTCCAAAAACTTGGAAAATATTATTGATGTAAATACCTTTTGAAGTGGAAAAAACACTGTCCCGGCTATCATAAGAGAGCTGGGTTTCCACACTACTTAAATCAGTACTTCCAATCTCATCAGTAAGTTCTGCGGTTGCATCACTGACAACATCGCTAATCTTAACATTTTCAAATCTATAAGCAAGCCCTCCCTTCCAGTAGTCATTGAACTCTCTGCCCAGACGCAATACTCCACCCTTTATATCCTCCTTGTAAGCATAGCCGACGTTGTCATCCTGATCATGGCCTTTTCTGTAGCCGTCGAAACCAAAAGAAACCGGCTTATCGAATATCCAAGGATTAGTAAAACTTAGCTGATAACGTTTAGTCAAAGTTCCCATGCTAAGCATTACGCTCAAATCCTGACCGGCACCGGTAAAGGTAGAAAAATTTCTATAGTCAAAATTGCGCTGTCTTATCTCTACGAACCCCATAAACTCATCTATGGAGCTATAACCTCCTCCGAAACTAAAATGGCCTGTCTTTGCTTCTTTTACATCAACGACCAAATCAACACTGTTGGACTCAGAACCTGGCTCTGTGCCAAACCTTATCTCTTCAAAAAATCCCATGTTGTCTAACCTTTCCTTGCTTTTTTTTATCTTCTTACCATCAAACCTCTCGCCAGGATAAACCCTTAGCTCTCGACGAACTACCTTATCCTTAGTTTTAAGATTTCCTTTGATATTTATATCCTCAATATAGGCAATATTATTCTCAACAATCTTATAAGCAATGTCTATTCTCCCTGTTTTCGGATTAAGAAGACTCAAGGGATCAATCTGAGAAAATATATACCCTTTATCTACATAAACCTCCCTTATCAGTGAAGAATCTACATAAACAGCTTGTTCACTATAAATACTCCCCTCTTTTAACTCCATTGCTGAAAATACAGCATGTCTAGGAATCTCTTCTATCCCCTCTACTGTTATCTTACCTACATAGTAACGCTTCCCTTCGTTGACATTAACAGTAAGATAAACCCCCTTAGGCAGGTAGGCAATATCTATGTCCACTAAGGCATCGCTGAACCCCTCCAATTTATAAAAGTCAGCTATGCGCCTTGTGTCATCTTCAAGAACTTCCTTTTTGAAAATCCCTCGATTAAAAAGCCAGGCTTTTCTGGTCTTCATTAATTTTATAATTCTACGTGCTGATATAATTTTATTCCCTAAAACCTTTACACTTCTAACTTTTAAAACCCCTTTTTCGTTAATGGTCAGTCTAACCCTAACCTCATTCTTGCCAACTACAGGATTTATCTTGTAACTAACTTCGGCTTGAGAAAAACCCTTGATATTGTAAAGGTCTTTTATCTTTCTCACTGCCTCCCTTACCTTAAACTCATCAACAAAAGAACCTTCTTTTATATCGATGGAATCTTTTATATTCTTCTTGCGGATAAAACGCATTCCCTCAATAGTTATCTTTTTAAGCAGAGGTTTCTCTTTAACTTTAAAGAGAATAACCACCCCTTCAGTAACATCTTTCTTCTCTGCTTCTACAGTCTCAAAAAATCCTGCAGCGTAAAGGTTTTTCACATCTTCATTGATAACATTTTTATTGTAAGGCTGGCCGGCACGAATCTTGATTTTAGAAACAATGGTCGCATCGCTAACAATTGTATTCCCTTCAATGTCAATGCGGTATATAGAGTCTTTGGGGTAGGCTGTTAGAGTAAAACAAAAAAGTAGTGAAAATAAAAGGACTTTTTGCACCATTTTAAATATTATAAAGGTATTATTTCTCAAAGTCAATCCTCCTTTTCTCTAGCCATGTCGGTAAATTTGGTATACTCCTTTAAGAAAGTTAACTTAATCGTCCCTACTGGACCATTTCTTTGTTTAGCAATAATAACATCAGCTGTGCCTTGATTCTCGTCGGTAGGTTTGTAATACTCTTCTCTAAACAAAAGAACAACTACGTCTGAATCCTGCTCAATCGCCCCAGACTCTCTTAAATCTGATAATTTAGGACGGTGGCCCTCTCGTGATTCAACAGCCCTTGATAGCTGGCTTACAGCAATTACCGGAACGTTTAACTCTTTAGCCAAAGCTTTTAGGCTTTGGGAAATATCTGATATCTCCTGTTGTCGATTATCGCCTCGACGCATGCCTCTAATCAACTGTAAATAGTCTACAAGGATAAGTTGGATGTTGTGATGTGCCTTTAATCGCCTAGCCTTTGATCTTATTTCAAAAATATTCAAAGCTGGAGTATCATCAATGTAAATCGGGGCCTCAGATAACTTCCCGGCAGCATTAGTTAAAATTGGCCACTCTGAAGGAGCAAGAAAACCAGTTCTAACCCGGTTAATTTCAACCTTAGCCTGCGCGCACAAAAAACGCTGCATAAGTTGCTCCTTCGACATTTCTAGACTAAAAATCGCTACCGGTATCTTCTCCTCTACAGCCACAAAACCAGCGATAGAAGTAACGAAAGCGCTTTTACCCATTGAAGGCCTACCAGCAGCGATTATTAAATCACTTTTTTGCAAACCAGCAGTTTTTAAGTCAAAATCCTTAAATCCAGTAGGTATTCCGGTTACTCGCGACTTTTTATGGTAAAGAGACTCAATAAGCTCAATACCATCCTTAATTATATCCTTTATGTGGACGTAACTGCCTTCTACGCGGCGATCGCTTATTTCAAAAATAAGTTTTTCGGCTTTATCTAAGATACTGCTAACTTCTTCCTGCTCCTTATACACCGAAGCTGCGATTTCGTTAGCGCTCCCTATCAAAGAACGCAGAATTTCTTTCTCTTTAACGATGCGTGCATAGTGGGAAGCATTAGCAGAGGTAGGAACAAAGTCAGCGAGGGTAGTCAAGTAAGCGCTCCCGCCAACCTTCTCGAGTAATTTCTTTTTGTTTAAGGCTTCTGAAACTGTTAAGATGTCGATTTTTTTCCGAGCATCAAAAAGAGAAACAATGGTTTTGAAAATTACCTGGTGTTCTCCCTTGTAAAATGATGCCTCGTAAACAAACTCAAGGATTTCTGCTACGACCTTTTCATCAATCAGCATTGCTCCCAGAGTAGCCATCTCTGCTTCAATATTCTGGGGCGGAATTTTATCTAAGTGTTTGACAGGACTATCTACACTCATTAGGTATGATTATTTTTTCACAACCCAAACACGTAAAGTTGCTTCTACTCCGGAGTATACTTTTACCTTTAAATTGTAAACTCCCAGTTTCCTTATTGGCTCATCTAAAACTAAAGAATCTTTTTCTAGCTCTATACCTTCAGGCTGCAGAAGCTTTAAAATTTGGGCTTCGTTAATAGCCCCGTAGAGCTCCTCGTCATCTTTAGCTTCAGCCGTAACAGTTAAAGAAATCTTTTCTATTTCTTCTTTTACCTTTGAAAAATCCTGCTTTTTCTTCTCTTCTATCTTAGCCTTAACTTTTTTGATCTCCTCAAGCCGCTTAAAACTTCCCTCTGTAGCAACAAAAGCTAACCCTTGAGGAATAAGGTAATTACGGCCATAACCATCTTTAACCTCTACAGTATCCCCTTCCTTACCCAACTTTTTCGAATCTTTAAGCAGAATTACCTTCATCTTGTAGTGCCCCCTTATTAAGAAAAAACTCTTCCTGTGTATGGAACCAAATTAAGAAACCTTGCCCGCTTAATCTCTTTAGACACCTTCCTCTGATGCTTAGCGCAATTACCGCTGATACGTCGAGAGAGAATCTTTCCACGCGAGGATACATAGCGGGTAAGAAGTTCTAAATTCTTGTAGTCAATCTCTACTTCATTTTTACAGAAAACACAATCCTTCTGAATCCTAACACCCACTCCTTTTCTAGGAGCTCTTTTAGCTTTAGCATCTTTTGCCTTCTTTTTGTTAAACATTTTAAATCGCCTCTCCTAATTTGTCATCGTTTTTCTCTAAATTCAAAGCTTCTACTGGCTCTTCCCCTAAGTCTACTTCACTAGACTCCTGCCTTTGACCTTGAGGCATAAATTGGACTCTTGTAGCCACTATCTCTAAGACACTTCTGTTTTTACCTTCGTTATTTTGCCAAGAGCGAGACTGAATCCTTCCTTCCACAAAGACTCCTCTCCCCTTTTGCAAATATTGATTGCAAACTTCAGCCATCTGAGCCCAAACAACGACATTAACAAAACAAGTATCCTTATTAATCTGTCCATCTTTGCCTTTAAATGATCTATTGGCAGCTATTCTCAAGGTAGCTACGGCTGTTCCCTGAGGTGTATATCTTAACTCTGGGTCTTTAGTTAAATTCCCAACTAAAAATACCTTGTTTAAACTAACCATTTTTACCTCCCTGGCTAAACTTAACTGGTAAGTCCGGATTTAGCCTTGCCTTCTCGACTTATGATAAGATTCCTTAGAATCCTTTCTTCTAACCTTATCGTCTCTTTTAACTCGGGTAGCTTTTCTATATCTAGAGTAAAATTGATAAGCCAGTAACAACCTTTATAATATTTCTTTTTCTCGGCACCTCTTGAGCGTAGAAAATAATAGAACTTTCTCTCCTTAATCCACACCTTAGAAGCTAAAACCTCCCCCTTTAAACCCTTAATTCGCTCGGAGAGCTTACCAAAGACCTCTTCTCTTCCTTGATCGTCCAAATCTGGCTTTAAAATAATCATGCTTTCGTACTCTCTGTCCACTATTATCCTCCTCGTCTGTTATATTTTTGCATCGAAAAATTAATTCCTCTATTAACCCAATCCAAGGATGCTGATGCTGCTTCCTGGATAGCAGTATCTAAAATCTCCCTCTCTGCTTTGGAGAAATCAGAAAGAACATAGTCAGATAATTCTTGATTTTGCGAACTACCGATGCCTATTCTTAACCTGCTAAGGTCTTCACTCCCTAAAGCTGACACTATCGAAACCATACCTCGATGTCCAGCACAAGAACCTCCGACTCTAAACCTAATTTTACCTAGAGGCAAATCGGCATCATCGTAAATTATCAAAACATCTGAAAGACTAACCTTATACTTATTTAAGACCTTCTTCACACACAACCCCGAGTTGTTCATGAAAGTGCGGGGTTTAACAAAAAAAAACCAACCTTCAGGATCTTTCTTCTTGGCAATGTAAGAAGATGTTCTAAAACTTCTCTTGAACTCCAAGTTTTGATCGCTTACTAAGCTCTCAAGAACTTTATAGCCAACATTATGCCGATTATTCCTATATTGCTGGCCTGGGTTACCCAAACCAAAGATAATTTTCACTTATCTTCCTAATTACCCTTGCTCTTCTATTCTTTCTTGTCTTTCTCTTCTTTCTTAACTTCTTCTTTCCGTGCTTCCTTTCCCTCGCCCTCGCTCGGGGCTTCCTCCGGTCGCTTTTCCTTAATAACCTCTGGCTCCGTAGGGGCCTCTTCTGTGGTTAGGACTTCTTCTTCAACTTCTTCTTCCTTGGCCAAGGCTGTAACTACAGTTGCCCCGGAATCAGTTACAATTACTATATTAGCAGGGATAGTTAAATCAGAAACATGCAAAGAATGGCCAATTGTTAACTCTGAAATATCCACTTCGATTTTTTCGGGAATATCTAAAGGAAGACCTTCCACTTCTAGCTCTCTTAGGATCTGTTCTAGGGTTCCACTTTCTTCCTTAACCTGTTTTGACTCACCCTTAAGCACTATCGAAACATGAACCTTTATTTTCTCTTTCAAAGAAACCTTCAAAAAATCAACATGGATAACATCCTCAGTAAGAGGGTGAAATTGGACATCCTTAATAAGGACTGGGATAGATTTAGCCTTCTTCTCGTTGGCTATCTCCATGTCAATCACAGCACTCTCGGAAAAATGTATCGCCCGTAAAGCCTTAAGGCCAATAAAAGGAATTGACAACGTAATGTTGATATCGTCACTATATACTACCGCCGGGACACAGCCCTGTTTGCGTAATCTCTTTACCTTTTCTTTTCCTATTTCCTCTCTCTTCTCAACCTTGATTTTTATCCTCTCCATTGCATCATCTCCCTATTGATCAAAAAGTACGCTTATCGACTTCTCAAAGTGGATTCTCTTTATTGCTTCAGCAAAAAGGCTGTCTACCGAGACAACTTTTACCTTCTTAGACTTCTTATTCTTACCTAAAGGAATAGAGTCAGTAATTATCAAAGAATCAATACAAGACTTATCTATCTTACCAACAGCATTGTTAGATAATATACCATGAGTAATCGCGGCAAATATCTTCTTTGCTCCGGCATTCTTCAAGGCTTTAGCTGCCTCAGTTAGAGAAGAACCAGTAGCAACTATATCGTCAACCATAATAACATTCTTGCCCTTGACCTCACCTAATATATTCATGACCTCTGTAGACTCGGGGGTATTTCTTCTTTTGTCAACAATTGCTAATCCCGCTTTAAATCGCTTAGCATAGGCACGAGCCATCTTTATCCCGCCAACATCAGGAGAAACAATTACTAAGTTATTGGTCTTTGATTTCTTAAAATAATCAACTATGGTATTAATCCCATAGAGATGATCCACCGGGATATCAAAGAAACCTTGAATCTGACCAGCGTGCAAATCTAAAGTTAAAACTCTATTTGCTCCCGCTCCATATAAAATATTAGCTACCAGTTTAGCAGTAATAGGGACCCTGGGTTGATCCTTGCGGTCCTGTCGGGCATAACCAAAGTAAGGAATTACTGCGGTTATTCTAGAAGCCGAGGCTCTGCGTAAAGCATCAAGGATAATCAACAACTCTGTTAAATTCTCATTTACCGGCGGACAAGTAGGTTGAATAATAAAAACATCTTTGCCTCTTACATTCTCGTGGACTTTTACTCCAATCTCTCCGTCACTAAAACGAGAGACAGTTAATTTTCCCAGTTCAACATTCAAGCTCTTAGAAATCTTCTTGGCTAATTCCCTATTGGCCGTCCCGCTAAAAACTATCATCTTATCCATAGTACTACCCTCTTTTTTTCTTTAACTTTCTTGCCGGAATACCCACTACTACCGTATTGGGTTTAACGTTTTTTGTGACAACGCTCCCAGCACCAGTAACTGCACCTTTGCCTATTTTAAGTGGAGCCACCAAGACAGTATCTGACCCAATAAAAGCACCTTCGTTAATGTCGGTTTTCTGCTTAGACCTACCGTCGTAATTAGCGACTACGGTACCAGCACCGATATTAACCTTATCAGCTATTCGTGTATCTCCCAAATAGCCAAAGTGCTTTATTCTTACCTTCTTTCCTACTTGGGTACGGTTTATTTCCAGAAAGTTGCCCACCTGAGTATTATCACCAACAGAGCTATTCCCACGTATATGTACAAAAGGACCCAGGGAACAATTGGTGCCAATTATAGCACCTTTCTCAATGAAGGTAAAGGGATAAATTATGGTATTTTTCCCAATTCTGACCCCGGCGTCAACAAAGGTAACTTCCGGGTCAATAATCTTAACCCCTTTTGTTGCTAGCTCCTCTAATACCTTCTGGCGCATTAATTTATTGACTTTCCAAAGGTCTTTTTGGTTATTTATGCCCAAGATTTCCTCGGCTCTATCTAGAAAATGGGCCTCCATCTTTTCTCTTCTCCCATAAAGAATTTCTACGATATCAGTAAGAAAATACTCTTTCTTCCTCTTATTCTTCTTTATTCTCGGAAGGTTTTCCCCTAAAATTTTCCTTTTAAAGCAATATATTCCGCTATTCACCTCTTCGTTAAAAGAGCCTCTCGTCCGGTTAGAACTACTAGTAACCTTTTCTCTGATTCCCTTTACCTTACCTTCTTTATCTCTTACAATGACGCCTAAAGAATTATCGACGCTTACATCAGCGGTAAGCACGGAACAAGAGAGCTTCTTCTTTAAAAAGGATCTGATAAAAGCCTTAAGCGTCTCGGCGCTTATTAAGGGAGTATCGGTGCAGAGAACTAAAACATTATTATGTTTTATCTTTTTGTAAGCTAGGGCTAAAGCGTTAGCGGTTCCTAACATTTTAGGTTGGTAAGCAAATTTTATCTTTGTTTTGCCCGAAAAAGATTTCTTTACCTCTTGCCGAACCTCTTTAGCCTTATACCCTACTACAACAATTATCTCCTTAAGGTATCTCTTTAGCTTCAACGCTTCCTCTAAAGGATAATGGATTAAAGCCCGGCCTAATAAGTCACAAAGGGCTTTAGGCAAAGCTGATTTCATTCTCTTGCCCTTGCCGCCGGCTAAAATTACCACTGTAAAATCATTCATTATTACCTACTTATTATCAACTTACTATTTCCGCCTTAAAACTTAAAGCTAAATTTTTGGTTGCCCGGCCTGGACTCGAACCAGGAAACTCAGCTCCAAAAGCTGATGTGTTACCGATTACACTACCGGGCAGTCAGTTTTAGATTATAGACTATGAGTTCTTAATGAATTTATCTCTGTGTATATTTCCTACTCTCTCTCGTTTCCTTCCCCTGCTGCAGCCTCTTCCTTGGCAGGCTTTTCCCTCGGCGATGCCTTCTCATCATGGTAAGCATCTAAAACCTTACTTTGTAGGTAATCGCGAAATTCCTGGTTGATAGGATGTGCTAAATCTTGATGAGTGGTGTGCCGGCTGTCTTCTGACTCCCTAGGAGGAGGAGGTAATTGCACTCCGCAATGGTTACAGTACTGGCTGCCAACATCAACCTTCTTGCCGCAACGAGGACAAAATTGCTTCAACTTCCTTGCTGGCATCGCAACAAATAAACCATTGTTACCTTCAATAACCTTGATGTTTCTTACCACAAAGGAGTTATCAAAGGTGATTGTTGCATAAGCCTTAAGTCTCTTGCCCTCACTTTCTCGAAGAGAAACTCTGACTTCCGTGATCTCCATAGAACTTACCTCCTTTTAATGAAACTGCAATTTTTCAAACTAATGATGCAGAAAAATTGCCTAGCTGAATTAAAAAGTATTAACTTCAAATACGGACCACTTTTTGGGTATCAATCTCTTCATCTTAGACAAAGAGATACTATTGCCAACTGTATAAAAAGCACTGCCTGAACCAGTTACTTTTGCAAAGATATCTCTTTTCTCCAAACAGATCTTCGCTCGCCGCATCTGGACATAAAGAGAAAGAGCCCTTTTCTCCAAAGCATTAAAAATGCTCTTTTTAATTAAAGGAATATCCCCTTTCTTCAAAGCGTACTGCATTATATTAACATTATTAAAAAATTTTGTCAATTTTACTCTCAGGCCGGTATAAACCCTTTTAGTAGATATAGATATGCCTGGGAAGATAATAAAATGGCTGAATTTCTTCCTTATCTTCAAAGGGGTTACCTTCTCGCCTCTACCGGTAAGAAGAGCAAATTTACTTTCAGAAAGAAAGAAGTTAACGTCGCTACCTAATTGTCTACCCAACGGATAAAACCCCTCGCTTTTTAGCCCTAAATCAAGAAGCTGATTTAATCCTAAAAGAGTAGAAGCGGCATTAGATGAACCTCCCCCTAAACCAGCACCTATAGGGATTCTTTTCTTAAGGGAAATATCAAAACCGAAAGGAATTTTGAATCTCTTCTTTAGAAGCTGAGCGGCTTTAAATACAAGATTATCATCGGTTTCAAGACTTTTAAGGTTTGACGATAATTTTATTACTGGGGTTGACCTTAGCCTGATTGAAATCTGATCACATAAAGAGATACGCTCAACAATGCTCTCTATCCGGTGGAACCCACCGGGACCGGGATACTTTCCTTTTATATTAAGGTAAAGATTAACTTTGGCCGGGCTTAAAATTTTAATTTTACTACCGCAAAAACTCTTGTGCTTTTTCAGCGATACTATTAGCGGAGAGGCCATAAAAATCCATCAACTCCTGAGGTGAACCGGATTGGCCAAATTCATCCTCTACCCCTATGGGTTTTACTTGCGTCGGGCACTTGCGAATCAGAACCTCAGAGACAGCTGAAAAGAGACCGCCGGTAATCTGGTGTTCTTCGCAAACAAGAACCTTCTTATGCTTTTTGGCAATACTTACCAGTAAATCTTCGTCAATCGGTTTTATGGTATGAAAATTTGCCACTGTTGTTGAGATCCCCTTATCTTTTAGAATCTTACTTGCCATTAGCGACTCATTAACCATAATACCGCAGGTAATTATTGCTAAATCCTTGCCCTCTTCAATTATCTGCCCCTTTCCAAAGGCAAAATTGCTCTTCCTTTGAAAGGTAGGAACTTTTGAACGGCCTAAACGAATATAAAAAGGTCCGGGAATCCGATAAGCTGTAATAACTGCTTCTCTGGTTTGCCGAGCATCAGCAGGCACAATTATCTTCATATTAGGAATTGCTCTAAAAAGATTAATATCCTCTAAAGCCTGGTGCGACGCTCCATCTTCGCCCACAGTTATTCCTCCATGTGTAGCCACAATCTTAACATTAAAGTTATTGTAGCAAATTGTATTTCTCACCTGATCGAGTGCCCGGGCGGTAGCAAACATAGCAAAAGTAGAAGCAAAAACAACTTTACCGCAACTAGCTAAACCAGCAGCAGTAGCCATCATATTCTGCTCAGCAACACCGAAGTTGAAAAACCTTTCGGGAAACTCTCGGGCAAAAAAAGCAGTACGGGTTGAGCCAGAAAGATCAGCATCTAAAACAACTATATCCTTATGCTTCTGGCCTAATTCCAGGAGTGTCTTTCCGTAAAAATCGCGGGCGTATAATTTTTCCATTTTTGTTTAGTCCTATCTGTAAGGTACGATTTAATCTAAGTGCCGTTTTTCTCTAACTCGCCTAAGGCAATAGTTTTTTCCTCTTGGGTAGGAGCTCTTCCGTGAAAATCAACTACGTGCTCCATAAAAAATACACCTTTTCCCTTAACTGTCTCGGCAATAATTACCGTCGGTTTTTGCTTAATCGTCTTTGCTTCAGAAAAAGCCCGGAGTAATTCCTCTATGCTATGTCCATCACACTGAATAGTATGCCAACCAAAAGATCTCCATTTATCGGCTATAGGCGTTAAATTCATTACTTCTTCAGTTCGTCCATCAATCTGAAAGTGATTGCGGTCGACGATCCCACAAAGATTATCTAGTTTAAAATGAGCCGCTGACATTGCTGCTTCCCACACATTTCCCTCTTGAAGCTCGCCATCACCCATAAGACAATAGACTCGAGTATCCCTTTTGTCCATCTTAGCAGCCATGCTCATGCCACACGCAACCGATAACCCCTGGCCTAAAGATCCACTGGCTACTTCTATTCCCGGGGTCCCTCGATCAGGATGGCCCTGGAGAAGGCAGCCAATTTTTCTTAACTTCATCAACTCCTCAGCAGGAAAATATCCGCTCAAAGCTAAACCAGAATAAACAGCCGGACAACAATGCCCCTTGGAAAGATGAAACCTGTCCCTTTCTGGCCAATTAGGATCTTGGGGATTATGCCGCATAACTTCAAAGTAAAGGCAAGCAACAATCTCTGTAGACGAAAGAGACCCTCCCGGATGCCCGCTCTTAGCCTCAGTCAACATCTCAATGATCAATTTTCGGATTGTATTAGCCTTATCCTTTAGGAAGGATATCTTCTTTTCCATATTTTTTAAGTTTTAACTCCAAGCTCTTATCGTTGGGGAAACGCGAAAGCCCTTCTTGGTAATAACGAACCCCTTCCTCTTGATTGCCCAACCCAATATAAATATCTCCGAGGTGTTCGTACACATCAGGATCTTTGATCAAGCCTACAGCTTTAAGGGTGTACTCCTTGGCCTTTTCGAGATCCCCTTTTTTATAATAAACCCACCCTAAACTATCCAAATAGGCTCCGTTTTGCGGCTCTTCCTTCAAACTTTTTTTTACCATTTCTTCAGCTAGGTCAAGTTTAATTCCTTCCTGAGCATAGGTATAACCTAAACAATTTAAAATCGGAGCGAAAGAAGAATCAATAGCTGCTCCTCTCTCCCATGCTTCTAAAGCCTTGCTTCGTTGCCCGCAATCTTCATAGAGAGAGCCCAGCCAAAAAAGCGCTTCAACATAATCAGGATTACTTTCTAAAATCTTCTCGTATACGTCAATTGCCTCTTGAGGTCTCTTCTTGTAAAAATAGAATTGCGCTAGATATTCGGATATACCTATGCTTTTAGGTTTCTTATCGTGGGCTTTCTTCAGGAAAGCCTCATATTCGATCTCTAGATCTTCATCCCTCTGACCATATGAGTAGACGAAGATTAGGGCTAAGGGAAGATCCAAATTATCAGGATCGATTTCTTTAGCTTCTTTTAACACTGCTTCAGCTTCGTCAAGACGATTCAAGCGAATCAAAACTGAAGCAATTTTTAGACGGATATGAATAGATTGAGGGTCGCTAGCCTGAGCAAGCTCTAGCTCTTCTAAGCCTTTAAGGTGTTCTCCTTTTTCAGCATAAAGAAGTCCTTTTAAGTAACTACCGTAAAGCTTGGTAAGAGACCTTTGACTTTGGGAAAAAGATAAAGGTGCGATGAGACATAGAATAATGAAACTCAGAAAAAATCTCATTGATGATTATTTAGACTTATGCCTTTGTTGTTTTCTTCTTTTTTTAAACCAGTGTCTTTTTACTTTTTTTAGTTTTTTTTTCTTTCCGCAAGGCATATTTACTCCCTTAGCCTATATATCAATAGATGACCTTATTTAAAGGGTACTCAATTATTCCTTGAGCTCCATTTTCCTTTAATAAAGGTAAAATTTTACGTACCTGGCTCTCTTCGACAATAACCTCACAAGCAACCCAGTTCTTTACGGTCAGGTGAGAAATTGTTGGCTTCTTTAATGCTGGAAGAATAGATAAAACCTTATCTACATTCTCCTTCCTAACATTTAGCTTAAGGCCAACTTTAGCTCTAGCTTCCAAGGCCCCTTTTAGAAGCAGCAAAACCTGCTGCATTTTTTTCTTCTTCCACTTATTTTTATAAGAAGACTTATTGGCAATAAACTGAGTAGTGGAAGTACATACCGTATCAATTATCTTTAAGCCGTTGGCTCGCAGGCTTGCGCCAGTCTCGGTAAGCTCAACTATTGCATCAACTAGACCACTTTTTACCTTAACTTCAGTAGCACCCCAACTAAACTCTACGTCTAGGTCTATCTTTTTAGCTTTAAAAAATCTCTTAGTATACTTTAATAGCTCTGTGGCTACCCGTTTGCCTTTTAAATCCTTCAATTTCTTTATTCGGGAATCCTCTCTTACTGCAACTACCCACCTTACCGGATTAAGCGTCTGCTTAGCGTAAGGCAGCTGAGACAATTTCAGAACACTTGAGCCATTCTCTAAAATCCAATCTTCACCGGTAATGCCGCAGTCTAAGACCCCTTCTTCAACGTAGCGAGACATCTCCTGAGCCCGGATAAGCACAACTTTAATCTCAACATCATCAATAGAAGGGAAATATGACCGTGAGCTTAGGTAAATATTGAAACCAGCCATACGGAAAAGTTCTAAGGTCTTCTCCTGCAGGCTCCCCTTGGGTATTCCTAATTTTAATGTCATCATATATACTCCTTAAAGAAACAAATTATACAATGCCCATATTGACTTGTAAAGGGAAATATTAAGCCAGTCATATAAATGAATTGAAAACGATTTCAGGAAATGGTTCACAACCCCTTGAAAGACAAGTAAAAAGGATGTTATGCTTTAATAAGGATTCCTTTCTAGGGATCAAATGCCACGGGCCCTCTCCCTTTTAGGGAGGGGGTTTCTTTTAAAATGAAAATAGCGCTTCCACCTTAGCAGATAAAAGCGCTATTATCTTTCTAGTACTTAAACTCTAAAATACCCTATTTTACCTCTTGAACGGTTGAACAACACTCGCCCCCGCATCCTGATTCTTGCGGACATTGGCCGGTCCAACAATAGAGACAAAGCTCATTCTTAGGCAAACCAATAGCCTCAACCATATCACCCACAGTTTGATATCTAAGGGTAGTAACTCCCAAGTCTTTAGCGATCCACTTTATCATCTTTTTATACTTTTCAGAGTTACAATCGGTGTATTCAGAGACATCTTCTAAATCATGGCCCTCAATACTGCGGATAGCTTTTCTGGCAGCAAGTTCATCAATGCTGCGAGTAGACAGATTAAACCGGCAAGGAAACATCAAGGGCGGACAAGCCGGCCTTACGTGGACTTCCTTAGCGCCAGAATCCCAAAGCTTCTTTACGGTAAAATTCTTAAGCTGGGTTCCCCTGACTATCGAATCATCACAAACAATAATTTTATTGCCTTCGATTATCTCCTTTATAGGAATAAGTTTCATCTTGGCAACCAAATCACGTGTCTCTTGAGAAGGCGGAGTATAGCTTCTTCCATACCCCGGGGTATATTTTATTAGTGGTCGCCGATAAGGGCTACCGCTCTCCATAGCATACCCTATAGCATGAGCAGTCCCTGAATCAGGAACCCCGGAAACTACATCTACACTAATATCTTTATCATGCTTAGCCAAGGCCCGTCCGCATCTCTCTCTTACCACCTCGGTATTGATTCCTTCATAGCTTGAGGCAGGAAAGCCTGTATAAATCCACAAGAAGGCACAAATTTGTTTTATGCCTCTACCGGGCTTTTTTTGATTCATGCCTTTTTCGTTTATTAGAACTATTTCGCCGGGCTCTAAACACTTAACTACTTTAAAATCGCTATTAGGAAAAGCACAGGTTTCAGAAGTAACAGCCACGGCATCACTGCGTTTTCCGACTATAAGAGGAGTGTAGCCAAGCCTATCCCTAGCAGCATAAACTCCATCTTTATGCAGCAATAGCAGCGAACAAGAACCCCTAATCTGATCAAACATTTTCTCAATACCATCTATTAAATCACTACCCTGGCTTATGAGCTTTGCTATAAGTTCTGCGTCGTTGACCTCGCCTTTGCTTACCTCAGCAAAAGATACTCCTTCTCTAAAAAGGCCTGCTATTAACTCTGACTTATTTTCAATAAATCCATTGGTAACTACACAAAAAGGACCAAACTTAGAGTTTAAATATATCGGTTGCTCTTCGGAGGCGCTGATAACACCAATACCTTTGTTACCTCTCATGTGCTGATAATCATCATAGAATTTTGACTTAAATTGACTCTGAGATATCTTGTGTATCTGCCGTTTGAATCCATCACCAAGAACTGCCATGCCTCCATACTCAGTTCCTAGATGGGAGTGATAATCGGTACAATAAAACAGGGTATCTACGCAATCTTTCTTCGAAACTACACCAAAAATTCCGCTCATTTTATGACCTCCACTTTTTGGGAACGGTTCTCTAACCTAAATGCACCCTAGCAAGCAGGAAACTGTATCCTATTACGCTACAAAAAGACTCTTGGAAGAAAAGTTTGGTTCACTGGTAAGATTAACCCCTAGCTTACGCAACCCAGCTTCATCGCCCGGCGTAGGCATATGAGTTGCATGTACCTCACATCCTCCAAGTTCCTTAAGTTTCTCCATAGCCAATTGAGACGTTGGATTAGTAGTCGCACTAATGCTTAAGGCAATTAAAGCCTCTTCTAAATCTAAGCTTATTGTTTTAGTACCAGAAAGACCTTTCTTTAACTTTCCTATTGACTCTATTATTGTCGGCGATAAGAGATGGATCTTATCCGGAATCTCTGCTAGCTCTTTTATAGCATTAAGAACCAGGCTAGCTGTTGCATGCATAAGATTGGAATTCTTCCCGGTAACTATCTTACCACTTTTAAGCTCGATAGCCACACCGCAAAAAACCCCACCATGCCCTTTCTTCTTATCTTGGGCCTCGCCAAGAGCATCATTTGCTGGTTTAACAACACAACGATCCTCAGGCTTAAGGTTTAGCTCTTCCATAAGTTCTTCTATCCGCTCAACTGTTCCCTTATCACTGAAACCCATTGCATATTCACATCTATATCTAAAAAATCTACGAATGATCTCCTGTTTTGCTTCGCTCCTAACTGCAGCATCGTCCACAATTCCAAAACCGGCTCTATTTACCCCCATATCAGTAGGAGATTTATATATTGATTCGGCTCCGGTAATCTTTTCTAAAATCCGCTCAACAAGAGGAAAAGCATCAACATCTCGATTATAGTTGATCGCTGTCTCCTTGTAAGTCTCTAAGTGAAAGGGGTCAACAAGGTTGAAATCTCGTAAATCTGCTGTTGCTGCCTCATAAGCTACATTAACCGGATGTTTAAGAGGAATATTCCAAATCGGAAAGGTCTCAAACTTCGCATAGCCTGCTTTTACTCCTCTTTTGTACTCATGATAGAGCTGACAAAGACAAGTGGCAAGTTTTCCGCTTCCCGGCCCAGGACCGGTAACTACAACCAGAGGCTTGTCAGTCTCAATATAAGTATTCACACCATAGCCGGCATCACTTACGATTGAATCCACATCTGCAGGATAACCCTTGGTAAATGAATGGGTATAAACCTTTATGTTCCTGCGTTCTAATTTATTTTTAAAGATTTTAGCTGAAGTTTGATTATCGAAACGAGTTATTACCACTGCTGCTATGTTAATATCCCAACTTCTTAGGTCATCAATCAATTTTAAAGCATCAACATCATAGGTAATACCAAAATCAGCCCTAACTTTTCTTCTTTCAATATCGCCGGCATATATGCAAAGAATAATGTCAGCTTTATCTTTAAGCTTCTGCAAAAGCCTCATCTTTACATTAGGGTCAAATCCTGGCAAGACTCTTGAAGCATGGTAATCAAAGACAATCTTACCACCGAATTCAAGGTAGAGCTTATTGTCAAACCTCTCGACTCGCTCTAATATGGCTTTGGTTTGCTCTTTGAGATATTTTTCATTATCAAAGCCTAACCGCTTAGCCATTATCACCCTCCTTTATTTCTTTATGGTATTCCTGAAGAGATTTTGGTGAGATTTTCTTCCCCCTCAATGCTTCAATCCCTTCAAGGCTGGCTTGGGCGGCAGCCATAGATGTAATGTAAGGAATCTTCTGTTGAATAGCCATAATACGAATATAACTATCATCGTATTTACTATTACTACCAATAGGTGTATTTATAATTAGATGGATATCTCCATTTTTAATCGCATCAGAAAGGTTAGGCCTCCCTTCATGGAGCTTCTTTACTTCGGTACTATCTATGCTGTTTTCTTTAAGGAAGTTACTAGTTTTTTCGGTAGCGTAAATGTTAAAACCAAGCTTATCAAACCCCTTAGCTATACGGATTAACTCCGGCTTATCCTTGTCGGTTACAGTAAGCAGAACATTTCCCTCTGTAGGAAGCTTTAAATTTGCAGCTAATTGAGCTTTATAAAAAGCAAGCCCAAAAGTATCAGCAATGCCCATTACCTCTCCGGTGGCCCTCATTTCAGGACCTAGCAGAGGGTCTACCTCAGGAAACATATTAAAGGGAAAAACTGCTTCTTTAACCCCGATATAAGGAACTTTGTGAGACTTTTGGAGCTCGGGAAAATCTTTCAGCTTCTTACCGAGCATCAGTTGGGTTGCAATTCGAGCCATAGAAACTGCCATAATCTTTGAAACTAAAGGTACTGTTCGAGATGCTCTAGGATTAGCTTCTAAAATATATACCTTGTCATCGCAGATAGCATACTGAACATTTATCAACCCAACAACTTTAAGCTCCTTTGCAATTTTAACGGTATAATCATCAATGACCTTTAGGTGCTCTTCCTTGATAGTCCTGGTTGGAATTACACAGGCAGAATCACCAGAGTGAACTCCGGCAAGCTCTATGTGCTCCATTACCGCGATAACACGAGCATTCTCTCCATCAGCAAGAGCATCAACTTCAGCTTCGATAGCATGTTCTAGGAATCTATCAATAAGCATAGGAAATTCCGGACTTACCTTGATAGCTTCCTCAGCATACTTTCGTAATACTATCTCATTGTAGATAATTTTCATACCCCGGCCGCCTAAGACAAAAGAAGGGCGAACCATAAGAGGATATCCTATTTTATTAGCAATTTTTACAGCCTCATCCAATGACCGAGCCGTACCGCTCTCAGGTTGAGGGATACCAAGAGCAATCATCCTCTCTCTGAAGTATTCCCTATCTTCTGCCAAACGGATACTTTCTGGTGAAGTGCCCAAAATATTTACTCCGTTATCCTTTAGCTGTTGGGCAATGTTTAAAGGCGTTTGTCCGCCAAACTGAACGATAACTCCCTCGGGCTTCTCTTTCTCATAAATAGTCAATACATCTTCCACCGTCAACGGCTCAAAGTAGAGCTTATTAGATGTATCATAGTCAGTAGATACTGTCTCAGGGTTACAATTTACCATAACTGACTCATAGCCTTCATCCCGCAAGGCAAAGGCTGCGTGAACGCAAGTATAATCAAACTCTATTCCCTGGCCAATCCGGTTAGGCCCGCCACCTAAGATTAATATCTTCTTATTCGGTGATACCGACACCTTATCTTCTCCGATATATGTTGAGTAATAGTAAGCTGCGTTTTCTACTCCGCTAACCGGAACTACATCATAGCATTCGATCTTCCCAAGAGCTAATCTCTTTTCTCTTACTTGTTTTTCTTTTACCATAAAGATCTCAGCTAAATATTTATCTGAAAACCCTAATTCCTTTGCTTTAATTAACTTATCATCAGGTAAATCTTCCCATTTATTCTTAATTATCTCCTCTTCAAAATCAACTAACTCCTTCATCTCGTTAAGAAACCAAGGATGAATATAAGTAACTTTGTAGAGCTCTTCGACTGAAATCCCTCTACGCAAAGCCTCATATATTAAAAATATACGCTCACTTGAAGGCGTACCTAATTTCCCTTTTAATTTTTCTATCGGAAGGGCTTTGAATTTCTCAACCCCTAATCCAGCCCGACCTATTTCTAAGGAGCGAATTGCCTTCTGAAAAGACTCTTTGAATGTTTTTCCTATGCTCATTACCTCACCAACTGCCTTCATCTGAGTTCCTAAGATATCTTTTGCCTTAGGAAACTTCTCAAAGGCCCAGCGGGCAAACTTAATAACCACATAGTCGCCGCTAGGTGCATACTTCTCCAAAGTCCCTTCTTTCCAATAAGGAATCTCATCCATTGATAATCCGGCAGCTAACTTTGTTGAAATACGAGCGATTGGAAAACCGGTTGCCTTTGAAGCTAGAGCTGAGGAACGAGATGTCCTGGGATTAATCTCAATAACTACTATCCGGTCATCCTTAGGGTTATGGGCAAATTGAATATTAGTCCCGCCAACAACACCAATTGCATCTACTATACGGTAAGAGTAAACTTGTAATTTATCTTGTATTTCTTTTTTTACGGTAAGCATTGGGGCGGAACAAAAGCTATCTCCGGTATGAATGCCCATCGCATCAATATTTTCGATAAAGCATACGGTAATCTTCGCATTTTTGTGATCGCGCACAACTTCCAACTCTAGTTCTTCCCAACCAATGACTGCTTCCTCAACTAAGACTTGATGAACAAGGCTTACTGATAATCCCCGAGTAACAATGACCCTTAGTTCTTCTACATTATAGGCGATTCCGCCACCGGTTCCTCCCATTGTATAAGCTGGACGCAATACTACCGGATAGCCTATTCTTGCAGCTATCGCTTCAGCCTCTTCAACTGAATGGCTAATTTCAGATTCAGGAAGAGGGATATCTAACTTCTTCATTGTCTCTTTAAAAACAAGACGATCTTCTCCGCGTTCAATAGCATCAGCTTTAACACCAATAATCTTAACTCCATACTTCTTCAAGATGCCAGAGCTATGGAGACTCGAAGACAAATTAAGACCAGTTTGACCTCCCAAGTTAGGAAGAAGAGCGTCAGGTCTTTCTTTCTCAATAATCTTCTCCAAACTCTCAACATTAAGAGGCTCAATGTAAGTTTTATCAGCCATTCCAGGATCAGTCATAATAGTTGCCGGATTAGAGTTAACCAAAACAACCTCATATCCCTCCTCTTTTAAAGCTTTACAGGCTTGGGTCCCAGAATAATCAAACTCACAGGCTTGCCCAATGATAATTGGCCCGGAACCAATGATCAAAACTTTTTTAATGTCTTCGTACCTCGGCATAGTCCTCCTCCTTTGCTTGCTGCATATCAGCTAATTTAGTCGATAATAATTTTGGATCGATCCTTCCAGAAGTTTCTTAAAGCCCAAAAATAGAAAAAGCGTCCCTTCACTTCATTGTTAGCAAAGGGACGCCTTTATCCACATTGGAAATGATTATCCAACAAATTTGGCTAATAGTCAAGAAAAAAAATAATAAAAAATAGCCTTTTTTTATCTACAAAAACCCTTGAAAAGACTAGTATTTATAAGCATTTTTGCATAGTGTAAAAGAAACTAAAGAAAATGCTTGACAAATGTAAAGTAATAGTTTACACTTGTAATGTAAGGATATCTGGTTGGTTTACAAAACTGATGAAACTACCTAAAAAGGAGGAAAAATGGAACAAGAATATTTCAGCCCAACCCAAGCCGCTAAAATTTTAGGGATATCTCGTCAAGCAGTCATTGAGCGTATAAAACATGGGGCTCTTTATGCTGAAAGGGTAGGGAAGAGATATATAATCCCTAGAAACCAACTTCCAGAGGAAGGAGCTCTCCCCGGTAAAAAGGAAACTAAAATAAGTATTTCTTCAAGCAGTAAGAAGAATCGCAAGGAGGCAATACGAAAAGTCTTAGAAACAGTACATAAGGAAAGTATAAGAACTATCCAGTTATGGTTTGTAGATATCTTAGGAACCTTGAAATGCGTTTCTATTACACAAGGTGAGTTAAAGGGCGCCTTGGAACATGGTAAAGGGTTTGATGGTTCTTCTGTTACTGGTTTTGCCGAAGCTGAAGAAAGTGACATCCTTGCTCTACCTGATCCCAGTACATTCAAAGTATTACCTTGGACAGTTGAAACTGATCCTACTGCCAGAATGCTCTGTGATATACTGAATCCGGATCACACTCCTTATGCAGGGGATACTCGTTATGTTCTAAAACGTGCATTGGCCCGAGCAAAGAGAAACGGTTTTACCTTTTATATCGGTCCCGAGATAGAATACTTCTACTTTAAATCTGATCGCAAACCTGAAGTAATAGATGAGGGTTCCTACTTTGAACTAATACCTAATGATTTAGCTAATACTTTAAGAAACAAAACTATAAGAACTCTAGAAGAGATGGGTATACCTATGGAAGCAACACATCATGAGGTAGCGCCTTCACAGCATGAGATTGACCTCCAGTATAATGATGCCCTTACTATGGCTGATAGCGTAATAACCTGTAAATATGTAATTAAGGAAATCGCCCAGCAAAGTGGTGTATATGCAACCTTTATGCCTAAACCTCTATTTGGAGTAAATGGTTCAGGGATGCATGTTCACCAGTCTCTATTTAAAGGAAAACAAAACGCCTTCTTTGACAAGAAGGATAAACACCATCTATCCTCTATCGCTAAAGGATTTATTGCCGGTGAGCTTAAACATGCCCGGGAGATATCCTCCCTGACTGCTCAGTGGGTAAACTCCTATAAGCGTCTGGTTACCGGATATGAAGCGCCAGTCTATGCTTCTTGGGCGAGTAAGAACCGTACAGCTCTGCTTCGGGTTCCGGTGTACCGAATAGGTAATGAAAAAGCAACCCGGGTAGAATTGCGTTGTCCTGATCCGGCCTGCAACCCTTATCTAGCTTTTGCGGTAATGTTGGCAGCAGGCTTAGAGGGTATAGAGAAAAAATACCCGTTACCTGCGGTAGTTGAGCCTAATATCTATCGCATGGCTATGGAAGAGCGGGAAAGAAGGGGCTTGACCTCGCTTCCCGGAAATCTCTTTGAAGCTATTGTTGAAACAGAAAAGAGTGATTTTGTACGAGAAACTTTAGGAGACCATATCTTCAATAGATTTTTGTTTAATAAGAAAAAGGAATGGGAAGATTACCGAATGCAGATTACCCAATATGAAATAAAAAAGTATCTTCCTATGCTCTAAGATCTAAAAGACAACAGAAAATTCAAAGCATAAAAAAACGCCTCCGGAAACTTGGAGGCGTTTTTAATTCTCTCTATTTGTCTAGTCTCTGACTAAACCAACCCTTGGTCAATCATTGCGTCAGCAACTTTTACAAATCCGGCAATATTTGCACCCTTAACATAATCTACGTAGTCGCCTTCTTTGCCGTATTTTACACACTGTTCATGAATCGCTAACATAATCCCGTGGAGCCTCTGATCTACCTCTTCACGGGTCCAGGATAATCTTAAGCTATTTTGAGACATTTCAAGCCCGGAAGTTGCTACTCCGCCAGCATTAGCTGCTTTACCAGGACCATAGCAAATCTTAGCCTTTTGAAATATCTCAATGCCCTCTGGTGTTGTTGGCATGTTTGCGCCTTCACCCACAGCTATACAGCCATTCTTAACCAAAGCTTCTGCATCTTCCTTGCTTATTTCATTCTGAGTAGCAGAAGGAAAAGCTATATCACACTTTATGCTCCATGGACGTTGCCCTTCAACATACTTACAGCCATACTTCTGGGCATATTCTTTAATCCGGCCGCGCTTTACATTCTTAAGCTCCATAACAAATGCTAGCTTCTCGGCATCTATGCCAGCTTCATCGTAAATGTATCCACCGGAATCAGATAAAGTAACACACTTACCGCCTAGCTGATTTACCTTCTCTACAGTATACTGGGCAACGTTACCAGAACCAGATACAGCACAGACTTTACCTTCCATAGGTTGGCCTTTAGCCTTTAACATTGCCTCAACAAAGTAAACGCAACCATAACCAGTAGCTTCAGGTCTAATCAAGCTTCCACCCCAGTTAAGTGCTTTCCCAGTTAGAATTCCAGTGAACTCATTGCGTATCCTCTTGTATTGACCGAAAAGAAATCCTATCTCACGTCCGCCAACACCAATGTCTCCAGCCGGAACATCCGTGTCTGGGCCAATATGCCGTGAGAGTTCGGTCATAAAGCTCTGACAGAACTTCATTACTTCGTTATCAGATTTACCTTTGGGATCGAAATCAGAACCGCCTTTGCCTCCTCCCATAGGAAGAGTAGTAAGACTGTTCTTGATTACCTGTTCAAAAGCCAGAAACTTCAAAATACCTAAATAGACAGAAGGGTGTAACCGAAGTCCGCCTTTGTAAGGACCAATAGCACTATTCATCTCGATTCGAAAGCCTCGATTAACCTGGACTTCTCCTTCATCATTCATCCAGGGTACACGAAACATTATCACTCTTTCCGGCTCAACAAGTCTTTCGAGAATTTTAGCATCCTGGTATTTTTTGTTTTTCTCAATGAAGGACATCAAAGATTCAACTACCTCTTGCACTGCCTGATGAAATTCCGGCTCACCAGGATTTCTTTTGATGACCTTCTCCATAAACTTTTTTACTTTTGCATCTGCCATATTACCTCCTCTTTTCCACTTCTTTATTATCTCTGAGAAAGATGTCTGATTATTCCTTGGCATGCCTTCTTTGCCATACCCATAGCTTCAATGACTGTACCTTCTCCTCCGACTATATCTCCTCCAGCAAATACTCCTTTTATAGAAGTCTCCATGGTTTCAGGATTTACCTCTATATCGCCGTATTTATCGACTCCTAAATCGGGAGTAACACTAGTTAAAACCTTATTTGCTCCTAATCCTACTGCTATAATAGCTAAATCACAATCGCTGTTGAAATCACTTCCCTCAATAGGAAGAGGCCTTCTCCGGCCTGATGAGTCGGGTTCACCTAGCTGACACTCGAGAGATCTCATCTTTTTCACAAAACCAGAATCATCACCGTTAAATTCCTGAGGTTGAACCAAAAATTTAAAATTCACTCCCTCTTCTTTAGCATGCTCTATCTCCAAGCGTCTTGCTGGCATCTCTACTTCGGTGCGCCGATAAAAAATCGATGTGCTTGGTTTAATCCCCTGCATCTTCTGCAGACGTAAAGCAACCCGGGCCGCATCCATGGCAGTATTGCCCCCGCCAATAACAATTATATTTTTACCTACATTAATCGGGGTATGAAATTCCGGGAACCTATAGGCTGACATAAGATTTGCCCGGGTTAGGAACTCATTAGCTGAATAGATATTACACAAGTTTTCACCCTTAACCCTTAAAAAAGATGGCACCCCGGCACCTAAACCTAAAAATACGGCTGAGAACCCCTGATCAAAGAGCTCATTTAATGTCTTGGTCCTTCCGACAATAAAATTAGGCATAAATTCTACACCTAATCTTTTAAGGTAATCTATTTCAAAATCCAAAATATCCCGAGGCAACCTAAACGGCGGTATGCCATATCGCAGCACCCCTCCGGTCTTATGCAATCCTTCAAAAATAACCGACTTTACGTCTTGACGGGCTAGCTCCCCGGCCACACATAAACCAGCCGGACCTGAACCGACAACTGCTACTTTAAACTTAGAGAGATCTCCTCCTTTTTGCAAAGGAACTTCTAAATTATTCTTTATCCCGTGGTCACCGATGAATCTCTCTAAAAAATGGATATTGATTGCTTCCTTTGAAGCAAAGGGAAGACCTTTCTTACTGAATACACAAACCTTACGACATTGATACTCAGCCGGGCAAACCCTTCCGCAAATAGAAGGAAAATCATTCTTCTCTCTAATTGTAAAATAGGCTCCAGAGTAATCTTTTTCTATAATTTGGGCGATGAATTTCTTTATATCTATACCTACCGGACAACCGTCGATACAAGTAGGATTTTTGCATTGAATACAGCGATTAGCCTCAAGCAGAGCCTCTTGTTCGTTGTAGCCAAGAGCAACTTCTTCAAAGTTACCTCCTCTGGCTTCTGCCTCTAGCTCTCTTACTCTTACCGGTTCTTTTTTCATAGCTTGTAAAGGTTACAAATATGTTTCTCTTTATCCTCGTACACCTTGTTTCTCTTAATCAACTCATCCCAATCGATTAAAGAAGCATCAAATTCCGGGCCGTCAATACAGGTAAATTTAGCCTTACCATCTACAGTAACCCGGCAACCACCACACATGCCAGTAGCATCAATCATCAAAGAATTTAAAGAGACTAATGTCTTTACTCCTGAATCCTTAGTAACCAAAGACACATTCTTCATCATCGGGATAGGGCCAACAGCATAAATAAGGTCGTATTTTTCTCTCCCGATAAGCTCCTTTAATATGGTTGTAGTAAACCCTTTTTGGCCATAAGAACCATCATCAGTAGCAATGAACAGTTGATCAGATGCAGTTTTCAACTCCTCTTCCAAAATTAACAGGTCTCTTGTCCTTGCTCCTAATATCGTAGTTAGATGATTTCCCGCAGACTTCAACTCCCTTGCTGCCGGATAAATCTCAGCAATGCCGACTCCTCCACCTACCAGGATTACTTTTCCGTATTTTTTTATCTCAGTATGATGCCCTAAGGGACCTACTATGGCATAAATAGATTTTCCCTTATCTAGCTTGCCGAGAAGCTTAGTGGTTAAACCTACCTCTTGGATAATTAAGGTAATAGTGCCGGCTCTAGTGTCCTTCTCAACTACAGTCAAAGGCACCCTCTCTCCCTCCTCAACCACCATTACAATCACGAATTGGCCCGGTTTTGCTTTCTTGGCAATCAAAGGAGCTATTACCTCTAATTGGGTAATTTTTACCCCTGAACCATCAACTAAAATCTTTTTCTCTACTATTTCTGCCATTTTACCTTCCTAAAATAAAAAAGGCGCCTTTTCTTTGTTTCGTTACTAAGAAAAGACGCCTTCGTCTTCCCTAATATAACAAGAGAAAACAAATTGTCAAGGGATTTCTTATTATCCAGAAGTAAGCCACAATTGGACCACCCCACTAACTATTAAACTTACTATTACACCAGCAATGGCAATCCCAAGCAGAATCGCCAGAAAGGCTCTTTTGACCTTAATCTCAAATAAAGTTGCAGCTGCTGTTCCGGTCCAAGCCCCGGTTATTGGCAAGGGTATAGCCACAAAAAGAACTAAACCCCAAAATCCCCATCGTTCTACGAGCTTTGATTTTTTCTCCACCCTTCTAAACCACCACCTAAAGAATTTGCCTATAAACTTTATATTCTCGAGGTGGTGGAAAAAATACTTAAAAAATAACAATAAGGGTAATACCGGTATTAGATTTCCCAATAGGGCTAAAAGATAGAGACGAGATAAAGGTATGCCTAGAGAAAAACCCAAAGGAATTGCCCCCCTTAATTCAAAAATAGGCAGAGCGGCCACCCCGGCTATTTTCAGCTCATCTGGCAAAGCCGCAATCCAACCAGGCAAATTAATTCCAACCATACTCATTCTTCCCTAAAACATCAAAGGTATATTTGATCATTTTTCCAATTGCAAAATAAACTTTATAAACCTTATTGTGTCTACAAAGGGATTAATCCTGCTATGTGGGCTCTTAAAATAGATACTCCTTATCGGTATACTCTTTATCGGAAACCCTGAACGGGCCGCTTTTATAAGAATTTCGGATTCGATTTCGAAATTATTTGTCTTTATATTTATCTTCTCTAAAACCTCTCTTTTAATCAAGCGAAAACCGCACTGAGTATCCGGTATTGCCTGCCGGGCTATCCGAGAAATGAGACAAGACATAACCTTGTTAGTAATAATCCGTAGCTTCGGCATACCGATAGGATCAGACATCCGATTACCAACAATAAAATATGCTCCTCCTTCTTCTTTTGCCTTCTGTAAGAATTTATTTAAATCTGCAGGTGAATGCTGTCCATCAGCATCCATAGTAACTACATAATCGAAGTCGACCTCTTTAAGAAGATAATCGATTCCTTTTTTCAAAGACATCCCTTTACCTAAGTTCTTATCATTTCTAATAACAAAGTCAGCTTTTTTTTCAGCCACCTCATAAGTATTGTCTATTGAACCGTCATCTATCACTAGAATAGAAAAATTCTTACTCCTTAGCTCATCAAGGATGCCGGCTAAGCGAAATCTCTCGTTGTAAGCAGGAATTACAATCCAAACCCTCATTAAGCTTTAGACTCCTCATCCACCCAGCGTCTTCGGAACATATACCACTGTTGAGGATATTTCTTTATGTATTTTTCCAATACTCGATTACACTGTCTGATTATCGAAACTTCATCTTGTTGTTCTTTATTGTAAATAATCGGTTTTTCACAGACCAAATGGTAAAACTTCTTATCTTTGCGAACTAAAAAAATAGGAATAATAGGTGCCCCGGTCTTTAAAGCGAAAAAAGCTATCCCTCGAGGAAAATAAGCCTGCCGAGAAAACATATCAAGCTTTACACCAGTGCCTGAAAAATCCCTATCCCCTAAAAGGGCAAGCATATCGCCGCTTCCTAGAGCAGAGAAGCAACTTCGGATAGTTGTTCCGGTAGGAATCACCTTCATTCCCACTCTTTGACGTTGACCGTCAAAGAATCTATTTATCCTCTTATCCTTATGGGAAAGAGCAACTACTGAAAGCGGATAGCCTAGAAGAGATAAAATTGCTCCGGCTAGCTCATAATTTCCCAGATGAGCAGCAAGAACAATAACCCCCTTACCTTCGGCTAAAGCTTTATCTAAATTCTCTAAGCCCTCTAGTTCTATATACTTTTTTATAAAATCTTGATTTAGTCTTGAATAGCGAAAAAAATCTACCAAATAATAGGCAAAATTAATAAATACCTCTTGGGTATAACTCTTTAATTTACCCCTCTCTGTAATTACTGGAGAAAGATTATAATTTACAGTCTCGCGATCTTCTTTAGAAAGGTAATAATGTATTGTCGAGACAAATCGAGCAAACGAATAGCAAGTATTCCGGGGAAAAATTGAGGTTAACAGGCTCCCGAGAAGATAAAGATAATACATTAACTTACCAGTTCTAAAATTAAATCAACTATTCTTAAAGAGGAATCAATGAAAGAATTCTCTTTCGCCCTCTCTCTTAAAGAATACATTTCTTTCTTATTCTTAAGCAGCCTCCCGACAACCTGATCTATCTCGCTAACATAGTCAGCCTCTATCACTGCTTTCATCTTAGAAAGATACTGCACATTCCGCTCCTCCTGGCCAGGAATCGGGTGAGTGGTAATTATGCACAGCCCTTTGGCCAAAGCTTCGGAAATGGTTATTCCTCCACCCTTAGTAACTATGATATCGACAAAATCCATAACTTTATGGATATCTTCGGTGTAGCCAAAGACAAATAGCGGCTTTTTAAATTTTGTTTCCCTCTTTAGAAACCAATTATGGAGTTTCTTATTCCGGCCGCAAACTACTATAATCTGAAAATCATGCTTGAGAGAATCTAGCTTCTTGGCAATAACTTTTATTGGTCCAATGCCTAATCCACCGCCCATAATCAATACAGTATCTAAGCCACTCACAAATCCTAGCTCCTCGCTAATCTGGGTCTTAGGGTAAGTAGTTAGAAATTTCACCGATATAGGTATCCCCAGAATTTTTACTTTGTCCTCGCTGACCCCCTCGCCGATTAAAACATTTTTTGCTTCCTGGCAAGCAACAATATATCTATCAACAAGAGGATGAACCCAAAAGCGGTTAGGATGATAATCGGTCACTATTGCAACTAGAGGAACATCTAAGCCCTCCTTGGCTTTAAAGTCAGCGATTAAACCACAGGGAAAAGCCTGAGTAGCTACAAAACAACTGGGCGGATGTTGGATGGTAAGCTTGTGCAGGCGCGAGAAAGCAAATTTATTTATTATTTTTCTATAAGGAGTAAGCGCTTTTACCACTTTACGACGATCATAGGCTCTTCCCCAAAGATGGGGAAAGTGTTTTATAACCGTGATATAAATAGAGTTGACTATCTTCTCACCTCGAGGGTAAAAATAGCCAAAACCATTTAGGCTTAGAACCTTTATTTGGGGATTCTTGTAAAGAAGAGCCTCTTTCAAATTCTGGGCAGCTTTATTGTGGCCACCAAACTCAGATATATGAAAAATGTGTACTTTCTTCATCTCTTTATAAAATATCCTTCACTTATATTAAATTAAGGTACCTTTGTCCCTCTCCCATAGGATTAAGCGATTGTTTTATCTTTATCTCTTTCTCGACTCCCAAATCTATGAGCTCTTTTGGACCACCGTCAACTATCTCTACTACTGGCGAGAATATATCCTCATCATTCTCCTGTCTAACTATCCCTATCCTTCCATCTTGAAGACGGACAATAGTTCTTCGTGGCCAAACTCCCATGGCCTTAAAAAAAGTATCTAGCAGCTTGGGGTCAAATCTCTTACCCTTATCATTATTCATTACCTCATAGATTCTCTCCGAAGGATAATCCCTCTTGTAAGATCTTCTCTGAGTAAGAGCATCATAAACATCACATATCGTGATAATCGAGGAAGCGATATGAAGCTTACGAGGAAAAGATACCTTAGGGTACCCCTTTAAATCATATTGCAAATGATGTTCAAAAGCAACCACCACAGGTAATATTGTTAAACTATCTATGTGCTTTAGGAGAATCTCTGCACCGAGAACGGTGTGGCTCTTTATCATATCAAACTCTTCCTCGTTGAGTTTACCGGTCTTTTGAATAATTTTTTTGGCAATGTAAAGCTTACCGATATCATGGAATAAGCCGGCCACACCAATGTCTAAACAATCCTCACGTGAAAAGCCTAACTTATGTGAAAAATAAATCGATAGAATACTCACATTCAAGAGGTGTATGAAGGTTGCCATATCATAATTTTTTGCCTGTTCAAGCTTAGAAAAAAATTGGTACCCAGCTCTTAAGTTCTCCATAATATCATTAGCAATGAATTTTAAATTCAAACTATCAACCGTATCATTATTCATTAACGCATCCAGAAGTATAGACAGCCTTCTTAATAACTCCTGATAACGTATAAGTTCGCTTTCCTCTGTATCTATCTGAGGCGAAAAATCTTCAGAGGAAGCCTTAATCTTGCCTACCTCAATATTCCTTATCCCGGCAGCAAGAACATATTCTTGAGGTGCATGCTTCAACTCTTCAGCAGGAGTGATAAGAAAAGAAATAAATTTAATTAATTCCTCTTTAGATATCCCTCTACGAAAAACAATTCTCTCGATATCTATCTTCTTGAGATGGGCAATCGACTGAATCACCTTCTTGCTTAATTCGAAGAATATATTCTCTCCACTAGCTAATTCCTCTTCCAATATACCGATTACTAGCTCATCCCCACCACCCAGTGCCGATAGAAGACTAATATGGGTTTTCTCGATAGATTCTACGAATAGCCTATGTTTAAGGTCATATATCTTAGCTGTCTGCCAAGATGACATGAAATTCTTTAAAAAGAGTTTAATTTCCTCAAATCCCATTTTTCTTTAAAATTTCATCAGCCTTTATCCGTATCTTTCGATTCCAAAAAAATCTGCGTTTACTCAAAGCAGTTAGACGATCTCTGGCTTCGGGGAAAGGAACTTCATCTATAAGTCTTAAGTTCTCTTGAATAATCCTACCCCTTAATCCAAAAGGATTAGAAATATTCAAAAGTACTTGGGCAATCTTAGAACGCAAAGAAGGGCTCTTAACTAAAAGAGAAAGAACTTGTTTACGCTGCAGGAAACCTCCTTTGTCGATAATCGATAATAAGAATTCTTCATCATCTAAATTCAATTCCGCCATTTTCTCTAAAACCTTTATTCTTACGAAGTCGTTAGCTGAAGAAAAAATATGCTTGAGGATCTCTGTGCTTAAAGACGGCTTAACAAAAGCTAAGCTCTTCATAATTTCTTCAACAAACCGAAAATCAGAGGTTTTTTTGTCCAACTCGGCACAGAAAAGAAACAGTTGATCTGCGAATAGGTCAAAAAAAATCTTTAAAATGGCTGGGCTAACCTTTTCTTCTTTGAATATCTTATCTAGATAGAAGCTTACTTCCATAGTGCCAGGAACTATCTTGTCTATCAAAAATCCTAAATCCAAGGCGTAGTCTTCATCGAAAATAGCCTTTTTGACAAAAGCAAGTATTTCTTTATTGGCTCCGAAAAAAGTATATTCAGAATCAGTGATTTCTAACCTTTTGGCTAAAGCACTTTTAAAACTCTCTACGTACTTTAGATCCCTGGATTTCAAAGCCTTATCGAGTTCGCCCAAAAGAACGGCTGTAACTAACTCTAACCGTTGTGGACTCAATTCCAAAACAAAGAGATTGAGTAGGATAAACCGATAGTTTTCGGCAACTTGGCCACGATTAAAGTGTAGACCGTCTCCCAAGGTAATATTCTCGATAATCGCGTTTAAATTATCATAATAAATCGTTGTTCCATGACTTGAGAAGTCCGGTGAGGAAATCAACTCCTTAATTCCAGAAATTACCTTCGGATCATTCTTAAATTGATCCTCTTTCTTCAATTTTTCAGTTAGGAACATGGTAACACCTTCACGCTTATCTCTGTCCATGAGCTTAGAAAATAAACTTAGACTTAAAGAATCGACCTTTCCTCCACCTTGAAGCTGCTCTAGCAAAACATTAGAAATATCCTTAGCAGCCATATCCTTCAACAAATTTTGAAGTTTATGAGCCTGGACATCATCCAGCCGCTCCCCACTTTTTAAAACTGACTTTGTTAATTCTTTAGAACACTGGGAGAACATATCGGTATCTTTATCTTTAAGATAGGCAAGAAGTTCACCAATGCTCTCTTTCACTCCTTCATTCCCCACCAAATCTTCCATCCGGAGTTTTTTCAGCACCTTTTTGAAATCATTGGCTAGGACGCCTATTCTGTTGGAATCGCCTTGTTTAAGGCTCTTTCTTAATAGCAATAACCAAATATCACTATATTCTTCACCTTCGTCTTTTAAGAGCTGAGAATAGTCTAAGTCTTCAACTATAATATATTCAAGGCCTGCTTCTTTTAAAATGCTACTTAAACCGCCTTTAGATAAAATATCCTTAGGCGATAAATTCGCACTAACCAGAAAAGAGATCAACTCTTCATTGCTTACGCCTTCATTAAAAGCTACTGTTTTCACCTTACGCTGGTGCAAAAATTTAGCTATCTCCTCATGCAATCTTGCCTCTTTTAAGCAATCCTCACCAAATGATAACGAATCGGGAAGAATACCTATTGTCAAAGGGTTTATTGAAAGCAAGAGTGCATTAATATTTTCTCTTAGGCTATCTATCGATTTTACAAAAAGCGGGTGTTCTCTAAAGTAAACAGAGGTATTATTCAGAGCTATACGAAAACTCTTTAAGAAATCATCATAAACTTCATTTTTTTCAGCCATGGAATCTACCTGTTTTCCTCTTAAAAATACTCGCGATATATATCAGAAATACGCCGAAGCATTGATTCATTCTTCTTGTGATCTTTTTCTAGGAAACGTAACACCCCATAACGCAAGCACCCATAAGAAGAAGATACTGTTAATCTTTGGAGTGGAGCTTTTAAGGGATAAGGAACATAATCTTGCAACGAGCCATAAAAACCTTCCTTGGCATTTAACCGACCAATGAATGAAATAGTAAAGTCATCTTTAGAAATATCCTCTCTTATTTCTTGCAAGATATAACAGATCTCCCCTTTTATATAATCTTTAATAAATGCATTTAGGGTTTGAGTACTCAAACTGACGTATCCAGAATCTCTTTTGACAGTTATTTCCTTAAAATAAGGTATTTCCTTAAAAGAAATGTAACGCTGGAATATATCTTCAGCCAAAGAAGTCTTAAGAATAAACCTTTTTGCCAGCTCCTCAATAGCTTTACAAAAAGAGAAGTCAAATTCCTTACCAAAAAAGAAGTTATCGCTGCTTCTGGCTGTAAAATGACTCTGGTCGTAATCAATACTTACCACGACTTGAGTCTTGTCCTTGCCGGTAAAAGTGGTAGAAAATCTACTTATCTGAGGAGCAATAATGCCTCCGAGGTTTCTGTCAACATTGTCGAAAATATCTTCAATCTCTTTATGCATCTTGTCCTTAATCCAGACTAACAGTGACTGCAGCTTTACCTTCTTAGCCCATACCCCCAAAGGTGGCTCTTCATAGCTATTGCCCTCGACATCATAATTTGTGACAATATTATGGATGCAAAAATCGTCCCAGCTTAAGAATTTATCTTCAAGTTGTTTTTTAGCTCGAGAGATATCTCCGGGAACAATTTTCTTTCGGGATTTTAAAGTGACTATATCCTCGACTTTTCTTTCCTTGGCTGCTGCCCAAGGCAATTCTAAGAAAATCTTCTCGCACCGACAAGAGTGCTTTGTCTCCGTCTCTCTTATCTTTTGATCTATGATTTCGAGATTATCCTTTAGAAAGGGAACGATATCGCCCTCGCAGCCGGTAATAGGAACTTCTGACTCTTTAAGAAAAGTAAGATATGTCCCTTTTAGACGCGCGAAGGAGATAAACGTCTTATCCTTATCTAGAGAAATTGCACAAACCCCTCTCATCTCTTAAAATCCATGTACACACGTTTAAACCTTAAATCTATATAATTAACTGAAGACATTTTTTCTTTAAGCTCTTGTTCGATAATGTCCTTGAAAAGTTTCACCTTTCTTTGGAAATCACCTTTGCCGACAATTATTTTTATACCTTCACCTGGCGACCAATTTTGCCTCTGAGAGGTCTTATCGGCAAAGATAAAATAAACAGCCTCTAAGTGGCTGGTGTTTATCAACTTCACTTGGGCTTTACCTTTCAGAAATCCTTGGTCTCTTAAGACATCGATTAAATTAAAGGCATACTCTAATCTTTCACTCTTAATATTGTTACCCTTTCTAAGGCTGCGCCTATAGTCACCGATCTCCAAGGGGATAAGACCTTCTAAGGGTTTAAGCTTACCTTCATTTATGATAACCGCCTCCCTATCAATCGGATAATACCTCTTATCCTTTATTTGGGCAAAAGGTATTCTATCGGTAGCCTCTATAACCACTAAAGAAGGGAATTCCCTATAAACATAAATTTCTTTATATTCAGGATTAGTTTTTAAAAGACTTGAGGAAATTGACTTAATGTCTAAGCCGAATAAAGACTTTCCCTTTATCCTTTCTCTTAAACCTCTGCTTAAAGGCATATTTGATCTTATGTCAGCTTCTTTTATCTTGAAAATACTAGAGGTATAAATAGCGTATCCTAAACCCACTAGAAGAATAAGGCAGCAAAAAATTAGACTGGCCCACCATCCCAGTTTAGGATTTATTTTGAAATTAAATTGTTTAAACCTTCTGCGTCTCTTTCTTCTCATACAAAGCTAACTCCACCATCTTAAAAATTAATTGATTAAAATCTATTCCACAGGCTTTAGCTGAGAGCGGAAGAAGGCTCTTAAGTGTTAACCCCGGTATTGAATTAACTTCTAAAACAAAGGGAAGATTGTCCTTACTTAAACGTATGTCGATACGAGAAAAATGTCGGCAATCCAAAACCCTGTGGGCAGCCAAACCCATAGACTTAACTTCTCTTTCAACCTGATTACCTAAGGAAGCCGGAGCGATGAAATCACTGGCCCCATGACTATACTTAGCATCAAAGTCAAAGTATCCTTTTTTAGGGACAATTTCTACTACGGCTAACGGGCCATCTTCTAGAATACCTACTGTTAGCTCCCTACCCTCAATATAATCCTCTAAAATTGCCTGGTTGGAATAAGAAAAGGCGAGATCAAGTGCACCCTTAAGATTATCTTGATCACTGACAATAGAAACTCCGATACTAGAACCGGAAGAATGAGGTTTAACTACCAAAGGATAGTTAAGATACCTGGGAATATCTTCTTCCTTTGATAAAACGGCAAAGCCAGGAGTAGGAATCCCTTCATCCTTAAAAATTCTCTTAGATTGAACCTTATCCATAGCCAAAGCGCTTGCTCTTGGCCCTGATCCAGTATAAGCAATACCTAATTCGTCAAGAATCGCCTGGATTTGACCGTCCTCGCCAAACTCTCCGTGAAGAGCAATAAAAGCTAAGCTAATATTCGAGCTGTGAATAAGTTCTTTGATTTCATCCTCTTTCTTAGTAAGAAGATCAATAAAAACTGCGTTTAGCCCTTTTTCAACTAAAGCCTTATGAGCCTGACGACCTGAGACAAGAGAGATATCTCGCTCGGCTGATACACCCCCGCCTAAAACTCCTATCCTGAGGTCTCCTATCTTCGTGCTCATCTTTTATTTCCAGCGTTTGATTTCTTCTTCTAAGATTATACTATATTTTTTGTAAATTTGGTCCTTAATTTTATGAATTAGATAATCAACGTCATTGTATTTAGCGCAGCCGAGATTAATAATAAAATTAGCATGACGCCGAGAAATTTGAGCGTTTCCTTTTCTTAAACCCTTTAACCGCAAAGAATCAATAAGAAAACTTGCACTAAATTCAGGGGTATTCTTAAAAACACAGCCACAGCTGGGAAAATCAAAATCTTGTGTGCTAAGCCTCTTTTTTAAAAACTCGCTCAGCCTTAGTTTTAGATTCTTCTTCAAAGATAATCTGAATCTCGCCCCTAAAATTATATGGTTTTGCAGGGAAGAAAACCTGTACTTAAAAATTATTTCTTCCTTTTTTAAAGTCTTAACTCGACCCTGACGATTCATAAAATCAACTTCCTCAAGGTTAAAAGAGATACTCTGGCCAAAAGAAGCAGCATTCATAGCCAGAAGGCCTCCGACTGTAGCCGGAATACCTACAAGATTCTCTAGGCCTGAGAGATTATTCTCTAAACAATATTTGATCAAAAAAGAAAGAGGCGTTGAAGCACCAACCTCTAATAAGCTTCCTTTTTCTTTCAGGTAAGTGAAATTATCACCTAGCTTTACGACAGGCTTCTCAATCAAAGAGTCAGTAACAAGAAGATTGGAGCCTCTGCCTAGAAGATAGAAGTCCAGGCCGACATCAGCAATAATCTTAGCTAAATCATCAATACCCTCAGCAGTATAGAGATATTTTGCCTTACCGCCTATCTTTATCGTAGTGTAGTTTTTTAAACTAGCATCTCTGGTTAGTTTTATTCTCCCTAAAGGCACTTGCGAATTTCCTCCATTATGCTATTTATATCTCCGGCCCCTAACCCTAAGACGAAATCACCTTCTTCTAGGTCAAGAGGAATATTAGCGATAAGTTTATCCTTTGGAACATACTCTACCTTTACGGATAGGTTTTTGCCTATTTTCTCGGCAAGCTCTTGAGCGCTAACTCCAAAGGTATTCTCCTCCGAGGCACTATAAATATCACTTATTACTAAATGATCTGCTCCCGAAAAACATCTTGCAAATTCCTCTTTCAATGAGTTAACCCGCGAAAAACGATGGGGCTGAAAGATTACAAACAAACGCTTAGGATTTAGGAGCCTGACTGCGCTTAAAACTGCTTTAATTTCTGCAGGATGGTGAGCGTAATCATCGATAAAGGTTACTCCCCTAATCTTGCCCTTAACCTCCAGACGCCTCCTTGTTCCCTTAAAGCTTAATAGAGCTTGCTTGACTTTTTCTAAATCCTCACCGATATGATAGAAAAAAGCAAGAGCAGCCAAAGTATTAAGACAATTATATTTACCGATAAGTGGTGTTTTGACCGAAGATATGAATTTTCCTTTTATATATAGATCAAAGCAACTAAATCCCCGCTCAAACTTAAAATTTACCCCTCTTACTAAATTTTCTTTCTCCCAACCAAAGCTTATTCCGCCGGCTTTACAAATAAGCTCTGCGGAGTAAGGCTGGTCACCCCAGCCTATAACTTTATCTCTTGTATTTTGAGTAAATTCTAAAAAGCTTTTTCTCAAACTCTCAATACCCCCATAATAGTCAAGGTGTTCAGAATCAATATTAGTAATTATGGAGACCCAGGGATTAAATTCAAGAAAACTTCCGTCACTCTCATCAGCCTCAATAATAAAATAATCCTCCCCCCACCAAGCCCCTCGGGAATAATTAAGAGGTAGCCCTCCGATGAATACTGCCGGTTTATAATCTAAAGCGGTAAGAAGATGTCCTAATAAAGAGGTGGTAGTGGTCTTTCCGTGACTTCCGCTAATTACAATTGCCTTTTTTCCCTGACAAAGCGCAGCCAAAAGCTTAGCTCTTTGGAAAATATTTACGCCTCTTTTTTTGGCCTGGATTATTTCGGGATTTTCTTCTCCGATTGCTGAAGAATACCCTAAAATGTCAGTATCACCACTAACCTGACCTTCTCTATGGCCAATAAAAACCTCTATGCCTTGAGACCTTAGCATCTTTACATTTGCTGATTCCTTTTGATCAGACCCCTTAACATGGAAACCTCTTTCCTTAAGCAGAAGAGCTAAACCGCTCATTCCTATTCCGCCAATGCCTACCAAATAGATATTCCTTACCTTCGATAGTAATCCTTCCACTCTGCCTCCATCTTATTCAAATCTTTGAAATCGTAAAAAACCTTAGCCAAAGCCTCCTCTGCCCCCAGCCCTTTTTTAAGCATGCGAAGAAGACTAGAAAATTTATACTTTCCGTATTTTTTTATAATAAAGTTAATTATAGAAAAGGATTCTAAATAGAAAAGATTGATATAGTCCTGGTTCTTATTGTTTAAACTTCCCACCGTCATCTTATCCAATTCAGAAAACTTTATGTAGGTATCCTCTCTTATCTTCTGCTTTAGAGAAGAAGTCCCACCACTATAAGTATGACCGTACTTATCCTCCATGTAGACAGCAACTCCTTCATCCAGCCAGAGAGGGAGTTTCCCTCCCTTTATATACTCACGAAAAATTATATGAGTCAGCTCATGAACAAAGACCGAAATAAATTTTTCCTGGTCAGGATAAGTGTAAATTATTTTACCCTGGTAATCAACGCAAGCAGCTGACCAAGGAGAGCATTCAAAACTTTCCAAGTAATCATCTCGATCATTGGCTATGAAAACTTTAGCCCGGTTCTCCCATATCCAGGATTTATCCCGGTAAAAGTTAAGTTGTTGAGTTATAATCCGGTAATACTTCTCCGCTGTGCTTTTTATTCTCCCAACATATGATTTATCAACTTCCTTTTTATAGTTAATTATAAAGTGTTCGCTACGCTGTTGCCAAAAATTCTTTTCCTTTGCATAAACAAAAGAATTCATTCCTGGTTCAAGGTCAACACTGCTAATAAAAATACTAAAAATAAGCGCTAGTGCTAAAATCTTCATAGCTGATTCCTAACCGTATCTTACTTAAACTATTCCTTATACTCTGACGTAAGCTTTCATCCTGGATAAGCTTACTAAGTGAAGAATTAAATCCTTTAGGAGAAAATCTATCCTGCAGGTGTACTATGGCTGCACCTTTCTTTTCCAGGTATAAAGCATTCTCCTTTTGATGCCCACCAGCTTTAGGATGGGGCAAAAGGATTGCTGGTAGCTGATAAAATGAAATCTCACCCAAAGTATTAGCTCCGGCTCTAGAAACCACTAAATCAGCAGCGCTATAAAGAACCTCTACCTGATAGTAAAAATCCTTAACGAAACTCTTACCTTTTATTCTATTATACAAAGGCAAAATCTCCAAATAATTATCCTTACCAGTGAGATGAATTACCTGAAGTTTTCCTTTGAAATTCTCGAGAAATTCTACAAATATACTGTTGAGAAAGGCTGATCCTTGGCTGCCGCCTAAGCAAAATATAATCGGATCGTGGTTAAACCCGAGTATTTTTCGGGCAGCGGCCTTATCAATCTTCTTTATGTTTCTCCTCAAAGGGATTCCGATAAGAGTGCTTTTCTTACTATCCCCTCCCGGAAAACCACGCAATACTTTGCCAACAAATGGCACCAGAAGCCGGTTAGCCCTGCCCAGCTTCAAATTAGGCTCATAAATAACCGTCTCTATCCCTAATAAAGAACTAAGTAAAACCAGGAAAAACGAATCCCTGCCTCCAAAGCCAATAACCTTCCCTGGCCTTAGCTTTAGAATGAAATACAGGGCTTCGAATAAACGCCAAATGCCTTCAATGAGTAAATTTCTAAATGGCAGGCTTTTGCCTATACAGGTAAAACATTCTTTCTCAATATAATCTTTAAGAAAGGTTGAGGTAGCGAAAAAATAAACGGTATTCTCCCTATTCATTTTCGCCCCTAAGCTTAAGGCCGGAAAAATATGGCCGGCACTCCTCTCGCATGCAAAGAGTATTCTCATGTTAACTTTTTAAGTTTTTGCTAGTGTCCTCTGCCCCTTACCTTCTCCACGCGAAGCATTGAAAAACAAACCTAAAAGAATGTAGTGGGCAACCAGATTGCTTCCACCATAGCTTAAGAATGGTAAAGGCAGCCCTTTAGTAGGCAAGAGGCCGCAGCTGACTCCGATATTTATTCCTATCTCGAGAAAAAAAATAAAGACTATTCCCCAGAGAAGGCCTCGACGAAAACCGTCTTGGGAAAACTTGGCAATTGCAAACATCTTACGGAATATTACAAAAAAGATAAAAATTAATCCTAACGAGCCCCAGAGTCCAAATTCCTCAGCGATAATAGAAAAAATAAAATCAGTATGGGCTGCCGGAAGAAAAAATAGCTTCTGCAGGCCTTCACCCAGGCCTACCCCCCAAATACCTCCAACTCCATAGGCAATCTGAGATTGGATTAACTGGAATCCTGATCCTTTAGGGTCACCAAAAGGATTAAGATAGGCTATAATCCTGCTTAAACGATAAGGATACAATTTTATAAGGAAAATGCCTATAATAGTCCCGGTCAAAATTACAAAAAGTAAGTGTTTTCGCCGGGCACCAACGAGAAAAAGAAATAAAATAGTCCAGAGGACCCAAAAAATAGCTGTGCCCAGATCCGGCTGCAAGATTAGCAAAAAGCATATCAAAAATAAGACAAATCCTAAAGGAATAAGCCCTAACCGGACATTCCGTATCAGTCCCTTTTTCCGGCAGCAATAATCAGCACAATAGAGTAGAAAAGTGATTTTTAACAGCTCTGAGGGTTGAAAACCAATTGGCCCAACTTGTAACCATCTCCTTGCTCCGCCAGCCCTCTTACCAAAGAAGATAACTATAATTAAGAAAAAAAGAGTTCCCAGTAAAAATTCCTTGCTGTGACGTTTTAAAAATTCTAGATCAATGAGAAGAGTGAGTGAAAAAAAGAAAATTCCTACCAGGAATGAAAAAGATTGTTTTTTAAAAAAGTAAGCAGCATCTGCTTTGGCCTCAAAAGCATAGAGGCTAGATGATTCATAAATCATCAGAGCACCAAAAAGAGTTAGTGCCAGAAAAAATACAAACAAAAACTTCCTCTCACTTTTCAAATTACCTGGCACCACTCTCTGTATTCCTAAACCCATATTATTAAGAAGAGATGCTGTTTACAATCTCAATAAATTTATCGCCTCTGTCTTGGTAATTAGAAAACATATCAAAACTTGAACACATCGGGGAAAGAAGAATCGTATCTCCCGATTTTGCCACCTGGTACGAAGACAATACTGCCTCCTCTAGCGAAGAAAAAGCTTCAGCCTCTACCTTAGAGCCCAAAGCCTCTCTTATCTTAACGGCAGCTTCACCAAAAAGATTCACTCTCTTTACTTTCCTTAAGTGAGGCAGAATCGAAGCGTAGTCTAATCCTTTGTCTCTTCCTCCGGCGAGAAGGATTATCGGAGCCTTAGTATTTTTCAAAGCCCAAATAGTTGAAGAAGGATTTGTAGCTTTGGAATCATTAATAAAGGTCACCTCGTCTAGCTTTCGCGCTACCTGTAATCGATGCCGAAGACCTTTAAACTCAGAGAAGACACCCAAGCAATCTGTCTTGGTTAAACCAAAAATAGCTGCAATCCTGTAAGCACAGGAAAAATTTTCATTAGAGAACTCTTGCGAAAAGTAAACCAGTTGGGATTTTATAGTTTTCTTAATTTGACTGCGAAAATCAATCTTCTTATTCAAGACAGCCCAGTCCTTGTTGTCTTGATTCCTGAATATGTTCAGCTTAGCCTGAAAATAATCCTTAAAGTCCGAATAGCGATCAAGATGATCCGGTTCAATATTCAAAAAAGCAGCTACGTAAGGTTTAAACTCGACTATACTCTCTAGCTGAAATGAACTTATCTCCAAGACAACTAAATCAGACTCTTTGGTATCTAAAACAAAAGAAGAAAAAGGCCTGCCGATGTTGCCGCCGAGAAAAACTCGTTTCCCTTTGCGTTTTAAGACTTGATAGATAAGTTCTGAGGAAGTAGTCTTGCCATTAGTACCGGTAATAGCTATAATCCGGGCTTTAGTTAACCATGAAGAAAATTCTATCTCCCCAACACAAGGTATGCTATATGCACGAGCTATTTGTTTTATCGAAGAAGAGTTTAAGTCTACCCCCGGGCTTGTAATTAGCAATTGAGTATCTTTAGCAAACTCCTTGCTATGCCCCCCGAATTCAAACTCTACCCCTTTATTAGTAAAGTCCTTGATCAGCTGAGGGGGAAAAGCCTTATCCTCTGCTACTTCGCTTACCCTAACCTCTTTGCCTAAACGCAGAAGCAAATCAGTTAAAGAAATCCCACTCCTACCCCAGCCGACAACGCAAACCTTCTTAAAATCGTCAATCCTCATCGTAACTTAAGGGTAAGTAAGCTTAAAACTGCACAAATAATTGAAATAATCCAAAAACGAATAATTATTTTGGGCTCTTTCCAACCCTTTACTTGGAAGTGATGATGCAGGGGAGCAGCTTTAAATAACCTCTTGCCTCTAAATTTTACAGATAACATCTGCAAAATAACGCTCAAGGCTTCAATCACAAATAATCCTCCGCTTATGAAAAGAAGGAACTCTTGTTTTATTAATAGGGCTATTGTGCCAATAGCCCCGCCCAAGGCCAAGGCTCCGACATCTCCCATGAAAACCTCAGCTGGGTAAGAATTAAACCACAAAAAAGCTAACCCTGCGCCAATTAAGGAAAAACAAAATATAGTCAGTTCTCCGGTCCCGCTCACATAGGGAATAAAAAGATAGTTAGCAAACTTCATATGCCCAACGATATAACTTAAAAAACCAAAGATTAAGGCATTGCCGATCAGAGCACCAATAGCTAAACCATCAAGGCCATCGGTAAAATTAACAGCATTAGAAGTAGCCACAACCATAAGTGCAGCCCAAAAGATATAAAAATAACCGATATCAACTATTAGCTTCTTGAGAAAAGGAAGACTCCATGTAGTAGTAAGATTCTTGTTAAATGCAACTAATACCCCTAGCAATATCCCGATTAAGCTCTGCCAAAGTAATTTCCTGCTCCGGCTTAAGCCTTTACCGCATTTGATCTTTAAAAAATCATCGTATAGCCCTAAACTGCCTAAAAAAAGTGTTACTATCAGAACCAGCCAAATAAAACAATTATCCCACCGAGCCCAAATAAGGGTAGTTGAAAAAATTGCAAACAGCACCAAAATGCCACCCATGGTAGGAGTTCCCCTTTTTTCCTCATGGAGAGCCTCTAGGTGAACATGCCCATACATGTCCACCCTCTCGGTTATCCTAAGGCGTTTAAGCCTCCTTAGGGTAAACTTCCAGAGCAACATTACAATAAGAAAAGAGGTGACAAAGGCGCAACCACCACGAAAAGTAATGTATTTAGTGAGGTTAAAGACGAAAAAGTGCTTAGTTAGTGGATATAAAAGGTGATAAATCATCTCAGGTATTTTATTACTTTCTCCAACTCCATCTTACGCGAACCCTTAAGAAAAATCAAATATCTTTTCTTACTCTCTCGACTCTTGCCAATCCTCTTATTAATGAATTGGGCAATAGCCTTATGGGATGAGAAATGAAAGGCTTTTTTATATCCCAAACTTTTAAGCTTCCTCTCCAAATACTGAGTATGCTGTCCTAAGGTAAGACAGCAATCAAACTTGCCTTTTTTAATCTGCCCGGCTAAAAGTTCATGGTAGTATCTGCTCTTTTTGCCCAGCTCAAGCATGTCACCGATAACTGCAATCTTTTTTAAAGGGCACTCCTTCAAACCCTGAAAGGCCATCTGAAAAGAATAAGGGTTCGCATTATAGGCATCATTTAAAATAGAAAACCCTTTATGCTTTTCAGTTTGCATTCTTAAGGGTAAGAAATTACTATAACCCCTAATCCTTTCAACTAATTCTTTTAAGCCAAAACCGACAATTTTTGCTCCAAGCATAGCTGCTAAAACATTACTGATAAAACCCTCACAATAGGAAGGAAGGCGCAACTCATATTTATCTTGAATAAGAAAAGTAGAATCCCCCCGACATCTACCTATTAAACGAGCGAAAAGATGGTTATTTTCATCCTTACCAAACCAATAAATTTTATTGGATCCGCGTATCTTAGATAAGTAGAAGTCATCTCGGTTCAAAACAGCCTTCATCCTAGGGTTAGCCTTAAGGAGGGAGGCCTTCTCTTTAAAGACCCCCCTTAAACTCCCTAACCCCTCTAAGTGGACCGGTTTTACAAAAGTAATTATCCCTACATCAGGAATAGCAATTTCGGCTAAAGACTCTATCTCTCCTTTGACGCTGGTTCCTAATTCCAAAATCATCATTTCCTCATCCCGAAGCGAAAAGCAAGTCTTTGCTAGGCCTAAAATATTGTTCTCTGTACCTTTGTTCTTTAAAACTTTAAACCGAGGCGAAATAAGAAAACTGAGCATCTCTTTAGTGGTAGTCTTACCCAAAGAACCGGTAATACCGAAGACAAAAGGATTCTTCTTCTTACGAATATAAGTAGCAATCGACTTTAAAGCCTGATAACTGTTTTCTACTACAAAAAAAGGAACTTTGGGTTTAGTCGCTATGTACTTTTCGGCTACGATAAGACTGGCTCCCCTAGCTATAGCCCTTTTAATAAAACAATGCCCATCATGATGTTTTCCCTTAATAGCTACGAAAGCTTCATCCTTAGTTATCGAGCGGGAATCAAGTGAAAACCCCTTTAAAGGTTTAAAATGGTAAAGATTATAAATCTCTTCGGGTTTTAAGATTTTCTCTAAAAGTTTAAAATCTGAAAAAATCATCTTTTTAAAAGTTGCTGCACAACCTTTTTGTCACTAAAAGGTATTCTTTTATCTTTGATGATCTGATAATCCTCATGGCCTTTGCCAGCTATCAGGAGACAGGAATTGCTCACCTTACTCTGATGAAACAACTTTATTGCTTCTTTTATAGCCTTATGCCTATCTATGACAACTAAATAATTCTTCTTCTTAAAACCTTGCTTTATTTGAGAACAAATCTTTGAAGGGTTCTCGCTGCGAGGGTTATCTGAGGTGATAAAGGTAAAGTCTGCCTTCGCCGAAGCAATTTGTCCCATAAGCCGGCGCTTGCCTCTATCTCTATCCCCTCCGCAACCAAAAAGGCATATAATCCTCTCATAGCCCGATTCGCGAAGATTCCCCAAGGTATTAGCCAAAGCATCAGGGGTATGGGCATAGTCAATAAATATATCTGAAACTACCGGCTCTAACCTACCCTTCGGCGGTTTAAAGCTACTCACTGCCTTTGCTAGTTCAGGCAGAGGAAAACCCAGAGAAGAAACTAGGCCTATTGCTCCTAAAATGTTTAAAACATTATACTTTCCACAGAGATGAGTCTTGACTAAGTAGCGCTTTTGCGAAGAAACTGCTTCAAAACACGAACCTTTTTTATTTAAAACTATATTTTCAGCTCTAAGATCGGCTGAGGCCTGGATCGCAAAACTTAAAGCCCTGTTTAGGCCTCTGAATATCTTCTTCCCATAATAATCATCGATATTTATAAGTGAAAGTGCACCTTTTTGGGGGAAAAATAACTTTTTCTTAGCGCTAAAATAATTATTCATTGTCTTATGGTAATCGAGATGATCCCGGCTTAAGTTAGTGAATAGACAACGGGAAAATTTTAGGCCTTTGACTCTCCCCTGGAAGAGGCCATGAGATGAGACCTCTATAACTACAAAATTACTGCCGGCATCTTTGATTTTTTTTAAGATCTTGCCAAGCTCAATAAAGCCGGGGGTAGTAAGCTTTGCTTTATATGCCTTTGGGCCAATGATATATTTTATTGTGCCGATCAATGAGGTTTCCTGGCCCATTCTTTTAAGCAAGTGGTAAATAATAAAAGCGGTAGTAGTCTTGCCATTGGTGCCGGTAATCCCAATAATTTTTAGATTCTTCAATTCCCTGCTCCCTCGGTATAGCTAATAACCTTCTCGGCGATGTTCTTAAAAACCGGCGCAGCCACAACCCCACCGAAATACGACCGTCTAGGCTCATCTACAGTAACCCCAATTACTATAGGCGGATTTAAATCAGCAATAAAGCCAACAAATGTTGCCCGATATTTAGAAGACGAGTATCTCTTTATCTTAGAATCATATTTTTGAGCAGTACCGGTTTTACCCCCAATCTTACGCCCTTTTACCTGAGCTCGCTTGCCAGTGCCCTCGCTCACTACCGAAATAAGAATATCCTTTGCTCTGTCGGCAGCAGATGTTGGTATAATTTTCTTTCTAGGTTGAATCGGCACACTCTCACAAAACCCTTGAGAGCAAATACTGGTTACTAGGTACGGTTTAACTAAGTAGCCTCCATTAGCAACAACAGCGAATGTGCGTGCTAACTGCAGAAGATTGACCCCTATCTCCTGACCAATAGGAATAATAAAAGCAGAGGTTTTTGACCACTGATCAATTGGCTTAACCGACCCTTTTGCCTCTGCCGGTAAATCAATACCGCTTAAACGGCCGAATTCTAATCTCCTGAGGTAACCGGAGAAAACACTGGGAGTTAGGGCCTGGACAATTTTTGCTACACCAATATTGCTTGATTTCATAAAAACCTCTCTAAAAGATAACTCACCATATGGTTTCCAATCATGGAGAATGGTACCGGGGATTTTAAACTTACCCTTTTCACAAAAGAATTTATCCTGGTCAGTGAATTTATCTTCATTAACTGCAGCTAGAAGAGTAACGACTTTGAATACTGAACCCGGCTCAAACATATCAGCCACTGCCCTGTTGCGCATTTGTTCGGGTAAAACTTTTCCTAATTCATTAGGATTAAAACTAGGGTAATTAGCTAAAGCTAGGATTTCCCCGCTTGCCGCGTTCATCACCACAGCGCTCCCGGAGGCAGCTTTGAAATCTTTAATCGTCTTGCCTAGATATTCTTCAACCCAATATTGTATCTGAGCATCCAGGCTTAAAATGATATCGGCACCCTCTTGTGGAGTTATTATCTGTGAAGAAAGAATAATCTCCCGGGAAGCTGAATCTTTCAGTACCCTTACCCAACCGTCTTTACCGTTTAAGTAATCATTATAACCTAATTCTAGCCCCTCTAAGCCTTGATTGTCAATGCTAGCAATACCAATAACTGCGGCTGAAAGGCTTCCCTGGGGATAGAATCGTTTCTCCTCTCTTATAAAACCTACCCCCTCCAATTTAAGTGCTTTTATCTTCTCCTTTTCCTCCCAGGAAATCTTTCTCTTGATCCAGACAAATCTCTTATTTGTATTCAAACTAGAGAGTAAACTTTCTTTAGGTAAGTCTAAATTTGCCGAAAAAACTTCCGAAGTCAGCTCAGAGTCATTGATAAGGGCTGGGTCAGCAAAAACAGAGTAACAACTTATGCTCTTAGCCAGAGTCCTCCTCTGACGATCAAGAATATCACCCCTCTTACCTTGAAGATTTATTAGCCGGTAGCGCTGGTCTTGAGCAAGGCTTTGAAAAAAGTTGCTTCTAAATACCTGCAGATAAAAGATTCTTGTTGAGATAAGGAGAAGCAAAATGATAAAAGCGAAGTATATACTGGTTGTCCTTTGATTATACTCTCTACTCACTTCTGTCTTTGCTTTTATAGATTCTTAGAAAAGAAACTCTACCGAAAGGGAAAAGGCCTCGTATCCAAATACGCCTTCTTATGAACTATTTATCTTTTCTCTTTAGCTAAGGCGGTTGAAGTAGGTGTCGAGGCTCTTAAGATCCGACCGAGCAATAAGGATATCTTGTCACCACTGGCAATCTCTGTTTGCCTTTTCATTTCCAAAGCCATTACGCTACCTTTATCTACCTGTGTAAAATCTTTTAAGCTTGCCCATTGATTAACTTTAGCCAGAGTTGCCTCTTTAGCAAAATTATACATCAAGTAATCCCTCTTATCAATAAGTTCCTTGTGGTAGTTAAAGGCATTGCTCAAACGATAAGCCTCGACGTAAAGCTGGACCTTCTGATGTAAGTATAGAAGGGCTGGAATAAATATAAGAACCGGTAAAATTAAAGGCAAAACTTTCTTCATAATCTAAATATTAAATCTTTTCTGCCACCCGCAATTTAGCTGAGCGAGAAGGCGGATTTTCATCCCTTTCTTCTTCTGTCGGAATCAAAGGTTTTCTATTAATAATCTTTAGTATATTCTTTACCGAACAGTCTCTGTAAAGATGTTTAACAATCCTATCCTCTAAGGAATGAAAAGAAATAACTCCTATTCTCCCTCCACTGGCCAAGTGTGATATGGCAGCTGATAAAGCCACCTCTATAGCTTCTAGCTCTCTATTAACAGCAATACGCAAAGCCTGAAATGTTCTTGTTGCCGGATGGATTCTTCCTGCACGGGACTTGCCGGGAATAGCCTGAATAATCAAATCTCTAAGCTGACTGGTTGTAGAAATCGGTTTATCCTTTCTTGCCTCTACCAAAAAATGGGCTACCCTGCGAGAATAACGCTCTTCGCCGAACTTCTTAAAGATATTCCCCAGTTCAACTTCACTCAAATTATTTACTAAATCATAGGCGGAAAGGAATGAATCCCTGTCCATACGCATATCCAAAGGTCCTTCTTTGGAAAAGCTAAAACCCCGGGCAGAATCACTTAGTTGATAGGTAGAGATGCCAAAATCAAATAAAAAAGCATCCACTCCTTCTATGTTTAGGTCACTCAAGATTTTATCAAGGTTGGCAAAGTTATCCCTGACTAAAGAAAATCTCCCCTTAAATGGCTCTAGTCTGGATTCGGCAACATTTAAAGAATCCTGGTCCCGGTCAATACCAATAAGAAAGCCCTCTTTGTCCATGGCTTCCAATAATTTATATGAATGAGATCCAATGCCTGCAGTACAATCAACTACAGTCTTCCTCTTCCCAAGCCCTAAAAGTTCTAAGACTTCCCGATACATGACCGGATAATGACAAGCTTCTTTCATGGTTTCACGAGGAATTTCGGAAATTATCATTCTTCTTCCTTGGGATGAAGCAACTCTCTTAATGTTTTCGGATCGGATAAGGAAATACTTAAGGATTTTTTTTCGACAAGTTGACAAATACGAAATCCTGATAAGCGAATAATAGACAAACCTAAAAGGTTATCTTCGCTACTTCTTACCGAAGCTTTCCGGGACTTAGTAATTGTTTTAGTCATTATCCCTCCTTATTTTCCATTATCACTATCGCGGAAAACACACCTCTCTATTCTTCAAAGAGATTCTCGGCCATCTCCTCAAATCTCTTTTTATTCTCCTGGTAGAATTTATCCCAGCGGTCTTTACCCCAAATTTCGATTCGGTCAGCCACTCCGATAATCACTACTTCTCTTTGGATTTGGGCAAACTCCTTTAAATATTCTGGGAGAGTTATCCGCCCCTGGGTATCAATGTCAATTTCTGAGGCTCCACTAAAATATAAGCGGTTAAAAGATCTTGACTGCTGTTTGGTGAAGGGAAGGGATTTTAGCTTATCCTCTAACTTCTCCCAAGCTTCCTGAGAAACTAAGAAAAGGCAACCATCAAGGCCACGGGTGATAAAAAACTTCTTCTTTTCCAGAGCCTTTACTTTCTCTCTGAATTTGGCTGGAAAGATAAATCTATCCTTCTCGTCTAATGTGTGTAAATATTCGCCGTACCACATTCCACTTTACTCCCTTTTACTCCACAATAAGAATATAAACCAATTCTCACCTATTGTCAAGGCTTTTTGTTGAATAAATGCTTACACCACAAGGGGTTGTGGATGCTAGGTCAGGAAGGCACTATATTTTGCGGTTAAGTGCTTAATATCTTTTCTAATAGCACTGGCTAAGGTCTTGCAAGAAGAGAATTTCTTCTCCTCACGCAACTTTTCCAAAAAGACTATTTTTATCGTTCTACCGAGAATATTCTTCTTAAAATTTAGAATATGTGCTTCTACAACTAAACCTTTAGCCTTCGTGAACGTAGGCAGAATCCCAATATTAATTGCAGCCAGATATATTTTTTTGCCTAAAATTGCATAAGCTGCATATACTCCACAGGCAGGAATAATATAATCAAAAACAGAGATGTTTGCTGTAGGAAACCCGAGTTTTGAACCTATCCCTCTTCCCTTGACTACTCTCCCCTTCAAGGAGAAACGCCGGCCTAACAATTGCTTTGTTTGGTTCAACTTGCCTTTTTGAACAAGTTGTCTGATCAAAGAACTACTTATTATCTTATTATTCTTGGCTTTTTTTCTTATGATTGACAAGTTAAATCTATGCTCGCCGGCAAGCTTCTTTAAATCGCTCAAGTCTCCTGTACCTTTATGCCCAAAACGAAAGTCTTTGCCAACTATAAGCTTCTCAATATTAAAGTACTTCTGGATATAATTTATAAAACTCTGAGCCGATAACTCTAAAAGAGACCTCCTGGTTCTTAAAAACCAGAGATAATCTATACCTAAAGAACTTACCAAATCAATTTTCTCATCCCTGCCGGTTAAAGAACCAATAAACGCCTTTTCAGGCCGGCGATGGTGCAAGAGCTTTTCATTGTTTAGGAATTGCTGAGGCGGGATATCAAAAGTTATTAGCAGAGAAAATAAGCCTTTTCTTCGAGCACTCTGGCTTACTTTTTTTAGTATAAACTGATGCCCAAGATGAATTCCGTCAAAGACACCTACAGTTGCCACACATTTAACTCTCCTAAAGGGGAGCCTGTTGGAGATGACTTTCATTAACCTCATCCAAGGCTACTGCCTTATTTAAATTAAAAGGCCCAATACTCAGACGCAATATCTTTACCATATGGGCCCCGCAGCCAAGCTTCTCGCCAATATCCTCAGCAAGCTTTCTGACATAGGTTCCCTTGGAGCAATGGACACGAAACTCAATCAGTGGAAGGTCTATCTTTAACACCTCCAGGGAAAGAATATTGATCTTACGCGGAGACCTTTCTACTACAATGCCACGACGGGCTAAATCATAAAGCCGCTTGCCCTTAACCCGTACAGCACTAACCATCGGAGGGACTTGTTCAATCTCACCAAGGAATGAAGAAAATATCTCTTTTATCTTCTCTTGGCTTATTTCTCTATACTCTTGTCTGCCGGTAACTTCTCCTTGAGAATCTCCGGTAGTAGTAACTTCACCTAATTTCAATACTCCCAAGTATTCTTTATCAAAATTAGCAAATTTAGAAAACAGCTTAGTACACTTACCTACCAGAATAATTAGCAACCCTTCAGCTAAAGGGTCTAGTGTCCCAGCATGGCCGACTTTTTTAGTTTGAAGGCGCTTGCGCACAACATCAACTACATCGTGAGAAGTGATCCCTTTAGGCTTATCTACAAGAATAATCCCTCTACTCTCCACTTTATCCTTCTTCCTTTACCCCTACTTACCGGCAGGTTTCTTCCTTTTTGAACCATTAGTATATCTTTTTATAAAAGAAATTACTTTTCTCTCAGCCTTCTCTAAAGGCTCGCGAACAGTGGTACCACTTGCTCTTCTGTGCCCACCGCCGCCAAAAAACTTAGCTATTCGGTTTACGTCAATCCTGCCCCGAGAGCGAAAATTAACTCTGGTACTATGTCTGTCTGCTCTCTTAAAAAGAAGAAATACCTCGGGACTCCTTAGCAATCTCATTATCGAAAAAACAACTTCAGTAAGGTCGTAACTTTTATCCTGCCATTTGGTTATAGTTGCCCAGCAGATTTTTTTCTGAGAATCGAATTTTAAAGAAGAGATAATCTCGCCGATAAAATTTAAGTCAGGCGGATTGCACAAACTATGTACAGTCTCGTAAACTTTATGCGGATGAAGGTTATACTTCATAAGACTAGAGACTATTTTATGAGTCTGGCTGTCGGTATTGGCATAGGTAAAATTACCAGTATCGGTAAAAATCCCGGTATACAAACACATGGCAATGCTCCTGTCCATAATCTTAAACTTCTCACAAAGCAGATAGATCATCTGAGCCGCTGATCCTGAAGATGGTTCAACCCAATTTATATCACCAAAATTAGTATTACTAACGTGGTGGTCAATATTGATAATACAACCGGTTTTGCTCAAGCTATCTTTGACTCCCCCGGTCCGGGAAACATCAGAACAATCTAAAACCATAGCTACATCAAACTTATCATCGCTTATCGAGTTCTTTATTACTCGGCTAAAAGGAAGAAATTCATATATCCCCGGTATCGAATCATTATTATAGATAACCACCCGTTTTTTAAGCTTTTTAAGCAAGATGTAAGTGGCTAATTCCGAACCGAGAGCATCGCCTTCTAAATTCATATGGGCGGTAATCAGGAAGCTCTTACTACTCTTTATCTTTTCAACTATCTTTTTCAGTAATTTCTTCCTCATTTTTCTCCTCGGATTTCTTAATTTCCTCTATTCTTTTATAGATATCCACGCTATACTTCATCGAATTATCAGGTATAAAGTGCAGCTGGGGCAAAACCTTCAATCTTATCTTCTTAGCCAAACTACCCCTGATAAACCCACCCATCCGATCTAATATCTCCTTAGCCTTAGCTAGGTTTGCCTCATGAAGCAGGCTATAGTAAACTCTACTTTCTTGCAAATCCCTGGTTGTCTCTACGCGGGTTATTGACAAAAAATCCATATCGGGGTCATCAATCTCTTTCTGGATTATTGTCATAACCAGCTTTTGTATCTGGCGATTAACTTTTTCCATTCGTAAAGACATCTCTAAACCTCACAGATTTTGTTAGCAACTCTCTTATAAAGAAAGGAGATTATAGCTTAAACCCTCAAAGATTTCAACTCTTTTCCTAAACCTTTCTGTAGCGCCTAAAGATTTGCTTTGCTTCCTGGACCTCTTGATGCTTAAACCTTAGGCCTTTATCAATCTTGGAATAGAGAGTTTTTTTAAGAATTTCGCTATATAACATTTCGGGTTTTAAATTCATTGCTTTTAGATCTCTGCCCTTAATCTTTAAGCGGATATCTACTAGCTTATCTAAGAAGTATTCTATATTTTTTCTAAAATTCTTCTTTCGGTAATAAGCATAAAAGAAAAGAATACTTTCGAAACTGTAGGGTTTAAGAATTCGATAAATATTACTAGCTTTAGTGTATTGGCCTAGCCGTTCTATTTTGTTTATACCGCCCCTTATAGAACTAATTACATCCCGTTCTTCTTTTCGAAATCCAAAATCATCTAAAAACTTCTTTAATCGTGGAACCGAGAGTTTCATCAGAATGGCTGCCAAATACAAGAGCCAAACCTCTAGCTTACGGTGCTTTTTAAATCTCTTCTCATAATAGAGTACCGATTCCTCAATACTCCTAAAAAGCTGAAAGCTCACCCTGTCTAACTCTATTGTTTTATCGATGAAGGAAAATCCTGCCAACTGATTTATTCTTTTAATATAGCTAGAAGGCTTAGGCGCATTTAAAATAAGAGTTATCTCATCTCTAAGTCTATGGGGACCAACAAGTTCTAAAGACTTACTTGCCAAAGCCTTCTTGATTAATTTTAAAGTAGCAGGTTCAATTCTAAAAGAAAACCTTTGCTCAAACCTTATGGCTCGCAGTATCCGAGTAGGATCATCCTGAAAGCTCTTGGGGTGCAAAACTCTGATTAGGCCCTTCTTAGAATCCTCTAAACCATTACATCTATCAACCAGCTTTCCGTAGTCAGCCTTGTTTAAACTTATAGCCATAGCATTTATGGTAAAATCTCGACGTAAGAGATCTTTAGCTAAAGAGGCTGGAGAAACTTTCGGTAACGCACCTTGATGAGAGTAGCTTTCAATTCTAGCCGTAGCGAAATCGACCCTTCGGCTTCGCTCAGGGTCGATGCTGAGCTTTGTCGAAGCATCGATTTTGTGCTGGCCAAAGTATATCGTTGCAGTACCAAAGCTATGATGCTGACGCAATTTTACACTCAAAAGACTGGCTAATTTCTTTGCGAAAGCAATAGCATCGCCTTCAACAACGATATCTAAATCAAAGATTTTTCTCTTTAAAATTAAATCCCTGACTACACCGCCAATAAGGTATATATTGACCCTTAAAGAGTAAGCCAAAGCCGAAGAACTCTTAAGAATTCCCTTGAATTGTGGTGATAATTTCTTTAACCGATTTGTCATAATTTAGTTTATACGGTTTATTTCGCCCGAGGGTGAAATTGACTATGAATTTTCTTTAGCCTTTTCTGATTAACATGCGTATAAATCTGGGTAGTGGTTATGCTGGAATGGCCGAGCATCTCCTGGACACTCCTTAAATCAGCCCCGTGTTCAAGAAGATGGGTAGCAAAAGAATGTCTCAAGGTGTGAGGGCTAACCTTCTTTTTAATCCGGCATTTCTTCACTATTGCCTTCACCATCTTCCATACGCTCTGACGGCTTATGGTTCTACCGCCTTGGGCAAGAAAAATATAAGGGCTTATTCTTTTGCCCAAAAGCTTGGTCCTTGACTCTTTAAGATACTTCTGCAGAAACCGGCTAGCAGTTCCCCCTAAAGGAACTATCCTCTCCTTGGAACCCTTACCCTTACATTTGATAAACCCTACATCTAGATTTAAATCCGGAGATTTAAGCTTAACCAGTTCTGAGACCCGCAAACCGGTTGCATACATCAGTTCGAGAACAGCTCGCTCTCTTATCCCTTGAATTTTTTTCAGATTCGGTGCTTTTAGAATCTCAGTTACCTCATCAAGAGTTAAAAAATTGGGAATCTTTTTCTCTAACTTCGGAGCCTCAATAAGATCCGAAGGGTCTTGCCCAGATATCTTCTCCCTTAATAGAAACTTATGGAAACTCTTAACCGCTGATAGAATCCGGGCAATGCTTATCGGAGACATTTTCTTACGCAATAAAAATAAAAAATCAGTAATGTCCTTGCGGGTAATATCTTTGGAATCGTTTATACCGGCTCGCTTTAAATATCTCGTATAGCCCTTTAAATCCTTACTATAGGCAATAATAGAATTCGGGGCCAAGCCCTTCTCAATCTTAAGATAATCAATATATGCCTCTAAATAAACTTCCATTTTCTTAACCTAAAAAGGGATTTAGTTTGGCCTCTCTGGCTATAGTGGTAGGAGCCCCATGTCCGGGATAAACGAGCGTATCGAGAGGTAGAACTAATAACTTTTCCTTTATCGACTTAATTATCGCTTCCGGAGATGCCAAAGGAATGTCAGTCCTCCCTACTGAATCAAGAAAAAGAGTATCTCCGCTAAAAAGCCAATTATCTAACTTTAATGACACTGACCCCGGGGTATGCCCCGGGGTATGAATTACTTCTATGGAGCGATTATCAAAACATAAAGGCTCATTCCCCTTATATAACCTTGGCTCTTTTTCAACTACAACGAAAGAGTCAAAGAATGCCGACCCATTCGCTTGCGGATTTTTTAGTAATTGGCAATCCTGCTGATGCACATAGAAGGGTAAAGAAAAACTATTCAATCCTGAGATATGATCAAAATGAGCATGAGTTAAGGCGATAAATTCGACCTTTAAATCTTGGCTTTGGATAAAATTAATAACTTCGTCGGTTGGCGCCGGACTATCAACTATAAAAGCTTTCTTTGATTTATTGTTGAAGATAAGATAACAATTATTAAAAAGGTCTCCTAAACAGAAGGCCTTTAGGCTTAACTCATCCATTTCTCTGCGTCAGTATAATTGAAGTCTTTCTCAAATCTCCTCTTAAGCTGCTCAATTTTACGAATAAAAGAGTTTCTCTTGCCATCGCTTAAGTTAGGACTCCTAGTTATTTCCTCTTTAAAGCCTTGCAGCTCTTCATAAATAGGATAGACCGCATCTTTGCCTTCAATATCATAAAAAACAATTATCTGTTCTAGATTCATTATCGCTTCATTAATTGCCCTTCGCTGTCTTTTATAGCTAATTCCCTTTTTTAAAGCTTCGATTAAATCATCGAGCCAGCCCCGCACAAAAAGATAATAATTAACGTAAGCCTCTCGTGAAGGCTTAGTAGGATAATCTCTAAAATCTACGTAGACCGGGGCCTCTTTCTTGTGCTTCTTCTTCCTTATAAACTTCTTGCGGATATTGGAACAACCCGAAGTCGAGCTCAGCATTACAACAACAAGAAAAATCAATAACTTCCTCATTGCGATGGACCTTCTTCTTTAATCTTTTCGCCTTCTTCACCTTTCGCGTCATTTTCAACTAAAACTTGTGTAACTGTCATCTGGGCCTTTAAAAATGACGATTTCTTCGTCTTGGGCCGCAATTGAAAACTTTCTACTCTCAGCAAACGAGGAGTTTTCTCTAATTGATAGATGAAATCGGCTAAATAATTTATCTCTGATTCTACTTCTATCTCAATGGTATATTCCTTGTAAGGCCCCATTTTTTTTGTTAGACCCGGTTTTATATCCTTAAGGGAAAGAGAAGCGTTTCTGGCTACTCTTTCTATCTCGCTAAGCAATTTCAATTTCTCTTCCTCCTCGGAATTACTTTGGCTTATGCCTTCGGTGTATTTCTGGTATTCTCCGGTGACTAACTCCTCTTGTGATAATATATTCAGATATTTTTGTAGTTTTTTCCCTTGAATGAAAATTCCGTTATTTAGTTTTCTTATCCTGTCCCTGGCTGTCTGAAGTATAACCCTATCAAAAAAAACGGCAACGACAAGCGTAATTGCAATATAAAGTATACGCCTCTTTCTTTTGGGCAACTCGGATAGTCTGGAAAAAATATTTTTCATTTACTCCCCATTGGTTGCTGCTTAAAATCGTCCTCTAAAGGGCAAATAATCTCAAATTCTGTCAGATCTTTCCCCCCTATATTACGGGTGGTGGCAAATTTTGTCTTAACGTCTTTAAAGTATTCAGATTGCTCTAAACCCTTGAGGAACCCGAAGATTTCAGACATAGTAGAAGATATCCCCCGTAAGGTCAACTGGCTCTCTCCGTCAGAACTTATTGATGTCAGATAAATCTCAGGAAAAATGGCATTATGCAATTCGTAAACAAAATTAAGCGCGAAATCTTTTCTGAAAGTGCGTTTTTTTATCTCCTCTGTTATTTCCCACATATTATTTAATTCATCAGCCTTCTCCTGGATCTTAAAGGTCTCTTGTTCCAACCGGTTAAGATGTTGCTCCTTATTGTACACTTTTCCCAAAAAGATACCGGAGATAGTCATTAAGATAAGTACCAGATATATCCCAAACAGATATATATCTTTTTCTCGCTCTCTCATCTCTTTTTCTATCCGCAGCTGCAGAGGAATAAAATTAAACTTCTGCTCAGGGTAAGCAAGTACAAAACCACAGAGAGAAACAATAGATATGTTTTTTATAGTAGCATTATCCCCTATTGGGGACTCTACAGCCTCGGGAATATTTTCAAGTTGAGGTATAATTTCTACAGGTAAATCGACTTTTTTATTTAGGTCGGTCTGGTTTAAAGATGAAATAGAAGTTTGAGCCCCGGTAATTATAACCTTGCTTATTTCATTACCTGCTAGCTCACTCTGATAAGCATACATAGAGTGCTTTAGCTCCTCAATAAGCTTTTCCTGCCATTCATCTGTGCTCTTGGAATTATCAGGAAAACCAACAGAAATATTTCGACAAAACACTACTTTATTTTTTAAAATAACTGTAAAATCACTTTTGTCGTAATTTAAGTTAACCAAAGCCTGCGGCTCATCAGCAGCTTCACCTTTATAGGCAAAACGATACCAAGCGAGCAATCCTTCAAAGCTCAAAGCTATTCTTTCAGTTTTTAACTCCAGAAGCTTTAGTATTTCGAAGTACCGCCTGATGACATCTTGATGCACAACGGCCAACATCACTGCGCTATAGCCTTCGGCATTAGTGCTCAGGATCTGGTAATCGTAAATTATTTCATCTTTGGCAAAAGGAGTCAGTTTACCTATTTGTAGCTCCACCATGTTTTTTATCTCAGCAGGATCTATAGAGGGAAGTTCCAAATTCCTGATAGCTGCAGCTTGATGGGGCACAACAACAATAAGCGAATCTAAATCTATCTTTAATTCCTTAAATAAACTCTTGATTCGTTCAGAAATCTTATCATCCTGAGAGCTACGCAAAATTTCTGCCTCTTCTACTACAACCTTTTTAATCGTCCTTGAATTTACAAAAGATTCCGCCTGCACGACTTTCAGCCAACCGCTGCTTATTTCCAAGACAGTTATAATCTTTTTCTTTGTTTTAAATGATGGTATTTTCATCTTTTATCCTTCATGCCAATATAACATTTGGGAAGGCGTCTCGTCAAACCGCTGAACAACACAAATAATATTGTTTTGTAAATTACGGTTACCTTTTTTAAAAATTCCCGACGAGGAAATTCTAAAAACATTTGATTTTACAGTGAGCGCATTGCTGGAAATAACACGATTTATCTCCTCAGATTCTTCTGTGAACAACGAGCCGATATTTCTTATTTCAGCCGGTGTCCTAAAAATATTATCGTCATCTGTCCCGTTAATTTCGTCAGAACCCAGGCGAAACTTAACTATTTGCTCAGCAAGTCCGCTACCTAAGCCTAAAGCATGCAATACATCTTCACCGGCAGTATTAACATTAACCTTGCCTTCACTGTAAACAGTGATTATGTCGGCGATCTTTGAAAAAATCAGGGGTGTCATCCCCTTGACTAATAACACTTCCTCGATGATTTGCAATTCACCATTCCTGCAGGGATAGGGCACTTCTAACTGTCTATAGTAATCGTCTTCTGCACCACCGGGAGAAACAAAGACATCGATATCCCTCCAGTCAATAATAGCATTGGCAATATCTGCGGCCTCATCCGGTTCGATTTCTGCGGCATTTTCTAACATAGCCTTGACTATTGACAACGGTGCTTTATTTATATTTATTTTTCCAGCTTCGTCCTCTATATCTAAATTTATATATCCGTCACCCAAAGGAATTTCTTTAAATTCCTCTCGGCTGGCCCATTTCTCGCTTAAACTATCGTAAGCTACCTCCTCATCAGCTCGCAATTCAACTATGGCCCGCTCTATGCCGGCACAAGCTAAATAATACATCCTCAACCTATCTTGAAGATGAGAGGCAAAATTCAGTTGAGACGAAACATTACGGCTAAGGCCGATAGCAAAAACGGATAGAAAACTTAATATCCAAAGTGTAAGGATTAATATACTTGCCTTTCTATAGTTCATCAATTTACTCAGTTCCTACCTGCTCTACAACATTGCCCAATTCTATTTTTTGTTCACCTGTGCCAATTGGGATAAATATCTTCTTTTCAAAATCTTCTAGCTCAATTTCTTTTTCAAAAGTAATCTTTATCTTTACGCCTACAGGAATGCTATCCTGTTCTTCCTCTTTCCAGTCATCTTTCCATTTATAATCGCCGGTTGCATTATCCAGATAACAATAGCTAAATTCTAATTGGCGAATATGCTCAAATAAAACCTTACCCTCGCCAGTTTCTCCTTCTTCTTGATACACTTCAGCCAAAGTTTTTTCTTCCTTAGATATTGCCTTTCTTTCTTTATCATAAAAGTATGCGACTCTACCTACTTCATAGCCTGCTTCATAACCTGCTTCATTTTCGTCAAGATCAGGATCAGGCTCACTTAATGTCAAAACAGGAAAAATAATAGACTCCTCTTCCCCTTGAAATGCAATCTCGGAAAACTTAAAAGTATTTCTTAAATCTCTAGCCATGGATTCAGTTACAAGCCTTACCTTTCGCAGATAAGTTCTATCCTTATTCCCTCTGCGCCAGGCAGTTATACCATTAGCTAAAACAGTATGGGCTGCTACGCCAGCCAAAGCGAAAATCGTTATGCTTACAAGTAACTCAATGAGCGTAAAGGCCTTTTTAGCCGATAGTGATCGATGGTTTGTGATTGATTCCATTTTTACCACTTTCCCTATTCACTATCCAGTAGTTCACTACTTGGCCCTTGCACATAGGTAATCAGGGAAATCGCACCTTTCCTTTTGCCCTCTTCCCATGTGAAGCTGGCCATAAGCTGATTCAAATCGTTGTAACTAGGAGGGACCTCTTCTTCTGCCTCCTCCCACTCAACAGGAATTACCTCTGTCTCCCAATCATATTCTAGGCGCTCAACCTTAAATCGCTCACTTAAGCCATTTTCAAAACTATCCCAGTCTTCCTTAGCCTGTATCTGTACCTGCGCCATCTTATTTCCGGCTACCAAGCTGGCTTTTAAATTATTTTCTGAAACCCGCAAACCACTGAGACAATACATAAATCCCTGCAAAACCAAAACCAAGCCTATCGACAAAATAGAAATGCTGATCATCACTTCGATAAGGGTAATCCCCGGCTTCTGGCCTCTATCCTTACTCCCAATTACCAATATCATCATCACTCTCTAACCCATCCGGACCTAATGAATATAAGTCATAGTCGTTGCCGCGAGACGAAGGATACTTGTATTGATACTCATTACCCCAAGGGTCAATCGGTTTTCTCTTAGTGTAAGGCCCATTCCAGCTGCTTAACCCTCCCAGGTTACTCCTCAACTCGCCAATAGAATTGGGGTATTTATCATTATCCAATTCATAGAGGTCCAATGCTGAGGCTATGTTGGAAATGATATCTGTTCTGGCAATAGAAATCCTTGCCTTCTTTGAACGGCCGGCAAGCCTGGGCATTATCATTGCTGCCAGAGTACCAATAATAATTACTACCAATATTAATTCAACCAAAGTAAAGCTTTTCCTATAACCCATTCTGTTTCTCCTTGTTTTACCAGCGTCCATCAATCGTAAATTATGGACTAATTCACATCCCTAAGTTTATCTGGAAAATTGGCAAAAGCATCGCAAAAACAATAAATCCTATGGCAAGACCCATTACTAAAATTATTGCCGGTTCAATCAAGGAAGTAATTATCTTAATAATCTTGTTCGTCTCGCGCTCGTAAAAGGCAGCTATCTCCAATAACGCCTCTTCTAAATTTCCCCCTCTCTCCCCTACTGCAAGCATGTTGGTCGTAAAACGAGGGAACCATAAAGACCTCTTCATGCTTTCCTCAAACGACGCTCCATCAATAATACCTTTATGCACCAACTTTAAATCCGCCTTGATTACTTCATTATCTAAAGTTGGTATGGTTATAACCAGTGCCTGGAATAAAGGGATGCCGCTGGCAAGCAAAAGAGCTAGGGTGCGGGCAAATCTGGCTATTGCCGACTTCTTTATAAAATTGCCTATAAGCGGTAACTTTAGCTTAAGTTTATCTAAGATACCCTTTTCTCTATCTTTTAACTTATTAAAAACAAAAACGATAAATACTGCTATCGCCGGAAATAAATACCAATAGCTTTTAAACTGACTGCTTAATGAGAGCAATATCCTTGTCGGTAAAGGCAATGTCTGGCCGACCTCACTAAACAAAGAAGCCATTCGAGGAATAACAAAAGTAAGTAAAACAAACATACTTAGTATTCCAACTATTAGCATAAAGACCGGGTAAACCAAAGCTGAAGCCACTTTGGCTCTTATTTCCTCTTGCCGATTTCTAAACTCAGATAGTCTCATTAAAGTCTTTTCTAATACCCCTCCCCTTTCTCCTGATTCAATCATATTAACATAAAGAGAGGGAAAAACCTTAGGGTATCGGCTTAAAGATTGGGATAAAGTTCTACCATCTCGTATTTCGTCTATAGCATGCAAAATTATTCTCTTTAAGTTTGCGTTCTCTGTCTGATCATAGAGAAAACTCATCGCTTCGAAAAGCGGTACTTTAGATTTAAGCAAACTGGCTAATTGTTCGGTAAATACTGTTAAGTCTTTGCTTTTAATTTTCCTGGATAGGCCTAAGCTACTAGATCTCTCAGCAATAGGTGATGTTCTTTTAGCAGTTGAAACCGTCATTTTAAGGGACAGTTTCCCTTTGGCAGGAATAACCTTAATTGGTATATATCCCTTCTGGTTTAATTTATCTACTGCTGCGCTCTGGCTTTCGGCTTCAATTATCCCTTCCACGAATTCTGTCGGTCCTTTCTTTGCCTCATAACTAAATTTCCCCATCTTTTAAGTTTATTTTTCTACCAGCACAACCAATTCACTACCATTCATTCCAGCAATGCCTTTTTTGATACTAATAAAGAAAGGTTTTTCTGCGTCTATTTTGATTACGCCCTCTCGCAAACAAGAAATAATTGGCTGATGGAAATTCAAAATAGAGAGCTCTCCTTCTTCACCGGGAAGCCTAGCGCCTAAAGCCAAATTTTCGAATATAGTCCTGGCGTTTTTTATCTCTATTACCGAAATCTGAAACATAGATTATTATTCTACCTGCGTAACCCTCATAACCTCATCGGGAGTAGTCAAACCCTGAATAACTTTTTTCCACCCGGAAATACGAAGCGTCTCAACACCCTGCTTTGCGGCTTCGTCCCTTATCGTATCCGTAGAAGCTCTGGCCAGGATCAACGCTTTTATTCTTTTATCAATTTCCAATATTTCATAAATAGCCATTCTTTCTCTATAACCGGTAGAGTTACAAGCTTTACACCCCTTTCCTCTGTAAAGCCGGATATCAGCTTCTTTAAGACCGGAAAGTTCGTTTTGGATTGCTGACTGATTCTGGTTCAAATTGCAAAATTGGGATATTTCCTCTATTATCTGCCTTTTGACTTCTTGGTTTCCTTTTGTATCTTCTTCTTTACACTGAGGACAAATTATACGTACCAGCCTCTGGGCAATAAAAGCTCTTACCGAAGAAGCTACCAAAAACGGCTCAATACCTATATCCAAAAGCCTTGTTGCTCCTCCTGCAGCATCATTTGTATGAATAGTAGAAAAAATCAAATGGCCGGTTAAAGCAAGCCTAATCGCTAATTCTGCTGTTTCAAGATCTCTTACCTCACCAACCATCATAATATCCGGGTCATGCCTCAACACACTCCTTAGCCCCCGAGCAAAAGTTAACCCTATCTCGGACATAACTTGAATTTGGCTGATACCTTCAAGCTCATACTCTATCGGATCTTCTATGGTGATAATTTTGTTTTTGCTGCTTTTTACCTTGTTTAGACAAGCATAAAGAGTAGTAGTCTTACCGCTTCCGGTAGGTCCGGTAACAAAGATTATCCCATGCGGTTTGATAATCAGGTCTTCCAATATCCTTAGACTTTCCGCCTCAAGGCCCAATTTCGTCAAGCTGAAAATCATCTTGGAAGGAAGAATTCTTATTACTGCCCCTTCACCATAACGAGTTGGTATAATCGAAATTCTTAAATCTAACTCTTCTTGTTTTATTTTTACCACTGCCCGTCCATCTTGGGGCAAACGCCGTTCCACGATATCCAATTTGGACATTATCTTTATACGGGAAATAATCGCTGAGAAAAGATGCACCATGTCCGCAGACACATTTGCCTCGTATAACACACCGTCAATGCGATAACGCAAACCCATTCTCCCTCTAAAAGGCTCTATGTGAATATCAGTAGCTCTTTTTTGATAAGCCTCTAATATTATCTGATTTACTAATTTAACTACTGAAGCATCTTCGGCTAACTTTTCTATATCGTCTACTTTTGAAGCCGCGGGAGTTTCAACAGCTTCTTTAGGGGCTTTGGCAATAATCCTCTCAATTGTCTCTGCACCAACGCCATAATATTTTTCAATCGCTTTTGTTATTTCAACTTCCACTGCCAAAACCGGTATAAGCTCACAATCTAAGAACATCTTAACATCGTTTAGCGACCGTAGAGGTTCAAAAGTAGCAACGGTCAATTTTCCTTCGGCATATTTTATAGGAATTATTTTATAATGCCATGCAAATTTAGCCGGCAATTTCTGTATAGCTTGAGGATCAATGGTAATATCCTGCACCCTGACAAAAGGAATGTTAAGTTGTGCGGCAAGATGCAATAGGAGCTGCTCTTCTTTTACATACCCCCTCTTAACCAAAATCCTGCCTATCAGCTCTCCAGTCTTTTGCTGCTCTTTAAGGCCGGCCTCTAGCTGTTGGGTTGTAATCAGCTTTTTCTGAACCAGTATTTCTCCCAACCTCATTACCATTTCTTTACCCCCTACAAAGCGCCAAGCATATAAAGCTCTTCGATTGGCCGTTTATCTAAACTGCCGGAGATTATCGCTTCGCAGCCATCTAAAGTCTTTCCTAAAGGAACATACTGGCCCTTTCTGCCAGTATAAAGTTCTGCAGTAAAAAAAGGCTGGGTGAGAAAATTACGTAATCTCAAGGCTCTCTCAAATATAATTCTATCTTCCTTAGATACCTCTTCTATTCCAATAATCGAAACGATATGCCTAAGTTCCTCGTACTTATTAAGAATTTTTAAAAAATCCTGAGCAACTTTAAAATGCCTTCTACCCAAAATTAAAGGGTCGAGATATGAGCAGGAAGATAGCAAGGGGTCAATCGCCGGGTAAAGTCCTGCTTGCACATACTCACGGGAAAGAACCAACAAAGAGTCTAAAAAACTAAAAATACAAACTACCGCCGGATCGGTTAAATCATCACTGGGAACATAGACCGCTTCTATAGCGGTAATTACCCCTTGCCCTCCTGAACGGATCCTTTCCTGAAAATCGCTCATTTCCGAAGTCAAAGTAGGCTGATATCCGGTTTCAGAGGGAATTCTTCCCAAAAGAGTGGAGAGTTCGCTTCCGGCTTGGGCAAACCTAAACACACTATCGATAAAAAACATAACATCCTCATTTTGTTCCTGAAAATACTCGGCTAAAGTTATGCCGGTATGGGCTACCTCAAATCTTGCCCCCGGAGATTCGTCCATCTGACCAAATACTAAAATCGACCTATCCAATATTCCCTGCTTTGCCATGTCATTGTATAACTCATTACCTTCCCTAACTCTTTCTCCTGCTCCGGTAAATATACAATATCCTCTCTCCCTTTTAGCCACATTATGCATCAATTCTAAAATTAACACGCTCTTGCCTAAGGCTGCTCCGCCTAAAATACCGGTTCTTGTTCCCCGGACCAGAGGAAATAAAAGATCAATCATTTTTATTCCTGTTTCCATTACTTCAAACTTAGTCGTTTGGCCTTCATCTACTTTTGAACTAACATGCTCCTTCCTGTGTATAGGCCTTTTTGTTTCAGTTTCAATAGGGCCCTTTTTATCTATAGGCTCACCTAAAACGTTTAATATCCTCGAACAAACCTTCTCGCCAACCGGAATTGTAATTCCCGCACCGGTTGAAACAACTTCAGCATTCCTCTGAAGGCCGAAAATAGACGTCATGGCAATACACCTTACGCCATTGCCCTGATCGGTAGACCTCTTAGCCAAATATTCGATTACCTCCAGCACCACTCTTTGGTCATCGCAAGTCTTTGTTTCTAAGATATCATGGATGGCAGGCAAAGGGGTTCCCGCAGTAAACTCTACCGTTACGATTGGCCCCTGGACTGCGATTATTTTGCCTTTTTCCATTTGCTCCTTAGCTAATTACATCCTGCGCCCCATGGCTGCCCTACTTGCGAAAATCTCCCTAATATTTACATCACTGATCTCGTGTAAAGCGCGAAAATATTTAAGGCGTAGCTTTTTATCCGAGCGTTTAATCTCCTGATCGCTACCTTCTAAATGCATAGTTCGCGCTGACCATTCTGAAAGTTTACTTTCCCAAAAAATACCATAGATCGTATAATTCAACCATGTCTTAACCAAGTATTCCAGCACCTTATCCTCTGTTGGCTCAATAATAGTCTTTTCCTCATCCTCGTTAGCTGAGACCGAAGCACCCTCTTGAAACAAAACCCGGCAAGGCAACAATTGATAAACATGGACAGTCCACGAAGTAAAAGAAACGAAACGAGGATGGATAATAACTGTTCTTGAAAATTCTTTGTTTAAAACTCCCTGAAAAACACAATCTGCCAATCTCACTGCCTCTTCGTAATCGATTTCATCAGTAATCCCGGGAAAGGAAGTAAACTTTTTACCTGATTCCTCTAGGTATCTAACACCCTGGTTGCCGATTATGACTATCTTCTCATTTCCAGAAGTACTGGTACACTGCTTCAAGGCAGCATTAACTATAGAAATATTTAATTTACCTAAAAAACCAGCATCTGAAGTTATAAGCAATACAGCCAGGGGTAAGGAAGACTGTTCTAAAAACAGATGCTGCGATTGTCTAACATCAAGCAACCGGAAAAGACTCTGCAAGCGCTCCATAAATTCATCCAAGGTTTTTCTTGCTTTTTGTAAACGATAGAATTCCGAAGATGCTACCCCCTTAAGCACATTGATTATTCCGCTTATTTCTTTGTTAAAATTTAATTCTTCACGCAGTTTTTTTACCGCAGGCATATTCTTCTCCTAACAGAAATTAAACGCTTATGATTCGAAAAACTTCGCAAAAGCTTTATCTAATCCACTTTTTATATTCTCAGTTAACACCTTCTCGACTGCAATCTCTTCAACTAGCTGCGGCTGTGTTTTAAGCAAATATTTGTATATCTCTCTTTGAAATTTTTCTCTTTTTTTATCATCCAGAACCCCTGGATTATTCGTATCCAGAGCATAAAAAAGAATAACCTCTTCTGCTAATGTAACCGGCTGGGATTTATCCTGAATGAAAAAATCCCTTAAAGCGTTGCCTCTCTTTAATCTCTCCTCTATTTCTAAGGCAAGCTTAGTTCTTACTCGGGTAAGGCTAAGTAATTCCTTATACCGAGCATGTTCTCCTTTTAACTTGCTGGAAACCTCTTTTATCGCTTCACACTGGACCTTACTGCCGATACGGGAAACAGAAAGCCCTAGATCAACAGCCGGCCTAAGGCCTTCGTTAAAAAGATTAGCATCTAAATAAATTTGTCCATCGGTCATTGAGATAAGATTGGAAGGAATGATTCCGGTAACATCGCCTTCCTGGGTTTCAACAATAGGCAAAAAGGTCATCGAACCGCCGCCATTTTCCTCGTTTAGTTTTCCTGCTCTTTCCAGCAGCTGAGAATGAAGATAAAAAACATCTCCGGGATAAGCCTCTCTTCCCGGAGGTCTTCCCAGGAGCAAAGAAATCTGTCTGTAAATCCATGCGTGCTTAGTTAAATTATCAAAAACCGTTAAAACGTCTTTGCCCCGATACATAAAGTATTCTCCCAGAGCAGCTGCGACATAAGGAACGATATACTGCTCGGCCGGAGAATCAGAGGCCAAAGCTGCGACAACGATAGTATAATCCATTACTCCTTCTCTTTTTAATTCCTGGACAAGCTTCATGAAGGCCGAGTAGCTACCTCCGATCCAACAAAATACGCAAATCATATCTTTACCTTTTTGATTTATAATCGCATCGACGGCCACAGCGGTTTTACCGGTAACTCTATTTCCAATTATAAGCTCTCTCTGGCCCTTACCCAAAGGAACAACGGTATCTATTACCTTAATCCCTGTATACAAAGGCTCATTTATCGGTACCCTATCCACTATCCCCGGGGCATCTCTAAATACAGGATAAGAATCATCCTCTTTAATCTTTCCTTTTCCGTCAATAGGCTGGCAAAAAGTACCGATTATGCGACCAATAAATTTTTCTCCTACCGGAACATCTAAAACACCTTCTACGCCATAGATAGGGCCTCCAATCTTGAGTTTAGTCTCATCTCCCAAAACTAAAGCTAAGATTTCGCCTTTGTTGTAGCCGATTACCATCCCATATAATTCCGGCCCCATCTCGATCAATTGTCCGTTCACGCAAGATTCTAAGCCGCTTATCTGGGCTATTCCTTTCTTGATCTGGCGAATTACTCCGGTATCCCTTATCTCCAATAGTGGTATTTTTGATTCAGCCATTTTATACTTCCTTTTTCAAACCTTTGATTCTTCTTTCATCGCCGCCAATATCTTTTTCAGCTTATTTTTAATCGATCCATCGATCACAGATCCCTTTAGCTTAACAATTAAGCCGGCGATTATGCCTTCATCTTTTTTTTCAGCTAACACAACCTCTCTATTTAGCTTTGAATCCAACACCTTTTTTAGTCTTTTCTTCTGTTCACTGGGCAACGAAAAAGCATAAATAACTTCTGCTTGATTACCGTCGACTTTTATCTTTTCCGTTTCCATCCCCTCTATCCCAGCAATTACCTCATTAATAAGCTGAACGTGCAAATCTTCCTGGCCCTGGTCGGTAAAAATACTTTTAACCATATCCGTAGCCAAATGCACTGCTTTATTCTGCATCTCCAAGGTAAGTTCGACTTTTTTTCTCTGAGCATCTTTCACCGCTTCATTAATAAGCCTTTTAGACTCTTTTTTCACTCGGATTAAGACCTCTTGACTATTCTTTTCGGCTTCGATGCTGGCTTGCTCCTTTATGTTTTCAGCTTCGCGCTTGCCTCTCTCGATCTCTCCTTCAATCTCTTTCTTAGCCATCTCCAGTTCTTCTTTCAATGCCTTTCTTTTCTCGATGTTTTCCTGGTTGAGCTTTTGCAATCTTCTTAAAGCGCAGCCTATGTGAGCATGAAGCAAAAGCCGTAAGAACAAAACAATAAGAATAAATGTCACTACCTGTATCGAAATTAACTGCCCAATTAACATGGTAACTCCTTTTCCTTACTACACGTTAAGTATCAACTATTGCATTAAAAATCTCTTAGGTACGGTGAACTTATCAATTCAATAAGCTATCAACCCATACCCTTTCCAAACTTTCTAAATCATCAAACTTGTATGCCTCCAGCAAAGCTCTTTCCCATCTCTCTCCGTCCCGCAAACGGCGGCAAAAAGCAACAAATGTCTTTCTGCCGAATTCCCGCAAAAGAAAGTCTACCATACTGGCTGATTGACTATAAAAAGTATCCGGCGGAACCCCCTGATAATCTTCTATCTGAGATAATTCCGCTAACCGGATATATTCCCCCGTATTGACCAATTTTCTGGCCGCCTTCAAATATCCCTGCCTGTTCTTTTCCTGTAATATCGCTACTGCCTCATCTATCCATAAAGGAAGGCTCTTCTCATATCCAACCACTTCTCTAAATATTATATGCCCCATCTCATGAGGCAGGACATAATTAAGTGACTCCTCTTTCCCTACGTAAGTAACAATCTCCTTGCTGATTACATGTACTCTTCCCTCTGACCAAGGAAGAGCACCAGTAGTTAAACGATATTGTGCCCGGTTGGGATAAAGATAAATTTTACAGCGCTCCTCCCAAGTCCAAAAATTAAACCTTCTAAAACCTAAATAATTAGTAATACTCTTATAATAGTGTTCAGCGTACCTTTTTACCTTGCTGATGTATCCCCTGGAAGCCTCTTGGTAGTGGACAATGAAATGTTTACTCTTTTCTATCTTCCAATCACTTGTAGTTGCTAGGGTACCGGACTGAGCACTCACCACCCCGGTGAATAAAAGAATAAATACAATTAATACTACGTTCCTCACTCGCAGGTTAATTAGGTTCCGAACAGATTGTAGACAATCAGAAGTCCGATTATCGCAATCGCTTCGGCGAAAACAAAAGCAAGAATCATCGAAAGCAATATCTTCGGTGCAGCCGAAGGGTTCCTCCCCAAAGCCCTAACGCTGGAATAACCAACTGAGGCGATAACCGCTGAAGGCCCTAACGTGCTGATTAACATAATTAAAATAATCGTTAAAGTCTTCATAATATAAAATCCAACCTCTTTACTGGCTCAAACTCAACAAGCTTAACAGACTAAATAAACTAACTTATTTACCCAGCTTACTATCGTAAACGCAAATCCTATCTCTTCCCAAGGCCTTAGCTCGATAAAGGGCTTTATCGGCTCTACTAATCAACTCACTCTTTTCCTGAGCATTATCGGGAATAGTAGCTAACCCTAAACTAATCGTTATTGGGGTTTGGGTTTTAATCGCTTCCAGGAGCCTAATGCCTACCTTTCGTGCATCCTGCTGTATTGTCCTGGGCATAATTATGGTAAACTCTTCTCCTCCGTATCTAAAAACTATGTCATCCTCTCTTAGGGTATTAACAAACACTTGAGCGGCACCACGGAGTACTTCATCACCCTTGGGATGCCCGTAAGTATCATTGTATTTCTTGAAATAATCTATATCAATCATAAAAAGGGATAGCGCTTGAGGAAAACGCCTCATGTTATTGATTTGCTGAGTCAGCGTTTCATGAAAATAACGGTGATTATAAACACCGGTCAAGCCGTCTATCGAAGACATATCCTGGTAATATTTTCCTCTCCCGGCTTGTATTGCTAAACAGGTATTTTCTACCATTCTTGTTACAATTAATCTTACCTCTTCTGCATTTAAAGGCTTCAGGAGATATGTGTAGGCACCGGCATTAAGTGCTTTTATGGCTGTGTCAATAAAAGAATAGACGGCAAGAACGCTTACGTTAACCTTCCCGGATATTTTTTTAAGCTTTTTGACCAGCTCAATTCCGCTCATATCCGGAACATATACCTCAGAGAGAATGGCTATAAAATAAACTTGTTTAATTAGCCTCAGCGCTTCTTTGCCAGTAGTTGCTCTCCAAAGCTTATAGCTGCTTTTTTTAAAAACGCCTTCTAGCTCTCTAAAGCATTTATCATCATTTTCGACCACCAAAATATTGTATTCGCTTCCCATTCTTCTCCTTGCTTTCTCTCTTCTTCTTTTAGAAAAGACCTGTCACTATTTTTATCATAAAACTACCTTATCTTAACACGATTAGTTAATCAATTCAACATAAAAAAGGCAATTCCACCTTTGTCTTTTTTGAAATAAATAAGTCTAACCTAAAAGTATCAACTGTAAAGAAAAGGGGAGAAAAAGTATTTGAAGAATGACAAGCACTGATTCATAACTAATTGGAATATAACTAGTTACGGATTAGAATACCATTATCTGAAACTATTGGCTTAGAAGAAAAAATGAAAGTATTATTCTTCGTCGTGTGAGGATTCTTTTGTTTTTTGTTCAATGGCGGCAATTCCTGCCTGGCGCTGCCAAATAATAAAGAAAACCAGTGAAATCAACCCTAAGGCAACAACTACTCCTAAGATCAAAAACCAAGTTGCCCTAACAGTAACTCTTTTTCCTGCTCCGCCGGCCGAAAGTTGAATTTCTAAACTCATCTTCTCTAATCTGGCCAGGGCACCTTTAATTCCATCCAGAATCTTGACGTTTTCTCTATATACGGCGATATGAGTCTGGGGCAGGGCATCCAGAGCCGCATTCTGCCTCTCTAAGATTTCAGCAGCTTTATCAACAACATATTCTTCCAAGGCAGCAGCTGCTTCAGCATAGGTAGTCTCTCTTAATGCCTCTACCAGCTTTCGAGCCCTAGCGATTAGACTATCAAGCTCTCGTTCCGCTATCAACCAAATATCCTTAATCTCCAACTGACGGCTAACGCTTTCTCCGGGTGCAAGTTCAAACTGCTTATAGACATAGTAAAGGGCTTTAGTAATATCATAGTCAATCTTTAAATCACCCAGCTCAACCACATCTGCCGGCGTAGCTTCTTTAGGCAGATAGCCCTTAAGCAGAGCGTTTTGGGTTTTTGTCTTGGAAGGATTAACCACCAGAGTCCTCAAGACAACGCTACATTCTGCCTGGGCAAGCAAAAAACAAAAAACTACCCCTGTTAAGATGAATACTGTGCATCTTCTCATTTTCTTATTTTTCTCCTTGATTATTGTTCAATATACTCTTCTACAACATCTTCAGTAAGGCCCGGTGTGCCGCCTTGGATAATACCGGGTTCTGGCTCCTCGCTTTCAACAGGTTTTGGCGTGTTTTCAACAGGTTCTTGTTCCAGGGCTTCCCCGCCTTCGCCACCTGCTGATTCCAACCAACTAGTAACTATCGGCTCATCGCTAGTCCTGGTTAATATCTCCTGGCTCACATCAACCAAGGCCTTAATCTCCAAAGTCTTATTCTTGATATAATCCACATTCGTAGACTGACCCGTGGACAGCTCATACATCTTCTCTATCTTAACACCCTGGCCCTCGTTTATCGCCTTAAGTTTTTGTGAAGTCACCGCTAATTGATCGTAAATAGCCTTCACAGTTGTATCGGTAAGTTCCTTCATTTTTGAACTTAATGACGCCAACTCGCCCATACTGCCCATAATCTCGCTGATAATCGAATTGACACGGTCGACGCTATCGGTAAGCGTCTCCATCTTGGAGGTGTCGATATTAGTCAACTGAGCCATCGTAGAGGTGGCTGTGTTAGCGATAGACTCAAGGTCTGCGGAGATGACCTCAATATTTATACCGTCAAGAGTACCATTTGTCTTTTCCTGACAAACAATGGTATGCTCGCCTCTTCCCCAGGCAAATGTCACATCGTATGCATAAATTCCTGTTCCCGAGGAAATCTCAGTCATCGCTGCCTCATTTATCCGTGTTGCATTAGCAGCGTCGTAGACGCTGATAACCGGACTAGTACCAGTGTCGGTCTTATACCTGACGCTCAAGGTGCCGTTAGAACGAATATGACTCTCCTGATTAAGGATGCGCGAGGTGCTGGTCAGAGAAATCCTGGAAGCAATAGTCTCTCCTGAGCTTAAATCTTCTCCGCCGATTATGCTAATCGTATCTGCAACCCCTTCGGTTACGGCATCTTCAATCACCTCGGTCTGAGTGGCTACAAGCTCTGCGGTATCGTTCTTTATCGCGGTAACTGATTCAATAAGAGATTCCTGAACGTCCTCGGTTCCGCCAGCAACTGCATTCTCTATTGTGGAAACCGAATCTGTTAATTGTGCGGCTGTGTTAGTAAAGAACTCATATTGGAGTATCTCTGAACCTACATCTATGTTGGCACTGGAAGCATAACCATTATCTCTATATTCAATCTCTAACACTGCCGGATAAACATAACCGGCCTCAAATTCAGTATCGGTTAGTGTAAAGTTATACATACCACTGGCAGAGACACTTGCGGTAACGGTATCTCTGACAGTCTCTCCATCGGTTTCATAGATTGTCAAGGATGCAGGCCCTAAGTCTGATCTTTGTTCAGCTGTTGTTCCTACAAGCTTTCCTTTTCTCTGCAACGAACCAATAGCTGACAAAGTATCGACAGCCGGACTAAAACTATAGGTCAACACCGACTCCCAAGTAACCTGGGCAGAGGCTTGGTTCTCGAGATAACAGGTGACACTATAAGTACCACCACCGTTGACCGGTGCAGTCCAGGTAGCGGTGTTATCAATGTACTCGTTAACTGTAAAGTATGTGGTATAAGTGCTGTAGGGATATGCACTGACCCTTTCTATAGGAGAGACTAACCCCGCAGCTGACCATCCTGTTGAAGACGGTTCACTGGCCCCCACTTCCGTCAAGTTGCCCAGCGTATCATAATCCAAAACCTTAAATTGGACCGTGGCATAACTGATGGTAAATGACTCGTCTGTTTCGTCATTTACCGTTGAGTCATTGACATCCGAAATCCGCACCTTAACCGCACTGTCTGCCTTAGGTGGGTCTACCGCTATCTTAGGATCAGGCAGAGTCCAATTATATGCATTTAGATTAGGCGTAGCAGCTATGACTGGGTTCCACGTATCACCGTCATCTAAGGTGTATTCTATTTTGACAGTGGTAATAGTTCCTCTTGTTGTCCAGTTAATTGAATGCGGTGATTTTGCTATCCAATCCTCTCCTCCATTGGGAACAAGAATCTCGAATCCTCCCTTGATCCTAAAGAAACCGTCAGTGTCATCCGTAACACTAGTATCACCGGCATCGGTAATGCGTATTGCCAGTGTCTGGCCGGTCAAAGCAGCTTCAGGAATAGTCCAGTCATAAGAACCATCATTATCCTCGCCAGTAGCAATAATTCTCGAGGTAACAAAGCTATCATTGGAATAACTAATCATTAGATTGCTGATAGACAAACCCATCCAGCTCCAGGTAATCTCTACAGTATCACCCAAGACATACTCCTCGCCCCCTGCCGGAGCAGTTATTAGGATTATCGGCTCAGGAATAATCGTAAAATTCTCATCTGTGACATCCAAGACATTAGGCCTGCTCCCGTCAACAATCTTGAACCTTATATACGGTGAAGGGTTATCCGGTATCTGCCAGATAGATTCTCCATCATTAGCTTCGCCTGAAGCTTCTGCCGGACTTTCCCAGTTGCTACCACCATCAACAGAATAGTAAAATACCAAATCATCACTGACAGCGCCAACAGAAGTCCAGTGAACAATAGCAAAATCGTCAACTGCCCATTCTTCTCCTCCATTAGGCTGAGTAATGGTAATTACCGGTAAAGCAATAGTAAAGACAGCTCCCGAGGCATCAGTGGTCGAGGAACGATTAGCGTCAGTAATACGTACCAGCGTTTGTGCCTTGGCAGTAAGGAATCCGGCATCAGAAGGAACGGTCCAATCATATGTGCCATCATTGGCTTCACCGGTGGCTATCTCGACCCAGTTATCTCCATTATCTATGCTGTATTCTAGAGTCAAATTATTGCTGATTAAGCCACTGTTATCAGTCCAGGTAATCTCATGGTCTGTACCCATAATCCAACTCTCTCCGCCGTTAGGCGCGGTAATGGTAAGTACCGGCGTAGGCAAGATCGAGAAGTTGGCCGCTGACTTAATCGTGCTGGCAGTGCGTCCGGTATCGGTAATCCTCAGTCTCACTGTAGTATAAAGATACTCGGGGATAGTCCAACTAAGAGTTGTCAGCTCATTATTTACATTATCAGCAATGGTGTGGATGTTCTCCTCGGTAAGAAAGTTATCATTAGAATACTCTATGATCAAATCATCTGCCAAAGCACCTTCGCTACTCCAGCTAATCCACTCTGAATCTCCTACTGTCCATGTCTCTCCACCGTTAGGTGCAACCAGCGTAAACGTCGGTGCAGTAATGGCGAATACACCGGGAGAAACATCCTGTGGCGTATCAGCCCGTCCCATATCGGTAATTCTTATCTTGCAGGTTCCGGCAGCTGCACCGGGATCAGGAACCTCCCAGGGGTAAACACCGTCATTGTCCTCATTCTGAGTAACCATACTCCAGCTTCCGCCGCCATCAGTACTATATTGGATTCTGATATTGTTGGCAGCGACTGAACCTACTGATGTCCAAGTAATATCATGGTCAGTGCCCATTCTCCATTGCTCCCCACCGACGGGTGAGGTTACAGTAACGGTCGGTGAGGCAATAGCTAAGACGGCATCGGAAGTATCTGTTGTCGCTATGCGGTCACCGTCATACACCTTCACCTGCACAGTTTCCGAGGTATCATCAGGAATGGTCCAAGGATAAACACCATCATTAGCCTGATTCTGAGTAATAGTTGTCCAATCTGTGCCATTCTTAGAATACTTCAGCACAAGACTACCATCATGCACAGAGCCATTTGTACCTACCGATGTCCAGGTAATATCATGGGCAGTGCCGACAATCCAAGACTCAGCACCATTAGGTGCGGTCAAAGTAAGAGAAGGTTCAACGATATTGAACACAGCATCGGAAACATCAGTAGTAGTAGGCCTGAGTGGATCGGTAATCCTGATTAAAGCTGCAGCTGTTGCACTATCCTCAACTGTCCAAGTATAGGTACCTAAAGCAGCAGTTACTCCAGTAGTAATTTCGGTCCAATCTGTGCCGTTATTAAGAGAGTATTCTATAGTCAATGGATCTACTGCGCCTGTCTTTGTCCAAGTAATTGCATAATCACCAGTAGCATACCAATCCTCTGCTCCATTAGGTGAGGTTAATGTTACCTCCGGTAACTCAATCTGAAAATAATCAGCAGATATTCCTATAACATCTTCATATCCGGACTCATTATCGCTAATCCTAATCTTAGCTGTATTAGTAACATCTTCGGGCACATTAAGCCAATTAAACGAACCATCATTAACTGTGTCACTAGTAATACTATTCGTATCGTCGACAAAGTCATCCTTAGAATACTCGATCTTTAATCCATCATCGGCAACTTCATCACCGTCAGTACTCCATTGAATCTCATAAGCATCAGCAACGGTTACCAGTTCTCCACCGTTAGGCTGAATAATATTAATACGTGGCCGAGAAAGAATAGTAAAGTTATTGTCAGAGTCATCTGTAACAGCATTCCTTTCATTATCAGTAATACGTACCTTAACTGTTGTTGACTCATCATCAGGTATAGTCCAGGTGTAACTATTTACTGCTTGTTCAGCTGCCGGAGTGCCGGCTGTCGGCTCTGGGTCAATAAACTTACGTCTCTCATAGTGGGCTGTGATTTCATCAGCACTAAGGGCCCGGTTGTAGACAGTTAGTCCGTCCAATTTTCCTGCCAGATACGTATCCGAATCACTCCTCTTAAAAGAATATAAAGCCTGTGAGGATGTTGCAATTGGGCTACTCCAAGCTTCACTAGCGACCTCACTGCCATCCTTGTAGATTTTTGCATACGTGCCATCTGTTACCCAAGCTAAATGAACCCATTGATTAGTTCCAATAGGAGTTGAAGTTTCTGCTCGCTTGGCTGAATTAATCCAAAACTCTAAATACCCATCAGAAGTTATATCACATGCAATCTGATCTTCACTCGCCCATGCATGCAATGTGCCTACGTTAGTGCTGCTCGGATATGAGGTAATATAAACCCATTGTGTATTAGTGGTATATGTTTCACCTGAAAAAAGATTATTTGCTACAGTCATATAATCACTTGTGCCATCAAAAGAAAGTACGCTACCAGTAGAGAATGTGGTAGGATCAGTGTCTGCATCCCAGGTTGCACCGGTGATGGTACCAGTATTTCCCTGTCTTGAGGAGTCAGCTGCAGTTGTGCCGCTACCCTCATCCAAGTTCCAGACACCAATTAAGCCGTTTCCAATATCATAGTGTTCTCTTATCTTCTCAGCTGTAAGCACATTGCTATGCAAACGCAATTCATCGATTCTACCACCGCAATAATCATCATTGGCTTCGCCTACTCTAAGAGCGGTGGTATCAACTCCTGAACTTGTAGTCACAGCAACATGATTCCAACCAGCAGATAAGTCTTGTGAGCTTGAATCAGCATTAACGTAGATAGTCGGAGAAGTAAATCCGGTTGCGGTAATCGCTCCCGAAGCTATTGATATATATATTGTATCATCGACTAATTCTAAAATTCCATCATCGCTATTATCATTATTCACCCAGAATTCCACTGTCTTTGTATCTGCGCTGATATCGCCGACATCTGTATAGGCATCGGTATCGTTAAAGACTAATGAACCTCCTAATTTGCCGGTTGACCAGTCTGCTCCTGACACAGGCGAATCTGTTATATGGTGCTGGGTTGCGTCTGAGTCATTGAACGTTCCGTCGTTACCTTGCCCTGAACTATCTGAAATCACAGTCTGGTCAGTTACATCTGTTTCGTCAAAGCTATAGAGTGCAACCAAGTCGGTTTCATCACTAAATACTCCATTATAATGCTCAGTTACTTCACTACCACTTAAAGCACGAGTGTAGATGCGGACTTCGTCAATGGAGCCGGGAAAAGGTATAGATGGCGGGGCTGTAGTCGCATGCGCCCCTATGACAGCTGAATAGGTGTTACCGGTTACGCTTTGCAACCCCTCGGAATCGGTCCCTCTTTGAACCCCATCTATGTATAACGTCCTAGTGGCACCGTCTACTACAGCTACTAAGTGATGCCAATTATCATCATTGTACCCAGCACCAAGTTTATGTGTCAGCCATGTGTGGCTGCCGCCGGCAGGAGGAGATGTTAAAAATCCTAAATAGCCAAGATCATCGTTATTGCCAGCGTCAGCATTTATGACTAAGCTCAACAGAGTTTCTGGTGCGGCAGCTCTTTTTAAGCTGAGTACGTACCTACTTACAGCAGATGTATATTTTAACCACATAGAAACCGTTATAGTCTGTAAATTATCTCCTATAAGATCATTTGTGGAGCCTAAGTCTACATAATCATTCACACCATCAAAAATTAAAGCCGAAGGTGTACCACTAATGGTTCCATCGTTCCCCTGACCGGAAGAGTCAGCTGCAGTTAGGCCAGAGGCATCATTAAACAGCCATTCTCCTACCATGCCGCTGGTAGAAAGAGTACCTTCAGGGTATTTGGTCATAGCATCGTCATAGCTTGAACCACTAGTTGCTGTGGAATTATCATAATACATAAAGACATAGCTGGTTCCGGCAGGAACCTCGGGTACCTTAACCCAGATCTCTGTATCAGTGGTATCAATGGTATTCGGAACAAGATAGTAGGAACAGAGATTTGCGGTATCATCCTTAAATCGAATATCATCACCGTCAGCTTGCATCTTTCCGGCAGCGATTAAAGCTTCGGTATCCAGGGTAAGCTTAAACTGATAGTTATAAGCCATATTACCGGTATTGGTAATAGTAACCTTCTTGCCATAACCATATCCTGGCACAAGACCGGTAGTAGGGATAACTCCATCATATATAGTATGAGTATCACTGGCGAATCCATCCTTAGAATACTCTAATAATAAATCATTGCTTACTTTTCCTTCCAATGTCCAGGTAATCTGTTCTTCGTCGCTATAGACCCAGACCTCGTCGCCATTAGGCGCAACAAGAGTAACCGTAGGCGCAGTAATAGAAAATGGATCTGATACGACCTGCCGTACAGTATTGGTATCTCTATTTGCCGGAACAGCTGACTCCACTATCTTGACTTTGGCTTGCGCAGTTTGACTATCAGGGGTTAGCCAGCTATATGTACCGTTATTTGTTACATCCGCCTCTACCAGAGTCCATGTTGAGCCGTTATCCGAAGAATAAGAAATATCCACTGTGTCATAGAGCCTACCGGTCCTATCCCAGGTAATATCGTAAGTATAACCGATCTTACGCTCATCTCCGGACTCTGGAGAAGTAATCTCCATAATCGGAATGGCGGCAATTGCAAAGTTGGCATCTGAAATATCATAATATTCGATTCCTGCTTCTATTGCCGAAAGGCTGTAGACTTTTATCCTTGCTGTAGTAGAAATATCCGAAGATAACTCGAAGCGATGGTTATATGTTTTTGATGCTGTCTGGCCAGTATCAATAGAGTCCCAATTGTCGCCATCCCAAGGTTCCTCGTCAACAGTAGTATATTTAACTATAATGTCGTCTGAAACTGACTCATCAGATGCCCAGATAATATTATGACTTGTCCAAAGCTCCCATTCATCACCGCCATTAGGCTCACTCAAGGTAAGCGGAGAGGCAACTGTAATGGTATTAGAGGTTACATCGTAAGTGCTATCATCAGCATTAATGGTCAGGGTTTCTACCGTGTTACTCTTAAGATAGACCGTGGCCTGGCCATCGGCTAGGGTATAAGTAGTGGTTTCAGTAACATAAGTATCATCGGTATAGAAAGTGGCATTACCGGTATCAGTTAAAGTAAGCTCGGTGCTTGAGTCAGCAGTAACCACGTGATCCATCTCATCATAGGCAGTAACTGTCTCTGACCAACCGACAGCTACTTTCTGGGGAGTGGTAGTGGTAATCGTATAATAAGTTATCGGCCTAGCCAGAATACTAAAGTTATTGTTAGAAGGATCATTAAATATCCGGTCAGCCTCAACACTATCGGTAAAGCTGAACTTTACTTCATTCAAAGTTGGCGTATAACCTCTATTTCCGGTGCCAAGATAGGCCTTATATTTAAGGTAGCGCTTGCTATCTAAAGAAACCGGCATGTCTGTACCTGAGGTAGTAAAATAATCAGTGATTGTACCCTCAGCCCCAATAAAGTTATCCCAGCTTGAACCATCATCGCTGCCGGCAAGTTGGAATTTAACTTCTTGCCCCGTATACAATAAGAGTATTTCATCAGCAGTCAGGGCACGATCGAAGACAGCAACTTCGTCGATGATACCGTCGAAATATTCATCTACATCTTGTGTTCCTCGCATTGTGCTTTGATAAAAACCTGCGCCCTTGTCACCATCATGTCCAATTACATTACCTGCACCACCAGTATTCCAAGTATATGCCCCTGGATTTGTAGCCACTTCAACACCGTTAATATAAAGTGTCATATCCGACGATGATTTTGAACCGGTTAAATGTACCCATTCTCCTGGTGTAAGTGCTGATGGCGAAGTAACAGACTCAGAGGTACTTCCTTCTCTTGTTACAAACATGACAGTTCCGTCATTCTTTATGCCTAATACTGCACCATTCGAGGCACCTCCAAGTTGATAAATTGCCTGCCAGCTATCCACACTGTCTGGCTTAACCCATGCGGTAATTGAAATGGTTTCTTGGTCGGTAGATTGAGTAAAGAATCCAGAAGAATACCCGATGTCAACATAATCATCGGTGCCATCAAAGCTCAAGGCCCCACTACCTACTCTGTAATCTGAAGTTTCCCATGTTGCTCCGGTTATTCCACCATCGTCAGTTCCTTTGCTATCCCCGGCTACCGCTCCACCACCTTCGTCAAGATGCCACAACGATACTAAACCACTCATATCTGTAGAAATTAGGCCTCCTGCTCCTTCTGACTCGGCCGGAATAGTGGCATTCCAATCTAATGTTCCATATTCTTCGGTACCGAGGGTATCAATTGCCCGGGAGGTAAAGGTACCTGAAGAAGAATAAACATCTGATTCTACTCCACTACCACTATTGTAAAGTGTTTGGATTTCTGCCAAAGACAAGGCACGGTTATATATAAGAACCTCATCGATAGAGCCGGTAAAGTATTCCACGAGAGCGTCATCAGACTGCCTCTTTCCAACTCCCATTGTAACCGCCCGAGTGGTATCACTAGTATCAGCACTGTATGCAGATATGTCTGTCGCTGAAGCTACAGCTACTGCATCGAGATAGCCCTGTAATTCATCAGATGCCCGATCTACCACTAAGGCATACTGATGCCACCCAGTATCGTAATTATCCCCGAGCTTTTTATTCATAACTTCGGTTCCGCCTAGACCTACAATATACCAAATCTCTCCGCTTGACCTTGGCGAAATTCCCCAACCATAAGCACCGCTCCCTACGCAATCTCCTTTATTCACAATTCTTCCTGTTGTTTGTGCACTGCTTTTTGCCCATGCCACAACTGTAAAACTGCCAGTACCAAAATCCAAACTCGCACCATTTCCAGAATCCACATAATCATTCCCATCAAAACTTAAAGCCGCAGCACCAAGCTTTTCACTAGCTGTATTCCAGGTGGCTCCAGTGATTGTCCCGTTATTACTCCCAGAGCTATCGGCCGCTGCTGTGCCAGTGCCCTCATTAAAATGCCAAGCACTAACTAAACCTATAGACACTCCACCAGCATCACCCAACGTCACCCCAGCATCATTACCTGTCCCAGAAACCTCCGTATCAGAATGGGTACCAAGGCCAAACTGGTCAGCACTGGTATCAATTAATTCCTGATAAAAAGTATCCTGAACCTTTACCTTGGCTGTAGCTGAAGGATCATAGGGCACTGTCCAGGTATAAGAAGTATTTATATCTTCACTACCTAAAACACTGGTTACCTCGGCCGGATCAGGAGGTGTAATCACAGAGCTGTCTGAACTCACCGAATCATTTCCGTAATGCATATAGATAGTAGTGTCTCCAGTTGGTATCGTGGCCAGCTCAACCCAGACGCTGGTAGAATCGGTATCAATCCCGGACTGGAGCCAGTAAGAAAGCTCTTCGCTTGAGACATTAGTAAAACGAATATCATCGCCGTCAGCCTGCATCTTACCGGCAGCGATTAAAGCTTCGGTATCAAGAGTAATCTGCACTCCGTAGTCATTAAACACCTGACCGGCTGCATTAGTCAAGGTAGCCGGACGACGATAACTAAATGTGCCATCGGTAAGCGCATAATCTACACCGTAGTGGTCAATAGCAGTAGCTATAGTATTAGGATAAGTTGCGCCGCTGTCGGTTGAATAATACAAAGCCAAAAGATTAGAAATAGGCCCGCTATAATCCCAGGTAATACTATATTCTTGTTCAGTATCCAACTCAATGGCTGCATCAGAAGGAGTAAGCAGGGTTAAGGTCGGAAGAACCATACTGAATACAGCATCGGAAACATCAAAGATTCCGGTGTCATAACTGTCTTCTACTCTTACCTTGGCTTCATCAATAATATGTCTGGGCACTGTCCAATCAGCATAAGGACTAGAATTAGCTATTGAATCAGCAATAAGTATTTTCTGCCAGCTGCCGTCACCGGTTGCTGAACCGACAACTAATGTCGGCTCAGGATCAGCCCGGCCAGATGCAATATCAAGAGTGGCAGTTTCTCGATGGGCATCAACACTGCCATAATATAGGTAAATGGTAGTCTCAGCAGCTGAACCCGGCAGACTATCGGCCTCAAACCAGATATCAGTAGTAGCGGTGTTAATACCCGAAGCAATCCAGTAATTAAGTTTTGCGCTAGCGGCATTAGTAAACCGAATATCAGCTCCGTCTTCCTGCATCTTGCCGGCGTTGATTAAAGTCAAGGTATCAAAATCATCTACCATAACTGTATAGTCAGTTAAAGTGCTACCGTTGTTAGTAACAGTAATAGGCACACGATATTGCAAAGAATCCGAGCCTACAGTATAAGGATCTTCTGAACCGTCATCTATATCAAGATAATGCAGGTTGACATTGGGAATAACGCCGGTAGTGGTAAAGGTAATGTCGTGGTCGCTACTAACAGTCCACTCTTCTGTTCCATCAGGCGAAGTCATAGTTAAAATAGAAGGAAGAATAGTAAAGTTAGCATTAGATTCATCATAAGTACCGGAGTCGTTAACGTCTTCTATCCTGACCTTAACCGTAGTAGAGTCAAGATAGGGTATTGTCCAGCTGTAACTATCATCGTTGGCAGTTGAAGCAATAGCAACATTTTCAAAGGTGCTGCCATCAATAGCATATAATAGTTTTACATTAACCACCGGGCCCACATGAGTCCAGGTAATATCATGGGCTGAGCGGGTTCTCCAGCTCTCTGTGCCATTGGGGCTGACTAAAGTAAGTGTGGCTCCCACAGTAAATGAGCGCACAACTGAGGCTTTACTCCACTCAGCTGAACCGGCAGGGTCAATAGCGTAAGCTTTCCAATAATAGGTATCATCCCTGGTTAAATTACTCTGAAGAGTATAAAAAGCATGTGTACCTGAAGAAGAGGTAGTAGCATAAGCTGTATTTGAAGCTGCATCCTGTCCTGACCATCCAGTCTGAGATGAAGTCTGGTCAAAAGTCTGCAAGCCAGTGGTAAAATCAACATCTTCGGCAAGCAATATTTTAAATTGAGCCGGAGCATCAATTCCGTGGGTAGTATAGAGCTCAAATATCGGCCTGACCGGCTCATAAGCATAAGTATCAGCAGGTAAAACAAGAGTAGGCGGTGTACAAATATAATCAATAGATACGGTACCGTCATTACTACCGGTTGCACCGCTGCCATCATAAGCGGTCATTGTCCCAGCAAATGTTGCCGGTGAACCATCTTCAGCAGTAAGCCTAATCCTGCCGCCGCCGCCCAAGCCGCCTTCACCAGCAGCAGCACCACCCTCGGCAGTAATAATACCAGCACCATCCAAAGAACCAACAGCAGCATAAATACTACCACCAGAACCGCCGCCGCCGTCATTGGCAGCATCATCGCCATCACTTGATAAAAAACCATCTACAGTTAAAGTATTCAATATTGCTAATACCATAGCGCCGCCGCCGGCACCACCATCGTCTGAACCGCCACCGGAACCTAAGTCAACCGGAGCAGTATTTGAGCCGTAAGTAGTACCACCTGTGCCGCCATCGGTAGAGTCCTCACCAGCACCACCATAGCCGCCGCCAGCACCATAGGTCGATGAACCAGTACCGCCGGCGCCGGTACCAAGATCGTGGATACTTCCCTGGCCATTAGCGCTAAGAGAAGCTCCGACACCATCTACACCATAGATATTAATATTATCAGCAACAATCGTACCTGAACCTGTAGTTGTTGTGGTAGTTACAAATAAACTATCATTCATCGAATAATAAGAAGCTTTTAACCATGCCGCAGAGCGAGGAGTGCTGGAGATACGGACCTCATCGATTGCCCCCAGAAAAGGATTTTGGTCATTATTCGCTTGATTCCAATACCCGCCAATAGTTACAAGTGCGTCTGTTTGTCTGAGAGTGCCTCCGGTAGCCCTTGAGCCTACCTGACGGCCTCCGATATAACTAACAAGGGTATCGGTAGCCCCGTTATATACAGCACTCACATAGTGCCATTGATAAGTCACACTACTACGGGCAAGGCCATAGTTCTCTAACAGATAGGCAGTACCAGTGGTATTTCTAACATCATTCCGTAACCGACCATCAGTCCTTATATCCATGAAATAAGACCAGTTAGTGTTAGCATTTGGGGCACCTTTGGCAACTATTAATCTGTAATCGCTACTATAATTACGAACATAAATCCAGGCTTCCAAAGTGTATTGGTCTCCGACTAAATCCAGACTAGCACTATCAGGAATGACTATAGCATCACCTGATCCGTCAAAGTCTAAACAATCGCCAATTTTACCGGATATCAAGCCTTTACCGCTGGAAGTCATTAAACCCCTGGCAGTACCATCATTGTCATTATCGGTAGAATCAATTATTTGTGAGCTGGTTGGGTCTTGATTCATATGCTGAACCATCACATAATTTGCATCATCCCATACACCAGTAATATTCTGCTGGTCGCCAGCTGCCGCATTCTCGTAATACATATAAAAGACAGTATCGACACTACTACTTATCGAAGGAATCTCTACGTGGGCAATCAACAGCTCATTTCCGGCAGTATCGATATATTTTTCTATCTCATGGTCTAGCTTGGTCTCACCGTCTGATGCCGTAAATAAGATATCATAACCGGTTGAAAGGGCGGCACCAAAGACGCTAGAGTTAGAAGAATCAAGCCTAACTAAGACCGGAAAGTCAGCTAAAGTCTCATCAATTAAATCACTATTAATAATGAATTTCTGCGAAGATAGCCAATCGACGTCATACCAGGCCGGAGGGACAGCATCGGCTAAGTCCAGAGATGCACTTCCCTTGATTAAAATCTGAGCAATATCATAATTTGCATTCTCTGTGCCGATATTGACATCACCCTCAACACTTAAGGTATAACCACCTGGTATGCCTAATCTAGCATCATTAGCTACATTAACTACATCAAAGTTAATAGTCGAAGAGGAACTGTCAAAATTATCCTCGGGTAGATGAGTAGTAACATTGACATTAGTAAGCAAATCATTGTTCTTGATTCGCAGCTCACCATAAAGATTGCTATCATCAGTATCATCTAAAAAGATAGTGCCGGCTGCACCATATTCGGCACCATATCCCCATCCACCAAGGCTATTAATACCTCCTGTGGAAGTATTCTCAGCATAATAAATAGCAATCCTTCCACCGGAACCGCCGCCGCCGTCATTGGTTTGATCATTTCCGCCATTTCCGCCATTAGTTGAAATAGTACCTGATCCGGTTATGGTGTCAGCTATAAGATAAATACTTCCGCCCGAGCCTCCACCAGCACCATACTGGGAACTTGTGCCTCCGTCAGTTTCTCCAGCTGATGCATTAGCCGTAATGTTGCCACCAACACTTAAGGTACCACCAGCAGTTAGTTTTACTACTCCACCACCTGTGCCTCCGTATCGGTCATTATAATAAGTACCTCCGCCTCCTGAACCTAGATCAACCGGCTCAGTAATCGAACCATAGACGTTACCTGCAAGACTATTGTAGGAATCGCCTCCCTTACCGCCATGGCTTGCTCCGCCACCACAGACAGCCCGGGTACCATCATTACCAGCTCCACCACCGGGGCCGTTACCAGTTCCGGGAACTCCCAAGCCGCCGCGATACCCCCTGTTATCGACATTAATATATCCACCGACGGGTATGGTAATACCTCCGGTTGTTTTCAAAATCAAAGAGTAGACATGCTCAGCATACTGTGAGTAATGACTTAAGGTTGCTCCGGCGCTAATGCTGACAGAAGAAAAGGTCGGATCAGTAGTAACATCTTTGTGAATATTCCAGTAACATGTGCTTGATGTAATAGCAAGCGCGGCTGATGATGTAGCCAAGGTAGCAGCTTTTTCCTGGATATATCTACCTCCAGCATCTAAGGTAAAAGTAGTATCCACTGTTAAAGATCCGGCATTATTATCTAATACCCCGTTATTATCAATAGTAAGGTTAGTTGAAGTTAGAGTATCTCCTGCGGAAAGCCTAAGCTTGGCCTTTTTATCAATAGTAATATCATCAAAGGTATAAGTTCCATCTACTAAATGAGTATCTACATCGGAATTCCAATCGTTATTGCCAATGATTAACTCCCCATTGGTCTGAGCCGGCGTCTTCTTGTAGACTGTGCCGGCAGCTCCATAATATGTTTTATATCCCCGTCCGCCATAAGAATTAAAGGCTATGCTAGAATTATCAGTAGTATAGTAGATAGCAACTCTTCCGCCGGAACCGCCGCCACCCCACTGGGTGTCAACTGCACCATCGCCACCATTAGCTGAGATATTACCTGTTCCCTCTAAGGTAGGAGCGATAATATAAACACTTCCGCCGGAACCGGCGCCTGAAGAAAACCAAGTAGGATTTCCTCCATTAGCAACTCCGTTTCCTCCAGTGGCTGTAATGTCACCATTAACCGTTAATGTCCCGCCGACAGTTAGTTTTAGTGCTCCACCGCCTGCACCGCCGGCTCGGCTAGTACTATAAGTACCTCCGCCGGATGAACCTAAATCAACCGGGACAGTAATTGAACCATAAACAACATTTCCTACTCCGTAGCTACCGCTACCCATTGCGCCATAGCCGCCATAGCTTGCTCCGGAAGCAGATGCATACTGATTGCTATCCGTGCCTCTTCCACCACCTGACCCATTGCCGTCTCCGGCAGCAACTCCTGAATAGCCATCCCCATTGACAGCAATAGTTCCTGCTGCGTCCACAGTTACATCTCCGGTAGCCTCTAAAATTAAAGAATAGGTATGGGTATCAGTATTAGCAGAATGTTTTAGGGTTGCTGCTGATGGAATAGTAATCGCTGAAAAAACTGGTTCAGAAGAAATATCCTCAGGAACATCAAAATATCCTATACCCGATGAAACAGTAAGTGTCGCTGCTGACACATCCAAAGTAGAGCTGGCACCATGGATATATCTACCATCATCAGCTAAGGTGAAAGTATTACCGACAGTTATCGAACCGCCACTATGGTCTAAGACAGCATCTTCTTTTACGGTCAGATTATCAAAAACAATAGTTCCGGTTGCATAAGGGGTATACAGTCCGACATTGTTATTGTTGTCCATAGTTAAATCGCCATTAGTCTGGCCGTCATCTTTTTCATAGATTGTGCCGGCTCCGGCTCTTTCTCCGGTAGTATAGCCTGAACCGCCAGCAGCACTGAGAGTCCCAGCAAAGGTATTCTCGGTAGAATAAATAGCAATTCTTCCGCCTCCTCCGCCACCGCCATCCCAGGTGTCATCGGCAGCATTACCACCATTAGCAGAGATAGTGCCTGATCCGGTTATAGTGTCTGCATCTATCCAGATACTTCCGCCTGAACCGCCGCCTCCGGTATAAAGACTAGCGTTGCCTCCGTCTCTGATTCCAGCTCCTCCGTTAGCAGTTATAGAACCGGCAACTGTTAAGGTGCCGGTAACAGTCAACTTAACGGCCCCGCCGCCGTCTCCTCCGTATCGATCATTAAGAACAGTACCGCCGCCTCCTGAACCTAAATCTTCAGGTTCTTTAATAGAGCCATATATACTTCCTCCTGACAACTCATTAGCCTCAGCATTATAACCATCGCCACCGGGGCCGCCATAGCCACCGCCGGAACCACTTACGATGGTAAGGCCACCGTTACCACCACCGCCACCTGCGCCGCCATCGCCTCCTTCACCGGTCCCGGGATTGCCAATACCACCAGCAAAACCTTGGGCGTTAACGTTAATTGCACCGGTGATCAAAGCATCACCGCTTACAGTAATGTCGAGCCAATAAACCTTGGTATCATCATTAGGTGCATGCCCTAAGGAACCACCGGCTTCAATCTCAAGATAGTCAGTAGTTAAGGCTCCGTTGTAGTTACTGGCATTTTTTACAACAAATTTATCAAAGTCAGCGACTATAGCATCCATTGCTGCAGCTTGAGTATAAGTGCTATCTGTTCCTCCTGAATCAAGGATTAATTCTCCAACAGTCTGACCATCAGTATCCTTTTTAAAAATCGTACCTACGCCACCCCTTTGACCAGTAAGATATCCTGTTCCGCCACCAGCGCTCAAGGCCCCTGTGTGGGTATCAGCAGTAGTATAATAAATAGCAATTCTTCCGCCTCCTCCGCCACCGCCATCCCAGGTGTCATCCTGAACTCTACCGCCGTTAGCAGTGATGTCACCTGCTCCGGTTATGGTGTCAGCTGTAAGATAAATACTTCCACCGGAACCGCCGCCACCGGCATACCAGCTACTTGTTCCTCCATTGTAATACCCATTTCCTCCATTGGCAGTAATGTTACCGGTAACAGTTAAGGTATCGGTTACGGTTAGCTTTACTGCCCCGCCGCCGGAACCTCCATATCCAGTACCGGAAGGAGTTGCCCCGCCGCCTGAGCCTAAATCAATAGGTGCGGTATAAGAACCGTATGTAGAAAGTGACGCGATCGCATTACCATAGCCCCGGCCACCATAACCGCCATAATTTCCTCCACAAGCAGATACGTTAACATTGCCATTAGAACCTCTTCCACCACCATCACCGACGCCGTGGCCAGGAGTACCTACGGGAGCACCAGAAAAGCCCTGTTCATTAACATCAATATCACCGGTAATTACAGCATCGTCGGTAACAACAATCTCAAGCGAATAAGCCTTGGCTACCTGGCTAACCTGATGCATCTGATGACCAAAGATAGCACCGGCCTGGACATCCAAATCGGCAGTGGTCAAAAGTCCATTATAGTTGGTAGCCTGTCGCACAATTACATTATCAAAGGATCCAGCCACAGTACCGGTAGCAGCAGCTAATTGATAAGTACTATCTACTCCTCCGCCTTGCAGAATTAACTCGCCATCAGTATGGGATGGGCCTTTTTTATAGATTGTACCTGTGCCTCCTCGCTGAGCATTATCAGTTCCTGCTCCACCATAAGCAGTGGGCTCTATTGAAGAATTATCAGCAGTAGCATAATGAATAGCAATTCTTCCGCCGCCGCCGCCGCCGCCGTCATCTTCGTAATTACGTCCATCACCACCATTAGCAGTAATAACGCCATCTCCGGCTAATGTGTCGGTTTCAATCCAAATACTTCCACCGGCTCCGCCGCCTGTACCTTCAGCGTAACCGCCTCCATTTCTGCCATTGGCGCTAATCGCACCAGTAACAGTTAATGTGTCAGTTACGATAAGTTTTAATTCTCCGCCGCCTGAACCTGTAGAGAGTTGACCAGAGTTCCATCTATATTCACTGCACCCGCCACCTGAACCTAAATTAGCCGGCTGGATAGCAGAACCGTAAGTACTGCCTCCTGCTACTGAGCTGCTCTCGTTACCCCTGCCACCGATGCCGCCATAGCCACCGCCTGAGCCACCTTTGGTTTGAGTGCTATCCCACTCACCAGAGCCGCCGCCGGGTCCAATACCAGTACCGGGATTTCCAGTACCATGACTGAAACCCTGATAACTAACATTAAGTTCACCGGTAATTACAGCATCATCAGTAACAGTAATCTCCAGTCTGTAGGTTTCGGTATCCTCACTTAGCTGATGCATTTGATGGCCAAGGACTGCGTCTGCCTGAATATCTAAATCCACAGTATTCAGAGTTCCGTTGTAGTTGGCAGAATTTTTCACAATCACATTATCAAAAGCCTGATCAGTATTTTGCACTCCGCCAGCCTGATTATATACAATGCTGCCTGTTCCTTCACCATATAAAGTCAAATCTCCGTTAGTCTGGCCATCAGTATCTTTTTCAAAAATTGTACCTACGCTTCCCGTTTGGGCAGTGTTTCCTCCAGAACCGCCATAAGCAGTGGGAACTATTGAAGAATTATCAGTAGCATAATAAATAGCAATTCTTCCGCCAGAACCGCCGCCGCCATCCTGATTAGTATCAAACCCATCACCACCATTAGCAGAAATGACACCATCTCCGTCTAATATATCGGTTATAATCCAAATACTCCCGCCGGAACCGCCGCCAGTACCTTCATCATTACCGCCTCCGTCTCCACCGTTAGAAGTAATTGAACCAGCAACAGTTAGGGTGTCAGTAACGTCCAGTTTTACTACTCCACCACCGGATCCAGGAGTATAATTCTGTCTATAAATATCTCCTCCGCCGGAACCTAAAGTAATAGGCTCGGTAACAGACCCATAAGGACTGCCTCCTAATTCTGTAGAGTTAAAATAACCCCGTCCGCCATAACCAGCATGGCCGGCGCCATTACCGCCTCTGTCATAACCTTGGGAATAAGCACCTGCTCCAGCGCCGGTACCAACACCATCTCCAGGGTCGCCAGCGCCGGCAGCAAAACCCCTATCATTAACATTAATCTCGCCAGTAATCACTGCATCGTCATCAACCTCAACAGTAAGCCAATAGGTCTTATCAACCTCACTAGGCTGATGGAGCTGATGGCCAAAGACAGCGCCGGATTCAACATCTAAATCCACAGTAGTCAGAAGCCCGTTGTAGCTAACAGTATTTCTGACATTTACATTATCAAAGAGTTGGACAATAGCAGTTACGCCAGGAGCCAGACTGTACGCGGCACCGTTGGCTCCACCATCTAAGATTAAATCTCCGTTAGTCTGAACACCGTCATTCTTATAGATTGTACCTACGCCGCCTCTTTGGGCATTGGTCCCTCCAGCACCACCATAGGCAGTAAGATCTCCGTCAAAAGTATCAGTAGTATAGTAAATAGCGATTCTTCCACCAGAACCGCCGCCGCCGTCATCCTCCCAGTCGCCCCCATCACCGCCATTAGCAGTGATGCTACCTGATCCTTCTATGGTACCAGCCACTATCCAGAGACTTCCACCTGAACCGCCGCCGCCACATTCATAGTAAGCCACTCCATTGTCTCCGTCAGCGTTAATCGAACCAGCAACAGTTAAAGTGTCAGTTACGGTGAGTTTTAATTCTCCGCCGCCTGCACCGCCATTGCCAGGGGTAGCGCTTCCTCTGTAAGTAGAGCCTCCGCCGCCTGAACCTAAATTATTTGGCGTAATAACAGAACCGTAGCCACTGCCTCCTATGCTATTCTGATCGCCTTGACCGCCAATACCACCATAACCGCCGCCAGAGCCGCCTCTGCAATAACAAGCATCATAGCCCCCATCGCCAGCACCAGTGCCTATACCGTCTCCGGGATTACCATTGCCGCCAGAAAAACCCTGGCCATAGACACCAATATCGCCAGTAATTACGGCATCATCTGTAACGGTAATATTAAGAAAATAGGTCTCCTCAATTTCAGAGCGTTGATGAACCTGATGGCCAAGGGATCCGCTGGCCTGAACATCTAAATCCACAGTAGTCAGGGCTCCATTGTAATTAATATAATTTTTGACAATCACATTATCAAAAGTCTCACTCAACTCACCCACACCAGAAGCCCGTTTGTAAGCAATGCCTGTTCCTCCACCATCTAAGATTAAATCTCCATTAGCCTGGACACCATTGTCTTTGTAGATAGTGCCTGCACTTCCTCTTTGTGAAAGGCTTCGGCCGGAACCGCCATAAGCACCTACCGTCCCTTCAAAACTATCAGTAGTATAATAGATGGCAATCCTTCCACCGCTTCCTCCAGCGCCATCACGATTATCATCACCTCCGGAGCCACCATCAGCCTTAATATTTCCGGTTCCAATTAATACCCCCGCATCTATCCAAAGACTTCCGCCGGAGCCGCCGCCGCCGGACATATAGCTACTGTGGCCTCCGTTGATTGAGCCATTTCCTCCACCAGCAGTAATATCACCGGTAACAGTTAAAGTACCACCAACGATAAGTTTTACTACTCCACCACCGTCTCCTCCCCAGATATTAGGAGAGCGGACTCCGCCACCACCAGAGCCTAAATCAACAGGCTCAGTCACCGAACCGTAGCTTGTGCCTCCTGCGGTTACGTTAGCAGCATAGTAACCGTTAGATATACCGCCACCGCCGCCATAACCTGCTCCACCTCCACCTTCATCGTAGTCGCCATTGCTACCGTAACCTGCTCCAGTACCAAATCCTTCACCTGTCTGATTAGCCAACGATCCATTAGTGTCGCCATAACCTCCGCGAAAACCACGACTACTAACATCGATATATGCCCCGTTGTTTATGATCAAATCATTGGTTGTTTCCAGGATTAAAGAGTAGGTATGGCTATCGCTAGTGGTATGGTCATAATGAGTTAAGGTTGCCCCCTGTGCTATGCCTCCGGACGAAAAAAGAGGTTCGGTTCCAACATCTTTTGAAATGTCCCAGTAGGTTATACCTGAGGTAGCATTAAGGGTAGCTGACGAGCCATCAAAGGTAGCATCAGTAGATTGAATGTATCTCCCACCAGCTAAGGTACAAGCAGCATTAATAGTTAAAGTGGCGTCATTATTATCTAAGAGCACATCGGTATCAAGGGCAAGGTTAGCAGTAGTTATTGTATCACTTGCTGAAAGTATTACCTGAGCGTTGTCTTTTATGTCGAAATCCTTAAAGGTATAGGTTGCATCGGGAATAGGCGTATCCGCCGAACTAGCGCTACCGGTATTATTGGCAACAGTTAAATCTCCATCCTGGGCAGCATCCTTTTGATAGATTGTGCCGGCTCCGCCAATTTGTGAGCCAACAATCCCTGAACCGCCATAAGCAGTGGGCGTTATCGTAGAATCGTCAGTAGTGTAATAAATAGCAATTCTTCCACCGGCTCCGCCGGCTCCATCGTAAGTATCATCTGCGCCATCGCCGCCATTAGCAGTGACAGCGCCTGCACCTTCTAAAACATCAGCATCTATCCAGATACTTCCACCCGAGCCGCCGCCTGCGGATATCTGTGAGCCATAGCCTCCATTCATTTCACCATCTTCTCCATTGGCAGTAATATCACCAGTAACAGTCAAGGTACCTCCGACAGTAAGTTTTATTGCTCCGCCGCCGTCTCCTCCCCAGCGATTAGTAGCGCGACTTCCGCCGCCGCCTGAGCCTAAATCAACCGGGGCAGTGATAGAGCCATAAGCTATACCGCCAGCACCCGTATAACCAGAACGACCAGCCGTTATTCCACCTTCACCGCCATAACCTCCTCCGCCGCCGCCGCGCTGATATTCACCGTCAGGGCCGTAACCACCGCCAGTACCAAAACCCGAGCCTGTATTGCCGGTCACCGATCCCTCAACGTCACCGTAACCTCCGCTATAACCAAGATTATTAACATTGATATAGGCTGTGCTGGCTAAGGTAAGGTCTCCGGTTGTCTCAAGAATTAAGGAGTAAAGATGAGTGCCAGTGCTGACATGATCAGAATGAGTCAAGGTTGCTCCGGCTGAAATACTGCCGGAAGTAAATATAGGATCACTAGCGACATCCTTAGAGATATCCCAGTAGTTTGTGCCTGAGGTAAAGCTAATGGTAGCTGCTGAGCCATCAAAGGTAGCATCAGTAGATTGAATATGTCTACTACCCGCCATAGTGTAAGCAGTATTAACAGTTAATGAACCGTCATTATTCTCTACGGTAGCATCGCTAATGGTAAAATTGTCAGTAGTTACTGTATCACTTGCCGAAAGTGTTATATGAGCGTCTTCTTGTACAGTAATGCTATCAAAGGTATAAGTACCATCTACAAAAGGAGTGTCTCTGCCGGAATTATTATTGTTAGAGGTAGTTAGGTCACCGTTAGTCTGTCCATCATCTTTTTTAAAGATTGTGCCGGAGCCTGCCCTTTCAGCATTGTCTCGGCCTGAACCACCATAAGTACTGAGAGTAGCTAAAGAAGAAGTATCTGCAGTGTAATAAATAGCAATTCTTCCGCCGCCGCCACCGCCGCCATCCCAGTTGTCATTTCCACCATCGCCACCATTAGAAATAACCGAACCTGTCCCATCTAAGGCACCGGCATCTATCCAGATACTTCCGCCAGAACCGCCGCCAGTAGCCCTCTGGCTACTAGCACCTCCATTGTTAGTTCCTGCTACGCCATTGGCAGTAATCGAACCGTTGAGAGTGAAGGTGTCTAAAACTACTATCTTTAATGAACCGCCACCTGCGCCACCAAGTCGGTTATTACTATAAGTGCCTCCACCACCTGAGCCTAAATCTGTAGGTTCCTTAATAGAACCATAGGGCTTGCCGTATTCCGGTTCGATGCCACTATAACCCTTGCCACCCTTACCACCATAGCCTCCTCCCGAACCAGAAATAAGAGCTGAGCCATTATTACCTCTTCCTTCGCCCTCCCCGGGTCCATAACCATTTCCGTTGTCTGTGTCTGAGAAGCCACCGGGATAACCAGTACCATTTGCTGAAATAACTGCACCGGCATCAAGGGTAAGATTGGTGGCGATAATTGTAATCTGTCCGGCACCACCGGCTTTATTATATGAATCAACAGTTAAAGTAGTTCCGCTAATAGTTAGGTCTCTATAAACAGTATCATCGGTTAAAGTAATCGGAGCGCTGATAGTAGTAGAACTTGTATCATCGGTCATGCTAATATTAACATCAGCAGCTACATCGGATAGATACTGTACTATATAATCAGAGGCACTATGAATACGAGAACAATTGTACTCTGAACCTTGAGTTTTTGCAGTTCCGTCTACTGATAGTTGAATCATCTTGATGGGGTCACCATAAGCAGTCTGAACTTGAGGTGTAGAGGCTGATGAAGTAATATAGACCTCATCGATTAGGCCTTCAAAGTTATTGGTACCAGAAGCATCTTTGGCAGAGAAGAAGATATTAGTGGCTAAACTGGGAGCGGTTAAGGATGCGGTTTCTGAGCCCTGCTCCCGGCCGTCAACATATATTTTATAGACATCATTGGTATAATCCCATGTAAGCCTTACATGGTGCCACTCGCTATCATAATAATCACCGGTAGTCTCAATATCGTTATTGCCCTCTAATTCAAAGACCAAGTTACCCTGGTTATCAAAACTCAAGGCAAGATTGTCATTGTTATAAAAAATATACTGGGCCGCAGGAGAAGAATCACTGCTCTTTAACCAAAGGCTTAAGCTTCCGGTAGCAGCAACAATATTTGAAGCCGAGGCAACTTGCACATATTCATCGGACGCATCGTTTAGAAAACCATTTCCCACTAAGGCTGAGGCAAATGAACCACTGCTGGTTACACTGCCAGTACCGGCTCCTGAATACTGTATTCCGCTGCCATCACCATTCCAATATAAGGTTAAATCCGAATGAGGTTTGGCATAGCTACCGGCAAAATCAGAGTGGTAAGCGCCAAAGGGAAGAATTGCGGCATTATAAATATATATCTCATCAAATATACCTTCGGCATTATCAGTTCCGCTAGTCTTATAATCACCGAAGAAAAAGCTAGTTCCCAGCACAGTCAGTGCTGAAGTAGTATCAGTATGGGTCTGGGTGACATACTGGCCATTGTAGTAGATACGGCAAACATCAGTTGCTGTATCATCCCAGGTAAATCTTAAGTGGACCCAGCCATTAGCCTTCCAAAGAGAATCATCAGTCTCGGTAATAGTGACTGAAGACTGATTGCCTGCTCCTTTGATGCCGAATTCCAAAGTGGCCTCATCTGTATCATCATAGACCCTGGCCCAGATGGCATTGGCTGTACCTGAAGCAGCTGAGCCAAAGAGATATTTGGCCTCGGTCTGGGCAGCGGCAAAATCATAATTAGGTCGGTACCAAAATTCGATTGTCCCCTTAGACCAGTCAGACATAATATTAGCTGAAGTTATAGCCAAGTTCTCAGCGTCATCCTTAAGGTTAAAGCCGGTGCCGCGCTGGGCAGTTGCAGTAGTGATATTAGTCTCAACTGCTTCTGAAGCTGTAGCATCTCTATTAGCTGTACCTTGGGCGTTATCTACTGTTGTGCCAGTTGTCTCATCCAAACGATAATGAGCTAAGATGTGATTTGCCGATGCGCTACTTGGATAGGCCTCACGAGCCATAAATATTGGTTTATACTTAGTCTGCCCTGAGCCGTCTAAACCAAATAAAAACTTATTATCCTGAGTACGAACCCGGACTTCATAAGAACCCTCTCCTTCATTAAAACCATCGGCATCGGCATCGCCGCGGGCTGCAGTCTCAACAGTACCAGTAACTATAGATACGGTACCGGGATCCTGATAATCAGTGATTTCTCCGGTAGCAGTTGCAATCAGCTCAATAAGCTGAGTATCGTAATAGGTGGCGGTACTTCTTCCTGCCGCCGGAGTTGAAGGATGATACCCGCTCATGCCGGTAGCCACGTAATCGGTTGCATCATCATCAACGCTACGGGCTTCGGTGCCGGCCAGCAGCTTCTCATATTTTATCCGTTTGATAATCTTACCAGTTGAGTAAATAGTCCACTCCTCAGTTACAGTGGCCTCACTGGCAAGAGAAAATTTATTCTCAACCCTGGCCCGGGTAGAATTAGCCTCTAAGAGTTTTAAGACAGATGACGAATCAACCTGCAGGGCTGAATCCTGGTCTAATTCGGTTAAAAGTTCTGTGGCTGAGCCGTAGTTTGTACTCCAGGCGCTGCCGGTTCCTTTGTAAAACTCAGAAACACCAGCGTCAGCTTCTTTAAAGACCAGCTTAAAATCTGAAGTGGTTAGCCCGGCGGTTTGAATAGTAATCGTTCCTGAAGCCTGGGTTGCTGATAAAACCGGATCAATAACGATATCGCCTGCTTTTCCGTCTTCATAGAACCAGACCCGGCAGGTAGAAGCCTTGTGAGGATTGTTTTCATTAGTGCCGGTTAAGCGCTGAGCCCTGGTTTTTTTCCTTTTTTTGCTTCTTTCGCTCTTCTTAAAATCTTTCCAATCTATTAAGACATTATCAAACTTTTCTCTGGAAACTTCTCCCTCAACGATTTCTTGTTTCGCGGCGCGTAAGAATCTCTTTACCTTTCTCTTGATCCGACGACGGACATTAGCATTGTCCTTCTTAATCAAGCCTTTTTTGTTAAAAACCGTATCCCAACGCACACGCTTCTTTGCTGAGCCTAAAGCTTGGTTATCACCTTCAACTGAGAACTTATTGTAGTATTTTTCTCCGTCAAAACCTAATTGTGCAGTTACAGTGCCCTGAGACGATTTATTGTAAATGGTAACCGTTCCGTTATCATTTTCGCTATAGGATAATTTGCCTTTCTTAGGTTCTACATCTTCCCACTGCCAGGGGAACGTACCCATTTTCTGTATATAAAACCAGGAGTTTTTGACCTTTTTCTGGAAACCGTTTCCTGCATCCTCAAGCAAAGCAATACCCTTTCTAGTAAAGACATATTTCTGGACACCGTTTAATGATTTTAATGAAACCTCGTAACGCCTAGGAGAGACTTCTTCGAATATATAAGGGACAAATTTTCCTGCCTCGTTTTTAAGATAAAAATCCTCAGGTGCGCTCTGGGAATTATATACAATCACGCCAAAACCCTGAGCTGAGGCTACTCCCGGCTCAAAATCAGGCTGAGTTACTGATTCTTCAAGAACTCCTTCTTGGCTGACTACATCTTCCGGGCTGATTGCTTCTTGATCTGTGCCCTCTTCTGTCTCTGCCAGAGCTGCTGCTTGATCTGGTATAGTATTAACAATAAGGATATGCCCGTCTTTAGTGGTTATGCCGCAACGGTTTGTAGCCGTGACAAAGATATTTGCGGTTACATCTACATCCTCAGGTATTTTATACTCAACAGCATAAATGTCATCACCGTCGTCATCATACATTGGAGTTACACCCTCGCCGCCAAAAGGTGCAAAGTTACAGCTAACTGAAACAATATCGGAATTATTATCGCCATCAGCCGAATTATCCCATTTGATTACCATTGAATCTCCGGCTATGTATACCCCCTGAGTGCCTGTGGCTCCGGAACAATCGACCTTAACCGAGCTCACCTTTGGAGCTATGGAATACTCTAATTTAAGTTCCTCAAGCTTAGGGGTGGCAGTAGTGTTACCGGTAGAAAGATTGACCCGCAGTGACAATTCTTTACCAACACTAAAATCATCCATCCCGGTATAGGTCATACCACTTTCACAACTTTCTTTCCAGTTCAATCCTCCGTCTGCTGAGATATCCATACTTATGGCTTGCGACTTACTCGCACTCTTAAGAGTATCACTTGCCAGTTTTATTGTCGGAGTAATTGCTGTAATATTACAGGCAGTAGAAATAGGCTCAGTGGTATATCTGCCTAATGAGGAATAGGCACCTTCAGTTGCTTTTAATACCACATCTCCATTATCGGAAACTATAGTTTCAAAAAACTCTGCTAATCTAATATTTTCTTGATCTGCTGATGAGCTGACATAAGGCTCGGTTTCAACATATTTGCGCACTCTTAAGAAATCATAATAAGCAACACTGCCTTCCCCAGCCTCTAAGCCAACATATCCCTGTTTTAATCCGTCTTTGTTGGTGTAACTTATTTCTGCTTCGGAGACCGAGGCTTCTGAATATCGTTCAAACTTTAAGTCATCTTCTTTAGCACTGACTTTATAGTTATATACAGTTCTGGCTGAAATAGGCTTAGCTTGGTTTACCTTTACAATGCCACCTATTGCCAGACAGTGTTCAGCGCCTTCATAAACTGAGGAATAAGCAACTTGCTCAAGGCCTAGGTCATCGTCTCTGATAATCAGCTGGTTCTCAAAACCAATCTCGGATTTTGCCTGGTATTCGATTATGCCGTCTTTAAACTGATAGTCTTTAGATCTAATCACTGTTCCGTTCAGCATTAATTGGGAATTAAGGAGTTCATAACCTCCGCCTAAGCCTATATCGGCTTGCCAAACTTCCTGGTCCAATTCATCCTGGGAAAAATCATCAAAGAAATCAAAGACATCTTTGCCGCTGGATAAACTTTTAGCTACGGAATTGCCATAATACATATATATAGGTAAGCCCTTAACAGGTATCTGGGGAAGCTTTACCCAAAAAGAAGCTACTTGGTTTGGACTTTTGCCGGTAACGCCCTCTAAAAGATAAGGCAGAATGGTCTCTCCGTCAGCGGCAGTAAAACGAATATCTCCGAAATCAGCCTTAGCCTCACCTTGACAACCGACCTCGGCTCCGGAAGTATTAGCTGATTGGCCAACTGATATAGGTATTTGATAGTTAAATAATTCTTCTTCTGAAGGATTGGTAATACGAAGAAATTTTCTAAATTTAAATCCTGAAAGTTCTGGCTCGCCAAAACTTCCGCCGGCTCCGGATACATCGGTATAGGCAACTTTGATCTCAAAAAGTTGACTATCCAGACCAAGGGTTACCCGCCATTTAAGTCGCTTCCCGCTCTTGACTAAATCAAAAGGTACTCCATAGACCATTTGGGAATAACTCTTCCCGTTGTCAGTACTAAGCTCTAAGGTTACTTGGCCCTTAAATTCCCATGTAGCAGTAAGGCTTTTTATCTTGCTAGCAGTCCTAACAGCCTTAATGAGTTCATGGATACCATCTGCGGAAAGTTCAGGTAAAGAATAATCCCCTTTCCCATCTGTACGCCAAACCAAAGGAGATTTATGAGTAACTACCTCGGTTGTCTGTTGCTCAGAAGAACTAGCACTGCCAATAGCAAGAGACAAAGAAAGCCCTACTAAAAGAGAAAGAGTAACCAGCAGGGCTACTCTCCTTTTCGTTTTACTTTGCTTTCTTTGTTTTGCTTTTTCGTAATTCACTTTACACCTTTTTTTAAACTCCAAATTGAATCGGATAAAAGCTTTATTTACCTTTACCCTTTTTTATCTCTCTCCTCCTATTTTCTACTATAAATATAACCTATATTAGGATTATTGCCTAGATGCAAAACTACTCTATTTCCTTGCACAATCTACTCTATCCCAATTTAGCCTCTAGAAAACGCTTATTATGTAAACGTTATCACTAATATTCGTCAATATCTACAAGTTTATGCTTAATAGCGTATTTAATCAGATCGCTGCTCCGGCGTAGGCTAAGTTTCTTTAACAGGGCACTTTTATAGTTTTCGACTGTCCTGGGACTGATAAACAAGACATCAGCTATCTGTTTAGCTGTTTTCCCCTCAACCACCAAACGCAAGATTTCCTCCTCCCTGGAAGTCAAAAGGCTTTCTTTAGCCGGCTGTTTGGGCTTACTATCAATTGCTTTATCTACCAGATAGGAAGAAACAGTCGAACTCAAATAGGTTTCCCCGCGGGCAATTTTGCCAAGGGCCACCAAAAGGTCCTCTCCGGCATTTTCTTTATGGAGATAGCCCTTTGCCCCAGCTTTAAACGCTTTCATTATATAAGTATGGGCCTTATGCACAGTAATGATTAAAATCTTGGTTTTCGGTGAGATATAGTGAACCTGCTCAATTACTTCAAGGCCGCTTATTTTAGGCATCGAAATATCTAGAAGAAGGATATCCGGTTTAAGTTTCTTGACCACCGCCACTACCTCTTCTCCGTCTGCAGCTTCTCCAACTACCTCATAGTCAAGACTGTCACGAAGGATATTTTTTATCCCTTCGCGAATGATATCGTGATCATCGGAAATTACAATCGAAATAGCCATAATTTAAAGAATAGAAACATCCCCTTTGTCTTTTACCGGCAGCTTTACGATTAATTTTGTCCCACGACCAGGCGAAGTATCCACAGTCATTTTTCCGCCTAATAATTCTGTTCTTTCACGCAAACCCAAAAGGCCCAATTTGAGTTTATCCTCTTTGCGCCGACGGGCAAACGGTTGTCTATAGTCAAACCCTATACCATCATCAGCAACAGTAAGGCAAACCGTATCGCCCTTTTTCTCTAAGGAAATCTTTGCTTTCTTAGCCTGTGAATGTTTAACGATATTGGTTAAACCCTCCTGAGCTACCCGATAAAGAATAAGCGAATATTCACCGGGCAAATTTAAAGGCTTGGCTGGTAAACTTGAACTAAATTTAATCGAAGATATCGGTTTGTATTGAAAAATAAGACCGGCGATTGTATCGATTAATCCTACTTCTTCTAAGGCCGGCGGACGAAGAAGCTCAGCAATATTGTGACTTTTGTCTATTAAACCGGAGAGAATTTTTTTGCTTTGAGCAATGTCTTTCTTTGCTTCCTTATTTGAAGGAGTGAGTTTCTTATCAATAATGTCTGCATAAATCATTAAAGCACTTAGATCCTGACCCATCTGATCATGAACTTGAAAAGAAAGATTCTGGCGCTCTAACTCCTCGGCTCTAATCATCTTCTGAACTAGCTTTTTCCGCCTTTCCTGTCCGCTCTTATGGTTACGATAGATGACCCAAGCGGTTTCACCGCCAAGGCCTAAGCCTAAAATTAAAGACCAGATTAAAAGCTTTATTGCCCGTTTCTTAGCCAGCTCGGCTAAGCGCAACTGCTCTTCCACAGCCTCTAGGTTAGTCTTCTGAATATTGCCGTCAATAAATTCATCGATTTTATACAACTTGTTTTCAAAGACCATCACCAACTTATTTATAGTATCTTCTATCTTTTCCCTTTTTGGCCCTTTGGTATTCTCTAGGCGGTCAGCTGAATTAATAATCTTTTCCCCGATACCATACAGCTCTTGCTCCAGCTTCCTAACCTGTTCAATCCACTGACGCTCAATTGCTGTACGGGCAAAAGAAGTATAGCTAACTAACTGGTGTTGGAAATCAATCCTGGCAGTACTAATTGCTTCCCGGTTTGCCGCACCTTTGACAGCCCCAAGATATCTGGCGCTACGCCAAAAGATATAATTACGGACACCCCTCGCGTATGAGCTATTATCTATACGCATCTCCAAGGCAGCCTTTTGAAGAGGAAAATAGTGCTTTCCTAGATCCTCTACACTTTTACTCAAAAATTGAATTTGAAAAATTCCGATACAGCCAATGGCCACCATGAGAAAAAGCAACGCACTAAATCCACCGACTAATCTCCAATCAACTAGGTATCTCTTCATAAAACCTGGGTATAGCACAATAACTGAAAATTAAAATGGTTTTATCTTCTAATGTCAAACGTACAGGGGAAGGCTTTATTTAGTTTTACTTTCCCAATCCAATACCTTCCTGGCTTCAACAATCCAGTACTCCACTCTCACTGCATCTTTGGCATCGGGACGAACTTCAAGGTAAGCCTGATAATGCTCAATGGCTTTTCTTTTATTAATCAGATGCTCATCATAAAGAATAGCCAAGTTATAGTGGACGTCGGCATCGTTCGGCGCCGCCTCTAAGGCCTTTTTGTATTCGATTAATGCCTTTTTGTATTTCAAATCTTGGTCGTAGGCAAGGGCCTTATTGTAATGATGTTTTAAAGCTTGTTTCCGAAACTTCTCGTCTTCCAAGCTTACCGAATCTAGCTGATCACTTCCCTTGCCCCCGGCAATCTTGAATTCAACAATTGTCTGGCTGCTTTCATCTAATTTTTCTAGGAGTTCTTTATTCTTTTCTATTGATTCTTCTAACTTTACCTCAGCATTCTTCACCTGTTCCTCTAGCGCCTTTTTGTCAATAATAAATTCCACCATTTTTGAGTCGGCTTTTTTCTTAAAATCTTTCTCTCTGGATTCAACTTTAAGCTCATATAGCTTAATCTGCTTCTGATGTAATTTTTTTATCTCGGCTAAGGCGTCTTCTAAATCTTCTTTTCCGGCGGCTAAGGCCTCTTGCTGCTTCACGAGGCTTTCTTTGGTCCGGATAATTTCTGCGATTTGTTCTTTCTGCAAAGCCATCTTGCTATTCAAACTTTCTTTTTCGGTAACAAAAAGAATATTCTTCTGATTCGCTTCAAGAAGCTCAATCTTTGCATCCTCTAGGCCCCGGCTTTTATCTTTTAGGTCTTGCTCTAAGAGCTTCACTTCGTCTACTAACTTGTTGTTAGCCATATAGACACTAACAACCAGCCCTGCGCATATTACCACTAATCCAATTCCTATACCTAGCCACTTGTTTTTATTCATTCTTTCTCCGGTTTCCTTGTTTTTCCATGGTTTTTCAAATAAAGCAGCTCTTCTTTTCCGGTTATAATATGCGGAGTGAGAAATACTACTAATTCCTTCATCTCCTTGGTGTTATATCTAGATTTAAAAGCGTTTCCCAAAACCGGAATATCGCTTAAAAAAGGTATCCTACTTTCAGAATCACTTATAGATTCCTTAATCATTCCGGCAATAATTATCGTCTTCCCGTCTTGGATCAAGACAGTTGTCTCAGCATTAGATGTGTCTACCTCGGGCAGGCTAATTTGTGCTACTCCATCTTCATCCAATATCTCAAACCAATCTATTAGTGTGCTAACTTCAGGTTTAATATGCATCTTTACTAAATCATCTTGATAAATCGTAGGCGTAACAGCAAGGGTTACGCCGACATCCACGAATTCTGCAGTCCAGGAAGTAGTAGCTGTAGTTTCACTCTGAGAAACTGTGCTGGTAGCATAAGGCTGGCGCGTACCGACCATAATCGTAGCCTCTTCATTATTACAAACAGCAATATGAGGAGAAGAAACAATTTTAACCTCACCGACCTCTTTTAAAAAAGTAAGAATCTGTTGAGTCCTGGTAGGGTCTAATCCTCCAGAATTCCAAGCTTCTGAAGTTGTCCCTTCGCCGGTATAAAATCCCTCTCGCCATTGCCCTACAGAAACCCTGCCATAAGAACTTGTTATCCCCGAAGCCGGGAAAGCACCTACAAGCTTTATATTCTTATCTGTAGTAGTAAACAGTGACTCCCAATTTACGCCAAAAGAATAATCATCACTTAAGGTTATCTCGACAATCTTTGCTTCAATAAATATTTCTTTTGGCGGAGTATCGAAAGTAACAATCATCTCTGTAATCTCTTCAATCTTATTAGGCAAATCATTTACAATTATTTTATTTGTCCTCTCATCGGCGCGAGCAGAGCCAAAACCTTCGGTCAAGACTGCAGTTACCTTTATTAGGATATCCGCAGCCTTAGAATACTTTAGCTCAAACACTTTGGTAGTCGTAGGCGATGTTTTTTTAATAATACCTTCATCGAGACTAAACGCAGCTTTTTCCATTTCTCTTATCTTCTCCGGCGTATCTATTAAGATAAGGCTGCCGGTAGCGTCGTCCATAATAATCTTACCGATAGAACTTTTAATGTTTGTCAAAGCCTCTCCGGCTTTTGTCGGCTTTATATACTTTAACTTCAAAGTCTTAACTTCTCCCTTGTTGGTATATTTCTCCCCATAGAGCGCTTCATACTCTGCCTCAGTCAATATGGTAATAATGTTTTTCTTTTTTTCACAAGCCAGTTTATTAGTAAGCAAGATTACATCCAGTGTGTCAGCGATAGTTACATCTTTTAGAAACAGGGTTATCCTTCCAGAAACATTTTTACTGGTAACAATATTCAAACCGCCTTTCAGTGATAAAAACTTAATAGTATCAACTATATCCATACCCCGTAAATCCAGCGATATTTTCTTAGCCAGGCCTTCTTCCATAGTAAGAGGGACTTTCTCAATATCCGAAGACTTATCGGTTAAGTCTTCTCCGGTGATAAGAGAGGTTTCGAGATCCAAAGACTCCTCAGTAGGTGAAACCGTCTCTTTAGAAGCAGCTGAAGTAGTCTCCTCAAGAGATTGAGCCTGTCCTGCTCCAGCGACTAAGCCAACAACAACCAATATTAACACTATCCAATTTATCTTTCTCATATCAGTTCGATCTCCCCTCCCTCAAAGCTCAAAATAACTCGATCTTTTAAAATATCTTCTATCTTAAACTTATTGATCTTCATACCTTTCTTAAGAAAGTATGTTTTCTTAGTCTTGCTATCCTCAATCATTGCCACTGGATCTTTGCTCCAAGATATGCCTACTAAGTCTAATTCTCCGATCATTTCCTGCAACTGTTTTTTTTTAACTTCCTTATTACTTTTAGTTTCCTTGAGCGCTATCGGACTAAAGATGTTCCTACGGTTAACCATTTCGAAATAATGTAAGAACGGACGGGCCTCGGATACCTCCTTCTGCTCAGACTGCCTCCATTTCATCAACCGGCTCTTTTCGTAAACTGCTTTTATATCGGGACGGCCGAAAACAAAAGCCACTACTGCATAGCCTAGAAGAACCACCGATAGAACAAAAAAAACTCTGTTTAAAGTCTTCAAGTTAGGGTCTCTCAAACCCTTGATTAATCTTGTCAAGGGCCGGCTTATGCCTTTGGTCAAAAAACGCCAGAAACCTTTTAGGCCGCTGAAATTTAAAAACAGCTTCTTTTTCTGTCTGAATTTTGCGACTTCGTCGCCTTTGTCTATCAGCCTTAATAGCTGTTCTTCAGGAGTAAATCCTTGTTTTGCCATCATAATTTTGCCCTAGAGTTAACGATTTCTCCTATGATTTTTTTATCCCCAACAGATTCATTTTCCTTATCTAAACCAAAAATCTGATAGTAACCCATCAAATGCCCTCTAACTGTTTTCTAATTAAACGTAAAGGATAACCTTCATTCATAAGCCGGGTTATCTTAGCCAACCTTCTTCTGACCTCAGCCTGATTATACATCCGCACATTGCCTTTTTTGGTTGCTATGCGCAAAAGGCCGAAATTAGTGTAGTGATTAACAGTCTGGTAAGTAATGCGGTACTTTTTTGTAATCTCCTGGGCTGATATTAGCTTACCATCCATATTAGCTTTTCCGTACTTTCTTAGGTATTAATATACTTATGGTAACTACAATAGATATGGTTATCATTGTATATACTACAACCTTCTTATATTACCACAGCCTTTCGCTTATTCTCTCCGTGGTGTTTATCGCTTAGACCGAATCTAGACAATGATTAATCCCAAGAATCCCACTCTAAGGCTTGGCGGGCCTTAATTATCCAACCAGCCACTTGCGACTCATCTTCAGCAACAGGCTTGAGATCAAGGTATTCCTGATAATGCTGGATAGCCTTTCTTTTCTCATTTAGATGGTCATCATAGATAAGAGCTAAATTGTAGTGGGCATCAGCATCGTTAGGGTTAATTTTCAACACCTCTTCATATTCCATGGCAGCTTCGTGATACCTTTCGTTGTAGTCGAGTTCGAAAGCCTGGTAATAGTGTTGGCTGAGAAGATTCTCATCTATCTCTTCCTCCTTTTTGAAAACTTTTTCTTTGATCATCCGAGCTTGAGACAAATTCTTCCACTGCCTCGTCTTCTTTCTCTTCTCAGATAATATTTCCTTCATTTCTTGGTTAGCCCGGGCAGCATCTCGTTCGGCCTTTTCTATTTTGGCAAACTCCTTTTTCCTCTTAGCTTCCAACACTTCCATCTCAAGTCCCCACTTTTCTTCACCCCAATCACTAAATTTCTTATGCAAAATTGTAAAAGAGGTTTTAAGATTTCCGAATGCTGTGTTTACTAGAGTCTCCTGATCTTTGATATCTTTAAGGTTTTTCTGTGCAACTTCTAAATCATTCTGGATAGGAATTATCTCTTTTTCAACATCTTCAAGACTTTTGCGGATCTTCGGCAACTTCACTTGAAGTGATTTTTCTTTTTCGTTAAGTTTTTCTAATCCTGTTTCTTCTTCCTCCAGGGATTTACCCAAATTAATTATTCTCTTTTGCGATCCATCAATTTCTGCCTTTTTTTCTGAAATTTCAAATTCCAATTGTTCCTGCTTTCTACCTAATCTTGCTACTTTCGTCTCTTGGTCTTCAGTCAGTTTATTGAACTCATAGATATCTACCTTAATTACCTCTCTTTCTCTTACAAATTGGTCAGCCTTTCTTTTAAAATCTCTCTTTTGAATCGTAAGTTCTCCCAACCGGCTGGTAGAACCAGCTAGGCGCACAGCCACCTCTTCTATTTCCTTTTGAATTACCCTCTCATCTTTCTTCAAGTTATCGAGCTCAATCTTAAAAGCCTTCTCCTGCCTACCTAGCTGCTCTTCCTGAACCCAGGTTTTATCGATAAGGCGATTTATCATAGTTATTTTTTGTTGGGATCCCCGACGCCGGGAGGTTATCTCAGAGAGTTTGTTTTCCTGAATCTGTTCATCCTTGTCTAGAAAAATGAGCTTTTCTTCAGCTTCAGCTAAAGAAGCGGTGGCCTCAATTATCTGGTTGGCCAAAAACTCTTTTTCAGTATTAAAGCTCTGAAATTCCTTATTGATCCGGGCTTGTTCACGGACAAATCCATCTTGTTTCTTTTTCTCCTGATCGATCCGGGAGGATATCTGGGAGATGCTCAGATCGAATCCCAGGGTTGCATTCTTGAATTCATCCTTCTGCCGGGATATTTCTTCTTCCCTATTAAGCTTCTCTTGGGCCAAGTCTTTTTGAAACCGACTTATCTTAACTTGTGACTCTTTCTGGAAAACTAATATCTGATTAAGTTCGGATTTAAGGGCTTGCTGTTTTTGGATTAGCTCACTAATTTTTACCGTATAACCTTTTAACCCTTTTTCTCCGGCCTCGATAGCGCCTTTTAAATCTTGTTGTTGAGTAGTTAGGGTTATGATCTCTTCGGTCAAGGCGTTCTTTTCTAAAGATAGTTTATTTTGGAAGGATTTTTCTTGGTTGAAGGAACGAGATGTTTTCTCTATTTCGGCCTGGATATCTTCTCTGCTTTTTACCACCGAATCCATCTCAGCCTGAAGAAGTTTCTCCTGTCTACTTAGCCGCTCTCCGGCCTGCTTATTCTTTTTTAAACCAGTGAGCTTTTCTTTAGCTCTAGCTAAAGAAGCGATGGCATCAGTTATCTGTTTGGCCAAAATCTCTTTGTCAGCCTTAAAGCTATTGAATTCCTCATTGATTCGGGGCTGTCGGCGGATAAGCTCATCTTGTTTCTTTTTCGCCTGGTTAATCCGGGATGATATCTGAGGAATATCCATACCAATAAGTTCTATATTCTTTTCTATCCCTGATAGAGTAACGATAAAAGCTTTTTCCCTTTCTAAAGATTGGGATTGCTCTTGCTCTGCCTGCTCTTTTTGAACTAAAAAGTCTTCGCTCTTGTTTTTAAGAATTTGTAATTCTTTTTGCAATAACTCAAGACGACTGGTCAGCTTTTTCTCTTCGGATACAATCTCAGCTTCCTCAACCTGAGCTTTATCGATAAGATCACTTAGCATAATTATCTTTTGTTGGTATTCCTGACTCTGGGAGGCTATCTGGGAAAGTTTATCTTTCTGAACTTGTTGATCCTTTTTAAAACCAGTGAGTTTTTCTTTGGCTTTAGCTAAAGAAGCAGTGGCATCAGTTATCTGTTTGGCCAAAATCTTTTTGTCAGCCTTAGAGTTATGAGATTCCTCATTGATCCGGGTTTGATTCCTAGTAAGCTCATCTTGTTTCTTTTTCGCCTGGTCGATCCAGGAGGATGTCTGGGAAATATCTATGCCAATAAATTCTATATTCTTCTCTATCTCTGATAAGGTAATGACAGAAGCTTTCTCTCTTTCTAAAGATTGGGGTTGCTCTTTTTCAGCCAAGAAGTCTTTATTCCTGTTTTTAAAAGTTTTTAATTCTTTTTGTAATAACCCAAGCCGCCTGGTCAGCTTTTTCTCTTCGGATACAATCTCAGCTTCCTCAACCTGAGCTTTATCGATAAGATGACTTAGCATAACTATTTTTTGTTGGTATTCCTGACTCTGGGAGGCTATCTGGGAAAGTTTATTTTTCCGAGCCTGTTGATCATTCTTTAAAACAGTGAGTCTTTCTTTAGCTTTAGCTAAAGAAGCAACGCCTTCAGTTATCTGTTTGGCCAAAATCTCTTTGTCAGCCTTAGAGCTATGAAATTCTTCATTGATTCGGTTTTGATTCCTAGTAAGCTCATCTTGTTTCTTTTTCGCCTGGTTGAACCGGGAGGATATCTGGGAAATATCTATGCCAATGAGTTCTATGTTCTTTTCTATCCCTGATAGAGTAACGATAAAAGCTTTTTCTCTTTCTAAAGATTGGGAAGCCTGAATTTTTTTATCATCAATGTCATTAAGGATATCTACTATTTCCCTCTGTATAGCTTCCCTATCAGTAGTAAGTTTTGTAAGAGCGACTCTTTTATCAACTTCTTTTTCAGGGCTAAGTTTAGAAATTTTATCCTGCATTTTTCGTTCTTGAATAACAATCTTTCTTTCAGCACTCTTTTTTGTTTTTAAAAGGGAACTCAACCTTTTCATTTCATCCTTGCCTACTTTTCCTAAAATAAGAAGCACCTCAGCTAGTCCTGCTTCTGAAGTTTCTCTATTGCCAATTAATACCTGCCTTGCATTTCTCTTTTCTTCCAACAGCGCCTTCAATTTTAACAGCTTAATATTGTTGTCTTTAATCTCTGACTTTATACTGGAAATTTTTAGCTTAGTAGAATCTTGATACGCAGAAATATCTTTATTAGCAGCTTGATGGATTTTTAATGTTTTATTCGCTTCGTCGATTTGACTTTTAATATTTTTTTCCGTACGAGTTAATCTTATCTCTTTTATTTTTAAAGAATCTTTAGTAATACTTAACTCACCGTAGGTATCTTTAGCTTCGGCAAAAAGATCTTTTAGCCTAACGATTTCGGCCTGGATATCTTCTCTGCTTTTTACCACCGAATCCATCTCAGCCTGAAGAAGTTTCTCCTGTTTACTTAGCCCCTCTCCGACCTGCTTATTCTTTTTTAAAACAGCGAGCTTCTTCTCAGCCTCAGCTATCTGTTTGGCCAAGTCCTCCTTCTCACCATCGATGTCATAAAGCTCCTCACTAATTCGAGGTTGTCGACGGATAAGCTCATCTTGCTTATTTCTTGCCTGGCTGATCCGAGAGGATATCTGGGAAATATCCATGCCAATGAGTTCCATATTCTTTTCTATCCCTGATAGAGTAACGATAACAGCTTTTTCTCCTTCTAAAGATTGGGATTGCTCTTGCTCTACTTGCTCTTTTTGAACCAAGAAGTCTTTGCTCTTGTTTTTAAGAGTTTGTAATTCTTTTTGGAATAACTCAATCCGGCTAGTCAGCTTTTTCTCTTCGGATACAGTCTCGTCTTCCTGAACTTGGGTTTTATGGATAAGGCGCTCTAGCATAGTTACTTTTTGTTGGTGTTCCTGACTCTGGGAGGCTATCTCGGAAAGTTTATCTTTCTGAACTTGTTGATCCTTTTTAAAAACAGTGAGTTTTTCTTTAGCTTTAGCTAAGGAAGCAGTAGCTTCAATTATCTGGCTGGCTAAAATCTCTTTATTGGTATTAAAACTATGGAATTCCTCACTAATACGGGGTTGTCTCCGGATAAGCCTATCTTGTTTCTTTTTCGCCTGGTTGAGCCGGGAGGATATCTGGGAGACGTCCATATCAATGATTTCTATATTCTTCTCTATCCCCGATAAGGTAACGATAACAGCTTTTTCTCCTTCTAAAGATTGGGATTGCTCTTGCTCTACTTGCTCTTTTTGAACCAAGAAGTCTTTGCTCTTGTTTTTAAGAGTTTGTAATTCTTTTTGCAATAACTCAAGCCGGCTGGCCAGCTTCTTCTCTTCAGATACAATCCTAGACTCCCGAACCTGGGTTTTATAGATAAGGCGGTCTAGCATAGTTACTTTTTGTTGGGATTCCTGGCTCCGGGAGGTTACCTGGGAAAGTTTATCTTTCTGAACCTGTTGATCATTTTTTAAAACAGTGAGTTTTTCTTTGGCCTCGGCTAAAAAGGTAGTACCCTCAATTATCTGGTTGGTCAAATCCTTTTTCTCAGCATCGATGTCATAAAGCTCCTCGTCAATCCGGGTTTGTTGCCGAGTAAGCTCAGCCTGTTTCTTTTTCTCCTGGTTGAGCAGGGAGGATATCGGAGAGATGCTCAGATCGAATTCCAGGGTTGCATTCTTAAAATGCTCATCCTGCCAGGATATTTCTTTTTCCTTATTAAACTTCTCTTGGACCAAGTCATCTTGAAACCGTCTTATCTTAGCTTGTGATTCTTTCTGAAAAGTTAATATATGCTTCAGGCCGGATTCAAGGGATTTTTTCTTTTCCTTAATTAAAATATTTCCTTTAGCTTGCTCTTTAGCTAAAACATTTATCTCTTCCTTTATCTCACCTATTCGCAGCTTGATATTTTCCTTTTCCTGTCCAAGAGAAACAAGGACTTCCTGAGTATTTTTATAGCCTTTAGAAATATTTTCTAGATGTGACTCCTCATCCTCTAACAAATCTTCTTGTTCTAATATCTCGCTTTTTAAAGCAGCTTTTTTACTGTCCACTATTGAAAGCTCGGCTAAAACCTCTCTTTGTTCTTTTAAAACCTTTTCTTTTTCCTGATTTTTTCCACTTATGTCGCTTTTTAGACTCTCTATCTCTTTCTGGATAATTCTTTCCTTTGAAAATATTTTTAGAGACACATGGCCTTTTTTTTCTTTGGTTTTAAGGATATTTTGTTGTTTATCAAAAAATTCATTTTCAAGAAGCTTGACTGTTTTCTTAATATCTCTTATTCGTTTTCCTAAATCTGCAATTTCAGAATTAACCCTTAAAAGCTCTAACCCTGCTGGCTTTGCTCTTTCCTCCAACCTTGTCAAGAGTTGCCTTTCTTTTTCTAAGGAATTCTTAACATTCAATATGTTGGTTTCTGTATTTCTCTGCTCAGTAATATTTTTCGATATCTCTGCTACTGTTTCACTTTCTTGCCACAAGAGGTTTTGCTTAACTTTTTCTTTCTCGCCTAAAGCAGAATAAATATCTTCAACCACGTCTCCAGCTAATTCTTTATCTCTCTCAATACCCATTAATTGTAGTGTCAGTTCTTTCTCCTGTTCATCCAATTCTTTTTCCTTCAAAGACCCTTCTGCTAAAAGTTGGTCTAATCTCTCAATTTTTGTTTGGAAACCCTCTGGCTTAGAAGAACTAAATTTCCCAACCTTAGCTCTAACTTCAGCTACTTCTCGTTCAACTTGTACCTCGATTTTTCTTTGTATTCTCTTGTGGAATTTTTCATCTTTTTTAGCTTCTTTCGCGGCTCGAGCTTCTATTTTTTGGGCACCTAGTTCAATTGCTTTTTCCTCCTTCTTGTGGATTTTTTCAGCTTTCCTAGCTTCCTTCGCAGCTAGAGCTTCTATTCTTTGGGCGCCTAGTTCAATTGCTTTTTCCTCCTTCTTCCGGATTTTTTCAGCTCTCCTAGCTTCCTTTTCAGCCTGAGCTACTTCTCGCTTAACTTGCACCTCGACTTCTCTTTGTATTTGCTTGCGGATTTTTTCAGCTTTCTTAGCTTCCTTCGCGGCTAGAGCTTTTTTTCTTTGAGCAGCTAGTTCAGCTGCCCTCTGTTCCTTTTTGCGGAGTTTTTCAGCTTTCTTAGCTTCCTTCGCGGCTTTAGCCTTCTCTCTTTGAGCAGCTAGTATAGCTGCCCTTTGTTCCTTTTTGCGGAGCTTTTCAGCTTTCTTAGCTTCCTTCGCGGCTTTAGCCTTCTCTCTTTGAGTAGCTAGTTCAGCTGCCCTTTGTTCCTGCTTATTGAGTTCTTCAACTTGTTTATCCTTTTCATTTTCAGAGTCAATAAGAAGAATCTCTTTAGAGTATTCTTCTAAATCGCTGTCCTTTGCTGATGCTACAAAGTCATTTACAAAAAAGACAGTTAAAAGCAGGGCCAATATAGGGATGTAATTTTTCTTTAACATCATTTTTTTATTCCTATAATGCTTCTGTGCGAATTTTGCGCCTTGGCGGCTTCCGCCGCTTTTTTCCTTCCCTATAGTATTTTGAATTTTTCTTTGTTTTATCTATCTGCTCCACGTATAAAATATCTTTATCCCCGGATATAATACGTGGAGTGAGAAATATTACTAATTCCTTCATCTCCTTGGTATTATAGGTAGACTTGAACATTTTTCCCAAAAAAGGAATATCGCCTAGAAAGGGAGTCTTTTTTTCGGATTCAGTCATGGTTTCCCTAATCATCCCGGCAATAATCACAGTTTTCCCGTCTTGAATCAAAGCAGTTGTCTCAGCATTAGATGTATCTACCTCCGGCAGGAGAATTTGGCTTGTTCCGGCTTCATCCTGTATCTCAAACCAATCTATCAACGTACTCACTTCGGGCTTAATATGCATCTTTACAAAATCCCCTTGATAAATCGTAGGGGTAACCGTAAGGGTTACGCCGACATCTACGAATTCTGCGCTCCAGGAGGTAGAAGATGCAGTATCGGTGTTAGAAATTGTGCTGGTAGCATAAGGCTGACGCGTACCGACCATAATCTTAGCCTCTTCATTGTTGCAAACAACAATATGAGGAGAAGAAACAATTTTAACTTTACCCACTTCGTTTAAGAAGGTAAGAATCTGCTGCGCTTGGGTAGGGTCTAATCCTCCGGGATTCCAAGCTTCTGAAGTTGTCCCCTCGCCGGTATAAAATCCCTCTCGCCATCGTCCTAGAGAAATCCGGCCGTAAGAACTTGTTATCCCCGAAGCCGGGAAGTCACCTGTAATCCTTATATTCTTCCTTGATGAAGCCTTGAACATTGTCTCCCAGTCCACGCCAAAAGAAAAATCATCACTTAAAGTTATCTCAACAATCTTTGCTTCAATAAATATTTCTTTTGACTGGGTATCAAAAGTAGCAATCATCTCTGTAATCTCTTCAATCTTATTAGGCAAATCATTTACAATTATTTTATTTGTCCTCTCATCGGCGCGAGCAGAGCCAAAACCTTCGGTCAAAGCCTCAGTCACCTTTAGTACAAGATCTTCAGCTTGGGAATACTTTAACTCAAACACTTTGGTAATCGTCGGCGGCATCTTTTCGATAATACCTTCATCAAGCCGTAGCGCAGAGCTTTCCATTTCTCTTATCTTCTCCGGTGTATCTATTAAGATAAGACTGCCGGTAGCATCATCCATAATAATCTTACCAATAGAACTTTTAATGCTTGCTAAAGCCTCTCCGGCTTTTGTGGACTGAATATACTTTAGCTTCAAAGTTTTAATTTCTCTTTTTTCGGTGTATTTCTCTCCATAGAGCGCTTCATACTCTACCTCAGTCAATATGGTAATAATGTTTTTCTTTTTTTCACAAGCCAGTTTATTAGTAAGCAAGATTACATCCAGTGTGTCAGCGATAGTTACATCTTTTAGAAACAGGGTTATCCTTCCAGAAACATTTTTACTGGTAACAATATTCAAACCGCCTTTCAGTGATAAAAACTTAATAGTATCAACTATATCCATACCCCGTAAATCCAGCGATATTTTCTTAGCCAGGCCTTCTTCCATAGTAAGAGGGACTTTCTCAATATCCGAAGATTCATCGGCAGACGAAGCCGTTTCTTTAGAGGCAGCTGCATCAATCTCTTCAAGTAACTGAACCTGCCCTATCGCATCAGTTAAGTCTTCTTCGGTGATAAGAGAGGTTTCGAGATCCAAAGATTCCTCAGTAGGCGAAACCGTCTCTTTAGAGACAGCTGAGGTAGTCTCCTCAAGAGATTTAGCCTGTTCTGCTCCAGCGACTAAACCAACAACAACCAATATTAACACTATCCAATTTATCTTTCTCATATCAGTTCAATCTTCTTCGTCATCAACCGACCTTTTCCTTATCTAAACCAAAAATCTGATAGTAACCCATCAAATGCCCTCTAACTGTTTTCTAATTAAACGTAAAGGATAACCTTCATTCATAAGCCGGGTTATCTTAGCCAACCTTCTTCTGACCTCAGCCTGATTATACATCCGCACATTGCCTTTTTTGGTTGCTATGCGCAAAAGGCCGAAATTAGTGTAGTGATTAACAGTCTGGTAAGTAATGCGGTACTTTTTTGTAATCTCCTGGGCTGATATTAGCTTACCATCCATATTAGCTTTTCCGTTTACTGCCGCCATTTGTATAGTACCTTAATACTCCACTGTGATCTAGACATTAATTAGTCAACTTATGATACCTACCATAAGTATGACTCTTATTGAACCTATCATAAAAAGACTTTGTTGCCAAGAAACATCTAAAGATGACAATCCGTACAATTGATATCAAGTTATTGTGGTAAATACAATAACTATAGTTATTATTGAATTTATCACAAAACCAATAACTTGTCAATATTTTGTTAAATATTATAAAAATGAGGAGCCGGAGCTGAATATATTAGCAAAAATGCTAATAAATCACCTTATATAGGTATAGCCCTGAGGCCGGAGCGGATTCATTAGTATATTTGATTCTTTTAGATAAAATTAATGAGATATTTTTAAAAGCTAGGTCTTTTCTACCTATTTTCACTAAAAAGGAAACTATATTCCGTACCATAGAACGCAAGAATCCATTTGCTTCTATATCAATATATATAAAAGAACTCTTCCTTTTAATTGATATGACTCCTACATCTCTTATGCAATCTTTGTAGTTCTTGGCTTTTTTGGCAAAAACAGAAAAATCTCTTTTGCCTTTAATCTTTCTAGAAGCCTTCTCCATTAACTCTATATCCAAATTTCCATCTACATGCCAGGCTAAATTATGCCAAAATACAGAAGGTTCTTTTGTGTTTAAAATTACGTAGCGGTATATCTTGGATTTTGCTGAAAACCGGGCATGAAAATTATCGGAGACTTTTTTTACTTTCTTTACTCTTAAATCAGAAGGTAATAAATTGTTTAAGGCTGATTTTATATTTTCAAAAGGTATTTTCGTATCAACTTTAAAATTTATCACTTGAGCCCTAGCATGGGCTCCCCTATCGGTTCTGCCAGAAGCTATTACTCTTATTTTCTCCCTGAAGAGCTTAGCCAGAGTTTCCTCTAAGGCCCCCTGGATAGTAGCTTGATTCCTCCCCTGGGATTTTTGAGTTTGGAAACCAAAATAGTTACTCCCAATGTACTCTAATTCTAGGAGAATATTATTGGCATTGATACTCATCAATTAAGCACTGTTTTTTACGCCGACAACAGTCAAAAGCAAGTAACTGGAACTAATAGGTTTATTTAGGAAATGTGACGGATATGAGCAGACCAAAAGCAGTATTTATGAAATTAGCTCTTCAGCTATCTGGATAGCGTTTAAGGCTGCTCCCTTCCTTAAGTTATCAGAAACACACCATAGCCAGAAAGAATTCTCGCAAGTTGTATCAGCGCGCAGACGACTCACAAAAACCTCATTCTTACCTTCAGCATCAACAGGCAAGCTTAGATCTTTAGGTTGATACTCTACGCCCGGTGTTTTTTTCAAAACCTCTTCTAGCTCAACGACAGTAGCTTTATTTCTGGTAGTAAAGTAAATCGCTTCACTATGAGAGGTAAAAACAGGTACCCTAACGCAAGTAGCTGAAATTTTTATTGAATCATCCCCGAAGATCTTACGAGATTCATGGACTACCTTCATCTCTTCGCTGGTATAGCCAGCATCGTTGAAACCGCCAATCTCGGGAATAACATTAAAAGCAATCTGACGGCTAAAACACTCCGGCTTTTGTTTTATCCTCTTATCAAGATTATCAAAATCTTTATTCTTATTATTCTCAACTAAGGCCTTAGTCTCATTCCAAAGGCTAACTGCTGAGGCCTTACCTGCTCCAGAAGTTGCCTGAAAACTAGTGAGAATAAACTGGCTTAAACCAAACTTTTTAAAAATACCGCCTAAAGCAGTAACCGCCTGGATAGTAGTACAATTAGGATTAGCGATTATTCCCTTGTGGGTAGAAACCTTATCTTTGTTTACTTCGGGAACCACCAAGGGTACGTCATCGTTTAAACGAAAATCATTGCCATTATCAACTACTACCGCGCCTTTTTCTATAAACTTCTCGGCATAAAGAGCACTTGCTCCTTTACTGCCTTCAGTTCCGGCAAAGAGAGCAATATCAATACCGGAAAAATCACTATTTTCTATAGCTTCAACATTATAAGGCAGACCATCTACCTTTATTTCCCTTGCTGTCCTAGCAAATACTCTCAAACTATTAATCGGAAAATTTCTCTGCCTTAAAGTTCTGAGAATCTCCGAGCCTACTGCCCCTACTCCAATTACAGCTACATTTCTCTTCATTTCTTCCCCTTAAACTTATCTATTTAACTAATATTTTTAACTACTAGATCACCCACCTCGGTAGTGGAATAACCCATCTTCCCGGCACCAAGGCTCTTTAGCTTATCTCTAGCTACCTTAATAGCTGAATTCTCTACTGCCTGGGCAGCTTCACTCTCGCCTAATTGCTCAAGCATCATAGCTAGAGCACAAATTGCCGCTAAGGGATTTATTACATTCTTGCCTGTGTACTTAGGCGCGCTTCCGCCAATCGGCTCAAACATTGAAACTCCGCTGGGGTTAATATTACCTCCGGCGGCAATGCCCATGCCTCCCTGAATCATTGCTCCTAAGTCAGTAATAATATCACCAAACATATTATCAGTAACTATTACATCAAACCACTCGGGATTCTTAACCATCCACATACAAGTGGCATCAACATGGGCATAATCAGTCTTTATATCGGGATAGTCTTTAGCTACCTGATAAAAAGTCCTCTCCCATAGATCAAAAGCATAAGTTAAAACATTGGTCTTACCGCAAAGAGTAAGAGTTTTTTTCTTATTTCTCTTGCCGGTATACTCAAAAGCATAGCGTAGACAACGTTCAATACCTTCGCGGGTATTATAAGAAGTCTGGATAGCTACTTCATCTGGAGTCCCTTTATCCTTAAACTCACCTAACCCTTTATAAAGGCCTTCGGTATTTTCCCTAACTACTACGAAATCTACATCCTCAGGCTTCTTTTCCTTCAAGGGGCAGAACCGGCTATCATAGAGCTTCACCGGTCTTAAATTTATATACTGCTCAAAAGAAAAACGTAGAGTTAATAATATTCCTTTCTCTAAAATACCGGGTTTAACATCAGGATGGCCAATTGCGCCCAAGTAAATGCTATCAAAATTAGCTAACTCTTTTATTACCGAAGGAGGTAAGACCTCACCGGTCTTTAGATACCTATCGCCACCCAAATCATAATTAGTGCTTTCATATTTAAAATTATACTTAGAAGCTACTGTTTCTAACACCTTTAACCCTTCTCTTACTACTTCTGGACCTGTACCATCACCGGGAATTACTGCGATTTTATAACTATTCATCTCCGCTCCTTTTTCTTCAACCACTTTATCAACCCCCCGGCTTTAATAATACCCTGCATAAAAGGAGGAAAAGCCTCAGAGGTAAATTCCTTGTTTAGATTTATATCTCTTATTATACCTTTATTTAAAATAACTTCTAATTTATCGTCAGCTTTGATTTTCTTTGCCTGCTTGCAAATTAAAATCGGTAGCCCGACATTTATAGCGTTACGATAAAAAATACGGGCAAAACTCTCAGCAATGACCAGGGAAATTCCACATCCTTTAATAGCCCAGGGAGCATGCTCCCGGCTGGAACCGCACCCAAAATTTTTACCGGCAACTATTATATCACTTTTTTTCACCCTTTGTGAAAATCCTCGATCTATATTCTCCATACATTTTGAGCCCAAGAAAACCTCATCGTAAGAATCAAGGTATTTAGCAGCAATAATATCGTCGGTATTTATATTACTTCCTAATCTATGCACTTTACCCTTAATAATCATCTTATACCACTTCAGTTGGGTTAGTAATCCTGCCGGTAATCGAACTTGCTGCTGCTACTGCCGGCGATGAGAGATAAACAAAACTCTTGGGATGCCCCATCCTACCAATAAAATTCCTGTTAGTAGTAGCCAAGGCGACTTCACCTTGATCTAGGATTCCAGTATGCCCGCCCAGACAAGGCCCACAAGTAGGCGATGAAACTATAAACCCAGCCTTATGAAAAATCTCTAAATACTTTCTTCTTTCAGCCTCCTGATAAATCTTAGGGGTAGCCGGAATAACAATTGCTCTCAAACCCTTTTTCACTCTCTTACCTTTTAATATCTTAGCCGAAACTTCTAAATCACTTATTCTGCCATTGGTGCAGGAACCAATTACGATTTGATCTATCTTAACCTTCCTACACTTATCTACACTGCTTACATTACTGGGAAGATGCGGGCAAGCAACCTGAGGCTTTAACTTACTGATATCAATATCAATAATCTTGCTATACCTAGCATCAGGATCGCTTTTTTCAATCTTTATATTCCTCAGCTTAGGATTAGCTTTTCTTGCGTAATCAAAGGTCTTTTTATCCGGCTCAATAACTCCGCCCTTGCCCCCGGCCTCAATGGCCATATTGCACATTGCAAACCGGTCGTCAATCTTTAAATTTCTAATTGCCGGTCCGGAAAACTCCATGACCTTATATAAAGCTCCATCTACCCCGATCTTACCAATAGTATGCAGCATAAGGTCTTTACCGCCTACCCAGGCTGGAAATTTCCCATGGTAAATAAATTTTATGGTCTCAGGAACCTTAAACCAACACTTACCGGTAGCAATAGCTGCAGCTAAATCAGTTGAGCCAACACCAAAGCTTGCTGCTCCCAAAGCACCGTAAGTGCAAGTATGAGAATCTGCTCCAATTACTAAATCCATCGGCTTCACTAAACCAGTCTCAGGTAAAAAAGCATGTTCTACCCCACACTTATCAATATCATAGAAGTGCTTTATCTTAAAAGTTTGAGCAAATTTTCTTAAACCCTTTACGTTATTGGCAGCTTTTAAGTCTCGGGCTGGAGTAAAGTGGTCACAGATAAGCCCAATCTTTGATCTGTCAAATACCTTTTTAAAACCAGCCCGCCTAAACTCCTTAACTGCCAAGGGCGCAGTTATATCATTGCCGAAGCAGAAATCTACCTTAGCATAGATAAAGTCTTCCAGCTTACCGGATAAAGAGTGCTTAAGAAGAATTTTTTCAATTAAAGTTAAACCCATATTTAAATAGTTGCAATTGGAAAATTTATAACTTACTTGAGTTTTTTTACCAAGAGAGTGGCGTTATGACCTCCGAACCCTAAAGAATTAGACATGACGACTTTTACATCTTCGGCCTTAGCTTCGTTAGGTGTATAATTCAAATCACATTCAGGATCAGGATTTTCATAATTTATTGTAGGAGGAATAATCTTATTTTTAAGAGCTAAACAACAAGCAATAAATTCAATGGCACCGGCAGCACCTAAGGTATGGCCAGTCATTGATTTTGTAGAACTGATTAAGACTTCTTTAGCATAAGAACCAAAGGTGCTCTTTACAGCTTTGGTTTCCATGACATCATTTAACTTTGTACTGGTTCCATGAGCATTGAGATAAATTTTCTGATCCTTTGATACACCAGCCTCATCCAAGGCAAGGGACATTGCTTTTGAAGCTGCGCCACCTTCAGGATCAGGCGCTGTTATATGAAAAGCATCACAAGTTGCTCCGTATCCGGATAATTCTCCATAGATAAAAGCACCTCTGGCCTTAGCATGCTCTAATTCCTCAAGAACAACAACTCCTGCTCCCTCAGCCATAACAAACCCATTTCTCTCTAGGTCAAAAGGCCGACTTGCTCTTTGCGGCTCATCATTGCGCTTGGAGAGTGCTTTTAAGGCACAAAAACCGCCTACCCCTAAAGAGCATACACAAGCCTCTGTTCCTCCACAGACCATAAGAGTAGCTTTGCCTCCCTTTATTGCCCGATAGCCCTCACCAATAGCATGAGCCCCAGAAGCACAAGCAGTAACCGTGCAGAAATTAACACCCTTGAGTTTAAACCGTATAGCTATATGCCCGGCAGCTTCATTGGTAATTAACATCGGAATCATAAACGGAGAAAGCCTTTTTGGCCCTTTCTCAAGAAGAGTTTTATGCTCTCTCTCGATTGTCTCCAAGCTTCCCACACCTGACCCGATAATTACGCCTATTTGATAGGGGTCAACTCCCTCTAAATTTAGGCCACAGTCTTCCATAGCTTCTTCTGCAGCTTTAAGAGCAAATTGGACAAAACGCGGGGTTTTTCTCTCGTCTTTGGAAGAAAAATTAGAGGGAAGTATGAAATCTTTTACCTCTCCGGCAATTCTAGAATCAAACTCTGTTGCATCGAACTGAGTAATGTCTCCTACACCGCTTTTACCATTAGTCAAGGAATCCCAAAAAGAATCCTTTCGGTTCCCAACGGGAGAAATAACACCACACCCGGTTACAACTACTCGTTTCATCTTTTCAAAAAACTAGGCTTCTTTCTTATTAATCTTTTCGTCGATATACTTAACCGCATCACCAACAGTAGTAATCTTTTCAGCATCTTCATCAGGAATCTCTATTCCGAATTCCTCTTCTAAAGCCATAACCACTTCTACTGTATCTAGAGAATCTGCTCCTAGATCATCAATAAAGGAACTCTCTGGCTTAATTTCTTCTTTTTTTACTCCTAGCTGTTCGGAAATAATGCCCTTTACCTTTTCGTCAACACTCATCTTTAAACCTCCTTTTGAATTTGCTTAAATCATTCCGCCATCAACTACCAAGACTTGACCAGTTATATAGTCAGTCTCCTCTGAGGCTAAAAACAATACTGCCCTAGCTACATCATCTGGTGTACCAAATCTATTTAAAGGTATTCTCTTTAACATCTCCTCTTTGACCTTATCCGATAAAACATCGGTCATCTTGGTCTGGATATAGCCCGGGGCAACAGCATTAACGCAAATATTCCTTGAACCCAGCTCCTTAGCAAAAGTCTTGGTTAACCCGATTAGACCAGCCTTGGATGCTGAATAATTTGCCTGCCCAGGATTACCAATTATCCCGATAATTGAAGAGATATTAATTATCTTGCCCTGGCGCTGTCTTACCATATATTTTGCGCAGAGCTTGGAGCACAAAAATGCCCCCTTTAAATTCACTGTAATTACCTTATCCCAATCACTTTCAGAGAGCCTCAGGGCCAAATTATCCCTGGTTATGCCTGCATTGTTAATTAATATATCAATCTTTGAGGAGTTGTCAATAATTTTGTTTAAGGCTTCCTCAACTCCTTTGCTATCAGCGACATTGACAACATAATATAAGCACTCACTATGGCTGGAAAGCTCCTTTTGGGCTTGTTTTAGGGTTTCCTCAACCAGGTCTAAAATCACTACCTTAGCCTTAAGCTTAGCAAAATTTAGGGCAATCTGCCGGCCTATGCCCTGGGCAGCTCCGGTAACTACAACAACTTTGCCTTCAAAATTCATATATCCTCCTTAAAAGTTCTAGCCCAGGGACAAACTCTCTAAATCCTGGCTTTCTCCGAGGTTAACAACCTTAACCTGGCGGTCTATCTTTCTGATTAGACCACGTAAGACCTTTGACGGACCAATCTCGAAAAATAGATCTACTCCGGCTTTTACCATAAAGCCTACGCAATCATTCCATAAAACCGGTGATGTTAATTGTTCTAAGAGATTTTTCTTAATTTCTTCGGCATTAGTATGGCCTTTAGCTGTAAAATTACTAACAATAGGAACTTCAGCGTCAGAAAACTTCATCTGGGAGATAACGCTTGCTAAATGCTCCTTGGCCGAACTCATAAACGGTGAATGAAAACCGCCACTGACTACTAACTCGATAACTCTTGCTCCAGCAGCTTCTAAAACTTTTAATATCTCATCTTTCCTTGATTTTTCTAAAGAAATGACTATCTGCTGAGGTGAATTTATGTTAGCGATATAAAAATTTTCTTTTTTCGCTATATCCTCTGCTGTCTCTCTCTCAAGGCCGATAACTGCAAACATAGTAGAGGGGTTGGCTATGGCTGAGTTATGCATTGCCCCAGCTCGCTCGCGCACTAAGATTACTAAGTCTTCTAAGCTTAAAACTCCAGCGGCATATAAACAGCTATACTCACCTAAACTTAATCCTGATAAATAATCTACTTTTGACTCTTTTTGCTTAAAGACCTCAAAAGCGGATAAACTAACTGCTAAAATAGCCAACTGCTGGGTTGATGTTTCTTTAAGTTCAGATTCTTGGCCATGGAAACACTTCTTAGATAAAGAAAACCCTAAAATCCTGTCTATCGAGGAAAAAATACTCTTAGCTTGAGAAAAATTCTCACAGAGACTCCTGCCCATTCCTACATATTGAGCGCCTTGACCAGGAAAGATTACTGCTTGCATCTTTTTGTTTAAACCCACCTAATTACGCAACTACCCCAGACTAGCCCCCCGCCAAAAGCATCCAAAACTACGATATCATTCTTGTTAATCTTTTTCTCTTCCCAGGCCTCGCATAAAGCTACGGCACTGGAAGCAGAAGACATGTTTCCGTAACGGGCAATATTTAAATAAATCTTATCTTGAGGAATATGAAGGCGTTGTGCTACCGCAGTTATTATTCTCTCATTAGCTTGGTGAGGGATAAACAGATCTACATCACTCTTGTTTAAATCAGCCTGGGCTAAAGCCTTATCTGCTGCGTGAACCATTATTCTAACAGCAAACCGAAAAAGCTCATTACCTTTCATCTTCATGTAATGAAGCCTTTTTTCTATAATTTCAGAAGAAATTGGATTACGCGAACCTCCTCCAGGCATATTTAAAATTTCGGCCTGAGAACCATCTGAGCCTAAGTAAGCGCTTAGAAAACCCTCACTTTCACTTTCAGTTAGGACTGCAGCTCCGGCTCCGTCTCCGAATAAAACGCAAGTAGAACGATCTTCCCAATCAGTTATTGTAGAAAGAACTTCGCTTCCGACTACCAAGGCATTCCTGTATAAACCACCCTTTATAAACTGCCAGGCGCTGGCTAAACCATATACAAAACCGGCACAAGCAGCAGAGACATCAAAACAAGCAGCTTTCTTAGCCTTTAAATGGTTTTGGAGATGACAAGCAGTAGAAGGAAATTGAGTGTCAGGAGTAATTGTAGCAACAATAATTAGATCCAAATCTTTAGGATCTATCCCTGCACGCTCTAAAGCAATTTTTGAAGCTTGGTGAGCTAGGCCAGAAGCCCCTATCCCTTTTTCGGCAATTCTCCTCTCCTTTATACCAGTGCGAGTAGTAATCCACTGATCAGAGGTATCAACCATCTTCTCTAAATCGGAATTGAGCAGACGTTTAGGCGGCAAGTACTTGCCTAATCCCACTATCTTGGCAGACTTCATTAATTCTCCTATTAATCGTTGCAGTTAAATCTTGGGATAGCTCGCGAACAGCCGCTTTAATAGCATTCTTAACTGCTAAACTATTAGAACGGCCGTGGCCGATGATTACGATTCCATCTACCCCTAAAAGAGGCGCTCCTCCATGTTCAGCATAATCAATGGTGCTCTTAAATTCTTGGAGGCTCTTCTTGGCTAATAAAAGACTGATTTTACCTAGAATTCCTTTTTTCATAGCTTTAACGAGAAGTCTACCTACGGTCTCAACGCTTCCCTCAGCAACCTTTAGGGCAATATTGCCCACAAAACCATCACAGACTATGCAATCGCACTTGCCAGAAAAGATTTCGCGGGCTTCCATATTCCCGGTAAAATTTAAAGGTGAAAGTGAGAGAAGTCTATGTACCTGCTTTAGGATACCTAATCCCTTTGAAGCTTCTTCGCCAATATTAAGTAATCCTACACTAGGATTTTCCTTATTTAGTACTAGATCATAGTAGACTGACGCCATTATCCCATATTGCAAGAGATGAAGGGGCTTGCAATCAATATTAGCACCGACATCAATGATTAAAGATACACCTTTTTTTGTAGGAAGGGTTAAGGCAATACCCGGACGCTCCACTCCTTTGATTAAACCTAATCTTAAGGTAGAAGCACAGACTACTGCTCCGGTATTTCCGCAGGAGACAAAAGCATCTATTTTTTTATCTTTAAGAAGGCTAGTGCCGATTACAATTGATGAATTCTTCTTTTTACGTATCGAACTAACCGGCGGTTCAGCCATTCCAATCTTCTCCGGTGCATCGACAATCATAAAACCATCGGCGCAAGCTTTGTTGAGCGCTAGCTGTTCTCTGATCTCTTTCTCATCGCCGATTAAAACAATATCCTCAACTAGCTCTTTTTTAGCTAGCAAAGCTCCTTTGATGATTTCTCCCGGTGCAGAATCTCCGCCAGATATATCTATACCGATTTTATAACTCATCTACCTTTCTTTTTCTTCTTTTCTTTTTTCTCAACTTTAATAATTTCTCTATTAGCATAGTACCCACAAAAAGGACAGATCATGTGGGCTGGTTTAGGCTGCCGACATTGTTTGCAATCCACTAATGAAGGAGAAGATAATTTCTGGTGGGTTCTTCTTTTCCCTCTTCGAGAAGAAGAGTGCTTTCTTTTAGGATGTGCCATTTATTTACCTCCTTTAAGGCGATGTATCTTAAATCTCATTTTCTATATCTTTATCTATTACTGACAATTACACTCTTGGTGATTTAGATCTAACCCACAGCGAGAGCATACCCCTTTGCAATCCCCGCTGCATAAAGCTTGCATCGGGAAATTAAGCAGTATATCCTCCCGGATATCTTCATTAATCTCAAGGCACTCTCCAACTTCACTATCCTTGTAGGCTTTAGTAAAGCTCTGCTCTACGGCCTGACGGGTTTTTTGCAAGCAGCGTGCACAAACAACATCCCTATGGGTAGTTACCAAAGTCTCGGCTACTATCTCATCCCCAACTCTAAAGAATTTACATTTAAGGTGGATAGAATCTACAAAGGCAATATCAGAAGAGTCTAGCTCCCAGGAAGAAGCTGGTATCTCCTCCTCTATCTCGATTGCTTTATCTCTTATTTTTTCTACTTTTATCTTCATTTAACTTATTTTTTAAAGCCTTTACTACTACCGGAGGTAAAAACTTTTTCAAATCAGCTCCCAAGCAAGCCGCCTCTTTTATAAGACGCGAAGAAATAAAGGAGTACTCGGGATGCGGCATAAGAAAGATCGTCTCTACTCCCGGAGCAAGGTTACGATTGGTCAAGGCCATCTGAAACTCGTACTCAAAGTCCGAGATCATCCTTAGCCCTCTTACTATGACCTTAGCCTTTCTCTTGTTAGCAAAATCTACTACTAGCCCGTTAAAACCCTCTACTTTAACGCCTTTTATCTTTTCTGTTGCTTCTTTAACTAGCTTAATCCTCTCACTAACAGAGAATAAAGCATCTTTCGAAGATACCTTTACTACCGAGATTAATACCTCGCCAAAGATAGAGACAGCTCTTTGAATAATATCAATATGCCCATTAGTAATTGGGTCAAATGTTCCAGGGTAAATAGCTCTATTCATCTCGCCTATATATCAAGAAAAGGGTCTGGCCGTATTTTTTCTCCACAATAAGAGAAAATCCTCTCCTAGCCTGAACAAAATCGTTCTTTGTATAGCAAAAAGTTACTATATAACCAGAAGGAGCTACTATATCATAGTCCTCTAGCAGTTGCAAGGTTTTTGTCAATAAACCACTATGATAAGGCGGGTCTAAGAAAATAATATCAAAACTCTCCTTGTAGGTAAAAAAATCCTTAATCCCTGAGGCTACGTCCTTTAGGACTACCTTTTGCTGAGGGTTCAAGCCTAAAGAGGTAAGATTCTTCCTTATGGCATATACGCAACGCCGGTCTGAATCGAGAAATATAGCTTCTCCTGCCCCTTGAGACAGGGCTTCTATGCCTAAAGAGCCTGAACCGCCAAAGAGATCCAGGACTCTCTTGCCTTGGATTTCTCCTCTTAAGATGTCGAAACAAGACTTCTTGACCCTTAAAGCCACCGGCCGGATGCCCAAAGGAGCAGCTATGTTTCTTCCTTTAAATTTTCCGCCTAAAATCTTCATTTAATCTATTCCCTCCTAAAAATAGCTCATTTTTCATAAAATAAGCTAAAATCAATATGTCCTCTAAGACAACGGTGACGCGGCTGACTTAGTTGAGGATCTTTCTTTATCACCCTATAAGCCCAAAAACGGGCTTCTTTTAATACCTCTAAATCCTCTATGGGGTTAGCTACTTTTAAATCCGGTAAACCATGTTGTAAATTGCCAAAGAAATCTCCCGGGCCTCTCAATCTAAGATCTTCCTCGGCGATTTTGAATCCTGAAGGCTCCTTAGAAATTATCTCAAGACGTCGATGAGCCTCTGGGCTAAGTTTGTCTCTGCTAATAAGAATAAAGTAAGGTTGATATTGGGAACGCTGTATTCTGCCACGAAGCTGATGCAGTTGAGCTAAGCCAAACCTTTCGGGATTCTCAACTAGCATAGTAGTAGCGTTTTCTATATTTAAACCTACCTCAACTACAGTAGTAGAAACTAAGATGTCTGCTTTCTTGTTCTTGAAAGCCTCTATCGTCCTTATTTTTTCTTCTGCCTTCATCCGGCCATGGAAAATCTTAGCTTTAAATTCAGGAAATTCTTCAACTATTTTCTTATACATTATCTTTAAAGACTTTAAATCTTCATCGCCGCTTTCTTCAATAACCGGATAAATAATATAAACCTGGCGGCCTTGGTTCAATATTTTTCTCAAAAATCCATAGACCTCCATCCTGCTTTTTTCTTTTACCCAACGGGTCACGGCAACCTTCCGGCCTTTAGGCATCTGATTTATCACTGAAGAATCAAGATCACCATATAGGGAAAGCGCTAAGCTTCTTGGAATCGGAGTAGCGCTCATGACCAAGCAATGAGGGGCAATCTCTCCTTTCTTAGAAAGAAGTGCCCTTTGGGCAACTCCAAATCTATGTTGCTCATCGATTACAACTAAACCTAATTTCTTAAACTTCACTTTTTTCTGGATAAGAGAATGGGTACCAACGATTACCTTAATTGTTCCGTTTTTTAATCCCTTGTAGATATCCTCTATTTCGCTCTTGCTAAGAGATGAAGAGATAACTTTAATTGCTTGGTTTGGGTCGATTTTGGCGAGAAATTTCAATCCCTTCAGGCTCTTAGCTAAAGTCTCTCTATGCTGAAAGGCTAAGACCTCAGTGGGGACCATGAGAGCAGCCTGAAAACCACAATCAGCACAAATGCCAATAACAAATGTAGCTATTGCGGTCTTGCCACAGCCGACATCCCCTTGCAAAATTCGATGCATCGGGAAAGGTTTTTCTAAGTCACCTAAAATTTGGGTTAAGGATTTTTCCTGAGACGCGGTTAATTTAAAACCTAAGTTTTTTCTTATTGTCTCTAATGTAGTCTTTGAAATCTTAAATTTAGCTCCTTGCTGAAAAACCCTCTTAGCTTTGCGAAGATAGACTAAGATTTGAGAAAAGAATAGCTCTTCAAAGATAAACCGCTCCCGGACAGCCTGGGCTTGCTCCCAAGAAGCAGGAGAATGCATCTCTTCTAAACTCTTGGCTATGTTAGGGATATTTTTCCTTCTTCTTAAATAATAAGGCAAGGGGTCAGAATATTTAGGCAGGTAATTTCTTAGGGCAGAAGAAACTGCTTTTCTCATAAACTTCTGGGTAAACCCAGATGGCAATCTATAGATACCGATTATCTTTCCGATTCCTAAAGCTTCCTCATCTTCTTCAACTGCATATTCAGGGGCGATAATTTGACGGCCGCTGGAGCCAACTCTTAGTTTTCCATAGATAACCAAACCAACACCGGCTTTAATTGTTTCGGATAAATAAGCTTGGTTAAACCAAGTGCAACGAATGCTTCCAGTCTCATCCTCGAGAATTGCCTCAAATACACTCCTTATGTTTTTAAGTTTTGGGCGCAAAAAATAAGGGAATTTCTTTAAATTGGTGGTACGGACATTCCCCTTAATGCTTGAGAATTCATCAATTTTAAGGCCTTCTATTTTTTTAAAGTTTCTCCTGTCTTGATAACGAAAAGGAAAATAATAAAGGAGGTCTTTAATACTCCTTACCCCTAAATTATTAAAGAGAACTTCCCGGCGGGGGCCAATGCCCTTAAGGTAACGTAAAGGAGTCTGATTCATTTACTTTGTCTTGGATTGAATATAATCTTCTATCACCTTTCGGTGGTCAAAAGCTATTTTCCCCGGCAAGGAATCTAATCTAAAAACTCCTGAGTCCTTAGCATCAGAATCTGCTCTTAGGTTCCCCTTACCTTCACCGATAAACACAACTGAAGTAGTATGAAAACGCGGGTCCCTATCACCTTGGGAGTAAACTTTAAACTGTTTGAAATTTTCAAAATTAAGGCTAGTCTCTTCCTTAACCTCTCTGGCTACTGCCGCCTCGACGCTCTCGCCATAGTCAACGAACCCTCCCGGTAAAGCCCAGCCTAGGGGAGGATTACTGCGCTCAATCATTACAATTCCTCCTCTGTATTCAACTATCCCATCTACGGTAAGAAAAGGACCGGCACTTATCTTCTTACTTATATATTCAAGATAGCTAATTACATTCTTCTCGAAAACCTTAAAGGATTTATCCGAATTTAAAACAAATATTATTTTCTCTAAAGTCGGCTCCTTAACCTGCCAAAGATATCTAAATACTTCTTGAGCCATTATCTTTGAAGCAGCCTGGAGACTAAACCTTCCCGTTCCACAACCTAAGGCACAGAAAGCAATTGAGCTAAGCTTATTTTCTTGAGCGCAGATTAAGGACGAATAAGTAGCTCGGCGTATAATCTCCTCGTCAGTCTTAAAATCCATCTTCATTGTGGCAGCATGGACTACATATTTAGCTTTTAAACTCCCGGCTGAGGTTATAATTGCTTGCCCAAGGTTAACCGGACCCTTTTTCATAGCTTCTTGTTCAATTATTCTTCCGCCGGCTGCCTTTATTGCTCCAGCCACACCTCCGCCCATACGAAATTCATTGTTGGCAGCATTTACTACTGCCTCAGTAGAGCTTTCAGTAATGTCACCCTTAACTATCAGAATCTCGGTATTGTTTAATTTCATCAATGATTCTTCCCTTATCCGGCTTTGCTTATAATCTCTCTTGCTCTCTTTAAGGCCTCTTGTTTTGTGGAAATCTTGCCTAAAACCTGTTCTTCTTTTACTTTTTGCAAAATTACTCCGACCAAAAGGCCGGATGGAATTTTAAACTTCCTCATAATATTATGCCCATCTATTAACCTCGGTAAAGGTTTCTTTTTCTTATCCCCAAAGTACTTATCTACTAAATCCAGCATGATTTCCTCATGCCTTTTCCTCTTTTTGGCATCAGTAAGAGGCCCCCGGGTTGCCCGCCAATCTGAGAGCGAAAGAATTATTACAGCCGGCCCTTGCTCTTGGGTATCTCGGAAAAACCGGTAAATTGCCCGCTGGGAAGGATTAACCTGATCAGCTAAATAGCCCGGCCGAAGATGCCAGAAGATTAACTTCATCAGGAGACTCTTCTCTCTTAAAGATAAACGTAAGTTATCAGCTATTTTTCCAGCCAGATCCCGGCCTATTTTTTCATGGGCATAAAAAATGGTTTTCTTATTTAGCCTCTTTTTAGCCTTAGGTTTACCGATATCATGCAGGAGACAAGCTAATTTTATAATTTGGATTCTTCTTCTCTGGCTGGCTAACTCCTGATTAAGATAAGCTGCTATTTCTTCATTCTTTGCTAACCTCTTAGAAAAGAAAAGCTCAAATTGTCGTAGAGCCTCCAGAGAGTGCTTCCAGACATCAAGGTGATGGTATGCTCCCTGACCAACACCGCGCATCTTTACAATTTCAGGGATAAACTCATCGATTATCTTTAACTTATCGATTACCTTAATAACCTCATAAGAGTTATTGGAAGCAAGTATTTTGAATAGCTCTTGGTTTATTCTCTCTTTTGAGACCTTTTTGATTAAGCTCTTATGCTTAACCATTAATTTTAAAGTCTTAGCATTAATTCGAAAACCATAATTAGCAACAAATGAAAAACCCCTTAAAATCCTTAAAGGATCTCCAGCTATAACTTCATCTTTTACCACCTTGATTACCTTGGCTCCTATATCCTTGCGGGCCTGGAAGTAATCGATAAGTTCTGGCCTCTTCGCCGATAAAGAGATCGCTAAGGTATTGATGGCGAAATCCCTTAAAGCTAAATCTTCTTTTATGGTTTCACCACGCATAGCGGTAAAATCATAAGTATAGATTTTACCTCTCTTCTTTAAAACTACCCGGAAAGACTCCTGAGTCTTATCAAGAGTAATGAATTTAGAAGAGACACTCTTAGCAAATTCCTTTACAAGGGCTAAGGTTTCTTTCTCAACACAGAAATCAAAATCTACCAACTCTTTCTTTATTCTAAGGTAAGTGTCGCGTAAGACTCCTCCTACCAACCAGATACTTAGATTGCGACCTCGGGCAATACGAGAAATTACGGAAAGGTAAGGAATGTTTTTTAAAAGGGAGGAAAACAATTTTTCTTTTAACTCCTAAGATAATTTTTCTAAGACTTGCTCTTCTACGAAGATAGGAGATTTACTCCTTACAGCTAGTGCGATGCTGTCTGAAGGACGGGCATCAACCACTTTAGGTTTTTTTTCGTGATTCCTCAAGTAGAGTTTGGCATGAAAAGTTCCTTCAATCAAATCATCAATAACTACCTTTTCCAAGGCAACCTTTAAATTTCCTATAATTGCCAAGATCAAATCATGGGTTAAGGGTCTCTGGGGCTTGAGGCCGCCGAGCTTCATCTTTATAGCTGTAGCTTCTCCGATTCCGATAACAATAGGCAACAGCCGCGGGCCTTGTTTTTCTTTGAGAACAATAACCTGTTCCTTTTTTTGTTCATCAATTATAATTCTTGAAAGTTCTACTTCTATCATTTTACCCGTTTATTAAAAACATCTTTTAATTCGCGCATGAATTGATTGATATCCTTAAATTGCCTATAAACCGAAGCAAATCTCACATAAGCAACATCGTCTAATTTAGCTAACTTCTCCATAACTACCTCTCCGACGTGGTGTGACTCTAGTTCTTGTTCGAATTTCTTCTGCAATTCTCCTTCAATCTCATTAGCTGTCCTTTCTAAAACTTCTACACTTATCGGCCTCTTCTCGCAAGCTTTTAACAAGCCGGTTAAGATTTTCTGGTGATTAAAGGGCTCTCTTCTTCCATCCTTCTTTACTACCATAAGAGGGGTCTTCTCAACATACTCATAAGTAGTAAACCTTTTACCGCAATCAGCGCACTCTCTTCTTCTCCTGATAGCTGTTCCCTCGGATGTCTCCCGGGAATCAGTAACTTTATTCTCATTACTATTACAAAAAAGACACCGCATAACGCCCCTCTTCCTTTATCTTTTGCCCTTTACCTTTCTTAAAGTCACCCCTGCTTCTTTTAAAAAATCAATTGCCATCTCATCGGGATACTCACTCTCAACAGCCACCTCTTTAATGCCAGCATTTATAATCATTTTAGCGCAAATGCTACAAGGAGTACTAGTTATATAAAGAGTACTCCCTTTGGTAAAGACACCGGAAGAAGCTGCCTGTAAGATAACGTTCTGCTCAGCATGAAGACCACGGCATATTTCGTGACGCTGGCCAGAAGGAATACCTAATTCCTCACGCAGGCATCCAGTACTCTCGCAATGAACAATATCTTTAGGCGCTCCATTATAACCGGTAGCTAAAATCTGCCTATCTCTAACCAATACCGCCCCCACTCTTCTGCGCAGGCAAGTTGAGCGCTCGCAAACTAAGAAAGCAACTCCCATAAAGTACTCATCCCAACTTGGTCTTATAATTTTTTTCACGGTCTTGGCTTTATTATTTTTCTGCTTAAGCGGCATATATTTTTTCACTCATAAAGTGGAAATTTCTTGGTGAATTCAAGTACTTCCTTTTTTATCTTCTTAAGCTGATTAAGATCGTGCCTATTGCTCAAACCCCTATCGACAAATTCAGCAATTTTCTCTGCATCAGCCTCCTTTACGCCTCGAGTGGTAACAGCCGGGGTTCCAATACGAATCCCACTGGCCACTGCTGGCGGCTTAGGATCATAGGGAATAAGATTTTTATTCACGGTAATGTTAACTTCTCCCAAGACTGCAGTTGCCTCCTTACCACTGATATCCTTTGATCTTAAATCTAGAAGAAAGAGATGGCTGTCGGTACCACCGCTAACGATACGATAACCTTTATTCTCAAGAGCTTTAGCGAAACATTTGGCATTTTTAACTACCTGCTTCTGGTACTGAGTAAACTCAGCCTTTAAAGCTAAACCAAAAGCCACAGCCTTAGCTGCAATAACATGCATTAGGGGCCCGCCCTGAACTCCCGGAAAGACTGCAGTATTAATCTTCTTGGCAAACTCTTGCTTAGTCAAAATAAAACCACCTCTTGGACCGCGTAAGGTCTTATGGGTAGTCGAGGTAACAAATTCGGCATACTCACAGGGATTAGGATATATTTTAGCAGCGACTAACCCGGCAAAATGGGCCATGTCTACTAAAAGATAAGCACCAACCTTATCGGCTATTTTTCTAAAACGTTTAAAATCGATTATTCGAGGATAGGCAGAACCTCCGGCAATAATCATCTTTGGCTTATGTTTTAGAGCCAACTCTTCTATTTTGTCACAATCTATACACTCAGTATCTTTATCAACCCCATAAGCAATTATATTATAAAACTTACCACTAAAATTTAAAGGATGGCCATGAGAAAGATGCCCTCCACAGGCTAAATCCATAGCTAAAATTGTATCTTGGGGCTCTAAAGCCGCGATCATTACTGCCATATTGGCCTGAGTTCCTGAGTGGGGTTGAACATTAGCATATTCAGCACCGAATAATTGCTTAACCCGATCCCTAGCTAAATCTTCGGCTTGATCTACGAACTCACACCCTCCGTACCAACGAGCCTTAGGATATCCTTCGGCATACTTATTGGTCAAGACAGTACCCTGGGCTTCTAATACAGCTTGAGGAGCAAAATTCTCACTAGCAATCAACTCTAAGTGCTCTCTCTGGCGCTTGAGTTCCTGGATCATACTATTATAGACTTGGGTATCCTGATGTTTTAATTCTTCAAACAAATTCCGCCTCCTCTATTTCCCTTATCTTCTTTAGCCTCCGGGCGTGCCTTCCTCCTTCAAACTCTTCCTTAAGCCAACGCGAGATTATCTTTTTAGTGTAATCAACCTTAAAAAGAGAAGAAGGCAAGACTAAAACATTGCTATTGTTATGCCTACGGGACATACAAGCGCTGTTTAAATTATAAACTAAGGCTGCCCTTACTCCTTTTACCTTATTGGCAGCAATGCAGCTACCTATTCCGGTATAGCAGATAATAATCGCCCTATCAACCTTTTTGTTTCTTACAGCTTCGCTAGCCGCATAGGCATAGTCAGGATAATCGCAAGGATCTTTGGAATAAGTCCCAAAATCAATAAGGTCATACCCTCCCTCTGTTGTAAGATATTTTATCAGAGTATTCTTTAATTTAAACCCTCGATGATCAGAAGCAATACCTATCTTCACTTCTCTCCTCCTTTTACCCTCTAAAGCCAATCCTTTAACTCTAAAATAGCCTCTTTTATAAGCGAATATACCTCTCGGTATGCTGCCAAATTTCCACCTATAGGATCAGGAATATCTTGCTCAGCTTCCTGGGGAAGAAACTTCTTTAAATTAAATACTTTTCCTTCAGCCTTAGGTTCAACTTCTAAAATATACTTAACTTGAGTATCTTCCATGCAAAAGATTAAATCCGAAGAAAGAATGGTAGGCCTATCTAACCTTTGAGCATAAAATTCACTGGCATCTAAGCCCTCTTCCTCTTTTAAAATACTTACTACCGAAGAAGATGCTTTCAATCCTTCGGGAGCAGATACCCCCCGAGATACTACCTCATACCTTTCATCAAAATAAGGCCTTACTCCTTTTAAGTATTTATAAAGAAGAAACTGAGCCATAGGAGAACGACAACTATTACCGGCACAAACGAAAAGGATTCTTTTTCTGATGAATGCCCTAATTATATCTTGTTCGGGGACTACCCCTTCTCTTAAAACTTTAAAAGGCCTGCTGGTTAAATCTACTACTGTTGACGATTGAGAATAGACACACTTACCGCCATCAACAATCAAATCTAACTGGCTATCAAAAGCATCCTCTACCTCCACAGCTGACATCGCTTCCTTTTGCCCGCTTATATTTGCTGAAGGAAGATAAACAGCATCGTCAAGCTCATTTAAAATTTCGTTGGTAATGGCGTTGGCCGGAATCCGTATGCCGATTTTTTCGTCCCTAGGAGTGTAGTAAATGATTGTAAGCGGCCCGGGCCAAAACTTCTCTATGAGCCGATATCCAAAAGGCGGTAAGGTGTCAAAGTAATCCTCTACTGCCTTGTCAATATTACCTAAAGCAAAAGCCAACGGCTTCTCATGAGATCTCTTTTTTAATACATAAAGTTTCTTAACCGCGCTTTTTTTCCCGGCACAAACACCCAAGCCATAGACAGTCTCGGTAGGTAGAGCAACTATGCCTCCCTTGCGAATAATTTCTACTGCTTGTTTAACTAAAGAGTGGTCGATATCTTTAGGGTCGATAAAAATTTTCTTCATTACTTGAATTTCTTCTTCAAGGCTTCTAGCTTAGGAGTATACTCCTTATCCTTAAGTGAAAGGATTTCTAAGGTAAGGATTATGGCGTTGATAAAGGCACTTTTGCCTACGCCAGTTGAAGCTATCCCCAATCCTTTAGGTACGCTGACCATAGAAAATAAGGCGTCTACTCCGCCAAGAAGCCCTCCTTCTAAGGCTACCCCAAGAACAGGAATATTAACATAAGAAGCAATAAACCCTGGCAGAGCTGCAGCCATTCCAGCACAGCCAATAGCCACCTCAATACCCTGACCTTCCATCTCCTGACAAACTTTCCTTAATTTCTCAGGGTTTCTGTGGGCAGAGATAACCTCTAACCTGTGAGCAATGTCTAGCTCCTTAAGAATATCCATCCCTTGTTTTAGCTTTTCAAGATCGCTCTTGCTTCCCAGAATAATAGCAATTTTTTCTTTCATTTTACCCCCTTTTTTTGACAATATTCATTTTATCTCTTAAATCAAAAAATTCAATCTTTTATTGTAATATCGCATTTTAAGGCTAGTTTTAAAGGGGATTAACGACTCAGAGCTTTACTACCAATATCTCGACGAAAATGCATCTTCTCAAAGCTAATATTTTCTATAGCTTTGTAGGCTTTATCTTGAGCTTCTCTTATGTCTTCACCGAGAGTAGCAACACCTAAAACCCGGCCTCCATTAGTCGCAAAGGCAGAACCAAAAGGACTATTCAAGAGCTTAGTCCCGGCATGAAAAACAAAAACATCGTCTGAGGTTTCTGGAGTCTCTAATCCCTTGATCTCCTTTCCCTTTTCGTAAGTTGCTGGATAGCCTCCGGAAGCCAAGACTACACAGAGACAAACCCTCTTATCCCAGACTAACTCTACCTCACTAAGCTCACCCTCCACGCTCCTTAAAAGAAGATCGGCTAGATCACTCTTAAGCTTTGGTAAGATAACCTGAGTCTCAGGATCACCAAACCTAACGTTAAACTCTAAAACAAAAGGAGTATTATCTTTTATCATCAAGCCTATGTAAAGTATCCCTTTGTAGGGTTTGCCTTCTTTTTTGAAACCTTCAATGAGAGGCAGGGCGATTTGATTTTTTATTCGAGCTAAAAATTCTTCATTTACCACCGGAGCCGGGGCATAAGCGCCCATGCCTCCGGTATTAGGACCTTTATCATTATCGTAAGCCGGCTTATGATCCTGGGAAGAAACTAAAGGGATCACTGTCTCTCCATCGGTAATAAGTAAAATTGAAGCTTCTTCACCTTCGAGGCAATCTTCAATTATTATTTTCTCACCAGCCTTACCAAACTTCCTCTCAACCATCATCATATCAACGGTCCCTTCGGCCTCACTCATATCTTTAGCTATAACAACCCCTTTACCAGCAGCTAATCCGTCAGCTTTTATGACCAGTGGAAATTCTTTTTGCCTTAAATACTCCTTTGCTGTAGAAGCCTGATCAAAAATCTTAAAATCAGCTGTAGGAATGTTATATTTTCTCATTATCTCTTTAGCAAAAACCTTACTGCCTTCAAGAAGCGCTAACTCCTTGCTGGGACCAAAGGCCTTTAAACCTTTGGCTTCAAAGGCGTCTACGATTCCTCCAACTAACGGGGCTTCGGGACCAACAATAGTTAAGTCGATTTTCTTCTCCACTGCAAACTTTAGGAGCTGGTCAATATCGGTATCTGGTATATTTACATTCTCAGCAACTAAAGAAGTACCGCCGTTGCCGGGAGCGCAATAGAGTTTATCGACTAATGGAGACTGGGATATTTTCCAACTCAAGCAGTGTTCTCTGCCGCCGGAACCAACAACAAGTATTTTCATACCAAGTTCATTTTTTTGTTTGACTTAACAATTTTACCAATAAGGCGAGTTTTGCAGCTTTTATTTAAGGCGGTTAAAATCTTCCGTGAAAATTTTTTATCTACAACCAAGATCAGGCCTATTCCCATGTTAAATACCGTATACATCTCCTTATCGCAGATTCCGCCTTTGTCTTTAATGGTTCTAAAAATCGGAGGAACTCTCCAGCTCTTCTTGTTGATTACCATACCTAAGTCTTTAGGCAGAATCTTTGTAGCCTTACTGTAGAATGCTCCACCGGTAATGTGAGCGATTCCCTTAATAGCTGAAGACTTATCTTTGGAAGAAACTAAAGAAAGTACTTCTTTTACGTAAATTCGTGTAGGCGCAAGCAGCTGTTTTGCATATTTCCTAAGTTGATTTGGACCCAATACTTTCCTTACTAAAGAAAACCCGTTAGAGTGTAAGCCTGAAGACTCTAAACCGATTATTAAATCGCCTGGCTTTATCTTAGCTCCGGTAATCGCCTTATTCTTGTCTACTATTCCTACACAAAACCCAGCTAAATCATACTCATCTCTTTGGTACATACCGGGCATCTCAGCAGTTTCACCGCCCAAGAGCAAACAACCTGATTGTTTTAAGCCCTGGCTAATTCCTCCGGCTACTTTCAGCAAAGTTTTAGGGTTTAGCTTTCCGCAGGCAATATAGTCTAAGAAAAAAAGTGGTCTAGCCCCAATACAAATAATGTCATTAACATTCATCGCTACTAAATCTATGCCTACCCCTCTATGAATATTAAATTGTTGGGCAATTTTTAGCTTTGTTCCTACCCCATCGGTTGAAGAGACTAAAATAGGTTCTTTATAGTTCCTTAGCAGAGGTTTAAGATTAAACAGAGAGCCGAAAGCAGAAGTTTTATTGATCTTACTTTGCGAAAAGATGTTCTTGATTCCCTTAACGAATTGATCAGCTTTTTTTATATCTACGCCGGATTTTTTATAGGTTATTTTACTCATTAGTCTTAATTCACTTAAAATAATCTACTGCATTCTTAAAAAATCTCTTACCAAACGGTATGGCTTCCTTTTCTTTCCAGAACGGCGAATGATGCTTAAACATACCTCGCTCAGGATGCGGCATTAATCCTAAGATGCGGCCTGAAGCATCGGTGATTCCGGCAATATCATTTACCGACCCGTTAGGATTGAAAGGATATCCAGCTGAATTTAGCGAGCTGTCAACATACCGCAAAACCACCTTGGCTTCAGTCTCTATTCTATCTAAAATACTACTTTCTGCATAGAATTTTCCTTCTCCATGAGCTACCGGCAAGTTGATTAACTCCGGTAAACCTTTTAGCCAGACACTTTTCTGCTCTACTTTTAAATAAACCCACCTATCTTCAAAACGGCCGGAATCATTAGCGGTTAAGGTAACTTTTTGTTGGAAATCCAGATCCGGCAATATCCCGGTCTTAACTAATACCTGGAAACCATTACATATACCGAGAATTAAACCACCTTTATCAATAAAGGCTCTTAGCTGATCCTTCAGCCAACAAAGAAACTCTAAAGAGAATATCTTTCCGGCTCCTAGATCATCGCCATAACTAAAGCCTCCCGGAATGCAGATTATCTGATACTTAGAAAGCTGGTTCTTCTCCTTTACATAATTTATATGTTGCAAATCTGTCTTTGCTCCGGCTGAGGTAAAAGCAAACTCGGTCTCTTTATCGCAATTAATACCTGCAGTTCTGATTATTAAGGCTTTTGGCTTCATTTCAACGGAATTTAGCAAAAGTACTCTTCCAAGACTCTCTTAAACTCTCTATATCTAAATTAGCTATTGCTTTAGACTCTTTATTGTATACAATTAATCTTTGATCGGCAGATACGCAACCGATAAGGCCAAACTTAACCCCAGCCATCTCATTCTCAAAAGCATTCTTCTTGTTCTTAGCAACCTCAACCAAAAACCTTGAAGGTGATTCCGAGAATAAAATCTCATAATCAAGCATATTGGCCTCTTGAGGAATTTGGTCCAAGAATATGCTTGCTCCCTTGCCTGATCCAATACACATCTCAGAGATACTAACTGATAAACCACCCTCTGATAAATCATGGCAAGAAGTAACTAAACCCTTTTCTATTGTCTCACTAAGCTTTCGAAAAGTCGTAAGGCTCTGAGTCTTATCCACCTTAGGCACTAAGCCTTGATCTAATTTTAGGCTTCTGAAATACTCTGAACCGCCAAGCTCAGGCTTTGTTGTTCCGGTTATATATATAAGACTACCGGCATTTTTAAAACTACTGGTTATAACCTTCTCCCAATCGGAAATTACAGATACTGCTGAGATAAGCAGAGTGCCGGGAATAGATATATGCTTATCCTCAACCATATATTCATTATAAAGGCTGTCTTTTCCCGAGATAAAAGGAACACCAAAATAGGTAGAGAAATCATAGCAAGCCTTTGATGCTCTTACTAACGACCCTAAAAGGAGTTCATCCTGTGGTGAGCCCCAACTAAAATTATCAAGAATAAAAGTCTTATCCAGCTTTGCGCCAGCCGCAATTACATTCCTTAAGGCTTCATCTATGGCTAAAGCCGCCATCCAGTAGGGATCAAGGTCAGAGTAAAAAGGATTTATTCCCAAACCAACAGCTACGCACTTATTACTTTCAAAATCAGGCCGCAAAATTGCTGCATCATTTACTGCCTCATTCTCTATGCCGTAAATAGATTTACTTACTGAACCAGCCTGGACCTCATGGTCATACTCGCGCAGAACCCAGTCCTTACAAGCAACATTAGCAGCAGAGAGCATAGCTTTAAAATCCTCGTTATAATTACCCTTTTCTTTTAATTTATGAGGCAACTCTCCCTTTTCTATCCAGACTCCCTTTTTCTCGATTCGCGGTAAGTTAAATATGAAATCCATATCCAGTTCACTGACTTTATTACCTTGATAGCAAAGTACTAACTTTTTATTATCAGTAACTTTACCGACCACGCTAAGCTCTACATCCTCTTCGTTAAATATTTGCTTTAATTTTTCTAGATTACTCTCTGAGGTGAAAAAAACCATTCTCTCTTGCGATTCAGATATCCAGATTTCAGTATAGCTTAGGCCCCGATACTTTAAAGGGACCTTTTCTAAGTCCACTTCAACACCACACTCTTCAGCTAACTCAGTTATAGCGCTGGAGATTCCTCCGGCACCGCAATCAGTTATCGCATTAAATAAATCTTTATCACGGGCTCGTAAAATTGCTTCGGTTAGTTTCTTCTCCTCAATAGGATTCCCAACTTGGACAGCACTAGTTAAGTTAACTGTATGCTCGTCGAGCTCTTTGGAAGAAAATGTTGCTCCGTGAATACCATCACGGCCAGTTCTTGCCCCACAAAGAATAACCAAATCTCCCGGCTTAGGATGCTTAAAGGACTTTTCCTTAGGCAGGATACCTAAAGTTCCGCAATAAACTAAAGGGTTGCCCAAAAACCTCTGATCAAAAAGAACCGCTCCGGCTACAGTAGGAATCCCCATCCGGTTACCATAGTCTCTTACTCCTTTTATAACGCCCTTTATTATTCGTTTGGGATGAAGCAAGCCTTTAGGCAAATTATCATGAGCTATATCCCAGGGTGAGAAACAAAATACATCAATAGATCCAAAAGGCTTAGCCCCGCAGCCGGTACCTAGGATATCCCTGATAACTCCACCGATACCGGTTGATGCTCCGCCATAAGGTTCAAGGCTTGAGGGATGATTATGAGTCTCTACTTTAAAACAAATATTATACTTATCGTCAAACTCTACTACTCCTGAGTTATCAGCAAATACTGATACACAGCCAGGAGAATTTATCTCTTTGGTAGCTTTGAATACAGTTGATTTAAGAAGATTATCGATCGTCTCCTTCTTAATCAAATTATTATTTTGGTCTCTCTCTTCATATTCGATAACTCCCCGAAAAGTTTTATGAGCACAGTGCTCTGACCAAAGGGTAGCTATAGTTTCTAACTCGCAATCAGTAGGGTTTCTACCCAAGTTTTCAAAATAATTCTGAATTATCTTCATCTCATCAAGGCTTAAGGACAAACACCCCTTATTCGATATTTCGATAAGATTATTATCATTTGCGTTAAGAATGTCTACCTTTACTAATTCAAACTTATAATCTTTTCCAGCAAACTCATCAAGAGTATCAATATCTTTAGCCGTTTGGTAGTCCAATATATGTTCAATCAAGGGGTTAAAGAGTATTTTCGGCGCTAAGTAGTCTATTCTCTCCTGGCTTAGACCTTGGAACTCATAGAATTTAGCTATTCTTGCTTTTTTGACGCTTAGGGAGAGATCCCTTATGGCCTTCTCTAAAGACAGAGCTACTGAATCACAGACACCGGGATTGTAAGTTATTAATATTTGATTAGGGGTCGGGGGTTTTTCGAATATCCCTTTAGTTAAAGAATATTCTTCTATTACCGGATCGATTAATAGTTCACTGGCAATTCTTTCTATATCTTGGAGTTTAAGGTCGGCGTCTATAAGATAAACCTTCTTGGAATAGACCTGAGTTGACTCCTCTATGCCCAAATCTCTTATCTGCGAAGAAATTTTCGGACAAAATTCTTTCTTCTTAGAAAATACGTCTATTCTCCAAATCATCTTATAAAAAAAGGAAGGGAATTAGGATAATTTAAACCTTTTGTAAATCTTATCTATGTTAGCTAAGTAGGTATAAGGATTGAAAATCGCTTCGACCTCTGCTTTCTTCAAAAACTTTTTTATTTCTCTGGAAGCTATAGCTTCATCTCTAAAATTTGAACCCTTATTTATAACTCCTAGAGCCACTTTTTGAACAATATCATAAGCTTTCATTCGCGATAGGCCCTTCTCCATAAGCTTGATAAGTATCTTCTGTGAATAAACAATACCGCGATTGAGTTCGATATTCTTCAGCATATTTTTGGGCTTAACCTTTAGATTTTTAATTACTTGTCTAAACTTTTGCAGACTATAATCCACAGCAATTGTTGAATCAGGGATAATAACTCTTTCAGCTGATGAATGAGATATGTCCCTCTCATGCCAGAGATTTATATTCTCTGAAGCAACCGTTACATTAGCCCGCAGAAGCCTGGCTAAACCGCAAAGTCTTTCACAAATGATAGGATTTTGCTTATGAGGCATAGCACTTGAACCTTTCTGTCCCTTATAAAAGGGCTCTTTTACTTCATCAACTTCACTACGGTGCAAGTGCCTAAGCTCAGTAGCAAAACGTTCTATGGTGGAACCGATTAAAGAAAGAATAAATAAATAATAAGCAATTCTCTCCCGTGAGACTATCTGTGTAGAAATATTAGCTCTATTTATACCGATTTTCTTACAGATATAATCTTCAACCTTGGGTTGAAAGTAAGCAAATGTTCCTACTGCGCCTGAGACCTTACCGCAGGCAACGTAATTTAAGCTTTCAGTTAGAATCTTACGCTCTTGGTTTAAATCATTGTAAAGATATAAAAATTTAAGACCAAAACTATAGATTTCAGCATGGACACCGTGAGTCCGGGCCATACAAATGGTATCTTTATACTTGGCCGCCTTCTTCTTAACCTCGCTTAAAACTAAATCAAGATCCCTTAAGATAATCTTGGTAGCATCTTTTATCTGCCAAGCTAAAGTTGTATCGAGAAGGTCAGACGAGGTCAAACCTATGTGCAAATACTGGGCTTTATCTTTAAGCTGGCCGGAGATATGTTTAAGGAAAGCAATGATATCATGGTGGGTCTTCTCTTCAATCTTTCTTATTTTCTGAGGGGAAATCTTTACATTATCAAAGGCCTTGCTTACGCCTCGGGGTATTTTCTTTGCCTTTTCTAGAGCTTCACAGAGTAAAGCTTCAATTTTTAGGAAGCGTTTGAACTTCTCGTCATCACTCCAGATCTTACCGATTTCACTAGGTGTATACCGCTCTACCATAGGCCTCCTTGTTTAACTCCTTTTACCTCTCACAAATACCCTATCGCTAAGAGCATACATATTATCAAAACATCACCAGAGAGTCAATTGAAATAGGCTATTTTTTCTTGATTTTCGAAAAACTCTCAAGCCTGGTTGGAAATTTGCCCTTTTTTACATCCTGGATAAAAAGGCTGGTAGCTTTGGCGATATCTCGGGAAAGATCTTTATAAACCCTTACGAATTTAGGCTTTCTTTCCTTATAAAGGCCGAGAAAATCATAGGTAACCAAGACCTGGCCATCGCAGTATTTTCCTGCACCAATACCAATGGTCGGAATTTTTAAACTCTTGGTAATACGCTTAGCCAATAAGTAAGGAATACACTCTAAAACTAGGCTGAATACCCCTAAATCTTGGAGCAGTTTAGCCTGCTTGATTAGATTAAGTGCTCCCTGCTCATCCTTGCCCTGGACCTTATAGCCACCTAAAAGATGCGCGGTTTGAGGGGTGAGACCAATGTGCCCCATAACCGGTATCTTATTCTTAATTAGCTTGCTAACCACATATTGGCAATCTTTGAACCACTCCACCTTTACTGCCCGAGCACCACGGCTTATAAATTTAGAAGCAGAGTCAACGCACTTTTTAGGATTTCTTTGATAAGCTGTATAAGGCATATCAGCTACCACTAATGCCCTCTTGCTACCTCTGGCTACAGCCTGAGTATGATTAAGCATCTCACTTAGAGCCAGCTTGCGGGTCTCTTTGAGTCCTAAAACTACATTAGCTAAAGAATCCCCGACCAAAATTATATCAATACCGGAATCATCTAAAATCCTGGCAAAGGAATAATCATAACAGGTAAGCATGGTTACCTTAACTCTGCCTTTTCTTTTTCTAATATCTTCTACACTTACCTTTCTCATTTTCATTTTATTTAAAAATATGTATTTTTTTATCTCCACCGATAGAACGAACTAAAAACACTTTTATTATCGAAGGATTCTTGGAGAGAAATTTCTTTACTCCCTCTAAACCAAGAATCGAAAAAGTAGTAGCCAGACCATCAGCAGTAGTGCAATTTTTGCTGATTACGCTCACGCTAATAAGGTCATTCTCTACCGGATATCCGCTACGGGGATCAACTAAATGTGAATACTTCTTGCCGTTAAAAGTAAAAAACTGCTCGTATCCTCCTGAAGTAGCAATCGCCTGATTAATTAACGGTTCTACTCCTAACATTTCTGCCGGAATCTTAGGGTCTTGCAGGCCTACCTCCCAAGGACTTCCGGAATTCGTGCCTAAACAATAAATATCTCCACCAGCATTAATCAAAGCATTGCTTATACCTTTTTTCTTCAGCTGCGAAATCGCCTTATCTACCATATACCCCTTGGCAATCCCGCTTAAATCAATAGTTAATCCCTTTTTTCTTATTATTACTATTCCCTTCTTAGAATCTACTTCTATTGCCCTGATTCCTCCAGCTTGCTTTATCTTAGCTATAGCTTCAGGATCAGGAAATTTATTTACCTTACCCCCTCTGATTAACTCCTTCCAGAATTTATAGAGAGAGCCGTAGGTTACATCAAAAACTCCTTGGCTTAAATCATAGATATCCTCGCTAAGCTCTAATAGTTCTATTAACTCACCCGAGGCTTTAAACGGCTTATTGAAAGTTCTGTTTAGGTGAGAAAGCTCGGACCCCTTATCGTATATATTAAAGATCTTATCTAGACGCCTGAATTCTTTATAGACGATCTTTGCCGCTCTTTTATCAGGCGAACTCACCTCCAAATAAGTACCTGAGATTATAAATTTCCTCTTGGATAAAGGTCGAGTACAACCTATACCGATAAGAATAGAGGCAAAAACTAATACCACAATTAAACTTGCTACTTTCTTACTCATTGCTTTTTGACCTTTTTTATCGATTTTTTTTATAAGAAGCGGTGGCTTTGTTTTTTACTCCGCCTCGAGAAGTAAATTCTCCAACCACCGAAATCTGGTAAGGTTTTAATACCTTTTTTAAATCTTGGAGAATTCTGTTTACGACGTGTTCGTTGTAAATCTTCACATTTCGAAATGAATAAAGGTAATACTTCAAAGATTTAAGCTCGATGAGCTTGCGATTAGGAGTATATTTTATAGTAAGATTAGCAAAATCAGGAAGACCGGAAAAAGGACACAAGCAAGTAAACTCATCGGTAGTCAACTCGGTTGTAATCTTACTTTTAGGATATTGGTAGGCAATAGTCTGCAAAACCGAGGGGTCTAAATCCTTTGGCCAAGAAATCTTGGCCGTAATTTTCTTTGCTTTCTTCTCTATTGAAGAGGTTTTTCTGTCTTCATAAATCATGGAAATATTATATCAAATTTACCAATAATCCTACAATTAATATTGAGAAACTAGCTGGGCAGAAGCCGGAAAAAAATCAGAATTAATTAAATCATTAAAATCAAAGTGGTAAGCGAGAAACCTTCCTAAGATATAAAAAATTTCCTCCTCGCAAGCTCTAGTGACTTTAAGCCGACTGATAAGAGAAAAATCACTCTTCTGGATATAAAGTAAAGAGCGGCAGGCTTGCTTGGTAATTCGCTTAGCATCGGCTATACTGGGCCGGCAAACTTTACAAATAAGCCCTCCTTTAGCTACGCTAAAAGAAAACTCATCATCAAGGGTCCGCTGACACTTTAGGCAATGGTTAAACTCCGGCTTAAATCCGGCCAGACTTAAAAACTTTATTAAAAATACATAGAGTATCTTAAAAGCCTGTTCCTGGCTTAAAGAATCTAAGCAATCTTTGGTCAGATTAAAAATTTGGATATTTTGATCCCATAAAGGCATTGTCTTATCTAGAAGATTAAACAGGAGTGCACCTGCTTTAGCCTTTGATAAGTCTTTGCTTAGGCAAGAAAAGTCTGAGACTAAGTCGGCCTGGGAAATAAGCCAGATTTCACTCTTTTTAGGGTAAAAAATAAACTCATTAAGAGTAAATATATCTAAAGAAGACGAAAACTCCTTCTTGGAACTATAAAAACCCTTGAAGATACCCCTTATCTTACCAAAACGAGAGGTATAAAGAGTAGTAATGAGACTTGTTTCCCGAAAATTATATCGCTTTAAAACAAACCCTACATCTTTTTCAATCATCGAAATAACTTACCCTTTTAGAGATATTGTTTAAAATCCTCTCCTGCTCTTTCTCCATGTCCGCTTTCTTGAGCCTAGTGCGATCGTCATATCCTACTAAATGCAAAATACCATGGATTAGGTAGAGCCTCAACTCATCTTGCCACTTACAGCCTAATTTTTTAGCTACCCTCACAGCCTCTTCCACTGAAACTACCACTTCGCCTAAATAATCAGGTTCTAGCTTGTCAGCTAAGGGGAAGGCTATGACATCAGTAACTGCAGACTTTTTGAAGTATTTTTTGTTCAGTTTCTTTATCAGGGCGTTATCGCATAAAAGAATTGATAGTTCTTTAGAGTGGATATTGAGAAAGACGAGTATCTTCTTTAAGTATTTATGTAGTTGCTTAAGGTTTACTCTCTTTATTTTTTGCTGATTTGTTAGCTCTATTATTATCATCCTTAGGGTAATTTACGCGGGTATGAAAAATGGCATTTAAAATACGGATAAAACTTTGTGTGATTTTCTCCAGCTCCTTTAAGGTGAGGTTACTTTCGTCTAACTCCCCTTCCATAAATCTCTTCTTAGCTACCTCACGAACCATCTCCTCTATCCTTGAAGGGTTAGGCTCCTCAAGAGTCCTTGATAAAGCCTCAATAGTATCAGCTAAAGCCACAATGGCTATCTCTTTAATCTGAGGCTTAGGCCCGGGGTAACGATATTCTTCTTCGTGTTTACCTTCGGGCTCCAATTCTTTCGCTCGTTGATAGAAGTAATAGACCAGGGTCCGACCATGGTGCTGAGATATGAAATCAATTATCTTAGGATTAAGGTGGTGCTTAGATGCCACATCTACCCCATCCTTTACATGGTTAAAGATGATTAACCTGCTCATTGATGGTTTTAAATTCTTATGCACGTCTCTATAGTTTACTAAATTCTCGACAAAGTAATCAGGCTTGATCATCTTACCGATGTCATGATAATAAGCACCTACCCGAGCTAGAAGAGAGTTAGCGCCAATTGACTCTGCGGCTGCCTCACTTAAATTAGCCACCACCAATGAATGTTGGTAGGTCCCGGGAGCTTCAAGAATTAACTGACGTAATAAAGGATGGTTAAAGTCAGATAACTCAAGGAGTGAAATATTGGTAACGACCTTAAATACATACTCAAAAACCGGTAAGACTCCTAATACGATAAAAGAAGATATAACTCCATTCAAAAGGCAGAGTTTCAATAGATTGAAATCTAGGCCCGAGAGGACAAAGAAACTTTGCTCCCTCTCCATAAGAAAAGCCACAATGAATTGTATCAGCCCGGCAAAAAAACCAGCCTGGATTACCTGGAATCTCCTCCTAACTCGATAGGCCAACATCCCGGCAATTAAGGAACCGGCGAAAAGGCTGACCCCTACGTTAAAGTTACCGCCATCTATACTCGCGCTTAGAAATGAAATGAAGCAAGCAAAAAGAAAAGAAAACTCTAAGTTGTTAAACAAAAGGGTGATCAGCATCACAAAGCCAATAGCAGCGATTCCATATCCGGATATTTTGAAAGTAACTGTAGTTAGAAGAGGTACCAGGATTGCTATTGCCCCTAAGATCGAGAGGTCTACGTAGGAAGGCATGTTATCTAATCTTCTGACAAACTTAGCATAAATAAAGAGAATCAAAGCTATAATCAGAAGAGAGAGATCTATAGCGTAGATGATGAAAATAAAACCTATGATAGCAAAAAATACCAAACCGATAAATAAATTGCTAGGGCTAACTCCTTTTCCGGCTATAGAAATTTTCATAAGCTTGGATTATTCTTCCTTATATTAATCTAAAGGAAGGATTTTTATTGTAACACCTGGATACAGCCTGTCAGGACTCTTCAATACATCTCTGTTGGCCGCGTAAATAAAACCCCACCTTCTTGTTGTTCCGTAAAACTTATAGGAAATCTTCTGCAAGGTATCCTTCTTCTGGACTACATAGTATTGAGTTTCCATTTTCTCAATCTCTGCTGGCTCTTCTTCTAGAGCTACCTCAACAACTTCTATTTCCTCAAGCTCAGCCTTTGCCTCTACTGCTTCTTCCTTAACTATCCTTTCCCACACTTTGCCTTCTTTAATCTCGCCGGGACCGAACTCTACCTCAACCACCGATACTGTACGGGTATCTCCCAATCTATTCTCTCTAACCTCCTGTTCACACTCTCCGGATAAACAGCCTTGGTTTCCTTCAATTTCAAGGTCTTTGCGAGGTTCTTGCCTAGTATAAGTTCTCGTTGTTAAACAACCGCTTAAAATAATAACGCCGATTAAAAACCATAACTTCCTCATCGCTACCCCCTCTTTTTTCTCCCTTACTCTTCTTCCTCTATTAATTTCAAATATAAGTCTTTTAGCTGGCTCTCCTTAATACAAGAAGGTGCATCGCTAAGAAGACAGCTCCCTTTCTGAGTTTTAGGAAAAGCAATTACATCCCGGATGCTCTCAGAACCACTTATTATAGCATATATCCTATCAAGACCAAACGCAATCCCGCCATGAGGCGGAACGCCATACTTGAATGAACGCAGGAGAAATCCAAACTTCCTCTCAGCCTCTTCCTTGGATATACCCAGGATCTTAAAGATCTCCTCCTGCAAGAGAGCAGAGTGAATCCTTATCGAACCACTAGCAATCTCTGCCCCATTTAAAACTAGATCGTAAGAACGGGCTTTTATCTTGGATAAATCCCCCTTTTCTAAATTAGGAATATCCTCTTCTCGGGGAGATGTAAACGGGTGATGGCAAGATTGCCACCGTTTATCATCCTTATTATATTCAAACAAAGGAAAATCAGTTACCCAGAGAAAACGATAATCTCCCTGGCCAACATCGGGCTTATCTGTTTTATACTTGCTTATAGCCTCTTTATGACTTAGGCGCAGAAAAGGTGTTTTTAGTTTTACTCCTAAGCATTTAGAAAAAACTTCTGCCATCATATTCTCGACTAAAGAATAAATATCTTCTTCCCCGAGAAAAGATAACTCCATATCCAACTGGGTAAATTCTGGTTGCCGGTCGCGTCGCAAATCCTCATCACGAAAACAACGTACAATCTGGTAGTATTTATCTATACCACTAACCATTAGAATCTGCTTAAAAAGCTGCGGTGATTGGGGCAGGGCATAAAACTTATTCGGCTGTAGCCTTGAAGGAACCAGATAATCCCGGGCTCCTTCGGGTGTAGACTTAGTAAGAAAAGGAGTCTCTATCTCTAAAAACTCTTGCGAGTTAAGGAAATCTCTAAAACCCTGGTTTAACTTATGGCGTAAGATTAATTTCTGATAAACCGGAGCTCTTCTTAAATCAAGATAGCGATGGGTTAAACGGATTTCTTCGCCAACCTCTATATCATCCTCAACGTTAAATGGCAAGTCTTGGGCCGGGCTCAAAATATCTAATTCTTGGGCCTCAATTTCGATAAGGCCTGTGGAAAGCTTAGGGTTTTCAGTCTTCTTCGGCCGGCGGTTAACTACACCTTTAATCTTTACTACGTCTTCATTTCTTAACTTTTTTGCCAACTCGTAAGTAGCTGCATTTGGCTTAGGCAAGAAAATTATCTGGGTAAGCCCGTATCTATCTCTTAAATCAATGAAAATAAGTTTACCGTGATCGCGGCGTGAATCTACCCAACCACACAAAGTTACTTCTTCGCCTATCCTTTCCTCTGTCAACTCACCACAAGTATGTGTTCTTAACATTAGTCACTGCTCCTTAAACTTTAATTAGTTTTTTTACCTCTAAAACCAGATCCTCTCTCTTTATCTTCTCCTGAGTAGAATTATCCATATCTTTAATGAGCAATGCATTCTCCCTTACTTCATCCTCACCTAAGATCACTACCACCCGCGAACCTTTTTTCTGGGCAGAACGCATCTGACCTTTTAAAGACTTAGCACAATAATCAAGGTCACAAGATAACCCCTCGGCCCTTAGCTGGTTCAAAATAGCAACTCCCAAAGTAAGAAGCTCTTGATTAGTTACGGCTATGAAAACATCTAATTTTTCTTCTTTTCTCCCTTCTCCCAAGCTAAGAAGTATTCTTTCTAGACCCAAAGCAAAACCTATAGCCGGGATATCCGGACCGCCAAGACATTTAATCAAATTATTATACCTGCCGCCGGCACCAATTGCATCTTGGGAACCTAATTTTTCTGAAACAATCTCAAAAACAGTATTAGTATAGTAATCAAGGCCTCTAACCATATATGGAGAATAAGTATACTTAATGCCTAAATCACCAAGTAATGCAAGCAAACTTTTGAATTTACTCTGGCAAGCACTGCAAATATGCTCTTTTTCTAGGTTTGAGGCAATGACTTGTTTCCAGCATTGTTCTTTCTTGCAATCTAAAACTCTTAAAGGATTCTTCTCTAATCTCTTCTGACAATCATCACAGAGCTTATTCTTTCTGGAAGCTAAGTTTTCCTTAAGGTATTGAGAAAACTTTACCTTATCCTCGAGGCAACCAAGAGTATTTATCTTAAGCTCTTTCCTGCCAATACCAACCTTATCTAAAATCTCTAGAGCCAGAGCAATCATCTCAGCATCAAGATGAAAACTATCTGAACCTATAGCTTCAGCTCCCAGATGATGAAATTGACGCAACCTCCCCTTCTGAGGCCTCTCTCCTCGAAACATCGCTCCGCTATAAAAAAACTTATGAAAATCACTACTCTTATAAAGTGAATTTTGAAGGTAATACCTTATTACCTGAGCTGTTCCTTCAGGGCGAAGTACTATATCCTTGCCTTCAATTTTAAACATCTGCCGCTCTACGATATCAGTGGCTTCGCCTACACCTTCGATAAATAAATCCTTCTCCTCCAAAATAGGCAGGATGATCTCTTTATAGTTAAAAACTTTGAAAATACCTTTTGCCTTCTCGGTTATTTCTCCAAAGGCTAAGCTACTACAAGGATCAAGGTCAGACATTCCACGAATACTAGAGTAAATCTTTTTCACTCTACATTTCCTCCTGTTAATTTTAGGCGAGTTAGCTTTAAGGGGAAGATGGGGTTCATCCTAAACAGCTGAGGCTATTTTATGTTCTTCTTCATCTCCAGGCCAGGCTTAAAAACAACGGTACGTCTCTCAGGAACAGGCACGACTTCGCCAGTTTTGGGATTTCTGCCAATTCTTTTTTTTCTCTTTTTAACCTGAAATACCCCAAAATTCCTAAGTTCGATTCTTTTGCCAGCCTTTAAAGACTCGTATATAGCATCAAATGTCCGTTGTACAACCTCTTTAACCACGACCTGCTTTATCTGGGTGTCCTGGCTAATTTTTAGAACTATATCTCTCTTTCTCATATTTTAAGTCTATCACCGCCAAATTAAAGTGTCAAGGACAAGTTTCCCTCCCCTACTGCCGTACCTATTTCCTTCAAGGCCTTCTCGTCCAAGGCGATACAGAACTTACTACCGGACTTAACCTTGACTCCATGAAGCTTGGAATTCCTGAACGAAAAGAAGACTGGAGTCTCTCCTTTGTTGCCAAGAAAAACACTCTTTAAGTTATTTAAAGAAATACCGTTATTTTCCAAAGAGATATTTGCACTCTTAACATAGTCGCTAACCTTCTCTACCGGAATAACCTGAGAAGCTAATATCTTAGGGACCTTATCTTTAGCCTCACATTTTCCCTTTATCACTAATATAGTTTTCTCCCTAAGGTAGAATCCACACTCCTCAAAAAGACGCGGAAAAACAAAAACTTCAATATTGGCAGTCTCATCCTCTAGCTTTAAGATTGCCATCCGCTGGCCTTTTCTTCGAGTAGTGATATTTTTTACCTTCTCTACCACTCCACAAATCATAACCTCTCCTACCTTGGGATGTTCCCAAAGATGAGCTATCTTCTCGCGCTGTAAGTGATTAACCAGGCTGGAGTAAGAACTTAAAGGATGACCAGTTAAATATATTCCTAAAAGAGACTTCTCGAAATTTAATATCTGCAAAAGCGGCCACTCTTCAATATCAGGAACACTCTCATCAACCGGGGTCGAAAAGAGCCTTAATTGAGAAGGGTCTTCTTTTTTTATGTTCTTATTTAGTATTTTATCGAGAATAGCTACCATTTGAGCGCGCCGGAGGTTAAAACTATCCATTGCTCCGGACTTTATAAGACTTTCGACGACCTTTTTATTCACTACCCGTGAATCTACCCGTCGAGAGAAATCAAAAATACTCTCAAATTTATCTCCTTTTCTAGTTTCAATAATATTTTCTAAAGCAGCCTTGCCTACATTTTTAATAGCCATCAATCCAAACCGTATATTCCGATCATCAGTTACTGTAAAATTAGTAAAACTGGTATTTATATCCGGAGGAAGAACCTCGATCTTCATCCGGCCCGATTCATTAACATACTCTACGATTTTATCAGTATTATTACGCTCGCTGGTCAGGAGAGCAGCCATAAACTCTATCGAATAATTAGCTTTTAAATATGCTGTTCGGTAAGAGATTAGGGCATAAGCAGTGCTGTGTGATTTATTAAATCCATAACCTGAGAAGTAGTCAATCAAATCAAATATCTGGCTGGCTATATTTACTGAAATATTATTCTTACCGCAGCCATCTAAAAATAAGTGCCTTTGTTCTTCCATGATCTCAGGAATCTTCTTCCCGATAGATTTTCTTAATAAATCGGCTCGAGCCATATCAAAACCGGCCAGTTTAGCGACTATTTGCATAATCTGTTCCTGATAAAGGATTATTCCGTAGGTCTTCTTTAAAATTGACTCTAGTTTGGGATGGATATAGGCAATGCTCTTCTTGCCTTGCTTGCGATTAATAAAATCATCAACCATGCCGCTGCCCAAAGGCCCGGGACGATAGAGAGCCAAGACAGCAATTAAATCCTCAAACTTAGTAGGATTTATCTTCTTTAAAATATCCCGCATCCCTCTACTTTCCAATTGAAAAACACCGATAGTATTACCTCTAGCTAAAAGAGAAAAAGTCTTTCTGTCATTAAGAGGAATTGTGGTAATGTCTAAATCTACTTCCCTGGTTCTCTTGATAATCTTTACGGTCTCATCTATCACGGTAAGGGTCTTTAAACCTAGAAAATCCATCTTAAGCAAGCCGGTCTTTTCCAGAGACCCCATATCAAAACCAGTAACAGCTTCACCCTCAGAACCTCTGATTAAAGGAACCCTATCTACCAGTGGCTTATCAGAAATAACCACTCCGGCAGCATGAGTAGAGGCATGACGCGAAAGCCCTTCCAGCTGCATAGCTACATCAATAAGGCGCTTAATCCTATCATCGGAATCATAAATGTCATTTAGTTCCGGATTCAGAGATAAAGCCCGTCTTAAATCAATATGTTGTCCCGCACCATAAGGAATCATTTTGGCGATTTTGTCCACCTCAGCATAGTTAAAGCTCATAACCCTACCAACGTCCCTAATAACTGCCCGGGCTAACATTGTTCCAAAGGTAATTATCTGGGCAACATTATCCTTGCCGTACCGCTTAGCCACATACTCTAGAACTTCAGCTCTTTTTTCATAACAGAAATCAATGTCAATGTCAGGCATAGAGATACGTGCCGGGTTTAGAAACCTTTCGAAAAGAAGATCATAGCTTAAAGGGTCTACATCAGTAATATGAAGGATATAACTGACAATACTCCCGGCAGCACTCCCACGACCGGGACCTACCGGGATATGGTTCTCTTTAGCGAATTTTACTAAATCCCAGATTATTAAGAAGTAACTAGAGAAACCAGTTTTTTTAATCACACCTAACTCATAATCTAGCCTTTCGGTAACAGCTTTGCCTAGCTTAGGATAGCGGCTTTTTAAATTCTCCTGGCAAATACTTCGTAAATAGTCATCATCATTTATCTCTTTAGGCAAAGGAAAATGCGGCAGGTGTATTTGGGAAAAATCCATAGTGAGATTGCACTTCTGAGTAATCTCAATAGTACTCCTCATACTCTGGGGAATTTCTTTAAAAATTTCCTTCATCTCAGCTGGGGTACGAAAGTAAAAAGAATCACTATTGAATCTAAAACGGTTAGGGTCATCAAGAGTAGTTTGAGTCTGAATAGCTAATAAGGCCTCGTGAGCAAATGATTCTTCTTTTTCTAGATAGTGGATATCATTGGTAGCAACCAGAGGAATATCCAAATCTTTAGAAATTCTAATTAGTTGGGTATTCACCACTCTCTGCTCATCCAAGCCGTTCTCCATAACCTCAAGATAGAAATTTCCCTTACCAAAGATATTTAAATACTCATCGGCTAACTTAGTGGCCTTGTTTACATCCCCGGAGATAATCGCTGAAGGAATTTCTCCTTTAAGGCAGGCACTAGAGGCAATCAACCCTTTGCCAAGCTCACTAAGAAGCTCTTTATCCACCCGCGGTTTATAATAGAAACCCTCTAAATGGGCTAAGCTAACCAGCTTAATAAGATTAGCATATCCTTGCTGATCTTTAGCTAGAAGAATAAGGTGATGGTTGCTATCACCATTGGGCTTATAATCTTTATCAAAGCGTGAACCGCTAGTCACATAAACTTCGCAGCCAATGATCGGCTTTATCCCATTCTTCATGCAGAGATTATAGAATTTTATCGCTCCGAAGATATTGCCATGATCAGTAACGGCTAAAGCCGGAAGTTTACAGAAAGCAGCCTTCTCGACTAACCTGTCCAATAGACAAGCTCCATCTAAGAGGCTATATTGGGTATGTACATGAAGGTGTACAAAATCAGCGTGGACCATAATATTATTTTAAAAGTTAGATTCTACTCCCACTCAATCGTTGCCGGGGGTTTAGAGCTTATGTCGAAAACGACTCTATTTATTCCTCTTACTTTGTTTATAATCGAATTAGAGATCTCATTAAGAACCGGATAAGGTATCTTAGACCAATCAGCAGTCATTCCGTCAAGGCTGTTGACTGCGCGTATTGCTAATACATACTCATAAGTTCTCTTATCTCCCATCACCCCTACTGTCTTAAGCGGCAGTAAGACGCAAAAAGCCTGCCAAATATCATTATAAATATTATTCTTCTTTATTACTTTTATAAAAATATCATCGGCTTCACGTAAAATCTTAAGTTGTTTAGCATTAACTTCACCGATTATTCTTACTGCCAAGCCCGGCCCGGGAAAAGGATGACGGCCAATTATTGTTGCCGGCATTTTGAGTATTTTTGCAACCCCTCTAACCTCATCTTTAAACAGTTGGCGAAAGGGCTCAATCAGCTTTAGCTTCATCTCTTTCGGCAAACCGCCTACATTATGATGTGACTTTATACAAGCGCTGGGGCCGCCAAAAAAGGATACTGACTCGATTACATCAGGATACAATGTCCCCTGAACAAGAAACTTTACATTTTTAATCTTCTTAGCTTCGGTCTCAAATACCTTTATAAATTCATGGCCGATTATCTTACGTTTCTTCTCAGGATCAACAACACCCTTTAGCTTAGTTAAGAATAATTTAGAAGCATCGACATAATGCAGATCGATTTTGAAATAATCCCTGAAAACCCTTATTACCTTTCTGGCCTCACCCTTTCTTAAGACTCCATTATTAACAAAAATACACTTTAGCTTCTTTCCCAGGGCTTTTTGAAGCAAGACCGCGGCAGTCGATGAATCGACCCCTCCGCTTAAACCTAAAATAACATTTGTTTTGCCCACCTTCTTCCTTATCCCCTTTATTTGTTCAGAGATAAAGTCTTCTAACTGCCAGTTGGAAGAACAACCAGTAATTCTAAATAAAAAATTGGAGAGTATCTGTATGCCCAGTTCAGTATGAACAACTTCAGGGTGAAATTGTACTCCGTAAATTTTCTTTTTGCTATTGCCAATAGCTGCAAACTGGGTATTTCTAGTATGGGCCAGTAACTTAAAATCAGAAGGAAGGCTTACAACCTGATCAGTATGGCTCATCCAAGAGACAATATTTGCCGGGAGGGAGAAGAATAAATCCTGGTGGCCATCAATGCACATCTTAGCCCTTCCATACTCTCTGCGCTTTCCCTCACGGACTCTTCCCTTTAAGGTTTTTACTAAAATCTGCATTCCATAGCAAATACCTAAGATTGGTATACCTAATTGTAGAATTTCTTCTCTTAAGGCAGGGGCTTTTTTCTCATAAACACTATGCGGGCCTCCGGAGAGGATTATCGCCTTGGGATTAATCTTCTTTATCTTACTTGTAGCTATGGTACAGGGTTCAATAACACTAAAGACTTTTAACTCTCTTATCCGGCGGGCAATAAGCTGGGTATATTGAGACCCAAAATCAAGAATTAAAATTGTATCTTTCTTCAATCCTTTTCCTCTTTTTTAACCTTTACTCTTACTACTTCCCCATCCCTACTCTCTGGGCAGCTTGGAAAACTTTTCCTTCAGTCTGGATAGAAGGGGCAATGATCATCTCGACAAAATGCATATCTTTAATCGTTTTAGCACCTAAAGAGCCCATAGAAGTATTGAGAGCACCGATTAAATTCTGAGAACCGTCATCAACTGTAGCCGGTCCAAAGAGAATCTCACTTAGGCTTCCGGTTACGCCTACATTTATTCTTGTACCTCGAGGTAAATTACCGTGGGAAGTAGCCATACCCCAATGGAATCCTCTTCCTGGCGCTTCTTTTGCTCTGGCAAAGGCTGAACCAATCATTACTGCATCAGCCCCGGAAGCAAAAGCTTTACAAACATCGCCACCCCTACTCATTCCGCCATCAGTAATTATCGGGATGTATTTTCCGGTCTTTTTATGAAAAAAATCCCTGGCGGCTGAACAATCAATAGTAGAAGTTACCTGAGGAACGCCGATTCCTAAAACTCCTCTGGTAGTACAGGCTGCTCCCGGACCTACACCGACTAAGATACCGGAACAACCGGTCTCAAGAAGCTCCAGAGTAACATCATAGATAACACAGTTACCGATAATTACCGGAATTTTCCTCTGCTTACAAAATTTATGCAAATCTAAAGGCTTATACTTAGTAGCGAGATGTATGGCAGTAATCACAGTAGACTGGACTATGAAGCAATCTGCTCCGGCATCCTCAGCAATCGTAGCAAACTTATCAGCATTCTGAGGTATGCAGCTAACCGCAGCATACCCTTTACCCTTTTTTATCTCCTCAACTCTCTTAGCAATCAGCTTCTCCTTAATCGGAGTAGTATATACTTTTTGAATTAAATTAGTTGCCTCTTTGGGGCCAGCTTTGGAAATCTCCTCCAAGACCTCATCAGGGTTATCATAGCGTGTTTGGACTCCATCTAAATTTAAGACAGCGACTCCTCCTAAGCGCGACATCTCAATGGCAAACTTAACACCGACAACTCCATCCATCGCCGCAGCCAGGATTGGAACAGCAAAGTTCTTACCTCCCAATTTCCATGCTGTACCCACCTCTTCGGGATTTACAGTAATCCTTCCCGGAGCAAGAGCAATCTCATCAAACCCATAACATCTACGTGCCCGTTTTCCTATACCAATCCACTCTGCCATGATTCAACCTCCTTAGAAATATCTTCAGTACTTACTATTCTTTCTTTATCTATATTACCCTGACTATTAGAATCCGGTTTCACTCCAGTTGTAATAAATTCAGCAAAAACTCGAGCCTGTTTCTTGACGTCTTCATAATTAGAGTTAAAAAAAACTTCTCTATCTATATCCTTTCGGTTTACATCACCTAAGAGGTAAATTCCCTCAAAATTAGTAAAGAAATTATCTTCGATTACCAGCTCGTCTTCAAAAAACTTCAGGTTTGGTGTAAAACCACTATCAATGAAAACTAGCTGGGAAGAAAAAACCATTAAAGGCGATAATTTAACAGCTTTAACCACGCCTTCGCCTACAGCTTCTTCAATAAAAGCATCTAGGTATAGGCCGATGTTCTTGGAGCCTAAAGCCGAAACTGCTTTCTCTTTATCTTCTCCTAAAAAATCTAAATTAGCACTTACTATCTTTACGTCTTTTCCCAAAGCTACTAATGCAATAGCTAGCCTCAAACCCAACCAAGTAGAGACGTAAACACAAGCCTCACCCGATATCCTTAGAAGATTCTTTAACTTAACCTGGTCGATATCAGAAAGATAAAAAAACCCTTCTCTGTGTTCGCCTTGAACCGGCAATTTCTTCGAATTTAGACCGGAGGCAACAATTAAATTATCAAAATCCCTAGGCTCACCTTCTTTAAAATAAATCTTGCGGCGCCGAGGGTTGATTCTTTCAACCCAGGCAGGAATAAACTCAACTTCCTTTTGCTTAGCCCACTCAACTATATCCATTCTTTTGCTAATATCACCGGGAGAGTGAATTGCCTCTCTTCCCGGATGAGAATAAGCACACTTATCTATCAAAGCAATATTACAGGGAATGTTTTTTGCTCTAATCTCTTCAATTAAAGCTAATCCTGAGACACCGGCACCTAAAATAGTGATGTTTTCCATAGTAACGCTAACTCTTTGAACTTAACTGATATGCTTTCACTAAGTTATCATAAAGAAACATTGTTGTTAGTTTGCCTACTCCTCCGGGAACCGGGGTAATGAATGCTGCCCTTTTTTTAGCTTTATCAAATTCTACATCGCCGGATATCTTGCTATTTCTATGTCCGGTTCCAACATCAATAACTATTGCTCCTTTTTTTATCCACTTACCCTGTATAAGACCGGGCTTACCAACGGCTGAAATTACAATATCAGCACTCTTAATATAAGAAGGAAGATCTTCGTTCTCATATGTCGCAATATGAGTGATGCTTACTGTTGCAAACTTGCTGCCGAGCCACAAAGCTAAGGGTCGACCGATAAGAGGAGAAAAACCTATTAGGGCTACTTTTTTGCCGCGAAGTATAACTCCGCTTTCATCAAGCATCGCCTGAACACTTCTTACTGTCGGAGATACAAATCGTGGTTGAGCAAGAAAAAATCTTCCCAGATTAGCCGGATGCATTCCTTCGATGTCCTTATTTTCATCAAGCAAGATGAACACATCTGCATCATTCCACTCGGGAGAAAAAGGCTTATTAAGAATAATACCGGTTACGCTTAAATCTTTATTTAATTTCTCGATTTCGGAGTTAAATTCGGTAAAGGAAATGTCTGACTTTAAATCTATGGGGCGATACTCTATACCTACTTCTTTAGCTAACTTTTTCTGAGCCAAGCGATAGCTTTTAGCTGAAACATCCCCGCCTATAGCTACTGAGGCCAGGCATAACTCAAGGCCACCGTCTAACTTTGCCTTAATCTCAACTAGCAAAGAATCATATTTCTTCTGGGCATCGAAAATTATCGCCATTTTTTTAAAGATTTCTTAAAAGGGCCAATAAATTTACTTCTTTTCCCAAACATTTTCTCATTTGCCTCTAGGTTCAAAACGCAACCCAGGAGAGCTATTCTTGCGCACTCCAATCCAATATTGAAGTCACTAATTATACTCTTTTTTATACCAGATTTTATCCCTTTAGCAAGAGAAAATACTTTTAAAGCCGCTTGGCCTAAGTCAATAATCAAACTTTCACTTTGTCTTATAAATTGGGCTCTCTTGAGCCCTTTTGAACTGATAATTTTGGCAAAAATAAGACTATCCTTGTCAATATTAGGGTAGATCTTCTTACGTGAAGCTTGTAGTTTTTTTAATTGTTTTTTGAACTTGGCAGGAGAAGAAAAATTGATTGCTTTCTCAATCAGGCTAAGGCCGGTGCAGAAAACCAAAGCAACCGCACTTCCTCCACCGGGAGAAGGCTGGCGCTTGCCTAAATCATCTAAATATTTTTTGAAGCTAGTCCGATAATTCTTCATTAAACCCCCTAAAATTCCTTACCCTTAAGTAATTTAAGAACCCTTTTTAATCGAACCACTCTTGCAAGGAGAAAAACTGCGACGGTGAAAAGGTGTTAAAGCATATCTTTCTATCAAAGAAAAGTGCTCAGCTGTAGGATAACCCTTGTGTTGAGAAAAATTCCACTGCGGATATAGGAAATCCACTGAATTCATCAGGTAATCTCTTACTACTTTAGCTACAATAGAAGCACAAGAGACCTCTTTAACACAAGTGTCGGCCTTAGGCTGACAAATATAGTTTAGCTTCAGGTCACTGCGAAAATGACTACCATCGACAATAAATTTTGCTTTCTTTAGCTTCGGAGATTTTTCTAAAAGCTCACCTACTGCCCGGTTAAAAGCCAGTAAAGTTGCCTCTAAAATGTTAACTTTGTCTATCTCACGGTTAGTAGCAATGCCTACACCAAAGACTGAACTGTAAGTCAACCAGGAAAATATCTCCTCGCGCATTGACGCCGATAGTTTTTTAGAATCCTTAACAGCAAAAGGAGGTTCCTTGGCTAAGTGCAGGGCGCAGGCTACTACTACTCCTGCTAATGGTCCTCTGCCTGCCTCATCCAACCCTACCACCATATTTAACCGATCAATTAGGCTAGAGTTGCTTTTTTACCGACTCTACCTCTTAGGTAATACAAACGCTTTCTTCGTGGATTCCGGCGCCCTTTCTTTACCATCTCTATTCTCTCAATGTTTGGCGAATAATAAGGGAAGGTTACTCCGTAAGCCTCTCCATAAGCTATTCTTCTGACTGTAAAAGATTTGCGATGCATTGCCCCTTGAACCTTTATCACAACCCCTTCTACAGGATGCAGCCTAATCTTATCCTTCTCCCTAATCTTGTAGTAGACCTTAATAGCATCCCCCTGCCTAAACTCGGGATACTCCTTCTTTAGGGCTTGTTTTAATTCTTTCTCGACCATTGCTAGCTTATCCATGATTACCTCCTTTTATAAAATCTTACCATTCTAAAAGATCACTTCAATAAATCCGGCCTTCTTTTTTTAGTAGCCTCTAAGGCTTGGCCTTCCCGCCATTGTTCTACTTTTCGATGATTGCCTGAGAGTAACACCTCAGGAACCCCTAGACCGCGGAAATCAGCCGGTTTAGTATAATGCGGAAAATCCAGGCCTTTGCCTTCAAAACTCTCTTTTTTTATCGACTCCTTATCAGAGACCACGCCGGGAATTAGACGACATAGGCAGTCAACGAAAACCATTGATGCTAACTCTCCGCCGCTTAAGATATAATCCCCTAAGGAAATTTCTTCTTCTGCTAAATTCTTCCTTATCCGCTCATCAACGCCTTCATAACGTGGGGCAAGAAGAATTAGTCGTTCGAAATTTAAAAACTTCTTTACTTTTTTTTGGTTTAAGGTCTTCCCTTGTGGAGTAAGAAGAATTATTCTTTTACTCTTATCCTTTTCTTTCTTTGGATAAACCTTATAGCCTAAAATTGACTCAACTGCCCCGAATAAAGGTTCGGGCCTAAAAACCATTCCTCCTCCTCCGTAAGAAGGGGCATCTACCTTTCTCTGTGGCTTAGACGCAAAATTACGAAGGTTGTGAACATTTATCTTAACTAGCCCTTTCTCTTGAGCCCTCTTAATCATTGACTCACCTAAGACAGGAGAAAACATCTTAGGAAAAATAGTAACTACATCAATTATCATTATCTTCTGATTCTTTGAATCTATTTAGGGACTCCTTCTTAAACTCAGAGAATTTTCCTTCATTTATAGCTTCTCTGATTCTTACCATAAAATTCTTATACCAAAATAGATTATGATAAGTAACCAATTGGGTTCCTGCCATCTCCTTCACATTTATAAGGTGCCGTAAATAAGCCCGTGAAAAGTTACGACAGGTGTAACAGGAACACTCCTTATCCAAGGCTTGAGTATCCTGACTGTAAGCAGCATTTCTTACAGTAATTTCACCCTGGTTAGTAAAAGCTGTTCCGGTACGTCCAAATCGCGTAGGAACAACACAATCAAAAAGATCGACTCCTAAGTTTACTGCCTCGAGAATATCCCCGGGCTTGCCATAACCCATGAAATAACGCAGCTGCTCTTGAGGCACATTTTCATGGATAAAAGAGAGCATATTATACCTTAAATCCAGAGGTTCGCCAACACTTAAACCGCCTATGCATAAGCCTTTTAGGCCTAAAGGCAAGAGCTTTTCAATGCACTCCCCACGCAGCTCTTTGTAGGTAGATCCCTGGATAATCCCCCAAAACATACGGTTATTTTCATTATGCTTATCGAAATAATCCTTGCCTCTCCCGGCCCAATTGAGACTGCGCTTCATTGCCCTACGAGCATCCTTCTCGGAAGTAGGATATTTAACGCACTCATCTAAAGGAACTAGGATATCTGAACCTAAATCCAACTGAATTCTAATCGCCTCCTCAGGAGTCAAAAAGAAGGTGCTACCATCAACGTGGGATTGAAATTCTACGCCGTTATCATCAACCTTACGAAATCTCTCTAAACTGAAAATCTGATATCCACCACTATCAGTAATGATCGTCTTATCAAAACCCATAAAAGAATGCAAGCCGCCACACTTTTTTATTATTTCCGTGCCCGGGCGCAAAAATAAATGATAAGCATTAACCAACAGGCCATCTACGTCTATCTCTCCAAGCTGCTGCTGGGTAAGTCCCTTAACTGTTGCTTGGGTAGCAACCGGGAAAAAAGCTGGAGTATGTACTTCGCAAGCCCTGGTTTTAAAAACTCCTGTCCGAGCATAAGTGGCTGTGTCTTTATTCACTACTTTAAACATCTTTTACTCTCTGAATAAGGTGAATTGAATAGAATAATAATTGCTTTGTCCAAAGCCTGCCTTTGCCAACCATTTTAAAAAAGTTTTTCTTGATCCTGACCCTTATAGGGGAGTTTTAAGTGTTGGTAGGAAATTTGCGTAGCTACTCTACCTCTGGGGGAACGAACAACAAATCCTTCCTTAAGCAAAAACGGTTCAACAACATCCTCTAGGGTTAATCTATCCTCGCGTAAGGTTGCAGCTATGGCTTCAATCCCAGCCGGACCTCCTTGATGCAAGTTTATGATTGCCGAGAGGTACTTGCGGTCCATATCATCAAGCCCTTGGTTGTCTACACCTACTTTAGCTAAAGAATCCTGTGTAATATCAATATCAATTATACCTTTACCAATAACCTGAGCATAATCACGGACTCTTCTTAAGAGGCGGTTGCAGAGACGCGGAGAACCCCGGGAACGTCGGGCAATCTCAATAGAACTTTCCGAATCAATCTCTATGTCGAGAAGTTCGGCGCTGCGTTGGACAATCTTTGAAAGCTGATCGGAATTATAGAAATCAAGATCATAAAACAACCCAAATCTGCCACGCAGAGGCCCACTCAATAAGCCTTTGCGAGTAGTTGCTCCGATAAGAGTAAACGGTTTAAGATTAAACTTGACACTCTTAGCGTAAGGGCCTTTATCAATAACAAAATCTATCTGAAAATTCTCCATTGCCGGATAAAGAAACTCCTCGACAACCTTTGAAAGACGATGTATCTCATCGATAAATAAAATATCTCCGGCCTCAAGATTAGTTAAAATCCCTACTAGGTCTCCGGCTCTCTCTATAGCTGGCCCACTGGTAGCAGTAAGTTTTGACTTCATCTGGGCAGCAACGCAATAAGCTAAAGAGGTCTTACCTAAACCCGGAGGCCCGGAAAAAAGCAGATGCTCCAAGGGTTCAGATCTCTTTTGGGCAGCTTCTAAAGAAATTTCCAGAGAAGAGATAATATTCTTCTGACCTAAGAACTCTTTTAGGTTCTTTGGGCGAAGAGAAAGATTAATAACCTGTTCTTCTTCGTTCTCTTTCCACTGATCAATGAATCTTTCTTCACTCATATAATTATTATTAAATATTACCTACTTTTTCGTTAGTGTTTCGCGGTAAATATATTCGCTCTGCGGGCGATTGAAATCGAACCGAAAAGCTCTTCTTGTATAGCAGCAATCTCTTCTAGTTTTATTAGTTCTAATATAGCTAAAAATGTAACTACAATTTCCAATTTACTCTTGGCCGCAGAAAACAGTTCTTCTAAAGAAACTTTATCCCTTTCCAGGAGAAGGTGTAACAAATCATGAATTTTATCCTCTACCGTAAACTCATCCTTAACAACTTTAAAGAAAATGTCTTTAGGAATCTCTTTTAAGGCATTCTTAAAAGCACTAATCAAGTCAAATATCGATGCTTCGATATAAACCTCACCAGTTGGGGAATCGAGTGTCGGACGCTTAAAATACCTGTTCCTTTCTAGCTCCTTATCTCTTAAGAATTCTGCTGCCTCCTTAAATTTCTCATATTCTAGAAGCCTTCTTACTAACTCTTCCCGAGGATCCTCTTCTTCTTCCTGGGGCTCCTCGGCACGAGGAAGGATCATCTTGGATTTGATACTAATTAAGTTAGCGGCTGTGACTAAATATTCAGACGCAAGATTTATATCTAGAAGCTTCATCACCTCTAAAAATTGTAAATATTGTTCTACAACTTTAGCTATAGGGATATCATAAATATTGAGATGCTCCTTCTTTATAAGATAAAGAAGCAAATCCAAAGGTCCTTCAAAAATATCTAATCTTACCTTCATATTCTCAAAGCCTGTTTAACTTCTGAAATGGTTTTTTGCGCCTGATCTCTGGCTTTCTTTCTGCCCTGATCTAAAATGTCTCGTAAGTAATTCTTCTTTTTTAAAATCTTCCTTTTGGCTTCTCTCTTGGAGGCGATAAACTCTTCAAGAATTTTTACCAAATCATTCTTGCAATCCCGACAACCTCTTTTGGCTTCCTTACACTCCTTGGAAATCTGGAATTTTTTCTTGGGATCAAAAATAGAGTAATAATCAAAAACATTACAAACATCCGGATGGCCGGGATCATTCCTTCTCTTTCGGGCTGGATCAGTAAACATTGAAAGGACCTTGCGTTTCAGGCTCTCTGAACTTTCAGATAGCTCAATACAATTATTGTAACTCTTGCTCATCTTTCTTCCGTCTAAGCCTAAGAAACGCGGAACCGAAGTAAGCAAGGCTTGAGGCTCAGTAAAAACCTTGCTCTTGTAAATAAAATGAAAACGTCTGAGAATCTGCCGGCATAATTCCAAATGTGGCAGCTGATCTTCACCAACCGGAACAAAATTAGCCTTGTATAAAAGAATATCCGCGGATTGCAAAACCGGATAGCCTAAGAAAGCGTGGGTATTGATATCTTTATCCTTTAATTGGAGGAGCTGTTCTTTAAAGGTTGGGCACCTAAACAACCAACCCAAAGGAACCAGCGTTGAGAGAATCATATATAGCTCTAGATGTTCTGGCACCTCAGATTGTATAAAAATAATGCTCTTTTTAGGATCTATCCCATAGGCTAGCCAATCACTAACATTATCCAAGACAGAATCTTTAATGATTGAGGAGTTTTTATAATCGCTCATAAGAGCATGCCAATCAGCAACCATGAAAAAACACTTATACTTCTCCTGCAGCTTCATCCAATTGGACAATGCTCCTACCCAATGCCCGAGGTGTAACTTTCCAGTAGGCCTGATTCCGCTTAAAATTATCTTTTTTGTCTCTGTTTTCATTTTAATTTCCGAGCGATTACCTCTTCATTAAATACATCAATGACATCGCCCTGTTTAACTTTATCATAACCTATATCAATGCCACATTCAAGGCCTTCGGCTACCTCTCTAACATCGTCTTTGAATCTTTTTAAGGTCTGAACCTTACCTTCAAAGATTACCGCATTGTCCCGAAAAAGATTACAAACCGCTCCCCTTTTAATCTTTCCCTTCTCTACTATAGATCCGGCGATTATCCCCGCTCTCGATAACTTAAATACTGTCTTTATCTTGGCTCTTCCTAAGAAAGTACGTTTTATCTGAGGGGTCAATAGCCCCTCTACCGCGCCCTTAACATCGTCAATAAGCTCATAGACAATCTGGTAAGATCTGGTCTCGATACCTTTTTCCCGGGCCAGTTCTCTAACTTGAGCATCTATGCTGGTCTTAAAACCGACGATGATAGAATCAGTAACTTCGGCTAAAAGAATATCTGAGGAGTTTACTGCTCCTACTCCTTTATGAACAATGGTTAACTCCACTTCCTTGGTAGGAATTTTCTTCAAAGCCCCTTCAACAGCCTCTAAGGTACCGCCAACATCTGCTTTGAGAATGATCTTTAATTGCTTTAAGTTCTCTTCCTTTACTTTCTTATATAAATCTTCTAATTTAAGGTGAGTTACTGGATTCAATTTCTTTTTTGCTTCATCCTCTCTTCTTTTACTGGTGATTTCCCGAGCACTCTTTTCATCAGGCACAACTAACAATTGTTCACCGGGATTAGGTACGCCATTTAAACCTAAAATTTCTGCGGGATAAGCCGGCAGAACTTCGCCTAAAGGCTTAGCCCTATCATCATGCATTGCCCTTATTCTTCCAGAATAAAGACCGCAAATGCACCAATCTCCGGCTTTAAGAACCCCTTCCTTAATTAAAACTGTAGCTAAGGAACCCTTGCCTCTGGACAATCTTGCCTCTACTACTACTCCGATAGCCGGGCGTTGATAGTCTGCTTTTAGCTCCATGATGTCAGATTGAAGAATAATTAAGTCTAAGAGTCCATCTATTCCCTCGCCAGTCTTAGCTGATACATTTACGGTAATGGTCTTGCCTCCCCAATCTTCAGGAACCAGCTCCATCTTAGAAAGCTGTTGCTTTACCATATCAATATTAGCATTGGGTTTATCAATTTTATTAATAGCAACAATTATCGGAACTCCTGAAGCTTTAGCGTGATCAATGGCCTCTTCTGTTTGAGGCTTAACACCGTCATCAGCTGCCACTACGATAATTACAATATCAGTAATATTGGCACCGCGGGCACGCATGGCTGTAAAGGTTTCATGACCGGGAGTGTCTAAGAAAGTAACTCTTCCTTTATCCAGGGCTACCTGGTAAGCACCAATGTGCTGGGTAATCCCTCCGGTCTCTTTCTCGATAACTTTACTCTTTCGGATATAATCAAGAATACTTGTCTTTCCATGGTCAATGTGGCCCATGAGAGTAACTATTGGAGCACGCTTCTCTAAATTCTTAGAATCAACTTTTAAGATCTCCTCTTCTTTAGAGAGCTTCTCCTTTAAATTAACCTTATAATCATAAGCAATCTCTTGTGCATGTTTTTCATCAACACTCTGATTAATAGTAAGAAACTTACCCTTCTTTACTAAGTCGGTTAGAAGTTGTGAAGGTTTTTTACCTAATTTCACAGCCAGATCTTTAATCGTAATTGGGAAACTCACCTCAATGACATTGCCTTCGATCTCTTTACGATCTAGCTCTCCAACCTCATGTTTAATAATCTCGGCTGTATCCTTATCCACACTAGACATGTGGTTTTTTACAGGAAAATTAAGCGCTTTTAGCTTTTCGATTAACTCTTTACTGTCTATTTTTAGCTCTTTGGCTAACTCATGAATTCTCATCTTTAGTTGTCTCCTTTTTCTCCTTTTTTGTCTTCTCTCCCGCTGCTACTGCTTTCTTTGCCTCTTCTATTATGCTAGCTGCCTTTTTCTCTCCTATACCCTTAAGCGAAGAAAGTCCGGCCGCTGTAGCCCTAGCTAAGGAATTTAAATTATTATACCCGGAATCCACTAAAGTAGCAGCTACTTTCTTACCTACGGCTTTTAAAGCAAGTAGTTTCTTAATGCTCTCCTCAATGCTCTCTCGGGAACGAACATCTATCTCCCAGCCTACTAATTTTGAAGCTAGGCGGACATTCTGCCCTTTGCGTCCGATAGCTAAAGAGAGCTGGTCAGCAGCAACTAAGACTTTGGCTCTCCTGCTATCGCGATCTAATTCAATCATTGAAATAACTGCCGGCGAAAGTGCCATCTTAATAAATTCTTTTACGTCTTCGCTCCATCTTACAATATCAATCTTCTCTCCTCTTAACTCCTCAATTATGCTCTTTACCCGTGAGCCTCTTATCCCAACACAAGCACCGACACAATCAACCTTATCGTCTTTGGAAAGAACAGCGATTTTTGTCCTCTCGCCGGGATCACGAGCAATTGTTTTTACCTCAACAATTCCCTCGCCAATTTCAGGAACCTCTAAATTAAATAGTTTCCGGATTAAACCCTCGTGCCTGCGGGAAAGAATTATCTGTACGCCTTTCTCCTTCTTAACCTCATAGACAAAGGCTTTAACCCTTTCACCAACACGAAAGTGATCAAGAGGACTCAAAAAAGAGTTAGGGATTATGCCTTCGGCTTTACCCATAAGGTCCAAGATAACCGCTTTTCTCTCGAGGCGGTAAACAACCCCTCCAACAATGCTACCCTCTTTATCCTTGTAATCACTATAGACATTATCCTTTTCAGCCTCTCTTATCTTCTGGATTATTACCTGTCGGGCTGTCTGAGCAGCAATCCGGCCAAATTCATTAGATACTATCTCTTTATCGCCGACGTAAACATGGATATCTCCTTTTTCAGGATCGATCTCCACCCTGGCCTCAACATCCTGAGAAGTTGCTTTAGTAATCTTCTTCGCCGCTATAGCCAAGGCTTGCTTAACAGCCTCGATAAGAATACTCTTATCTATGCCTTTTTCCCTCTCTAATTGTGAAAGTACACTTAAAAATTCTTTTTTCACCTTTTTAAACCTCCCTGCCTGCCGAGAAGCAGACTTTAATGACGACAATTGTAGCGAGCATTATTTTATTTCTATTTTCTCTTTGCCCACCTTAATTTTACTAAAATTAATTTTTACAATTTTGTCTTTGCAACCCAATGACAATTTATCATCGTCAAGGGCTAAAACTTGACCTTCTAAATACTCTTTACCTCCAATAGGCTCACTCAACCAAAGAAAAATATTTCTTCCCTTAACCTTAAAAAAATCTTTAAAGGTATGTAGCTTTCTATCCAGGCCGGGAGAATTTACTTCTACCGCGTAATCGGAACCAAGACTTCCATTCTCCTCTAAATAAACAACAATTCTTTTGTTAACAGCCGCGCAGCTATCTAAGGTTATGCCGCCTTGGGGAAGATCAACCGTGCAACGTAAAGTATTCTTGCCTCTTGAAGCATGAATCTTAAACTCTAGGAGCTCTACTCCTGCTGCCTTAACAATATCTTGAACTTTAAGTTGAATTTGCCTATCTCTATCTACCATACTCATCTTTCAAAAACTTTATTAGCCCCTCTTTCTTAAAGCTCTTGCTTATCTTTGTTTTTCTCACCTCTAGATCTATAGTTTTATCTTTAAGGTATTTCTTACCCATAATTAGAATATAAGGATTGCCGAGTAAATAAGCATCGTTAAACTTAACCCCAGCAGCTTCTAGGCGATCATCAATTAATACCGAGAGGCCCTCCTTGCCTAAATCCTTTTCTAGCTCTAAAGCCTGAGGTAATAATTTACTATCTAAAATTACCAAGCTTAAATCAAAAGGACTTACCCCTCTAGGCCAGACTAAACCTTTCTGATCAGAATTAACCTCAGCTATGGCTGAGAGAACTCTACTTACCCCAATGCCATAACAACCCATCATAAAGGGCAGCCTTTTGCCGTTTTCATCGAGAAAGAGAGCCTCTTGAGCTTGAGAATATTTTGTCCCTAATTTAAATACATGGCCGATCTCGATCATCTTCTTCTCACCTAAATTCTTCTTGCAATCCGGACACTTTCCTTTGCTTTTAAAATACTTTTCACACTCAGAGCAATAAAATAATATATCCTCACCGATATCTCCAGGAACCATAAATTCATGCGAGATACTTCCACCCATAGCTCCGGAATCTGCTTCAATATCTATAAACTCCAAACCACACTCGGTAAATATATCTTTATAAGCCTCAAACATGCTCCGATAATTCTCATCTAAACCCTGATTATCCTTATCAAAACTATAAGCATCTTTCATGGTGAACTCAACCGCACGCATCAGCCCGAAACGAGGCCGGGGTTCATCACGAAACTTTGTCTGAATCTGATAAAGTATCACCGGAAGCTGTTTGTAAGAGGAAACCAGACGTCGAATAATCTCGGTGATTTCTTCCTCATGAGTAGGGCCTAAACATAAATCCCGATTCTTGCGGTCTTTAAACCTAAACATAACCTCTGCCAAATCTTTATCCCGACCGGTTTTCTGCCAAATTTCCATAGGCTGGAGAGCGCTCATCAATAACTCTTGAGCTCCTTTTGCATTCATGTGTTTTCGAATAATATTATTAATATTATTCAGCACTCTGTGACCTAAAGGAAGATAGGAGTATATCCCCGATGAGACCATAAAAAGAAATCCCCCTCTAAGAAGCAGCTTATGGCTCTTGCACTCAGCAACTTTAGGATCTTCTCTCTGAGTAGAAATAAAACTCTTTGAAAATAACATTTTTTCTCACCCTACCTGTTTCTTAAAAATACTCTCGCTAACCTCGACACTTTTCTCTTTAAAGGTTGGCAAGAATTCCGGTATATTTTTAGTTCCATCTTTGCCTAACTTCTTTAATCAAATCGGCCACTACTTTTTTATCACCGCTCTGGCCTAAAATCTTATCTTTTTTAAAAATTACAGCTTTCTTCTTCCCGAAAGCAACACCAATATCAGCCTGGCAAGCTTCACCGGGACCGTTAACTACACAACCCATAATCGCAATACGCACTGGCTGCTTAATCTTCTCCTTTTCTAAGGCTTGCTTAAACTTATCTACGATGCCTACCAAATCTACTTCGCAGCGTGAACAAGTAGGACAAGAGATAATCTCAGGTCCAAATTTTCGCAAGCTAAGAGCCTGCAGAATATATTTAGCTACTCTTATCTCCCAAAAAGAAGGAGCGGTTAAAGAAACCCTGATAACATCTCCTAGGCCTTGGTAAAGAAGATTGCCTAACCCTAACGATGATTTAGCTACCCCCTCTAAAAAAGGGCCAGTAGCTGTAATTCCTAAGTGTAGGGGGTAATTGTGTCTCTTGGAGAATAGCTCGTTGGCTGCGATTGTAGATAAAACATCTGAACCTTTCAGAGAGACCATTATATCAAAAAAATTTTCAGTCTCCAAGACCTTAAGATAAGTTTCTACCGCCTTAACCATTCCAAGGCCCAAAGCCTTAGGCGACGAAAATTTACGCTTAAATCCTCCGGAATTAACTCCGACTCTAATGGATACACCGGAAGCCTTGGCAGCTCTAGCAATTTCTTTAACCTCTTTCCTCTTGCTAATATTTAAAGGGTTCAGGCGAATACCCTCAAAACCCTGGTCAATTGACATAAGAGCTAAATTAGCATGAAAATGCACATCAGCAACTAAAGGTGTATCGATATGTTTTTTGAGAAGTTTAGCCACCGATGCATCTCCTCTTTCCCTAACTGCTACTCTTATAGCTTCAGCTCCTTCCTTCTCCAGAGTCTTAGCTTCTTTAATTAAATCCTTAGTATTCTTAGTAGGGGTCTTAAGCATGCCTTTTATCCGTACTGGATTTTTTCCGCCAACACCTAAATTTCCTATTTTTACTATCTTACTCATCTAAACTCTGCTTTTTTATATTTGCTTCTGCCTCAGCCACGGTTTCTTGCACTGAATCTTTATCCTTATTCAAAATCTTAGGACCAAAACGAACGATATCATTATAAAAAATAAAAATGATCAGAAAGATAAGAGCACCTAAACCCAGACGGGTTAAGTTTTCTTCAACCTTCTCGCTTATCGGCTTACCCCTTATCTTCTCGAGAAAAAAGAAAAGAAGGTGTCCGCCATCTAATACCGGTACCGGAAATAAATTTATGACCGCTAAGCTTATGCTTAAAGCAGCTACAAGATGTAAAGTAGCAACTATTCCGATTTTTATTACTTCGGAAGTAATATAATAGATGCCCACCGGCCCGGCTACAGCCTCTTTAAAAGGAATTATTCCTAGTATCATGAAAAGAAAACCCTTAATCACCAAGAAGGTAAGATTAAATAGAGACTCCAACCCCTTTACTATCGCTTGAGGAAAGTTATACTTAATGGTTTTCATTTGAGAAGAAATGCCTATGCCTATTACTGACACATTCCTCTTCTTGCCGAAATCATCAGTTATCTCTTTCTGACGCAAAGGAATATCAAAGGATACAATTTCCCCCTGCCGCTGGATACGAAGGTTAACTGTGTCTTCGGCTTGATAAATCTCCTTAGCCATATCCAGCCAATGCTCAACTTTCCTGCCGTCTACGGCTAGAACCTTATCGCCTTCCTGCACTCCTGCAGCTTTAGCTGGATAATCCTCCAGGACACTGCCGATTACAGAATCAGGATAAGGAAAACCAATCAAAGCAATAATACAGAATATAACTAAGGCCAAAAGGTAGTTAAACAAAGGCCCGGCAAAAACAATTTTTGATTTTACTCCCGCCGACTTTGACAAAAACTCATATTTGGCCCCTTTATGTTCCTCGCGAGTATCACCAACCATCTTTATATATCCACCGAGAGGAAAAGCGCAAATTACAAATTCTGTCTCTTTGCCCTTTCTTTTAAATAGAACCGGACCAAAGCCCAAAGCAAACCTGTCTACCCTTACCCCTGAGCGTTTAGCGGCAATATAATGACCGAATTCATGGACCACGATTAAAATGCTAAAGATAACTCCAACTGTGAGCATACCGACAATATTCATAATCTATTCAAATACTCCTCTGCTTTTCTTCTTGCCCAATCATCCCAGAAAAAAACATCTCCTACTCTCTTTATCTTGCTGGATTTATAGTTTCTGAAGATATGAGCCATTACCTTATATATATCGATAAATTTTATTCTCCTTGTCAAAAAATAATCTATAGCGACCTCATCAACAGCATTCAGAATAACCAAAGAGTTGTCCTCTTTCTTCGCAGCCTGCAAAATTATCTCCAATAAAGGATAATCTTTAGAATTAAGAGGTTTAAAATTATAAGAAAAACTACTCTTAAAATTAACCCCTTTTTTAGAATCAAAACGCTTAGGATACAAAAGGGCATGAGAAATTGGAGTCTTCATATCCGGAGGGTAGAGACAAGCAAATAAGGTGTTGTCTTTATGCTCTAGGAGAGCATGAATTGCTGACTCTTTATGGAGAACAACGCCTATTTTTTGATAATCTAACCCGAAAAAGTAATGGGTCTCTACAACTTCAAACCCTTTATTAACCAAGGTAGCACTATCTACAGTTACCCGCTTGCCCATCTTCCAAGTAGGATGATCTAGGACTTTTCTTACTCCGACTTTAGCTAATCTACTCTTGCTATAACCAGCCAAAGCTCCTCCGGAAGCGGTAAGATAGACTTTGCGAAGATCATCTTGGTAGCCTCTCCCGCCTCTTAGCTCAATAAGTTGAAAAAGAGCATTTATCTCACTATCTACAGGTAAAATTTGAGTATCAAACCTCTTGGCCCTTTTAAATACTAACGACCCGGCAGTGACTATAGACTCTTTATTAGCTAGAGCTATGCGTTTACTATTAGCAATGGCTATTAAAAGAGGCTTTAGGGATGAAATCCCTGCGATAGCCATTACCGCTATGTCTGAGGCAATAGAAGAAAAATCCTCTAATCCTGCCTGGCCAGAGAAAAGCTTAATACCCCGGCCTAATTTCTTCTTTAAACTCTTGGCTTTACCTTCATCCCTTACACAAACAGACAAAGGACGGAATTCTTTAATCTGACTATAGAGAGCATTAATATCCTTATTAGCACAAAGACCAATAACCTTAAGCTTGCCCTTACTCTCCCTAATTACACTTAAGGCCTTTTTACCAATCGACCCTGTTGAGCCGAATATTACTACTTTCTTCATAATTTTATATTACCCTAGCCCTAATTCCGGACTAGCTGGTCTATCGCATCATTGTAAGATAGAGATAAAATGTGGGTGCTGTAAAAATTAAACTGTCGATAACATCAAGGATTCCCCCCATACCCGGGAGAAGTTTTCCGGAGTCTTTGACCTGACAATCTCTTTTAATAAGCGACTCGAAAAGATCGCCCAATTGTGCAATTATAGCTAAGATTATAACAAGAAAAAACTTTTCCCAAAAATTAATACTTCCAATAAATAAAGAAAAGATAACTCCTACGCCTAAGCTGGTAAAAAACCCGCCGATAGCCCCCTCTAGAGATTTCTTGGGACTTATTCTCTTAAACAAACGAGTCTTACCAAATTTCTTACCCCAAAGGTAAGCGCCGGTGTCCGAAGATTTAGTCACTAAAATTAGGAATCCTGTGAGCATAGCTCCCTCGGGAAGCTGCCTTATCCGGATAAGAAATGAAAAACACCAAGATATATATATTACCCCGAAAACCGTAGCTGAAATAGATAATATCGATTGATGAGCATCCTTTTTAGTCAACTCCGAAAGAAAGAGAATAAAAACACCGATAACTACGAATAAAAACTGCCATCCTTCTTGGATAGAAAAGCGAAAATATATAGTTATCGGGATAAGTATTCCGACTAAAAGCCCCAGGGGCTTAAATAACCTTACCCCCTTCTTCTCAACCATATAAAAGAACTCATAAAGAGCAGCTAAAATTAGCAAGCAACAAAACAGACCACAAAGTGGATAGTAAATCACACAGAATACTGCAAGTACGCTTAAAATACTAAACGGAAGTAGTCGCCTTTGCATTAATTGCTCCAAATCTCCTATCCCTTTGAGAATAAGCTTTTATCGCCTTATGTAAGTGTTCTTTATCAAACTCCGGCCAAAAGACCGGGGTAAAGTAAAATTCACTATAAGCTAAATCCCAAATCAAAAAATTGCTAATCCTCTTCTCACCAGAAGTTCTAATAAGCAAATCCGGTGCCGAAATACTACCTAAAGAAAGATGCTTATTAAACAACTTCTCATCTATATCCTCCCAGACCATACTCTTGCCTACGCACTTCTTTGCTATTCTTTTTGCCGCATTAACAATATCCCATTTCCCTCCATAATCTAAGGCTACATTAAAAGTAAAACTCTTATTATCCTTAGTAACATCTTCGGTCTTTCTTATCTCTTTGATGACCTCTTTGCTAAGTCTGTCCCTTCTACCGATTGCCTTAAACTTTATATCCTTTTGCACAAATTCTTTCTGGTAATCCTTTAGAAGCTTGATCAGATAGAAAAAAATAAATTCTATTTCCTTTTTTGGTCTATCCCAATTCTCAGTAGAGAAAGCAAAGATGGTTAAAACCTTCACCCCAATTCTTTTGGCTTCCTTAAGAATCTCCTTCACCCTTTTTGCTCCCTGGCGATGGCCAACCGTACGAGGCAGCATCCTTTTTTTGGCCCATCTTCCATTTCCGTCCATTATTACAGCTATATGGTAAGGTACTTTCATTTTTGCCCTAGCTACTCTATCTAAAATAAAAGGGGGCTTCTGCCCCCTTGTGTAAGAATACATTAATTAGTTTTACGGGTTACTCTGCGCCGAGTTTCTGCTTCATTAGCTCTTCTTTGAGATTCTCTTCTAATTTATCTTTTAGCTTCTCTATCTTTACATTCTCTTCTTTAAGATCTTCTATCTTATCGTTTAATTGTTCGATATCTCCCGCCAAATCGCTATTGTCACTTTTTAAATCCTCGATATTCTTGGCAAGACTTATATTTTTAGCTAACTCTTGTTTATAAACTCCTGATAAAGAATTCATCTTAACCAAGAGAGATACGCCGGCGATAACCAGAACTACAATCAGACCAATTAAAAGACTTATTATCAATGGGTTATCCTTCATTTCAACTCCTCCTCATTTATTTCTAAAGACTCTTCTGCTATTTTCTCCTTTACTGATTTAGGCAAAACAACAATCTCTACCCGCCTGTTAAGCTGCTTGCCTTCATCTATATCATTGGAAGCAACCGGTTGATGCTCTCCATAACCAATTGCCGACAATCTTTCAGAAGCAATAGCTCTTCTCTCTAGGTGATTAAGTACGCTTAAAGCCCTTTGGGCAGACAGTTCCCAGTTTGATTTCCAGCGAGAGTGTTTTATCGGCTCGTTATCGGTATGCCCTTCAATTCCGATTCTGTTACCAGGAACCGCTTCTTTAAGAATTTTTACTACCTTGTCTAGAATTGGAAGGCTTTTTCTTCTCAGCCTTGCTTTTCCGGAATCAAAAAGAACTTCAGCCACAAAGGTAATTACCAGGCCCTTCTTGGCTATATTTAAACTTACCTTTTTATCTTCTATCTCTTTAGCAAGAGAATTCTCTAAGAGATCGCTAGCTTCTCTTAGATTAACTAGCTCACTCTCTAAAATCTCTATTTTCTCAAGATCTGAGCGTCTCCCTTTTTGGAAAACTACCGTACATCCATTTAAAACTAAGAGAGAAATAACTAATAAAATAAGACCTGTTTTGCGCATCGTGACCCCCTTTTAAATTAACGGATTTAGCCTATCATAATCGGCTTTGCAAGTCAAGGGATTTGATTATTCCCTGCAAAAAACAAGACTCCAGGAACTAAGATAATGCCTGCAAAAGCAGAAAATATGGTAATTTATTTCCTGGATTTAGCTTTCTTTTTAGCTTTAGGCTTTGCTTTCTTCTTAGGCTTAGCCTTTGCTCCGCAACAACAACCCATGATTACCTCCTTATCTCCTATACTAAATAATACCCTACTAAAGAATCAAGTCAAGCCTTAAATATCAACAATATCAGGGATTTAAAACGTTTTCAGAATACCCCTCGTTAAGTATTGAAATCGCCTTTTCTATATTGTATATCTTAGTTGTCAAGAGCCACCGGCCACGGAAGGGGCTCAAATAGATCTAAATCCTTCTTTCTAGAAAATAGGGGCACAAAAATGCCCCTATTTTTTTATGCCTAGTCAAAAGCCTGAGCAATGCCATAAGCTGCTGCTGCTGATACGGCTGTACCGATAACTGCACAACCCTGTATAAATAATACCATTAGTAATATAACAACTATCAATAATCTTTTCACCATCTACCTCCTTCTATTTAAAGAAATCTATATATATAGCAAATAACAACGCTACGGCTGAGAGTATAAATATGAAAAGGTAATTTACCCTTTCTTTCTTGGAAACTAAACCACAAAGTAACTTCTCGACATTATCATAATCATCTTTGGCCAATTGTTTTTGGTTAGCAATTTTATCCATGAGGCCTTTCTGAATAATTAGTTTAGCCCTTGACTGGCTCACTTTAAATTTATATATAAAGAATATGAAGAATCCGCTAACCCCTATATACCAGGCAATCTTCCCATAACTAGGGTTAAAATTCATTAGTACTGTTACCGTTCGTATTGATATAGTTGCCAACATTCCGATAGCAACGAAAAACCATGAAGCACGCGTGTCTTTACAATTCTTATACTGACCGCAATTTATGCACTTTTCACCATCAATCTTAGACTTCATTCTTAGATTACCTCTTTTTATCTAGGTTAACAACTCGTTAACTTTTTCCAGAAGCTCATCAGCCTTAAAGGGTTTAGACATATAGCAACTAGCGCCGATAACTCTTCCGACAACTCTATCAGTATCAGATGATTTCCCGGTTAGCATAATAATAGGTAAGTTAGCTGTCTTTTGATCCTTTCTAATCTCTCGGCAAACCTCTTCGCCGGGGAGTTTTGGCAATATCAGATCTAATATAACCAAATCCGGCATCTTATTTTGTACCTTCTCTAAAGCCTTCTGGCCATCATAGGCAGTGATAACCTCATATCCATTAGCCTCAAGCCTCATCTGGATCATATCAACCAATTGGACATCGTCATCAACTACTAATATTTTCTTATCCATAGTGCTTGCTTCCTATTATTTATTATATCACTGTTTTAGCTTGAGGCAAAAAATTGATGTAAAATATACCAAATTAAATAAAAAAACGGAGGCTACAAATTTGCAATCTCCGCTTCTTGCCTTGAAGGAAATAACCTATTAATTAAGAGCAGTCTACACTCTCTTTATTCTTTGAATTTAATTACTACCCCGGTAATACTTACTTTTTCGCCAACAAACTCACCGGTAGTAATATAAACAGCTTCACCACCTAACTTTGAGGCCTCTTTTTTCAAGATATCTTCAATTTGAGACCACTGGGCAGCTTCTGTGCTCACTTCACCTATCTTTATATATTTCCTCTCAGACGGAGACCTTCTATAAACCCTTATGTCTTTGGCCTCTGTCGGAGTAAACTTTACATCACTCTCATAAAGGGTTACCTTTGCGGTTGCACAACCAACTAACATTACTAAGGCTAATAAACAGATTAACTTCTTCATCCTGCCTCCTTACTTAAAAAAACGATCCCGATCATAAGAATTACCCTATGATTTTAATCTATTCCGTCATATCGGCAACCTTATAGCTAGTAATAAATAATACCTCTTCGACTTAGAATAGTCAATTTCTAAATTTATATCGCTTCTCTTTAACTGTCATCAATATCCTTGAGGTGTTCCTGAATTTCTCCGCCTACAACAACCCAAGTAACAATATCTCCTGTCTCTTCAGTTCTCCAATCCGAGAATGTAAAGTATTCCACATTACCAAAGTAGCAATAATGCAACAAGGTCTGCTCTACGAACCCCATCTCTTCTAACTTCTTTGGAATAGTTTTGCCTTGTCTTGTGAATTCTGTGGCAGTAGTATAGCCTGAATCCTGCTTATGACCTGAGTCTTCGGTTGGACTACAGGCGGCAAGGAATAGTATAAAAATCAGTAGGGGTTTCGTTCTATTCTTCTTAATCTTCTTTTATTTTTTTGTTGGATTGTCTCCATTAAGTTCTGCCCGTAATTCTCTTATTTTTGATTCCAATCGTGTTATTTTTGAGTTCTTTCGTGCTATTATTGCTTCCGATTCTACTCTTTTTGAGTTTAATTCTCCTATTTTTGATTCCAATTCTTTTATTTTAAAATCTCGTGGTTCTACACTGACTCTTTTTTGAACTTCGCATGTAATGCCTGCTACAGCTAAAATAACCAATATCGAAACATTAACCCAACGACTATCAATTTTTTCTTTTAATCTTGCCACGCCGAAATTAAATATCCTCTCCCGTTAATATATTACCTCTATTTATCTCCTTTTCAAACAAAAAAGCAACCCCATTATGAGAGTTGCCCTATAAATTTCAACCTGTTCTTATATCCATCTTCATACCCCGAGCCTTTGTGGTAATAATAGATATTACCTCTCCGGCCTAAAAGAGTCAATTTATAAATTTGACACTCTTATTGAAACCATGTATATACAAAAACTAAAAAAAATTAAGGGACTATATATATGTCAGGTGGTAACATACCCCCATACCGGCAGTTTTTTACCCACTACCCCTGGGTACTGTCCAAATACTGACTATATTATATCAAAATCGGCATAAAACAGCACTAATAGGCACCGAAAAAGAAAAACCCCACAGTCGTTTAAAACTGTAGGGTTTTCTTGAGAATACTGGTTGCGGGGACAAGATTTGAACTTGTGACCTCAAGGTTATGAGCCTTGCGAGCTACCAGACTGCTCCACCCCGCGAAATTACTACCTATGTTAACAACTTATTCTTTGATGTCAATAACTATTTCGCCCTCTTTGGCTATTCCCAACTCTTCACGGGCGATTTTTTCATAAAGATAAGGATCTTTTCCTACCCTTTTAAGTTTCTCTTCGTAATCAACTATCTCCTCAATAAGTTCTGTGTTCTCCAAGGTAAGTCTTTTATTCTCATCTCTTAGCTTCTTCAACCTGGCATAGTTAGGAAAATAAATCACCATAGCCAAGATAAATAAACAAAGGGTAAACGCTGATACCCTTACCCACTTATTACTACTTATGTTTAAAAGTTTTTCCACCATAACGAGCCTTTTTACCTAACTCCTCTTCTATCCTTAATAGCTCATTATACTTAGCAACTCTGTCTGTCCTTGAAAGCGAGCCGGTCTTAATCTGGCCGCAGGCTTTTCCAACTGCCAGGTGTGCAATCGTCGTATCCTCAGTTTCACCAGAACGATGAGAAATTACTGAAGTATAACCTGCCCTTGAAGCCATATCAATTGCTGCCAGAGTCTCTGATAAGGTTCCGATTTGGTTTACCTTAATGAGAATCGAATTAGATATTTTGTTATCTATTCCCTGCTTTAATTTCTTGGTATTGGTAACAAATAAATCATCACCAACAATCTGAATCTTCTTGCCTAATTTTTTGGTAAGATTAGCCCAGCCTTCCCAATCATTCTCGTCTAGGCCATCTTCTATTGAGATAATCGGATATTTCTTAACTATTCCGTAGTAGAAATCAATCATATACTTTGAATCCCTCTTTTTACCTTCAAAAATGTAGCTTCCCTTCTTATAGAATGAGCTTGCTGCCGGATCAAGTGCAAGAGCTACTTCCTCCCCCGGCTTATAACCAGCAGCTTTAATCGCTGCGATTATAAGTTCAAGAGCCTCTTCGTTACTCTTTAGGTTAGGGGCAAATCCACCCTCATCACCTACTGAAGTTGAGAGCTTTTTCTTCTTTAAGATTGCCTTTAAGCTATGGAAAACTTCTACTGCCGCCTGGATAGCTTTGCTAAACTTAGTAAAACCTAAAGGAGCAATCATAAACTCTTGAATATCCAGGTTATTATCAGCATGAAGGCCGCCATTTAGAATATTCATCAATGGAAGAGGCAAAAGATTTGCTTTCACTCCTCCTAAATACTTATAAAGCGGCACTCCCCTAGAGTTAGCCGTTGCTTTTGCCACTGCTAATGATACACCGAGTATAGCATTAGCTCCCAGCTTAGCCTTATTAGGTGTTCCGTCGAGTTTAAGAAGCAGTTTGTCAATCTTACGAAAGTTTGCATCTTTGCCTTTCACCTTAGGTGCGATTTTCTTATTGACATTGTTGACTGCCTTTAAAACTCCTTTCCCTGAAAACCTCTTCTTATCCCCATCGCGAAGCTCTAAGGCTTCAAATTCCCCGGTTGATGCACCTGAAGGGACTATTGCTCTACCAAAAGCACCGTTGCTTAAGGCTACGTCTACCTCAATAGTAGGGTTTCCTCTGGAGTCAATCACTTCTCTTGCTTTTACTAATTTAATCTTAGACATACGCCTCCTTTCTTTGATAAGGATAAAGAATGAGGGTCAAAGGATAAAATAACTTAACCTTAAACTCAAACCTTATGCCTTTTTCTCTTTACTCTGCTTCCTGTACTTGGGTTTCACTTGGCCGTTGGTAAAGACCGACTAGCTTAGCTTCAGCGATAATATGACCCTGCATAGCCTCGATAATATCCTTTTTAGATACTCCTTCTTCTAAGGCCAAGACGTCATCTAGGGCATAGAGCCTGAAAGAATAGCGGTGGGCCTTACCCGACGGTGGACAAGGTCCCTGATAACCCACTTTACCAAAATCATTCATACCTTCGATAATAGACAATTTAGCTAATTCTTCTTTAGAAATACCTTCTTTTAACCCCTTTGTTTCGGGAAGTATATTAAAAACTACCCAGTGGACCCAGATCTTAAAAGAAGCATCGGGATCATCACAAATAAGAACAAGGCTCTTGGTCTTCTCGGGAAGATCGCTCCAACCTAACGGCGGAGAAAAATCCTGAGCATCACAAGTATAGCGGTCAGGGATATACCCTTTATGCTCAAAGACCTCACTTTGAAACTCAAAAGCAAAGGCTGCCTGGGCCATAAAGGTAACAAGTAAAAAAGATATGATTTTCTTCATTTTATCTCCCTAGGCTAAATAAGCCTATTTTTAAAAACCTGCTTTAATTTACTCTTATCGATAGTTAAAGCAAACCTAATGAATCCCTTTCCGTATTTTCCAAACCCTACTCCGGGAGTAGCAATGATTCTCTTCTCGGTAAGTAAGTACTTACTAAAATCTAATGAAGATTTAAAGCCTGATGGAATCCTGGCCCAGACGTAAAAGGTAGAATCAGCATAAATATTATTAAAACCAGACTTATTTAAATTATCTACAAAGTAATCTCGCCTTGCCCTTATTGTTTTCCGTAGCTTATTTACATAGCCGGCCTCTTTTTCTAAAGCTTGGATGCCAGCTTCTTGGATTGCCCCAAAGATTCCCGAATCAACATTAGCCTTTACCTTTAATAACGACTTAATGAGATCTCTATTGCCGCAAGCCCAGCCAACTCGCAAACCGGTTACACAAAAAGTTTTAGATAAAGAGTGGAATTCTATAGCTACTTCTTTGGCTCCCCTAACCTCTAAAATACTATGGGGCTTCTGATTGAAGTAGACTTCAGAATAAGCATTATCGTAGGCAAGAATAATTCCATACTTTGAACAAAACTTAATTAATTCTCTTAGAAAACTAAGCGGTGCTAAAGCTGTAGTGGGATTATTCGGGTAATTTAAATAAATTACCTTTGCCTTATTGCGTACATTTACCGGAATCTTTGAAAGCTCCGGCAAAAACTTATTTTTCTCAAGGAGTCCGATTTCATGAACTCTTGCTGAAGCAAAAATAGCTGCCCCCCTATAACCAGGATAACCTGGTGAAGGAATAATAACGTAATCACCTCTATTTACTACTCCCAAAGGAAAGTGCACAAGGCCTTCCTTGGAGCCAATTAAGGGTAGAATCTCCCTGTCTTGGTCTAAGGAGACTGCAAATCTCTTAGTAAACCATTTCTTGATGGTTTTGCGAAACTTATCCTTTCCCTGGTCAAGGGCATACTTCTGGTTCGCCTTTACTCCAGAGGCAGTTGCTAAAGCCTTAAGCATCCCCAAAGGTGCATCTATGTCAGGATCACCAATACTTAGATCAATAAACTTAACCTTCTTTCTTCTAAGCTCACTCTTCTTCCGATCAATTTCAGCAAATAGATAGGGAGGCAAGCGCTTCAACCTATTTGATAATTTCCACATCTTCTACTCTCCTGTTATTACCTTTTAGTTGGATAAAACATCGTCGATTGAGTAAAGCCCCGGCTGCTCACCGGCAATCCATCCGGCAGCCAAAAGAGCCCCCTGGGCAAAGATATCCCGGGTTTTAGCACTATGGCTTAATTCGATTTTATCTACCTCGCTCTCAAAGACTACTTTGTGATCTCCGATAATCTCATCGTACCTGTCAGCTTTAATATCTTCTACCTTTATATTGAATCCTTGTTCGTTGATAATTTCAGCTATTTTCTTAGCAGTACCAGAAGGGGCATCCTTTTTGTGAACATGGTGTGCTTCTTGGATACTGGCTTGATAGCCCTTTAAGATACCTGCAGCTATCTTCAGCAACCTAAACAGAAGATTTACCCCTATGCTCATATTAGGAGAAAATACAATAGGTATACTTTTGGCAGCTTTTCTTATTTTATCCTGCGCTCTCCTGTCTAGACCGGTAGTACCGATAACCATGCACTTTTTAAACTTAACTGCATAGTCTAAGCACTCTAGAGTAGCCGCAGGCACGCTAAAATCAATCAGGCAATCGCAAGTTTCTATGCTATCAAAATCAGCACTAATTTTAACCTTATCAATAGTCTTGCCGACTTCAGGGTGATTCTTATCCTCTAGGCCAAAAACAATTTCTAAATCTTCAGAACCAGAGGCTAAGGCAATAATTCTCTTGCCCATCTTGCCGCTTGCGCCGCTTACGCCAACTTTAACCATCAAACCTCCTAAATCAACTTATACTTTTTAAGTATTTTCTTGAGCTTATCTAGATTAGCTGCACTGATCTCACAGAGCGGTAATCTCATATTAGGCTTAATAATCTTCATTAACCCTAAAGCAGTCTTTACCGGTATAGGGTTAGTTTCAATGAAGAGTGCCTTAATTATACCATAAAGATAGAGCTGCAGACGCTTAGCCTCTGCTAAATTGCCTTCTAAGAAACTAGTTACTAAATCATGGGTTTCCTTAGGCATAATATTAGCTACCACAGAAACTGCTCCGGCTGCGCCAATAGAAAGTGCCGGTAAATTAGTCTCATCGCTGCCTGAGAATAACAAAAACTTATCATCGACTAAGGTCATAACCCTAGTAATTTGGTCTAGAGAACCGCTAGCCTCTTTTATACCTACAATGTTCTTACAATCCTTATAGAGCCTGGCTACAGTCTCAGGTAAGATATTGCTCCCAGTCCGGGAAGGAACATTATAGATAATAATCGAGATGTCTACTGAATCAGCTATTTTTTTAAAGTGCTGGTAGAGCCCTTCCTGAGTAGGCCGGTTGTAATAAGGAGTAATGACTAAAGAATAGTCAGCACCTACCTCCTTAGCATAACTAGCTAAATTGAGAGCTTCCTCGGTAGAGTTAGAACCGCAACCAGCCAAAACCGGTATCCTCCCCTTTACATGAGTAACTGCCAATTCAATTATCTTCCTGTGTTCGGGATGAGTTAAAGTTGCGCTCTCTCCGGTAGTGCCGCAGACTAATATACCGTCTGTACCTTTTTCGATGTGCCAATCAATTAACTTCTTAAGCTCATCGTCTTTTATCTGACCTTGGTTATCAAATGGTGTAACCAGAGCCACAATACTTCCCTTTAACATGTTTCCCCCTTTTATATTTTCTTAATTTTTCCCTTATAAACTAAATAGGCTTTCCCTTCTAACCAAACATTATCTATTCTTTTTAACAGGTCAAAAGTAACCTTCAAAACATCTTTACTCATAGTTCTAACAGAAAGTCTAACTGCTTTCTTCTGCCTGATCCTAGGATTAAGCTTAAACCAAGAGATAATCGCTGAGGCTATCGACCCGGTACCGCAAGCTAAAGTTTCAGCTTCTACTCCTCTCTCGTAAGTTCTTACCGAAAGAGTGTCCTTTCCCTTTATCTCTACAAAATTAACATTAGTTCCAGCCGGCTTAAATTGCTTATGAAATCTTATCTCTCTGCCTATTTTGTCTACATCAATTTTTTCTAGGCCCTGAACAAAAATAACTGCATGAGGCACACCGGTATTAATAAAATTTACCTTTATCTTACGCCCTGAGACCTTAAGTGGCAGATCTAACTTCAAGCCAAAAGGAGCAGAGGTTTTTATTTTTACGAAAGCCCGGCTGCCTTTGCCTTTAACTTTAGCCTCAATAATTCCGGCTTCGGTCTCAAATTTTATGTCTTTTTTTCCGGTCAGGCAAGCCCAAAGCCCTGCTGAACGGGCGCCATTACCACACATTTCTGCCTCCGAACCATCAGCGTTGAAAATTCTCATCCTAAAAAGTGCTTTCTTTGAAGGTTGGATTACCAATACTCCGTCAGCACCAATACCTAATTTGCGAGAGCAATACTTTCTTGCAAACTTCTTACAAAAAGCACTACTGAACTTAGCCTTGGAATTATCAAGAAGAATAAAATCATTGCCTGAAGCTTGTAATTTGTAAAACTCTATTTTTTCCATTCTCTCACTCTAAACAATAATTTCGCCTTTAATTAAATCCTGATAGTTTTCTCTCTTTCTGATTAGACGGGCTCGTTTATTCTTTACTAATACCTCGGCTAATCTTAGGCGAGAATTGTAATTAGAACTCATGCTAAAACCATAGGCTCCGGCTCCTAAAACAGCAATATAATCTCCGGCCTTAGTTTTTATCTTTCTCCCCTTACCTAGAAAATCTCCGCTCTCACAAACCGGACCAACAATATCAGCAGTCTTTGCTGACTTTTTGCTCGAACTCTTAGTTAAAGAAACTATTTTGTGATAAGCCTGGTAAAGAGAAGGCCGAGCTAAATCATTCATGGCAGCATCAATAATGACAAAATCCTTCTGGGCAGTCTCTTTTACATAAATAACCTTAGCTACCAGGATCCCGGCATTACCAACGATAAACCTTCCTGGCTCTAAGATAATCTTTAAGCCCGACTGCTTAAGCAAGGGGGATATCTTCTTAGCAAATTCCTTAGCAGTCTGGGGTCTCTCTTTATCATAGACTATGCCAAGGCCTCCGCCGATATTAAGATACTCTAGTTTTATCCCTTTGCTCTTTAATTCCCTTATAACTCTATTAGCTTTCTTAAAAGTCTCTACGAACGGTGCTGCCTTAGTAATCTGTGAACCAATATGCATATGAATTCCGACAATCTTTAAGTTTGGATACTTATCTTGGGAAGTAAAAATGCACTTTAAGGTCCCTTCATCGATACCAAACTTAGTCTCTTTCTTGCCAGTAGTAATATAAGCATGAGTTCCCGGCAAAACGTCAGGATTAAAACGCAGAGCCACCTTAGTCTTCTTTCCCAACCTACCGGAAATCTTATTGACCCGGGCAAGCTCAGGCTTTGACTCTATATTAAACATTAATATTCCGTAGTTTATAGCATCTTTTATCTCAGCATCAGTTTTACCCACAGAAGCATAGACTATTCTCTTAGCTGGACACTTTATTCTCTTAGCCCGATAAAGCTCTCCTCCGGAAACAATATCTAGGCCTGAACCCTTAGAAGTGAGTAGCTTTAGTAAGGAAAGATTAGAATTAGCCTTAACCGAATAACAAATCAATGGCTTTAAAGAAGAAAAAGCACTCTTTAATTTTAAAAAGTGGCTAAGGATAGTCTTAGCGCTATAGACATACAAAGGAGTGCCAAACTTAGAAGCTAGACCCCTAACCTTTATGTTCTCGCAATACAAGTTACCTTTCTTAAAGCTAAAATAATGCATTTTGGTTTACTTAAGCCTAGAGGGTTTTGCAGAAGTGGTTTTTCTAGGCGCCGACAAAGACTTCTTCGACGACACAGCATACTTGGGATTCATTATCTTCCTTATGTCCTTATGGGTTAACTTCCGATGAAATTTCTTTAAAACTCTATCAGACATATCCTTTACCTTAATTTCTTCATCTTCAGAGTAACGGATAAGCTTACCAACGATCTCATGGGCATGCCTAAAAGCAACGCCACGGTAAACCAAAAATTCTACTAGTTCGGTAGCATAAAGCTCTTCATCTTCCAAGGCCTGATTCAGCCGCTTCTCGTTAAGCTCTATTTTGCCTATAAGGTCAACTGTAATCCTTAGCTCCTTCTTAATTGTCTCCACTGATGAAAAGAGCGGCTCTTTATCTAACTGCATATCCCGGTTATAAGTTAAAGGTAATCCCTTCATAGTAGTGAGGACTGCGATTAAGTTTCCGTAGACCTTGCCGGTATTACCACGAACTAACTCTAAAAAATCAGGGTTTTTCTTATGGGGCATCAAAGATGAACCGGTACAGAACTCCTCTGGCAAATCGAAAAATCCAAACTCCTTGGTAGAGTAAAGAATAAAATCTTCAGCCATACGAGAAAGATGCATCTGCATAATTGATAATATGTTTAAGAACTCAATAACAAAATCCCGGCTAGCAACATTATCCAAAGGATTCCTTACTGCTAAGGACTTTGAACGTAGAGACATAGATTTGGTCTTCTCCAGAAACTTCTTTAAGGCTTCACTATAGGCAGACCTAGGTATAGCACTTCCGGCTAAAGCCCCAGAACCGATATATATAGACGACTTCTTCAGGAAAGCGTCTAGCCTCTCAAAATCCCGCTCAAACATGCAGAAGAAAGCTCCGGTGTAACTTAAGAAAGATACTACCTGCGCTCTCTGAGTATGGGTATAACCAGGAATATAACAATCACGATAGCGATTACCAAAGTGATTTAGAGAAGACAGGATTACATTAAGAAGGCTAAGAATATATATGCCCTCTTTATAACAATACCACTTCTCATCAAAGACCACTTGATCATTCCTTGACCTTAAGGTATGCAGCTTGGCGGCTAACTGGCCCACTTTCTTCTCTACCCGGTCTTCGATATCACTATGGATATCCTCAGCGCCCAGGTTAGGCTTAAATTTTTCTTCTCGCACCTCTTTAAAAATCTCATTTAAAGCTATGGTTAGTATCTTAGCTTCAGTGCTATTTAGGAGGCCGGCTTCTTTAAGAGCAGTAACATGAATAATAGAGTGGTAGATATCATATTCAGCTAGCCTATAGTCATATTGGATAGACTTCTGAAATTGGAAAAAGTCTTTGTTAATTTCCTTCTTGAACCTTCCACCCCAAAGTTTCTTAACCATATTACACCTCTGTTATTATCCGATAAAAGGCTGACTCCAAATATTTATAAACCCTTGGGCCCACTCCCGATTAAATTTATCGCCCTTTCCATAAGTAGCTAGTTCTTGCCGATACAAGGAAAGAGGTGAACTCCTCTTGGCAACAATAATATTACCCTTGCATAGTTTAAGGGTAATCCTACCGCTTACTGCATCTTGAGTCCCCTCTATGAAACTATCTAAAGATTCTTTTAAAGTGCTAAACCATAGGCCTTGATAGACCAACTGAGAGTACTTTAAAGCTACTACCTCTTTAAAATATAAGGTCTCCCGGTCTAAGACTAAACTTTCTAATTCCTTGTGAGCAGCATACAAGATCCAGGCTGCCGGAGCCTCATAGACCTCTCGGGACTTTATACCTACCACCCTGTCTTCCACTAAATCGGTTCGCCCGATACTGTGCTTGCCGCCAATTTTATTTAACCTCTCAATTAAAGTAACTAAATCTAGCGCCTTATTATTTAATTTTATCGGCTTTCCTTTTTTAAACTCAATAGTTACAGACTGAGGTTTAGTTGGCGCTTTTTTCAAACTCTGAGTAAGAATAAAAGCATCCTCTCCGGGCTGATTATTCAAGTTCTCTAAAATTCCAGCCTCAATACTTACCCCCCAGATATTCTGATCAATGCTATAAATCTTCTTCTTGGTGGCTGATATCGGGATTTTCTTCTTCCTGGCATAAGCAATTTCACTTTCCCGTGAGGTTAACTCCCACTTGCGCAATGGAGCGATAACTTTTAGTTTAGGATTTAAAGCCTTTACCCCCACTTCTATCCTTACCTGATCATTACCCTTGGCAGTACAACCATGAGCAACGAATGAAGCTTTCTCTTTTTTAGCCACTTCAACCAGATGCTTAGCTATTAACGGCCGGCCTAAGGCAGTATTAAGAAGATACTTGCCCTGATAAAGGGCACCGGCTTTTAAACAGGGAAGAATATATTCTTCGGCAAATTCCTTCTTTAAGTCTTTGACATAAAGTTTTACCCCTCCAGACTTTGCTACCTTCTTCTTTAACTGCTCAGGCGAAAACTCACTGCCTAAGTCAGCTGAAAAACAAACTATCTCAAATCCCTGATCCTTAAGCCATTCCAGGCAGCAAGAAGTATCCAATCCACCAGAATAAGCTAAAACTAATTTTTTCATCATCTTCTTACTTTTTTAAAATATAGGTAAGAATCGCCTTTGCTGTATGCAGGCGATTTTCAGCCTGTTGAAAAACAACTGAATGCTTACCGTCGATAACTGAAGAGGTAATCTCCTCCCCGCGATGGGCCGGAAGACAATGCATCACAATCGCATCATCCTTCGCCCTGTTTAAGATTTTATCATCGATTCGAAAGTTTTTAAAAGCTTTTTTTCGTTCCTTGGTCTCACCCTCTTTACCCATAGATGTCCAAACATCAGTATATAAAACATCGGCATCCTTGGCTACCTCGGCAGCAGAATCGGTAAGGTTAACTTTAGCTCCCGAAACCCTATGGTAACTTTTAACCTCATCTAGAATACTCTTATAGGGCCTATAACCCTTAGGAATAGCTAAGTGTAAATTCCCGCCTAAGACAGAAAAAGCATAGATTAAAGAATTACAGACATTATTACCATCACCAACATAAGCTACTTTTAGCTTTCTTAGGCTTCCTTTTAACTCTTGAATCGTCAGTATATCAGCTAAAGCCTGTGAAGGATGTAGGAGATCACTCAGAGCATTTACTACCGGAATTGAAGAGATTTCTGAGAATTTTAAAATGCTACCGTGAGAAAAAGTTCGCACCACTACTACATCCAAATAGACCGAAAGCGTCCGGGCAACATCAGCAACCTCTTCCCGCTGGCCCAGCTTCACCTCTTGAGGAGAATAATAAATTGCCTTGGCACCTAGCTGTTGAGCTCCGATATAAAATGCAGTTTTAGTCCTTAGGGATGCTTTTTCAAAAAGTAAACCTACAGATTTTCCTTCAAGAATATTCTTAGATGTTTGAGGCTTCTTCTTCATCTGGGCAGCTAAATCTAGCATCTCACTCAGTTCTTTAGAAGAAAAATATTTTAGGGAAACAAAATGGCTCATTGCAAAATGCTCTATTTAATTTTAACTTTTGCTAATACTTCTTTCAAAATCTTTAAACCTTTATCTAGCTCAAGCCTAGTAACATTTAAAGCCGGCATAATCCGTAATACTTTCTTATGGGTAGAGTTTATCAATAGCTTCTTTTTCAAGCACTCTAGGAATATCGGGCCAGAATCAATATCAAGCTCTAAACCGACCATAAGCCCTATACCGCGAAGGTCTTTAATAAAAGGAAACATTTTCTTAAAAGCATAGAGACGCTTTACGAGATAGCTTCCCATACCTTTGGCGTTGTTAATAAGTTTTTCCTCTTCAATAATCTTAAATACCTCCCGAGATACCTTACTTACCAATGGAGAACCGCCAAAGGTTGAAGCGTGCATACCCGGTTTTATTACGCCAGCTATTTTCTTCTTAACTACTAAAGCTGATATTGGCACTCCCGCGCCTAAACCCTTGGATAGGATTAACAGATCGGGAACTAAGTAGTAATTTTGATAGCAAAATAACTTAGCAGTCCGGCCCATGCCGGTCTGAACCTCATCGACAATAATAAGAATCTTTTTCTTCTTACAAAACTCCTGTAATTTGTGAACGTACTCCTTACCGGCAACATTTATTCCGCCCTCTCCCTGAATTAATTCCAAAATAACCGCTACGGTCTTAGGAGTAACTTTCTTTTTAAAGCTCTCAAAATCATTAAACTTAGCAACCTTGAAACCAGGCAAAACCGGTTTAAACGGCTCCTTATACACTTCTTGAGCAGTAGCAGAGAGCGCTCCAAAAGTCCGGCCATGAAAAGAATTCTTCATCGAAATTATCTCATAACGCTTGCCCCTACCAAAGATCCGGCTGAATTTAATTGCACCCTCTACAGCTTCAGCTCCGGAATTAGCAAAAAAGACCTTAGCCGGAAAACTCTTCTTGCTAATTTCTTGAGCTAACAGAGCCTGCTCCTTAAAATAAAGGTTATTGGGAAGATGAATCAGCTTCTTAACTTGTTCTCTCACAGCTCCAGCTACCCTTGGATGAGCATGGCCTAAGATAGAGACTCCCCAACCTGGAAAGAGATCTAAATACCTGGCTCCCTTATCATCCCAAAGCCAACTCCCCTTACCCCTAACAAATACCGGTCCACACCGGGTGTAAGTATTTAAGCTATAATCCGTAAATAATTTTTTAATATCCATCCTTTAACCTTTAACTACTTTATAATCTCTGTGCTAATACCCTTATCAGTAAATATCTCCAGAAGAAGAGCATGAGGTATCTTAGCATCTACGATGTGAGCTTTATTTACTCCGGCACCGATTGCTGCGGCTGCTGCCCTTACTTTCGGAATCATTCCTTGGTCAATAGCTTCAGCTGAAACCAATTCCTCTATCTCAGCAGCGGTCATTGTCGAAATTAAAGAGTCCTCATCTTTAGGGTCCCTCATCACCCCTAAAACATTAGTAAGAAGGACTAATTTCTCAGCTTTAAGTTTAGAGGCTAAGAAAAAGGCAACCTCATCAGCATTAATATTGTAGACATGCCCTTGGCTTGAAAAACCCATAGGGCAGATTACCGGAATGCTATCCTCAAGAGCCGCCTCTAGTTTTTTTCGGTCAAAATCAATTACATCTCCGACAAAACCTAAATCAACACTACTCTTTTTCTTAGCTACCTCTAGGAGTTTGCTCTTTCCTTTAAACTTACGGGCTTTAACACCATGGCTGTCTACCTCATGAGCAATTAGATCATTCAACTTATCAAGTTCACTCTCGACTACCTTTAAGGTATCCTTATTAGTGACCCGCATACCCTCTACAAACTCAGTTGTAATTTTGCGTTCTTTCAGCTCTTCGGTAATATTAGGCCCTCCGCCGTGAACAATAACCGGCCTTATACCAGCAAACCTTAAGAAAGCAATATCTTCAAGAACGCATTTGCGAACCCTCTCCTCACCTAGGATAGAACCGCCATACTTGATAACAAATATCTTCTTATGAAAGTTCTTTATGTAAGGTAAGGCCTCAATTAAAACATCAGCTTTTTTTATGGCTTCTTGTACCATTTTTTCTCCTAGCTATATTCAGCATTAATTTTAACGTATTCCGGGGTTAAGTCACAGGTATATACTCTACCGGATGCTTTGCCCCTCTTTAAATTTACGCTTATCTTTACTTCCTTTTTTTTCAAAGATGTAGCTTTGATAGATATATTCTCTCCGACTTTAATACCAACCTGGCCTAAACTCGAGATAATCCTACCCCAATTAGCATTAGCTCCGTAGAGAGCAGACTTAAACAGCGGAGAATTTGCTAAAGACATGCCGGCCTTCTTAGCCTCAATGTTACTCTTAGCGCCCCTTATCTCTATTTCGACAAATTTGCTTGCGCCTTCGCCATCCTTAACAATCATCTTAGCCAGTGCCAGACAAACCTCTCCTAGCTTCTGGCTAAATGCTTTTATCTGAGTCTTGCTCTTTAAACGAACTTTTGCGCTCGTTGCAACCAATACTGTATCATTAGTGCTCATACAACCATCTACACTTATAGAGTTAAAACTTGAATCTACTACCTCCTTAACTATTTTCTTAAATAAACTCTGGCCGATATCGACATCAGTAATTATAAAACCTAACATTGTAGCCATGTTAGGGCAAATCATCCCTGCCCCTTTAGCAAAACCTAATATGCTAGCGCCGGCAGCTTTTGCCCCGGCTATTTTCATAAAGGTATCAGTGGTAAGGATGCTCTGAGAAAAATTACTAGCGTTTTTGCCCAGCTTTCCTATCAACTTCCCAAAACTTTTTATTATTCTGTCCTTGGGTAATTTTTTGCCAATAATACCTGTAGACGCAAAAAGTATATTCGAAGTCTTTACTCCCAGCTTTTTTGCTAACCTCAAAGCAACATCCTCAGTATCCTTTAGCCCAGCCTTATGGGAATAGCAATTAGCATTACCGCTATTTACCAAGATTGCTTTTATCGGATTGTTGATATTCTTCTTGCAAAAAGTAACCGAATATGCCGGATTAGCACTAGCAGTAAATACACCGATAACCTTACAAGGCTCTTCGGCATAGATTAAGCCTAAATCTAACCTTTTCCGCTTTATCCCGCAATGGGTTCCTGAAAGCAGAAATCCCTTTGGTATCCTCATAATAACCCCATAGTTTCATCCCAGCCTAACATTATATTCATATTCTGTACTGCCGAACCAGCTGCACCCTTGATAAGATTATCAATACAAGAAACTACAACTGCTTGCCTACCTGAAGCATTCAAAGCAAATCCAATATCACAGAAGTTTGTACCCACTACATCTCCTAGCTTAGGTAAGTCTTCCTTTATCCGCACAAACGAAGAATCTTGATAGTATTTTTTATAAATATTCTTAATCTCTTCCTTGCTAAGGCTTTTCTTAAAATTAATGTAGATCGTAGAGTATATTCCGGCTTTCATTCCGGCAACATGGGGAATAAAAGAAAAATCAATACTCTCACCACTAGCCTCTTTTAAAACACTAAGTATCTCTGGTGTATGCTGATGGATGAAAGGTTTGTAAGCCCAAAAATTATTGGGAACATCCATATCTTTACACTCCAAAGCAGTCTTACGGCCAGCTCCGCTGATTGCTGAGGCAGAATCTGCGATAATCCTGCCCTCTAGGGCTGCTTCCTTAAGCAAAGGCAATAGCCCTAAGATAATCGAAGTAGGGTAACAACCAGGATTAGCCACTAGATTGCTCTTAGCGATTTCTTTATGATTAACTTCAGCTAATCCATAGACTGCCTCCTTCAAGTTCGCCTGGTCTTTATGAGAAGTATTGTAATACTTCTGATATAGAGCGGTATCCTTAAGCCGATAGTCTGCTGAGAGATCTACTACCCTCTTGCCGGCCTCAATCAGGCTAGGAACAAAATCCATAGAAACCGTATGGGGCAAAGAAAGAAAGAAAAAATCACTCCTGCTAAGGGCCTTGGTAACATCAAGAGGCTCACAGACAGCTTCAGTCTTGCCGGTGAAATTAGGAAACAAGGTTTTATAGGCAACCGCTTCAGGCGTTCGTGAAGCCAAATAAGTAACCTCAACCTCAGGATGGCCAAGGAGAATTTCTACTAACTTCTCTCCGGTAAAGCCGGTAGCCCCTAATACCGCTACCTTTACTTTTTTGGACATAACTTCTCCTATATAATATATACCTAAAATAGCCGCTAAAATGTAAGAGTATATTAAACTAAAATAGGCTTTCAGTCAATACAATTTAGATTTAGACCTTTATTTATCTGGATTATAGTACTTTAGGGGGCTAATTCTAAGATATCGCCGATTTCCAAAGTCCGATCAGAGCTCTTGCGAGCCGGAAGCTCTACAGCTATGGAAGATAAGGAAGAGAAGACTACTCTTCTTGGTCTTACCTCCGGGTATATATTTACTACCTGCATTTTCTGATTTAAAAATACCACCTCTATGGGAAAACGCATAAAAAAAGTATGAATCGAAGAGGTGTGATAAAAAATAAGGGCCTCTTCTTGATCAATGCTCTCTCTAAACATAAGTCCTTTAAGGCGCAGAAGAAAATTATCAGCTACCCTGGCTTTGGAAGCAATTAAACAATTCTTGCTCTTGTTAAAGAGATTATAAATTACTATTTTCTTAGGCATTGATCTACCTCTTGGGGAATAGCTTGCGGCCTAAAATTACTAGTGATACAGACTAATTGAGTCTTGGCCTTAACCAAGATTTGATCTCCTCTATTTATAGTCTGGGTAAACTCTAAAGTTGCATTCTTTACTTTAGTTATCGAGGCTGTGATAGTTAAAGTGTCAGCGTAGCGAGCCGGAGCTTTATAGTCAATCTCGACCCTTCTAACTGCAAAGAGAATTCCTGCCTCTGCTAACTTACCAATATCTACGCCTTTTTCCCTAAGTAGCTCTGTTCTAGCTTCTTCAAGATATCTAAGATAGTTAGCATAGTAAACTACACCGCCAGCATCAGTATCATGATAATATATTTTCTTCTCCACTTCTCTTCTCCTATCCTAGATTATACCACCTTTTTGAGAAAAATTTGAAAACTCCTGCATATCTGCAGCTAAACCTACCTCTAAGATGACCTTTTGCCTGCTTATTGGGTGGGTAAAGTTTAAGTAAAAAGCATGTAGCCCTAGGCGCTTAAACTTAACCTTAAAGTCACGGCGAAAAGCATACTTATCCTCGCCTAATATCGGATGATTAATCTTTGCCAATTGTATTCTTAACTGATTAGTCCGTCCGGTTATCGGAGATAATTCTAAGATACTCCAACCTGAGAGATCTTTTAACACTCTGTAATAAGTCTTTGCATACTTTTTCTTCTCACCAAAATTTCTACCTTCCCGATCAATAATCTCACCCTGCCAAACTCCTTTTCTTTTTTTAAGGTTTCCCTTAACAAAAGCAATATACTTCTTCTCAACCTCCCGTCGCCTAAATTGATCGGTAATCTTTCTCTGTATTTCTAAACTCTTAGAATAAATTACCAAACCGGTAGTCTCTCGGTCCAGGCGGTGACAAGGGAAAACCTCATACCCCCTTTCTCGCTCTAGGAGCGAGGTTAGGGTATACTTCTCTTCTCTTTTAGAAGCCTGGATTAAAACCTTGACTATCTTATTAACCACAATTAGATAATCATCATCAAATATAATTTTAAACGGATCTTTCATAACTTAGCTACAATAATTTTTTCTGCGGTTGAGGGCAATTCTCAACCGGCTTCCCGGTTATTACTAAAATTCCTAAGGAGCTTCCTAGGAAATTTGCTAAAATATCCCAGAATTCAAAGCTACGAAAGGGTAAAAAATACTGTGTTATCTCTACGAATAGCCCTAAACAAAAAGCGTAGAAAAAACTACAAATTTTAGGGTTCTTTACCTCCTTCCGCAGAAAAGTATTTCCGGCTAAAAATGCCAGCAAAAAATAGGTTAAGGTATGAATTACCTTATCCTGTAAGGGAAATAATAATTGCGGTTGGAGTTTAACAGGAAACAAACCAGCAACAATAATCAGAAAAGAGTAGATATAAGTGGTGCACCAAGAAAAAAGATAGCGCATGAATTTTAGGAGGGAGCTACATCTGCCACCATTGCTGAGTTAGCTCTTGTCGGTGATATTTAAAAATATAATTGTAAATATCTTCTTTATGATAGTCGGGAATACCTGCGAACTGTATTCCTACTTCTCTTCTACCGGGATAATCTTTCTGCCATACTACTTGGCCGGAAAGCTTTATAACCTTATCACTCTCTAAGGTAAGATGAAATTTACTTAGATCTTCAGATAAAAGCTGTGGAGATCTATCGAAAATAACCTTTACGCCCTTCATGCTTATGTCTCTAACTACTCCCTTAACCGCTGAAGAGAGTTTATCCTGGACAAACTTCAAGGGAAAAGAAACCTGAAATCTCATAAATCCTCTCTTCTCATCCATAACAATTTCCGCCTTCTCTTTACTCTAAACCTCTTCTCTTTAATGCTTCTTCGATCTTAACCTTCAAAATTTCTATTTGGACTGGTTTAACAATATAATCCTCATCGTAAAGTTTAGCAGCTCTTATCTTTGAATCTATATCACCCTTGGCAGTAAGCATTATCACCGGGATAGATAAGATTCCTTTAGTCTTTTTAATCTTCTCCAGAACCTCAAAACCATCCATCTTCGGCATCATAATATCAAGAAGAATAACGTCTATGTCAGAAGTTGCAGCAATAGCTATACCTTCTTTACCGCTGGTAGCTATAATCACCTCATAATTTCCGACTAATTCCAAATTAGCCTTTACAAAAAAGGTTAAATCCTCTTCGTCGTCAATAATTAATACTTTTCTTTCCTTCATCCTTCTCCCTCCCCTGCCAGCAGACAGGCTTTCCTTTTGATAATACCACCGGTCCCAAAGATGTCAAGAAAAGGGTTTTAAGCCTTAGAAAAGAGGCAAAACAATCCTAACTGTAGTACCTTTGCCAAGTTCGCTATCAACAAGCAAAGAGCCATGATTATTCTCAACAATTGTCTTAGACATTGCCAATCCTAGGCCAGTGCCTTTTTTATCTCTTTTAGTGGTAAAAAATGGCTCAAAGAGTCTGGGGAGGTTCTTTTTGGCTATGCCCTCTCCAGTATCAATTACTTCAATTACGCACACTCTCCCGCCTCTTGAAAACTCCTCTCCGGAGGCCTTATGAGTTCTGACCCTTATGTCGCCTCCCTTAGGCATAACATCAATGGCATTCACAAATATATTAAATAAAACCTGCTGCATCTGGTTCTTGTCTATATCGATATGGAGATCTTCTTTGCCAAATTCAGTAGTAATCTCTATGTTAACTAAAGAACTTCTATATTTAAGCAAGGAAAGAGTATCGTTGATTAACTCTTGCGGGGTTAACTTCTCAGTTTTAATCTCCGAAGGCATAGCAAACTTTACTAAGTTACAAACAATAGTATCGGCTCGCAGTGTAGATTCTTTTATCTTCTTTAGAGCAACCTTAATATCTCTATCTTTGGTTTGTAGTTTTCGCTCTAGGTATTCAGTACCCCCGAGGATGATTCCTAAAGGATTCTTCACTTCATGGGCAACCCCTGAAGAAAATCTTCCTAAAGCTGCAAGCTTTTCAGACTGGACCAAACCGTATTGGGCTTCCTTTAACTTTTCCGAGGCATGGCTTAGCTCCTCGTTTGCTTTTATACGTTCCTCCTCTACTCCGATGGCTGAAGCAATAATTCCTAAAAACTTCTTATCTTCACCGCCAAGCACAGGTTCATTCTTGTAAACTCCGCATAAGACACCTACATGTCGGCTACGACATTTAACTGCCTTACCAATAAAAGTACGGAATTGATAGAGCGAACAAAATGGGTCTTCACCGACGCAAGAAGAATGCGGCAAATTATATACAATTAAAGAACCATCTTTCTCCTCTTTTATGACCTCCCCGCAAAGGCTACCAGAGTACTTTCCCTCACTCTCATACCCTGGAGGCGGATTATATTGGCCTATAGAGTGGTAAGTATTCTCTTTAAGGTCAATTCGATGATAAAAAGCTGAACTCGACACCAAAATGTTGCCACAAAGAGCAACTAAGCGTTGAATATTATCTATGGAATCAGCTCCCAAATTCAGCAGGCACTCATTTACCTGGCTTAAATGCTGTTCATCTCTTTTACGCTTGATAACCCCGGCTAAAGTAGTTGAGATTGTATTTAAAAACTCTTCTTCTCTTGCGCCCTGTTTGTGTCCTCTCTCCATGCATACATCTATTACCCCGATTATATTCCCGGCGTATACAATAGGACTGCAATAATGAGCCCGGGGTTCTATACCTCTGTTTTTAGCAACCAAGTCTTCCTTGAAACCATCATCAAACTGGAAATCTCCTAAAGCTGCTGCCCGGCCACAAACACCTTTGCCAAAAGGAACTCGTCGATACTCCTTTTTTAAGGCTTCGGGGAGCCTGCTTTGAACATTCATTGATAATACCTGAGGCTCTGATCCGACAAGAAATATCGCCCCCATACCCAAGGAAGAAAATAATGGCGAGGAGAGAATAATATTAAGAGCACACTTTAAAAACCCATCTAAAGAAATACTTTCCAGTGAAAAACGCAAGAGAGAACTTATTGCTGCCTGAGCAAGGTAATTATGGCGAATCTCCTGCTCTTGTTTATCGACCCTGCTAAAATCTTCAAAAGTCTCTATCACAGCTACAATTTCACCCCTTTTATTCTCGATCGGAAACGAAACCACCTTATAGGTTCCCAGCGCACCTTTAGCAGATGCTTTTACCAAATCCTCCTGGGTCTTTTTGCTGCTCAAAGCTTTACAGGTTGGACAAACCAAACAGGGCTCCTTAGAAGAAGAACTGAGGAGATTATGACAAACCGAGCCTTCAGAGAAACCTGGACCGGTAAACCACTTCTTCATCTGCCTATTCATGTAGAGAATTTCTCGGTTTGAAGATACCAAGGATACTCCAATGTTAATATTATCAATTATGTTCTTATACCCCTCCCCGGTCTTTTTTAATACTTCCTCAACCCGCTGGTGAGTAGTGATATCGACACCAACACTAATAACATATTTACCGGAGCCTTTCTTATTAGAAACAACGGTATTAGACCACTTTATTAACCTCTTGCTACCATCCTTGCATATCCAACGATCTTCATAATCCTGAGGGAACTCGCCGTGTTTTAAGTCAAATAAATCATTCTTGGCAGTATCAGCATCTTTATTTTCTAAAAACAGCTGCCAAAAATGCTTATCTTTAACCTCATCAAAAGTATAACCAGTTATTCGTTCACAAGTGTGATTAAAGCGCACGATTTTCCCTGTAGAATCAAAGGCTATTACCAACGATCCCATCTTATCTAGAAGATAAGGAATTAAATCGTAGCTCTTATCCAACTCGACTTCGAGTTCTTTTTGTTTGCGGTTAACAAGTTGGAAGTAAATGCCCACAGCTATCAGGAAGAAGACTACTGGCAGACGCAACCAGAAGGAATGAACCGTAGGATGAAAAACAGCTTGAATAAAGCTGGTTTCTTTAAGAGCAAATGTCTCTACTCCGGCCCAAATAAGCCAATAGGCTGCGCTAAGGATAAAAGCAAGATTTACCATTCTATATAGCTATTTTGAATTTTTATTAACTAATGCTTATCCAAGGACATTTTACTCCTTCCTCAAAAGGTGTCAAGACAGGGTTTTACAAAAACAAGTAATTTTCTGCTTTCTGGAATAATTTGATACTCGAAGAATAAAGGTTTACAAGGAAAAAAATAAGTTTTACAATAACCTCTATGCTTAGTAGCTATCTGAGAGTGCTGAGGGATCTTCTTTTTCCTTGCCTCTGCCTCTGTTGTGAGAAAAAAATCTCTCAAGATTATCTTTGCCGGGAATGCGAGGAAAAAATAGTCTTTCTGCCTCCTCCCCGCTGTCGCTACTGCTTAAGGCCTTTAGGCATTAACTCATCAGGCTCCTGCCAAGAGTGTTCAAAAAAGATCTACCCCTATCAAAGACTCATTAGTGCTACTGTCTACAAAGAGCCTATGACAAGCTTGATACACCTCTTCAAATATAAGAATTGCGATTATCTTGCTGGTTTTCTCTCTGAGCTGATGGTAAGATACCTAGTGAAAACAGGCTTTAATCCCAATAAACATCAGATCATCGCCCCTGTGCCCCTACATAAAGATAAGCTAAAAATAAGGGGTTATAATCAGGCCGGGCTTCTTTCAAAATTGTTATCAAATCATTTTAAAATCTCTTTTAGAGATGATATAATAGGGAATACAGATATCCGGCCTTCCCAAACTAAACTTCCCAAACAAAAGAGGGGAAAAAATGTCCAAGGGGTATTTGTAGTGCGAGAAGACTTGCAAAATAAGAACATTATTCTGGTAGATGATATTTTTACTACTGGCTCAACAGCCAGTGCCTGTTCTCGGGTTTTGAAAGAAAAGGGGGCAGGAAATATTACAGTGTTAACTTTATCAAAGACATAATAAAAACTATTGTAATCAGAAAATGAAGATTTTAAGAAATTACATCATCAAAGACTTCATGTCAGTATTTATATTTTCATTCCTTATCTTAAGCATGGTAATGCTCATGGGTAATCTAATGAAAGTGTCTGATATGATCGTACGAAAAGGAGTAAGCGTTATTGACGCCTTAAAAATACTCTCTTTTTTCGTCCCCTATCTTTTAGGTTTTACCATCCCCCTATCTTTTCTAATGGGTGTCTTATTAGTTATGGGCAGGTTAATCGCCGACAATGAGATTGTCGCTATTAGGGTAGCCGGTATCTCTCTGTTTAAAATCTTGAACATCTTCCTGATCTTAGGATTTATCTTTTCACTCTTTCTCTTCATTCTCAATGACCGGGTAATCCCTGATTTTCACTACCGCTACAGAAGCGAAATAAAGAATATCTACTCCAAGAATGTGTCAGCTCTTATCGAACCCGGAGTATTCATGGAACACTTCCAGAATTACATTCTTTACGTTGCTGATAAGAATGGTAATAAGTTAAAGAATATCTTTATCTATGAAATTGATGACAAACAGCAGACTACCAAGGTAACCTTTGCCAAGGAAGGTGAGTTCATTGTCGAAGGAGATATACTAAAGATAAAATTAGAAGAAGGTTTCCGGGATGAGACCGTCTCTAAAGAAGGGAAGATGGAACTCTATCGTCTTAATTTTAAAGTATTCTTCATGGATATACCTATTCAGAAACGTGAAAAGGTAAAGGTAAATAAAAAATCCTCGGACATGAGACTTTCAGAGCTTCGGGAAAAGATTGCTCTGCTCAACGCTCCGGAATTAAAAGGCGAATTCCATAAAAGAATAAGCTTTTCCTTCTCATGCCTTGCTTTTATTATCCTTGGTTTTGGTATCTCTTTGGTAGTAAAACACCGAGAAAAATCGATAAATTTCGGTATTGCCTTTTTAACTGCTGGTGTTTACTACTTACTATTTATCCTGGGAGAAGCTCTGCTTGAATATCGCCACATTCATCCTGCCCTAGGCATGTGGCTACCGAATATAATAGTTATCTCTCTGGGAGGATACCTTATCTTTAGATATGCGCATTCTAGATAGATACATAGTAAAAAGCATAAGCTTAGGATACTTGTTTATCCTCTTGGTATTTATAGGGCTCTACTTTGTTGCCGATATATTCACTAACCTCTCTGACATTCTAAGAGCAAAAACCCCTCTGCTAATTTTGGCTCAATACTATATTGCTTCTCTGCCATTGATATTCTTAAGAGTGAGCCCTCTGGCCTTACTGATAAGCACGCTCTACACTTTTGGCGAACTGAATAAGAATAATGAAATCGTAAGCATCAGGGCCTCGGGTTTAAGTATCATCCGAATTGCCTTTCCAATAATATTCTTTGCCTTATTCCTCTCAGTGGCGACATTCTTTATACAAGAGCAGACTCTTATGCAATCACAGAAGAAGGTTGATGATATAAAAACACAATTCATAAAAAATAGCACGATTACCACCGACGAGGAACGAAACCTTGCCTTTACCTCTGGTAACAGGATATTCTTTGTCCAGAGATTTTTACCTAAAAGAGGTATCTTAGAGAATGTTATAATCTTTAAGGAAGGAGAAGATGGAGGGCTTGAGAAAAAAATAGTCTGCAAAGAAATCGTCTATGAATACGGCTTCTGGATAGCCAAGGATATTGTCGAGTATAGTCTTGATCGAGACGGAAATATATCTGATACTCCCACCTCTTTACCAACCAAGAAAATCAGCCTAAAGGAAAAACCCAAGGAACTGCTCTTAAAAAGAAGTATTTTCTCTCAGTACTCCTCCCTAAGCCACTTAAAAAAAGAGATCGCCCGGCTAGAAAAGGTAAAAGCCGGTAATCTTCTGGCGAATTTAACTATTGATTACTATCAAAAGGTAGCTGAACCCTTTTCGCATCTTTTTATTGTTATTGGTATCTTACCGATAGCCTTAGAAATCAAAAAAAGAAAAGTAGCCCTCTCCTCCCTGGGGATAGGCTTTATCTTCAGTTTTATCTACTATATTCTCTCCTCTTTTAGCATTGCCTTAGGAAAATCAGGAGTTATCCTGCCGTTTTTAAGCGTAAGCTTAGCTCCGGCATTCTTTTTAACCGTAGGAATAACCGGCCTTCTTTTAGTCAGATAATTGTTTAAACTTTTGAAAGATTTTTATATATCCGGGGTATTTGCAACGATAGACGGCTAACGATCTCATAGGGAATAGTACTGGCGGTCTTAGCTAAACTTTCAGCGCTTATCTTCTTACCCTTGCTCTTTCCGATTAAGGTTACCTCAGTTCCGGTTTTAATATCATCTCTTGAACCTAAGTCAACCATGATATGATCCATGCAGACCCTGCCGGCAAGATTAAAAAGACTACCCCTGATAATTACCTTACTCTTACCAGATAAAACCCAGGGATAACCATCAGCATAACCAGCCGCTACGGTAGCAATGCTTCTCTTGCCCTTAGCAATATAATTCCGGCCATAGCTTACGCTGGCCCCTTTATTAATCTTCTTAACAAAGATAACCTTTGATTTTAAAGAAAGAATTGGCTTAACGCTTAAGTTAAGATCCTTGGCTGGTTTGATTCCATAGAGAATAAGGCCAGGCCTAACCATATTAAAGTGAGCATTGGGATACTTTAATATGCCAATACTATTAGCACAATGACTATACTTAAAAGATATCTTCTCTTTGGCTAGTTGTTTAATAAAACTATTGAAAATACCAATCTGATGGTTAGTAAATTTTTTATCACTATCAGCAACCGGGAAGTGAGTGTAAATACCTTCTAAGAATAAATTCTTAAAAGTGTTTAATTTTTTAACAAAACCATGGGCTCGATTGTAGTGAATACCTAAGCGGCCCATACCAGTATCAATCTTTACATGGATTGGTACAACCTTATTTGCTGCTTGGGCGGCGCTATTTAGCTTACGGGCAAAACCTAAGTCAACAACTGTCGGGGTTATATTGTAACGGATGAAATGGTTAATGAACTCATTTAAGACTACGGTTAAGATAAGAAGTGAACCATCATAGCCATCTTCTCTTAAAGCAATCGCCTCCTCAATACTGCCCAGCCCGAAAAAATCAACTCCTCCCCGGCCTAATTCTCTGGCTACTGGAAGCAGGCCATGGCCATAGGCAGATTGCTTTATAGTAGCAACTATTCTTACCCTTGGACCAAGGTATCTTTGAACAACCTTTAGATTATTCCGCAGAGCTCCTAAATCTACCTCTATCCATAACGGTCTAGTCATCTTATTCGGCCCTCTTTCTTATTTGGCAATTTCTAGGATGTAAGTATAACGGCTTAAGCTTATCGAGAGCTTTAAACTTACTCTTATTATAATACAATTCTGCCAAAGGCATAAGATATTTTGCCGTAGGGAAAATATTCTTGGAATAGAAGTTTAGCTTAGGATTTAGGCTTAAAATTTTATCCCTTAAGTGTGAATCATAGGTAATAAAAAGATACTCTCTGTCAATCTTGATAAGCTCCTCTAAAGTGATAAGCTTTTCCTTACCCTGTTTAGTTAAATTCCCATTCTTGGCCTTAAAACAACTCAGATAAATTAAACCCCGCCTGGCGTCGGAAACAACGGCTAAGTTCCCAGATTTACTCCTTAAGCGATAAGCACAGGAGTAAAATGAGCCAATTGCGATTACCGGCTTTTCTTTGGCGATTGCAAAGGCCTTAATCACGCTAAAAGATATACGCAGGCCAGTGAATGAACCCGGCCCGGAACCAATCACAAAAGCATCAATAGTCGATAAATCTATTTTTCTCTCTCTCATAGCTTTGCCAATATAACTAATGAGCTGAGAAGCACCAAACTTAAGTCTGCGGTTTATATTTATCTCCTTATCCGCCTCATACCTTATGCATAGGGAAAGATTCTGGCTAGTGGCATCAACCGCCAAAAAGTTTACTCTTTTAAACATATTTTTTATAGATTCTTTCTAAAGCCTCTAATCTCTTCTTAGGGTAACCCTTAACAGAAAACTTTATATTACGTATATTTTCTCGGGAAAAGACAAACTCTACCTTTATATACTTATCTAACCTCTCCTTAATCTTGTTTCCCCATTCAATAAGAGTTATTATTCTCTTAGAATAAAGAAAATCATCAATTCCTAAATCAAATATATCACTAAACTCCAAGCGGTATAGATCAAGGTGATATACTGATAGTTTGTTTAGATCATATTGCCGAAGCAGGGTAAATGAAGGGCTTAGGACTCTTTTTTTATAACCCAAACCGGATAACACACCCTTGGTAAAGGTAGTCTTCCCCCCGCCTAAAACCCCTTCTAAGACAACAACGTCTTCTGCCTTTAGGCTCTTAGAGAATAACTTACCGAAATCAATAGTCTTACTGGCTGAAGTACTTTTTAGCTTAAGCATATTTTAGAAATGAGTATATCCTTTGACTTCCACCTTGGATATCTTATTGTTATCTCTTATTTTATAACCGCAAGCTCTGGAAACGATTCTACCGACACAATAAAACTTCTTTTTCAAACAAGAAAGTTTCTTCTCATTTTTATCAATAGTAAAGATTAACTCATAATCTTCTCCACGATAAAGGTCTAAGTCTCCTCTAGCAAGAGGAATATCCTTTTTATCTAAAATAGCGCCTTTTTCACTTAGTTTCAACACTCGATATAAATCAAGAATAAAGCCATCGCTAATATCAATCATAGAATTTACCTTAAAGTTTCTAGCTAAATATTGAGCTTCTTTTATTCTTGGAGTAAAAGGTTTATCAAAGGGCCTTTTTCCCAATTTAGAAGTTATAAAGATATAGTCTCCTAGTTTAGCCCCGGAGCGAAGAATCGGTTTTCGGCAACTGCCTACTCCCCAGACATCTAAAATTAACTGCTCTGAACTTGAAGTATCTCCGCCGACTAATGAAAACTTATACTGCTCGGATAATTTTAAAATTCCCTGCAGTATCTGCTTTAGATATCTTTTATCTAAGCCCCTTGGTGCAGCTAAAGATACTCCGATAAATTTAGGCACACCGCCGCAAGCTGCAAAGTCAGATAAGACTCTCGCCACTGCTCTTTTGCCGATATTCTCAAAGCTGATCTTTTTCCGATTAAAGTGAACCCGGTCAATAAATAAGTCGCTTTTTAAAAGAAGGTTTTGACTTCCGGCTTTAACCACAGCGCAGTCATCGCCGATGCCAACCGATGAACCCTTAGCCGTCTTTACCTTTTTTCTTAAATAATCAACCCATTCTAGTTCGCTCATGAGTGATGATATTATAGGGTAAATGTGGTTAAATTCAAAGGAAAATATAAAAATCATCATTGCCCCTAAGGGCTAGGCATGCTACCATGAATAAATAAAAGTTACGTCTATTAATTGTTAGGTGAAAAACTTAATTAATATTGGAAAACAAAAAGGAAGGATATTGAAATTGCATTGGTGATGTGAAATACTTAAAAGACAGGGAAACACGTGCTGAACCTGTTTCGTCAGAACCAGAAAAACATATGTTACATGGTTTAATTCTCAAAATTACAGAGTTATAAATAACCGCTGTCCCATTCATATTTAAACTTAACTTAAAGAGGTGTCGTTAATGTGCGGAATATGTGGAAAATTTGAATTTGCTTCTAATCAATCAGCAAATCAATCAATAATTGAAAAAATGACTACTACCTTGAAACATCGTCCAAGCACGCAAAGTATATTTATGAATGGAAATATTGGTTTCGGGCTTATAACAAATTGTTGCGGCAGTAAAAGAGAAACTAAATGCTCTGGCTGTGTCTGTGCGGGCCTTGACAATACAGCTAATGCAGAAAAAAGAATAAGGTTTACCGCAAAAGATAAAGAACTACTACTGGTGTATGAAGGCGAATTATACAACTTTCATGAATTAAAAACGGATATAAATCAGAAGGGGCACTCTTTAAAAACAAACTCAAAAGTAGAAGTTATCCTACATCTTTATGAGGAATACGGAGTTGATTGCATCCGGTATTTAAACGGAATATTCGCCTTGGCGATTTGGGATAAAAAAACTAGATCATTATTACTGGCCCGAGACAGATTTGGAAGTAAACCCCTGTATTATACAATACAATCTGGCTGGATGAGTTTCGGATCAGAGATAAAAGCTATCTTAGCAGATCCGAATTGCAAGAAAAGTATAAATTTCTCCGGTTTACATGACTATTTGTCTTACAACTACGTTCCTTCTCCGAAAACCTTAATTAACGACATCAACATGATTCCTCCGGGACATGTATTGTTATGTTCCGAAAACAAAATAAGTTTACAAGAGTATTGGAAACCAGAGGAAAATGTTGAACAGCTAAGAGACGAATCGTATTTCCTAGATTCTCTCTACGATAAGCTAAAAAAATCAGTCTTGCAACAATTAGATCAGGAAAAATCCATAGGGCTTTTTTTTAGTGGTGGATTAGATTCCAGTTCTCTTGCATATTTAGTAAACAGCGTAAAAAAAAATGTCAAATTAAAAGGTTTCTATGCATCCTTCCGGGAATCGAAATATGATCCTTCACAGACTGTTTTATTTGCTGCCAAAAAACTAAACATAGATTGCACCAGAGTAATCATTAATCCAGACATATGTAATCTGCTTCCAAAAATTATTTGGCATCGGGATAATTTAGCGGCTGACCCATCTGTACTCGCTACATATCTCGTTGCCGACCACATTAAACATAACACATCTTTAGAAGTAGCATTCAGCGGATCAGGTTCTGATGAAACACTGGGCGGATTTAATACTTATTTAGGTGATGTAGCAAGCTATTACTATCGCCGTCTAGTTCCTAAATTCTTAAGGAAGAACACTGCAAAAATTGCAAGTAAACTTTCTATTTCTAATTGGCCGGTTAGCTTGCGTTTTAAAATAAAGCATCTTTTAATGGGAGCGCAATACGATGACATAGATAGAACCCATTATTTTTGGCGGCGCTGCTTTAGTGAGCAAGAAAAAAGAAAATTGTATGTTAGTGAATTACGGAAAGATATTTCTCATGATTCTTTTGATATATACAAAAAAGAGACACGCCAAATAGAAAGTATAACAGATTTTAATAAACTTATTTGTGCCGATTTCAAGATACTTTCTCCGGGATTATTGCAGCCGATATTCGAGTGCGCAAATAGAGCAACAGGATTAAAAATTAGATCGCCGTTTTTGGATAATTCCTTGCTGGATTTTATATTATCTATACCATTTAACTTAAAAGTCAACAAACTAGAATCAAAATATTTGCTCAAAAAATTAATGCGTGGTAGGCTCCCACATAAAATTATATATGGCCCAAAAAAAGGACTCAGCGTGCCTGTAGGGTTATGGATAAAGAAAGAAGCTAAAGGTATTGTCACAGATTATCTTTCCGAAACGAATCTAAAAAGATTGGGCTATTTTGACGTAACATATGTTCAGAACTTATTAAACAAGCATTTCTCAGGAAACGAGGATAACACTTTTAAAATATGGTCGCTTTTTAACTTTTGCATTTGGCACAGCTTGTTTTTTAAATAAATATACTTCTGGCGCTGGTATGATCAAATTTAAACTTGATCACATGTTGAATGGTGTATTTATAATTTGTTGTGCTAACAAAGGATAGGACAGCGAAAACATCCCCTGTAATACTTATGAGCGAATCATTACCAACAACATTTTGAAATTTTCTATAGCCTTTAAGGCATGGGGCTTATTTGCTGGTAAAATAATCATCTGACCAGATTCTACGTTATTCAGTTCACCGGAAATTGTAATTTCTGCTTTGCCAGAAAGAATATGGACCATAGCATCAAAGGGAGCAGTATGTTCACTTAAGGCTTGTCCTTTACTAAAAGCAAATAATGTTACGGTTCCGGTTTCTTTCTTTATTAAAGTCCTACTTACGATTGATCCATCTTGATAATCCACTAAATCATTCATATTTTCTAATTTTGCCTCTTGTCCCACATTCTCCTCCAATTTATTTAATTCGGCCTTACGTAAAGAATTATTTTATGATTACCTTTAATGCTCGGATACTCGGTCCCGACTTTATTAAAACCATGGCTGTTGAGCATATAATGCATAATATAATTATCCGAGCGCACTGTTGTGTAAACGCTCGCTCCGTTAAGCTGATTAATCATTGCCTCAAGCAATTTTCGGCCGAAACCTTTACCTCTTGATTCCGGTTTTGCATACATCCAACCCATTTCTAGTTCATAGCTACTCGCAATATCACTACACCCGGCTTTCTCAAAAATACTATTTTTGTATTGTTGGTAAAAACGTTTGATTGCGCTAACAGCTACCAGAGAAGGATCTTTGAGAAAGAAAAGCTTTTTTGCTCTTCTGACTCTCTCCTTTAATCCACTAGGGTCTACTTCACCGCCCTGATTAACCAGGCTGACGAATTCATTTATTTCCTGATCCAAACATTCACTTGGTAGCTTTATAATAAGTTCCACCGCTACCCTAAAACCTTCTTTATATTCTTACCAAACGGAGGGCTAATTACTCCCTTATCGCTGACTATGGCAGTAATTAGTTTATTAGGGGTTACGTCAAAGGCAGGATTATAAACCTTTACTCTCTTAGGGGCAACTTCTACTCTGTTGACTAACTTCCTTACCTCATCTTTATTTCTCTCTTCAATCGGAATCGATTTTCCGCTCTTTAACTTTAAGTCAAAGGTACTAAAAGGAGCTACTATATAAAAAGGAATCTTATGATGCTTAGCTAATATTGCTAAGCCATAAGTGCCAATCTTATTGGCAGCATCACCATTAGCAGCAATTCTATCGGCCCCGACAAAAATCCTGTCAATTTTTCCCTGTTTCATTAAAATTGCCGCCATATTATCACAGATAACAGTTGTTGGAACTCCTCTTTTATTTAGCTCCCAAGCACTCAGCCGTGAACCCTGTAGCAGAGGTCTGGTTTCGTCAGTATAAACTCCTATATCCTTATAGAGCTCATGGGCCTTATAAATAACCGCCAAAGCTGTTCCATTTCCGGAAGTAGCCAGAAATCCGGCATTACAATGAGTTAGAATTCTATCGCCTTTTTTTATAAGCTTAACTCCCTGATTAGCCATCCGCTCACAAAGTAAGATATCTTCTGAGTTAATTGCCTGAGCTTCTTTCAAAATCTTATTCTTTATGCAAGCTATACTATTATTCTTATTTTTTGATACAGCTTTCTCTAGTCTTTCTAAAGCCCAAGCTAAATTAACTGCTGTCGGGCGGCAGGATTTAAGGCTCTTTGAAGCTCTCTGAAACTGGCTTAAGAATTTCTTCTTAGTTAAAGATTTATTCTTAAAATGTATATAAAGACAGTAAGCTGCAAAGACTCCGATTAAGGGAGCACCCCTTACTTGGAGCTCTCCTATAGCCTTGTAACCGCCACTTAAATTCTTACACTCTTTCCAAACCTCTTTTAAGGGGAGTTTGGTTTGATCAATATAGAATAAACGCTTATTTTTAAACTTTATAGCTCGCATTTTGATTTTATTATTCGAAAATTTTGGAAGACCTATCGTTTTGAAGATGAAATAAAGAGTAACTATTTCCTGATAAACCTATTGATACAGTCAATTAGCTCCTCAGGATCAAAGGGTTTGTTCAAAAAAGCTTGAGCACCCATTCCGTGAACCTTATTCCTTAATTCCTCTCCTTGCTGAGCAGTTAGCACTATAACCGGTATATTATTGGTATATGTTGACCTTTTTAAATTTTCTAAAACAAAAAATCCTCCACCGGCAGGCAAACCCAAATCCAGAATTACTAAATCCACCTTTTCTTTTTGGGCCTGGCTTGTACCTTGCAGCCCGTCATTGGCAATAAAAGTTGCGTACCCTCGGGATTTCAGCAAAATCGATAAACCAGACGCTAATTCATTCTCGTCTTCAATAATCAATATTTTCTTAGCTGTTTCTTCGCCCATTTTTAGACCTTGCCCCTCCCCTTAAATCACATGGCAACAACACAATAAATTTACTACCCTTACCGGCCCAATCCTCAGCCCAGACTTTTCCCTTGTGAAATTCAATAATATCCTTAGTAATCGCAAGCCCAAGGCCAGTACCCTCTTTTTGATTATTAACTCTTTCAAATTTATCAAATATTTTTGATAATTTGTCGTTAGGTATACTTGGTCCGCTATTCATGCACTCTAATCTAAGCAAATTATTCTCAAAAAAAGCTTTCAAGCTCACTGAACCACCCTGGGGAGTATATTTCGCAGCATTACCGATGAGATTATTCAGAACTTGATTAATTTTATCCTTATCCCCCCACAAAAATAACTGGTCATTAGCGATTTCCTTATCTACCTTTATGGATTTCTCACGAAACAAACCATCAAATTCTTTAGCCTGCTCATTCAATATCTGCGAAAAATTGCACAACTCTCTCTTACCGCCAACCATCCTGGCTTCAATCTTATGTAAGTCTAGAAGATCGGTTATCAAACGGCTCATCCTGTCTATTACGCTACGGCAGATGTTAAGAACTTTTTTCTGCTCACTGGTTATGTTGCCTGCTATACCCTTTAACATATTAAATATACTTAGCCGGATAGTAGCAAGAGGGTTTTTGAGCTCATGCGAGACCGTGGCAACAAATTTTGATTTTAATTGATCGCTGTGTTTTGCCCGGGCGGCATAAACAATGATTCTAGTTAAAATGCTTCTTATAACCGAGTACCCTATATAGAAACCACAAACAGAGATCAAAATAGTTACGGCTAACATAAAGCCGATCTCACCGATGAGAATATCAAGAGTAAACAATCTATTCACTAAAATATAGAAGAACACCAAAAAAGGCACTATGCTCATCAGAGAAAAAGCTACATTAAATTTACGGCGAGGGTCTCCTTTTAGCTCCTGCAGTACTAATTTTAATGACTGATCATCAATTTTTTTCTTTTCCATGCTCTCCTCCAATATTGATGAATATTCCTTTTCAAGCTCATTATAAGCCTGAAACGCTCCTTTTCAAACAAATTATTTAGTAGATTTAATACCCAAATAATCCCCTGTCACTATTAGAAAAAGGGCTATTTTGGCGCCTTTTACCGCTTAGACCTTAGAATTCCAGGGAATAATAGATTTATATTAGTAGAAATGGCCTGTTTTAGGTTTTTTTCGCTAATTCCCTTAATTTCAGCTGCTTCTTTGTAGGTCTTATCAATATCCAAAGGCGTTGAGGGCTTACCTGCAACCCGCATATAAGGAGAATCAGTCTCAAGAATTAGCTTATCTAAAGGGCAGCTCTTTAAAGATTGGGTAATTTCTTCCTTTTTTCTTAGGATATTAAGAGAAAAGGATACAAATCCTCTTCTTTCAACGATCTTAGCTAAAAAGTCCTGACTGTATGAGAAACAATGAAACACCACCGTTTCATAACTTGAGTAAAACTTATCTAAGATATCTAAAATCTTGGTATCTTGCCAGCGATTATGTATCATAACCGGCAGGTCCTTATTTTTAGCTAACTCAATAAAGGCAGCTAGAATATCTTCTTGCAGCTGGACAGGGGAGTCAGCTTTATAATCTAAACCGATCTCACCGATAGCTATTACCTTCTTATTGTCATCAATAAGCTTATCATAGTCTCTAATTACTGTCGGTGAGAAGCTCTTTCCTGAGAAGGGATGGAATCCCAAGGCGCTATACACAAAATCATGCTTACTTGAGACCTCTAAAGATACTTTAGAACTATTTAAATCAATGCTGGAGTCAATAAAACAATATTCGCCCTTAGAAGATGACATTACATCCTCTCTGGTAATTTTAGAGAGTGAATTAAGGTGGCAATGTGAATCAATCAACATCTATACGCGGAAAAAGAGGTGACTCTTTTTTTATTGAGAAACTTAATTTACTACCCCAGGAACTCTCCCCATGGGAGAAAGACTTAGCCTCTAAACCTAGCTGCCTGTATATTGACTCTGAAACCTTAGGCGTAACCGGATAAATATATAAAGCAACTATTCTGATTCCTTCACAAAGCCCGGCTAAGAAGTCTTTTATCTCACCTATTTTCTTCTCTTTCCAGAGAATCCAAGGCTTAGTATCTTCAATATACTTATTCATCACCCGAATGAAGGCGAATATCTCCTCTAGGGCCAGAGAAAACCGGCAATTATCCATATGAGTAGTATAGTTCTTATTTAAGTTCTCTAAACAACTCCTAAACTCTCCTGGCGCTTTAGTGCTTGAAGAGACCTCGGCCTCTAAATACTTCTCAGCCATATTTAAAGTCCTGAAGACTAAATTACCTAAATCATTAGCTAAGTCAGAGTTGGTTCTATTCACTAAAGCAGCCCAGGAAAAACTTCCGTCTAGGCCTACCGGGATCTCTCTAAGCAAAAAATAGCGAAAAGCATCTACAGCTGCATCCTGACTACCGCCTAAAGATGCACTTAAGCTTGAGAGAAGCTCTAGGGGATTAACAATATTTCCTCGAGACTTAGAGATCTTTTCTTCATCCTTTCTCCACCAGCCGTGGGCAAATATTATTTTTGGCGGCTCGATATCTAAAGCTTTTAACATTATCGGCCAAAATATAGCATGGTGCCTTAAAATATCCTTACCGATGAAATGGATATCTGCCGGCCATAACTTTTTAAACTTATCATTCTTAAAAAAACAGCCAGCTGCGCTAATGTAATTAATTAGAGCATCAAACCAAACATAGACTACATAATTATCATCAAGAGGAAAATCTATACCCCAGGATACTCTACTTCTTGGCCGGGATATACAAAGATCTTCTAAAGAATTATTATTTAGGAATCCTAATACTTCATTGTAGCGTATCTTAGGCCTAACAGATGAAGGATTGTTCTTTAGATGTTTTTTTAACCACTGCTCATACTTAGATAGCTTAAAAAAGTAATTCTCCTCTTCGATTTCCTCTACTTCCCGCTTACACTCCACACAGCCGCTGGCTTCTTTAACTTGGGCCCCGGTCCAGAATGACTCACAAGGAATACAATAGAAGGCCTTATACTTATCTTTATAAATATCTCCCTTCTTCTCTAGGGTAGTTATAACTTTTCTCACCACATCGATATGATAATCATCAGTGGTACGGATAAAAGAATCATAAGAAATATTTAGCATAGCCCATAGGCCCTTGAAAACTTCTGCTCCTTTATCAACAAAAGCCTTAACCTCATTTTCGCTAGCTACAGCGGCCTGCTTTATCTTCTCACCATGTTCATCAGTACCAGTAAGGAAAAAAACCTCATCGGCCTTTGCCCGCTCATAACGAGCCATGCTATCAGCTATAATATTAGTATAGGCGTGGCCAATATGAGGATCAGCATTTACATAATAAAGGGGTGTAGTGAGGTAAGACTTACGCATTCTCCTTAAAAAAAATCTTCTCTATCCTGCCGTCTTCCAGCTCAACATAAGCAAGCCTTTTTAAGACATTTACTGAGACAACCTTTCCCTTACCTTGGGCAGTCTCAATAGTCTGCCCTTCTTTAGGCAAGCCTTTAGATAAATCCCGGTAGTTCTTGTACTCATAAAAAAGACAGCACATCAACCGGCCGCAAATACCGGAAATCTTTCCCGAGCTTAAAGGTAGCTTCTGGACCTTAGCCATCTTCATACTTACCGGCTCAAAATTCTTTAAAAATCTCATGCAGCACAATTTTTGTCCGCAGGGACCGACTCCGCCAAAAAGGCGAGCCTCATCTCTTACACCAATCTGGCGCATCTCGATACGGATCTTAAATATCTTAGCTAACTCTTTAACTAACTCCCGAAAATCTACTCTTCCTTCAGAAGTGAAGTAAAAAACTATCTTCTTCTTATCAAATGAATACTCACTATCAACTAGCTTCATAGCCAGCTTATACTCCCGAACCTTACGAGCACATAGACGCATAGCATCTTTGGCTTCTCTCTCATTATTCTTTATCTGTTTTAAATCTTCAGGGGATAATTTGCGGACTATATTTTTAACAACTCTCTCCTTAGCCTCAACCTTAGGACAGAGGTTCACATCATTGACCTCAATAACCTCACCATAGTCAACACCACGGTCAGCCTCAATAAGAACATAGTCATGTACGGCTATATCTTCGGTAACCTGATAGGTCATAAGTTGACCAGCTTCTCTTAATCTTACTAAAGCAACTCTCATCTCTTAAAGTTTTAAACGAATCAAATTAAGGGCTAAATTCATATTTACGCTCTTCACCGCCCCGTAAATCTTCAAAATATCCTTTAAAATACTATCTATTTGGCTTAGGCTATATGGAGCTAAGATTATCTCACCTTCTAAGGCCTGAGGCAACTGATTATTTCCCAACCCGGTTTTAGAGATTAAGCTCTGGCGTAAGACCATAATCAGGGTCCAAAGAAAGGAGGAAAACCTCTTACGGTCGCTAAAGCGCAAGTCTTGGCCTTTTAAAAAACTAAAAACACTCCCCTTTATGCTCTCATCAACCTCTTCTTCCCTAGAAGGCAAGAATATCCGGCGGCAACGCGAAATTATTGTTGGCAGCAAACCATCTAATTTAGAGGCTGAAATTGCTATAAAAGAATTCTTGGGCGGCTCCTCAAGAGTCTTGAGGAAAGCATTAGCTGCAGCCGGTGTTAAGGCTTGAGCATTATTTATAATCATGATCTTCCTTCTTAATCGAAAACTCTTCAAAGAAAAGAAGCGCATGCCCTCTCTTATTGACTCAATCTTTATTGAAAAACCGTCCGGTGAAATAGTAAAGAGATCAGGATGGTTACCGTCTTCTATCCTCTTGCAATCCCAACAACTATCACAAAAGTCTAACCTTTCAGTGCAGCTGATTAACTTAGCAACATCTACGATTGCCTTATCATCCTCACCAACAAAAAGGTAAGATGTCCCAAGAAGGTCTCTTTTCTTTAAAATTTGAAAGTAATTTAAAATATCCTCTCTCAAAGCACTCTCTTCAGTTGTTTCTCGATACGCTCATAGATTTGCGGCAGGCTATCGCAGGCATCAACTATCTTTACCCGGCGGGGATACTTTTTGGCTAGCTGTAAATACCCCTTGCGCAAGCGGTTATGAAAGCTCAACGCTCTCGACTCAATACGGTCTTTACTCTTTAGCCTGGCTAAGCCTACTTTTGGCGGCACATCAAGGACTAAAGTTAAATTAGGAACTACACCCAATGAAAACATCTTAACAGAGCTTTCAACAATCTTGCCTAAACCTAAGGCAAGCCCCTGGTAGGCAAGAGTTGAATCAAAGAAACGGTCACAAATAATAAAGTCATATTTTTTAAAATCCCCTTTTAACTTTTCTTCAATAAGTTGAGTCCGGGCAGCAAGATAAAGAAGTAACTCAGTATGAGCAGATAACTTTTTATTCTTCTTATCAAGAAGGATCTTTCTTATCTTCTCACCGACCTGGGTTGAACCCGGCTCCCGGTGGACCTTAAAAGAAGCTTTCCTCTTCCGCAGGAGCTTGGCAATAAACTTAATAACGCTACTCTTGCCACTACCTTCTAAGCCTTCAATGGTGATAAAAAAACCTCTTCTTTTCACAGCTTACTCCTCCAGGTAGTCCCATCTTTTGTATCCTCTAAGATTATGCCCCGTTCCTCCAGTTTCTCCCGTATATCGTCAGCATCTTGATAATTTTTCTGCCGCTTATAGTCAGAACGTATCTTTATCAGTTTCTCGATATCCTGTTTTGAGATTTCGTTAGGCTCTTCTTTAAAAAAGTCCAAACAAAGCACATCAGCTATTTCCTTAATAGTCTCTAAGGCATATTTAGATTTGACCTCTTTGAATTCAACTTCACTATCGATTGTTTTATTGCAGGCATTGACTAAATCAAATAAAACCGCTAAGGCTTTGGGCATATTAAAATCATCATCCATGGCCTCAATGAATTGCTCTTTAAATGGTGCTATGAACCCGGTACCACCTTGGACTTTCTTATCCAGATGTATCGTTTGATAATTTTTCTCTAACTTATCCTTTAAGATAACTATCCTCTCATAAGCCTTCCCTGCCTCTTCCATTTTTCTATCAGAGAAATCCACTGAGCTAGAGTAGTGAGCCTGGAGATAAAATATCTTTAAAATATCTGCTGAATATTTTTCTACTGCATCCTGGATAGTAACAAAATTCCCTAAAGACTTAGCCATCTTCTGGTTATTAATAGTTAAAAGGCCGTGGTGTATCCAATAATTAGCAAAAACCTTATCGGTCAAAGCTTCAGCCTGGGCACACTCATTCTCATGGTGGGGAAAGATCAAATCTCTTCCTCCGCCATGGATATCTAAGGTATCAGTTTTTAAGTATTTCTGGCTCATAACTGAGCATTCAATATGCCAACCCGGCCTGCCCGGCCCCCAAGGACTCTCCCAGGAAGGTTCTCCTTCTTTAGCCTTCTTCCAGAGAGCAAAGTCTAAAGAGTCTTCTTTGGCCTCATCCTTTGATATTCTTACACCCTCTTTCATCTTATCAATACTCTGGCCGGAGAGTTTACCGTAATCCTTAAACTTTCTCACGCTAAAGTAGACTCCGCTATCAGTAGTATAAGCACACCCTCTATCAATTAACTTTTCAATATACTTAATCATATCCCCTACATTCTCAGTAGCTCGGGGTTCTTTATCGGCCTTACTAATACCTAGAGCTCCTAAATCCTGATAGTAGCTATCAATATACTGACTAACTAAATCCTGCCAATTGACTCCTAACTCCTTAGCCCGATTTATAATCTTATCATCAATATCAGTGATATTTCTTATAAACTGAACCTTATAACCCCGATACTTTAAGTATCTCCTGATGACTTCAAACACATAAAGACTTCTGGCGTGGCCGATATGACAATCATCGTAGACAGTCACACCGCAAACATACATCTTCACCATGCCTTCTTCCTGAGGATTGAAAAGGTCTTTAGTCTTGGTTAAGGAGTTATGAATCTTTAGCATCTTACTTCTTTTTACGTTTCTTTAAAGAAACAAAGGCAAAACAACTAATACTATTCTTGCTACCTAAGATATTCAGTCCTTCTTTGGATTTAAATTTTACATTTATCTTAGCAGTTGATAGGAGTTTGTTCAAAGACTTAGTAATCTTTCCCTTGTAAGGAAAGAGCCGCGGCTTGTCAGTAACAACAACAATATCCAGATTACCAATAGTGTATTTACCCTTTACCTTCTTTAAGATAAAGCTTAGGATCTCCTTGCTGTCGATTCCTTTTGACTTCTTGTTCTGCGGTGGGAAGTAATCGCCGATATCACCTAAGCCAGCCGCTCCACAGAGAGCATCACTTACTGCATGTAATACTACGTCACCATCGGAGACCGCTATCAAGCTAAAGCTAGAGGCAATCTTAGCTCCGCCAAGGATTAAATCCTTGTCTTTCTTGCTTAAGTGGTGAACGTCAAAACCTAAACCTACCTTATAGTCTTTCATTACTGATTATTTTAGCTAGTTTAAAATCTCTTGGGTAAGTTACCTTGAAATTAAAGATATCCCCATAAACTACCTTTACTGGCTTACCGATAGTCTCTAACATTTGGGCATCGTCAGTTAGGTCCCTCTTTCTGAACTTCTTATAAGCTTGAAGAATTACATCCTTCTTAAAACCTTGCGGAGTTTGGATAAGATAAACATCTTCTCTGTCTAAAGTCTTCTTTACAAGGCCCTCCTTTACTAATTTAAGAGTATCCGGACATCTCAAACCGCAAATTACTGCCAGATGTTTTTTTAATTCCTTTAATATCTCAAGAATTATTTTCTTAGTTACAAAAGGCCTGGCGGCATCATGGATAAGAACATACTCTGTATCCTTACTTAGGGCTAATAAGCCTTTAAATACCGAATCGGCTCTCCTTGCCCCGCCTTCGGCTAAGGTGATGGATTTATCCCTGATCTGCTTTTTGGCTAAAGGAAAATTCTCTTTCCTTAAGACCAATACAATCTCTCCTACCCCCCTTATACTCTTAAAGATTGAAAGGGCTTTACAAAAGAGAGGCTTGCCGGATAATCTTAAAGTAGCTTTATCCCCCTTAGCTAGTCTCTTGCCCTTACCAGCTGAGACTATAACTACACCTACTTTTGATGCCATAAGAATTATTCTAAACCTTTTTTATCCAGCTAGCTTTGTAAACACGATTCTACCGCTGGAACTCTGCAGCACTGAGGTAACCTCAATATTAACAGTTTTACCTACCAAGCGCCGGGAGTTCTCCACCACTACCATGGTTCCGTCTTCTAAGTAACCTACGGCTTGATTATGCTCTTTACCCTCTTTAATAAGCTTTAAAGAAAATCTCTGTCCGGCGACAAAGGTCGGCTTTAAGGCATTAGCAAGATCATTAATGTTCAAGACCTTTACTCCCTGAAGTTGGGCAATGCGGTTTAAATTATAGTCGGTAGTTAAAACCTCAGCATCTGTAGTTTGAGCTAACTTTATAATCTTCTCGTCAACACTCTTTACACTGTCAACATTCTGATCAGATATTTCTACATCAATGTTTGGCTCTTTCTTTAAAGAGTGAAGAATTTCAATCCCCCTCTTGCCTTTTTGACGCTTCATATGGTCGGTAGAATCTGCTAAAGCATGAAGCTCGTTGAGGACAAACCGAGGAACAACAAATCTTGCTTCGATAAAGCCAGTCTTGACAATATCAAGTATTCTTCCATCAATAATGCTACTAGTGTCAACAACCATAGATTCTTCTCTCTGGCTTTGGCGTTTAAACTTAACATAGGGAATTACTAAGCTAAACTCATCTTTGCCTTTAACACCTAAAGTAAGCCCAAGATATACAAATATAAAGGTAACAATTAGCTTAATATTCTGCATTATCTCAGTCGGAAAATCTCCCCGAAAGCGGAATTGATCCAGGGTCGCACCGAAAATCCAGGCAATTATAAGACCAAGGATTATTCCAAAGACTGAGCTGGAGAGTCCTTTTAAGGATGCCCGGCGGGTGAAAGTCTCGAAAGTAACCAGAATTACACCACCGATAAAACCTAAACCAGCATAGATAAGGGGATTCACTCCGCCTAATGAATAACCTATCCCGGTAAAGATAAGGACAAAAAATATTCTTAAAAAAATTAAACCCATCATAAAAACCTCCTTAATGAAACTTAGATTTTCTCAAAGAAAGCCTGTAGTTAACCGATTCGACTCTGCTCAAGGTCAATGCTGAGTATTCTCGAAGCATTGAATTGATCCTGAGCACAGTCCTGACAACGATCAGGACACAGCCAAAGGATCTTGTTTAAATTTGCCAGAGCTACTAAACACATCCTTAACAACATCACGCAAACTTGAAAACCCGTGGACCTTGAGGTTAAACTTCTTATCCACCTCCTTTAGATTCACCTCAGGAATTATGCAGTGTTTAAAATTAGCTCTCTCGACTTCCTTTAACCTTAAATTTATATTGTTAACTCTTCTTAGCTCTCCGGCTAAGCCGACTTCTCCGATAAAAACACTACTTGAAGGTATATTTCTCTCTTTAAAACTGGAAATAATAGCCATAACTGCTCCTAAATCTGCTGCCGGATCACTTATCTTTAGGCCTCCGGCAACGTTTAAGAAAATATCTTCGCTAGATAAGGAAAGTTTTGCTCTCTTTTCAATTATAGCTACCATAAGAGAAAAACGATTGAAATCAAAACCTAGGCTTCTTCTGCGGGCTACCCCGAAGTTAGCTCTGCTAACTAAAGACTGAAGCTCAATAAGTAATGGCCGCAGACCTTCGATAACACAAATCACACAACTGCCTGAGAAAGACTGTTCACGGTGAGGAAGAAATATATCATTCATCTTCTTAACTTCCCTTAAGCCGGTAGATTTCATCTCAAATACAGCAATATCACCGGTAGAACCAAACCTGTTCTTTATTGACCGCAAAATCCGGTAGTTAGAGAGATTTTCTCCTTCAAAATACAGAACGCAATCTACAATATGCTCTAATAATTTTGGCCCGGCGATCGAGCCTTCCTTAGTGACATGGCCGACTAAAAAGATAACTACCCCTAAGGACTTAGCAATCTGAGTAAGATAATCAGCGCAACCTCTAACCTGGGAAACGCTGCCCTTGCTTCCTTCACAAGATAAGGTGTGGACTACCTGGATAGAATCTATTACTACAAATTTAAACTTCTCTTTTTTAATATACTCAAAGATATCTTCAACTCTATCTTCACCAACTATATAAATATTATCTAATTGGCTTTTGCCTAACCTTTTGGCCCTAAGGCCTATCTGCTGCGGAGACTCTTCGGCACTAACGTAAAGGGTTTTTTCCTTTAAAGAAAGAGAAGAACTAACCTCTAAGAGAAGTGTCGACTTGCCCACCCCGGGAGCTCCACCAACAAGAATTATCTCTCCCTCAACTAAGCCGCCGCCTAAGATTCGATCAAACTCATCTAAACCGGTAGGAATTCTCCCCAAATCCTCTCCGTCAATATCTCTAAGAAGCTTGGGCGGACTCTTTTCTCTTAATCGTTTCTTGGTGCCTTTTCGTTCTTCTGCCTCTTTGGCAAAAGTCTCCCAGCCTCCACAAAGAGGACACTTGCCTAACCACTTAACTGACTTATAACCACATTCGGAACAACTAAACATACTTTTAACTATGGTAGGGGAGTATATAGATTTAAGAAGACTTCAATATCCCTACTCTTTCCTATTTTTTCTTCTTTCTAGATTGCTTTGGCTTATGTAATAGCTTCCAAGGGTGACTCTTCAAATCTGCAAGAAACTCCTCAGTGGTCTGGTATAAAGAGTCATCGTAAAGCAGCCGGCCTATTGTTCCCTGCTTATTCCTCATATCCTTGACTACCCCTTTTATATCTAAACTTATATCTTCTATATTAAGTAGTATATTCTCAAAAGAAGTCTTAATCTTACCTTCTTTTACAAACTGCTCTACCTCCTTCATTGTTTTATTAAAGGTGGCAAAAAGGCCAAACAGAGGTACTGGTGAGATTCCCTCAAGAACATCTCCCCCATTTATATAGGCTGTTGCCTCCTCGGGTGGATTAATTTCTAAGTATTTCTCACCAAACAAACTCAAGCTATTAATAAAAAACTGTGAATTTTTGGGAATCTTTACTCCCTTCTCTACCTTAGCATGAACATAGACCTTAGGCTTATTCCCTTCTTCCTTAATTTTAACTTTTTTGACCTCACCGACATCTACACCGCAAAAACGAATTGGCGAAGACGGACGCAAGCCTTCGGAAAAATCAAATTTAACAATTACAACATAACTGCCTTTAAAGATATTCACTTCTTTCATCGAAATAAGGGTAAGAAAGAATAGCCCGAAGGCAACCAGGAAAAAACTACCTAATTTTATATAAGAAAAACTTTTCTTTTTGTCCCATAGATTTATTGCCATTCATACCCCCTCTTTAAACTTCCATCTCCCTTATCGGGCCGCCGGAAGTCCCTTTTAAAAACTGAATTAACCTCTCATCTTTGGACTTCTTTAAATCATTCTTATCTCCCTCAAAGATGATTCTTCCTCCTAATAAAAACGCTAAACGATCAGCGAGCCTTAAGCCAACTTCTAAGTCATGAGTTACTACTACCGAAGTAATAGCCAGGCGCCGGTGAAGGTCTTCAATCAAATTCACTATTTTATCCACAGCAATAGGGTCAATTCCGGTAGTCGGCTCATCGTAAATTATAATTTTGGGATTGTAGATGACTGCCCTGGCTATGGCTACCCTTTTCCTCATGCCTCCACTCAACTCATAAGGATACATATCCTCTATGCCTTCTAAGCCAACCAAGGCTAGAGTCTCAGTTACTTTTCTCCTTATTTCAGATTTTTTTAGCTTTGTATGCTGGTAAAAGAAAAAGCCGACATTCTCCTCTATGGTTAAAAAATCAAAAAGGGCACTGCCTTGAAAAACTAGACCAAATTGCAATCTGATTTTTTCCAGCTTCTTCTTAGCTAACTGGGTAATATCTACACCATCAATACCAATAGTCCCTGAATCCGGCCTTATCAATCCCAGGATGTTTTTAAGCAGGACTGTCTTGCCGGCGCCGCTGCGTCCAATCAACAGGTAGTTCTCGCCCTTATTTACCGTAAGGGTAACTCCTTTAAGAATCTGCTTTTGGCCAAAAGTTCTATAAATGTTCCGTATTTTTATCATACCCAAGTAAAGTAGAAAAGTGCCGTTAAAATACAATCAGTAATAATAATAAGCATAAAAGACCTTACTACTGAATGAGTCACTGCACGTGAAACATCAGTAGATGAAAAAGGCCTAAATCCCTCATAGCAAGAGATAAAAGCAATCACGCTGCCAAAACAAACACTCTTGGCAAGACCGCTTAAGATGTCTTTAAATTTTAAGGCATCAAGAGTCATTCTAAAATAAAGACCAGCCGGAATAGCAAATTTCGTTGACCCGATTACGTAGCCACCGACAATACCTAAAAAATCAGCATAGATAATTAGGATTGGCATACAAACAAGCAAGGCGATGAATTTTGGAACTACCAAATAATCTATAGGCTCTACCCCTAATGCTTCTAAAGCATCCACCTGCTCGCTGATCTTCATTGATCCAATACCGGCGGTAATAGAAGCACCGCTTCTAGCAGCTACAATCAAAGCACCGATTACCGGACCTAATTCTCTTACCAAAGAAAGAGCTACCAAAGATGCTAGTTGGATCTCGGAACTAAGTTGTTGTAATTGATAGGCGGTTTGAAAAGCAATTATCATTCCGATGAAGAAAGCAATCAAGGAGACTAAGGGAAAACTATCAATGCCAATGAAAATTACCTCTCGAACTAAAGACCTGAGATCTCTTTTCTTGGTAAATAGCCACCAGAAGATATTCTTTATAAAAAAGCTAATGCTTCCTATATAGTGGAATAACTGTCCTAACCCGTTAATTAATCCCATCAGAAATCCTTTCTCTTTTCAAATCTTAAAGTAGTTCCTTTTTCTTCCATCTTCAATCTCAAAAACTTATCATCTTTCCAATTATAACGCAGCTCGGTCTGAGGCCCTAACCCTTTTTCTCCTCCGTCAGTATCTACAAAGACACCTAACTTCTCATCAATCTGCTTCTTAAGCCCTACACTTTCATTATCCCCGGAGAATAGCTGCCATTGATCAATAAAAACCTTCTGAGGATTATATTCTGCTCCCGGTAGTATATTAGAGAAATCCCGCAGATCTAATACCCCTTTGATTTCTACAACATTGCCATTTTTAAGGACGAGTTGGGAGTCGGTAATATTCAATACCGGCAACCTTCCTAAAAAGTCTATCCGTAAATAGGTAAATTCTTTACCCTTGTACTTGCCGCCACCTACCACCAAATAACCGCTGGTAAGAAAACTGCTGATGCCACCCCAAGCCCTGACCTTTATATTTACCTCACCCTCTAGGAATGAGGAATTTTCCTTCCATCTGCCCTCAAGATCAAAATTAAGCTCATTCCTGACTAAGTCAACCTGGCCGCTAGCGATGAATTGAGGTGAATAAATGTAAGGAATAACGGCAATGGCTTCGCTCAAAGCTAATCTCGCTCTTACCCAGGGTATACCTTTATCATTAAAGGTAAGATTGCTGCCGCCCACTTCCAATATCAAAGAACTATTATCTCTATCTAATCCAAAGATAAATTCGCCACTAACTTCACAACTCCCAAGATTAAAATCGACAAGCTTTACTTGATTTTTGATCAAGTCGATCTCGACTAAATCCTGACTAGCCGCAAAGGAATTGCCGCAAACCAAACAAAGAACTAACAGGGAGATGGCAAGAGACCCTTTCCTCATTCAAATTTCAATATCTCCCCTTTACGTGTTATCTTTATCTTTATGGTCTCGCCCTCTTTCCTGTCTTTCAACTTTTTACTAAAGCTTCCCTTTATTATATCCTCAGCTAAAGGATCCTCCAGGAACCTCTGGATAACTCTCTTTAAAGGCCGAGCTCCAAAGACCGGATCAAAACCCTTCTCAATAAAGAACTCTCTAGACTTAGGTGTTAACGCTACCTCAAAACCCTGTTCAACGATTCGTTGGTTTACATAGGAAATCTCAATATCTATTATCTTCTCTAGATTCTTCTTGGTTAGGGCCCTAAACACAGTGATCTCATCTAAGCGATTCAGAAACTCAGGCTTGAAGGTTTTTTTAACCTCTTCCATCAGCACACTCTTCATCTGGTCATGGCTAATGTCCTCGCTGACTTCCTTGAAGCCTAAAGAACCTTTCTTTCTTATAACTTCAGCTCCGACATTAGAGGTCATAATAAGAATTGTGTTGCGAAAATCAACTCTTCGGCCATAGCTGTCAGTAAGCCTTCCCTCTTCTAAAATTTGTAATAAGAGGTTAAAGACATCTGGATGAGCCTTCTCGATTTCATCTAGAAGAACTACTGAATATGGCCGGCGCCTTACCCTCTCAGTCAACTGGCCACCCTCTTCGTAACCGACATATCCCGGAGGAGCACCAATTAAACGCGAGACATTAAACTTCTCCATATACTCACTCATGTCTAATTGAATTAGGGCCTCTTCATTACCAAACATAAACTCTGCTAAAGCCCGAGCCAGGAGAGTCTTGCCTACACCAGTCGGGCCTAAAAACATGAATGAACCTATCGGCCGACGTGGCTCTTTTATCCCGGCCCTAGCTCTTTTAACTGAACGGGAAATTGCATCAATTGCTTCACTCTGGCCGACTACTCTTGAAACCAGCTCTTCCTCTATCTTCATCAGCTTAGCTGATTCTCTCTCTTCTAATCGATAAATAGGCACTCCGGTAATCTGAGATACTAACTGGGCGATCTCTTCTTCTCCTACCTCAGGAGTAATTTGGTCTCTCTTCTTGCCCCACTCTTTTCTTAAGCCTTCTAATTTAATCCGCAGGGTCTTTTCCTCATCTCTTAAGCGAGCAGCTTTTTCAAAGTCCTGTTGTTTTATCAAGGCTTCTTTCTCAGTAACTATATTAGTCAACCTCTCTTCTAGCTCCTTTATTTCATTAGGGGCAGTCAGGACTGAGAGGCGCGACTTTGCTCCGGCTTCATCAATTAAGTCTATGGCTTTATCAGGAAGAAACCTTCCTGAAATATACCTATCGCTTAGCTTAGCCGCAGCTTGGAGTGCTTCATCAGCAAACTTTACCCGGTGATGAGCTTCATACTTATCTCTTAGGCCAGATAAAATCTTTACTGCCTCCTCAACCGTATTAGCCTCAACAAATATCGGCTGGAATCTCCTCTCTAGAGCTGAATCTTTCTCAATATGTTTTCGATACTCATCAAGAGTAGTCGCTCCCACACATTGAATTTCACCGCGAGAAAGAGCAGGCTTCAAGATATTCGAAGCGTCAATTGCTCCTTCGGCAGCCCCGGCTCCTACTAGAGTATGCATCTCATCGATGAAAATGATAACATCCTTAGAACGCTTTATCTCTTCCATAACTGCTTTTATTCTCTCTTCGAATTGGCCACGGTATTTTGTACCGGCGATCATCAAAGCTAAATCCAAAACTACTATCCTCTTTTCTCTTAAAACCTCGGGGACATCGCCCTTAACTATATCCTGGGCTAACCCTTCAACTATAGCGGTCTTGCCTACGCCAGCTTCTCCCAGGAGAACCGGATTATTCTTGGTCCGCCGAGATAAGATTTGAATAACCCTTTCTATCTCCGCCTTTCTTCCAATTACCGGATCGAGTTTTCCTTCTTTAGTTAACTTAGTCAAATCCCGGCCAAAAGAATCCAGAGCCGGAGTCTTTGAGGCAGTTTGATTACTGCTGCTTCCGGTAGGTTGTGGATGAGCGCTCCCGCCTAGGAGGACAGATATCTCTTTTCTTACTCCCTTTAAATCTACTCCGGCTGAAAACAGTACTTGAGAGGCAGCTCCCTCTTCTTCACGTAATAGACCTAAAAGTATGTGCTCGGTTCCGATGTAATTATGGCTTAAGCCCCGGGCTTCTTCTGCGGCAAGCTCTAAAGCCTTTTTTGACCGGGGAGTAAAAGGGATATCGCCAAGAACCGAGCCTACGCTTCCGGCTGAAACTAACTTTTCAATCTCAATCCTTAAACGTTCTAGATCTACTCCTAAATTTTGCAAAACCGCACAAGCCACTCCTTCTCCTTCTCGAATTAAACCTAAGAGTACATGTTCGGTTCCGATATAATCATGGTTAAATCTACGGGCTTCTTCTTTTGCTAAAACTAAAACTTTTCTTGCTCTTTCAGTGAATCGATTAAACATCTTCTCCTCCTAACTTCTTCCTTAGAATTTCTGCTCTTATATAATCTCTTTCTCTCTCTTTTAATGACTTTGACTCTATTTTTTGCAAATGTGCCGGTTGAATTATAATAAAAAGACTATTTATTACCTCTCGACCCCGGCCTTTTGAGGATAAATCCGTATTTTTAATTATACCTAAATCTAACCCTAAACACAAGACAGAAAGGTGGCTTAAGGCCTCTCGGCTACTAATTAACCGGCTATTTCTCAAAATCCCTAAAGCTCTCCAAACGCTATCCTCAAGACTTATCTTGTGTTTCTTAAGCAGAGTATTGCGAGCGTCGTTCTCTTGAGCTTTAACTTGATTTACTACCCCGATTAAATTATCAATCAGCTCTGTCTCGGAAAGTCCCAGGCTGGCCTGATTGGAAATCTGGAAAAAGTTCCCGAGAGCTTGAGTCCCTTCGCCAAATAACCCCCGGGTAGTAAATGATATCCGGGTTAACAATTCTAATATCTTGTTTATCCGTTTAGTAAGAGTAAGTGCCGGCAAATGCAACATACACGATGCCCTTAGAGCCGTACCGACATTGGTAGGACAAGCAGTTAAATAGCCTAGATCAGATAAAAAAGAAAAAGGAATCTTCTTGGCTAAATCCTTGTCAATCTCCTCTGATATCTGCCAACACTTCTTTAAATCAAAGCCTGAAAGTATGACTTGGGAACGAAGATGATCCTCTTCGTTAATCATAATTGAAATCTTCTCATCGCCTGATGCTATCAAGCCCTTCTCCTTACTGGCAACAGCATGCTCCTGGCTTATTAAGTGCCGCTCAAGCAAAAACTGACTATCCAAAGCACTCAGCTCAGCCATATTCACAAAAGTGCTGTTTTTTAACCTATTCACCTGGGGATAAGCTTCTCTTACCTTATCCAAAACTTCCTTTTTTTGAGCATTGTTTGCCCGAGAAGGAAACGGCAAGTCGGTAATATTGCGAGCTAGACGAACTCGGGAAGAGAAGACTATCTCAGCCTCCGGCCCCTTACCATTTAGCCAACCATCCTTGTTTTTAAGAAAATATTCAAACATCCTTCTTGGGATTTAATTTTTTTCTTTTCTTGCCTAATTCTTTTATTTGGTCTCTTAGCTTAGCAGCCTCTTCATACTCCTCAAGCTGGATAGCCCGACGCAGACGCTGATGCAATTCAGCAACCTTTAGTTGGCCGGAAACCTTCTTGTCTAAACTAACCGGAGCCTTACCGGTATGAGTAGTCGCGCTATGAATTTTTTTTAACAAAGGCAGAAGAAATCTACGAAAAGTCTCATAGCATTTTCCGCAACCCAGCCTCCCTGTTTTCTTAAAATCCTCATAGCTAAGACCACAAGAAGGACACCTTAATAAACCACGCTCAGAGGGCAAACTGCCTACCATATCAGCAAGACTACCGAGAAAACCGGATATGTTAAGATGCTTATTCAGCTCATTAGTCTTAGCCTGAGCACAAACCTGACAAATATGCATCTCAACAACCTTGTCGTTAATAATCTCGGTGAGATGGACTGTAGCATTAGTTTTATTGCAGATGTCACAAACCATATTTCTCCCTTTCATTAAAGAGTATACTTAACCCCTCCGGTCTTAATAACCTTCTGGAATTCCTTCATCATTATCTTAGTAGTCTTACCGGGCTTAGCATCACCGATTGCCCTGCCGTCAACCCTTACTACCGGAACAATTTCAGCCGCAGTTCCGGTTAAGAAACACTCATCGCTGATAAAAAGTTCGTGACGGGTAAGCACATGTTCATGAGTAGGTATCTTCTTTTTTCTGGCAATATCTAATACCGTATCGCGAGTGATACCCCTTAAAGTCCCCATGCATTGAGGCGGAGTATAGAGTTCTCCCTTCTTAACTACGAAGATATTATCTCCGGTACACTCAGCAACATACCCTAAGTGATCAAGCATCAAAGCTTCCTGGCAGCCAGAGTTTATAGCCTCGATCTTAGCTAATATATTATTCAGATAGTTTAAGGATTTTATTTGCGGATTTAGAGCCTCGCAGATATTCCTTATGGTCGGAACAGTAATTATCTCCATACCTTTATCGTATAATTTCTTGGGATAAAAGTTGATTTTATCGGTAATTATAACTACTGTCTCATGACCTTTGCACTTTCTGGGGTCCAAGCCTAGATCACCTTGACCTCGGGAGACTACTACCCGAATATAGGCATCTTTTAGACCGTTAGCTTTAAGGGTCTTGATTACAGCCTGGACCATCTCCTTTTTAGAGAAAGGAATCTTTAGCATAATCGAATGAGCTGATTCGAATAATCTATCGATATGCTCCTTTAGTTTAAAGACTAAAGAGCTATAAGAACGTATTCCTTCGAATACGCCATCTCCGTATAAAAACCCATGGTCAAATACCGAAATTTTTGCATCTTTTTTATCTACCAGCTCTCCGTTCAAATAAATCTTCATCGATTACCTCCTTTAATGCCTACAAAGCCACTTCCAGCAAACCTCACTCGATCTCACCGTCTTTAATAAATACCCTGTTCTTAGCACACTTAGCTAACTCTAAATTGTGAGTAACTAAAATTATTGTCTTATTCTTTTCTTTATTTAACTTATTGAATAGAGTGACTACTTTTTCCTGAGATTCTTTATCCAGATTTCCCGTAGGTTCATCGCAAAGAATAACCTCAGGGTCATTAACCAAAGCCCGAGCCAAGGCCACTCTCTGCTTTTGCCCTCCGCTTAACTGCGAAGGAAAAGCCTTCTTCTTATCCTCTATCCCTAAGTATTTTAACAAGTCTTCTATGGTTTTTAAAGAGTATTTTCGTCTATTTAAATCCAGGGCTAAAGTAATGTTTTCAAGGATATTTAACTCCTCTATAAGGTGATAAAACTGAAAAACAAACCCGATATGCTTATTTCTCCATATTGAGAGCTCTTTGTCCTTCATTTTGTAGATATTTCTGCCCTTAAAAAGCACCTGGCCCCTGGTAGGAGAATCTAAACCACCTAAGCTATGAAGCAAGGTAGACTTGCCTGCTCCCGAAGGGCCAACTATAGCCAGGTAATTTCCGGACTCAAGAGATATTGACACTGCCTTTAAAGCCTGAATTTTCTCCTCGCCGCTACAATACTCTTTGGTTAAAGAATTTACTTTAAATAACTCACTCATAACGTAAAGCCTCGGAAGGCTGCATTCTGGCTGCTCTCATTGCCGGAACCAAGCTAAAGATAAAAGATAAAACTATTCCAACTAAAACGATCAAACCGACATCCCGGTAATTTATTGCCATTGGCAAGTACTCAATGTAGTAAATCTCCTGGGGTAACTTTATGAAAGGAAATTTCTCTAAGCCGATGCACAGGCCTAAACCTAAAACTGTCCCTGATAAGGTACCGATAAATCCTAAGAGCAGGCCTTGTAAGCTAAATATTCTTGAAATCCTCTTGCGGGTAAAACCTAAAGATTTTAAAATTCCAATATCTTTAGTCTTCTCTACTACCCCTACAGTCAGAGTAGCAAAGATATTAAAAGCAGCGACTAGGATAATTAGGCTTAGAATAATAAACATTACTAACTTCTCCAGCTGCAAGGCTGAGAAAAAGGCCTGATTAGACTCCATCCAGGTAGATACGAACACGTCCTGGCCAAATTCAGCTGATATCTTGTTCTTGATTTGGGAAGCCTTATAAGGATCATTTATCCTTACCCCCAAAAAGAGAAGGTAATTAGAAGAGAGACTTTTGGCATTCTCTAAGCCAGTGATAAGGTAATTGTTATCAATATCATAGAGGCCGACCTTAAAAGTTCCTCTTACAGCTGCCTCTTGCAATTGCATTTTTTTCTTCAGGGGGTAGAACTCTATTTTATCTAAAATAAAAAACCTTCTCCTTAAGCCTTCACCGACAAAAAAGCCCTCAGAGGCTGTTTCTCTAGTAATGTATTGATAGACCATTTGACTCTCTCCTTTATCTTGAAAGTCAACTCCCTTAACTGCTAAAGGAAGCACTAGCTTGTCAAACTTAGCAAAAACTTGGGTCTGAAGCGATATTGATGCAGTTTCCACATCTTCCCAAGTCTCTAGCTTTTTTTCAATTTCCGGTAACTGCTCCTGATCTAGGCACTCTATAGTTAAATGCTGATTAAAACGCATTAACCGATCCATTAAGTCTCGGTCAAAACCGTTCATTACCGAGATAACTACGATTAAAGTAGCTACGCCTAGAGCGATGCCTAAGCAAGAGACGATTCCGATAAAGGAAACATGCCTAGCTTTTCCGCGAAAAAGATAGCGCCGTGCCAGAAATAGTTCAGGTATCATTAGGTAACGGTTTAAGGAGAGGAAAGAGAATTACATCCCTTATCGAAGGTTGATTAAGCAGAAGCATTACCAGCCTATCCATGCCTATTCCCAAGCCAGTAGCCGGAGGCATTCCATATTCTAAGCTAAGCAAGAAGTCATTGTCGATTTTCTTGGGCAGCTCCTCTTCTACTTTTAATTGTTTATTAAAACGTGCTTTTTGCTCGAGGGGGTCATTTAACTCTGAGTAGGCATTAGCGACCTCAAGCCCTCCGATAAATAATTCAAACCTTTCCACTATACAAGGATTATCTTTTTTCTGCTTAGCTAAAGGAGAAGTCCAGGTGAAGAAATCAGTAATAAACGCCGGCTTATCGGCAGGATAGTTTTTCTCAACCAGCTCCTCAGTTATATTAAGAATTTGGCTGCGGCTTAAGCCTTTAGCCAGTTTGAGCTTCTTGCTTATCTTTTCTAACATTACTTCCTGAGAATCGCTTGTCTTTATCTCAAATTCCTTATTGAAAAGCTCGGCAAAAGAAATTCTCTGCCAAGGTGGAGTAAAATCTATTTTTTTTCCTTGAAATTCTAAGATTAATGAAGAATTCATCTCTTGAGCCAGATAGGAGAATAGATCTTCACAAACCTTCATCATATGCTCATAATTCTCATAAGCGCAATAGGCCTCAAGCATAGTAAACTCAGGATTATGCCTGGTAGAAACCCCCTCATTGCGAAAGCTTCTATTTATCTCGTATATTTTTTCCAAGCCTCCGACTAAAAGACGCTTTAAATAAAGCTCAGGGGCAATTCTAAGATAGACATCGCTGTTAGTAGCATTATGAAAGGTTTCAAAAGGCCGGCCAGCTGCTCCACCGGCAATTTGATGCAGCATTGGGGTCTCAACCTCCATGTACTTAAGACGGTTGAAGAAATCTCTGGTTAGAGAGATTATCTTTGAACGCTTCATAAAGACTTCTCTAACTTCAGGGTTAGAGATTAGATCAAGATAGCGCTGGCGATACCTCACCTCTACATCTTTTAATCCATGCCATTTCTCCGGTAGAGGCCGAAGGGCCTTAGCTAGAAGTTTGATTTCACTAACTAATATTGTTGACTCACCGGTACGGGTAGTAAACAATTTACCCTTAACGCCGATGATATCTCCGATATCGATTTCCTTGAAAAGCTGGAAAATTTCACCCAAACTATTAGCCTGAGCATAAATCTGTATTTTCCCGGTATGATCACTAATATGAGCAAAACCGGACTTACCATGCTCACGCTTGGTAACCAACCTTCCGGCAACTGAAGCCTCTTTCTCCTCTTTGAAAGAATCTAGAATCTCCTTGATGGCCAAAGGCTTAGGAAAATCGGTCACCTCAAAAGGAAAACCGAACTTCTCTGAGATCCTCTTTAGTTTTTCTTCTGCTTCCATAACTTATAGATTATATATAATATATCTATTACTGTCAAATTAAATCCCTGCTTACCTATATTAACCCTAATTAAACAAATGACAATAGACAAAGTGGCCGGGCTCAACCTCTTTTCTTATAGATTCCTGCTTGCATTCAGGTTTTTTAAGCCGACAGCGCGAGAAAAAAGGACAACCGTCAAGACGATCAATATCTTCTTTTAAGTATTTTAGCTTCTGCTGAGAAGCTTGTTTTAGTAATTTGGTGTAAGGATGAAGCGGATTATCATAGATTAAATTCCTGGGGCCATATTCCATGATTTTGCCCCGGTACATAATAAAGCAATAGTGAGATATCTTCTTTAATAATTTAAGGTTATGAGAGATAAACAGAAAAGTTACTCCTAACTCTTTCTGCAACTTAATCAACAGCTTCATAATTTTAGAAGCTGTTGTAACATCTAGGCTCGATGTTGGCTCATCAAGAATCACTAACGGCGGCCGGTTAATAAGGCTACGAGCGATACAAACTCTTTGAATTTGTCCGCCGCTTAGCTGATGCGGTACTCTCTCGGTTACATCCTCATCTAGTTCCACCTCGGCTAAAGCTTTTTTAATAAGCGCTCTGCTTTCGGATTTGGTTATTTTTTTATAAACAGTTAAAGCCTCATATAAAGAATAAAATATAGTACAGCGGGGATCAAGGCTGGCAAAAGGATTTTGAAAAACAATCTGAATATTCTTACGTATGACTTTCTGGTCCCTTGGCAAGGCTATATCCTTGTCCTTAAAATAAATGTTCCCTGCTTTAGGCCGATAAAACCCTAAGATTGTCTTAGCTAAGGTAGTCTTACCGCAACCACTTTCGCCGGCTAGAGAAGTCACTAACCCCTTTTTTAAAAAGACGTCTACCCCATCTAAAGCCTTAACAGTCTTGCCTTTCTGCAAGAAATGAACCTTTAGGTTCTCTGTAGTTAAAATTTTATAATCCTCCATCGGCTTATCCTTCTAACTGGGAAAATGAGTCTAGCAAACTCTTAGTGTAATCATCTTGGGGATTTGCAAATAGCTCTTCTCTTGGCTTTATCTCTCTGACCCTGCCCTGATAAAGAACTACCACCCGATCACACAAGGTTTTTACCAAATCAAGGTTGTGGGTGATAAAAATTATAGTTAGTTTAAGTTCATCTCTTAGCTCTTTGAATAAATGAACTATCTGACTTTCAATAGTTACATCCAAAGAACTTGTAGGTTCATCAGCGATTAATATAGTCGGCTTTAAAGCTATGGCTACGGCAATAGCTATCCTCTGCAATTGCCCGCCGCTTAACTGATGCGGATAACTCTTTAATATTCTCTCCGGCTCTCTGACTCTAGTTTTTTCTAAGCAATCAAAAATGATTTTTTCTCTCTCACCTTTACTGTTTATATTTAATTTGCTTTGAAGAATCTCTTGGAATTGATAACTAATGCTTAAGACCGGGTTAAAGGTACTAGCCGGCTCTTGAAAGATTAGACCGATTTGATTGCCCCTTAAGATTTCTGATTCTTTTTCTTCTGCTTTGAAGATATTTTTGTTCTGAAAAATTATCTGACCCTCGGCCTTGCTGTCAGAAGGGAGAAGATTCAAAATTGAAAGGGCAAGAGTGCTCTTTCCGCTGCCGGATTCACCGACTATACCTAAGATTTCACCCTCTTTAACTGTCCAGCTAACCTTCTTTAGGGCATCAACGTATTTGGTTTTGCTCTTGTAAGAGACCCTTAAATCTTTTACCTCTAAAATCATAATATCCTTCTTTTAGGGTCTAATATATCCCTTAAACTATCTCCCAACATATTAAAACAAACAACCGTAACTACGATAAATAAACCGGGGACTAAAATCCAGGGAAAGAGACGAATATTTACTATACCCATGGCTGAACTTAGTAGGTTTCCCCAGCTTGCTTCCGGCTCCTGGATTCCTAAACCAATAAGGCTTAAGCCAGCCTCACCTAAGATGTAAGCCGGTATACGCAAGACTATGGCTACCAGGGCATAAGAAAGAGTATGAGGAAGGATATGACGAATGATTATTTTAAAATGGCTAAGACCGATTGCTTTGGCAGCATAAACATATTCATTCTCACGCAAGGATATAGCCATACCGCGGATAATACGAGCTGTAGCAGCCCAGCCGATAAAGGAGAGAATAACTATAATTAAAAGATAGACTTGAGTCGAAGTTAAATTAGGGGGAAATGATGCCCGCAGAGCCAGCATAAGATAAAAAGAAGGAATCATCATTACCATCTCACAAATCCGCATAGTAAAGTTATCTACCCTTCCGCCAAAGTATCCCGATAAGCCTCCGATGATTAAACCGATGAATAAAGATATGGCAGCACCGATTAATCCTATCGAGAGTGAGATCCTTCCCCCATAGAGAATACGAGTGAAGATATCTCTTCCCTTTAAATCTGCTCCTAAAAGATATATTTTGCCTTTGCCCACACCGAATAGATGTCGGTCAGTCTCCCAGAACCCTAAAAGCTTATACTTAAAGCCTTTGGTGAAGAATTTAATCGGGTAGATCTTACTCTTATCTTCCTGATAAACTCTCTGGTAGTACTGATTACTCTTATAGGTCTGTCGATAAATGAACGGTCCGAATTGTCTCTTCTCAAGGTTTAGAAAATGTATCTTTGTCGGCGGTGCATAGGAGTGCAAGACGTCGTCGTCATCGTAAGGATAAGGAGCAAAGAAAGGGGCAAAAATTACTGAAAAATAAAGCAAAACCAAGACAAATAGGGCTATCCGGCCTATTTTATTCTTGATAATTTCTTTTAAGATTCTCATAGTTTAAGTCTTCTCGTATCTTATTCTCGGGTCAAAGTAAGCAAGAAGAATATCAGCAACTAAATTACCTAAGATAAGCAAAGCTCCTCCGGCTAAAACTGAGCCCATAACTAAATATATATCTTGGGAACGCACAGCCTCCAAAGTTACTACCCCTAAACCCGGCCAGCCAATAATAATCTCAACTAAGGCAGCTCCGCTTAAAAGAGCAGAAAATTGATAACCAAAAATAGTAATCATCGGATTTAAAGCATTCTTTAAAGCATGAACATAAAGAATTCTCACCTTTGGAAGCCCTCTGGCTTTTGCTCCTAGGATATAAGGAGAACCTAAGACCTCTAGGAGATTTGCTCTCATTATTCTCTGGAGGACACAAATACTTCCCAATGAGAGAACTAAGGTAGGAATGATTAAGTGCTTTCCAATATCAATTATCTTACCGAGAAGGCTAAATTCCTCAAATCTTATCGAGCGCATCCCTCCTAAAGGAAGCCAACCGGTAAAAGTAGCCAGATAAAGAAATATAAAGGCCAAGAAAAAAGAAGGGGCAGATATACCCAAATAAGAAGTAAACGATAAGAATCGATCAGTGAATTTATTTCGCTTTAGGGCAGCGATTACCCCTAAAGGAATAACAAATATCCAGGTAAAGATAAGTGATGATAATGAAAGTATAAAGGTGTTAAAGAGGCGGGATGAAACAACATCAAAGACTTTAGCCTTAAAAGAAAACGAATAGCCAAAATCTCCTTTTAGGATATTTCTTAGCCATACGAAGTATTGAACCATAAGAGGCTTATCAAGATGAAACTTTTGCTCATATAGCTGGATAGCTTCTTGGGAAACCTGGGGATTAAGCCTTAATTTGTCTAGGAAATCTCCGGGGGCAATCTGGATAAAAAGGAATGTAAGGAAGGTTATCCCTAAGAGTAAGGGCAAGGAAAAAATTAGTCTTTTTAAGATAAAACGGCCCATAGACAATGACTGGGAAGAGCCCCCTTGGCTAAAGCTTCGAAGATAAAAAGCGTTTACACAACCATTGCCAGAGGGAAAATCGCCGGTTTATGAAACCTTATTCCTGCTTGCCACTCATCAGGAGTTTTACCACACCAGCGTACAATCCCTTTTAACAACAAAGGTTTATCAGTATTAGTGCAAAGGTCTATACGTAAATGGGTACCTTCGGGTAAGGCTTCAGCGCTAGTTAACCCGGCTCCGGCTGCACCTATGTCATGACATTTAATTCCCATAGGCGTATTGGTGTTGCCGACACACGAGCCTAGCAAAGCACAGGAATACCTCTCAAATGTTCTTTTCTCTCTAACCATTAAATACCACCTTTTTCATTCTATCACAGTTCATATTTTTTTTCTACCATTATTAGCTATCTTGCCACCAAATTTCCTTTCTTAGCTGATCACCAAAGTTGCTATCGAGATATGAAAGGATTCTTACCCTATCCATGTCCCTTATTTTTGTAAATATAATACCGCTATAAGGGATATCTTCTGTCCTCTTCGCCCAAACTACCTTACCTAAAGCATCAATCTCACTGGGTTCACCAGGAATATTAATAATTAACTTTACCTCCTCTCCAACCAGTGGGATGCTTGGCGAGCTTATCATAATCCCTTTTAAACTTAAATCCAGTATTTTTGCTTCCCAAACCTTATTAGAAGTTGGAAAGGTATAGTCTAGAGGTATATCCACTCCCCAACGATACCCCATTCTTGTTTGATCCCTTCTTTCTTCTCTTCTCTCTTGTTTCATCTCTCTCACTCCTCTTCAAAAGTATCCCCGCTTTCCGAGTCAGGCCTAAAGAAAGGATCTGATTTTACCATTTTCGCTAGCAAGATCCACAATGATAACGGAAAACACAAAAGCCCTATCCAAGAATATACTTCGGGCACGGAAAAAGCCTGTAATAAAATATTATCTTGTGTTGTCTGAACAAATAGATCAATTTGACCTCCAATAAGCAATTCCGTAATAAGTATACTTAAGAGGGCAGCTGCAGGAAATATAGCTGCAGTTTCTAAAGCAATTCTTATTGCTCGCGTCTTTACGACATGCTTGATAGTTATGAAAATCGCTATGCCTAGAACAAATCCAACTGTTGCAATAATAATAGTCGTGCTACCTGAAGAACCAAATTTAGATATCGTATGGTGTATATTTGAAATATGGAATGTCTGCCCTAAAGAAATATGAGGGTCGGTTAAAAGATAGTTTAAAGGAGCGTATCGCTCGGAGTGGAGGCTTTTTTCAATTCCAAGCAGACCTCCAGGAATCCACTGCACAAAAAGAGAAATAGCGCTCAACGGGAGAACAAAACCCAAAAATTGTACAATACGACTTATATTACGCTTTAAACTTACAAATGATGCCATCGGAGAGGCGGCGGTGGCTTCATTCCCCACCGGCGAGCTGCCCCGTCGAGACTTTGTGCGTACTACATCCGGGCTATTCGCTTTACGGACAGAATAAATCGCTGTTGGCGCAGACTCAGTGTTGTTTTCGATATTGGCCAGATATGTCCTTCCTCGAAATATTTCGGCAGTCACATCCATTTTTCCTTTTAACCTAAGAATATCTTCAGCTGCATCTAACGAATCCCCAAAGGCAGAATTCCAAACCAAGGCAAGGCCATCTGGCTTAAGAAGTGTTGGAAGACCCTGGGCAAACCGCCTCAAAATGGCCCCGTCATAATCATTATCCTCCCACTCCTCAAGGCTCTGACGGACTCTAGGACCGTCTGGGTAATACGTTGGCATATTCCAAATAATCCGATCAAATTTTTTATTGAAGACAGGCGTTCCCTCTGCAGAAATAATATTGTCATGTATCTTAGCTTCTACTTTAAAACCCGCAAGTCTACCAGACGCTCTTGTATTCGCAACTTCAAAAGGATTAATGCCGACGGCATAAATCTTTCGTGCTGTCCGCAATGAAACAAACCAGGCGTCAAGGCCGTTGCCTGAACCACCGACTAAAACATCATGATCTTTGCGGACATCAAGTTTTTGGTTGACCGCCCTTAGATACTCCCAGTCGCAAAGAGAGTTTGATCCCGGATGATAGACAGTAGGAAAAACAGGGAGAATAGCATGATGCATATGGGCAGGATCTACTTCATTCAGAATAGACCCCCTTTCAACCTCTAAGCCGAATTTACTGGTATAAAATGGGTTGATATAAGGAAATCGTTCTTTCTTCTCAACCGTTACATAGATATACGGAACCCAGCGCGGCCGACGTTCAATCGCTCCGACAATCCCCCTCCGTTCTTCATAGGCAATTAAAGCTTTGTCTGTTTTCTGTATAACCTCAATAAAAGCATTCCATTTTGCCACAGCCTTGGGATCACCCAACTGAGGCACGTCAAAATAGTATTCGCTGAAGTCCAGGTAGTGCGGTTTTCGCATCTTCTGATCAACCTGATAGCTGGCAGGGAGGACCGGATAAATGGCAATAAGATAGCCACGGTTGTCATACACAAGCTCATGATCTGTCGTATCAAAAAGCTCATAGGGTAGGATCTCTAATCCCTTCGGGGCTTTGTCTTTTTCTTTCAATGCAGGAACACGAATTCTATGAATTCTAAGACCATTCTCTTTTGTTGTGGAGATAAGCAGGGATTTATGAAGCTCCAAAACAGACAAGATATCCCAAGCAGGCATCCTTTTGACTTTTCCTGCAGCAGATTTATTCGAGCCTAAGGATGATCTCGATTGCTTCGACTCCACCGGCGAGCTGGACTGTACTTCCAATTTTGTTGGTTCTCTTTGAACATTGATTCTTGTGTCAAATTCTTCCGAAATCAGAAAAGTTTCATTAGCTGAAGAAACAATCACAGATACTATTTTTTCAGTAATGTCGCTCATTTCTGGATGCTGCAGAACATTATAAATAATAGTTTCTATGCCCGGCCAGAAATCTTTCCCCACGAATTTCAAATCATGCCGTTTGAGCGCTGCTTCTAAGGTGTCAACGATAGTTTGTTTGCTTAGATCTAAAACCTCGATCAGAACTTCTTTTTTTAACTCTTCGAATTTTTTTCTCAACTCTTCATCTTGACCTTTCGAAGCTATCAATTGTTCACTCAACCTTCTGCCGATAAATATGAACGGTGTAGTTTCTCTCGAAATAGATAAATCGCCCTTAACATAGAACCAATGCCACTCTTCTTGATCCGGTAAGCCATAAATATGCCTAGCAAGATCTTGGTTGGATAATGCATTAAATGCTGCCGTGGGTAGAATGACTATGTAGCCCCCGTTGTCAACATCTGTATAAACCTGAATATCTTCCGCCTCATTACCAATCCACATAGACTTATCATCTCCGGGAGGAGCAAACTTGCTACGCAAAATAGAAGTCATAAAATCATCTCCTTTAGCAAATCTTGCTAAAACGAGATTCTCTTCTGGGTCTTGACGAACATAGCAAGAACCTGGGTAAGGCACGTTTGCAATTGGCTCCCTTCTTGTTCTAGACCGTATAAAATCAAATAATCTCATCGCTTCTTCTCTTGTAAGAGCAGGCTTTAACGCATCTACAAACGCCTGCTCAAAAGCATCCCCGCCTTTGATATAGCTTAGGGAAGCTAACCTTTTTGCCGCATTCCATAACTCCTGTAATATTACCTTTTCTACTCCCAACGGCGAGCTGGTTTGTAGACTGGTTGTTGTTGTATTTTTTTGCTGACCCAGCACCGAGCTGTCCCGGATTGAATCATCATTTTGAAGCCTTCTCTCAACCTCCGAGAATAACTTTCTGTAAAAACCATCACTACAAACCAATGTCTCTACATGTCCAAGACCACTCCCAATAAAGCTCATTTCAGCAGCTGCCGCAGGATACCAGTACTTTTTAACTATTTCGCTTGCTATGCATACTATAGTAGATTTTCCTATGCCATACCCTAAATGAGCAGTAGCGGTATCTACACTAATAATAATCGTACTAAAATACATCCAGTATTTGAGAAATTTCTCTTGTCCATTTCTTAACATTGATCCCGAAGGTAAAAGAAACACCCAATCTCTGAACTCTCTGCCCAGATAACGATAGAAATCATCATAAGAATAAAATCTACCATCCAAACTCTCTATCGTTAAAGCAGTTTTCATTCCAAAGTTTTCTGCTAAAAACCTTGCTATTCTTACACTACTTTTCCAATCCAGACTACGAGCCTTACTTTTTGACCTGCCATTAATAAAAATAAAATCTTCGCCTATTCCAATACCTATGTTTTCCAATTCTCTTCTGGCCACAATGCTTTCTTTGCTACCGTGATTAATAAATAAAGAATTGGAAGGATAGCCCATTAAGGATAACCCTAATTCATGACCCAGATTGAAATCACGATAATACTGACAGTGCCTTATGCTTGCATTCTTACCACTCAATTCCCATATATGTCTATAATTTCTGGCAAGGCCTGGCGGAAGTAACAAATCCTCATGACTTAAAATAGCTAAATCAAATTCAGCCATCCCATTAATAGCTCTTATTGTATTATCCCAATTACATTTCCCGTTATCTTTTAATACAGGCAGAGGGATAAACATTTCTCCCTGTTTTTCCCAAATAAAGGGATTTCTGGTAACCATAGTTATCCTTGCATGAGGATACGCTACTAAAAACTGTGCTGACAAAGGTCCATTGAATATAATCTCATCACCGATATGTCTTTCGGGCATGAAGAATAGCACTTTATTTAATTCTCCATACCTTTCCCGCATAATTACGCGTAATCGTTCAATACTCCTTCCGCTCATCACCGACGAGCTAGATTTTGTACTGCCTATCAATAATAATTTCGTGATTCCTAAGTCAGCTTTGACAACTTCTAGTTGGATCTTGGATAATCTAAACTTTTCATAAAAAATCTTACCCCAGAGCATCTGCTTCATAATATCTTGAGATAGTGGATGTTTAAGCAAAAGTGGGCATAAATTTTTTAGTAATTCCTCTATAAGTGTAGTCTGTGCAAGTCCAAGGCTAATCTGTCCTTTATCATCTTTCAAATAATTGTATTCATCCCTGTAAAAAGTTAACCACCTTCCTAATTTTATATCCTCTTGACTAAAATTTGGTGAAAGCTTAGTGAATTCTTCTGCTAAGGTAATTATCGATCTAATCTCTTCAATGAATGCTTTAACTTTAATATTAAAAGGGAGTTCTTCAAACCGTTCGCCTATCCGTAAACATATAGCTGAAAGCATGCCTCTTTCTTTTAAAAGGATAAAATTAACCAGGTCGATCCATAAAGCACCCTCGTCATCAACATGACCAACCATAAATACCCCTTTTCTTCTTTCGCCTGTCTGCATATCTTTCAAGAAAAAGATCCAGCGAGTACAAATCCGTTCATCTTGCCATTCCCGTAAAATATTTTTCTTATGTCTATTGATTTGTTCTTTCGATAACTCTCTTTCTTTGTTTGTTTCTAAATCAATTTCCTCTAACTTAGTATGAACAACCATTTCATCGCTTAGCTCTTCTAAGCTCGTAGAAAATTCCAATTGAAATTTCTTACCATCTTTTGCAGTAATGATCTCTTTATCCATCCCTCTAACAGCCATAAGAATAGTTTCGGTACACTTTGGTAAAGTTAACTGCATAAGACAGTCGATAATACTTATTTTTGAACGGATTTCTTGCTCAGGATAGATGCTATATCGGCCCACCATTTGTTCAGGCGATAATCTTGCCTCTCGATCTGCCTCTATCCCATTTAGCTCTTTTTGCCAAATTTGTCTACAATCTTCTAAAAATTTATTTACCTCTCTTCCATCATTCACTTTAAGAAAGTTTTCCAATAGCCAATCAAATGAATCCTGGAATAAACTGAGTGTCTCTAACTCCTGCTCAATAAACCTCGCTACGAAAACAACTCTGCTTTCATTCCATATTACTTCTCTCAATTTTGTTTTCATGATCCCTATTTCTTTATCAGTGATATGTCCCTCAATGGCACTGACTAACCGTTTGTCTAGACATCCTAGGGGATTTAGAAAACGTACATATTCTGCAACAATATCGGAATCTATCCTAACCTGAACGCTAAATAATGTGGGAACATTGATATGCACTAATGGCGACCGGTTTTGTAAATCCGCTATCAATTGTCTCATTTCAATTTCAGTCATAGATGCCTCTTCTAAATCCTCTACTAAATTAATACAATCTTCTTGCGCAGGAAGTAGAAGCACCTTTTGAGCCTCACTGCTATCTTGCAATGCTTCAGGTGTAACTTCATCAATCAGCCCCCACTCTACGTATTTATCTAATTGCTTAACGCTTAATGTACGTGGTAAAGTCAAATTTTCTATAATTTTACTTCGCAGTGTCTTTTTGGCTTTTTGTTCACTAACTTCTGCCACCGACGAGCTGGTTTTCGCAGATTTACACACAGGTAAATCGCAGCGAACGGACTTTCCGGATAAATTATTAATCGCTTCTAAATATTCATTAAGTAAGTCTCCATTTTGAGAATCATTATCGCGCCAAACAGAAAGTTGTTCCTTAGTAAAAGAGTGTATGGATTTTCTTTCAATATCCACAGATACTGCTTCTTTTAATATAGGGGCATTCTTCCCTACAACCGAAATACCTCCTAAGACTTCTTGAGTTAATCCATAATCTTTGCTAAACTTCTCAGCAAAACTACTCCTAATCTGCCTAAACAATTTGGCAATATTCCTAGTGAATTCTCCACATAAAACAAACATAGCATCAATGTCTGAATCTATAGCACATGTAGTTTTAACAGTTGAACCGAACATAAAAGACTTGTTCTTATCAACCGAGGTAGGAACCATCTGTTCAAATTTTCTCAAAATTGCAATCACTGCAATAACATTGCGTAAAACCTCTCTGCTTTGGCCCCATTGTAGTTTTGTACCCCACCGATAGCCCCCCTTATACTGTATAGTGTAATAAGTTGCCGGGAACTGATACAATGACGAGAGTAATCTGGCTTCTAGCCCAAAATCAAAAGTTTCTGAAAGACTTCTTCCTTTTACCTTAACCGATGAGCTGGAAAGGTCTCCAACAATTCTAGCTGATGGTTGTTGCTCCATCCGCAGATCATTAATGCGCTGACTCTTTGAGGACTCATCCGATGGCAGGGTTATTGTAAATGTTGTTCCTCTATCCTTTTGACTGGCAACATCTATTGCCCCGCCATGTTTTTCAATAATACCTTGCACAATCGACAACCCTAAGCCGGTTCCTTTATGTTTTTTTGTGGTAAAGAACTTTTGAAACAACCTTTTCTGCACTGACTTTTCGATCCCGCTACCATTATCGCTAAAGGTTATTCTGATGCTTGCCTCTATTTTTTTAACCGCAATGGATATTTCTGGATTATTATTGCCTTCCAAGGCATCAATAGCATTGCTGATAAGATTTAAGAAAATAGAAAATATATCATTTCTGACAGAATATATCCATATATTAGAAGCGATATTAATCTCTACTTGCATATTATCTTCTTTCACTTTATGCCCAAACAACTTGGCTATGGTATTAATCTCCTCCATTAAATTAAAAGATTCCTTTTTAGGAGCTTTGCCGTTAGCACAGCGAATTAGATCAGCAAGTATCCTCTTTATCCTGTACAACCTACTTACCGTAACACGAACTAACTCATCGCAACATTTAATAATATCTTTTCCGTCTTCTTCATCGCAGGTCATTTGCGCTAATTGCATTGTTTCTGACATGGATGATAAAGCATTCTTAATATCATGAGCTGCGGTTAGCGCAGGATCTCTTATGACAACGGGAATCCCTTTTCCTTTAGTAGTAAGCCATTCTTGAACAATTTTATTGGTGTCGCTTACAGCAGCAGTTATATGACTAAAGTGAGCTTCTGCCCCAACAAGAGTAATCTGGCCTGCCTCTATATCCTTTTCTAAAGCGCTTATAGGCCTGCCTATTCTCATCGTATGCCTCTTTAGCATCTTTACTGAGCTAAGCACCCACTCTTTAGCCACCTTTGACGAGCTAACCCCAACAGCTGAAGAAATCGAAGAACTACCCCCAGCCGCTATCCTTATTGCTTTACTTATAATCCTATTGGCCCCATCTATATCCTCTGTGGCTTTCTGTACAGCGCTAGAGCTTTGTCTTGAATCGTGCCCACGTCTTTTATCAACTAAAGATACATACGAGATGGTATGCCCTTCGGGAGGATAGGGATGCGGAAAGCCTAATTTTCCAAAAGCAACACCTTCCTTGATGTCCCTCTGCCAATATAGCTGATCCTCTGGCAACCCCAAGAATTCCTCTTCAAACTCATAGATAAAACTCGTAGCCGCACTAACATAATAGTCATATAGCCACTGCGGGGTATAGCGTAGATTAGCAATGCCAAAAAGCTTATCTCTGAGCCTGGTCAAGACTCGTAAATTCTGAGGATATTTATCGGAAATCTGGCTGTAGTCAAAAAGGACAACTTCACCCATTAGGTTACGGCCGTAGTTAAACAGGTAGAAATCACTGTTAAAAACCCCTCTGCGCCACTCTGCTAAAATCGCTTCGAAGTACGCATCAATAAGCCTTTCGCCTTCTTCTGGAGAAACTAGGTATAAAAGACCTGCGCTCGTTTCGTCGGCATCGCCCAATACCTCAACAAATTCTTGGATTACCCTATTCCCGTGAATAAATATCTTGGCGCCGACACCATCCAGACGCTCTCGAGCAATTCTCAATTCATTCCTCGCCCAGATAGCAATGGACTCGCCATCCATAAGCCACTTCTCCACAAGACAAGTACCACTGACCAAAAAGACCCTGTTAAAAACTGAGCCGCTATTGCTTATCAACAGCCTGTTTTTACGGCGTAGCGCCCTCTTCAGTAAAATCCGCTCAATCCCCCTTGCACTGTTTTCTGCTTGTACCGTTGAGCTGGACCTTACTTGTGTCTTGCATTTCTCCAAATCATCAAGTTGACCGAATGTGTTATCCCGACGAACAGACTGTATACGCTTTAGATGAAAAATTACGTATCTTGTTACTATCCACAGGAAAAGTCTTGGTAGAAACGGGAGATAATAATAGTTTGTTTTTAACACTCCTTCATCTTTGTACATAAATAGTGGTGCATGCCAATCCTCAAAATCGTCAATTTCAATATCAAATCCTTGTTTCTTAATTTGGTTTCTTAGAAAATCTACTTTTGGCCCAACAGCAAGCTGGTATGACGGTGCGTCTGTATATCCTTTTGCATTAGTCAGCATTTTGGCGACTTTTAAAACTAACGCTATGGATAAAGAAAACCCTGATAAAACCAAACCAGGTATAAAACCGATAAACCAGACGTTTTCAAATTTGGCGGCGGCAAAAGCCATTAAGGAAGCAACGGATAATCCAATTAAAAAATAGTACAGTCCGCTTCTGAACAAAACCCTTGAGGATAGTAAATCCCTAGGTAATTCGGCCAAATCTTTCACCGGCGAGGCGGCAGTAACAGAAGTCTCAAGGGGTATTAGACTGGCGCGCTTAAGCGCTTCTAAATAGACGCCATGATATTCGGGCGAATCAAAATCAAATGAACAATTATCTTTGCTGCTTGTCCATTTATAAAGCTGGCTCCCCAGAGGGTCTGAATATTGCTGAGTACTAAAACCAAGTATTTTTCCATCAGGCACTATATCTAAATGCGAAAATTCTGAAGCATTATCTTTGTATGGACGAATAAGCAACTCGCCATTGCTTTTAAGCTTTGTGGAAAGGACTTTTAGCTTTAAGGAATTGATAATCGGCCTATTTATCTTAGAACCAGAACCAATAACTACTATTTTATCAAAAGAGTTATTTGGAAAATGTTCAAACATATCATTTACATCGGCCCGAATAGTTACTACATTCTTATTTTCCAAAGCTCTAGCCATTTTCTGTGTAGGTAATATTCCTCTTTCAAATTGTTCTGCAAACTGATAATAAGGCGCGCTATAGATATCGCTGATAATAAAGGCCTTATTGGGATGTGCTTTTGCCAGTACCGCTTCAAAACAAGTTTCTCCACTTGCAACAAATATAATCAGTTCATCCATTCGCTGGAGCAGTAGTGAAGCAGGATCTAGAAAATCCACCACTTTTGAAATTGCTCCAGCATCGTTACCTTGCTGCTCTAAATATGCCTTTGTCCTAACAATAGGACTAGCCCCGCCATTTGCCGGGCTTAACGAACCCGGCGAGCTGGCCCCTCTGATACTCCCTACGCCATCAAAAGTAACTGCCCCGCTGACAAACTCATCGTTGAGATAACCCTCAAATCTCCAGGCTAACTCATTTTGAATAGTCCAGTCGTCAGCATTAGGATCATTGATAAGGCCGGAAATGGTTCGAGGACAAATGCTCTCTCTCCTGATAACATCCTTTTTGCCAGATGGTCGGTGAAACATCCTATTTTCTGTGCCTCCCCGAATCGCCGGAGAAACAGCCCCTTCTGGAATATTGACTTTACGAGGAACCTTCTTTAGTGTCATTATTACCAACTTTTCTGACCTTAGCTTTTCTACTGATACATGGTTATCAATTCTCCAGTGTTTAGACCTATGATGGCCTCTCCTTTTTCGTTCTCTCCTACCCATAACCCTAGAAAGCTCGAATTTTTTAATACTATCTATTGCTAATGTTCTAGAATCGTTCAAGCTAGCAAGTACGGTTTTGATCTGACGTCCAGTTATATAAATGACAGAAAGAGCATTTATATTGTCAGGATTAAGGTACATATGTACTTCTTTGATAAATCTTTCTAGCGTGCAGTATTCTGGATCGTAAAAAGCATGGTCCAGGCTGCTAATTGAATCGGATTTCGGTTCATTCCAATGCTCAAACCAAGGAGGAGAGAATGTAATCTTATCGAAAACTATACCTGGGCTTATTTTTTCGAATAAATCTGATTCTATTACATCGGACACTAATCCAAACTCTCTATAATTTTCCCTGGCCAAATTGACTGCTTCCGGATTAATATCTACACCGAGTACATAAGATCGCCCTAATTGATAAGCCTTTATTCCTATGATTCCACTGCCTGTACCCATATCTAAAACTCTATCACCGGGCCCAATAATATTCTCCAACTCCCAGGCGAGTAATTCACCCATCTGGACATTATGGTAGTGCGGATCCAAGACTGCTGGACTTACCCATAGTCGTCCCCCGATAACGGGGATATATTTTCTCTTCCAGCCGTTGAGAGAATCAACCAGCGAGCTAGAACTAGTAATTTTATCTTTGATCACATTTTCCAAGCGTGTTCTCCAATTAGCAGCCTGGATATTGACAAAGTAAGGTAGTTCTCCAAAAACCTTCTGATCTTTATTGTCTCCAATAATAATGGTATCACCTTGCAATGATAGTTCTTTATCTCTTGCGATAAATACATCTGATAACGTTTGACCGCTAAAGTAGTCCTGGCTATCCAATTCAAAGTAATTTGCCATTATAACTTCAAATTGCCCTTGAGTTAAAATACCCTCTTCTTGTATTCTTTCAAGGTACGCCTCAATAACTTCTCCAACACCAACAGAACATATACCGAAAACGCAGTCAGGATTATGCTCGAGAATTATTCGCACAGCCTCATGGAACTCCGGATTCGGTTTAATGCGAATGACTATCTCATCAAGATGTATTTCTCTTAAAAGCATCCTGTAAAACGTAGCTTTATTTCCTGATGTTGGGAATCTGTTAGAGTAAAGCCTCAAAGCAGCCAACTTTACAGTATCAGCTGCAAGCATGATAGAATAATAGATTTTACCTATTGGGCTTGCTTCCTCTATCCTCTCAAACCGCAGCGCAAAAAATGCTCCTGTAAAAGCTCTAGAAATATAGGCCATTGTTTGATCGAAATCAACGACGACGCCCTTAAAGCCACGAAAGCGCTCCTTAACTAACTTTCTTGTAAGCGTTCCTTTCCTAGTACACACCGATGAGCTGGAATAAGATTGAACGGAAATTCTTTCAGATTCACTTAGTATCTGCCGCAATGAATTCTTAATATTCCTCGCTTCATCTTTATGCCCCCTGCGCCAAGGAATGATATTTCTATATGAACCCGGCCTATAAGAGATTATTTTAGGCTTATACCGTAAAACACGCTCCAAAGAAGCATTAAGCGTAGCCTGGCCCTGATCGCTCCAAAACTTGGCTAAGGAATGCTCAAGCGCAGATAAGCTTAAACCGCTTTCCGCCTTGTGCTTGCTGACAATGGCTTTCGTAATATATTGGATAATTTTCGCTACTTCATAAATCTCACGGATTCTCGCAAAACCATATTCAATATGCATATACTCTTGGCCAGAGATGGAAACGTTTTTCGCCCTATTTTTACGGATTGAAGCTACTTTGACCCCATTTTGTATGCCATCATTACTGATAAAAGCTATTACTGCGGCTAACATTAATTTCGATGCCTCTTTCTTAACACCCCATTCATGAAATCGATCCCAATCTTTTCTAGGTATTCCTAAATTAAACTGTACTGAGTGAGTATCGCTATTGGGAATATTTGTATACTCGAGAACAGTTTTAGCTAATAAATCGATTTGGGTTCTAAAACTCCAGGATGGACGAAAATTAAATTCTAAATATCCAAAAGGATCTCTATAGAAGGGTAATACGTCAACTCTCTCCCTAATGGTCTCATCAGAAATCCTGGACAATATATCTTCTTTTGTTTTATACTTTCTGCGTAATTCAAGTTCTCCGCCAATTGGCATTCCCAGCCTCGCTTCCCTTTGTTCGCACTCTCTCACCACTCTATGGTCTATACCAAAACGTATTGCATCTAATGCGCCTGGCAACATTTCAGCAGGTAACAATCTAATTGAAGACGAACTGGTAAACAACGCATCAAGAACTTTTAAATATTCCTGAAGCAACAACTTGTCCGATGGTTGATTCATGAGCCATGCATTTAGCATTCTTCTTGAGAAAGGATATATCATTGCTTTATGTGCGTATCTGAAGTTTATATCGGTTCTCCAGCACTCCTGGGAATACATGATATGGCGCAGACGCTTAAAATTTAGTCCACAGGCCCCAAACCGATGGGCAAAGCTCATCTTGATTTCATCCATAAGCCCACTTACCATATCCCTCTCCTCTACTCCAAGTTCTCTGTTAACTGCAAGCATGGCGTCCACATCGGATTCTAAATCGCTTGCTTGATGAATTGTAGACCCTAAGATAAACGAACTATTCTTATCGAATAACCCCGGAATGATATCATCTGTCGCGCGTAAAACAGCTATTAAAGCAATTATGTTACGCAATGATTCTCGGCAGTACGGTTCTTGTTTGTCAATACCTCTTCTCCCTCTTTTTGAATCTTGAACCCACTCTATCAAATAAATTTCTCTCTTTTTCCCTGCGTAGCCTATACTCACCGCATTTCGCTTAAGATTATATAAAGCAGTTAACAATTTATACTCCAGTTTAAAATACTCATATAAGTCCGGGATAATAAAATTACCTAATCCGCTATTGCCAACCGCCACCGACGAGCTGGAGGATTCTTTATCTTCCATAAGTCCTGCTTTATCTTTAGCACAAAATTCCAATAAAATTTCTTTATCTCTGTCTCGTACCGGCGAGCTGGTCTGGTTGTATCTTGAAACATCCGGCAGACTGTCATGATTGCGGATAGTATAAGTTAAATATCCCCATCTTTCCGGATAATGGCTAATGTAGTGGGAGGTAACCTTTTCAACCTCAAGCCAAGAAAATCGTTTAAGATAGGGAGAAATTACCTTATCAAAAAAGCTGAGCGCGTTATCGTCAGCACCGTCATGATCGAAGAATCCACCGAGTAACAACTGACCGCCGGGAAAATTAGCCAAAAGATCAATAACCTTCTCATTAACCTCCTTGAGGTAAGTCGGACCCAGGTTAGCAAGAATAATCGGCTCATGGATGTCGAACTTTCCAGCCTCAAAGATTAAACGCGAAAATTCTTTTACTAAATCTAGCTGTATTAACCTGAACGTATGCCCAAGCTGGATACCATTAATGCCAATGCTACGACCAATATTTACTTTCATTTTTTCAATAGCAAGAACTTTCTCCGCTCCTAGTTTTCTAGCCATTATTTCATGTGTTGCCAGTTGACCATATCCTACCCCTATTACGGCTCTACCGGTAAAGTCCATACGCATCATGGCCCTTGCCATACTCAAGCTGGTACCGTGATAATCCCGTCCGCCAAATATGCCCTGCCCGACTTCGCTATAGTTAACCTCTGTTACAATCAGTAAATGTTTTTTTGCCCTATCTCTTACTTTGAAAGGTAATTCCTTTTTGTGTTGCTCGCGAATGATAAACACTGGGCCTATCTGAATAACGTTCCACCAGTGAAGCCTTCTTTTAATGGCTCTCTGCAGTACTCGGAATTCTTCTGAGTTAATATCGGCTCCGACTTTCCGCACCGACGAGCTGGAACTAAAGGATAAGGTTTGTAAGCTTTCTATTAAAGGATTTCCTATATGGTTTTGAGGATTGTCAAGGTAGCGGTAGGTTACATATATATAGGTAAACGGTCCGGCTCTGATTTCTATAGTATTGTCTATTTTATCTAAAGTTATTACTATATTTTTGTTTAGGCGAATCCTAAACAGCTTCTGCTTGAGGACAGTCCTTAACCACCCTTTAAACTGGCCGACTAACTTTAAAAAAAGGGCAGGCGGAAAGACCCCACCAGCCACGGAAGAGGTAACCTTTCCTTGAACCTGCCCTTTTATACCATTATACCTTTTTAAATTACCGAAAAAGAGAATTTTATTAAATATTTTAAGTAGCGTCCTAGATTGAAATCTAGCTCCAACCGGTGAGCTACTCTTTGTCTGTGGTTTTTTAACTTTTTTAATTATGCACTTGCGATATGAATGTAACATCTGTTTAAATGTCCTAATTAGAAGCTGGAAATCCTGATTAATTTCTTCTTTTTGCCCATTTATATTCTGAACAGCTAGAGCATCTACGCTAAAAAAGTCTGTTCCCTGAACAAAGTCTAAACTTATAAGCCATACTGAGCCTGCATATAGAATAATCCGATTAGCTATGTACTCTCCTGCTAGTTTTACAAACACTATAATGCAAAGAATTGAAGTTGATAGGATTTCTTTTCTCATCGTTTCCATTGAATCAGCAGGCTTATTAGCGTTTGGTTTTTCCACCGGTGAGCTGGAAAGGCCTGAACTGGGAAATAAAACTTCTAATGGCTTAACCTCGCCCCTTACTTCCTGAATAACTGGCCCCTTATACCCGCGATTAATCAAACTCCCTATATATTTAAGTAATGGTATGGTTCCCTCTGGATGATTGATAGGCAAGTGGTCATCCATTATGCCCATATTTTGATTGATATGGGTACTGCGCAGCGGTATGCCCGATTTTAGTATGGCCTCTTCTAAAGGACGAGCTTTGTCCAAGGAGAGATTTGCGTGGGCGATATCAAAAGTAATGCCAAAATACTCTCTCTCCTCAAGGCTCAATTGCTCATAAATCCTTAGAGCTGCAGCTACAAATTCATCGTTAGTATGATAAACGCAGCCTTTCAGAAAACTATTGATATCTGAGACAGGATATGGATTATAGCGGCTGTTTTCAAGACCAACAGTAATTTGATTTCGCGTTGCCTGTTGGATAAAATGGACTATTCCGTCTGTGTCAGAAGGATTGAAAAGATGCAGGGTAATAAGACCCATGCCCAACTCCTTCGCTACCCTTAAGGTTTGGTCAAAGTGATTTTCATCCTTTAAAGGATCGGGAAAACGAACAGTATTGTTTTTATCCTCAAATTCTAGCCAAGGAGCGTGAACTATTAATTCCATAGTATTGTCTTTTGCAACATCTCTTATCTTCCTAAGATCTGAATCCTGCAATCCGTTAGGATCAATCACATATACACCATATTGCCAAAGCCGCTTGCCACTAGAGTCAAGATAAATCTCAACAGCGCCGAATCCTCTCTCCCTTACTTCCTTAATGGTATCTACAATATGTTGAGTTGAATCGTATTCGTGACAAGACTTCTTCCAAGGCCAGAACAGTTGAGATGCACCTAAGATGAGTCCGGAGTCTTTCAGCTTAGCTAAAGTTATCGAGCTACCAGAGGCAGTTTTGTCCACCGACAGTGGTCTGAAATGAGAGTGAATTTTTTCATCAGCCATGTAGACAAATAAGGCTGAGCTTTCCGGACGTGCAGACAAATACTTTAAATGTTTTTTAACCACTTCATGGTCTTTTCGAAAGCAAACAGCTGACAATATTTTATCCAAAAATACTTCTGATCGCTCTGCCCCAAGTTTATTGAGAATCACGCATTCTGCAACAATTTGTAAAAACCGCTTCAGTTGCTCTAAATCAACTGTCTGGACTATTAACTCTGTTAACAACTCAAGGTCATCTCTCCTTGGACAATTAAACCAATATTGTACTACATCGGTAATCGCTACCGGATCATGTTGCTGGCTTCTCTCTAAGATAGATAAGAACCGTTCATCCTCCCTAGCTTGCTCAAGTACAGCAAATAAATCAGGATGCAGCGTGAAGTTGATGCTACGCAGATATTGAAAGAAGTATATGAACGCTTCTTCTACCTGTGTAATACCACGCTGCACAAAGTGATAAGGCCGGGAAGAAGCGAGGCACGATTCAAGCCAATCAGCAGTACTTATAATCTGCTCAAATAGATCTTCGGCTTTTGGTATATGGTGATTGGAAATCTTCCCCATGACCTCAGTTAACTGCTCAGGCGATAATTCTAAGCTGTGCTGGGCAACTATTTCCTGGACAATTTCTACTGAATATATCGGGTGGGCCTTGCGTAAATACTGCAATTGCTGCTTGGGAAGTTCACTCGGAGAATTAATCCAGCAAAGCAAGGTATTTGTTGTTTTACCCAAGTCATGAAATAACGCGCACACCCTTAAGACCTCTCTTTTAGTGCTAGGGAGAAAAAGTTGCTTTGCTAAGTAATCGGCTAAATCTGCTGTGGTTTGAACATGTAACCAAATATGATACGCACCGATAGGTAGCAATTCCTGTATAATTTTTTTTGCTCTTTCAAAACGACCCAATTCTGTAATGGACGAGCTGGAGAGAATGGCAGCATGCTGAACATCAGATGCTGTACATTCCCTTTGTCTGCTCTTTACTTTTGCCGGTATCTTATTAATCCTGGCTTTGTTCAGCTGACCCTTTTTAATCATTATATATACGGTGTTGGCTGTTCCGCTAATTGACGAGGAAAATTTTTGCTTTTGTCTCACATAAACACGCCAGCCATAGTTCGATTTGGAAAGCGAAAAATCACTAGACGCCTGCGAAGCACCGGGCTGCCAGTCAGTTTCCAAATCTTTCCTTATATATTCTCTTATAAAATACTCCCACAACCTCATCTCTTCATTATGGATCTCATCTTTTGTTGTAAATAAACCAGCCTTGCCATTAAGAAAACTATCAACGTTTCTGTACTCACCTTCATCGATGACCAGAAAACCATCGGCTTTTATATTCTTGGCAATACGGGAAAGAAAAATTTTATACCTCTTTAACATCACAAATGATGCTTTCTGATAATAAACGTCGATTTTCTTATCTAAACTCATCTTCTCCATATCTTCCGGTTTATAGGTAATCGAATAGGTTTTGGAAGCTTGGCCAAAAAATGTCCAATCAAAACGTATAGTTACTGAACCATCTAAGTTGTCAATTACTTTGATATTCTCAGCACCATCGCTTTTAAACCTATTGACTTCCATACTCTCCAATTCCGCAGCTATTTTTAGCTCAATTTCACGCATTCCGCCCATTATGCCGCCTCCGAAACCACTATGGAATTTGCCTTGTTTATATTCGTTCTTTATCCCTTGATTGTGGTGAAGCCTATGAGATTGGCTATCTTCATCATATAGTAAACACCATAAACGATATGCATTCACACGATTTTGTTCGTAAAAATCTACTTGCCTTGCTCCTGTTGCCAAAATAAAGGTAGACCAATCAGCACCTGCGCATCCATAACCTCCAATAATATCCATAAACTCAAGGTTAACTATTTTTCTTATGCTTGTATAATAGCCAACCAAGAAAAGGTTTAACAGTCCATTTGCTATGGGCCTATGATCAAGACCTAGTTCTCTAGCAATCTCTACTTGAGTACCTATATCCTTAACCTCAATAGTCTCTAATATATACCGAAGATACTGAAGTTCTTTTGAAAACTTATCTGAGAGCGGTGAAGAACCAGAAAAAAGCAATTTTCCAGTTACCGTAATCTCCCGATTAACTTCTTTCTTTAGACGGTGTAATTCAAATTCAAGGGAATTCGGAGACAAATAAAACACTGTTTTTAAACGAGATCTGGCAGTAATAAGTACCCCGTAACTCTCTTCAAATACTTTCTTCTTCCTAAAAATAACTCCTAAAGATAAAAGATTGCCCACAAAAATACGTTCAGCAGCAACTATCGTATCTATATCTATATTTGGATACTTGGCTAAAGCATTGTAAGTTACTGAATCAATCTTATCGTTTAAAAGCTCCGCGTTAATTTCAGGTATGTCGTTAACGTCCAGTATGAAACGCCTGGTTACCATAGTAACAACAAGCCACTTAGTGATTGCCAACAGATAGTCTCCACGCTGAGAATCTAGCTCTAATATGCCTGATACTTCCCGGTTATAATCTTCGTCGTAGCCGTTTTCTATATATGCTTCTAAAAGAATGACTTTCTCTAAAAGTAAGAATGCATTAGCGGAAAAACAATCTACCTCTCTGTTGACAGCAGAAAGGACACTCCTCCACTGGGCCTTATCAAATCCGGCTGTAGAAAATATATGCCTTATGCCGCCCTCGGATTTCCGACGGCCCAACATTTCTAAAATAAGCTCTCCTGCCTGTTCATATCTACCGGTTTCGTAGTAAAAATTAAAGTAGGCTATAATTTCTCGGTAAACACTGATGATCCTTGCCGCATTCCTTGAATCGACTCCGTCCTTTAAATCTGCAATTAGTTTAGGCAACCTATCTTTTTTTAAAAAATCACAAATCATACTGGATGATGATTCTTCCCAAGAAAGCTCCTCTTTAAATCTATCAGCTACACGAAATGCCCATTGAGGCCTTGTACTAATAATAGACCTTACCAATTTGTTGATCCTGCTTGCAGGAAGAGCAACATAAAAACCCTTAATCAAAATGAATTTTAATGCCTTTAATAGCCTATTATTTGCGACTATGTATGGTTTTAAGTTTGGCGAAGATGACCCTGATATTCTATTTTTTAAACTATTGTCTAAAACTAAATCGTATTCTGGCGTGAAGGCATATATTTGATGCAAACCAAGAAGATCTTCTACAGGATCCCCTCTTTCTATTAAATTAATCTCTCTTGTCTTCTGATCAGCCCATATCTTAATCTTTAGATCTGCTGAAAAACCATGCTCTTTGATGTATAAGGCTTTATACCCTTCAAGAATTAAAACCTCCACATTTCTATCGTTCATAAATACTCTCAAATCATCCCGTAGAGTATCCCAATCTATCATGCTCCGCAAATCTCCTTCGAGACGATAATCATCAATAGGCACTACCTGCAAATTTACATATCCGGAAAAAATATGTTTACAAAAGGTAGTTTTTCCAGCGGCAATATCGCCGTCAACGACTACTAAAATACTGCCCTCTGATTCAATTTTATTACTGTGGCTTTTTATTAATGCATATATTTTGTTCTTTGCTTCCTTGGCCGGCACTTTTCGGCCAAAGAACATAGGAATACTGGAAGATGATCTCTTTTTATTTAAAACAGCTGCTTTGTCAAAAATCCTATCTACATCAAGAGATTCAAATATTTTCCATAAGTCAGCGGCCGTAAATTGTCCTCCCGAAGCTACGAAAGTCCCGATATCGGGTAAATCTTCTCGATAATAGCCATGCTCTTTAGATAAAAACTCCGTAGGAACAAATATTCTCTTGTATTCATTACCCTTCCTTAAAATATAAGAATCGTCAAATTTAGAAATCATACGCTTTTCAGCAACAAGTATCAAGTCTGCTTCTTTAGCTACGGAAGGAGAGCAGAATTTTCTTTGTCTCCCGTAAAGAAAATCTTCCATAATTCTACTGTAAAAACCTTTGGCAATTAAGGATTGCCTCATCTCTTCAATGACAAGAAAGTGAGTTTTGCGGTCAATAGGCGCCGGCTGTCTTGTCCCGCAGGAATCTATCTCGATCTCTCTGTCCGAAACCTTAAGCCTAAGATAATATTCCAATAAAGCACTCCTGAACATATTCGATGTACATACGGTAAGTATAGACACAGGCAAAGATACTTCATTTTTTAACATAGACGAGCTGGAGTGAGCTTTGATTGCCTCAGATACCACTTGGCTGAATACATCGGAATGGCTATTCCTGATAAGCGTGTGTAAAAAATCATGCTCTATTAATTCTGTTTTCCTACCTAACAACGCATCGAAAATATTTGAAAGGATACTCCTAGCATATTCGCTATCTAATGTTTGATCATCCAAACGAGATATCTTATGCAGGAAGGCTTTTAACTTATCTAAATTCTCCCTATTGATATGGCAATATAACTTCTCTAATAATATAATTCTCTCTTTTTCTTCGGCTGAAATAATTTCGCCCACAATACTAAGAATATCTTCTGCCTCATCAAGAACCTTTCCTCCCTTTGAATCTATTAATGCTAAGAGCTGTTCAATCTCAAAAAGCTCTTTATATTCTCCAGCTCTGGATAAAATTCTCCTGGCTTCTTCTTCATCCGGGACATCTTTTAACAACAGCTCCTTAAGCGCTTCATAATAAAACCATGCGGCGGTAATGTTATTTTTTAAATCCTCATCGGCCTCCTCTTCTGCCAAATTAAACTGTTCTTCTGCCTCTTTATAGAATTTAAGATCTGCATAGAGACAAGCAAGTTGATAGTGTAACTTTGCCCTTACAAGAGGGCTCTTCTCCTGGACTATCCTGCGCAAATACTCATCCTTCATTGTGGCATAGACCACCTCCACAATCTTTCTTTCGTAAGGCCGAGAAACATAATATGGCATAGTAACTGTCCTGGCATCATCAGATATCGATAGTTCGTGTAAAAGCGGAAGCCAATTATGCCCATTATCTTCAGTTGAACCAAAGGGTACTGTGGTAAAAGAAATATTCTCATGGATACCGGAAAGGTCTGCTGTGATAAGCCTCAGGTTTACCTCGCCCTCTGGATTTAGGGGTATATTGCACTTTTCTGCTTCTTGCTGCTCTTTTCTGGTAAGCTTTCTTGCCTCAGGATCATCTGCCTGCAATGGATATTCCTGGTCTTCTTTACACTTCTGATGCGAGATGATGCGTGCTGAAAAATCCACCTCTCCATTTGCCTGCCGAACAGCGATTACTCCTTCAGCCGTACCACCTGCTCCGCCGCAGCCATCCAACTCATTAGCCAAGATAGCATTGACCGGCATCTGGTCGCCATCCCCGATTAAAGAAATCCAGCCGCCACGCCGGTTGTTGATTTTAAGCTCACCGGTGGTACTTTTAAGTACTTTCTCAAGCCTTAAGGAACCTTTTCTACCCACTCTAGCAAACCCCTCTGCCTCAGTAAAAAATTCTTTATATTTATCTTCAATATCTTCATATCTAATTTGTAGAGTCTTTAGTGCTTCGTTAATTTCTTTTCGGTGTCTGCCCCTCATAAGCTCAGTCCATCTGATACGCCGTATATCTTCATACCTTCTTGCTTCAGCTATTCTTCGAAGGTTCTCTTCCAACGAAAAATCTATATCTACTCCGCTGTTCTTAGGTGCGAAAATCTTGTATAGATAGCAGGAATCGGGAAGTAAAATATACCCGCCCTCTTGTGCCTTTTGGATAACCAGATACCTGTGTGAGCCTATAGCAACGCAAGCAACATAACTAGCAAGATACGATTTTCTGGTTACTTCTAACGGATCATTAGCAGAGTCCATTTTGGGAAACGCATTCGGATCAAATAGCCTGGGCAAGCCATATACCATACCTATGGTAAGAGTGGATGCCTCATCCCGCGCGCCCTCAGCAGCCATATTTGCATTAACAACCGCTGCCAAGTTATACCATACCTCAGTAATACGCGTGGCTAATCTATCCGCCCATTTGCTAACCGGCTTCCAGTTTTTCGAACTTCTCATCCACACTTCCAGGGCTGCTAAGCCATACCCATGAACAAGCTCCGCTTCATCACGGTCAATTGCCTGTATTTTTTCTTCAGATAGTCCTCCCTCTCCCTGCCAAAGGATGTGTTTCTCTCTCACCTCCGCTACTCCATAAAGATAGGGACTTATACCAGCTGGAAAGCTATGTTTATACTGCTCGTATAGGGCAGGTGGCTGAGCCTTCATTGGCGAAGAAGTTCTCTTTTCGAGCTTTTGAACTTCTTCAGGCAAATTCTTGAGAGTAGATAAAGAAGAAGAATTTATAATTTCTATTTGCCAAGTCGGATCATTTTGAAATATTTCTAGACTGTTTAGCAACCAATCGATAAGCAGAGGTAAATAGTCTGCTTGTAACTGCATAAATTCCTTGATATCGTATTGCGACCTATCTAAAATGTTAAAAGACCTTTTAAGTATTTGGTAAAACCCATCCCCTAATTTTTTAATCAAATCGTCTCTATTGCTGGTTATAAACTCGCGCAATATCCTTATATCTCTAATATTTACATTACTCTGCTCAAAATCTATCATCTTCCACGAACTCACTCTACCTTCTTCAAAATCCTTAGAATCTCTTCTGTAAATAATATTTCTATCAAAGTCCCCATCTATTCCAAGAAGAATACCTGCTCCTCCAAAATAGCTCCTCGCATCATAGAACTCTTCAACAGTCACATATATATGCTGACCTCCGGTCATATCATATGAAACAATGTAAGAAATATGCTCTATCCCTTGGGCAAATATGAAATAATGGCTGTCTTCTGCTTTAATTAAGGGCGGCAAGATATGGGGTTGGCTATAACGTCCTTTTTTTCTAGAATATCGGTCTAGCAGCCAACATATAAGGTTAACCAAAAATTCAGATTGTCCCCTACCACCAATCTTTCTGCCTACTGCTATACCTTTATGAGATGTTATCCAAAAGATATATCTATGCACAACATCATCTATCCCTTTCGCTTTTTCCAACCGATTATTCACAAACTTAGCTAAACTACTCGGCGATACATGGAAAACTTCCTGCTTTCCCTCAAGCCCATCCGGTGTACCGTTGGTTCCGAGTTTTTGGGTCGGTGAAGAACTGACTTTTTGAGTTAAATTACCAAAGGTATCTTTCTCCACAGCCGAGCTGGCCCTGCCTGCAAGGGACACTTTCCTAATTGACTTCGGGGCACTTTTCCAAACGGCTGAAGAGACGCTTTTTCCTACATTGTAAAGACATTTCGCAGTCGGTCCTATTTCGATTAAAGGAAGGGCCCTTCCTTGTGCTTCCTTCAACCGACTTTCTTTTTCGATATCTTCAGCCAAAGGTGTCACAAATATACCTATTACTTTTACGCTTTTCATTTTAGCAAGTATTTCAGTATGAAAGTCGGGAATCGTCCAGAGCAAAAGTTCGGAAAAAGTCGCAAAGTTCTTATAACCGCTCCGTCTTGCCTTATAAAGGATTAAAGGAATCTGCCATATTTTCTTTCTGACACCGCTAGAAATATCGTACTGAAACCGCCCAAAAATGTCAGTATCCTCTTCCACTTTTACAATATAACCTGAATGGGCTTTCTCCTGAAGTGTCGCCCAATGATTTTGTGTTACGATTGTCAAAGATCCAACCTCTAATTCGCTAGTGCTCCATCCCACTGAAAATGCTATGACAAGAAAACAGTAACTATCTGGATTAAAATTGTCTGGATCTGTAAAAACACATTCCTCAGCAGAGTCGAGCATAGCATCTGCTTTTGACAATGGAACTTCAAATATTCCTTCTAAATAATTCAAATATTGTATAATATTTTTTCTTGATCCTGCGTCCTCTCGCGCCCACTTAGCTAACATCTTATAGCTTGCATGAAGAACTTTTATATGGGGCCAATTAGGCCAAGATTCATAAAGAGAAAATTGCCGCTCTATAGTTCCCTCTTTCGGTCGCAACTTTTCATGTTGGGGCAAAGAACCATATTCTTCATTTAAAAATTTATCCCATGACAAACATAACCTCTGGAGTGTTTCTTTTATTTCTTGATTGATTCCCTTGTCACAACCTATTCCAACAGAAATATATTGTAAGTCGGGTTCTAAATCTATATATCTAATACTTCGCTCACTAATTTGACCTTCGAAGTTTCTATCTTCACCAAATCTTTCTTGTAAAACCCTTAGGATTGAAACAGTGATCAACATATGTAATAACGCACCGACATTTTCACCCCATTCAGTTAACAGTATCTTGGAAGTCTGAGAAAATGACTGGAGCCTTCCTTCTAATTGAATCGGTTCAACTCCTATTTCGATAGAATACTCGAAAGTTGGCAAAACAAGTAATCGTTTTATCAGCTCTATTTCTTGGCTAAAGATTCTAGCCGCTTCCAAATTCTTACTCCCCGCAGGCGAGCTGGAAAAAGTGCTCTCTGTGCCTGGGTCTATTTCAATAACAGGAATATCTCTTTGTGCAGCCTCTGCCCTAACTTCGTCTTTCAAAGATTCATCAGTGTCTGAAACATACAATATACCTGATATCTTATTGCCCCACATTTTACCTATTATTTCATTATACTTACCGGGAATTCTGTGCTCTAAAAGTTCTTTTACGCTTGTGAAATTTTTATAACCTCTACGCCCTATCTTCCAAAGAATTAAGGGAAGATCTTCTTCTTTTTTGTTAAATTCACTTTCCACATCTTCTAGAAATCTGCCGACAATATTCTTAAGAGACACATATACAATATAAACTGCCTTTGTGGCTGTTACTGTATGATTTGGGGTAATACATGATAACGATGCTAATTCGAGATTCTCAATCTTTCTTCCCGGAAGATATGATTTCACAAAGAAACAGAAATCGTTAGGGTCAAAATCACGAGGATCTGTTTGAGAAAGCTCTTCCGGGATATCCAATACAGCATCTATTTCTGGCAGCGAAATTTCAAATATTTTTTCAATATAAACTAAATAGTACTTAAGGTATTCTCTTGTGGTATCATCATTGGATGCCCACTCTGCTAACAACCTACAGCTTGATTCTATAACCTGTATATTTGAATCTTCATGACTATATAGTTTTTCAGGCCTGAGCTCTTTTCCTGGCTGCAAAATTGCGTAGGGTACTGGATAAGGACAATTATTATCTAAATAGTTACTCCACATTAATTGCAACTCTTGAAATACCTCTTTTACTTCCTGGTTTATTTCATGGCAAAATATCTCAACCCCAATCATTCCCTCAAAATCGACACTTAAATCAGTATATTTAACCTGTCTTTCATCAATATAAGCTTTAAACCTATTCTCGGGAAATTCCTCCTGAAGTGAACGTAAGATTGAAAGAGTTATCAAGGCGTGGAGCAACATATCAATATTAGCCCCCCATAAGGTCAATTGAATAGTCGGGGTAATATTTTCTTCTTTATTTGAAAGAATTGGAAAGCCGATAGAATATTCAAATGTAGGCAAGGATAAAAGTCTATCTGCTAATTTAAACTCCTCCTGTCTTTCTCCATAGATATTTTTTTCAGACTTAAGTGGGATATAAGTTGAGCGTTTGGCATAGAATATCTTATGATAAAATTTTCTAGCAACAAATAAAAAAGAAGGAATACTTCTTGCTATAACTCTTTCTATATTCCGAGGAAGCTTTATGCGACTATTTTTTAGCTTCTTTGTGTCAGAGGCGAGTCTGACTGGTTGGCTTAAGAATATCTTTTGGGCTAAATATATCTCCACTAATTTTTCACCGAATTGAATATCTCCAGAATATTCTCCACCATAGTTATTTACAAAGTATTGCTTTAGTTGTTCAAAACCTTCTACAGAAGTTCCTGTATATAATGATATATTCTTAAGATTTTTCAAAAGGCAGGGTATTTCTACTCGGTTAATTTCTTGATTTTTGCGAATGAGTTCACAAAAGTCAAGATACAGCCCAGCATCTTTACCAGTTAATGGCGAACCACGAGCAATATTGTCATTTAAAACCTCTTCGATTTGTTCTCTACCCCACTTTTTAAATGAACTGAAAGGCCCTACCGGTGAGCTAGAGGCAACCCAGGAACCAATAGTATCCAAACTACCAATCATTCTGCCTCTCTTTAAAGTAAACGCTTTCAGTAATGACAAAAATAATAATCTTCCTGATGCATTAAAATATACGTTATTGCCCACCGAGCTACTGGCTGTAAATTCCATGTATTCCCTATTTAACCGTTTTCCCATCTCTGTTATTTTTTGTAAAGCATTATCAGCATATTGGGCACCTTTCTTTTGTTCTATATAAGAGAAATATCCCCCGCCTCTTTCTAAATTCACTCCCCCTAGGGGAAAGAACATTCGAGACCAAAATTCTTCCCAAGAGTCAAGTCGCACATGAGTATGTATAGTAAAAAGGTAAAACTCACTTGTTGTAGAATAATATGCATAAGCTTCTTTGAGAATTTCTGTTAGTGCTGGCAACCCATTGTTGCGTAGCTGCTCTGCACACCAGTGCTGTTGGGCAGTGCCTACTGTCCAAATGAACGCCTCGTAAACATTTGGATATGTTTCATTATCCCTCCATTTTTCTTCCATTACCCTATCTACTAGTTTCTGCTGCTCAGGGTCTAATGAGTCAAATAACATCTTAATCCATTTAAATAGCTGGTCTTCTCCATATTGCAAATAGTAATTATCAATAAATGGTCCAATAGTTACGCTGAAAAAGACTACAGCCTCCTCTTCTGAAAATATTCCCTTACCATCATCGTCTCCCTCCTGGCTATACATATCTTCTAATGATCTCTTTATTTGCTCCAATGCCTCCTGCTGTGCGCTTTCAGTTTCGCTATTCGGTGAAGATGCCCTATTATTAAGAACCTCCACTGAAGTCAACTCGATATGGTCCTTTTTGTCAAAAGCAGCCCCTATTTCGTTGATCGTGACGCTAGAAGGTACCGTAAGGGATAAAGTTAAAGAAACAACATATTCTCCTATAAAATGTGGTCTAAATTCTTCGCTAGCAATATTAACCATTTCATGCTTCTGCTCTAAAATTTCAAAAGCTTCAAAGATTTCTAAGAACCCTCTGCCTAAACCTATTTTTTTATCGGATAAAAGTTCGAGTGTTATTTTGATCTTCTTAAGCTGCCCTTCCTCTTTAAGGCGTTCGTAAGCTTTATCTTTGTAATCGCGGATTTGAGTTACTTGAGTGCGGGTCTTTTCCTGCTCTGCTTTACTGTCAAATTTAACGTGGACGACCATTAGATCTTTAGTTCCTTTCGTTCTTCCAAAATTGAGGAAGGAGATAAGGCTTTTATCCCCAATTGCTCTAACTATATCACGAAGGATGCCCGGCCGATCATATAAAGGCTTAAATGTTAAGATAAGTTCTCTCCCTCTCCCTTTTTTTCTTTCTTTTATCCCAACCTCAATCGCTCTTCGCCTAAAATCTTCTACTGACGGCAAGAATCCATCTAATGCGAGTTTCAATAATAATACCTCCCGCGCCTCAAGGCCTAAATTAAGCCGTTCTTGTTCTGTAAATTCCGCTTCTCCCACTCTCTCTATCAAAGAAATAATATCTCTTGTTTCTTCTACAGGAATCTTTTTCTGCTTTAGCGCCGTCATTAACTTTTGCTCATCGTCTACTTTCCCCTCTAGCTCCCAGACAATTTTGAAAGCCTTGCGGGCAATATCCCTATCTGCTGATAAAAACGCTTGATATTGCGTAAATATCTTAAAGTGGGTCTGGATGGCCCTTTCAAGGACTTCCTCGTTAGCAGGCTTAATAATAACAGACTCAATTAGTTTCTTTCTTTTCGCTTCGCTTATTCTCGGTTCCGCGACATCACCTGCTCCTGTCATTAGAATAATCGGGATATTCCTATCCAATCTCTTTAGCTTGGCAGCCAGCACATCTCCATCCATCCCTTTCTTTTTAGATCTAGTTGGTATTGCCATTAAAAGGTCGGCAAGAACTATATCGGGCCTATAGTCTTGTGTCTTTTTTCTTCGCCTAATCTTGTTTACTTCGTACAAGGCTTCTTGTCCATCCGAAGCAGTAATAATCTTCGCCCTAGATTTTAAGAGCGGATTCGAGTCTATAATTGCCTTGAGCATCTTTTCCAGCGCGTCCCGTACATCTTTTTGATCATCTACAAGTAAGATACTAATTTTTTTACTAAAACCTGCGGTAGGAAGACTTAGCCGTCGTGGCTTTTTCTTTTTTTCTGCTGGCTTCTTCACTGAAGAACTGGCAAAAACATTGCTAGACACATTTAAGTATTGCTGCTCTACCGATGAAGAGCTGGCTTTTTGAATTAACTTACCATCTGTGTTTCTGTCAGTTTCGCTATTCGGTGAAGATGACCTATTATTAAGAACCTCCACTGAAGTCAACTCGATATAGTCCTTTAAGTTTTGCTGTTCTACCAGTGAAGAAGAAACAGTGTTAATATGCTCTACTATTTTTCCAACTGTAGCCGACAAGGTCTTAGGATTATAAAAGGCAGTTAAGCTGACAAAATAGGTACCATCCGATTGTAAGTATAGGTCTTGGGGGTCCTGGTCAAAATAATTAACCCCAATTATCAACTCATCAAGCTCTATTCCCTTTTTGCGGGAAATAGCGCTCATGTAATAAATTAATAGCTCTATCTCTTCTTGCGAAACATACAATTTACGGCTGGTAAGATCAAACGGGAGCTCATCATTTTCATTATAATCAGCGACATGATGTATAAAACCTAGTTTATTTCTAATATGCACAAGCATCATATAGCTGCTTTCATCTTTTGAAAGCGACCAGATACCTCTTCCACTTCGAATATGCTCTAAATGTTTCCAATCATCTTCTTGGTCAATATCAGATGAGATTATGGTATTAACAGGCAAGTCTAACATGCTGATCAATCTACTATAAATACTTCTTTCGGCGACATCATTTAAGTATGCCCAAGGAGTGATAATGTTCATACCATCTTTATAATCAAATATAATTCTTACTTTACCAAGATTCTCGATGCTCCATTCACTTTCGCCTATAAATAAACGAATTTCGTAATCATCAGATTCCACGCGAAGTGAATAATCGTAGAGGTCACTTCCTTCTATTGTCTCCTCCTCACTAAGTATACCGCCCAAATCATCAACATCAATTTTACGAGGAGTGCGATTTTGTGTGTGTTCCCAGCTCCACTTTCCTCTACTTAAAGATATTCTTGCAATAGGAAGGATACTCTCTGTATTCAGATCTACTGTTTGTTGTTGAATTGGTGAGCTGCCTGAAGAATCTATTGATTCATCTAAAGGATATAACTCCTTTAGAAGATATCTAAGGAATGATCCGTTGCTAGATTCTAAAGGAGAAGTTTTGCTTGATCTTTTAGGCAAAGTGACAGTAATAAAGCATCCTGACTCACTCCATTGTTCTTCTATCGGATCACAGGGAGGAAATTGAGTCAGATAGAGATCATGTTGAGTATCTCTTCCATAGAATTTTGAATAGGCATTACCAAAATAGGTAATCGCACCCTTAGCTACCCATTGGATACCATATTTCCTAATGTCTGGGGTATACGTAAGTCTATAAGGCTCACCTACTGTTGCATCCTCATTTACTCTGATACGATAGATATCGTCTCCGTGATCTTCTGCACTGCGAACATGGAATGCTATATATTTGGAATCAGCAGACCAAACCCCCACAAGGTTATAAATTTCATCGCTATGCTTGATGGTAATTGGTTTGGCGTTAGCATTTGGTTCTATAATTACCAGGTCGTAAGCCAAGGATTGAGGAATATAGTGATGATAGAGAATCCACTTTCCATCTGGTGACCATATGGGCATACGGCTTGCCCCTTCCTGCAAAGCTAAATATTCTACATTTCCTGCTTTACCCATTAAATAGATATAAGAACGTGTCTCATACCATGACCATATTACTAATCTATCGCCATCAGGAGACCATTTTGCATTACTAGCAAGATACTCTGCAAGATCGAAAGCGCTGACTGTGCCTTCAGTATCCAATATAAATAGCTTATAATCGTATTCGGGAGTATTAGTTTTACCACCTACAAAAGCAATTTCATCATCTACGGAAACGTCAATGTCATCGGCAATGATATCTTCCATAAGAGATGTTAGTTCCCTACTTTGGATATCCAGCGAATAGATAACTCCACCACTCACGCCCCGGTTATAGTTAAAAACAGAAATATAAATTATATCTTCATTAACTTTAGACCACTCCACATCACGAATGGTTTGATCCTGATTCTGTAATTCCCAAAGTACTGTGGTTGTATCATTTTCTAGATCTATAAGTCGGATTGACTGATCCTGACTCTCTCTATCAATCTGGTGATATAAAATTAGGTCTTGACTGAAGGGAGAAGGTTTAGGCCTCAATTCATCTAAACCAACTGTTTGGGTTAGTTTCTCTGTCTCCAGAAAACATATATTTGAAGGCTGGTTAGCTTCACCTAATACCATAATTGGTGGGGTTGTAACTACAAAAACCATAACTAACAAAACAAGAGCGAATGTCTTTAACCCGTGAGATAATCTAGGTAAAAAAGTGGTGAAGTTAAAAAGCGGACTGCTGGAGATAGTATGAGTTAGAACATCACGGACTAAGTTTCTTTGAGGAGGGCCACGAACGGAAATTGCTCCAAGAAGAATACTCTTTAAAGCAGAAGAACTACTTTTTGATTCTAGGGAAGAACTAGTTTGGCAGTTGACAGTGACCTCTCTCTTACCGGAATGCGATTTCAAGTCAACTCTTGTCCCTCCCTTCTCTGAGCGCCCATCTTTTGCGGCTTTACTGGTTTCTCCCAAAATTCGGCGCACAAGAAACTCAAGCTTGCCCAGAGAATAATGTCGGGAAGCCAAAAGATAATGATAATCGCTTAAAGACAATAAGCGTTTTGATATGAAAAGAATGAGACGCATCATATTCTCTAGGAATGAGGCGATTGAGTAATGTTTTCTCTCAGAAAGATAATCTCCTGCCGCCTCTAACCTTATAATGGTTCTACTTAAAATTCTCAAAATTCTTCTATCGAGCAATGGCTCTTTCTCTCCAGAAAGATAACTGGCCAATTGCAACGCTGCACCTATAAGATGCTTATATATTACGCATCCGGGTTTAGCTTTAAAGTCTTCAGGCATAGTCATAGCATACAGGCAGGGAGGAACGTAAAACATTCTTGCCGAGAATCCATTTGGCCTAATGTCACTATCAAACACCTTGTGAAGGTTAGTTAATAGAAAAATTCTTTTATATAGCATTTCAAGCCAGTTATTCCCAAAACACTCATCAACCGAAGATATAACTGCAGCATCAAAAAGATGATATGTATCTAAAGGCCCGAATCCCTCATCTCTTAACTCGTTTATGTAGTCATAAGCAAATGCGGTTAACAAGCCTTTTTGCGCAGATGCGCGTTCTATTTCTCTCTTATAGGCTGCTCCTTCATCTATATAGGAATGGCTGAATAATAGAGTAATATCATTATAAATACCCCTGAATTCTAAAAGTTTCTTAACTAATTGCACTAGATCATTGCAAGTCTCAAGGCTTTTTCTACGTATAATTCTTACTGGAACGCCGACAACATAAGAATTGGGGTTTATTCCCAAAAGCTTTTTTAGAAAGTTTATCTTCTCTTCTGCTAACCGATGCGGTGGATAAGAGAAGTTCTCAGTGTCAGGAACAATGGTGAGCTCGTTTGGTCTAATACCAAGCCGCCGGGTAACTCTCCTTTGAGCAATAGTATTTATTACTACATGAACAACCGTTGGCGACTTTAAAGGTATGAGCTCTCTCAATAGAAGACTATCAACTACCTCTCTTTTCCCAAATTTCCGGTATTTTACTCTGTCAAACCACCAATCCGCGCCTACACTTACTAACATAATGCCTTCCTCGTTTAGTTCCTTAAGGGAGACTGCCAACGGAAGATGCATAGGAAGGGAAAGACTATTATATACAATAAGAATATCTATGTTGTTTTGCTTGATGAATATTCGCAGTGTTTCTTTAAGGTAATCGACGCTCTCTCTAATTAGATCTCTGACATAAGCCAAAGATTCTCGCTCTTTTTCTTCAGGATAATCCTCCCAGAAATGTTCATTGATGTATTGGTTGATGGGTTCATGCAGCCATGCTCGTTCAACTATTGTGACACCACTGTTATCACCAGATCCCATCTCTTCTATAATTCTTTCTCCGCCAAACTCAATTTTTCCTGTAAAGAGCGCTACCCTGTGACCCATTGATTTTAGAACCTTAACCCAATTCTTCATCTGCATGGTCACTCCATCTAACCCTACACGAGGATTAACAAAACCTATAGACATAGATTGGTTTTTCTTAACTGACGAAGAACCGAGATTTTCTCTTATGTTCAGCTTGCTCCCGTAAATACCCTTAGCCGCCGAAGAAGACCCTCTCCGAACATAAATCGCATCCTGCTCCCGGGCCCATACG
>CAZVQU010000003.1:0-145550 GCA_964629655.1 uncultured Planctomycetia bacterium
CATTACGGAGAATGATCGGTATAAAAGTATGAATCTCACCTAGATGGAGAGGCATATTGGGAGTTCGAACTGGAAAAATGGTTTCGGAGATCATTGGATAAGCAGAGCCAGTATTTTTAACCCCTTGTAGCTAATTAAGTTGCAAGGGGTTTTTATTTGGGGTAAAATGCAGAAGTGGAGAGAGGGTTATGTGTAAAATGAAACACTTTGAGGTGTTAGTTGAAAAGGAGATGAACCAATGAAGCAATGGTATGAGGCGTTATTCGAAAATTATGCAAACAAATATGATAAGGAGTGTTTTGTTCAGGGAACTTTGGGAGAATGCGATTTTATAGAAGAAGAATTAAATCATGATAAAAAAATACAAATAATTGATATTGGGTGCGGAACAGGCAGACATTCAATAGAATTATCTAAGCGTGGGTATAGTGTTATGGGAATTGATTTTTCGGAATCCCAGCTTGCTAAAGCAAAGGAAAAAGCAAAACAGCTTAATCTGAAAATTGATTTTCAGAAACACGATGCACGCAACCTTCCTTTTAGTGGTGAATTTGACGCTGGAATAATGATTTGCGAAGGTGGTTTCTCTTTGATGGAAACGGACGAACTGAATTTTGAAATTCTTAAAAATGTGACAAAGGCGTTAAAGGATAATGGAAAGTTGATATTCACTACGCTCAATGGGCTGTTTCCGCTTTATCATTCTGTTGAAAAATTTCACGAATCAGCTGGTAAAGAAGGTAATGCGACCTATAAAAGTAATAGTTTTGACTTAATGACATTTCGTGACTACAATACAACTGTTTTTGAAGATGACTCAGGAAATAAAAAAGAATTAAAATGTAATGAGCGTTACTACGTGCCTTGTGAAATCACATGGCTTTTAAAGACATTAGGCTATAAAAAAGTAGATATTTTTGGAGTAAAGCTTGGAGCATTTTCGAGGAAGGATAAATTGACGACGGAAGATTTTGAAATGCTCGTAGTTGCAATAAAATAACCAATTTCTCAGTGTTATCTTATAGGCATAAGAGCTTCGATTACCTGCTGTGTGTGTTCTTTGCGTAACTTTTCTACTTCCTCGCTCAAGCACCACTCCTTAAACTTATCTAAAAAGTTGCGAAAATCGTCCGATTAGGGGAGCTTGCATTTTCGACCCTCTGTGATATAAGATATTGCAGGGGTTTTCTCTTTCGTGATATAAGGGTAAAAAAGGAGGTTGTTATGGAAGAGCAAGAGATCGGGGTAGTTGATCATTTCTTTGGTAAGATTTCTGTTGGGATAATTGTGTTAAGCGGTGAGCTTAAAGTAGGCGACACTATTCATATTAAAGGGAAACAGACCGATTTTTCTCAAGAGGTAGAGTCGATGCGGATAGAGTTTGATAACGTGGCTGAGGCAAAAGAAGGGGATAAAGTAGGCGTAAAAGTCACCCAGCCTGTTCATGCCAACGATAAAGTGAATAAGGTGATTGCTTAGGATTAGCAGAGGTACGGAAGGCAACAGAGTTAACTTTAGAATAGATATATGACTAAAAGATTTGCTACTGCTATAAATTGCATGGATGGACGTGTTCAAAAACCAGTTCTAGAGTACATGCAGGAGAGTTTTGCCGTTGATTATGTTGATATGATTACTGAGCCAGGGCCTAACAAAATACTATTTGAAGGTAGAGATAAGGATATTATTGAATTTGTAAGGAAAAAAGTAGAGATTTCCGTAGAGAAACATAGTTCACAGATTATAGCTATTGTGGCACACCATGATTGTGCAGGCAATCCTGAAAGTGAAGACGTGCAAAAGGAGCATTTGAGAAAGGCAGTAAAAGTTATTGTTTCCTGGGGTTTTCCGGTAGGCAAGGTAATCGCATTGTGGCTAGACGAAAACTTTAAGCCGAAGATTATTGAGTAAGAGTTATTTTTCTGTATAATTTTCCCTTTTCTCCATTCAAACGGTGCTTCCCAAACTCTCCCAAAAGGTTATGAAACGCGTTTAATCTAGGAAGTTAGCCTTCTTCCCTTGTAGCGAAATAGGTTGCAAGGAGCCTTTATGTGTCATATAATACTATTTAGAAGGAGGAAGAAGGGGCAAATGATTTATAAATGTTTGTTGTAAGGAGTGTAAAACAAGGGTTTTATTGTACTTTTTATGATAGCAGCCAAAAAGGAGGGTTAAAATGCATACAGGAAAAATAAAGAAACTAGTTCGCGAGAGAGGTTTTGGTTTTATCAGCGATACTGATGGTAGCGAAGTATTTTTCCACAAGAATAACCTTGTGGGTGTTGAGTTTGATACTTTGAATGAAAATGATGAACTTGAGTTCGAAGTTGAAAAATCTCCCAAGGGTCCAAGTGCCATTAATGTAAAAATTGCGGCGAAATAAAAACAGTAAAAAATCAGCGAACAATAATTCTAGATACAGCTGGTTGCAAGACTAGCCTAACTCGGTGATTAAGAATTTTTAGCCCTCTGTAATGTAATCTGTTACAGAGGGTTTTTTGTTTACCTATAGGTTTTTAGGTTCAAGGTTACTCAGAAAAAGAAATATGTTTTCCGATTAAGGTGATCTCCTCGCGGCCGTGACAAAGCTGCTGGATTTTTAATGATGAGCAATAGGGCCTAAGGCCGGTCTTTTCATCTTTAATCTTTTTTATCAGGGCTATTGGGTCACTACGTCCTATTTTCAAACTCACGATAAATTTACGGCACCAGGCATTTTTTAGCCAGGTATTTAAAAGTTTTAAGATTATTTCCGGATTTTCGATTAGATCGCAGAAAAGCCAATCAGCACTCTTATTTTTATCGGGAATGAATTTTAGAGCGTCTTGTTTTAGATGGGTAAGATTAGGGTGGGACCTAACCGGTTCCTTAAGCGAAGCATTATCTACCGCTATTACCTTAGCTTTGCGCTTAAGCGCGCTGTAACTCCAGCCTCCGATGGCCGCTCCCATGTCGATTACTGTCTCATTTGCCTTGGGCTGGCAGCCTAAGATATGGTAGGATTCTTCTATTTTAAGGTAAGAACGCGAGGGAGCTAGAGGATCCATTTGCATGCGTTGTTGAACTTGGGAAATGGCAGCGGAGGAAACAAAAGCCTTGCTGAAGCTAGTAAAATAAACAAAGAATCCTTCTCGAAAACCGTCGGTCAGGACTAGGTCTTCATCCAAAAGTTTTGATACCCGAGAGACTTTTTTACTTATCTTTTTAAACCAAGCTTTTTTAACCGTTTTAACCCTTAAGTTAAGTTTATCCTCGGGGCTAAAGGCGAAAATAAAAGGTAAGGAAAGATTTATATTCTTATTTTTGATATAGCTGGTGAATGAATCGCTGAGTTTAACCGTTAAAGCGTTAGCAGAACCTGCTGAGATTTCATAAGGGTCTTTTAAGATAAGCTCGGCAAAGCAAAATTCAGGCTTTAAAGTTTTAATGGCCGAAGATGCGAAAATATGCCCTGGGCCGCTGCATTTAACATCGATATTATTTAATGCCGCTTCACGGGTTAATATCTTTTCGTAATTTTTCTTGCAAGTTATAAGTAAATTCATTTTTAAGGTATTAAGTTACTTAAAGTAAGTATAACACGGAAAAATGAATGGTAAATTAAAAACAGTTAAACATGCAAGTTTACCTCCCCATGTATATTTTACTGCCTATACATTAGATAGTTGCTTTTAATCTGAGAGAGTGATACAATTAAGTGGATATATTAATTAGCTACTTAATTAGTATGCGGAAGCTATTCTCGATTATCATTTTATCCCTAATATTTGCTGTAGCGGCTATTGCTAAAGATTGGTCGGACGACGATATTCCTTTAGGCATGGAGGCCATAACCATAAATAATGTAAGATATATAGTGCCTAAGGGCACAAAAATAAAGAAGAACGGAAAAGCATTATCATTAGAGTCGCGCGATGAGTACATTAGCAGGCGTTTTCAAACTATGGATTCCCGGTTAAGGATCCTTGAAAAGAATGAAGGTAAGCTTCGTTCTGATATCGTATTGTTGAAAGGAACTATTGATAGACTTCGGACTGAACTTCGAAACCAAGAAGTTAACCCTAAAAGCTTTGATGAAAATAAACTTCGTTCTGATATTATGGATTTATTTAAAGGGGTTATCGATAAACTTCAAACCGAACTCCAGCAGCAGGGAAGCAACCCCAAAGATTCTATAGAGATTCCTGAATAAAATATTTAAGGATAATTTTAAAAGACCCTCCTCAACTATCTAATCTCAGGCATATTTTACTTGGGATTTCTCTCCTCTTGGGGTATAATTATGAGAATTCCCTAAAACCCCATAAAATCGGAGCGAATTAATGGCATTAACTATTCAATTTTGCGGCGGAGCACGGACAGTTACCGGATCAATGCATCTTATATCAGCTGGTCGGTCCGAAGTCTTATTAGATTGCGGTCTTTTCCACGGACGTCGCGATGAGGCTTACGAAGTTAATTCCAATTTCAGTTTTAACCCCCAGCGCTTACGGGCTTGTGTTCTTTCACACGCTCACATAGACCATTGCGGTAATATCCCCACCCTTATACAGAAAGGATATAGGGCACATATCTTTACCACCCCTCCGACAAAGGAATTATGCCAATATATGTTTCCCGATAGTGGCTATGTTCAAGAGGAAGATGTAAAGTATGTAAATAAGATTAATAAACGCAGGAGCTTGCCGCCGCGAGCCCCATTGTACACGAAACAAGAGGCTGAGGGTTCGCTTAAGTACCTAAGATCTCTTGATTACCATACTAAATTCGCTCTTTCTAAAGAGATAGATTTAACTTTTCTTGAAGCCGGCCATATCCTTGGTTCAGCAATACCGGTTTTGGATATTAAAACTTCCAAAGGCCTAACCAGAATAGCCTATGCTGTTGATTTGGGCCGCTATGGCATGCCGCTTTTGCGCAATCCCGAAATACCGAAGGATATTGATTATCTTATTATCGAGAGTACCTACGGTGGAAGAAAGCATAGCAGTATAAATGAGGCTGAAGATGAGCTGGCTGAGGCTATTAATCGGGCAGTAAAGAGGGGAGGAAAGATTATTATCCCTTCTTTTGCCTTAGAGCGAACACAGTTAATAGTATTTTTCATAAGCGAGTTGATAAAGAAGAAGAAGATCAAAAAAATACCCATGTATGTTGATAGTCCGTTAGCAGTTAACTTAACAACGGTGTTTCGGAAGAATTGGGAGTATTTTGATGAGATAACAAAAGAGGCCTTCGCAAAGGAAGAAGATCCCCTAGGTTATGATAATATTACCTATATTACAAAACTAGACGATTCCAAAAGGTTGAATGATGCCAAGGGGCCGATGATTATCATCTCGGCTTCCGGAATGTGCGAGAGTGGGCGAATTCTGCATCATTTAAAGAATAACATCGAGAATCCCCATCATATGATTATTGTGATTGGCTTTATGGCAAAGAATACCTTGGGAAGGCGTATCGTAGAGCGCGAAGGGCAGGTTAAAATATTTGGAATGCCTAAAGAATTAAATGCCGAGGTTGTCACCTTGAATGCATTTAGCTCTCATGCTGACAAGAATGGGCTTGTTGATTATGTTAAGAAATGCCGGGGTAAGTTAAAGGAAGTTTTCATCGTTCACGGTGAAAAAGAACAAGCAAATGTCTTAAGAACTAACCTTAAGAAGCTTAACCTTAAGGTGAGAGTGCCGGCCAAGGATGAGGTCGTCTATCTTTCAACCAGACAATAGAAATTCTTTCTCTTGCATAAGCCCGCGCCAATTAGTAGAATAATCTAAAGATGAAGATAAGCGATATTCTTAAACAAAGTGACAAGGGCGTAGCTTTTGAGTTTTTTCCGCCTAAGACCGAAAAAGGCAGAGATGCACTTCTGCGAACAGTTAAAGCTTTAAGGATAACTAAGCCCTTATATGCTTCTATGACTTGTGGTGCTGGCGGAACTACCCAGAGAGCAACCCAAGATGCAGTCTCCTTACTCCTAGAAGAAGGGGGATTTGAGGTTACTCCTCATTTGACCTGCCTTGATTTATCACCGGATGCTTTAGGAGCCCTTTTAGATGACTATCGGGACAAAGGTGTTGATAATATTATGGCTTTGCGTGGCGATCCGCCGGAGGGCATCAAGAATTTTAATTTCTCAGATCAGAATTTTCCTTATGCCGTGAATTTGGTAAAATCGATAAAGGAGTATGGACATTTCTGCATTGGTGTGGCTGTTTATCCTGAAGGGCATATTGAGACCTCTTCTTTAGATGAGGATTTAGAGTATGCTAGGCAGAAGATTGATGCTGGTGCCGATTTTGCCGTAACCCAAATGTTTTTTGATAATACTTATTATTATAGGTTATTAGATAGAATGAAAAGACGAGGGATTGATATTCCGGTCTTGCCGGGAATTTTACCCTTGACTGACATAGCTAAGGTTAAACAATTTGCTTCTATTTGCCGGACAACCATTCCTAAGAACATTGAAGAAAGCATGGCTGCTCTTGCCAAAGATCCTCAGGAGCAGGAGAAGGCCGGGATTAACTTTACCATAAGACAATGTCGGGACTTAATGAAAAACGGCGCCCGGAAGCTTCACTTTTTTACTCTTAATAAACCAAATGTAATTAAATCAATATTGGAGGCTATTTCATGAAGAGAACACCTTACAAAGCTTATATCGACACCTTAGGCAAGATAAGTAAGGCTATGACCAGCGATCTCTACCTTGAGGATGTATTAAAGCTAATTGTTACCTTAACTGCCAATGTGATGAAGGCAAAGATATGTTCTCTTTGGCTTCTTGATGAGAATACTAACAAGCTTAAAATACGGGCCACTCAGGCGATGAGCAGCGAGTATTTAAAGGAGAGGACTCTTAAGGTAGGAGAGGGCATTGTAGGGTTAATAGCAAAGGGTGCGAAAGCGATAGTTATTCCTAATGTTTTAGAGGATGAGCGGTATAAAGAGAAGAAGCTAGCTAAAAAGGAAGGCTTGGTTTCAATGTTAAGCGTGCCGATGATGGTTAAGGGAAAAGTTATTGGAGTTATTAATTGCTATACTACTCAGGTTTATAAGTTTACTAAGAGCGACAGTGGTCTGTTAAGTACTGTGGCTAATCAGGCTGCAGTAGCTATTGTAAATACTGAGTTGATGGTCAAGACTAAAATAGTTCAGGAAGAACTTGTAACCCGCAAAAAAGTTGAGAAGGCTAAAGGGTTGTTAATGAAGAGCCAGGCACTTAACGAAGAAGAAGCCTATAGTTTAATTCGAAAGTCGAGCATGAATAAGCGGGTTGCGATGAAGGAAATCGCCGAAGCTATTATTCTTGCCAGTGAGATAAAAGGAATTTAATATCTACCAAGTGAATAAAGAAGGACCTTATTATGGAGCGAGTATATTTAACTAGAGCCGGATACGAAAAACTGATTGAGGAATTAGAGTACTTAAAGAGGGTAAAGAGAAAGGAAATTTCTGCCGCTATAGAACATGCTCGTTCTTTGGGTGATTTAAAGGAGAATGCCGAATACCATTCAGCCAAAGATGCAATGGCAAAGAATGAAACAAGAGTTTTAGAACTAGAGGATAAGTTAAGCCGAGTTGAGATTATTGACGATAGTGCGATCGATACTGATAAAGCTTATATCGGTGCAAAGTTATTACTCCTTGATTTAGACACTGACGCTGAGATTGAGTACACTTTGGTAGGCCAGGAGGAAGCAAATGCTATTGAAGGGTTAATTTCAGTAATTTCTCCCGTAGGCAAAGCTTTACTTGGCCACAAAGAGGGTGATATTATAAAGGTAGATGTTCCAGCCGGAACCCTAGAGTATAAAATAATCAAAATATCCAGATAAGAATGATAAAAAAGCCCGAATTAGTCGCTCCAGCCGGAGATTGGAGTTCTCTTCGTAGTGCCATAGCTTCAGGTGCTGACAGTGTTTATTTTGGAGTTAAGGGCTTAAGCATGCGTAATCTGGCAACTAACTTCGATACCTTAGAGATAAAAAAGGTAGTTGGACTACTCCATAAGAAGAAACGTAAAGGATACCTGGCTTTAAATACCATCATTTATAACAAAGAGATTACAAAAGTTACCAAGATCTTAAAAGCAGCTGCTAAGGCCGGGGTAGACGGGGTTATTCTTTGGGATATGGCGGTTTTTTCAAAAGCTCAAGGATTAGGTTTAAAAGTTCATCTATCTACTCAAGCCTCGGTAGCTAATTTCCTGGCTTTAAAAGAATATGCTTTACGTGGTGTAAAGCGAATGGTCTTGGCTCGGGAGTGTAAGCTCTCTGACATAAAAGAGATAACTTCAAAGATAAAAAAAGAAAAATTAGATTGTAAGGTCGAGGCCTTTATCCATGGTGCAATGTGTTTGAGTGTTTCTGGCCGCTGTTTTCTCTCAGAGTTTACATTTTCAAAATCAGCTAATCGCGGCGAATGTATTCAGCCCTGCCGAAGAGAGTATGTGATTGCCGATACCCAAGGAGAATGCCAGTATATAGCTGGTCAAGATCATCTTTTAAGCCCCAAGGATTTATGTACTATTGATTTTATCGATAAGTTAATCGAAGCTGGAATTAGTGCTTTCAAGATAGAGGGAAGAATTCGTTCACCGGAATATGTAGGGGTAGTAACTTCGGTATACCGAAGGGCGATTGACTCTTACTTTAAGGGTAAGTTAACTAAAACCCTGAAAGAGAAGTTCAGAAAAGAATTAAGCACAGTATATAACCGAGGATTCTCAAGTGGTTTTTACTGGGGTCAGCCTAAAGAATCACCGAATAGATTCCTGGAGAATACTTACGAGAAGGTTTATTTAGGCGAGGTGATAAAGTTTTATAAGAAAATCAACGTAGCTGAAATCCGTGTATTAAATGCTAGCTTAAACAAGGGTGCCCAAATTCTCTGTATCGGCAAAAATGCTCCGGCTTCTTTTGCCAAGGTCGGAGGTATTCAAATAAATCATAAATTCGTAAATAGCTTAGAGAAAGGGGAAGTTGGAGGAGTTAAGCTTCCCTTCGTTGCCAAGCGCAAAGATAAGGTATTCCTTTGGCAAAAAAAGCCCGCCGTTTAAGCTCCAGATCAGGATAGGATTTTTCTTGAAAAGTATTTGACAAATTAATTTGATTTACTATAATAGTATACCAATAAGGTGTACTATGTTTAATTTTAACAATACTCTTACCTACGGGTTAAGGCTTCTGATCAATCTATCTCAGAACAAGGATAAGCCTAAGCCGCTTAAGAAAATCGCTCAAGAGGAGAATATCTCCTTGCAGTATTTAAGGAAGCTAACGATTCCTCTGGAGCGGGTGGGAATAGTAAAGAGCCTGCGTGGTCCTGGAGGCGGTTTCATGCTTGATAAGCCTCCTGCACAGATTAACCTCCTTGCTGTGAGCAATGCCCTTAATCGCAGTAAAGTTATTGATTGCGTTAAGGGTGCTTCTGGTTGTCGGCGTTTTGGTGATTGCATGGTAAAGGATTTGTTAGAAGAAGTATATAATAAGGTTCAATCGGTATTTAAGAATAAAACTTTAGCTACGATAGTAAAGAGAGGCAGGAGATGATTTATTTAGATTATAATGCTACTACCGCGACTGATCAAAGGGTTTTAGGGAAGATGATGCCTTACTTTAAAGATATCTACGGCAATCCTTCATCAGTATATCGTTTTGCTCAAGAATCAAAGCGAGCAGTTGAAGAGGCAAGAGAAAACCTTGCCCAACTATTGAATGCTCAAAGTAATGAGATTGTATTTACCTCGGGTGGAACAGAGTCTAATAATGCAGCTTTAAAAGGCGTTGCTCTTGATAATCAAGACAAGGGCAAGCACATTATTACTTCCAAAATCGAACATCATGCGGTTTTGCATACTTGCGGGGCTTTAGAGGCTTTAGGATTTGAGGTAACTTATCTAGGTGTCAATGAGCGTGGCCGAATAAGTTTAGAAGAGCTAGAGGAGAGCATTAGGAAAGATACAATTTTAGTTTCAATCATGTATGCGAATAATGAGGTCGGAACGATTCAGCCAATAAAGGAAATCGCTGATATCTGTAAGAGTAAAGGAGTTCGTTTTCATAGTGATGCAGTTCAGGCTGTAGGTAAGGTCAATATAGACACAAAAGCTTTAGGTCTGGATATGCTTTCTCTTTCCGGGCATAAATTTTACGGGCCTAAAGGCGTAGGCGCCTTGTATGTAAAAAAAGGCGTAAAATTTACCCCGCTCCTTCATGGTGGTGGTCATGAGCGAGGAAGACGTTCAGGAACTGAGAATGTTGCCGGCATAGCTGGTTTGGGCGAAGCCGCTCGGTTAGCTAAGCTCGAAATCGAGGGTGAAGCCAAAAGAATAGAACTTCTTAGAAATAAGCTAGAGCAGGGGATTTTAAAGAGCATCCCCGAGGTAAAAGTTAATGGTGATCCTGATAATAGAATGTTTAATACCTTAAATGTTTGCATTAGCCATATTGAAGGTGAAAGCATTTTGATAAATTTAGATTTTGAAGGAATTTGTGCATCCAGCGGTTCAGCCTGTACTTCAGGATCCTTAGAGCCTTCGCATGTGCTTTTAGCTATGGGTATACCAGCTGAGCTTGCTCATGGTTCACTACGACTGAGTTTAGGAAAGTATACCAGCGGGGAGGAGGTCGATAAGGTTTTAGCGGTATTGCCGCCGATCGTTGAGAAATTAAGAAAAATTTCGCCATTTTGGCAGAATAAATAGTAGGAGTCTACAATGCAATTAGAGCGTGATAAAGAAGTTTTGAAAACAGAGATTCTAAAGTTAAAAAAAGAAAAAAAAGCAGTGTTGCTTGCTCATAACTATCAGATTCCCGAAGTTCAGGATATTGCTGACTTTCTAGGCGATTCTTTGGGGCTGTCAAAAATATCTAAGGCAGCCAAAGAAAAAGTTATTGTTTTTGCCGGAGTAAAATTTATGGCTGAAACGGCTAAAATTTTGTCTCCTCAAAAGGAAGTGCTTTTGCCGGTTCAAGAAGCCGGATGCCCACTTGCCGAAATGATTGAACCCGAAGAGCTCAGAGAGCTAAAACAAAAGTATCCTGATGCCTGGATAGTAAGTTATGTAAATACGACTGCTGAGATTAAAGCCTTGAGTGATGTCTGTTGTACCTCAGCCAATGCTGTCACAGTGGTAAAGAACGTTCCGGTAAAAAAAGTAATTTTTGTACCCGATAAAAATTTAGGTTGGTGGGTCCAGAAGAATGTTCCCGAGAAAGAAGTAATTATTTGGCCGGGTTATTGCTTTGTTCATGAGCATTTCTCTTATGCTGAGCTAGAAGAGGCAAGAAGGCTTCATCCTGATGCCGAGATAATGGTTCATCCCGAGTGCCTCAAAGAAATTCTGGAGGCTGCTGACTCTGTTCTTTCAACCTCAGGAATGTTAACTCGGGTGAAAGAGTCAAAAGCCAAGAAGTTTATCGTTGGCACTGAGGAAGGGATGATCTATCTTCTGAAGAAAAAAAATCCCGATAAGGAGTTTTATTCTTTAGGGAATGCTAAAGTCTGCATCAATATGAAAAGAACTACCTTAGCAGATTTGCACCGGGCTTTAACCAAGGATGAGTATAAAATCGAGTTGAGTCCGGAGACAATAGAGAAAGCTAAAATAGCTTTAGAAAGGATGGTAAGCTATGTCTAATCTTGATTACTCCGAAAAGGTATTAGATTATTTCCGCAACCCCCGCAATATGGGAAAAATTCAAGACCCTGATGGTATTGGCAAGGTCGGAAACCCTACCTGCGGAGATGTAATGTGGATATATATAAAGGTTAAGGATGGTATTATTACTGATTGTAAATTTGAAACTTTCGGTTGTGTAGCGGCAATCGCTACTTCCTCAGTCTTAACCGAACTTGCTAAAGGAAAAAACTTTGAGCAGGCCTTAAAAATTACTAATAAAGATGTGGCTAATGAATTAGAAGGTTTGCCTCCGATTAAAATGCATTGTTCCCTCTTGGCCGAAGAGGGTTTAAAATCAGCCATAGAAGACTACCGCAAGAAAACCTCGCAGGATAAGTGAAAATGAAGAAAAGAATAGCTTTAGGCTTAAGTGGAGGCATAGACTCTTCCTTTGCCGCCTATCTCCTGAAGAAAAAAGGCTGGGATGTAGTCGGTTTCACTCTTAAGTTCTACCCGGAAGAGAATCGTTGCTGTGATTTAGATAGTCTGGATCAGGCCAGGCGGTTATGCTATAAGCTAAATATCCCCCATTATGTTTTGGATGTTGGAGAATTATTCAACAAGGAGATTGTTGATTATTTTATCAATAGTTATCTCCAAGGTCTGACCCCTAATCCTTGTGCTTACTGTAATCGCCTAATTAAGTTTGGAAGCTTTTTAGAGAAGCTAAAATCTTTAGGCATTAATCACTTAGCTACTGGCCACTACGCCCGTTTGGTTAAGAAGGGTAGAACCTGCTTACTTAAGAGCGGTAAAGATAGCAAAAAATCCCAGGAATACTTCTTAGCTTTATTAAATCCATCAATCTTAAAGCACCTAGTCTTTCCCTTAGGCAATTACACCAAGAGTGAGGTGAAGAGAATCGTTAATGCTAAGAAAATTATCTATAAAGAGCGAGAAGAGAGCCAGGATGTTTGTTTCGTCAGAGAGAAGAGCTATTCAGAGTTTATTGAAAGGAACCGTAACGATTACTATAAGTACTCCGGCCAGATAAAACATGTAAGCGGAGAAGTTTTGGGCCGCCATAAAGGGATTTACCGCTATACCTATGGTCAGAGAAGTGGTCTGGGCCTAGCCAGCAAAGCTCCTCTCTATGTTACTGGCATTAATAGCCAGGATAATAGCGTTATTGTTGGTGAACGCAATTATTTAAATAGAGATTCCTTTACTGTCAGCTCGCTTAATTGGTTCTATCCTTTTAAGCAATATAAATCAATTACCGTAAAAGTACGCTATAACTCTTCTAGTGTTGCCTGCAGCGTAAAAATTAACGATAAGACTGTCACGGTAAAGTTAGCCAAGAAGGTTGATGCTATCGCTCCAGGACAATTAGCAGCTTTTTACTATAAGGATTTGCTTCTCGGCGGCGGGATTATCGCGAGATAGGTTAACTTATTAGTAGGTTTGTGCTATAATAATAGGTAGGTTAGATTATGCGATACAGATTTATCCTTTTATTGGTAAGCTTATTTCTTGTTTTTTCCTCTAGCTGCTCAAAGGGGCCGTCTGAGCTTCTGCTTGATAGTTTTGAAGGGGCGATAAACAAAGAAACCGTTGATTTTGGTTCTTCAAAGAATTCTTCCTTAAAAGTGATTGCCGGTGAGGGCATAAAGGTCTGCGGAGAACAATCTTTAAAGCTAGACTATCAGTTAAATCCTTCAGGTTATATGTGGATAGCAAGGGGTTATGGTTTAGATGTAAAAGGTGCAGCTCAGTGGTTGATTGAGCCCAAAGCTATAAATTGGGCAGAGTATAATGCTTTTAGTCTCTCTATGCATGGAAATAATTCTGGTGGAATAATTGCTTTTGATTTAAAAGATTCCGGAGGCGAACTTTGGCGGTTTTTCCTTGATGATGATACATCGGGCTGGAAAAAGGTTGTTTGCCCTTTAGCTGAATTCTTTCCCCGGGGAGATTGGCAGCCGGAGGATTCTGACCAGAATGAGGTTTTAGACTTTCCGATAATGAGTTTTCAATTTGAACCTCGCATAATCGGAAAAGGAGTTTATTACTTTGATTGTATAAAATTAATAAGGGTGAAGTAATAGATGCCTAAAAAAATTATAAATTTATCAAAATTCTCCGAAGAAGATCTTCTTAGCTTAAGGGTCTGTGAATTGCCTTTAGGTTTGGAAGGAACTTGGTTGCAAGAGTGCGTAGAAGGACTTTACCAGGAATTAAAGGGCAAAGGGTTTCGTTTCAAACCTCCCTGTTATTTGGCTGATGAGTGGCTTACTCCCGACAAAGAACCAGTTATAGGTATCCCATTCTTTTTAGCTCATCCGGCCTTAATCAAGTTAGAGAAGAAGATGGTTTTAGACGCTGAAGGCTCTACCCGTTCTTGGTGCATGAAGCTTTTGCGTCATGAGGCCGGTCATGCTATAAATTATGCTTATAAATTATATCGTCGCAAGAAGTGGCAGAAGGCTTTTGGTCAATTCTCTAAAGAGTATGATGATACTTACCGTTTTCGGCCCTATAGTAAGAGCTTTGTGAGACATTTAGAGGATTATTATGCTCAATACCACCCTGATGAGGATTTTGCTGAAACTTTTGCGGTTTGGCTTACTCCGAATTTAAAGTGGCAGGTCCAATATAAGGACTGGAAAGCCCTGGATAAACTTAACTACATAGATGAGTTGATGAACGAGATTAAAGATAGAGAGCCCTTAGTTAAACGAGGCAAAATGTACTGGGAGGCTTCGCGAATGCGTGTAACTTTGAAAAACTTCTATAAGAAAAAGCGCCATTCATATATGGAGGATTTTCCTGATTTCCATGATTCTAACTTAAAGAAGATTTTTATATTTACCGAAACTCCAGAGCGCAGTCTTAGTAAGAAGAACAAGGAAATACTAGCTGCCGGTACCATACGAAAGTACAAAAAGGATATCTTAAATAATGTAGCTAAGTGGACCGGTGAGAAGAAGTATATCATAAATAATCTCCTAGATACCATAATCCAACGCTGCAAAGATTTAGGGCTTCTGGCTGGTGAGTCTGAATCTTTAGCGGTATTAAGGATTTCTACTTACATCACTGCTTTAGTTATGAATTATCTCTATACCGGGGGGTTTAGCCGCGAAAAATGAAAAAACTAAAAATCCTTTTGCTTTTCGATAGCCCTTATTTTACACCGCGGGGTTATAATTTTGCTAAAGAGTTTAAAGATCTTGACTGGGGCGCTGAGTCTGACATTTACAATGCCCTTGTGGCTAATGGGCACCAGGTAGGCCTTTTAGGGTTATTCAACGATATCAATATTCTTTTAGAGGAAGTCAGAGAGAATAGGCCAGATATTATATTTAATGCTGCCGAGGTCTTCGACCAGAAGTCTTATTTAGATAAAAATGTTGCTGGTGTATTAGAAATGCTGGGGATTCCCTACACTGGTGCTTCGGCAACTAGTTTACTTGTCTGTGGCAATAAGGCTTTAAGCAAGAAGATTTTAAGTTTTCACAAGATAAAGATTCCGCATTTTTACACCTTTTACAGGAATTATAAAATATGGTTACCTAAACGGGTTAAGCTACCCCTTATCGTAAAACCTCTCCACGAAGAGGCTTCTCGAGGTATATCCCAAGCTTCAGTTGTCGATAGCGAAGAAGCCATGGCTGAAAGGGTAAAATTCATTCACGAGAGCATAAAAGATGACGCGATAGTTGAGGAATACATTGATGGGAGAGAGTTTTACGTAGGTGTATTAGGGAATAAGAGAGTCAGAGTGTTTCCTTTGCGTGAAATGAAATTTGGAGACTTTGGTGAAGATGAACCAAGAATAGCTACCTATAAGGCAAAGTGGGATTATAAGTATCGCCAGAAGTGGGGCATAAAGAATGAATTTGCCGGAAGATTATCTAATGGCTTAGCTGAGAAGGTCGAGGATGTTTGTAAGCGGGCCTATAAGGTGTTAAATATGCAATGTTATGCCCGTTTTGACATAAGGGTAACTTCTGATTCAAAGATATATATTATTGAAGCTAATGCAAATCCCTGTTTGGATGAGTATGATGAGTTAGGCCAATCCGCAGCTAAGGCTGGAATTCCTTACAACAGGCTGATTCAGAAGATAGTAAATTTGGGTTTAGAACGAGCGAGCTAATAAAAGGAGGCTTATGGGTGCAGAGTTTATGGTAAAGCAATTTTATGGCATTAGAGGGGTCAGCTCGGTTATCGTCGGAGTTGTTGAGTCTGGTGAAATTAGCGAAGGAATAGTAGGTATTACTGCAAAGGGTAAGAGATTTACCGTAGTAAAGATTGAGAAAGATGGCATCAGGGTTATTAAGGCTTATGACGGAGATAGGGTCCATATTGTTGTTAAGCATCTCGAACGTCAAGACATCAGAATGGGCGAGACCTTTAGCTTTTAATTAAAAGAACTCATAAAAGAATAAGTAGTGATGCTTAAGGCTACCCCTTTATTTCTGCTTTTTTTTCTTCTATCTATCTGTATTTTTGCCCAAGATATTAAGGAAGCTGATTTAGCTGGCTCTTGGTATCCGGGTGAGCCGGGAATACTCCGGGAGAAGATAAATTACTACCTCGATTCAGCAGGAGTATCGTCTTCGGAAGGCGAGCCGATTGCTCTTATTCTGCCTCACGCTGGTTTAATTTATTCCGGGGAAACCTTAGCCTATGGTTTTAAAGCACTCGAGGGTAGGAGCATTGATAAGGTTATCTTAGTCGGATTTAGCCATAGGGTTAATTTTGATGGCATAGCAGTTTTCTCTCGCCCAGGATTTAAAACACCATTAGGAATTTTAACTATTGATAAAGAATTAGCTGAAAAGATATCTTCGGCCCATGGGAAGATTTTCACCTACCCCAGGGCTTTTGAGAATGAGAACTCGGTGGAGCTTATCATACCTTTTATTCAGGCATTTTTTGATCAGCCAAAAGTCGTGTTATTAGCCTTAGGCCGCCAGAGTTGGGAGAACTCTCAAGTTCTAGGCAAGGCTCTTGCTATGGCCTTAAGCAATGAGAGCAACTACTTAATTATCGCTAGTACAGATATGAGCCACTACCTGACTTTGACAGAAGCATTAAAGGCTGATCAGGAGACTGTGAAGTCACTTGAGAAGATGAATCCGGAAGGTTTGTTTGCATCTTTTGAAAAAGAAAATCGTATGTGTGGTTTAGGCGCAGTAACCTCAGTAATGATTGCGGCAAAAGAATTGGGGGCAAATAAGCTAAGGGTTTTAAAGGAGTCAACATCAGCTGAGGCTAGTGGTGACGAGAGCAGAGTTGTCGGTTATCTGAGTGCGGCAATAATAAGAGATAACAATGAGAAGGGAGAGGAGGGTAAAGAAATGGAAGGATTTCTTAATACCAAACAAAGGAAGGAATTGCTAAAGTTAGCCCGGGATACAATCACCTTTTATCTTGATCAAGGGGAACCTTTAGATAGAAGTACTGACGATGCAACCCTAAAAGAGGTGATGGGTGTTTTTGTCACCTTGCGTCGGAGCCAGCAACTGCGTGGTTGTATTGGAAACATCATAGGGACTAAGCCCCTTCATCTTGGTGTAAGAGATATGGCTATTGCTGCGGCGACCCAGGATTTTCGTTTTAAGAGTGTGACTAAGGATGAGCTGGAAGATATTCACATTGAAATATCGGTTCTTTCCTCCTTAAAGCAGATTACTAATACCGATGAGATAATCTTGGGCAAGCATGGGGTTTTGGTAAGAGATGCTTACAGAAGCGGGGTGTATCTGCCTCAAGTGGCAACTGAAACCGGTTGGAGTAAGGAAGAATTTATGAATAGCCTTTGCGGCCAGAAGGCCGGAATGGAATCAAGCGCTTGGAAGAGCGGGAAGTGCGATATCTATATTTTTAGCGCAGAAGTCTTTGAAGAATAATCTTTCCTCCTAAAAATAGAATAATTCCTCCGCAGAGAATCCTAATTACTACTCTTAGCTTATTGTTCCTTGAGAGGACTTCGGCTAATCTGCTTGAGAGCATCACAATAATAAATAATGGCGAGATAGCGGTTCCTAAACCAAATACCAGACAAAAAACTATTGCTTTAAGATGAGAATCAGAGACAAGCACAATATAATTCAATATTCCTAGAAGCGGAAGACAGGGGGCTAATCCGATTAAAAGCCCTAAGATGCCGACATTCCTGGTATTCCCCTTATGTATCCAACCACAGACAGGATTTAACTTATTTCCTTTATAAAAAATAGTTGTTATTCCAATTAGAATGATAAAGCATCCGATAGTAAGGTAGATACGATCTAAATATTTTACACCCAGAGGACTAGCCATCATTTTAACTCCTAAGCCGCAGAGAACTCCCAAAATACAGTAGCCGAGGAGCTTACCCGAAGAAAATATCAAGTAAGAAAAAAATGAGTCCCTAAAGGTTTTTTTGTGTATAGCCGTATAGCTTACCAGTACCGGAGCGCACAAGCTTAGACAGGGGCCTGAGCCGAGGACCAAACCACAAATAAATAAATAGTATAGATTTTCTTTCATCTCTGCTATAAAATAATATAAGAGAAAAATAAGGAGTTGTCTATGCTTATCTTTATCGCCCTAGGCTCAGTTGCTGCGATATTTCAATTAACAATTTTTAGAGAGTTTACCTATTCTCTCGCTAAGAATGAGCTTAGCCTTATTTTGGGGGTCGGAGTATGGCTTATTTCCTGTTCTTTGGGTAGTTTTCTCTTTAAGAGAAAAAAGACTTTAAGCGCAGGCTTTATTTCGTCTCTTTTTGGGTTGGCATATTCTTTGGTAATTTGCGGCATCCATTTGAGTAAATCTTTAGCCGGAGTAAGCTACTATGAAGTAGCGAGCTTAGGCTTTATCTTTATTGCGGCAATTTTTCTCATTAGCCCGGTTGGTTTCTTGATTGGTTATTCATTCCGGGCCTTTAGCCAGAACTATTTAGATAAGCATTCACTCAAGGTAAAAACCTTTGGAAAGTTTTTTGCGTATGAGGCAATAGGATTTTTTATCGGAGGAGTCGCCTTTACTTTTCTTTTTTCCTCATATTCCAATCCCTTTATTTTTACCGTTTTAGCTCTTCTTTTATTGATAGCTTCGTCTGGTCAGGTAAAAGAGAAGATAATATCTTTCCTAGTAATAATTTTGTTGTCGATAGTTTTCTTTTTTAGTTTTACGCCGATTTTAAAATTTGAATTAAAAGGGGCAGATATCCTTAAGCTTAAAGGTTCAAGCTACGGCCCGATTATCCTGGCAAAAAAATTCGGCGTTGAATCTTTATATGCAAATGGTTCTTTAATAGCCACCAGCGAAGATAAGTCCGGGAATGAACAATTTATCCATAGCGTTCTTGCTGCCAACCCCAAAGCTAAAGACATTCTTTTTATCGGTCCCTATTTTTCCGGTCAGATTCAGGAGATATTAAAATATCCTATACAGAATCTAGATTGCTTAGATATAAATCCTGTCCTTTCATCTTTAAGTATAGATAGATTAGAGGCCGAGGAACGAGAGAGGGCTAATTTTATTGTTACTGATCCGCGCCTTTACCTTAGCAAGATTACGAAACGGTATGATTGCATAATTATGAACATGCCTGCTCCCTCAAGTGTAGCTTTTAACCGCTACTTCTCTTATCAATTTTTCCAGCTTATCAAAGAGCGTTTAAACAATAAAGGTATTTTTTCCTTTCGTATTCCTTCCAAGGCCGATATTTTAAGCCCGAAATTTGTCAGGTTTAACTCTTGCATTATAAATACTCTAGACAGCGTTTTTAAGAGCAGGTTGCTGATCCCCTCGGATTCAATGATTGTTATTGCTAGTTTAGATAAGAATATCAGCCCGGGTGATTTAATAAGAAATTTTGAAAACTTAAAGCTCGGAAATGATTATTTTACAAAGTATCACCTTAGAGACTCTCTTGATCCCGGCCGTATTGGTTATCTCAATGAGGTACTTGAAGAGGGGGTTGATTTAAACAGTGATTTTAACCTTCTGGGATTTTTGTATTACTCTTTAATTGAGCAGGCAAAGTTTTATCCTCGTATAGCAATAAATGTTTCCATGATAAGAGGGATAGTGGTCAGCATTTTTATTATTGCAGTTTTTCTTATCAGCGGCATTGGCTTCTCGAATCGAAAACCCCGGCTGCTGCCCAATGCTGCAGTAGTTGGTTTTTCATCAATTGGTTTAAGTGCAGTAATTTTTGTACTTTTTCAACTTTACTCCGGTGCTCTTTTTTGGAAAATGGGTATTCTGGTCGGAATATTCATGGCTGGTTTAAGCATCGGTACATTCATAATTAACTCATTGAGCGATAAGATATTTAAAATTCGGAGGCCTTTGCCATTTCTTTATCTTGGCTGGTTTATCTTTCTGGTTGGACTTTGGGCTGGAATAAAATCCCTGGTTAGCTATTTCCAAGCTGACCTTGTTTTTTATCTCGGATCATTCCTATCAGGAGTACTAACAGGGTCTCTATATCCCATTCTCAGCAGGCTTATCTTTAATGTTAAAACCAACCCTAAAGATTTAGCGCCGGCTATTTATATGGCTGATTTAGCTGGAGCTGGTATCGGGACCCTTGTCTTTTCGATTCTTTTTATTCCCTTTTTGGGGGTAGGCCTTAGCTTGCTAATGATTATGTTTTTAATCTTTACCTGGGGCCTAAAGGAGTGTTTTAATTAATCCCAGACGCCGGGAATTTTATGTCCGCAGAGAGGACATTTACCTTCCTTTAACTGATTTTCAATAACATTGTAGCCAACACGCTTGATAATTGTCTCGGCGCAATTAGGGCAGAGAGTATCCTCGCCAATTTGTTGGGGAACATTCCCAATGTATATGAACTTTATTCCTTCATCTTCAGCAATCTTTCGAGCTCGCAAGAGGGCTCCTAGGGGGGTCGGGGATAGGTTAGTGAGTTTGTAGAGAGGGAAAAACCTTGCAAAGTGGATTGGAGTCTCGGGACCCAAGTTTTTTTTAATCCACCGGCAGAGTTTAGTAATATCTTCATCGCTATCGTTAGCACCGGGAATAAGTAAGTTTGTTATCTCAAGCCAAACCCCTTCTTCTTTTAGTACCTTTAAGGTATTAAGTACAGTATCCACGCTTCCTTGGCACATGGAAGCGTAGTACTTATCGCTGAAACCTTTTAAGTCGATATTGGCTGCTGTAAGGTATTTAGCAATTTCCCTTAATGGTTTTTCATTTACATAGCCGGCTGAATGCATTACACATTTGATGCCTTCAGCTTTAGCTACTTTGGCGATATCCAGCATGTACTCATAAAATATAATCGGTTCAGTATAAGTAAAGGCAATAGTTTTAGAATTGGTTTCTTTAGCCAGGGTAACTATTTTTTCCGGGGTAACTGGCTCCACCTTCACGCTTTCTGGGTCAAGCTGAGAGATTTCCCAGTTTTGACAGAATTTGCAGCGTAGGTTACAGCCAGCAGTAGCTATTGAGAATGATTTTGTTCCCGGGTATACGTGAGCTAAGGGTTTTTTCTCAATCGGGTCAACGTGCACAGCTACCGGCTGGGCATAGTTTAATGTATACAGTTTCCCGCCAATATTCTTTCTTCCCCGGCAAAATCCTTTTTGGTTTGGAGATAGAACACATCTTCGCGGGCAGAGCTGACATTGAACCCTATTCTCGCCTAAACCAACCCAGTATAGGGCTTCTTTTAAGGTAGGCTCGGCGGCAAGAGTAAGATTGGAAGAAAAATATCCGCCAAAAAGCAGAACAATTACAACAAATAATAAGTTTTTAGTCTTCATTTTGTTACTCTAGTCATAATATCATAAATCTATCCGGTTTTCGATAATTTTTTAATTTCGGGAGTACTTGACAGAAGAATAAATATATTGTATACTTTGGGTAGTTAATAGTTAATATAGTTAAGTGTTAAGGAGGCTAAATATGGTTAAAAAAGTAAAAATTTCCAAGTTTTCCGAGGAGTTAGTCCAGACCATAACCTATGTGCATCGCTTGGCAAATTCAATGCTAAAGCGGCGAGCCGATGTTTTGTTCCAGGGAAGGATCACTTTTCCCCAGTATGTGGCTCTGGAAGTGCTTAATAGCGACAAGCCGTTAAGGATGAAGGATATTGCTAGAATTTTAAAGATCAGCCTTCCGGCTGTTACTGGTTTGATTAGCCGCTTGGTGGCAATGAAGCTGGCAAGGCGGGTTTACGATAAGAGAGACCGCAGAGTTATATTTATTATTTTAACTGCAAAGGGTGAGAGGGTTATTGAACAGACCCGGACAGCCCGTAAAGAAATTATTTCGGAGATTTTCAGCGTTCTTAGCGAAGGAGAACGTCAGACCTATTTGGGAATTTTGCAGAAGATAAAAAAGGCCTTTTATGGAAAAGATCAGAAGAAGTAAATTCAAGGTATCCCTTTATCTGCTATTAGTAGTAGGTTTAGCAACAAACCTAACTACGCTTGAGGCTTATTCCCAGGCACCAGCTGTTGGGCTGATAAAGCTTTCTCTTGGGGATGTAAGTAGGCTGGCGTTAGAGAACTCCTTAGATATCCAAATTGCCCAATATGATACTTACATTAGTCGAACTTCTCTCGATGATGCCCAGTCTATATTCGACACTATTTTTAGGGCTGAAGCTAGTTATAATAGAAATAAAAAAGCTCAAGCCAGCACTCTTGCTGGTTCTGACGCCAAGGAGCATTCATTTTCTCTGGGATTGGAAAAGAAACTTCCTACCGGGACAACCCTGTCTTTGGATGCTACTGCTACCAAGACCAGAACCGACAGCGCTTTTAGTGTTTTAAATCCCTATAACGAGGCTTTGGTTGAGTTAACAGTAAAACAGGAATTGGGCAAGAATTTCTTTGGGCTGGCTGACCGAGCTGACATTAAGCTTACTAAACTTGATATCGAGAATTCTGAGTTTACCTCTTTAGATGATATTGAAGAGATCCTATACAGAGCCCAGAAAGCTTACTGGAACTTAGTTTTAAAAAATGAAGAACTAGCGATAAGCCAGGACATATTTAAGAGTGCAAAAAGGCTTTATGAGATCTATCAAAATAAGTACTCAATAGGATTGGTCGAAGAGAGTGAACTTTTAGCGATGGAGGCACTTGTTCATACCAGAGAGAGTGATTTGGTGGTAGCTGGCCTAGAGCAGGAAACTGCAAAAAATGATCTACTTTTTCTTCTTAATAAGGGAGATTTTAAAGATAAAGTTGAGCCCGATGATAAATTAGGCGCTGATACTGCTAGAGTTGACTTATACCAGATGTTAAGAGAGTCTATTAGCTTTCGAAGGGATTATAAGCGGATAAAAAACGAACTCGAGAAGAGTGAAATTGATTTAGTAGTTAAGAAAAATGCCCTTTGGCCGCAAATAGATCTTGAAGCTACCTTTGCCCGTAATAATATAAATGCCCAAAGAGGCAGTGCCTGGGAAGGTATCCCCGGTAATAGCAATGATGAGATATCGCTTACATTAACTATCGAAATTCCTCTAGAGAACAGAGAGGCAAAAGCAGAGCTCGAGAAGGTAAGACTTGAAGACAGCCAGCTCTTGCTTCGTCTAAAGAGGACCGAGCGCCTTATTTTGCAGGAAATCAATGATAAGGTTAGTCAGGTCAATACTAGCGATAATCAAGTTAGGCTATACCAGTCTATAATTAAGTTGCATCAAAAAAAGCTCGACAATCAGATAAAACGCATTGGTTATGGCCGTTCAAATGCCGATACACTCATCCAGTATGAGGATGACCTCCTAAAGGCAAGATTGGCTTTAGCAACCAATCTCTATACCTATAGGGTTTCTATTATTGAGTTGGATTTAACTAAGAATGTATTGTTAGATAAGTATTGGAAGGAGCCTTTATAAAGGAACAATTATGAAGATCTCGGAATTTTCAGTAAAACACTCACTTTTGATTAATCTTATCTCCCTGTTTGTTCTTATTGCCGGGTTTTTTACTCTTTTTGTATATAAGATCAGGAGAGAAGCTTTTCCCGAGGTATCCTATGACATGGTAGTCGTTAATACTGCTTATCTTGGCGCTCCGCCTCAGGAAGTAGAGAAGCTGGTTACTATACCGGTTGAAAAAGAGCTAAAAGGGGTTGATGGGATTGAGGAGATGCAGTCTACTTCCATTGAGAATGCCTCTAACATCCTGATAAAGATTAGTCAGGATGTGAAGGACAAGAAGAAGGTTGTTGATGATATCCAGAAAGCTGTTGATCGGGTCCGAAATCTACCTCAGGGCGTTGACGAGGATCCGGTAGTAACCGAGATTACTTCTGGTGAAATTCCAGTAATTCAAGTGGCATTAAGCGGAGAGTTACCCGAAGGCAAATTACAGGAATATGCAGATAACTTAGAAGATATATTTGAAGATATTCCGGGAGTGTCATCAATTTCTAAAAAGGGCTATCGTGATACTGAGGTATGGGTTGAAGTCGACCCTGAGAGATTGCAAGATGCCTATGTTAGCTTAGAAGAGATAATGCAGGCGTTGGATAAGCAAAATATAAGCATTCCCGGAGGAAAAGTGCGCGGTGAGGAGGAGTTTAACATACGGACTACCGGAGAATTTTATACTAAAGAGGAGATTGAAAATGTGGTTATCAGGGCTAATGAGTCGGGTAATTGGCTGCGTATAAAAGATATAGCTAGTGTGCGTTTTTCCTTTGAGGATGAAAACGTAATAAATAAAAGCTATGGGATGCGATCAGTTGATCTCACTATTATCAAGAGGGCAACCGGTGATGCGATTAAGATTGTCGACGACGTTAAGAAACAGACAGAAGACTTCCTTGGCGGGAGCGACTCAAGGCTAAAAGTAGCTTATATAAATGATATATCTTACTACATCAAAAGAAGGCTTGGAGTTTTAAAGAATAATGGAATTATCGGTATATTCTTAGTCTGCACGGTTCTGATGCTATTCCTGAATTCGCGAGTCGCTCTTTTAACTACCTTAGGTCTTCCGATTGCCTTCTCAGCCACTCTTGCCATAATGGGCTTTTTTGGTTTGAGTGTTAACCTGATTACTATGTTTGGCTTAATCATAGTTTTGGGAATGTTGGTAGATGATGGAATTATTATAGCTGAGAATTGCTCCCGCTATCTCGAAGAGGGGTATAGCCCCAGGGAAGCAGCAATTATCGGAACCAAAGAAGTAGCTAAACCGGTTACTACTACAGTTATTACCACAATCGCTGCTTTTGCTCCACTTATGTTTATGGGCGGCATGCTTGGTAAATTTATCTGGGGGATACCTCTGGTTGTGATGATTGCTTTGTCAGCCTCGCTATTTGAAGCCTTGGTAATTTTACCTTCCCACTTTGCTGATTTTATTAAAACTGGAAAAAGGAAGTTTAAGTCAAGGAAGGATTTGCCGTGGTTTAAAAAGCTAGTTAGTTTTTACACCAGGATAGTGAATAAAGCCTTAAACCGGCGCTATTGGGTTCTCTTGGGATTAATCGTTTTGCTTTTGCTTACCTTTGGATTAGCTAAAACTATGCCTTTTGTTCTCTTTGGTTCAGAGGAAGGAGTTGAGCAATTTTGGATTAGAGCTGAGGCTCCGGTTGGAACAAATATTTACAAGACTAACCAGTTGATAAGTAAGGTTGAGGCTATAGTTAAGGAGCTACCCGAGGATGAATTAGATGCTTACACTACTTTGGTTGGCTCAATTGGTGAGACTTGGATGTTTGATCCCTATGGTAAGTCAGGAAGCCATACTGCTCAAATTACAATATATCTTACTCCTTACACTGAACGCAAGAGAAGTGTCTCGGAAATTATGGATAGCATGAAGAAGGCGACAAAAGAAATAGTGGGTTTTGATAAACTTTACTTTGAGAGAGAACATGCTGGTCCGCCAGTGGGAAAAGCCGTGGCCGTTAAAGTAAGAGGAGAAAAATTTACAATCTTAGAGGAAATATCCGGAGAAATAATTAAATTTCTTGAAGGCACCGATGGAATTTTAGACATTACCTCTGACTATGAGGTTGGAAGGGGTGAAGTTAGGGTAGTTGTTAATCCTGACCAGGCAGCAAGAGTATCTCTTTCAGTAGGAGAAATTGCTACCTCAATCCGTAATGCTTTTAGGGGTGGCGTAGCTACTTCGATTAAGCCTGTGCAGGCCGAGGAAGAAATTGATGTTTTGGTGCGCTTTCCTGAAGAGCATCGCGATACCAAGAAAACTTTTGATAAGATTCTTATTCCTAACAAATTCGGCAACCTTATACCTTTGAATAAGGTAGCTCATCTGGAAGATAAAGTATCTTTAGCACGAATACAGCATTCCCGGGGTAAGAGAGTAATTACTGTCCGGGCTGATGTCGATGTTAAGAAGATTACTTCTCTTAAGGCTAATAAATTTATTGATGATAAGTTTAAAGATATACCTAAAAGATATCCCGGTTACCGGATAGAATATGCCGGAGAGCAACAAGAAAATGTTAGGTCAGCAAAGGGGTTCATTAGTGCTTTCGGACTATCAGCATTCTTGATATTTTTAATTTTGGCCGCTAATTTCAACTCACTTATTCAACCGCTAGTGGTAATGATGGCAATTCCTTTTGGCCTTATCGGAGTTATTTGGGCCTTTTTCTTCCACGGGTTCTCCTTAAGCTTTTTTATGATGATGGGTATTGTTGGCTTAAGCGGGATTGTTGTTAATGATTCTATTGTTTTGGTTGAGTTTATTAATAATTTGCGCCGAAAAGGAATTGAGCGGCGGGAGTCGATTATTAGCGCCGGTCAGCTGAGGCTGCGGCCCGTACTGCTTACAACAATTACCACTGCCTTGGGCCTGACCCCGACTGCCTATGGTATTTGGGGAGGTGACCCATTCTTGCGGCCGATGGCGCTTACTATTGTTTGGGGTATTATTTGCGCGACAGCTTTGACTTTGATAGTTCTTCCCTGTATTTATGCTATTATTGACGATTTTACCTTTAGGGTTGTCGGCCATGTGACTGTAAAAAAATCTAACCAACAAGAAAAGAATAAGTGATATAATACATCAATGATAAAGAAACCACTTCTTTTAAAGATTTATGAAGCCGCACCTATGCAACGCTGGAACGACCAGATCCGCACTGTCGAGCTGACCGAATTAGATAAACAGGCCCATAAAATGGTTATTGCCTATTGCTTGGGCAAGTGTGAAGAGGATAACCAAACAAAAGGTTTTGATTGGGTTGAGGTAATTGAGGCCGGAATTTTTGAGTTTCTCCAGCGGATTGTAATCACTGATTTAAAGCCGGCGCTATTTCACCGGATAAAAGATAATAAAAAACAATATAAAAAGTTAAATCAGTGGGCCTATAAAGAAATAAGCCCGGTTATAAGCTCTTTGGGCGAGGGTTTTTGCGGGAGGTTTCAGAATTATTTATATGATCCTGAACGTAATGTGAATCGTAGGATCATAAGCGCCGCTCACTTCTGGGCTACTAAGTGGGAGTTTGATATTATTGAGCGGGCTAACCCTAATGGTTATGCGATTGAGGAGATAAAAGAAGATATACGTACTAAACAGGAGAAGTATCAGGATCTCGGGAGCATGCAGAAACTGCTGCATTCTCAGAAATTAAAGGATTTTGTAGATATCTGCGGCCAGCTGAGATTCCAAATACGCTGGAGTCATCTCCATCGAGTTCCTAAAACCTCAGTCTTAGGGCATATGCTAATTGTGGCGATGCTAGCCTATTTATTCTCTTTAGAGATAAAAGCTGATAGTAAAAGGGTTATAAATAATTACTTTACCGGCCTATTTCATGATTTACCAGAAGTTCTTACTCGTGATATAATTAATCCGGTAAAAAGAGCAGTCCAAGGATTAGAGGACTTAATTAAAGAATACGAGCGTTCTGCGATGGAGGCAAAGATATATAAGTTAATTCCTACAACCTGGCATCAAGCTATGCATATGTTTACTGAAAGTGAGTTTACCAATATTGTAGCCTCAGATGGTACCGTAGAAAGAGACGGAGAACTTATAAAAGGCATTGACCAATTAGCAGCTTTTATTGAGGCTTATCTATCTTTGAAAAATGGCGTACAAAGTCAAGCCTTGGAGAGAGCAGTAGCCAATGTTAGAAAAGAATACCAGTCAAAGGCTCTTTGCGGTATAGATTTCGGCCAGATATATAGCGATTTTGATTGAGGGGTTGACTAAGGTCAAATTTTAAGGATAATGTCTATATATATAAGGTATAAGGTAGAGGCCTGTTCGTTGGCAGACCGGGAGAGGACAAAGGATAGTATTTATGGAACTAAAAGAAATTATCGAGAAGTGCAAGACTTTAAATATTTACGAAGAGAGATTTGTTACTGACAATTATTACGAAATCGTCTTTTACACTAAGGATAATGACCAATGGATCAAGCTATTTACTGAGATTTTAGGTCCAGCGGCAAATCCAGCCGGGATAGCGCCGACTGAAGAGGATACTGAGTTAACTCAAAAGTATGGAGGAGTTAGGGATAACCAGACCTTATTCAAGAAAAAAGTGGGTCATCCTATCGTAGCTGTTATGTTTTGGCCTTGGCAGGATGGGGTTCGTACTACCCTCAAGGTAGCTCTTGTAGCAAAATAGTCATTATGAAAAACTTCTTTAATAATATAAAAGGAATTTTCACCGGAGGCAAGAAATATAAGTGTCAGATCTGCGGGAGAATGATTCACGAGGCTCATTCCTTGGAGCATGCTAAGGCTGAAGAGTACTTACTTAATCTCATAAAAGAAGATCATCCTAAGTGGAAGCAGAAAGATTTAACTTGTTCAGAGTGTATTGAATACTACCGCAAACTAATAAATCAAGCCGAAATTTAAACCGTTAAATTTTTAATACAGGAGGAAGGATGTTTAGAGAAAAAATCAAAGTATTTGACTGTACAATTCGTGACGGCGGCCTTATCAATAAACATAATTTTGATCATCGGTTTGTTCGGGAAGTCTATAAGGGTCTTTCAGCTGCCGGTGTAGATTATATGGAGATAGGTTACAAGAATTCTAAAAATTTGTTTTCCGCCTCTGAATATGGGATTTGGAAGTTCTGCGATGATGAAGATGTTCGCAAAGTAACAAGAGGAGTAAAATCCAAGACTAAGATTTCGGTTATGGTTGATGTTGGCCGGGTAGACTTAAAAGATGTAAAGCCGGCAAGTCAAAGCCCGGTAGATATGATTCGGGTCGCCTCTTATGTCAAAGACATTGATAAAGCAATATATATGGTTAATCACTTTGCTGATAAAGGATATGAGACAACCATTAATATTATGGCTATTTCCCGCGATCAGGGTAAAGAGCTAGAAGAGGCTTTGTATCAAATAGAGAAGGAAAGCAAAATTAATGCGCTTTATATTGTTGATAGCTTTGGCGCTCTTTATCAGGAGCCGGTCGAGCTTCTAGTAAAGCTGTTTAAGGGTATTGTTAAGCGGGCTGAAATAGGATTCCATGGGCACAACCATCAGCAGCTTGCTTTTGGTAATACCATTGAGTCAATTATTCATGGGGCCAATTACCTTGATGCTACGGTCTATGGAATTGGCCGGGCTGCCGGGAATTGCCCTTTAGAGTTACTAGTCGGGTTTTTGAAGAACCCTAAATTTGACCTGCGGCCGATATTGGATTTGATATCCAAGGAATTTATTCCGCTAAGAGGAAAAATCGAGTGGGGTTATATTATTCCTTACGCAATCGCCGGGATGATGAATGAGCACCCTCGGGCTGCTATGGCTCTACGTAATAGTGACAAAAAAGAAAATTACCGCTCCTTTTACGAGAGTCTGATTAATACCGACTTGGATTAAAGAAAGAACGTGGACATAAGTAAATCCAAAAAACCTTCCCGCATCTCTTTTAAGCATGAGAGTATTTATAAGTGATTTACACTTAGGGGATGGATCAAGAACTGACGACTTCTCCCGTGATGAACATTTTCTGGAATTCTTAGAATTCGTAAAAATCGAAGCTAAAGAACTAATAATTTTGGGAGATTTTTTTGAGCTTTGGCAGGCCGATTTAGACCGGGTAGTATTTCGACACAGCCAAGTTATAAATAAATTACTTTCTTTAAGAGATAAGGTAAAGATAACTTACGTAATCGGAAATCACGATTACCTTCCCTTTATCAAATTTGCAAATTCTGGCTTGGGTATAACCACAGAGTATCGCGACTCTAAAAGTGGGATTGTGGCTGAGCATGGCCATCGTTACGATGCCTTTAACCGTTATAAAAACCCTCTAAAAGCAATTAAATTTCCGCCCGGTAAGTACTTTGCTAAAGCTGTAGCCGGCCTTGAGAAGTTGGTTCATCCTGATATTGATATTTGGGTAAGGAAATCCTTAGTTGGATTGGATGAATTTCTGCAGGAGGCTATGGCTGTGCGTAATAAGGTTACGCCAGCAACAGAAGAGTATATCAAAAGAGGCGGACATTTTATTGAATTTGATAAAGCAGTAGAGGATCATATTAAAGGCGGAGCAAGGATTGTTATTTTCGGCCATACCCATAAGGCTCAGCTCCAAAACTTCAACAAAGGGATATACGCAAACTGCGGAACATGGGTTGATGGTAATCTACCAACTTACATAGTCCATCAGGGAAAATCTATTGAGCTTAGAGAAGGTCTTACTCATAAGGTAATAAATATGATTAGATTAAATTGAGGTTAATAAGGGTTAGTGATTACAATTTTCTATTTTTTTGGTATAATCTTTAAAGGGAGGTAATAGCAATGAAGTTGGCGAAGCGGTTTTTTGTTGTACTAGTGGTCAGTATGTTTATTGGTTGTATTTATGGAGAAGGAGTAGGCATGGATGAAAAGATAGTAGTTTTAGAGACGAATCAGGGTGAAATAGAGATTAAACTAATGCCTGAGGTTGCCCCAAAGGCTTGTGAGAACTTTATTGGGCTGGCTCAAAAGGGCTATTATGAGGGGATAATATTCCATAGAGTAATAAAGAATTTTATGATCCAGGGAGGAGACCCTACCGGAACCGGCAGGGGAGGCAGTTCGCTTTGGGGAGCGCCTTTTAAGGATGAGGTTATTAGCTCAGTAAAGTTTGATAAACCGGGAATTTTGGCTATGGCAAACTCCGGACCCAATACTAATGGCAGCCAGTTTTTTATCACTACCGTTGTTACTCCGTGGCTTAATATGCGCCATACTATTTTTGGTGAAGTAATCTCAGGTTATGATGTGGTTGAAAAAATTGAGAATACAGCTGTTGGTGCAGGGAGTAAGCCAGTCGTCGATCAGAAAATAGTAAAAGCTTATTTAAAATGAAGAGGAGATAAGAAATGATGCGTTCAGGCAATCCGGCTTTACGAAGAGATGTATTTACAAAGGTAAGGGCTACCTCTTCAGATAATGCTATGAGTATCCAGGGTACAGTCAATAAGACTTTTATTTTACTGTTTATTACCATACTTAGTGCTTCTTGGGTTTGGGACAATCCTGTCCGTTTTTTACCTTATGTCTGGCCAGCCTTAATAGCCGGAATGGTTATTGCTTTTGTAACGATTTTTAAAAAAGTTTGGTCTCCGGTTACCGCTCCTATCTATGCTATCGTCGAAGGGGTGGCCTTGGGCGTGATTTCAGCATTGATGGAGCGCTCGTATCCGGGTATTGTAATTCAGGCTGTGGGGCTAACCTTTTGCATATTATTTTGTTTACTTATTGCTTATAAGTCTAAGATGATTAAAGTAACTGATAACCTTCGTTTGGGTATAGTGGCAGCAACCGGAGGAATTGCCTTGCTGTATATTGTTAGTATGGTTATGGGAGTTTTTGGAACCAGAATCCCTTTTATCCATGAAGGTGGGCTAATCGGTATTGGTTTTAGTCTCTTTGTAATAGTTATAGCCTCCTTAAACTTAGTCCTTGATTTTGATTTTATTGAAAAAGGCGCTGAGTGCGGAGCTCCTAAGTATATGGAGTGGTATGGGGCATTCGGTCTTATATTGACCCTTATTTGGCTTTATTTGGAAATTTTGCGGCTTTTAGCTAAGCTACAGAGCCGAAGATAAAATTTTTGCCAGAGCAAAAATAAAAGAAGGAGGAGAATGAATCGATTAATGATATTTATTGATGCCGAATATGTGGTGTCTAAAATGCGAGATTTATGCGGCAAGAGGAGAGTTATCCGGCGTAACGATATTGATTGGAAGAATATAATTCAATGGATGACCGGAAAGAGAGGGTTAATCCGTGCCTATTACTATTCTTCACGGTTGAGCCAGGAAGAGAATCCTCAGACTTTTCAGGAACAGCAGGAATATCTAAAGCGTCTTAAATTAAATATTCCCTATTTTGAGATTAAATTAGGAAGACTAGTCAAAGTTCAGGGTGGATGGGTCCAGAAAGGTATAGATGTTAAAATTGCTTTGGATATGTTTTCAAATGCGGTTAAAAATCATTATGATACTGTTGCTTTGATTTCCGGAGATTCAGACTTTGCTGAGGTTATCAGCGAGATCAAAGAGCGTTACGGAAAGCACGTTGAGCTCTACACTTTTGATAAGTCAATCCATGAAGCCCTGCGGCTTGCTCCTGATAAACATATGGTGATTAGTGGCCAAACCGGACGCAAATACGGCTTTTGGTTTGACTAATCCACTCATTTTTGCCTTCCTTGAGCCTTAAGGGAACTTCTTAGGCTATTTATTTTTTTTCAAAAAAAGTTGATTTATCTTGAGTTTTCAGTATAATGGCGGTTCGTTGTGCTTGAAATAGCCGTGAAGGTAGTAGTATGAGAATATAGATTAGGAGTAAAAATGAGTCGTCAAGTAAAGCTAGAAAAGGTAAGAAATATAGGGATCATGGCCCATATTGATGCCGGTAAGACCACTTTAACCGAAAGGATTCTCTTTTATACCGGCCGGTCTCATAAGATCGGAGAGGTTCATGATGGTGCTGCCCAGATGGACTGGATGAAGCAGGAACAGGAGAGAGGGATTACTATTACCTCAGCTGCTACCACCTGCCACTGGAGGGATTGTAGAATTAATATCATTGATACTCCCGGGCACGTCGATTTTACTGTTGAAGTAGAGAGGAGCCTGAGAATTCTAGATGGAGCAATAGCAGTATTTTGTGCTGTCGGAGGGGTTGAGCCCCAATCTGAGACAGTCTGGCACCAATCTAACAAATATGAGGTACCTAAGATTGCTTTTGTTAATAAGATGGATAGGGTCGGAGCAGATTTCTTCGGTGTTGTTAAAAATATTGAATCTGATTTAGGAGCTAATGTAATCCCTTTACAGATTCCTATTGGAGCTGAAGATAACTTTCGCGGTATTATTGATCTTATTGAGATGAAGGCCTATATTTATGATGACGAATCTTTAGGCAAGAACTTTCATGTTGAAGATATTCCTGATGACTATAAAGAAGTTGCTAAAAAATACCACCATATTATGGTCGAGAAGGCTGTAGAGCTGGAAGATTCCCTGATTGAGAAGTATCTTGAGTCCGAAGATAAAATTACAGCTGAAGAATTAATTCCGGCAATTCGCAAAGGAACTATTGCTAATAAAATTGTTCCTGTTCTTTGCGGTTCAGCTTTCAAGAATAAGGGTGTGCAGAGATTGCTGGATGCTATAACTTTATATCTTCCGGCGCCGTCTGATCAGCCTTTGATAAAGGGAACTGATCCCTTAGATCCTGAAAAAGTTATTGAGAGGTTTTCTGCTGATGATCAGCCTTTTTCAGCCTTGGCTTTTAAGGTTCAGACTGATCCTCATATGGGTAAGTTAGTTTATTTTAGAGTTTACTCCGGTAAGCTTGATGCCGGGTCATACATTCTTAACGTTACTAAGGATAAAAAGGAGAGGGTGGGTAGGATTTTACAGATGCATGCTAATGAGCGCGAGAGTCGTTCTACCATTTATGCTGGTGATATTGCGGCAATTATTGGCTTAGATCATACCGTAACCGGTGATACTTTATCCAGCCCTGATAATCCGGTACTCTTAGAAGCCATTGAATTTCCAGCACCGGTAATGTCTATTAGTGCCAAACCGCAAAGCCGGGCTGATCAGGACAAGATATCCAAGGCCTTGTTGAAGTTGGCTGAAGAAGACCCGACCTTTACCGTACATACTGATCCCGAGACTGATGAGACGATTATCTCTGGCATGGGTGAGCTACACTTAGAAATTATCGTTGATCGCTTAAAGCATGAGTTTAGTGTCGAAGCAGTAGTAGGCCAGCCTAAAGTAGCCTATAAGGAGACAATATTAAGTACTGTTACTCAAGACTATAAGCATTCTAAACAAACTGGCGGGCGTGGCCAATATGGTCACGTAGTTATGGAAATAACACCGGCTAAGCCCGGAGAAGGTTTTGAATTTAAAAATTCTATTACTGGAGGAAAGATTCCCCGTGAATATATTCCGGCAGTTGAGAAAGGTGTTATCGCAACAATGCAAAGAGGGGTTTATGCTGGATATCCAGTGGTTGACGTAAAGGTTAACCTTATTGATGGTTCTTATCACGATGTTGATTCTTCAGAGTTAGCCTTTAAACTTGCAGCTTCCGGATGCTTTAAAAGAGCCTTTATGCAAGGCATCCCAGTATTGCTCGAGCCACATATGTCTTTGGAAGTTACTACTCCTGAAGAACATGTCGGTAATATCGTCGGAAATATCTGCTCGCGTCGAGGAAAAGTCTTAGGGATTGATACTAAAGGCAACCAGCAGATAATTGCTGCTGAAGCTCCGCTTTCAGAAATGTTTGGTTATGCCACAACTCTACGCTCCTTAAGTAGTGGCCGAGCTGCCTATTCAATGCATTTTGAAAAATACGTAGAGGTTCCGGCAGCAATTTCCGAGAAGGTAATCGAAGAGAAGAAAAAGAGGGAAGGAAAGTAAATACTCCCTAAAGGGTGTTTACTTAAATTTTTTTATCAGTTTAATCACACCCTGGGTAGTGTCTTCCGGCGTAGATGCTCCAGCAGTAACCCCGACACTAGAAACTCTCTTAAACCAATCCGGTTTAATCTCGTCTTTTGACTGGATCCAAAATGTTCGTTTATTTATTGATTTCGATATCTCGTATAGGCGTTTAGTATTGGCGCTAGTTTTTGAGCCAATAATAATCATAAGCTTATTTTTAGAAGCCATTTCTTTTATTTCTTTTTGCTTTCTTCGGGTCGGCTCACATATGGTGTTAAAAAACTTCAATTCCCCAATATGCTTATTTAAGGCTTTGACGATTTTTAGAGTTTTTTCTAAATTTTGAGTAGACTGGACTACAACGGCGCCTTTTATCACTCCCTTAACCTTTTTGCTTATACCCTTATTGCTGTCAATTACTAGGACTTTTTTTCTCAACTGTCCTAGTATTCCCTGTACTTCATCATGTTTCTCCTCGCCGATTATTATAATTCGGTAGCCCTTTTTTTCATTTTCCTTAGCTATTTTATGGATTTCGCGAACCATCGGGCAGGTTGCGTCAATAATCTTATAGCCGAGAGCACGGACTTTTTTGTAAGTGTCGGTTGATATGCCGTGAGCTCTGATTATGAGAAATTTTCCTTTACCCTTGCCCAAGTGCTTAATCTTTTTAATCCCGGCTTCTTTAATCTGGTTTACTACCTCTTCATTGTGGACAATGTCTCCGAGCATCTCTACCTGTTTTTCCTTAGTAGCAGTTTTAAGAGCAATCTCTAAGGCTCTCCTCACCCCGAAACAGAATCCAGCAGATTTGGCAAGCTTAATTTTCATATTATTTTAATCCTTCAGCATACCAAGAGAGCAGATTTTTGTATTTTGGTTTCATTTTGGTCGTTTGCATTATAATCTTTGCCTTTTGGGTGAGGTTATTGATTTCTCCTTGAGCATAGCCCAAGGCTCCTGATTCCTTAGCGATTTTCCTCACCTTTAAAAGATCAGTTTTTGTTACTTTTCGTTTATGAAAAATATTTTCTATTAAAGATTTATTTTTTTTATTGGTGTGATTGTAAGCATACCAGATTAGGAGAGTTTTTTTTGATTCTTGAAGGTCTGATAGAGATGATTTACCGATTTTTTTCTCATCAAAGAGCATACTTAAGACATCATCTTTTATTTGAAAGGCCCGACCGAGGTAAAGGCTAAACTCAGAGAGTTTATTAATCTCCGCTTGCTTGGCTCCGGCTAGCATCGCACCCATTGAAAGTGGGGAAGCAAAGGTGTAGTGGGCAGTTTTGTAATCGTAGATCTTATAAATATCTTTTTTGCCTACTTCTTTAATTCTTTTTATTCCCGAAAGAAGTTCAATAAACTCTCCGCAGCCAGTATGGACCGCAGCCTTAATGAATCTCTTTAAGGCTTTATCTTTGCGCTGAGATTCCTCTTTAATTGAGAGGAATGCCTTAATTGCCAGAGCATAGACAATATCTGCAGCTACAATTGCCAGGTCTTGGCCGTTAAATTTAATACTCTTATGTTTGGCTAGAAAATTATCAAATACTTTATGTAATGAGGGTTTGCCTCTGCGAGTATTGGATTTATCAATTATATCATCATGAATAAGGAAAAAGTCATGGAGGAGTTCTACGGAGAGAGCGCTTTGGTATAGGCCAGGGGCTTTTTTCTTGCTAAAACCCTCATACCCGACAATAAATAGAGCCGGGCGTATTCGTTTGCCATCTCTTAAAATGAAGTCGGTAGTGCTTTCCAATAGTAGGGGCGATATTCTTCCCAAAGAGTAGATTTTATTAGCATTTTGCAGGAATTGGATAAGTTGGCCATCAATTTTTTTCTTTATTTGGTAAAACATTGATTTATACTAGCATACAATAATATTAGAGGCAAATGAAAAATCTATTCAAACTTCTTGCAAACTTACAGGAGAATTATAGAATGCATCTAAGGAGGAAGGAGGCCTGTGGTTTTTGGTAAAGTAGTTAAATCTAAGGCTAAGAAAAAGAGGAAAAATAAACCCTTGACAAATGATACCAAACTGGTATCATCTCTACAAGATGATTTCCTGCATAATTCCTGTTTATAACGAAGAAAAGCTGATAGGGAGGACTCTTGATAATCTTTCTAGGTTTGAGGGCCTTGAAATCATTGTCGTCGATGGCGGTAGCAGCGATCGCTCTCGCGATATTATCAATAGCCACCCAGTAACTTTAATTTCTTCTCCCAAGGGACGATCACATCAGATGAATGCTGGTGCCGGAGTAGCCAAAGGTAACATCTTATTATTTTTACACGCAGATTGCATTCTTGAGCCGGATGCCCTAGGGGCAGTAAACGAGGCGATTAGTCAGGGGTCAGTAGGAGGATGCTTTATCCACAAAATAAATGGGAAGGGCATCTTATATCGCAGCATTGAACTTTCCGGGAATATCCGTACAAAAATTTCAAAGGTATTTTATGGCGATCAAGGTATATTCGTCAGCAAGGATGCTTTTTCAAAAATTGGCGGTTTTGATAGTGTGGTTTTATTTGAAGATGTTATTTTTTCCCGGAAGCTTAAAAAAGTAGGTAAAGTTTGTGTATTAAATAGTAAAGTTTATGCTGAGCCCAGGCGGTGGAAGACCCAAGGTATAGTAAAAGCTACGCTAATAAATTGGCTAGTAACGATAGGGTTTATCTTTGGTATTCCTACAAAAATATTAAGTAAAGTCTATTGCGATATTCGATAAGTAGGGATATTATTTTAGTGGTACAGGCAAGAGGTTATTAATGATGGTAACCGAGGAGGTTGACAATGATGCCCACACCAGAAGAAATTCGTGACATGGAGCATAAACATATAAATTTAAGTTATAATAAGATTGAAGAATTAATTTATGCCGGAAACAATATGTGTTGTCAAACTCATTTTGAAAAGGAGTTGTTATCTAAAGGTATCACTGTCGATATATCCTTGGAGCTGGAAAAATTTGATAACCCTAAAGGGGTAAAATATTTTTTTTGGTTTCCTTGGAAGGAGGATACAGCCCCGAGTGAGGAGTTAATAGAAATTGGTTTAAAAACTGTCGATAATTTAATTGAAAAAAATATTAAAATGTATATTCATTGTAAGAATGGGCATGGGAGGACTACCACATTTTTAGCGGCATATTTTATTAAGACCAAAGGCGTAACGGCAGACGAAGCGCTTAAGTTAGTGACGGAGAAGAGGCCATCTATGCATCTCAATGAAACCCAGATATCTTTTTTAAGAGAATTTGAAAGAATTGGGAAGGTTTCATGAAATATGATTATGACTTGGTTGTAATCGGCGGTGGTGCCGGGGGGCTGTTTGCTGCCAGTGTTGCCAATACTTTGGGAGCTAAAACCTGCCTTATCGAGAAGAAACGCTTAGGCGGTGATTGTACCTGGTTTGGCTGTATGCCTTCAAAAGCAATTTTAAAGTCGGCAAGTTTGGTGAGGTTGCTTAAAAGGTCTTCTGGCTTTGGTTTAGGGGTTGATTACAAGATAGATGCCTCAGGAGTTATGAATCATGTTAGGGATGTTGTTAGGGAAATTTCGACACATCATCCGATAGAGCTATTAGAGAAGAGAGGAATAACCGTTATAATTGGCCAGCCACATTTTATTGGTAAGGATTCATTAGAAGTTAATAGCAAGATAATAAGAGCCAAGAAATTTATTATTTGTACCGGCTCACATCCAGTTATCCCTCCGATTGATGGTTTAGCTGAGATAAATTATCTAACTAATGAGAATATTTTTGACTTAAAGGAGCTTCCAAAGAGCTTGATTGTTTTAGGTGGCGGTCCTATTGGTGTCGAGCTATCGCAGGCTTTAGGTCGCTTAGGTGTCAAGGTTTCAATTGTTGAGATGGTCGATAAGCTTTTGTTTCATGAAGAAGCAGAGGCTAGTCTTATATTGGAGGAAGCATTAAAATCCGAGGGCTTAAGTATTTTTACCGGAAAAAAAGCAGTTAAGTTTAGCAAGAAAGAGAATAAAGTTTTTGTAACTTTGCAGGATAAGGGCAATAGGAGGAAAGAGATATCTGCGGATAACGTATTGGTTGCTGTAGGCAGGGCAGCAAATCTAGAAGGCCTTATGCTTGAGGTAGCTGGAGTAGAATACACCAACAAGGGTATTAAAGTTAATGCTTATTTGCGGGCGAAAAACCCCAATATACTTGCCTGCGGAGATATCGTCGGGCCTTATATGTTTAGCCACGTTGCGGCTTATCAGGCTAGCGTATGCGTACGCAATGCTTTATTTAGAAGAATAGCTTGGCAGAAGGTCAGCTATGATAATATTGCCTGGGCTACATTTACTGATCCTGAAGTAGCTCATCTGGGGCTGAGTGAAGAAGAGGCCAGGGGTAAGTTTAAAAATATAAAAATATATAAGACTGACTATAGCGCTTGTGACCGGGCAATAACAGATTCTGAAAAGAAAGGTTTAGTTAAGATCATTACCAATAAAAAAGGATATATTCTAGGCGCTAATATTGTTGGTGCTAATGCCGGTGAAATAATCCAGGGTTTGCTTATTGCAAAATCTCTAAAGCAGCCATTAGCAAGGATTGCCTCGGTATTATTTATTTATCCTACTCTCTCGGAATTAATCAAAAAGACTGCGGCAAAAAGTTTGGTTGAGAAGATTAGTAATCCTTTTATTAAGTTTGTTTTGAAAGTGTTGAGGAAGAGTTAAGGAGAGCCTTAGTGAAGTTTTTAAAAAGCCCTTGGTTTAAGGTTTTATTTATCGTTTCCATTATCGGAGCAGTGTTTTTTATCCTACGCTTCCTTGGCATTAACTTCTCAGGAGTCAGCGCTGAGGAGGTTAAAGCTTGGGTTGAATCCTTGGGTTTCTGGGGACCGGCGATTTACATTATTGCTTATGTCTTTCGTCCTTTAGTTTTGCTGCCGGCTGCCATATTTTCAGCATCAGCGGGTGTAATTTGGGGCTTAAAGGGATTTATTTATGTTCAAATCGGAGCTAATATATCTGCTGTTGCTGAGTTTTTGATAGCCCGTTACTTTGCCCGTGAATTAGTTGAGAAATATTTAAAGGGTAAAATTTCCCGGGTTGACGAGAGCATTGAAAAGCATGGTTTTTTAACTGTTTTATTAGTGAGGCTTATCCCTAATCTACCCTGGGACGTCCAAAACCTAAGTCTAGGCTTAACTAAGGTAAGGTTTAGAGATTACTTTTTTGCAACTCTGATTGGGATTATGCCGGCATCGTTTGCTTTAGTCTACGGCGGCGATGCTATTATAAAGGTATTAACTGATCCTAAGAATTTTTGGATGATTATCCTTGCGGTATTAATCTTTATCGGTGTATTTTTTCTCCAGAAGTATTTAAAGCGTAAAAATACAAAATGAATGAGGAGGTCTTGAATGCATGCTTTTTTAAGTCTTCTAGAAAAACATAACGCCCAAACTTTCTTAAACCGCGGGAAGTTAACTACTCTGCAGGTTAACGTCGGCAACCTTTGTAATCAAAGTTGCCTTCATTGTCACATAGAAGCTTCTCCCCAAGGAAAAAATATTATGCCTAAGGAGATAATCAATGATGTTCTAAAATTCCTTCATCATCATGAGATTAAGACCTTAGATATAACCGGGGGTGCCCCCGAACTTAATTCTGATTTTGATTACTTTATACGTTCGGCTCGTCCCTTAGTAGGAGAAATCATTGTTCGTTCGAATTTAACTGTATTTTTTGAGCCAGGTAAAGAATACTTGCCCCAATTCTTGAAGGAAAATAAAATTCACCTTATTTGCTCCCTGCCTTGCTATGCCCGGGATAATGTTGATTACCAGAGAGGTAAAGGCGCTTTTGATAAGAGCGTTAAAGCCTTGAGGATACTAAACGGGTTAGGTTTTTCAAGTAAGGAAGATTTACTTCTCGACTTAGTCTACAATCCCAGAGGCCCCAATCTTCCGGCTGAGCAGGGAAAGCTTGAGAGGGATTATAAGAGTAATTTAGAGGAAAATTACCAAATAAAGTTTAACCATTTAATTACTATAACTAATGTTCCGATAAAGCGATTTAAAGATTACTTGGAGAAAAAGGGAGAATACAAAAAATACTTTAAGCTTCTCCAAGACAATTTCAATCCTGTTATTTTGGATAATCTTATGTGCCGTAATTTCTTAAGTGTTGGTTTCAACGGCCGATTGTATGACTGCGATTTTAACCAAACTCTAGGCTTAGCCCTAAAAGACGAACTTGGAAACTTTCTTACCTTAGATAAAGTGTGCCTTAAGAATCTTGAGGGTAGGGAAATAATCCTTGGTGAGCATTGTTTATCGTGTACAGCTGGCAGCGGTTCAAGCTGTCAAGGGGCATTAACTGGAAAGAATTCCCCCAAGAAAGCGGTTAATCCTTGCTGTCTTGATGGGGAGGAAGATAAAAAGGAGAGCGTACGTGAGTATTACGGTAAAGTTTTAAAAAGCAGTAAGGATTTAAAAACCAATGCCTGCTGCAATGGGGAATCTATGCCGAAAGCTTACAGGAACGTACTAAATAAAATTGAACCGGAAATTTTAACCAAGTTTTATGGCTGCGGTTCTCCGTTACCGCCATTACTCCAAGGGTGCAGGGTTTTAGACTTAGGCTGTGGCAGTGGTCGCGATGTTTATTTGGCTTCATTTCTTGTTGGCCAAGATGGTTTTGTTATTGGAGTGGATATGACTGATCAGCAAATAGATGTAGCCACAAAATATAAAGATGCCCAGATGAGGGCGTTTGGGTTTAAAAAGAACAATGTTGATTTCAAAAAAGGCTGTATCGAGAACTTAAAAAATCTAGGCATTGCTGATAATTCGATCGATGTTGTGATTTCCAATTGCGTAATAAATTTATCACCGGATAAGGAGAGAGTGTTTGCAGAGATTTTTAGAGTCCTAAAGCCCGGTGGTGAGCTATATTTTTCTGATGTATTCGCAGGAAGAAGAGTGCCCAAATTTCTTAAAGACGATCCCATCCTCTACGGAGAGTGCCTAGGTGGAGCCTTGTACATAGAGGATTTCAGAAGGATTTTAAGGCATTTAGGCTGTTTAGACTATAGGGTTATTTCAAAGAGTCAAATTAACTTTGACAATAAAGAACTGGAAGAAAAATCCGGTATGATTAGTTTTTATTCAATGACTATAAGGGCCTTTAAGTTGAAAAAGCTAGAGGATATTTGTGAGGATTACGGACAGATGGTGACATATCTGGGGACAATCTCTGACTCAATCCACAAATTTGTCCTTGACGATCATCATACTTTTGTTTCTGGAAAACCAGAACTTGTTTGCGGCAATACTGCCTCTATGTTGTCTAAAACACGCTACGCCAATCACTTTAAAGTGATTGGAAACAGAACTACTCACTATGGCCCTTTTAATTGTGGGCCGCTCTCAGAAAAATCTCAGGATTCTTTTGGTGGGAGGTGTTGCTAAGGGCAGGCAGCGATGGATAAGTTGACGGGCAATGCACTTATAGTATTCCTTAAATACCCTCAACCGGGATTAGTTAAGACTCGCTTAGCAAAAGATATCGGTCCAGAATCTGCAGCTCTGCTATATAAAGAGCTAACTGAGTTAATCCTAAAGAATACCGAACCAGGTGATTACCAACGATTTTTATTTTACACACCGCAAGAGAAAAAACCTGAAATTTCAAAATGGCTAGGAGAAGATTCTAAACTTTTTCCTCAAGAAGGAGATGATTTAGGAAAAAGGCTGGCTAATGCTTTTGAGTCAGTCTTTAACAAGGGGGTGAGTAAAGCGGTTGTTATCGGAACTGATAGCCCTTTTATTGACAGAGAGATTGTTGAGGAAGCATTCCGGCAGTTGGATAAATTCCAATGCGTTATCGGTCCGACTTGCGATGGCGGTTATTATTTGCTTGGTCTTGGTTCAGATAATGCCAAGCTATTTGAAAGCATAGATTGGAGTAGCAGTAGAGTATTTGAGCAGACAAAACAGAAGTTTAAGGATTTAGGATTAAGCTCGACTTGCCTTAGGGAAGAGTTTGACGTTGACACAAGAGCTGATTTAGACAGGTTTTTAAGAGATAAAAAAGTTTGAAATTAACCCTTGACAAATGATACCAATATGGTATCCTTTTGGTAAGTGGAGAAACAGGGTATGGATTGGGATTGTAAAAAAAAGGGGGTGAGATGAAAGTAACTATTCGATATATGATTCGTCCGGTAGTGCATTGCTCAGAGGGTTGCGCTATCAAGTCCCGGGCATGACATTAAACTGCCCAAAATTAACCAAGGAGAAAGATGAATTTAATTACCCGAGATGTTGACTATGCCATAAGAGCCTTATGCTGCATTGCGAAAAGAGAGGAAGGAGTCTACTCGGTTAATGAAATAGCCAAGTATTTAAAAATTCCTCGTCCTTTTTTGCGAAAAATTTTGCAAGTGTTAGGTAAAAAAAATATAGTGCATTCTTATAAAGGCAAAGGCGGAGGATTTAGATTGGCGGCTAAGCCGGGCAAGATTTCATTATTTGATATAATTACTTCGTTTCAGGGTCCGATAAGGTTAAATGATCATACTTTTAAGAGAAAAGTATGTCCTCATTTGAAGGAGTGTAATGTTAAGAAGAAACTTGATCGAGCAGAGAGAGTTATGGTTTCAGAATTAAAAGGGATCACCATAGCGAATATTATCGAACATTAAAAAGAAGAGTTATTATGGCAAAACGTAAAATAATAAAAATTGATGAGAAGAAGTGTAACGGCTGTGGCCTTTGTGTGCCAAATTGTCCTGAGGGAGCTTTGCAGATTATTGACGGTAAGGCTCGGTTAGTCGGTGAGCTCTTGTGTGATGGCTTGGGTGCTTGTATTGGAGAATGTCCCGAAGGTGCTATTATTGTTGAGGAGCGTCAAGCCCAGGAGTACAACGAAGATAAGGTTATGGAAAATGTATCTAAGGCTGGGCCTGAGGTAATCGCAGCTCACTTAAAGCATCTTAAAGATCATGATCAGGATGATTATCTAAAACAGGCTTATGAGTACTTAAGAAAGTGCAAAATCGATATTCCCAAGGAAGAGGCATCTGATGAATTGCCTTGTGGTTGTCCAGGTACAATGATGCGTGATTTTCGCAGTGAGAAAAAAGCTGACACAAAGGTTTCTACCGTAAGTGAGAGTTCTCAATTGCAGCAATGGCCGATACAGTTGCAGCTAGTCAGTCCAGTAGCTTCCTACTTTAAAGATGCTGATTTAGTGATTGCTGCTGACTGTGTACCTTTTTCCTACCCGAATTTTCATCAGCGGTTTTTGAAAGGTAAGGCCCTTGTAATTTTTTGCCCCAAGCTGGATACGGTATTAGATATGTATGTTGAGAAATTAACGGCAATTTTAAGGGAGAACAATATAAAATCAATAACCATTGCGCATATGGAGGTTCCTTGTTGTTTTGGCCTGGTAACTTTGGTGCAGAAGGCATTAAAAAAATCAGGGAAAAATATTATAATTAAAGAATATACAATCTCGGTTAAGGGTGAGCTCGTATAGTCTTTTTAAAGAAAGGAGTGGGTTATGGATAAAAGCTTAGAGAAAGTGATGAATGAGCAATTAACAAAGGAGCTTTACTCAGCATATCTGTATCTTTCAATGGCTGCTTATTTTGAATCTGAGAATCTATCCGGATTCAGTCATTGGATGAAAATGCAGGTTCAGGAAGAGGTTCTGCATGCAATGAAAATCTTTGACTTCTTAAGTGGACGCGGCAGCAGAGTTGTTTTAGAGGCGATAGATAAACCCTTGGCAAAATTCTCCTCGATTAAGGATGTTTTTGAGAAGACTTTAAAGCATGAGAAAAAAGTTACTGCAAGTATAAATGATTTGTATGCTCTAGCTAAGAAAGTTAACGATAGAGCCTCTTGCGTTTTTCTGCAGTGGTTTATTACTGAGCAGGTTGAGGAGGAAAAGAATCCTGCAGATATCTTGGGTAAGCTAAAGTATGTTAGCGATCAACCGGCAGGCATATTAATACTTGATAAAGAGCTGGCTACCCGTCGGCAACCGGTTTTAGATCCCGGCACGGAAGCAGCTGGTGCTTAGATTGTGAAGGGATAGTTTCGCCTAAGTAAGGAGGTATAATGACTATGCGAAAGAAAAAAAAGGCAAAATCAATGGTATGCGTAATTTGTAAAGGAGATAAGAAAGTCCAGGGTAAAAAGAAGTGTTGTTCTCCCGGAATGACTTCAAAGAAAAAGGGTAGCTGGAACCTTTAGGAGCTATTTTTTAAAAGTTTGCTATTAGAAAAAGGAGAGTTATAAGTATGTTTTGTTATCAATGCCAGGAAACGATTAAAAATACAGGGTGTACAAAAATTGGTGCTTGCGGAAAGGCTGAGCCGATAGCGAATTTACAAGATTTATTAGTATATGTTTTAAAAGGCCTATCTATCGTTGGAATTAAAACAAAAGATAAAGGTACTTTAGATAAAAAATATGGACGATTTATTTCCAAGGCTTTATTTGCAACAATAACTAATGCTAATTTTGACGATGCTAGAATAATTAGCTTAATTAAAGAGGCAATTATCTTAAGGGATGAGTTAAAAAGTAATTGTGAGACATGTAGTAGTGGTGAGGTTCATGATTCGGTAAGCTGGGGAGCAGACAGGGAAGAAGAATTTATTGAAAAAGCTAAACATATTGGAGTTCTATCTACTGAGAATGAAGATACTAGGTCATTAAGAGAGCTTCTTATTTATGGGGCAAAAGGAATAGCCGCATATGCTGATCATGCAGCTGTTCTAGGTAAAGAAAATGACTTGATTTATGATTTCTTAATCGGGGCATTAGAGTCTACTACAGGAGATTTGTCAGTAGATGAGATGGTCGCTTTAGTCTTAAAAGCCGGGGAGTTTGCAGTTACTACTATGGCTTTGTTAGATGAAGCTAATACTGCCGCCTACGGTAATCCTGAGATAACTAAAGTTAATATCGGGGTCAGAAGTAATCCTGGCATACTTATCTCCGGACATGATCTTAAAGATATGGAAATATTGCTCAAGCAAACTGAAGGTGCTGGTGTGGATGTTTATACCCATTCTGAGATGCTACCGGCAAATTACTATCCAAAATTTAAGAACTATGAGCATTTTGTAGGAAATTATGGCAATTCTTGGTGGAAGCAGCAAGTTGAGTTTGAGTCTTTCAACGGTCCGATTTTAATGACTACAAATTGTATTACTCCGGTTAAAGATTCTTACAAAGACAGGATTTTTACTACCGGTATGGCAGGTTATCCGGGAGTCAAACACATACCTGATTGCAATAATGGTCAGGGAAAAGATTTTTCAGAAATAATTGAATTGGCAAAACGATGCCAACCACCAAAACAAATTGAAACCGGAGAAATAGTCGGTGGTTTTGCCCACAATCAGGTGCTTTCTTTGGCTGAGAAGGTGGTAGAGGCAATTAAGACAGGAGCAATAAAACAGTTTATCGTTATGGCTGGTTGCGATGGTCGAGGAGCTTCGAGAAGCTATTTCACCGAGGTTGCTGAAAAGTTACCTAAAGACACAGTAATTCTCACAGCCGGTTGTGCTAAGTATCGTTATAACAAACTGAGCCTTGGTGATATTGGCGGTATTCCCCGAGTACTTGATGCCGGACAGTGTAATGATTCTTATTCTTTAGCAGTTGTAGCCTTAAAATTAAAAGAAGTTTTTGGCATGAAGGATATCAATGAGTTGCCAATTTCCTTTGACATCGCCTGGTATGAGCAAAAAGCAGTAGCAGTTCTTCTGGCCCTTTTATCTTTGGGGGTAAAGGGAATCAGGTTAGGCCCAACACTGCCGGCATTTCTCTCCCCCAATGTGTTAAATGTTTTGGTTGAGAAGTTTGATATTAAACCGATTGCAGACGCCAAGAGTGATGTTAGCACAATGGTCAAAGGAGCAGGGGTGGCAAAATAAGTTTATCACAATGAAGGAAACTCGGGTAACATTTAGCGAAAGGATAAAGAGAACTGCCACCATTGAGAGTTTTCGATTTAGGCCTGAAGAGAAAATAGATTTTTTACCTGGACAATTCCTTCAACTTATCTTTGATCAAGAAAATAGGAATAACTCCGATCTAAATAAATACCTTTCTTTTTCCTCAGCTCCCGATAAGGAGTGCTTTGAAGTAACTAAAAGAATGTCTGGTAGTGAATTCTCTCAAGCCCTAGCTAAGCTAAAAACAGGTGATAGATTTTTGATCAAGGCTCCGATGGGAAATTGTATTTTCAAAGATGAATATAAAAAAATCGGATTTCTGGTTGGCGGAATTGGTATAACCCCGGTTATTTCAATACTAGAATATATTACAGGCAAAAATCTTGATACTGACGTCTGTTTGTTGTATTCTAATAGAACTGAGGAAGAAATAGCTTTTAAGGATGAGATCGATAGCTGGAGCCAGCAAAACCCAAATATTAATCCGGTATATGCCATTACTAATTGCGCGCCGAAAGATAGGAAGTGTTTTTTCGGGACAATCGATGGACAATTCTTAATTGATAATATTTGTGATCCTAAGCAGCGAATTTTCTTTATTTTTGGACCACCAAACATGGTAGCATCGATGAAAAATATTTGTCTTGAAATTGGCTGCGTTAACGATATGGTAAAAGTAGAGAATTTTATTGGTTATTAAGGAGGTAAGAGGTGAAAAAGTATATATGCATGGTTTGTCAGTACATTTATGATCCGTCTGAAAATGACAATATTGAATTTGCTCATCTGCCTGACGATTGGGTTTGCCCTGAGTGTGGAGTGGGGAAAGATCAGTTTGAGGAGGTTGAATAGGGGGGTTGATCTAAATGAAGGCAGTTGAGATCAAAAAAAATATTTATTGGGTAGGAGGCATCGACCAGGGTTTAAAAGACTTTCATGGCTATTTAACCCAACGCGGAAGCACTTACAATGCCTACTTAATTATTGATGAAAAAATAGTACTCGTTGATACGGTCAAGCACTATCTTTATGATGAGATGCTGGCCAGAATAAAAAGTGTCATAGATCCGGCTAAAATCGATTACATTATATCTAATCATACCGAGATGGATCACTCCGGATGCTTGCCAAAGATTACCAAGGTTGCCAGCAAAGCCACAGTAATAGCTTCCCCTAATGGCCAGAAGGGATTAAAAAAGCACTTTGAAGAAGAATTTATTTTTAAGATTGTTAATAGCGGTGATTCAATTAATATTGGTAAAAGAAATCTACAATTTGTGCTTACTCCCATGGTTCACTGGCCAGATTCTATGGTCACCTGCGTCCGGGAAGATAAGTTACTGCTTTCTAACGATGCTTTTGGCCAACATATTGCTTCTCGGGAGCGCTTTGATGATGAGCTTGGTTTAGATATAGCTATGCAAGAAGCTACTAAATATTACGCTAATATAGTTCTTCCCTTTGGGGTGCAAGTTAAAAAAGCTCTAGAAGCTTTATCGGGATTGGAAATTGACATGATTGGCCCTAGTCATGGTATTATTTGGCGCAAATATATAAGTGAAATCATTAAGAAATATAAAAGTTGGGCCGATAATACCATTGCAGAAAAAGCTGTAGTCGTTTATGATACAATGTGGGGTTCGACCGAAAGGATAGCTAAGACAATTTCTAATGTTTTTATCAATAAAGGTATTCCAACAGAACTCTTAAATCTTAAAAAAACCCATATCTCCGATATCATGAGTCAAATTTTGACTGCTAAGTATATTTGCGTTGGCTCACCGACATTGAATAATACTACACTTCCTACTGTGGCAGCGTTTTTAAATTATATGCAGGGGCTTGGGCCTAAAAATAGAATTGGCTTGAGTTTTGGTTCATATGGCTGGGGTGGCCAAAGCATTGGCCAGATGCAAGAAGTTTTAGAGACTTGTCGATTCCAATTATTAGATAGTATAAAAGTGCAGTATGTGCCGAACAAAGAGGTTTTGGCTGAGATAACAAGTAAATTAGAGAAGGCTATCTAAGGTTGGATGATAGAGGTTATAGTTTATAGAAGGAGGTATTGATGAAGAGCGTAAAAGGAACGAAAACTGAGAAAAATCTATTAGCTTCTTTTGCTGGAGAGTCACAAGCCAGGAATCGCTACACTTATTTCGCCTCAGTTGCCAAAAAATCAGGCTATGAGCAGATATCAGCTATATTCCTGGAAACAGCTGATAATGAGAAAGAACATGCTAAGAGATTTTTTAAATTCTTAGAGGGCGGCGAGGTTGAGATTGCTGCCGCTTATCCGGCAGGAGTTATTGGAAATACACTTGCTAATTTAGAGGCTGCTGCGGCCGGAGAATATTTAGAGTGGACCAAGCTTTACAAGGAGGCTGAAAATATTGCCAGAGAAGAGGGCTTTGAGCAAGTTGCTGACTTATTTAAAGAAATTGCCGGGGTAGAAGTCGAACACGAGAAGAGATACCGTAAGCTAATTGAAAATATAAAAGAAGGCAAGGTATTTGAAAGGGATGTAGTGGTCAAGTGGAAATGTCGCAATTGTGGATATGTTCATGAGGGTAAAGTTGCCCCTGAAGAGTGTCCAGCCTGCGCGCATCCGCAGAGTTTCTATGAGTTACTTTGTGAGAATTATTAATGAGATTTTAGTCGAATTAAGGAGGTAGTTATGAAGGGGCATGTCTGTAAGGTCTGTGGGTTCATATCTATAAAAGGAAACGCGCCTGATAATTGTCCGGTTTGTGGTGCCCCAAAGGCATCTTTTCTGGAGAAAGACGACGCTATAAAAGCTCCCCAAGATCCAAGCAATCTAAGCGAATTGGAAAAAAAACATATTCCAAGCATTACTGTTGTTAAAAAGTGCGGATTAATTCCTGAAGGTTGTCAGGATGTGCATGTTAAAGTAGGCCAAATCCAGCATCCGATGAGCCCTGAACATTATATACAGCATATCGATTTTTACATTGATAAGGAATTTATAGCAAGGGTACACTTAAGTCCCGAGAAACTTAATCCGGCAGTAGCACTTCATCTTAAAGACGGTGCAGGCAAGCTTACTGCCGTAGAATTCTGTACTGTGCATGGAGTTTGGGTTAGTGAGGCAGATTTGTAATTTAACAAAGGGAGTGTAATGAGAAATACTTTTAATCCTCAGGAGATAGTAAAGATTGCAATTAACATTGAGGAGAATGGCAAAAAGCTTTATCAGGATCTAGAAGCTAAGGCTAAAGATAACAAGCTAAGGGAAGTGTGGAAGTATTTAGGAGAGCAGGAAGAGATTCATCGCCAGATCTTTCAAGAGATGCTTGATAATATCGGAGAGTATATTGTTTATGAGTTTAGCCCTGGTGAGTATGAAGCTTACTTGAGGGCTATTGCTACTGAGTATATCTTTACTCAGGAGGTAATTAGCGGGAAGGTAAAGGATGGCTTTCGCAGTGATCTTGAAGCTGTTGAGTTCGGTATATTCGTAGAAAAGGAGTCAATTCTTACTTATTTGGCCTTGCGTGAATATGTGTTGACCGGCAAGCAGGCAGTATTGGATAAGGTTATTAATCAGGAGAAGAAACATCTGAGCGATCTTACTGGTTTAAAGAATTTTTTAAAGAAGGAGGATTAAGATGGAGGTGAAAGTCTACTCAACACCAACTTGCCCCTATTGCACGATGGTAAAAAAGTACCTCTCTTCTAAAGGAGTTTCTTTCCAAAACATAGATGTTTCTGCAGATCAAACCGCCGGTGAGGAGATGGTAAAAATTTCCGGGCAAATGGGGGTGCCAGTGGTTGTCGCCGGTGAGGAGATTATTGTTGGCTTTGACAAAGGAGCAATAAACAAGGCTTTGAACCTATAACTGTGATGACAAAAGATCCGATATGTGGGATGTCAGTCAGCGAGAAGTCTGCCTTTCAATTGTCTTGGGCTGGTGAAAACTTTTACTTTTGCAGTAAGCATTGCCTTGAGAAATTCACTGAAAAAACAAAGACTAACAGCAGCGAAATTGATGTCTGCCCAATTGTCCCGAAAGTTCCACTTTATAAGAATAAAACCTTTATTGTTGCTATAGTTCTGGCAGGATTAATTCTGCTTTCCTATTCCCTACCATTCTTAGTACCGCTTCGAAAGTCACTTATCATCTATTTTAAAGCAATCTGGTGGGCTATACTTTTAGGGTTGGCCCTTGGCGGAGCAATGGAGCACTATATACCAAAAGAATATATTACTCATATTTTATCAAAACCAAAGAAGCGGACTATTTTTTACTCAGTAATTTTAGGTTTTTTTATGAGTGTATGCTCTCACGGCATCCTTGCTCTTTCAATAGAGTTACACAAAAAAGGTGCTTCTAACCCGGCAGTGGTAAGCTTTTTGCTTGCTAGTCCTTGGGCCAATTTAATCCTTACTGTGCTGTTGGTAGGATTTTTTGGCTTAAAAGCCCTATTTATCATATTCTCAGCTATTGTAATAGCAATAATAACTGGGTTTATCTTTCAATTTCTAGAGAGAAAGAAGCTCATCGAAACCAACGAGAATATTATAGAGATAGAAGATAATTTTTCCATTATCAAGGATATGAAGAGGAGATTTAAGACACGACGCTGGTCTCTTAAGGGGTTCGGAGAGGATATTAAGGGAGTTTTTAACGGTGCAGTGGCCTTGAGCAATATGGTGCTTTGGTGGGTATTAATAGGTATGGGGTTAGCTGGTTTAGCTGGGGCTTACATCCCGGCTACTATATTTGCTGACTATATGGGCCCAACTATTCTAGGTCTTTTTGTTACTCTTTTGGTGGCTACAGTAATTGAGGTTTGTTCTGAGGGCTCAGCTCCGATGGCTTTTGAGATATTTAGACAGACCGGTGCCCTAGGAAATAGTTTTGTTTTTCTTATGGCTGGGGTAGTTACTGACTATACTGAGATAGGGTTGCTATGGCATAATGTTGGTAAGCGGGTAGCCATTTGGTTGCCGATTGTAACTGTTCCCCAAGTGATTATTTTAGGCATCATTGCTAATATTTTATTTTAATTAGAGTATAATTTAGAGAAGGATAAACCATGTTTGATTTAATAATTATCGGTGCTGGTCCTGCTGGTATTACAGCTGCTGTATATGCTGCCAGAAAGCAGATGAAAACTTTGGTTATCAGCAAAGATATAGGTGGTCAAGCCGCCATAAGTGGTGATATTGAGAACTATACCGGTTATCAGTTTATTACCGGTCCGGAGTTGAGCATTAAATTCGAAGAGCATATGCGCAGATACAATATCAAAGTGCAGGAAGGCGAGGAAGTTATTAAGGTAGAGAAGAAAGGTAAGTTGTTTGCAGTTACCTCAAGTAAAGGTTCATACCAAGCAAAGACAATCATAATTGCTTCCGGAAAGCGCTCAAAAGAGCTCAATGTCCCTGGTGAAAAGGAATTCAAGAATAAAGGCCTTAGCTATTGCGCTACTTGCGATGGTCCGTTATTTTCCCAAAAAAAAGTAGCAGTTATTGGCGGAGGAAACTCCTGCCTAGACGCAGCTCTCCAATTAATGGATATTGCTAAAAAAGTTTATATTATTAATATTAATCCTCAACTAAGAGGTGATGATATAATGCTTGAGAAGATTCGTGATAGTAGCAAAGTAACAATTATAAATAATTTTCAAGTTATAGCAGTCTTAGGTGGGGAGATGGTTAACGGCCTTAAGATAAAGAAAGGCAGCAGTGAGGAGACTTTAGTTGTTGAAGGAGTCTTTGTTGAAATCGGCCTGATTCCTAACTCAGAATTTGCGAAAGTCTTAGATAGGAATAAACTCGGTGAGATTAAGGTTAATTCTCGCAACCAGACCGATGTTTCGGGAATTTTTGCTGCCGGAGACGTTACTGATGTTCCTGAGAAGCAAATTGTAATTGCTTGCGGCGAGGGCTCCAAAGCCGGCCTCTCAGCCTTTAAATATCTAGCGACCAGCAAGTTCTAAGATCTATTGAGGAGCTAAAGTGAGAAAAATTACCGACGATATAATCTACTTATTGCAGAAACAAGGGTTTGTTATTGTTTCTACCCTGGATTCAAATGGGAGCATTCACTGTTCGGCAAAAGGTATAGCCGGGATAGAGGCAGAGGGCAAGATTTATCTTATTGATCTCTACTTAGGGAGAACTTTTAGTAATCTTAAACGGAATTCTACCATAAGTATTACAGCTGTAGATGAAGATGAGTTTAGCGGATTCACCTTAAAGGGTAGGGCAAGGATTGTGAACCGGGAAGAGATAAAAGGTCATATCATTGCAAGCTGGGAAGACAAAGTCGTCCAGAGAGTGTCTAAGCGAGTAATCGGGCATATTAAGAAAGAAAGGAAGAGCCCCCATCACCCAGAGGCCATTTTTCCTCATCCTCAATATCTTATTGAAGTAGACGTAGATAGTGTGGTTGATTTGACCCCCAAAAATCTTAAAATTAAGAAATAAAAAGATATGAAGAGAGTATTATTTTTATGCACCGGGAATTCTTGTCGAAGCCAAATGGCTGAAGGGTTTCTGCATCATTTAGGAGGAGATGATCTCAAAGCATTTAGTGCCGGGATTATGCCGATAGGAGTTAATTCTTTGACCATTAAGGTAATGAATGAGCTTGATGTTGATATTTCGTCTCAGCGCTCAAAATCAATAAAGGAGTTCTTGGGTCAGCAATTCGACTATGTTATTACGCTTTGTGATAGCGCTAAAGGAGATTGCCCGATTTTTCCCGGAGAACATACGAGGTTGCATTGGGATTTAGATGATCCTGCTAGCGTTAATGGCAGCGGTGAGGAAAAAATCGCTGTCTTTAGAAGAATACGCGATCAGATCAAAAGCCATATCGAATTATTTTTAAAGGAAAACAGCACCGACTAGCTGTTTGCTAAACAATACCATATAGCTACTAATAGTATGAGAGAGTTTATTAATATCGCTGTCATAGCTGCCAAAGAAGCTGCAAAGATTCACAAGAAATACTTTAATACTGATTTTGCAATAGAGACCAAGGGGAAGTCTTTCGACTTGGTTACGGTTGCTGATGTTGAAGCTGAGAAAGCAGTAGTATCAGTCATAAAAGATAATTTCCCTAACCATAATATCCTAGCTGAAGAGGCAAAATACGCAGAAACTGATTCAGAATACAGGTGGATCATAGATCCCTTAGACGGTACAAATAATTTTTCAAATAAAATACCTATGTTTTCTGTATCAATAGCATTGGTTAAGAATGGAGAGGTCTTGGCCGGAGTAGTCTATGATGTTATGCGAGATGAGCTATTTTGTGCTCAAAAAGGCAAGGGGGCATTTTTGAATGGTCAAAGAGTGAATACCAATTTCGCAAATGAATTAAAGCAGGCAATTCTTATTACTGGTTTTTATTATGATAGAGGCGCGGCTATGGTTGACAATCTGGAGAAGGTAAAACAATTTCTTCAAAAGAAGATAATCGGTATAAGGCGATTTGGTTCGGCTGCTTTGGATTTATGTTATGTTGCCTGTGGCCGGGCTGCAGGTTTTTGGGAATTTGAGCTAAATCCATGGGATTTTGCTGCTGGCAAGTTAATTGTGGAAGAAGCCGGAGGAAGAGTGACCGGAAGAAACGGCGAGGTGGTTTCACTGAAGAAATCTTTTGTTGTGGCTTCAAACAGTAAAATTCACTCCCAAATGCTGGAAGTTATAAATTGATCGATGTTTGATAAAGGCTAATGCAAGAGGAGGGTTAGGATGGATTGGAAGATATTCTTTGCAACATTCGGGGCAATATTTTTAGCTGAACTTGCTGATAAAACTCAATTGGTAGGAATTGGTATGTCAGCACGGTCAGGAAAGCCCCTGACTGTCTGGTTGGCCTCGGTATCAGCTTATATTATTATTACAGCAATTTCAGTATTAATTGGGGCAGTTTTGGGAAAGTATATTAAGCCGGAACTAATAAGATATTTTGGTGCTTCAGCATTTATTCTAATTGGAATTCTGATGTTTCTAGGAAAGGTGTAGCTATGAAGAGTCCGGAGGAGGCTAACAAGATATGAGTTTCGACGTATTTTACATGCAGATACTTTGCTTTGGCGTGCTTGTGCTGGCAGCTAATTTTGGCGGAAAGCTGACTCGACGCTTGCATATTGGAGAAGTTGTCGGACAGGTCCTCGGAGGGCTTATTGTTGGCCCGGTACTTCTTCTTTTCCTAGGAGATAAAATTCCAGCCTACAAAACCGCATTAGAGGCACTACATTTTTTTACCTTTGCTTTTCTTTGTCTTGTTGTTTTTGGAATCGGCGGTGAGCATAGCATTGCGAAGCTTAGGCGCCTCGGCAAGGATGCATTAATTATATGTTTTGTTCAGGCTTTTGCTACTTGGTTTTGTGTAACTGCAACATTTTTTTTCCTAGGATTCAAGCCAATCGTAGCCCTTATTGTAGGAAGTATTGGAATTGCAACTGCGCCGGCGACAACATTCGTAATAATGAATAAGCTTGGGATTGCCGGGAAGATGCGGGATACCCTTGGGAGCATCGTAATCCTTGATGATGTAATTGAAGTTGTAATTTTTTCAATAATAGCACAAGCTGCTTTACTTCTTCAAAAAGGTTCAGAGATGTCTTGGGCCAGTCTATCTTTTCCGGTTGTAAGAGAAGCCGGTTTTGCACTCCTGCTCGGGTTCGCTATTTTTATTGCTTTGCGTTTTACGATTAACCGCAGGTGGCTTGTGTCGAAAGAGGAGAGAGAACGAACCGGAACACCTCTCGGTTCAGAATTTTTATCCCGGCTTATCTCTGAGTTGCCGGGCCCGTCAGTCGATGTGTTTGTGATCGCCTGGGGTTTTGTTACTCTGGGAGTCGGCCTTGCCTTGCATTGGAATCTTCCCTTTTTAATCACTGCAGTCAGTGCCGGGATTTTTGTATCAAATTTTTATAGCCACCAAGTATTTAAATCACTGAGGATTGAAAATGCAACTTCAGTTTTTACGCTTATATTTTTCGCCCTTATTGGAGCCAATGCTAACATTGAAGCTTTCCATCCCGAGAATTTTTTATTTATCGGTTTTTATGTTGCTGCCAGAACTTTGGGGAAAATGGGTGGTACTTGGCTTGGCTGCATAGTGACGCATCAAAATAAAAAATTAAGGCATATTCTGCCAAAATTAATGCTTCCTCAGGCTGGAGTTGCTGCTATCGAGGCATTTTTTATTGCCGCTGTTCTTGGAAAGGATGGCCAGACCATTTTGGGCATCATATTGCCAGGACTTATAATTTTTGAAACAATCGGTGTTTTAACTTCCGAGCGGGCGCTCTTGAAGTGGCGCTCATGGGCTACTGGTGGTGGTGAGCTAATTGGCGAAGAGGATAAGATTAGAGAGTTGGTCGAGAAAGAAGAACTAAACATGAATAAACTTATTAAGCCGGAGTGCCTGCGGGTCCCCTTAGATGTGAGTTCAAAGGGTGAGGCTATTTGGGAATTGATACGCACACTTCAGTCTGTGGGTTTTATTCATAATGCCGGGAAAGTGCTTGAAATAATACTTCAGAGAGAAAGACAAGGCGGAACTACTCTTGGCCAAGGAGTTGCCATCCTTCACGGTAGAATTCCCGGCCTTAGCGAGCCTGCCGTTGCTTTAGGAGTTTTGCGAAAAGGTCACGGTATTAATTTTGGCGGCCAGGAAGATACCTCGGTCGATATAATTTATATGGTTCTTTCGCCTGAAGATAAACCTGAGCTTCATCTTCAGATATTAGCTACGATAGCAAAGTTTTTGCTAGACAGTGATGTTAGAACGTTATTACGCTATGCCAAGAATGAATTAGAAGCAATGAAGATTATTGATGAGCACTCTAGGAAATAGCGATATTAGTTACTACAATCGGCTTTCGCGTTTAAAATAGAAAAACAAGTAATACTTAAAGAGAGGGTGTGCATGCAAGAGGTTGTTCGTGAAGAACGGAATTTAAGTTTTTTCGAAAAATATCTAACGATTTGGGTTATCGGCTGTATTGGTCTGGGTATTTCACTTGGAAGGCTGTTTCCCCAAGTGGCTGTTGCTTTGGATAAGGTCTCTATATATCAGGTTTCAATTCCGATAGCAATATGCCTTTTTTTCATGATGTATCCAATTATGGTCAAGATTGATTTTGCCCAAGTAGTTAAGGCCGGAAAGACTCCGAAACCGGTATTGCTTACCCTGTTCGTAAATTGGTGCATTAAACCATTTACGATGATGGCTATTGCGACTTTATTTTTGGGAGTAATTTTTAAAGGTTGGCTGCCGGGATTCGAGGTTATCAAAGGGGGAGGGTAAGTAGAGCTATATCGATCGTATATTTCCGGATGTATTTTACTCGGTATCGCTCCTTGTACGGCAATGGTCCTTATTTGGGGGCATCTGTCTAAAGGTAATGACGGCCACACCTTGGTTATGGTAGCAATAAACTCCTTAACAATGTTATTTCTCTATGCGCCATTAGGCAGTTGGTTATTAGGTGTTAACAAAATGCCTATACCTTGGCAAACAATTGTATTATCGGTTGTAATTTATGTAGGGCTACCGCTTATTCTCGGGTATTATTCAAGGAGACTGATTATTGCTAGAAAAGGTTTTAAGTGGTTTGAAGAAAAGTTCATTCATCGTCTAACTCCGGTATCTATCGGGGCATTGCTTATTACCTTGGTTCTTTTGTTTTCATTTAAAGGGAATTTGATTATTAGTCAGCCACAAATCATTGTATTAATCGCCGTACCGCTCTTTATTCAAACCTGCCTGATTTTCGGATTAGCCTATTTAATGGCTAGGTGGCTAAAATTTCCATACCGGGATGCTGCTCCTTCTGCGCTTATCGGGGCAAGCAATCACTTTGAGGTTGCTATAGCAACCTCAGCAATGCTTTATGGGTTATCATCAGGAGCGTCATTGGCTACTGTAGTAGGTGTGTTGATTGAGGTGCCAGTTATGCTCATGTTGGTCAGAGTATGCTTGAGGACTAAGCATATATTTGCTAGATAGGCCTGAGCCTGTCTTAGAAGATCCTGCTTGTGTTTCCTGGCAATAATGATAGAATAGCTAGCTTCATAATTTACAAAAAGACTAAACTAAATAGGAAAAAAGGCCAGTAAAGCAATGAATATTGGAATAGCTAAGGAAATAGGCGCTAGAACCTTGGAACGCAGAGCGATTCTTTTACCAAGAGAGGTTGGTAAATTGGTTGAAGCCGGACACAAGATTTTTTTTGAGAAAGGTCTGGGAAAGGGCATATATATCAATGATTCTGAGTACAAACAAGCCGGGGCAGAGGTAGTTAGCCAGAGAAAGAACATTTTTAATAAATCCATCGTTGTAAAGTTGAAACCTCCACTGCCGCAGGAATTTGGATTACTAAACAATAATTTATTGTTCAGCATGCTTCACGCTGAGCAAAACCCAAAATATATAAAGGCCCTAAGGAGAAATAAGGCTAAAGCTATTGCTATGGAGTTGATTCGAAATAGGGGCGGTGAGCGTCTTATCCAGTGTTCGGGTATGTCTGGCGAGCAAGGTATGATTTATGCTTTCTATCTTGCCGAAAAAAGCCCCAGTGAATGTAATGTTTTAGTTTTAGGCTATGGTGCTATTGCAACTGGGGCTTTGAGGGTCGCTTTTAGTCTAGGAGCTAAGGTCAAAGTTTTAAGGAAGCAAGAGTATCCTTACATAAAGCAATTTATTAAAGACAAAGATATTGTGGTTAACGGCATCCAGTGGCCTAAAGAAAAAAGAGAGAAAAAGGAATATCTTATTACAAAGGAGATGTTTTCTCTTTTCAACAGGGGTGCGGTAGTTTTGGATCTTTCTGTGGACTATCCTAACCCCATTGAACCTTGCCATCCTTCCTTCCTTAACCAGCCGGTTTATGAAATTAACGGTATAAAGTGCATTAGTATATATGGTTATCCCAGGTTGGCACCTGTCTCCAGCTCTCGACGGTACTCAAAAAAAGTATTACCTATATTATTAAAAATTGCATCTATCCCGTTAGGAGAACTTCCGAAACATATCAAGGAAGCTATTGTTGACCCTGATAAATACTGAATTGTTATGAAAAAAACTCTTTTAATTATTGGAGATAGAAGAACCAAAGGCCGTACGCTAGACCCTTCTTTTAATGCCTTTGCCAGAATCATTGAGAATTCCAAAGACAAAAATTTAGAGGCATATATCCTTAGTTATAAAGATGTGTTTGAAGGCAATTTTCCTGAAGTGCCTAGTCCGGTTTTGACTATACTTTTATTTTTTCCGTATAAATATTGGGATAAGAATATTGAAGTATATGAAGATGACTCCAAAGTATACGGAGATAATTCATTTGGCCGAGAATTTCGGAAGTATTTCGAAAAATTAGAAAAGATTATAGGGAAAAAGTACCGCGATAAGAAAATTGAGTATGTTAATCCTCCCGATAAGTCAATTCTCGACAGGGATAAAGAAGAAACTAAAAAGTTTTTTCGGCATCACAGTATTCCCACTCCAAGGAGTTTCAATGTGAAGAGCCTAGGAGACCTTTACCGGGTCGTTAAACGGGGAATATCATTGTATGTAAAGCCAAGATTTGGCGCTATGGGCAAAGGCATTACCTACCTCAGCAATGACTTGATGATTACAAACTTTTTGTTCCAAAAGGGTGAAATCATTAGCCATCCCTATGATTATCATTGGCGGTTTCACGAAGTTAAAGATAAGGATAAAGATAAGTTTTTAAAGATTCTGCTATCCCGGGGATTTATTTTTGAGGAAGCCATTGATCCCCCGATAAATAAGGGGAGGAGGTCTGATTTTCGGGTCTATTGTCTTTATGGAAAAGTGTCTTATTGTTACGCTCGGTCTACGCCGGCTGTCTCTCTGGTGACTAATTGGTCACAGGGAGGCAAGATTGTGCAAAAAAGAAAACTCTCCCAATATATATCTACTGCTAAATTAAATCAGGTTAAATCTCTAGCCCGAAAAGTTGCCAAAGAGCTTAAATTGAATTATACCGGAGTGGATATTATTTTTTCCAAAGATTACAAAAAGATTTATGCTTTAGAAGCCCATTCGTTCCCCGGGTATGAGCGAGGATTTGATTTGATGAATGACCTGGCCAAGAAGATTCTTAAGACAAAATAGTTTGTCGGCGCGGGTAATTGTTCTATCCTACTCTTTATGAAAGTATGAGTTTGTCGATTTAAAGAAAAACAATATGAGAAATTGTCCAATCTGCCGTAGCCAAAACATCCAGTTATTATCTCCACAGGAACCCTGTTGTCATGATTATGTGTCATGCGATGCCTGCGGTCTTACTTGGGCGATTTTATCTGATGAAAATGTTATGGGACGAAATAAGGAGGCTCATGTGTCGCTTGGCGAAGATAGCAGTTCTTGGAGAAATCGCCGGTTACTTTTCAATAACTTGCTGGAAAAAATAGGAATTGCTGATCTTGAGGTCTCTCTTGGAAGAAGGCCGAAGGTTCTAGATGTTGGTTGCGGAATAGGTGATCTTATGGAAGTTTTTCGATTCCGTGATTGGGATGTTTCAGGAATTGAAGTTAATTCTACTATGGTGGAATTTAGCCGAGATAAGGGACGTATTGTCGACAACCTATCGCTGGAAGAAGTTCCCTTTGAAAACTTTTATTATGATATGATTTTCGCTTGTCATGTCATTGAACATCTCAGTGATCCCTTGCTTCTTTTTAAGAAAGCTAAGCAATTGCTTGCTCCAGGTGGGTGGTTGGTTATTGTTACTCCTGTCTACACTTATTTTGGCGATCCTAACACTATCTTTTTCTTTAAAGAAAAGAGCCTTCGGGTTGCAGGGAAGAGAACAGGTTTTCACTTTAAGTGGATGCATGTATATGAGGATGCGAATCCTGAGCATCAACATTGGAATCAAGGCGGGGTAGCAAACGGCATTGCCAGGTTTGAAAAGAAAGATGACAGTAGATAGATAGCGTAGGAACACATAGAAAAAGTCTACATTTGCACATTTTTACTGATTCCCGGTCCTTTCTTTACAAATCCTCTGAATCCTTTCATTATACTGTAGCCGTTATAGTATGAAATCTTAACTTCCCTGGAGGGAAACCCTTCTTTTCTAGCCTGCGGCTATCTTTAACATAGTTGATTCAAACGCAAAATAATTGTCTATTCGTAACATTTTGGTGTATAATTAATGAGACAACAAAAAATTGTTCCCAACACGTATAAAAACATGAAAAGGAAAATGAAAACTAAAAAGAAGAGGGTAGCCGGCACTATTGATAATAAGGATTTAGCCTATAAGTATAAGCTTTTTTCTGATCTCATGGCGTATATTCCCGATGTCATTTACTTTAAGGACAATAAGGGAAGGCTGCTTATGGTGAATAAAGCCTATGCTAGAGGTTTAAAGATACCGGTTAAAAACATCATTGGTAAAACAGATTTTGATTTTTTTCCTAAGAAGCGAGCCGAGATGATGACAAAAGATGATCAGTACGTCTTAAAGGGAGGTAAGCCGATTATCGACAAGATTGAACGCGCGACCCGGCCTGACGGAATCGATAATTATGTCTCAACGACAAAGATACCTCGCTATGATGATCAGGGGAAAATTATCGGCCTTATTGGCATTACCCGTGATATCACCCGAAGGATGCAACTTGAGCAAATACGGAAAGAAAAGGTGCATATTGAAAAGAAGGTGGAGATACTAGAGGGGATGAATAGATTCAAGTCGGAGTTTATCTCGTCAGTTTCCCATGAGTTGAGAACTCCTTTAGCAATCATAAAGCAGCTAGTTACTCTTGTTTCTAATGAGACAGTCGGAGAAATCAACAATAAGCAAAAAGAAATACTTACGAAAACAAAGAACAACATCGAACGTCTAAAAAAGATTATCGATGAGGTACTTGATATATCGCGAATTGAAAGAGGAACATTAAAGTTTCATTATGCGCTAGTTAACCTTAACGACTTGGTCGAAGATTCTGCTGATTTCTTTAAGGAATTGACTAAAGATCGGGGCATAACTTTAGATTATGATCTTCCGCAGAGGCAGGTAAATCTTTTTATCGATGGGGACAGGATAAACCAGGTTCTTTTTAACCTAATTGACAATGCGATAAAATTCACGGAGGAGGGAGAAATTAAGGTAGAGGTTAAAGTTTTTGAAACTAAAGTCAGAATCGGTGTAGTTGATACTGGGGTTGGTATTGCTAAGCCGGGCATGACGGAGTTATTTAATAAATTTGCTCAGGTTTCCGAGATTGCTAGCGCCGAAAAAAAAGGAATAGGTCTCGGACTTTCTTTAGCAAAGGAATTGGTTGAAAGGCACGGCGGTGAAATTTGGGTAGAATCTAAATTAGGGGTGGGTAGTAAATTTTATTTTACATTACCTCGTTTCTACAAACGCGATATTTTAGATACCCATATTAAGGAAAAAATAAATAATTCATTAGATAGGGGTAAGCCGATATACTTTATCAGCGTATTAATTGTTAATTATCGGGAATTTAAACGAATGATTAAAGTGAAGCCGAAAAAACTCTTCACAGATTTAGAGGATATTATTGATCAGACTTTTAGCGAGGTTTGTAAATTTAAAAAAGAAAAGCCACAAATTGTTACAATCGATATCCGAAACGGAGAATGTGGTATTATTTTTCCTAATACGACAGAGAAAAAGGCAATTATGGTTTCTGAGGTGGTTAGGGATCGGATAAAAACCTATTTTGCTAAACATAAAGTTAGAGGTGTTTTTACCACGGTAGGGGTTATGCCTTACTCTGAGCAGAGTAAGGCTTTGATAGCCAGAAAGCTTCCCGCGAATATCCATATGAAGGAGATATACATTGGCTCTAAACAGAGGCGTTTTGAGAGAGTTCTCTATGAGCCAGGCGTAGACATTATGCTTTCCGAGGATTTAGCGGAATCATCAGAGACTGTAGATATTTCAAAAGGAGGAGTTTGCATTATAACCAAAGCATCCCTTAAAGCAGATTCAGAGGTTAATATTAAATTTGAACTCCCGAAAAATAAGAAAGTGATTCAGACCAAAGCCCGCGTAGCCTGGATAAGGAATTTAGATAGGGTGTTTGGGGAAAGCATTGCTAGGCGTAAGGTAGGTTTAGAATTTATTAAATTGAAAACCAAAGATCGGAGGTTTCTCTTAAAGGAATTAAAGTCATAACCGGGATAAGCTAGATTTAGGGAATAATTGGATTGACCATAATAAAATAAAGGGAGTTATAGCATGGATAAAAAGAAAATACTGCTTGTTGAGGATGAAAGAGATATGGCATATGCGGTAACCCTTCAGCTTGAAGCAGCAGGGTATAGTGTTGTCAATGCATATGATGGTTATGTCGGATTTGAAAAAGCGAAATCGGAAAGACCCGACTTAATAATTCTTGACCTTATGCTTCCAAAGATCGAAGGCTATAAGGTCTGTCGGATGCTAAAATTTGACGAGGAATATCGAAAGATTCCGGTAATTATATTTACTGCCCGAGCCCAGGAGGCGGATAAAGAAATGAGCAAGACAGTTGGCGCTGATGCTTATATTACTAAACCATTTGACTCCGAAGTTCTGCTTTCAAAGGTTGAAGAGTTGTTAAAAGAAGTTCCTAGCCTGTAATTCTTTGATCTAGTGGTTTAGGATTCGCCTAAACCAGGTTCGCAAACCCCATCCTGAAGGAATATGAAGAATCTCAAGTTTATTTTGTTAGCTTTGATCAGCGGTCTCATCTTTGCGTTTATTATTTGCGAAAGTTTCTTACATATTTTTAATTTGCCCAAGAGTAATAATTTATACTACTCCTTTGTGAATCCAGAACTTCAACGCAAGGAGTTTATTTTTGATACATATTTATTTTGGAAAGCAAAACTTCATGGAATAGTTTATGGGAGGAAAGTAAACAATAAAGGATTTAGAGGGGGCAATTTTTCAGAACAAAAAGATAAAAATGTAATTAGAATTATATTTCTAGGAGGTTCATGTACTTTTCAGGCAGAGGTTGAAAATAAGAATACTGTAGTTTGCCTGCTGCAGGAAATGCTGAAAGAAGATTTTCCTGGAAAAAATATTCAAGTTTACAACATGGGAATGCCTGGTTACAGTTCATTGCAAGGTTTAAGATTGCTAAAGGCACAAGCTTTAAAATATTCGCCGGATATATTACTGGTAAATTTTGGGCATAATGATGCTGCTTTTGCATTTTATTTTGCTGACAAACAGCAGATAGCTACAAAGATTAAGTATCTTTTCGAAAAAACATTCAGCAAAATAAGATGTTATCGTTTAGTAAGAGATGCCTGTAATAAGGCTTTAGTGAGTTCTGAATTAAGAAGTTCCAGATTTCAACCGAGAGTTAATCTCCAAGATTACCATGATAACATGGCTGAAATCTGCAAAATTGCGAAAGATAATAATATAAAAATTATTCTATACGATTTACCTATTTTGAAAAATATGGAGAGTGAGGAGTATTATAAATTTAGGCAAAGTTACTTTGATAATTTAAGGAATGTAGCAAAGGATAATGCAGTGACTTTTGCGAATGTCAGATCCGTTTTTGTAGATGATATTGAGGCCTATTTTAACAATCCCGAAAGAGATCCGATTCATCTTAATGAAGAAGGTTATAAAATGGTAGCTAGGATACTATATCCAACCGTTATTAAATCTGTTGATGAGATTGTTAGAAGCTGGCCGTCAGGACTCTAGCATTAGTGATAGACACTACTTCTTTTACTTTTCGGACTCGCCAGAATATACTTTGAGGTTTACAAGGAGAGGGGAATTATAGGGATTTTTTGGTATTGCATTGACAAATTTTGATATTCTAACTACACTAACGTGACTCAAATAAACCTGTTTCCATACATAGGAGGAGATACATTGGATATTTACCTAGCAGATCTTAGAGCCAGCGAGGCAAGTAGTTCGGAGATGCCTTTAAACATAGGTAACATTGCTGCATTTTTAAAAAAACATTTACCCCAATTAAACCTTCAACTATTTACAAATCCTTTAGAACTCAAGAAAGCCATTGATAATAAACCTCCAAAGATTTTTATGACAAGCAATTACTGTTGGAATAAAAATCTTTCTTTGTGCATGGCAAAATATGTAAAGAAGCGACAAACTCAATCCACTTGTATAATGGGAGGGCCAAATATCTCGCTTAACGCTTCGCAGAGAAAAAACTTCCTTAAGAAAAATCCGTCGGTCGATTTCTATGTTCTTTTTGATGCTGAATTAGCTATATTGAAATTAGTAAAAAGTTTGTTAGCTAACGATTTTGATATTGGAAAAATTAAATCTTTGCCTGGAGAAATAGAAAGCGTCGCTTTTATTAATAGAGATAAGTATATCGAGTGCCCAGCAAAATCAAGACTTAAGTCTTTGGATGACATCCCTTCTCCATATGCCATTGGTATAATGGACAAATTTTTTGCGACTTTTCAAACCCCAAAGATTCAATCTGTCCGAGGATGTCCATATTCTTGCGTTTACTGTAATATGGGAATACCATATTATAGTAAGCTGATAAAAATGTCACTAAAGAGATTTAGCGATGACTTGGATATAATTGTTGATAAAATGAAAACATACAGATACGAAGTAAAAGGTATAAACATTATTGATGACAATTTTGGATTAGCTCCAGAAGACATCCATAAAGCAAGGATGTTGAAAAGTAAACATGATAAAACTGGTTATCCCGATAGGATTGATGTCTACACAGCCAAGAATCTTACTAAGGGAGTTATAGAAGCAGCCAAAATTATAAAAGATCTTACATGTATTAACCATACTCCTCAGTCTTTGAATCCGGAGACCCTTAATGCTATCAAAAGACCCAATAAAGATATCAAAAAGTTTATAGAGTCAGGAAAATGGTTGACCAAGCAAGGTTTTCATGTCCATACGGAGTTAATTTCGGGGCTCCCTCTCGAGACAAAAAAATCTTTTATTGCCGGACTAAATTTACTAGATAATATAGGACTATCCGAATATACAATTTATCAACTTACTATCATTGACGGCTCACCTATGGATAACTTGGATTACCTTAATAATTATGGGATTCGACTTAAATATAGAGCTTATCCTAACTCGAGGATAAAGATAGGAAACAAGATAATTGAAGAGTACGAAAAGGTAGTCTACAGAACTTCTAGCATGCTACCTAAGGATTATTTTTCTATTCGCCTGATTACTTTTTTGCTGCGACTACAAGTCGCAATGGGAGTTCCTGATTTTTTTGAATACCTTAAGAGTAGACATGGTATAAGCAGCTTTGACGTAGCAAATCTGGTTGCTAACAAAGTCCTGGATGCTAATTTTAAAAAGGAGGGCAATAAGGCATTGGCGTTCCTAAGAGATTTTGATAATGAAGCTCACAGTGAGCTTCTAGACTCAGCAAGAGTACATAATGAAGTAGTCAAACAGAGAAAAAATTTAGTTCACAAATATCGAACTTTAATATTATTAAAGGAATATTCTTCTTTGTGTGATCTTTATCTATGTGTTCTACTCGATTCAAAATATATTAGGAGTAAAATGGAAAGAGAGATTCTTTCTGTTTTTCTTGAATTTATTAAACTTACCGACATCAGATCTCTATTTATGGATGAAAAACTTCCAAGCATACAAGAGGTTTTACAATACAAGGTTTTTACACATAATATTAAAGATTTATCCAAGCTAAAAGACCCTGTTCACCGGTTGACTACTTTGCGTAAAGTAGGATATATTTATCCCGTCGAATATAAGGAGTCTATTCTAAATTTTTTGTCGAGAAATGATGAGGATAGTTGTATTAATATTTGTAACAAATATGGATGGGCGTGTTTCAAGCTTAAAATGGCTTAAATTAGAAGTTTCGACAGAAAATTTGTCAATGCGATACTAAAAGATTCCTATAATTTCCCTTCCTCGGCGATCGCAGTATCTAAAGGTAGGCTCTGCTGGCCTAACGGTCAGCTTCGCATTCATCCGGCTTCCGTGAGTTAAGTTTTAAACTATTCCACAAATCATTACATTCCTGCTATAATACCTCTCTATGAAAATCTATATTTAGACCCTTGGATGGAGATGGACGTAGTATTATACGATTTTTATGCCTTGCCTGAACAAGATTTGGTGATAGTCTAGATATCCTAGATTGATTGAGGGATGACGTTAGAGCTGTTAAATAAGATGTTTTAGTGAGATTGGAGTTAGGCTTGAAAGCAAAGAAATCTGTTACTTTAAGAGTTCTATTGGTTACTTTATTCGCAATAGGACTTTTAGTCTTGTGTGTTTTTGTAAAAGGATCTTCTCAAAGGCCTGAATTAAACGTTATTGAAAAGACCGATCTAGCCTTCAATATTGAGATAGACCAAAATGATACCTCTTTCTACAAAAATTTCATTAAGAACAATGTGCGATATCAAACGCCAATATCAAAGATAGAGCTTTTAAAGCAGATTAAAGATGCTCAGGATTATCTAGAGACTCATCCTTCAGGAAAAATTACTGGGGATTTAAGAAAAAGAATTATTACCGAGCTAAATGTAGGTTTTCTTTTGCATAAGCTTAATCAAAGAAAGCTAGTAGTAACTGTTGCTGCTACGCATCAATATGAAGGATATACTGAAAATGAGTTATTATTCAAAGATCCGCAAGTAGGAACTTTTTCTGTCCTGTTTCTAGTTCCTAACAAGGAGAAAAGATCTCATCCAGCAGTTGTTGGTTTGCATGGCCATGGTGATTCTAGCAAGAGATTTAGAGATAACTATTTTGGGAAAGAGCTAGCCAAAAAGGGATTTATAGTTATTATGCCCTCTTTTCGAGCTATGTTTTGTGATGAAATAGAAAGAGTTATTAGTGAAGAATTGTATTTAAGCGGTTTTACTCTTATGGGGCTGAGGGTTTACGAAACACTTCTTACAATAAAATACCTAAAGCATAAAAATTTCGTTGATAAAATAGGCATCATGGGACATTCAGGCGGTAGCGACACCGCTTATTTGGTTTCCATCATAAGCCCAGATTTACAGGCATTGGTCTATGACATGTATCCAAATCAACTTAATATGTGTTATGAAAGGATTCATTGTGAGACAATTCCAAGATTGGCTTATTATGGCTCTCAAATTAATGACTTTGCTACTTTAAAGATCCCTTCGCGGAAGTTTGAATATAGTGAATATGGATATTCTAACCCAGGTGATGCACAAAAAGTGACTACTTTCTTTAAAGAAAAACTAGAGTTAACAAAAGAGTAAGAGATTAAAACCAAAAGGATTCGCGCGAAAAATGCCTAAAATCTATATTAAGACATTCGGCTGACCCTTGGTTCCTTCTTTACAAATTCTCCAAACCCTTCCTTTTTACTGTATTCCAGACAGAACTAGATAGGCTAGCACAGTCTTGAATGATGCCCCCGCCCGCCTTCACCTCCTGAACGTCGGCTACGGTGGGCTTGGTGATTGGTGTAGGCTTCGTTCGTCCTCGCTGGGGCTCGTCCTCACTTGGCGCTCGCTAGGCCGCTCGCTTCGCGGCGATGCCAATAGCATACGATTCGGCTTTTCTTCCCCCTTATCGGCTCACGTACGCCGATAAGGATTATCTGCATCCTCTCCCTCGCAAAAAAAAAAACAACTCCTAAACCATAATTCTTTTATTTTATATCGGCGGCGGCGAAAAATTCCTAAAAGGTGTTTTTGCTCGGGGAGAGTCCGCATTCTGCCTACGCGATTGTCCCGTATTCATTTCGGGACATCGCTTGGCAGAATAAAGCCGAATCTTTTTGCAAATATAAGTGGTTGCAATATCCCACCCACCCAAAGCCTGTCTCGGCCTACACCCCGAACCAGCCTTTTCCCTAATTAAAAATAATTGCAAAATAATGCCTGAGAGTATAAAATATTAATAAAGCGGTTGTAGTGTGTTTTAGTTAAAGGAATGTAAGGGAGGATAACGAAATGCCTAACGCAAACAGTAAAAAGACAATATTGGTGGTAGAAGATAAACCTTTGAACATGAAACTTGCCGTAGATCTTCTTGAGCTAAATGGGTTTAACCTTCTAAAGGCTTTTGATGGAAAATCTGCCATTGAGATATTAAAAGAAAATATTCCAGATCTTGTTCTTATGGATATTGGTCTGCCTGACATGGATGGATTTGAATTGCTTAAGCTGGTGAGGCAAGACAAGCGATTCGATGAGATACCAATAGGCGCGTTTACCGCTTCAGTGATGCAGGAAGATGAGCAAAGAATTAAAGACGCTGGTTTTAATTTTTTCATTAGAAAACCAATTGATACAAAGAACTTTGTTAAAACAGTAAAAAACCTAGCAAGGGAATAAATACATGAATAGATCAAAATTACTGGGAATCATTATTATCTTAGTGGGTATTGTGGTAATGACGGGGTGGATATTAGATATCGGAATCCTAAAAAGCATATTGCCTTTTTGGGTAACAATGAAATTTACAACAGCGCTTTCTTTTTTCTTAAGCGGCACAACTCTTTATTTTATAGCTGATTTAGTGAAGAATAAAAGTGAGGTTGCCAGAGTAATTTTACCAATAACAACAATGGTTATTCTTCTGCTTATGGTCACACTTCTGGTTTCTACATTTTCAGGTATACGTACGGGAATTGAAGACCTGTTTGTAAGCGAATCTGAAGGAGCATTTAAAACTGTAATTCCTGGTAGACCATCAGTAGGTACGATGGTAAATTTTACTTTTATAACCATTGCTGTGTTTTGTGTAATGCTTAACCTGAAAAAATCTTTATTTAGGCTAAAACTTATCGGTGGAACAATTTCTCTTGTGTCCGGTGTCGCAATTGTTGGCTATATCATTAATGTTCCACCTTTATATTATGCGATCGATAATTTTAGTACTGCGATGGCCTTTCATACTGCTATCCTTTTTCTTCTGTTAGGGGTTGGTTTATTCTTAGTATCAGGAGTCAAAGATAATGTTGATTAAAGTAAAACTTATTATTCTATTTGTTGTACTTGTTACGATTCCGCTGTTTTTTGTTAGCTTTATAAGCTATACAAATAGCAAAGATGCCTTAGAACAGGCAATCTTAAGCAAGCTGCATCTTGTTACTGAATTTAGAGAGAGTGAGATACTTGTTTTTCTGGAGAATATTAAAAAACGTACAATACATTTTTCTTCCGAACCGGCAATTAAAGATTTTGTCAAAGAAGCCGCTGATGTTAACAAACATGAAATTGGAAGAAAGTTTACAAAATATTTATTCGAGCATGAAGCACTTAATGACAAAGATATAGTAGCTATAGATGTAGTAGATTTAAGTGGGCAGGTGATAATTTCAAGTAGCCCTTTAAGGATAGGCCGTGACTATAGCAAAACGAGTTCTTTTTTATACGGTAGAAACAAGGCATATGTCAGCGACACGATAAGGAATGAAGAAGGGGTAGCAGGGTTTAGTGTATCCGTACCGATTATGTCTTATAAAAAAGATAAAGTTATCGGCGTTTGGGTGGCTCACTACGATGAAGATACTTTGAGCGGAATATTAACCGGAGAGAGAATTTTAAGATTGGGGGCGATGACTCAATGGAGAGGGGTAGGTAATACCGGAGAAAGTTATATAGTTAACCAAGATAAATTCATGATAACAGAATCATTATTTTTAGAAGATGCTATTTTGAATCAAAGAGTAGGTACCTATCCGGTAAATAAGGGTTTGGAAGAAAACAAAGAAGTAAAAGGTGTATGGTTGGATTATCGCGGGATACCTGTAATTGGCGTTTCAATGGTTCTTCATATAGAAGATTTTACTTGGGTTTTGCTTTCCGAACAAGATGTAAGTGAAGCGATTATCCCAGCACATGATCTCAGAAAGATATTACTTATGATAGTAGTTACCACAGCCTTAATTATTATTTTAATAACGTTGTTAATTTCTCAATCAATTTCAGATCCGATTCGCGCTCTTCAGAAAGGTGCCAAGATAATAGGCGGAGGTAATTTAAATTACAAGGTTGGCACTAAGGATAAGGATGAAATTGGCCAGCTTTCTAGGGATTTTGATAAAATGACAAATACGCTGCAAAAAACTACTGCCTCACGGGATTCCCTTAACAAAGAAATTTCTATACGTAAACGAGTAGAAGCGGACTTAACAAGTGCGAAAAAAGATGCTGAAGCAGCCAGCAAGGCAAAAAGTGATTTTCTTGCTAGTATGAGCCATGAATTAAGGACTCCCTTAAATGCAATTATAGGATTCTCGGAAGTATTAAGAGATGAAGCCTTTGGTCCTTTTAACGACAAACAGAAAGAATATACTGTTGATGTGTTAAATAGCGGTAAGCATCTCTTGTCGCTTATTAATGATATTCTAGATTTGTCAAAAATCGAAGCCGGTAAAACAGAGTTGTCACTAAGTGATTTTGACTTAAAAGCGGAGCTTGAAAATAGCCTATCAATGATAAAAGAAAAAGCTTTAAAACATAACATATCTATAGTTAAAAATATTAGCGATAATTTAGGAGTAGTGCGCGCTGATGAGAGAAAATTCAAGCAAATTATGTTTAATCTTCTATCTAATGCGGCAAAATTTACGCCTGATGGCGGTAAAATCGGCATTGAAGCAAAAATGGAAGATAAAAATACAATTCTTATTACTGTGTGGGATACTGGTATTGGTATAGAAGAAAAAAATAAGGACAAGGTTTTTAAGGAGTTTGAGCAGATTGACTCAAGTCATTCACGAAAATATGCCGGTACAGGTTTGGGCATGCCATTGGCGAAGAGGTTTGTTGAGCTTCATAAAGGAAAGTTGTGGTTTGAAAGCAAGGGTAAGGATCAAGGCACTTATTTTTATTTTACGTTGCCCTTGAAAGGTTAAAGCGATGGATAAAAAGGCAAAGATATTGGTTGTTGATGATGAGCCGCAAAATGTTAAATTGCTAGAAGCGCACCTTTTGCCAAAAGGTTATGAGATTCTGACCGCTTCAAACGGAAAAGAAGCCTTGCAAGTTGTTGTCGACAATGATATAGATTTAATTTTACTCGATATAATGATGCCGGAAATGGATGGATTTGAAGTTACTAGAAAAATAAGGGCTGAGAAAGCTACCCAGCTTATTCCGATAGTTCTTGTTACTGCCTTGAAGGAAACTGAGGACAGGATAAAAGGTATAGACGCTGGCTGTGATGATTTTATCTCTAAGCCGTTTGATAAAAATGAAGTAATGGCGCGGGTAAATACACTTTTAAAGCTAAGTTATCTTCGTAGGCAGCTTAACGAAAAGGAAAAGTTTGAAGCAGTTATTAACGAGATAGGTGATGGTATTATTGTATGCGATAAAGACTGGATTATAAAAGATATTAATAATTCCGCACAGAAATACTTGAACATGTCTGAGCCCGGGAGTGCGAATTTATCTGAAGTTATTTTTAAGCTTTACTCGGTATCCATAGCAAAAGAAGAAATTTCAGATTTTTCAATTCCACACATGACATTTGAGCTTATTCGTGAGGAAACGGAACAGTTCAAAGCCTTATATCTAGCCGCTAATTTGGATATTCTCAAAAATCCGGCAGGGGAAATTTCAAGCATAGTTCTGACTTTGCGTGATGTGACCGAAATGCGCAAAGAAGAGCTTATGAAGCAAGATTTTCTAAGTCTTATCTCACATAAATTGGCTACACCGATAGGAGCTATTAGCGGGAGTGCAGCTTTGTTTAAAAATGGAACCTTAGGGCCTTTGAACGAGGAGCAGGGCAAGTTTATGAATAGCATTTTGGAAAAGGCGCATTCGCTTGAAAGCTTACTTGATAAATTATTGGGATTTGTTACGATAGAGCGGAAAAAGATAGATTCGTTAAAAGAGCCAATAGAGCTCCAGAGCTATTTACCGGCCTTGCTCAATCCGATAGTTGAGAAAAAAAATGGTAAAAAAATAAAACTGGACATTAATTGCCAAGGTGATGACATGAAAGTTTATATAAACAAAGGGCATCTTGATTTAATAATTAAGAATCTTATTGAAAACGCTATTAAATTTAATGACAAGGATTTTAAAGAAATCATTGTTTCTGCTGAAAACTTAGCTGAGAAGATAAAGATCTCTGTTTCTGACAATGGTCCTGGTATACCTTCTGAGGAAAAAGATAAGATATTTCAAAAATTTTATCAGATTGAAAAATATTTTACCGGTAATGTCGAAGGCGTTGGTTTAGGCCTTGCCTTGGTAAAATGCCTCGTAACCGCCTATGGCGGCCAGATAGGTATAGAATCAGAAATTGGGAAAGGTTCAAAATTCACTTTTACCATACCGAATCTTTCTGCAAATATAAGTGATTAAGAATACCCCATCCCTGGCTCCACATCTTTTGTTTTGCGAAGAAAAACAGTGGGGCCACCCAAAACCTATCTCGGTGTGACCGAAGGATACAGCCGTAGGGAATGCCGAGAGTATTCCAAATTCATATTATTTAAGTAGCGACGGCCTCGGCCTGCGCTCCGAGCCAGCCTTTTCCCCAAAAAGAATACTCAAAAGACAACCCTTCCAAAGAAAGAGCTGAATACCTTTTTTCACATAAAAACAAATAACATATCATTTAGAACCTGTAAAGGATCTACGGGTCAAAAAATTTGCCTCATTTTTTAATCTTTCTATACAGCACGGATAAATTGCTTCGCACCCTTCGGGGAGCCTCAATTTTTAGCTTCCGTTCCTCCTTGACAGAACCTAAATGATAATGTGAAGAGGTCATTAAGCGAAAAAAGGTTTTTAGATATTTTTTAATAAAGGCTCTCTCACAAAGTTAATAAGGCGAATAAACAAAAGGAGGTGTTGTTATGGTAGGTAAAAGGTTTAGGTTACCCGAGGGTTATAGTTTCTATATTCTTTATCAGGGTAGGCGCTGGTCTGCTAATCGGGTATATTCTAATATTCGTCAAGTTCAAGCAGTAATGATTCAAGTTATGAAGGCTGGTAATCTCTCTAATTGCCCTATAGTAGCTATTGGGCAAGACGTAGCTTATAAATATCAAAAGGCTTGGTCTTGAAGAAGAAATACATCTTAAAGAGAAGGGTTAAGTTTCAGAAGGTGGTTAATCCTGAGTCTGAGAAGCATTATAATAACATTCAACGTACAAATAGACTCAGGGTTAAGAAAACAATATTAAAAAGGTATAAAACCGATGATTTAAGAGAAGCCTTATGGAGTGCCAGTAGGAATACTTACTGGCGTAAATATTGGACCCAAAGAAGGCATGAGGAAAGGTGTTCTCGACAGTGCCTGGCTTTACTGGGTGGTTTTTATGTACTGTTTTTGGTAGTGGTTTGGGTCTTTAACCATTAGAATTTTGTTGTTGATAGTATTAAGGAAAAAGAAACCTAAATATTCATTATTTGCAGCATTTCTGATATAATACTTAGGTGAAGAGACGTAGATTTCACCTATTCTCTGTATTAATCCTCGCAATATTTTTAATTACTCAGGCTGCATATTCTGCAGATGATTTTGTTTCCTCCCGGGTTAAAGACATATCCGACCGTAGCTACGAAGAAGCTGTGATTGGGCTTTTAGATAATGCCCAAAAATCCATAGATATTTCTATGTATTCCATAAGTTTAGGGACAAATACTAACAACCCGGTAAAACTTTTGCTTAACGATTTATTGGAAGCAAGAGAAAGGGGCGTTGAAGTTACTCTATATCTTAATACCCGCTTCAGAGATTCTAAGAAAGGTGGTAATTCTTTTGCTGAAAGCCTTATTTTTAAAAAATTGGAGAAGGCCGGAGTCCTTATTCATTTTATACCCTCTAATCGCAGACTTCACGATAAGCTTATAGTAGTTGATAGCCGGTATGTAGTTGAGGGCAGTGCTAATTGGTCTATCTCAGCCCTGAAGAATAATTTTGAATCTTCTACGCTTATTGATTCTCCGGATCTAGCCGGGGTGAAATTGTCGCGTCTTAAAAGCTTTCTTATATTTTCGTTGCCGCGCGGCAAGAAACCTAATGCTCCGGCTTATATAGAGAACTTACCTAAGAGTTTAAACTTACCCGGAGAGTTTGTTTTGAATAAAAAATATCTTTCTCGTATGGTTACTAGCTATGATAAGCGGGCGATGAGTCTTTATTTATTACTCCTAGCTCACAGCCAGTCTGTAGGCAAACAGGAGTTCCTAATAAGTTTAGAGGCCATGGCTTTAAGTTTAGGCATGCCTGATTCCTGGACTGACCCTGCCTTAAGGCGCCAGGTAATTAAAGTTTTAAGGAAGTTGCAAAAACGCTATCAACTTATTGAAGTAAGTTTTTTCCACAGCCGGGATGCTAATGTCATACTTACAGATATCTCCGGTGATACTTTTGGTATATCCTCAGATTCACTTATTCAGCCGGATAATGCCAAATTAACTATGCGCCTGAAGTTTCTTCTTCTAATTCAGGCCTTGCTTAAAGAAGAGGGAGAGGACTTATATTCCATATCAAAAACCGCCCTTGCTAAACGCTTTAATGTTAATCTATCAACCATTAAAGCTGCATTTAATGATTTACGTAAGTATGGTGATTAAGTAGAGTTTTTAAAGAATAGATTATGGAAATAATATGTTCCGGCTGCAGGAAAGTTTTAGGCATCCAACGACCTTATGATGATAATTCCGAGGTTCCAGCCAAATGCCTTGATTGTTTCCAAAAAGAAAAGAAAGAGGCTTCAAGGCAGCCGTCATTACCGGCACCTGGAGAGCGGAAAGATATTACACTTGAGGGTGGCCTCAAAGGTTTTCTTATGGTTGCAGGCGCTGGTACAGCAAAACTTTCCTTTTGGGATTTGATAGTTTCCGGGAAGGAGATATTTTGCGCCAAGGATCGAAGAGAAAGCTTTCAGGAATATCTGGAAATGAGAGATAGCGACCATGTTGATGTAACTTTTTTATTCTCTTCGTCCATCAAGATTCCACCTACAAACTGTAGGAGCAAAAAACAATCCATTAAGAAAAATAAGTCCCAATCGATTCACTATAACTGCACTGTGACGGTCTCTAAAGATTATGCGCTTATGATGTTTGATAAAGTGGCAGAGCGACAGGAACAGTTTGCAAATGTAGTTACTGAGGGAATAGTTAAAGCGAGTGAAGCCGAATTTTCATGGTAGAGTGGTTAGAAAATATTCCACCCGCCTAGCAGTCACAGTCGGACGGCTTAAGTCTTTAGGACTTCTGCTGCACCCTTTATATGCCGTTGCCCCATAGAAGAATTAGCTTGCATGAATATATTAAATATGGTACATTGTGGCACAATGTTGTATAACGCAAAATGGAGTATTTCCAATGTTACTTAAAGGATATTTAACAGTAGTGCAGGTTGCTAAACAGCTTGGCCTGTCTGAGTACAGAATACGCGAGCTTATTCGAGAGAAGCAAATTCGTGCGGTGAAGATAGGGCAATGGCGAGTAAAGCCTGAGGATTTAAAAGAGTTTATTAAAGCAAGGACGAATAGATAAATTATGCCAAAAGAAGCAAAAGCACGAATACGAATAAACAAATATCTTGAAGACGCAGGGTGGCGGTTTTTTGACACAGATGCCGGCTCCGCAAATATTTGCCTGGAGACGAATGTCAAAATTACTGAACAGGCTCTTAACGGTCTTGGCGAGGACTTTGAGAAAACTAAAAATGGGTTTACAGACTATATTCTTTTAGACGATAAAGGTTTCCCTTTCGTAGTTTTAGAGGCAAAGCGAGAGGATAAAGACCCTTTAGACGGGAAGGAGCAGGCTCGCAAATATGCAAAGAATCTTAACGTTCGTTTTATAATTTTGTCTAATGGCAACCTTCATTATTTCTGGGATATCGAAACAGGCAATCCGCATATTATCACTGCCTTTCCCACATGCGAATCTTTGACTTTCAAGAAATCTTTTAAGCCTAATACAAATAATTTGGTTCGTGAATATGTTGACTCGGATTACGTTGCGATTACCCAAAAACCAGATTATAAGAGCGACCCTAACTGGATGGATGAGAAAAAACAAAATGATTTCATTAGCGATAATAATCTCAAGTTTTTAAGGGACTATCAGATAAATGCCATTAAATCTTTGCAGGATGCTGTGAAAGAAAATAAAAGCCGATTCCTGTTTGAAATGGCAACAGGTACAGGAAAGACTCTTGTTGCGGCAGGTGTTATCAAGCTATTCTTAAGGACCGGAAACGCCAAGAGGGTGCTTTTCCTGGTTGACAGATTGGAGTTAGAGGATCAGGCCTGGAAGAATTTTGTAAAATACCTTAAGAACGATTATAAATCCGTAATTTACAAAGAAAACCGAGATGACTGGAAAAAAGCTGAAATCGTTGTCTCGACGGTCCAGTCACTCCTTTTTAATAACAAGTATAAAGATTTGTTTTCACCGACTGATTTTGATTTGGTTATTTCGGATGAAGCGCATCGCTCAATTGGTGGCAATAGCCGGGCAGTGTTTGAGTATTTTACCGGATATAAATTAGGACTTACCGCAACCCCGAAAGATTACCTGAAAAAGGTTGATGAAAAGAAATTGGCAGAAAGAGACCCGCGCAAATTAGAAAAGCGTCAGTTGCTCGATACTTATAAAACCTTTGGATGCGAGGCGAGCAGTCCAACGTTCAGGTACACTCTTTTGGATGGAGTAAAAGACGATTATCTTGTAAATCCTATTGTTGTAGATGCCAGAACGGATATAACAACCGAGTTGCTCTCAGAAATGGGCTATTCTGTGCTGATAGAAAACGAGGGAGGTAAGGAAGAAGAAAAGATATATTTCCAAAAGGATTTTGAACGAAAGTTTTTCTCGGAAAAGACTAACGGGACATTGTGCAGGACATTTTTAGATAAAGCGTTAAAAGATCCCCTAACAGGTGAGATTGGCAAAAGTATTATTTTTTGCGTTAGCCAAAATCACGCTTCCAAAATTACACAGATACTTAATGAGTTGGCACATAAAATTTATCCGGGTAAATATAATTCTGATTTTGCGGTGCAGGTAACATCTTCTATTGATAGCGCACAGCAGATGACAATCAACTTTTCAAACAATAATCTTAATGGTCATTCAGCTTTCAAGCCTGGTTATAATTCCAGCAAGACCAGGGTGTGTGTTACCGTAGGAATGATGACGACGGGTTATGACTGTGAGGATATTCTGAATTTATGCTTAATGCGGCCTATCTTTTCCCCGCAAAATTTTATTCAGATGAAAGGCAGGGGAACCAGAAAATATGATTTTGTTTATAGAGAAAAAGATGACTTGGGAAAGGTAGAAAAATATGTTGTTAAAAAGGAGCGGTTTAAACTTTTTGATTTTTTCGCCAATTGCGAATATTTTGAAGAAAAATTTAATTATGATGAAGTGATAGAATTGCCTCCGGAAACCGGAGGAGGCCCGGGGCCGCATCCGCCACCGCCGCCGTCAGACGAATATGAAAGTACTCGTCTTGATCCTTTAAAAGAATTGGCAGAGACATCTATCGGCCTTGAGGGCATGAAAATTGACAGAAAGTTTTTTGAAAAGTTTGAAGCGGTTATTAAAGGCAATGAATATGTTAAAGACAAAATTTATGAAGGTAAGTACGAAGAAGCTGAGAGCTACATCAGGAAAGAGGTTTTTGATAAGCCGGAAGAATACTTTAACCTTGATAAACTCCGTAAATCCGTTAAACTTGACCGCCGCTTAAGTCTAAGAGAGGTACTGGAAAGAATATTCGGACGAATTAAGAAATTTAAAACAAAGGATGACCTGCTCGAGGAAGAGATAGAGAAGTTCATTTCTCTTTACCATCCCGAAAATAAGTTTATTCATATTATACGCCAATTCATGAAAGCGTATATCTTAGATACCGAGTTGCGGGAAATTTTTAACTCAAAAGAATACGGCAGGCTTGAGACTAACCCGGGTTTTACAATGAAGGATTTAAAAGAATTAGACGGCTGGAAAGACCCGGTTGTTGAGTATATAAAAGATTATGTGCCATTAAATACTTTTGTGGCTTAAAGGAAAATTGAGATATGTTGACAAATGGAACAAAAAAACTGATTGATGCGGCAAGGGATATTCTTGTGGGTAAATTGCCTGATCCAAAATCACAGGTTGAGCAAATCACGATCGCTTTAATCTATAAGTTTATGGATGACATGGATAAGCAATCGGAGGAGCTTGGCGGCAAGGCGAAATTCTTTACTGGTGAATACACAAAATATGCCTGGAGTAAAATATTTGATCCTCGTGTGAGTGGGCATGAGCTTGTTGGCTTGTATGGCGAAGCTATCCAGAGGATGAACCATAATCCAAATATCCCACAATTATTCAGAAATATTTTTAAAAATGCCTATTTGCCATATCGCGATCCTGAAACCTTAAAAAGTTTCCTTAAGGCTATCGGAGAGTTTGAGTATGATCACAGCGAGAAATTAGGCGATGCCTTTGAATATTTACTTTCTATAATGGGCTCGCAAGGCGATGCAGGTCAGTTTAGAACACCCCGGCATATTATTGATTTTATAGTGAAGGTGGTTGACCCAGGGAAGAACGAGACTATTTTGGACCCTGCCTGTGGCACAGCTGGATTCTTGATTTCTTCGTACAAACATATTTTAGAGAAAAATAAAAAAGACGGTCGGGTACATTTAACTCCGGCTCAAAAGAAAAGGCTCGTTGAAAACTTTTCTGGCTATGATATTTCGCCGGATATGGTGAGATTGTCATTGGCCAATATGTATCTGCACGGGTTTAAGAATCCTAAAATCTATGAGTATGATACCTTAACCTCAGAGGAAAGATGGCAGGAAGTGTTTGATGTGATATTGGCAAATCCGCCGTTCATGAGTCCAAAAGGCGGGATAAGACCGCATAAACGGTTTAGCGTACAGGCAAAGCGTTCAGAGGTGCTTTTTGTTGATTATATGGTGGAGCATTTAAACCCAAACGGCCGCGCGGGGATTATCGTACCTGAAGGAATTATTTTTCAATTAGGCACGGCTTACAAAAAACTGCGTAAGATGTTGGTTGACCATTCGCTTTATGCTGTTGTGTCATTACCTGCGGGCGTGTTTAATCCTTATTCCGGAGTTAAAACATCAACATTGATGTTGGATAAAAATCTGGCAAAAAAGACAGATAAGATTTTATTCGTAAAAATCAATAACGATGGTTTCGGTCTGGGTGCTCAAAGAAGAGAAGTTAAAGGAAGCGACTTGCCAGCGGCTTTAGAAATTATTAGGCGATACAAACAAAGTATCATTGGAGATAAAGAATTTAAATTCAGTGCTGATGAGGCAAAACTTGCCTCTTTGGTCGAGAAAGAAAAAATTGCAGGAAGCGGAGATTATAACCTAAGCGGAGATAGATACCGTGAAGCAGCTATTTATAGTGGAAAATGGGATTTTGTAGAGCTTGATAAAGTTGTAGATATTCTTGATAGTCGGCGTAAACCAGTCAAGAAAGGTGATAGGATAAAAGGGGCCTATCCTTATTATGGCGCTACGGGTATTTTGGATTATGTGGGTGACTATATATTCGATGAGCGATTAGTGCTTGTTGGTGAAGATGGCGCTAAATGGGGGAAGGGAGAAAAGACAGCATTTATTGTAGAAGGAAAATGTTGGGTCAATAATCATGCCCATGTTTTGCGAACCAAGAAGAATAAGATATTTGATACTTTTTTGATGCAGATATTAAATGAGCTGGATTTATCTCGATACATTACAGGAGTAACTGTTCCTAAGTTGAATCAGGAGAAACTTAGAGGGATTAAAATCCCTCTCCCGCCTCTTGAAGTACAGGAACAGATTGTTGCTGAATTAGATAATTATCAAAAAATCATTGACGGCGCACGCCAGGTAGTAGAAAATTACAAACCTACCTTCAAAATTGATACTAATTGGGAGATTGTGAAACTGGGCGAGGTTTGTGATCTTGAATATGGGTATTCTGAAACAGCAAAAGATGCGGGGGAGTATCGTTATATACGGATAACAGATATTTCCAATAATGGTTTATTGCGGAATGATGATCTTAAATATATTAGTTTAAATAAAAAATCGAGAAATTATATTTTAAATAAAGGGGAGGTATTAGTTGCTCGAACAGGTGCGACTTATGGGAAGACACTTTATTTTTATGATGATATGAAAGCTATTTTTGCAGGGTATCTAATAAGGCTTAATTTTGATCAAAATATTGTCAATAATAAATTTTACTGGGTTTTTGCACAGAGTTTAGATTACGATAAGCAAAAAAACAGTCTAGTCCAAGGAGGAGGGCAACCTCAATTTAATGCTAATGCTATCAAGCAGATAAAGATTTCTTTGCCCCCTCTTAATATTCAACAGCAGATTGTTATTCAGGTAGAAAAAGAACAAAAAGCAATTGAGGCTACAAAAGGTTTAATCACCCTCTTTGAACAAAAAATTAAAGATCGAATTGCGAAAGTTTGGGGTGAAAAGGCAATATGATCAAAACGCAAACAGCAACCTATGTCGGTCATCGTCAGAGGATAAAGGATAAGTACAAGAAGGCAGGCGTAAGTGGCTGGTTAGATTATGAGGTGGTGGAGTTAGTTCTTTCCTATGCTATCGCTCGGAAAGACACAAAACCGATTGCCAAAGAATTGATGAACCGGTTTAAAACAATCAGTGGGGTTTTAGATGCTGACAGTAAAGAACTAAAGTCTGTCTCCGGGGTTTCAGAACACACAGCCTTGTTTTTAAAGTTGCTGAAAGATATCGCTGTTCTTTATTTAGAAAATGGTTTGCATGGTAAAGATTTGCTGTCATCATCCGAACAGGTTTTTGATTACCTGAAGGTTTCTCTGAAGGGGTGTGTGGATGAGGAATTTAAGACCATCTTTTTAAATGGCAGAAATCAACTGGTAGCAGTTGAGGCACTTCAGATAGGCACAGTTAATAGATCTGCAATTTATCCGAGGAAGATTGTCGAGCGGGCATTGTATCATCATGCGGTTGGTGTTATTATCGCACATAATCATCCAGCGGGCACGTTGACACCCTCAAAGGAAGATTGCGCGGTAACAAAATCTATTAAGGATGCGCTCAAGACTGTTGAAATTAGCCTGTTAGATCATATTATAATTGGCGGTAATGATTATTTTAGCTTTAAAAGCAAGGGTCTCATATAATGAATGATTTATATGATGAGTTTTTCAGTTATGCCTTTGCTATGGGTGCAGATATCGTAAAATTTCCGCATTGTTGGGGGGGTAGGAAATCAGTAAAAGATAAAATACCGGAGGAAGGAAAGTATGAGTGAAAAAAAATCAAAATCACTGATTGCGGAGCAACAAAATTTACTTAATAAATTAAATTCTGACGGACGGTCAATTTCTTTTCTATTTGGAGCTGGAACAAGTGTGCCGGCAAAATTGCCGGATATGCATCAACTAACCGAATTAGTTAAAGCAGAGTTAGCAAAAGGACCATTTAAGAATATTTATGATGATCTCAAGAATGCTCTTATTAAGTCTGAGCATATTGAACATATCCTAAGCTTCTTAGAGGGGATAGCGCAGTTAGATAGATTCTCAAAGGTATTATATGAAGGGGCTAAACAGCCTCATGATTGGCAGGGTTTAATATTGGCGATTAAAAAAGCTATTGCTGAAATAATCGAAAGCCGTGTAGATTTAAAGTGTGATGCGCACAAAGAATTCGCAAAATGGCTTTTATCCAGAAATGGCGAAACGGAAGTGTATACGACAAATTACGACTTAGTTTTAGAGGCTGCTTTTGAGAGCGAGAGCGTTATGTATTTTGATGGTTTTGTGGGAAGTATGTCTCCGCAATTTCAACCAGCTGCTATTGATCCAGTAATGTGGAATGTTTCCAAAGAGGTGAGACCACCTAACTCTTGGGTAAGGTTGTGGAAGTTACACGGATCGATTAATTGGGATGCAAAAAAGTGTGATGATCAGCTAATAGTTCGTAGGACTCCGAATAAGGTAGAAGCCTGTTTGATTTATCCATCCTCAACAAAATATGTAGATTCAAGACGGCTGCCATTTATTGTTTTGCAAGACAAGTTTCGTAGGTCACTTTACTCCGAAAAGGTAACAATTGTTATTTTAGGATATGGTTTTGGTGATGAACACCTCAACGAGATTATTTTTGATGCGTTAAACAGAAACAGAAACCTAGATGTTAATATTCTCAACTTCAAAAATATCTCTACAGGCCATGTATTAGAGACATTGGAGGGGAAACGATTATCAAACTTAACCGTATTTACTCCAGACAGTTTCTTTTATCAAGGCATGGAATTTGAGTGGGAGGACAAAAAGAAATGTGAGCTTGGAAATGCTGACATATTTTTTAAAACATTAAAAGAAAGTGTAAATGCCGAAGATCAATTATTGGAAGGTAAGCAATGTTAGTTCCCGAAACTCGCATAGGTAAAATTAGAGCAGTAAATGGCGCAAAAGTATTTGTAGCTATGGAGCCAAATAGTTTGGTGGCACCTATTATCCATGGACGCATTCACCACGTCACCCAAATAGGTACGATTTTAAAAGTCAAGATAGGCGCGAATTATGTGCTTGGGCATGTTATGAGCGCAACTGCAGCATCGTCATCTCAAACTATGTTGCAGGAAACAAATGACGATTTTGGGTGGTCAATAGCACCGGGAGAAAAAGCACTCATATTAAATCTATTTGGGGAGATAAAGTCAGGAAAATTCGAGCGTGGGCTCACAACTTTTCCAGATATAGACTCGGATGTCCATGTAATAACAATTAATGACTTGCATTTGATTTATTCGTCTAAGGAGGCATGTGCACCATTAGTATTTGGGACTATTTCCGGAGGACTTGATTTGCCTGCTATTCTCGATCTCCAAAAATTTGTAATGCGCCATGGTGCGATAGTTGGAGCAACTGGTACAGGAAAATCTAATGCAGTTTCAACTATATTGAGTGAGATTATTAAGGGGAAATGGCCAGGGTCAAAGATAATAATAATTGATATTCATGGCGAGTATAGTAGCTGGTTAAAAGAAAAAGCAAATGTTTTTTCTATCGGAGGAAAGAACCCATTACGAATTCCTTATTGGCTTATTCCATTTGAAGAACAATTGGCTTTTTTTACGGGAAGGCAAGTTCTTCAGGAAGATTTAGGTATAAGAAATTTAAAGGACGCAATATTACAAGCAAAAATCGAGTGGATAAAAGCAAAGAGGTACGACAAATTAGTTAATGTTGTTACCGCGGATTCTCCAATTCCATTCGATTTGAGAAAAATATGGCTTGATTTTTTTGTAAAAGAATTTGCAACCTATACAACTAAAGAAAGAGATGTTATTGATTGGCCTGAGAGTGGAAGAGGGAATAAAGACAAAATGATTCCCCCATCTTTTAAACCTCCTGGAACAGGTTCAGCTGCTCCATTTAATCGATTACCGGGTCTGGGGACGGGGACAGCTAGTATTTTGGAAAAAATCAGGACTAGATGCTTGGATCGCAATTATTCATTTTTATTTGGCAGTAGCGGGGATGAGGTGTTAAAAATTGACCTGGATCAATTAGTTAAGGAGTGGGTTGAAGGTCCGAATATAACAGTTCTTGATTTAAATGGAATTCCGTCTGATGTTGTTGATGTATCCGTTGGTGCTCTGTCGCGCTTATTTTTTGATTTATGGCGTTGGGGCAGGTCTGAAAAGGGTGTCGGTAAGAATCGGCCAATTTATTTAGTATTTGATGAGGCGCACTTATATTTAAGTGATTCAAAATATGGCTTTAATACCGGGTCCGCTATACGTGGTGTTACTCGTATACTAAGAGAAGGAAGGAAATATGGAGTAGGATCTCTTATCGTAAGTCAGCGTCCATCAGATATTAATCCAACCATCTTTAGCCAAATTGGAACTATAATATCGTTGCGTCTTAATAATTCAAGCGATTTAAGCATTGTAAAAGGGAGTCTATCTGATAATCTTTCAAATATCTCAGAAATCATTCCATCTTTACGAACTGGTGAAGCTTTGATTTCTGGGGAAGCGACGCCGCTACCACTGAGAGCACGTTTTCGGGAAATTAAAGATCGAAAGCATGGGGCAGACGCAAGTATTATAGGGACATGGAATGTAAGTCCATCTGTTGAGGGAATAAAAAAAGCAATTGAACTTTGGCGCAGTCGAGGTAATTAAGGAGGGGTAATTATGCCTAGCGAATGGTATTATTTTGAAGGTAGTACTCGTGTAGAATGTGCAAGAGTTGACCGCGAAATAAATATTTTGGATTTAAAATTTGTAAATGGACCTATTTGTCGTTACGACGGTGCGGCTGACCATTACGATGGAATTATTTCTTGTGAATCGCCCGGGAGATATGTTCATAGTAACCTTAAAGGGTGGAGTTATACAATTGTTTATGAATAGTAAATTCGAATGAATAACTCCAGGTACACAATAGTTAACTTCAATACACAACATTTGAGGGCCATTAATAATGTCTGATTATTATACTCCAAAGAGAAGAAAAAATTTGTATGAATCTGGGGGCTCAACTCCTTTTAAGCTTAGCCGTTCAAAAATAGAACTTTTTATGCAATGCCCACAATGCTTTTATCTAGATAGACGACTAGGTGTAGGTAGGCCGCCAAGTTATCCATATACGCTAAATAGTGCCGTAGATGCATTGCTTAAAAAGGAATTCGATATTTTAAGAGAAAATAACGAGGCACATCCTTTGATGAAAAAATATGGCATAGATGCAGTGCCAGCGAAGCATAATATGCTTAAAGAATGGCGAAATAATTTTAAAGGTGTGCAGACATTGCATAAGCCAACAAATTTACTTGTGTTTGGGGCTATTGATGATTTATGGCAGAATTCTCAAGGTGAATATCTCGTAGTGGATTATAAGTCAACAAGTAAAAATGAAGAAATCAGTGCTCTTGATAAAGATTGGCAGATTACCTATAAAAGACAAATGGAAATATATCAATGGTTAGTTCGCCGGAATGAATTACCAGTATCTAATACAGGGTATTTTGTGTATTGTAACGGAAAAACGGATATAGATAAGTTTGATGGAAAGCTAGAGTTCGATCTTACATTAATTGCTTATAATGGAAGTGATAACTGGGTTGAAAATAAGATTAAAGAGATTTATGCATGCATTCAAAGCGAGGTTGTTCCCGAAGCAGATAGCGACTGTGATTTTTGTCGGTATAGAGCAGCTGTTAAAGAAGTGACTTAACGGATAACATTAATCCCTTCCTTTCCTCGGCAATCGCAGTCGTCCGGCTTCATCCCGATAAATCGGGATTACGCATCGTCCTTTATGCGCTTGCCTTCACCCACCCAAAGCCAATCTATGGGGGGGGGGGGCGAGGAAAAAGCCCTTGACAATTTATTATACTTGTGTTATATTACCAATATGGGAGCAAATACAAAAGTATTATATTTAGTGAACACATATGAAACTATTAGGCAAGCAAATATTGCACAATTTCAAGGGGCAGTATGCCGATGCTCGATCGCAAATTGAGTCATGGGAAGCAGAAGTCGAGGTAGCCCAATGGACCACGCCTCACGATCTAAAAAGTAGGTATCCAAAAGCGAGCCTTTTAGGAGATCAATTAGTGGTTTTTAATATTTGTGGAAATAGGTATAGATTGTTAACTCAGGTTAACTACAGGAATGGGATGGTATTGGTAAAGAAGATTGGCGCACATAAAGAATATGATAATTGGAATATAAAGTAAAGGTAAGTATGCGTAGAATTAAAGTTATAAAAACTGAACAAGACTACCAGGACGCACTCAAATTAGTCGCGGAACTAATGAGTTGTGATCCAGATCCAGGCTCTGTTGAGGGAGAACAGCTCAGTCTTCTTAGTGCTCTTATTCAGGATTACGAAGCACGAGCATTTCCAAAGACGCTTCCTAATCCCATTGAGGCGATTAAATTTAGAATGGAGCAAGCTGGTCTTAAGCCAGTAGATTTGGTACCTTATATTGGTAGCAGAAGTAGAGTGTCAGAGATTCTTTTAGGTAAACGCCAATTAACTCTTGATATGGTTAGATCATTGTCTGGTGGGCTTGGAATTCCTGCAGAGGTACTTATAAAGAAACCAGACATGGAAGAAAATTCGGAATATCAGAGTTGGGATAAGCGTCTAGTTACAGAAATGGAAGCACGGGATTATTTTGGTAAAGATTCAAAGAAATATAATAAAGTCGAACTCCTTAAAAATTTCTTTTCAATAATTGATTCTCCTGCACAACTTGTTGGAATGACAAGAAAATCTAGTTATAGATCTTCGCCGCTTACAGACAAGCATGCATTAGCTGCTTGGGCTGTTTGCGTCCTTAAAAAGGCTAAGAAAGTAAAAATATCAAAGAAGTATAAACACGGTATTATCGATCTTAATTTCATGCAAAAGCTGGTAAAGTTAAGTGTGAAGGAAAATAGTCCCATATTGGCTCGGGAGTACCTGGAAAAGTACGGAATCGTATTAATAATTGAGCCTCACTTTTCTAAAACTTACTTGGATGGGGCAGCTATTCTAATCAATAAAAATAATCCAATTATCGGCTTAACTCTTAGATATGACCGATTAGACAATTTTTGGTTTACATTAATGCATGAATTGGCGCACATTATACGACATTACGATAGTGGTATTAGTTTCTTTTACGATGAAATCGAAGGAATAAAAATAGTGGATATAGACGAGAAGGAACGAGAAGCTGATGCATTAGCCGAAGAGGCTATCTTGCCAAGAGCAAAATGGGAAGTCAGTCCAGCTAGACTCGTCCCTTCTTCTATGGCGGCAAGTAGCCTAGCCCGGGAGTTAGGAGTGCATGTAGCTATTATTGCTGGTCAGATTAGACATAAAGGCAACAAGTACGTTTACCTGAATAAAATCGTGAATGAAGCAAAGGTTCAAAAGTACTTTCCTAATGTGGTGTGGAAGAAATAATATGCTTAGCTCAAAACATTACGTCCCAATATTGAAGTGGAAGCATGCCGAGCAAAGTGCTTTAGCGGCATTAACAGATGAATATAAGGATCGAATATCACCGCTTATAGAGCTTGTTATGCCGAAACCAAAAAATTTATTTAAAGATGAAGAGAAGAAAATTAGAAAAACTCGAGAAGAGTTGTTCCAGGAATTAATTGCAGGGTTTAGAATAAAAAGAATTTTTAAGATTCCAGAGGAGATAGTTAAATCTTGGGGTGCTAGATTAGTCTTTATAGATTTTAGTCTACTGTACACCGTTGAATTAAAGGTGGAAAGCATAAAAAAAATTTTAGAAAAAGCGGCAGAGCTTGGTGCGAGACTCATACCTATTTTAAATCTAAGTGATAGCGATGGAATTAAAAAGGAAATCAGACAAGCCTTCAAAAAGCATGGCAATGGAATCTGTCTTCGGATTGTCTCAGGTGATTTAGAAGATATAAACAAACTCAACGATAAGCTTGCTGCTATTTTACAATATTTTGATACGAGCCGTGGTAATGTCGACCTGTTAGTTGACCTTAAAGAGAATGGTGCAAATTATCGCAAATACCTCGATTTTAGTCAGGAAATCAAGGCTTTAGCTAAATGGCGAAATTTCATCTTTGCGTGTGGCACATTTCCAGAAGACTTATCTGAGTGTAGAGTTGATGAGCCCAAGCTTATTTCCAGGGTTGAATGGACGAGTTGGCTAGATATAAAAGATGAGCAAATAAAAAGGGTTCCGACCTTTGCAGATTACACGATAAGAAACCCGATCTACAATGAAACACTACAGTTTTATCATGCTACCTCTAGTATCAAGTATGCACTTGAAAGCGATTGGCTTATTCTCAAGGGCAAGGTAAAACAATTTAAAATATATTTAGCTAATGCAGCTCTGCTAGTAAAAAACGAAAAATTTTATGGAGAAGATTTCAGTAGTGGGGATAAGTTTATTGCTGAAAAAGCAAAACACTTCGAAATTTATATTAGAAATCCGAATGTGAAAGGTACGGGCAATACTCCGATGTGGCTTACAGCACTTATAAACCACCACTTGACATTAACGGCATATCAGATCGCCAATCTCCCCTAGAAATTAGCAATGCATTCCTTACTTTTTCTTTAAGGGTATCTGTATCTAATACATCAGCTAGTCTTTGGTATATGAATTCGCGTGGTTTAGAGCGTACCCCCTTTGCCTTACTTCGCTCTTCTAAAATTTGTAGTGCCTCTTCTTTCCATAGTAATCGCGCTATAGAAACTCCGATCTGATCTTGATTAGTTTCGGCTTCACGAATAGTTTGAAAAAATATCTCATGGTTTGCGTCAATTTTTGCAACAATAACACCCCACCAGTCAGGTACGATGTTTATTGCATTATATAAATGACGTTTTCCGACAACTAAAGTCAACTTATCGAAGACATCATTGAATTCGTTCATCTGTTCTGGTAATCGACTAAGTGTGTCACGATCACTTTTTATTTCATATCCATGCATAACACCATTAATAACAGCAATATCTATTCTTGCTGTTCCGTGTCGCACACCTAATTCTTCAAAGATTTCTGCAGGGCGTTCGTTTTCTGAACGGTATTCTTCCTGATCTTTATCTAAAATATTTCGGAGGGCTGCTCGTATGATTTTATCGGTTGTTGAAACCATTTTATGAAAAGTTTTTATTTTCATATGTTAGGGTTAAGGAAACTATCTAAATATATTTTAGCATAAGTTAAGAGGATATAAAACAATTTTCTATATTAAATATGAACAAAGGAAATCGATTTTAATTTTTAATTTTGGGAGCACAATGCCAATTTTCCTTTCTCGGCAGTCGCAGTCGTCCGGCTTCAATCTTTCGGATTTCCGCTTCGTCCTTTGTGCGATTGCCTTTTTTCATCCTGAAAGACTATAACACACCTTTTAGAATTTTTTCGCCGCCGTAAAATCCTGAGAGAAATCGAAGGGCCGATATAAAATAAAAGAATTATGGTTTAGGAAGTTTTTGTGAGGGAGAGGACGCTGATACCTCTTATCGGCGTACGTGAGCCGATAAGTGGGAAGAAAAGCCGAATCGTATGCTATTGGCATCGCCGCGAAGCGAGCGGCCTAGCGAGCGCCAAGTGAGGACGAGCCCCAGCGAGGACGAACGAAGCCTACACCAATCACCAAGCCCACCGTAGCCGACGTTCAGGAGGTGAAGGCGGGCGGGGGCATCATTCAAGACTGTGCTAGCCTATCTAGTTCTGTCTGGAATACAGTAAAAAGGAAGGGTTTGGAGAATTTGTAAAGAAGGAACCAAGGGTCAGCCGAATGTGCGGATGTAGATTTTTTTCGCCGAATCTTGAAAATTCTTTGATTTTTTTGACATTTTTGATTTTTTTTCGCCTCCGAAAAGAGAAAATTAAATGGGCCAAAAAGAGAAACAGAGATTCTTTTCTCAAGCAAAGCCCCGCCGATGGCTGGGGCGATTTTGATGTTTCCGTTCTATTCGCCTATCCGGCTCACAGTCCGTGCCCCAACCTTTGGTTGTTGCTAAAAAGCAGCCGAAGAGAGAAGAACCCCACCCCCAAGATTTATTATCCCCCAAACAATCATCTTGACAAAAACTGTCAGAAAGTGTAGTATAGCAGTGTTATGAAAAGATATAATGCGAGTCAACTTGCCCGAGAGCTATGTATCGCAAGGCAAACACTTTACTATTGGATAGAGAAGGGATGGGTAAAGCCTAAACGCGATTATCGCAAGTATCCTGTCTTCACTGAGGAAGATGTCAAAAAAATAAAAGCGTGGCGAGATAAATTAGAGGAGTAAAAAATGGTAACTTGTGTAATTACAGGATTAATTCTTACTTTGATAGCAACCGTACTTTTATTCGTTGGCTTAAAACATCTTCCTTGGAAGGCACAAACATGGAATGGGTCCAGTGGAAAAGAAAAAAGTTTTTTTAAATCAAGGCAAGCTTATTCGACAATCGGTTTTGGATTACTATTTTTTGGATTCTTATTGCAGCTGATCGGCGTGGTCGGTGATGCAAGCTCGGATTTAGGAAGCGAAATTAAAATAGGTATTATATTCATGGCTGTGACGATACTTTTTTTGATAGTTTATATTGCTATTAAGGGGATTACAGATTGGAGAATAATCGCTGGTTTGATATTGGTAGTTTTGGCATTGCCTGTTTTGCAATTGTTTAATTCAGGCAAGATTAGTGATCTTTTTCTTCAATATGGCGATAAAAAGATCAGGCTTGTCAACTCAAAATTACAGGAGATAAAGGTAATAGAGTCAAAGATAAAGAATATTTCAGAATCGGTTGCAAAACTCATAGCTGAAAATCAAGCCTGGACGATGCGTTTTGAGCCTGAAGGTGGAGCATTACGACGAATGCAAAATGCGAAACAAGAAATTAATGTTTTTTTAGATGAGGTAGGGACAACTAAAGAGCGCCGCGCGGAAATATTGGGTATTTTAAATGAAATGATTGAGCACGATATAAAAGAGGAAGAGAAGAAAAAGGAATGAAAGTAGCTGTTTTTGCGGTTCAATATAAGATTAAATTTAATGAGTATCCTGCAAGAATTAACAAAGAGTTTCGTGACGGCTATAGAAATCCCTTGTTTGGCAAGCTAGTAGAACGCGCGTGTTCTGAAAAGGTTAATCTTGTGGTGTTGCCTGGTGGATTTTTTCGCACGGATTATCCTGACAAAATCGCTAAATACTTAGAAAAACATCCCCCTAAAGTCAATGTGCTGGTAGGACGTGATAATGCTTCTGGTTCTAAATTAGAAGTTTTAATGGTTAGTCCAAGTGGTATGATTCGGAAAGAAATAGTTGAAGTTTACGACCAATACAAAAAGGCTAGAAATAATAAAAGTAAGCGAAAAGTTATTCTTCAGAGTATATGCGACAGACGTTTTCAAATTGATAATGAAATGTACACTGTTTTTTCTTGTGGCGATGTGCTTATTCCTGAGATACGAAAAGCGTCGCCCCTTACTTATTGTAAAGCTGCTTTTGTCTTGGCGCATTATACAGCCCGGAGGTTTTCATCTTCAATGCGAAAAATAGACATACCTATATTTCTTTCGCATCATCTTAAACATCCATGGATTTCACAAAACTACGCGTATAATGGAAAATTCAAAAAAGATGACCCTAGACCTTTGAAGAGAATTTGCGGTGAATTTCAAGGATTAAAATGGGTCGCTAGGATTTATTCGGTTTAAAAAAGACGAAATTGATGAGTGGATGAGGAGTAAAAGGAGAGATAAGTGATAGCAATTGCTATAATTAGTTTGTTGTTGGGTGTGATAGGCGTGGTTTTTACTGTCCCAAAATCACGCCATTATGTCCTGAGAAAGTTTAGTTTCTTGAACCCTAAGCTTAGTGCAAATTTTTCCATTTTAGAAAAAAAGACTGTAGTTCGAGGTCTGGAGATAAATCTAAATTTTGGGAATGGTTCCTTTAATAAAGTGGAGCAGTGTTTCTTTTTAGAATTTATTTTTTACAATAATACAGGAAGTAAAGTTCATATTTCAAATTTAAGAATAGCAGATGTATCTTCATTGTTGAAAATCAATCCAGAGGCGGATAAAAATATAAATGATAATTCTTACTCTCTAAAATTTATAGAGGAGGTAGGGTTTTTGAGGGGAGCTTATTCCAAAAGGGAAATAACCATAGACACTAATGCTAAGGTCAAAACGGGGATCCCTTTATCAAATGAATACACGGAAAGTGATATGAAAACTTTGATTAAAAAACTAAAACAGCATACTAACAAGCCTAATGAGATAAAATATTTTGTTTTAAAATATTATGCCAAGATAGGGGTAGACAAGTCCTTAGAAGTCGAATTTAATTATTAAAAGGGGTTATTGCAATTACCCCGTTTGTGTAGATAAGGATATTAAAGCGATTAATGAATGGTGCAATGCACTAAACGAGAAATAAAGTAATATATCGTTAGGTAAATTATATGAGTATAGACATTCGTATAAAAGTTAGGAATTGTATAGAAGTTATAAAAGAAAAGTTCGAGAATAATCACAATTTATTCTTGAGTGAAACAGATGTTGTTTGTCAGCTATACGCAGAGTTGTTAAAGGAAAGTGATTTTAGGCGAGTTCGTAGAACACGCTCTGGTCAGAGTACGATAGCATTGCACACCGAGGTTCCATTCTTCTCACGAGAATTGAGGGGAAGAGAAATCCCTATACTAGATAGGTGGGTAGATATTGCAATACTGGATCAGTCTAAGATGACTTTTAATAGAAACGATTTTCGTCTAAGTAAATACTCGTCTAAGATTTATCGCTTTATAGAGGAAAAGTGTTGCATTGAAGTCAAATTAAATTCGATCGATTCTAAACGAAAAAGCCTAGATGGCATTGAGAGAGATTTAAGGAAGTTAAAGCTCTTAAATTCAGAAATAGCATTCATGTTGGCCCTAGACAAAAGAGCTCATTTGAATTCTAATGATATAGAAAGCTTAGAAAGCAAATATCCCGACGTGGAAGTTATATATGGAACACCAAGTAGCCATTAAAGTTGCAATTTATATTCGTGTTTCGACTGAATATCAAGCGAAGGAAGGATATTCGCTTGAGGTGCAGAGAGAATATCTTGAGTCTTTTGCCAAGCGGGAAGGGTATGAAGTTTTTAAGGTTTATTGCGATGAGGGTATAAGCGCATATTCTACACATCGCCCTGCCTTACAACAGTTACTTGCCGATGCAAAGGCTAAAAAGTTTGACCTTGTGTTGGTTCATAAAATTGATCGTTTCAGTCGTAACCTTAAAGACTTGCTTATGCTGGTTGATGAGTTATCTTTTTGTGGTGTTGGCTTCAAATCTGCAACTGAACCGTTTGACACAACGATATCAGCCGGAAAGCTGATGTTTCAGCAGCTTGGCTCTTTTGCTGAGTTTGAGCGTAATAGAATTGCAGAGCGTGTATTTCCAGGCATGGTAAAAGGTGTTCAGCTTGGCAATTGGCAAGGTGCACGATTTGTGCCGTTTGGTTATAGTTACAGTAAAGCCAAGAAGCTGTTAGAAATTGAGGAAAGGGAGGCTAATATCGTTAAGCTGGTTTACACGATGTATCTCTCCGGCAAAAGCTCTCGCGATATAGCTGCCTATCTTGACAGGAAAGGATACAAGACAAGAGCAGGCAAGCAATTTTACAACAAGTTTATTTGCGATGTACTTAAAAACCAGATATACACTGGTAAAATTGTGTGGAATAAAAAACACTATGACAAGAATCAGAAGACCAAGAAGCATTACAAGTATGTCAGGAACGATCCTTCAAAGATTCTTATTGCACAGGGAAAGCATAAACCAATAATTGACGAAGATGATTTTATGCAAGTGCAGAAATTATTAGCAGATAAGAAGATAACATGGCGGCCACGAATAAGAAATAAAGAGTATCTTTTAACAGGTTTGCTTACTTGTGCGAAGTGTAGTCATAAATACAATGGTGTGTCTTCAATATCAAACCACCGAACGAATAAGAAGAAACGCTGGTATCGTTGTTCTGGACCTTATGCAAGCCATATCAAGTGTACAAATAGGTCAGTGAAGGCAGAGGATGTCGAGCCAGAGGTCACGAAGATAGTTGCCCAGTTGGTTCAGAATGAGCGCTTAAAACAGAGCCGATGGACGACAGGGACTTTGCAAAAAGAGGCAAATTTCCCAGTTTTTGCTAAAAACGCAAAAACAGACCTTTCTGAGATTAAAGATAATCTAAAAATCAACCAAGAAAAGCAGTTAAAGCTTACCGACGCTTATCTGGAAAATTTGCTTGGTGAAGATGTATATCGTGATAAAATGGATGCTTTGCGCAGGGATGAGGACGAGATCAAAAAACTCCTTGCAGACATTGAGCTTCAAGGGATAGAGCGGGAACGCTCTGAGGGCTATGTTAACAGAGTAAAAGACTTTCTTGACGGCTACGATGACAGCAAAGAAAAAATAGATTTTGCTACCAAGAGAGAGCTGACTGGGCTGCTTTTTAAAAACATCAAAATCGCCCCAGCCATCGGCGGGGCTTTGCTTGAGAAAAGAATCTCTGTTTCTCTTTTTGGCCCATTTAATTTTCTCTTTTCGGAGGCGAAAAAAAATCAAAAATGTCAAAAAAATCAAAGAATTTTCAAGATTCGGCGAAAAAAATCTACATCCGCACATTCGGCTGCCAGATGAACGATCGCGACTCGGAAGCTCTGCTAGGGTTATTTGTGGATAAGGGGTATTTGGTAGCTAAAAGTGCCCAAGAGGCTGATCTAGTTTTGGTTAACACCTGCTCAGTGCGTGCTCATGCTGAAGATAGGGCAAGGTCTTATCTGGGAAGTTTAAGGGAAAAGGGAAAGGGTCCTTCGACTTCGCTCAGGACCAATAAGACCAAGAACCACGTTCTTGGTCTTATTGGCTGCATGGCGGCTAACAAAGGAAAAGAGATATTTGAAAGGATGTCGCATATTGATTTAGTTTGCGGGCCGGCTAGTTTTGCTAAGATATTCGGGTATGTAGAGGAAATTCGAGACAAGAGAAAAAGAATAATTGATATAAATGATAATAAGCGCAACGAAGAACTTTATCAGTCTTCTTATAGGGTTGATGAAGGCAAGGCTCAAGTAGTTATTTCAACCGGGTGTTCTAATTTTTGCTCTTATTGTGTTGTTCCTTATGTGCGTGGAAAATTGCGTCTGCGTAAGCCTTTGGATGTAGTTGATGAGGTTAAACGAAATATTTCCTCAGGGATTAAGAACATCACCCTCCTAGGGCAGAATGTTAACGATTACAAGTATAAATCAACGGATTTTGTCAAACTATTAGGAACAATAGCCGATATTGAGGGCTTAGAGTCTTTGGATTTTATCACTTCTCAACCAAGAAATACCTCAAAAGTATTGTTTACTCTTATCGAAAAATCGCCTAAAATAAGAAGACACCTGCATCTTCCTTTTCAGTCCGGTTCTAATCGGATGCTGGAGTTGATGAATAGAGGTTACACCAGAGAGAAATACTTACAACTTGTAGATGACTATAAAAAAATCGTTGGCGGAACCTTAAGCACAGACGTTATTGTCGGTTTTCCCTCAGAGAGTGAGGAAGATTTTAAGCAGACTAAGGATATACTAGAGAAGGTTAGGTTTAGCCATGCTTTTATCTTTAAGTATTCTCGGCGAAGAGCAGCTAAGAGTTTTGAGTTGGCTGATGATGTAGCAAAGGACGTAAAAGCGAAGCGTCATAAAATATTGTTAGATTTACAGAAGAAAATATCAATGGGTGAGTAATATGAAAATAATTAGTTTAGTTCTGGTTTTTGTTTTTTTAATATCTTTCTCGGGTTATTCTTTTTCAATAGCCGATGTTCACAGAGAGTATCTCTACGGGAACTATGACGATGCTATAAGAATAGCTAAGGATTTGCGCGAGAGCGGTGAGGCACTTTACTATTTAGGTTTATCTTATACAAAGATAGGCGAGTATGCAAAAGCTCGTACATACTTTCGAAGAATCCTGCGACGCTTTCCAGATTCTTCATTCTATGAATCGAGCATGGTTAAAATATCTGACACATACTTTCTTGAGAAGAATTATCCAAGGGCTAAAGAACTTTATCATGAGATAGAGCAGAGGTCTTCCTCGGACGATTTTTCACCGGTAGTGTTATTAAGGTTGGCTCAGATTGCAAGCCGTCAGGGCAAGTGGGACGAGAAGTCAAAGTATATAAAACGCATAAAGTCGAAGTACCCCAAGTCTAGTGAGATGAAGTTTATCAGAGTCTTAGAAGCCTTGGGAGATTTCTTCACTATACAAGTTGGTGCTTTTAGCGTGAAGAAGAACGCTCGTGATCTAACTGAAGAGCTAAAGGGTGAGTACTCCCCGTATATTGTAAAAGAAAAAAAAGGCAATTATCTTCTTTATAAGGTACGTGTCGGTAGATTCAAGAATCGCTATGATGCCCAAGGAGTCTCGTCCAAATTACTTGATGAAGGATACCCTGCCCGAATCTATCCCTAGATAAGTTATGAGTAAGATTATCTTCATTGTTGGACCTACCGCCACAGGAAAGACCGAGGCCAGTTTTTTACTAGCTCGAAAACTTCAGGCCGAAATCGTCTCGGCAGACGCTATGCTTGTTTATCGGGAGCCAAGAATTATAACCTCAAAGCCTCCTCTGTATATTCTCGGGCAGGTAAAGCATCATTTCGTAGACGTGATTTCGGCAAAGAAAAGCTATGGTGTATTTGATTACTTTCTCTCTGCTTCTAAGACAATAGAGGAGTTAGTTAATAAAGGCATCTCGGTTATTGTTTGTGGAGGTAGCGGTCTTTATATAAAAGCGATTTTAGATGGTATATTCGCGGGGCCGGGCAAGGATGAGGCCTTAAGAAAAAAACTGGCTGAAACAGCCCAAGCCCAGGGTAATCAGTATTTGTACCGTAAATTAGAAGAAGTAGATTCTGAAACCGCAAAAAAGCTCTCTTCTAATGATTTGAGGAGAGTAATCAGGGCTTTAGAGGTTTATTCCCTAAGCGGTCGGCCTTTATCTGAAAAGAAGAAAGAGGCAACTGGCCTTTGGCCAAAGCTAGGAATTGAGATTTTTGGCTTAAGGCTTAAACGCAGGAATCTTTATCAGCGGATAAATAAGAGAACCGATGAAATGTTTAGCCAAGGGGCGGTAGATGAGGTTAGAGATTTATTAACTATTGAATTAAGTCTTACTGCCAGGAAAATACTTGGTATAAGCGAGATAGAGAGATTTTTGAAGGGTGATTTAACCCAGGAGGAATCCAAAGAGATTATAAAGAAGAATACTCGTAACTTTGCTAAGCGACAAGTTACCTGGTTTAGAAAAGATAAACGTATTCAGTGGATAGACGTAGATGAATTGAGCTCTGAACAGGTAGCAGATGACATATTAAGGAGAAGTCATGACTAAGAATATGCATCAAACCGAAAGGAAAGAAAAAGCTTTATTGGTGGTGAGTAAGGCTGTTGATGAGGTATGGAGCCAGGAGGCTTTAGGCCAAGAGCTTAAGAGCTTGGTAACTTCAGCCGGAGTTGAAGTTTTGGAGGTAGTTAGTTTTAATCTAGGTAAAATAAATCCTGCCCTTTATATCGGTAAGGGTAAAGTGGAAGAGATTACGAATAAAGTTAAGGAAATAAAGGCTAGTGTGGTTATTTTTAACAGTGATCTTCATTTTGCCCAACAGCGTAACTTAGAGGATGCCTTAGGTGTTAAGACAATTGATCGTACTCAGCTTATATTGGATATATTTGCCAGGCACGCTCAAACTCAGGAAGGTATTTTACAGGTTGAGCTGGCTCAATTAGAATATCTTCTGCCTCGGCTCAGAGGTCAGGGCATAATTTTATCACGTTTAGGAGGCGGAATTGGTACTCGTGGTCCAGGTGAGAAGAAGTTAGAAGTTGATAAAAGAAGAATAACTGACCATATAGGATATTTAAAAAAAGATTTAAGACTTATAATTAGCCATCGGGCAACTCAGCGTAAAAAGAGAAAAAAACAAGGAGTGGATACTTGTTCTTTGGTAGGTTACACTAATGCCGGTAAAACAACTCTTTTTAACGCTTTATCCGGAGACCATCAGAGAACTTCTTCAACTCTTTTTACTACTCTTGATGCAGTAACCCGTACACTTGTTTTAGGTGGAAATTTAAAAATAGTTTTATCGGATACAGTAGGTTTTATTTATAAGTTGCCTTTAAAATTAATTGATGCTTTTAAAGCTACGTTAGAGGAGTTAAATTATTCAGATGTTATTTTACACGTTATTGATTCCGGCAATAGTGATATAGAAAAAATAAAAAATTCAGTAGATGATACTTTAAGCAGTCTTAAGTTAAATGAAAAACCTACTATTGTGATTTTTAATAAGATTGATACAATACCTTCTTATAAAATAGAGCAGTTAAAAGAAAGATATCCGGGAAGTATTTTTGTTTCAGCTTTTAAATCTGAAGGTTTAGAAAATTTAAAGGAGGAAATACATAACCGGGTTTTTAGGGATATGGTTGAGGCGGTAGTAGAGGTGCCGTTTAACCGGATGGATATTTCATCTTATCTCCATGATAACTGCGAGGTGCTAGAAGTCGAGTATCGTCAAAAGATTGCTATTTTTAAGATAAAGAGTAGAAAACTACGATTAGAATATCTGAAAAGGAACGGTTTAGAAGTAAAGGAGGTAAGATGCGAGTAGATGTGTCATTCAAATATTTAAAGAAAAGTGATTTCATAAATAATGTTCTCAAGAATAACTTTAAAAAGATGAAGCGGCGGATTCAGATATTTCGTCGAAACGACCCTATTCATATATCAGTTCATATCGAGAAGAATCCCCACAAGGACCAATTTTTCTGCCGATCACACCTTTATCTACCTACATCTAAGGTCTTGGTGGTCGATGAGAAGGCCAGAAGTTCATCCCTAGCGATAAATAAGGCTTTTTCAGCTCTTTCAAGGCAGCTGGACAAGGAGAAGCACAAGTGGCGCAGTCAGCGCAGGAGGGTAGAGAAAGAGCCAGAGTTCGAATAAAAATAAAAATAGTTTCGCTTGACGTAAAGATACCAGTATGTTAGCATATTTAGCACTCTTTGACCAAGAGTGCTAATGAAAAGGTTTAATGATGACTAGGCCAGTAGATATCAGAGATAGAGAAAGAGAGATTTTGGGTTTGATCATTGATAGTTATATCGAAGAATCAAGACCTATAAGTTCTGCTTATCTTTGCCGAAAACACCACTTACATTGTTCTTCGGCTACAATAAGAAATATCATGGTTTCGTTAGAGAGGCAGGGGTTTCTCTCCCACATATATACTTCGTCGGGGAGAGTTCCTACTCAAGAAGGTTTTAGGCGTTATATTGAGAACTTTGGTGATCAGGACAATCTTCAAGAGTACTCAGTAAGCCTAGGTCTTTATGCCATGCCTTCACCGAGCATAGAGGAAGTGGTTAATCACACCCTAGATGCTCTGGTGCAGCTTAGCGGCTATACCTCCTTAATGGCAGTTTCCGGCAGGGACGAGAAGGTGTCCTTTCGAGGAATGCGGTTTATGTTAGAACAACCAGAGTTTGAGGATGTTAGCAGGCTTAAGGATATATTCTATGCTCTTGAAGTAAAGATGGAAGCATTGCAGAATTTACTTTTTGATTGTATTGATGATAAAATTCGGATACTGATTGGTGACGATATTGGCTTCGAGGAGATTTCTAATTGTTCTTTAATCGTATCTGGTCTTCGCGAGAAAGATCTGTCATTTGCTTTTGCACTGCTAGGTCCGATGCGGATGAACTATAATAGGGCAGCCTCATGCTTACATTCCGTGAAGAATCAGTTTAAGGAAACAGTCGAAAGCTTTATATAAATTGGTAAAGATGAGATGAAGAAGAAAGACAAGAGCAAGCAGGTTAAAGAAAAGCAGGATTACAAAGAGCTTTGGGATAAGTATACCAGGCTTGGAGCCGAGTTTGACAATTACAAGAAAAGGTCATTCAAGGAGAAAGCCGATTTTGTTAAGTTTGCCAATGAAGGCCTTATTGTTGAACTCCTGGGTATTTTGGATAATTTCGAGAGAGGCATAAAGTCCGCTGAGCAGAAGAAGGATTATGACCTTTTGCATCAAGGTGTAGATATGATTTCTAAACAGCTGCATAGCCTGCTTGAGACTAAGGGCTTAAGCCGGATAAAGTCAGTTGGCCAGAAGTTTGACCCTCATCAGCATGAGGCTGTTGAAGTGGTAGAGGGCGATGATGAGGGTGCTGTTATTGAAGAATTACAATCAGGATACCTGTTAAGTGGACGAATTATAAGACCGGCAAAGGTTAAAGCCACAAAAGTAAAACAGGTAAGTGAAGTGGAGAAAAAAGAAGAGGAAGAAAACAATAAAGAAAAGGAGCAGGAGCATGAAGAGATTGAAAAAAAAGAAGACATAGAAGAAAATGTGGAAGATAATAACGATTTAAATTAGATACTTCGGGTATTTCATGCCCTCAGTATAATTTTCCGCCTAGGGTGGATCATTTAGGAGGTAAAAAAATGGCAAGAGTAATAGGAATCGATTTAGGGACATCAAATTCATCAGCGGCAGTGATGGAGGGCGGTCGACCGGGAATTATACCTTCAGCTGAAGGTGCCGGGGTTGCTAGCGGTAAAGCCTTTCCGTCAGTAGTTGCTTTTACAAAAGACGGCCAAAGGTTGGTTGGCGAGCCAGCAAAAAGACAAGCAGCAGTTAATCCTGAAGGTACTGTCTTGGCTGCCAAAAGAAAGATCGGAACAGATTTTAAATTTAATGTTTACGGAAATGAATATACACCACAGCAAATCTCAGCGTTCATCCTACAAAAGATAAAAGCTGATGCTGAAGGCTATCTTGGCGATACGGTAAAGGACGCGGTAATTACTGTACCAGCTTATTTTAATGATAATCAAAGGCAGGCAACAAAAGATGCTGGCACAATTGCCGGTTTGAATGTCTTAAGAATTATCAACGAGCCCACAGCCGCCTGTTTAGCTTACGGATTAAATAAGGTAGGTAAAGAGCTAAAAATTATGGTATTTGATTTTGGTGGTGGTACTTTAGACGTTACCATAATGGAGATGTGGGCTGAAGGTGGTTTTAAAGTTCTCGCAACCCATGGTGATACCCATCTTGGCGGAACGGACATGGACAACCTTTTAATCAACTACATAGCTGATGATTTTAAGAAGCAGACCGGAATAGATTTACGAAATGATAAGATGGCAATGCAGAGGTTGCGTGAGGCAGCCGAGAAGGCAAAAATTGAGCTTTCCAGCACCCTCACTACTGATATCAACTTACCTTTTATAACCGCAGATTCCAGCGGACCTAAGCATCTTACGATGTCAATAAACCGGGCTAAGGTAGAGGAATTAGTGATGCCGATAGTTAGTAAGTGTAAGTCTCCGGTGGAGAGTGCTTTTAGCGATGCTAAACTCTCAGCTTCTGATATTGACAAGGTTATCATGGTTGGTGGTCCTACCCGGATGCCTATTGTTCAGAAGTTTGTCGAGGATTATGTTGGCAAGAAGATAGAGCGCGGCATAGATCCTATGGAGTGTGTTTCAATGGGTGCGGCAGTTCAGGCGTCAATAATTACCGGAGACACTAAAGATGTTCTTCTCCTTGACGTTACGCCTCTTTCATTAGGCATTGAGACTCTTGGCGGAGTATTTACTAAGCTTATTGAGAGGAATACTACCATTCCTACCAAAAAGGGTCAGGTCTTCTCAACCGCAGAAGATAACCAACCAGCAGTAACAATTAGAGTATTGCAAGGAGAGAGGCAAATGGCAGCTGATAATACTGAGCTGGGGCGGTTTGATTTGGTTGGTATACCGGCAGCGCCTCGTGGCCTGCCTCAGATTGAAGTTACCTTTGATATTGATACCAACGGAATAGTCCACGTGCATGCTAAAGACAAAGGAACCGGAAAGGAACAGTCTATAAAGATAACAGCACCTGATAAGTTATCTGAAGAAGATATTGAAAAAATGGTTAAAGAAGCGGAAAGCTTTGCCGAAGAAGATAAGAATAAGAAAGAGTCAGTTGAGTTAAAAAACAAGGCTGATACAGCAGTTTATGCTACCGAGAAATCCTTGAAGGATTTCGGAGATAAGGTGTCAGACGACGAGAAGAAGAAAATCCAGGAGAAGCTAGATGCTTTAAGAGAAATACTTAAAAAGTCAGATTCTGGCAAGGAAGAAATTCAAAAAGCACTAGATGAATTGACCCAGGCTTCGCATAAGTTAGCCGAGCAGATTTATAAGGCTAGCGCTCAGGCTAAAGATCAAGGAGCTGGAGCTGGGGCTGGAGATCAGGGTCCAGGTGCCGGAGCCAAGCAGTCAGGGGAAGGGGAAAAGAAACCCGGAGATGACGAAGTCGTTGATGCCGAGTACAAGGAAGAGAATAGCGATAAGTCATAAGTTTTAGGCCTTAAGTTAAAAGAATTTATTTTTAAAAACTTAGAGCTAAAACTTGAAAAAATAAACAATAATGAGCACTAAGAAGGATTACTACGATATTCTAGGCCTTTCAAAGGGGGCTGGAGTTGATGAAATCAAAAAAGCTTACCGGCAGCTGGTTATGAAGTATCACCCTGACCGGGTCGAATCTGCAAAAAAGAAAGAAGCTGAGGAGAGATTTAAAGAAATTTCTGAAGCTTACGCTGTTCTGAGTGATCCTGCGAAAAAGCAATTGTATGATCAGTATGGGCATGCCGGAATCGATTCCCGCTATACTACTGAGGATATTTTCCGCGGTGCAGATTTTTCAAGTATCTTTGGTAATTCCGGAGGGCTTGGCGATATCTTTGAGCAGCTCTTTGGTGGTTCAGGGTTTGATATTTTCGGAGGCCGCAGCGCTTCCAGAAGCCGAAGAGGAACCGGAGAGGACATGCAGCTTCAGGTAAGTATTAGTTTAGAAGAGGTGAGCAGTGGAGTAGGAAAGGACATTACTTTTCATCGTCACGACAAGTGCAAATCTTGCAATGGGAGTGGTGCTGCTACCGGTTCATCAAAAGAGGCCTGTGCAACCTGCAGAGGAGCCGGAACAGTTCGTGCCGGTCTAGGAGGCTTTATAAATTTTGCCCAAACCTGCCCAAATTGCGGCGGTGAGGGAAAGGTTATTAAAGATCCTTGTAGGAGTTGTTCCGGGCAAGGAAGAGTAAGGGGTAGCAAAAAACTCAAAGTAAGTATTCCCAAAGGTGTAGATACGGGGTCAATCTTAAGGTTAAGGAGTGAAGGAAACTTTGCTGGTAGTGGTAGAGGTGACCTGTATGTTTATATAAATGTCCGGCCACACCCAGAATTTGCAAGGGATAGAGATAATATACATTGTAAAGTTGAACTAGGAGTATTACAAGCAGTTTTAGGTGCAGAAATTGATGTTCCGACTCTTTACGGAAAGGTCAAGATGAAAATTCCCCCTGGCACTCAACCTAATACAGTATTTAGGTTAAAAAATAAAGGAGTTGCGAATTTACGTAGTAATCGTCTTGGTGATGAGCTAGTGGTTGTTGAGATAAAAATACCTAAAAAGTTATCATTTCGGCAGAGGTCATTGTTCAAAGAATTGGCAAAGCTGTGAAGAGGAGAATAAAAGAGCATAATCCATAGGAGAGTAGTATGCCGACATATGATTATGAATGTTTAAAATGTGGTATTAATTTTGAAGCCTTTCAGAAAATGAGCGATGAGGCTCTTGACGCATGTCCTCAATGTCGTGGTAAGGTGAAGAGGCTGATTAGCTCCGGCTCAGGGATAATTTTCAAAGGTAAAGGCTTTTATGCTACTGATTACAAGAAATCCAACGAGCCCAGTGTCAAAAAGCAAGTAAATACCCCTTGTGCAGGATGTGATCAATCCGGATGCAAGCAAAAAAATAAGGAGTAGCAATGCGGTCGTTTGTGGTTAAACCTTTTTGTGCAACCTACTATAATACTTTGCGCATTAAGGATCAGTCAAATGTTATTTGCCCGCCTTATGACGTTATCAGCAAGAAGCAATTAAGTTTCTTGAGAAAGAAATCCCCCTATAACTTTTCTCATGTTCTCATTGCCGATAAGAAAAATTATCGAGAAAAAGGTGCCATTTTAAACAAGTGGGTTAAGAAAGGAATTTTGATCGACGATTCCCAGGAGAGCTACTATCTTTATGAGCAGAAGTTTAAAGTCGAAGGTAAACTATTTATGCGTTTTGGTATTCTTTCGCTCTTGCAGATGGATAAAAAAGGCATTTTCCCCCATGAACATACCTTAACAGCGCCTAAAAAGGATAGGAAAAAAATTATAAGAGCAACCAAAGCTAATTTGAGCCCGATATTCATTATTGCTACCAAACGCCTGGATGAGTTTGCCAAGATCTATAAGATTTACTCTAAAAAGAAATCCCTGTTTAAGTTTAAAGACAATGACAATAACCCAAATCGGGTTTGGAAAATCTCCGATAAGAAAGATATTACTAAACTCGCAAGGGCAATAGGCAAGTGTAAGCTGGTCATAGCTGATGGCCACCATCGCTTTGAAATCACCTATGATTATTTTAAAAAGAACAAGAATAGATTCAAGGACCTTAACTATATCTTATCCTATGTTACTGATTGTCAAAAGGGCCTGAATATCATGCCTACCCATAGAGTGGTTACGATTGCGGATAAAGATAAAGAGTTCTTTGGAAAATTAGACAGATACTTTAAAGTTGAGAAGGTTACTCAAAGTAGACTTGAGGAGAAGCTAAAGAGTTATTCGGGATTTAACTTAGGTATTTGTAAGAAGAATCAGTGCTATTTCTTGAGCTTAAAAAGTCGGACAACCTTGAATAAAATACCTAATAAATTGTATCGAGAGCTCGACACTTATCTCTTGCATCAGCTTGTTTTGCCTTTATTTGAGGCAAAGGGTGCAATTGAATATACTCATAGCCTTAGCGAAGCAAAAAAGATGGCGAGTGGAAAAAAAATTGCCTTTGTTTTAAGAGCAGTTCCTCTGGATGCTGTGTTTAAAATATCAAGTCAAGGCTTTAGGCTACCTCAGAAATCAACATATTTTTATCCTAAAGTTGCTTCAGGCGTTACAATAAGGAGATTTAAACCTTGAGGATATTTAAAAAGCCATTTGGCGATAGCCCTAAGAAAAAAAAGAAGAATATTCCTGACGGGTTATGGAGTAAGTGCCCCAAGTGTTCTCACTTAATTTTTAGCAAGATTTTAAACGAGAATTTAAAAGTATGTCCCAAGTGTAACTACCATTTCCTTCTTACTTGCTGGGGTAGAATAGAACTGCTTGCCGATTCCGGTAGCTTTAGAGAACTAGCCCAAGATCTGAACTCCTCTGATCCTTTACGATTTTCTGGACCCAAAACCTACCAGCAAAAATTGGAGGAAGCAAGAGATGAGACCGGTCTAAAAGCTGCCGCAGTTGTTGGTGAGGCTACGATCGATGGCAAGGAGATAGCTTTGGCAGTTACTGATTCTCGTTTTATTATGGGTTCAATGGGGTCGGTGGTCGGAGAGAAGATAACTCTTATTGCTGAGAATGCTTTGGCTAGAAGAGTGGCTCTAGTGATTATTTCGGGTTCTGGCGGTGGTGCTAGGATGTATGAAGGCATGCTTAGCCTTATGCAAATGGCAAAAACCAGCGGAGCCTTATCGCTTCTTAAGAAGGAGAACGTGCCTTTTATTTCTGTGCTTACCCATCCGACCATGGCTGGGGTAATGGCCTCATTTGCCGGATTAGGCGACGTGACTATCGCTGAACCTGATGCTTTAATTGGTTTTACTGGACCGCGGGTGATAAAACAGACCATAAAACAAGATTTGCCTAAGGGATTTCAGACTTCGGAATTTAATTTAGAGCACGGCCTTATAGATTTAGTTGTGCATAGAAAAGAGCTAAAAGCTACCATTGCAAAGTTAGTTCATTATTTGACTTGACAATTTTTAGTTTAAAACTTAAAATTTTAACTTATGGCAGAAGTAAAATTAAAAAACGTATTTAAGACCTACAAGGGTGATGTCCCGGCAGTCAAGGATGTGAATCTCGAGATTAAAGACCGGGAGTTTGCAGTTTTGGTTGGTCCTTCTGGCTGTGGCAAATCCACTACTCTTCGGATGATAGCCGGCCTAGAGACTTCTTCTAAGGGCGAGATTTATGTAGGGAGGAGGTTGGTCAATAATGTTCCGCCCAAAGACCGCAATATTGCCATGGTTTTTCAGAACTATGCCCTTTATCCTCATATGGATGTTTACAATAATATGGCTTTTGCGTTAAGGCTGCGTAACTATCCAAAAACAGATATTGATAAGAGGGTTAAAGATGCCGCTGAGATTTTAGGTATAAACCATCTGATTGGCAGAAGACCAAAAGAGATTTCTGGTGGTGAGCGTCAAAGAGTTGCTGTGGGAAGAGCGATTGTAAGAAAACCCTATGTTTTCCTTTTTGATGAGCCGCTGAGCAATCTTGATGCTAAGATGCGGGTGCAAATGCGTACTGAACTCCACAAGCTACATTTAAAGATTCAAACCACAATGATTTACGTAACTCATGATCAAACCGAAGCTATGACTTTAGGGGATCGTATCGCGATTATGAAGGACGGAGAAATTTTACAATTCGATACCCCTCTAAATGTTTACGATAATCCGGCAAGTAAGTTTGTTGCTGGTTTTATCGGATCCCCGCCGATGAATTTCATGAAGGGGATTGTCGTCAAAAAAGATGGGAGTCTGTATTTCGATGAAGGAAGTTTTAAGGTCAAGATATTAGAACAGATGTATCCGTCTCTAGAGAAGTATATTGACAAAAGCATTATCTTTGGCATTCGTCCAGAGAACATTTACGATAAGCTCTTTGCCTCATACGCAACAGCCGATAATACTCTAACGGTTCTTTGCGATGTTATGGAAACAATGGGATCAAGAAATTATCTTTATCTCTCTACCGGAAAGCATACTGTCATTGCGGTGGTTGATGCTTCTAATAAGCCCACTATTGGGAGTATGGTTGAGGTAGTTTTCGACATGGAGAAGGTTCATTTTTTTGATCCTTCAACAGAATATACCATTGTATAACTTTTTTACTTTTATAATTCTGTTTTTTCTTGCCGTTGTTCCCCTAGTTTTTACCTTTCTAGGTAAGGTTAGCTTCACTACCTTCCTTTTGTCAATTCTGGTTGTTGGGATTTCGCTTTTTGTTTTTCATAAATTAAAGTTAGGAGTACTCTCCAGGAGTAAGAGCGAGCTTGAGGCCGAAGAGGAAAAAATTAATCTTTTGTCTGAGAATATCGCTGCTAAAGAAGAAATTCTTCAATTTCTCCCACAGATTCGTCGAAAAGCATCCTTTCTTTTTAACGTTTCCCAAAGTTTGATTGAGCTGACTGATCGTGAGCAGATTCATGATTTTATTATTAACACCTTAGGTGAGCTTTTTCCGCAGGCTGACGGCATTCTATTTTTTGGTTTTAACAAGGAGAGGGATTCTTTGAGTTTATTGCGCTCCCTGAAGCGCAAGCACTCAGTAGTTAAAGAGAAAAAAGGCGGGGTTATAGATAAATGGGCGCTGCATCATAATCGTTCTTTATTGATAGAGGATTTAACTAAAGATTTTCGCTTTGATGCCAGTAAGATCGAGGCTTATAGGGGGCGTGGTGCACAGTCTTTTATTGTTAGCCCACTTTCCATAGACCATCGTCTCCTGGGTATTGTTAGGGCTGAAAGTAATCAGCCGTCAAACTTCACACTTGATGATTTACGTTTTTTGCGTAATATCTGTGACTTGGGAACTATAGTTTTAGAGCGGGTTAACCTTTTTTCCCGTGCCCAGGATTTAGCGATAAAGGATTCTTTAACAACTCTTTACCTAAGAGAATACTTTTTTGATCGATTGGAGGAAGAGCTTAACCGGGCCCGGAATAAAGGAAGCAAAATAGGAGTTATCATGTTAGATATTGATGACTTCAAGAAGATCAATGATGACTATGGCCATATTGTCGGCGATTTCGTGCTGAAAAAGCTAGCTAAAATCCTGGTTAATGTTGCCGGAGGGGCTGGTAATCTTATTTCTCGTTTTGGTGGGGAAGAATTCATAATTTCTATTCCCGAATGCAGCAGGAAGGAGTTAGTGCGTATAGGCGAGGAAATCCGTAGAAGAATCGAAGAGGCCGAACTAACTTTTCGCCGGAAAAAAATAAATTTCACAGTATCGCTAGGAGCCATTCTTGCTCCTAGTGAGGCAGAAGATGTTAAAAAACTAACCCAAAGAGTCGATAAGCTACTATATAAAGCAAAAAAGGAAGGAAAAAACAAGTTATGTCTTTCCCCGTAGTAATCAGCTCACTATTTATAACCTTTTTGATTGAAGAGTATCTTTTTTTCAAGAAGCTTAAGAAAAGGTGCAAAGATGAGAAGAAAAAAGTGGCCCAAGAATATTTTAATTTGGAAAAAATACAAAAGACCTTGGAAGAAAAGGTTAAGCGGTTAGAGGGTAGCCTTTCTGAGCGTTTTTTACTCTACGATTTGACAAGGAAGATTACTCCGATTTTGAGCAAGAAGGAGTTATTTAGTGCCTTTACCGATGAAATAAAACATCTTGGGAAGGTAGATATGGTCAGATTTTCTAACTTAGGCGATAGCAGTAAAGGGGTTTTAAAATTTGAACTAGGTAATGGTAAGGGGGAGGCCCTAGAGATAGGCACAAAGTCTAAAAATGTAACTGAGTATATGCCATATTTCGTAAAGCTGTTGAAGCTATGCTTGGAAAGAATAAAGCTTTATGATGAACTACAGGAGTTATCGATCCATGATTCTTTGACAAAGATTTATAATCGTCGGCACTTCATGTTCCGCTATAAGGCTGAGTTTCAACGAGCCGTAAAGTTTAAGCTAAATATAGCATTCTTAATGATTGATATCGATCATTTCAAAAAAATAAACGATACTTACGGCCATTTAGTTGGTGATGCGGTTTTAAGAGAGGTGGCAAGGATAATACGGGAAAATTTACGTGAGATTGATTTTCTTGCCAGATTTGGCGGAGAGGAATTCTCAGTAATTTTACCGGAAACGGATAAAGCCAGTGCAATAATGGCTGCTGAACGTATAAGCACAAAGGTTTCCCGAGAAAGAATAATAGTTTTTGATGAGACTCTGAGCGTAAACGTGAGCGTAGGTGTGGCAACATTTCCTCAGAATGCTTTACATCCAGACGTCCTTATTGAAGTCGCCGATAAGGCGTTATATAAGGCTAAACTCTCGGGAAGAAATAGAGTCTGTTGGTTTTAGTAAATAATTTTAGTTGAAATTCTCATTATTGCGTGGATAATAGGTTCTTACGGCAGTTAAATATGGAAAAAAGTCTAGAAAAATATTTAATAGAGGGTGCCAATGCTTTGAAGCAAGAGCTTTCCCTGGATAATCCCTATCGCGATATCGGTTTCGATGGTGAAAAGGGGCGATTAGGATGGTTTAAGACTACTCCTTTCTCTCAAATAAAGGCATCCTTGGAAAGTGTCGTATCCTTGCTTGAGGGTAAGCGGAATTTTATCTTCGTCGGCATGGGAGGTTCAATAAATGGCATAAAACCCCTTCTTGCTTTATTCAAGGGAAAACCCTTTTATACCGTAGATAATTTGGACCCGAAAGCAATTGCTGAGGTGGTAGATAGGATTGAGAGCCTTGAAGAGACAGCGGTCATTGCTATCTCTAAATCTGGCACTACTAAAGAGACCCAGCTTCTTTCTTTAACCTTAAGGGAGATATTTTCTAATCGTCTGGGCAAGGATTCCTGGATTAGCAATTTTCTATGGGTGAGTGACCCCGACTCTTTTGAAAAGCTTGATTCTTTAGGTTGGAAGGGGGCGAGTAAGGTGCCAATACAATTTGATCAAGCCAGCGATATCGGAGGTAGATTTGCCGCACCGCACACGTTTATTTTTTTCCTCCCAATGTTTTTGCTGCTGAATAAGGATTTTGCTGAATTAAAAGATTGTTATGATTCTTTTGTGAAATTAAAGTCAAAAATTCATGAGAAGGCTTATCTAGCATCTTGTGATTGCAGGGACAGAAAAGATGCTTATTTCTCTCCAGTTATTGCCGGTGAGCTAAACGAGTCATTTTCTTCCTGGATAGTCCAGCTTTTCCAAGAGTCACTAGGCTCAAAGCTAAAAGATTTGCCAGTTAAAACCCTGACCAATGTAGCTGGAGATGAGATGTTCTTTCCCCTTGAATTAGGCTTAGAGGTTGACAACCCTTTAGTATCCTTAATTAGTCAGATGTATTTTTTTCAAGTCTTCATCGCCTACTATTCTGCCCAGCGAAAAATTAATTTTGTCAGCCAAGGTTTTGTTGAGAAGTATAAGCAACAGATGCGTATGTTGGAAGATAGGGGACAAAAAGCTAGGAGTGGCAAAGAAGTGAACTTAGAAGATGCCATTAGCGAAGTGAAAAAGCTTATTAAACCCGAGTATCGTTTCATAGAGGTTGTTCTTTATTTTTACCCTAGCCCAGAAACAAGAGAATCAATACGAAAGGCTTTTAGTAGAAGCCTACCGGAGAGTCGAGTTTTAGTCTTCATCGGGAGTGATTGGAATCATCAATCTTACCAGGCCGCATTTGGGAGTAAGGACACCTTTTATCTTTTGCTTACGGCATCTTCTTATGAGTTTGCCCTGGCAGATGTATCCAAAGCTACTTTGGCTAAGAATGTTGAAACACTTAAAGTAATTGCCGAGGCGACCCACCTGACTATTAAGGACAAATCTCTTCTTTTATCTTTTCAGGCCTAGATTCCCTCGATTTCTAGAGACGCTTGAAAAAACAAGTGATTTGTGGTAATATTCATTCTTGTATAGAGTAATCTAAAGGTATTTCGAAGAGTAAAAAGGAGTAATTATTATGGAGAGCGTTGTCCAAAACTTGAGAGAAAGAGCTAAAAAGAATCCTAAGGTAATTGTTTTTCCCGAGGCCAATGATGAGAGAGTCGTTGAGGCGGTAGAGCGCATTAAGAACGAAGGGATAGCCAAGCCTTTATTGCTTACCCAAGATAATCTTGAGCCGGAGAAACAGGAGGAATTTGCTAATCTTTTCTTTGAGCGTAAGCAAGTTAAAGGCGTTACCTTTGAGGAAGCTAGGGAGTTAATGGAGAATCCTCTTTGTTATGGAACAATGATGACTCGTTATGGCTACGCTGATGGTTTTGTTGCCGGGGCAAAGTTTACTACCTCTGCAGTAGTACGAACAGCACTTAATTGTCTAGAGGTTGATAAGGAAGCAAGGATTGTTTCAAGTTGTTTTATTATGGCAATTCCTAATTGCTCCCACGGTGAAAGAGGGGTTTTTGTATATGCTGATTGTGGGGTGATCCCCTATCCGACTAGTGAGCAACTTGCCAATATTGCAATCTCTAGCGCCCAGTTTACTAAGGATGTTTTAGAAATCACTCCCAGAGTTGCTCTTTTGAGTTTTTCAACTAAGGCCAGCGCTGAGGGAAGGTGGGTCGACAAGATAAAAGAAGCAGTCGAGATAGCTAATGCTAAAAAGAGCGGATTTTTAATTGATGGAGAGTTACAAGGTGATAGTGCATTGGTTCCGGAAATAGCTTCAAGAAAGTTAGGCGAGAGCGAAGTTGCTGGAAGAGCCAATGTTTTAATCTTCCCTAATTTAGATGCGGGCAATATCTGCTATAAGTTGACTCAACGATTAGCTAAAGCCAGGGCTATTGGTCCGATAATCTTAGGGACAAAGCAGCCTTGCAGTGATCTTTCCCGTGGCTGTGATGTTGAGGATATTATTGATTGTACAGCTATTACAGTGATTAGAGCTCAAAAGAAAGAAGAGGCTTAATAGAAAAAGAAGAGGCGATTCATTTTTATGAGTTTAAAATCCAAAAAAAAGCCAGGCACAAAAGTCTTAGTTATAAATTGCGGTAGTTCCTCGATAAAATATAAACTTTATAATTTTCCGTCAAAAATCCTGCTTGTCAAGGGGGTCATTGAGAGGATTGGTGAGGAAAAGTCTCAAGTTAAAAACTATCGTCAGGGAGTAGAGGTTTTAGTAGCTAATATCCTAAAAAAACGAGCTATCTCTGGTTTAAGTGAGATCTCAGCTATAGGTCATAGAGTTGTTCATGGAGGAGAAACTTTTACTCAGCCACATTTGATTGATCAAAGGGTAGTAGAGAAGATAAAAGAATGCGCCCCATTGGCACCATTGCATAACCCGGTAAATTTAGCCGGAATCGTTAGTTGCCGAAAAATATTTCCCCAGATACCACAGGTAGCTGTATTCGATACTGCCTTTCATCAGAGCATTCCTGAACATGCATTTATGTATCCTTTGCCAATCAGCTATTACAAGAGATATAAAATACGAAAATATGGGTTTCATGGTACTTCTCATCAATTTGTAGCTGCCCAAGCAGGTAAAGTTTTGAAAAAGCCTCTGAACAAGCTAAAATTGATTACTTGTCATCTTGGAAATGGATGTAGTCTTACTGCTATTGATAGAGGCAGATCGATCGACACTTCAATGGGTTTTACTCCTCTTGAAGGATTAATGATGGGGACACGTTCCGGTGACATTGACGTAGCAGCAGTTTTTTATCTTATGAAGAAGGAAAAGCTAACACCTATTGAGATGGGTGAGATTTTGAACAAGAAGAGCGGAATTTTAGGAATATCAGGCTTAAGCAATGATTTTCGTACTTTGAAGAAGGCTGTTAAGAGCGGAAACCGCCGGGCTAAGTTAGCCTACGACATGTTTATCTATAGGCTTAAAAAATATATTGGTGCATACTATTTTATTCTTGGTCGACCAGATGCTGTATGTATTACCGGCGGCATTGGTGAACATTCTGGCAAACTAGTCAATATTATAAAGAGGGATGTTTTAAAGGTTTGTGACGGCAGGACAAAGGTTTTGATTATCCCTACTGATGAGGAGTTAATGATTGCTAATCTAACCTATGAGTTGATAAAAAGAAAGAGGAGTAAGCAATGATGAGAATAATGCTTAAGTCAAAGATTCATTACGCAACTATAAGTGATTTACAGCTTTATTATAAAGGAAGTATAACCATAGATGAGAGCTTAATGGAAGCAGCCGATTTAAAAGAGGGAGAAAGAGTAGATGTTTTAAATCTCAACAATGGCGTACGCTTGCAGACCTATGTCATTAAGGGAGGCAAGGGTAGCGGCGCAATTTGCCTTAATGGCCCGGCAGCTCGTTTAGGATTTAAAGGGGACAAAATAGTGATTATATCTTATGGATTGTACCAAGCAGAAGAACTAAAAAATTTGAAGGGAAAGTGCGTAGAGTTAGATGAGCAAAACAAAATTAAGAATATACGCTTGGCCTGAAGGTATTTTACGGAAAAGGTGTCAGAAAGTAGGTAAAGTAGATGAAAAGGTGAGGTGTCTGCTTGATCAGATGCTTTCTCTTATGCGGGTTAGCGGTGGTGCTGGTTTAGCCGGAAATCAAGCCGGCCTAGATTTAAGCCTGATTGTAATTGAAGTCGAAAACCACATTTTTAAATTAGTTAATCCAGAAATTGTAAAAAGAGAAGGTTCGGTAAGTTTCCCTGAGGGGTGTTTAAGCTTTCCCGGGTTAGAACTTGAAGTAAAGAGAAATAGCAAGGTTTGGGTCTCAGCCCTTAATGAGCAAGGAAAAGCGGTAGAGATAGAAGCTGAGGGTTTTTTAGCAGTTATTTTTCAACATGAGATTGATCATATTGAGGGAACTGTTTTCACCGATAGAGTCTCTTTTTGGAAGAGAGCAAAGGTTTACCCGAAATTACGAGAAATCATTCGGAGGACAAAAGATGAAGTGCGAAAACAAAAACAGTAATATTAATTTTTGTACCTGTACCTACCCTTCATGTTCGAGAAAAGGGGCCTGTTGCGAGTGTTTGCGTTACCATTTATCTAACAATGAACTTCCCGGTTGTTTATTCCCTCCGGAGGCAGAAGCAACCTACGATCGTTCTGTAAAGAATTATCTTTCTGTCTGCAAGAAAAAATGAAAAAAGAAATCGAATTAGCTATAATCGGTGCTGGTATCGCTGGGGTAGCTGCGGCTGTTTACGCTAAACGTGCCGGATTAGAATTCTCTATTTTTGAAGCCAAGGGCGTTGGTGGGCAATTGCTGTTAATGGAAGGAATCGATAACTATATCGGCCTAAAAACTGGCACCAACGGTAGAGAGTTAGCCCAAAATCTGGCCAAGACCTTAGAGGAGCTAAAAATCGATATTACTAGCCAAGAAATTTCAAAAGTTGAGCTGGAGGGCGAAAGGGTCATTTTACATACATCGGAGTGTGTTTATTCTGCCAAGGGAGTTATTATTGCGACTGGGGCAAATTTTGCAAAATTGGGATTTGAAGGGGAAGTTGAATTCCTCGGTAAAGGCGTATCTTATTGCGCCGTTTGTGACGGTTTCTTCTTTAAAGGTAAAGATCTGGTTGTTGTCGGTGGCGGAAATACCGCCGTAGAGGAAGCCTTATACCTTGCTGAGATTGCAAAGAAAGTTACCTTAGTCCACCGACGCAATGAATTGCGGGCTATGGAGTATTTAAAAAAGCAGCTCTTGGCCAGAGATAATATTCAGGTTGTCTTTGATAGTGTAGTCGAAGAAGCAAAAGGGGATAATTTTCTTAAAGAAGTAGTTATCAAGAGAACCAAAGATGGGAAGAGCCAAACTTTATTCGCAGCAGGATTGTTTGTGGCAATTGGCATTCAACCTAATACTGGAATGTTTAAGGATATAGTTTCGCAGGAGAAGGGTTTTGTTGCTACGAATGAGGAGATGCAGAGTTCAGTTGACTTTATCTGGGCTTGTGGTGACTGTCGCAGGAGGCCATTGAAACAACTAATAACTGCCGCCTCCGAAGGTGCGATTGCAGCACTGAGTGCTTATAAGTATTTTAAAGGGCACTATATAAGTGTTTAGGAGTAAGCGTGAAGGGAAAGAAATTTCTTCTATTTAGGCTTTTAGCAACCGCAGCAATTCTAGTCGCCATTTTTAAATTCGTTCCTTACGAAAGATTAGTGTCGGTTTATAAAGATTCTAAGAAAGGTTATCTTGTTCTTGGTTTTTTTATCTTCGTTCTTTGCCAAACAATTGGTGTATTTCGTTGGAGATTCCTGCTTTCTTCATTAGGAATTAATATTTCTACTCGTGAAGCATTCTATTCATACCTTTGCGGTCTTTTCTTGAATCTTTTTTTTCCTTCATTTGTTGCCGGTGACGTGTTCAGGAGTTTTTGCATATCTCGTCGCCATGGCGATACTGGCAAGGTTGCTTCGTCAGTGCTTATGGATAGGTTTAGCGGTGCGATCGCACTTACCATAGTCGCTCTGTTTGCTTTTATTTTTGGTAGAAGCATTGTGCCAAACGAAGGTGTTGTTATCGCGTTGTTTTTTCTTTGCGTAATTGCCGGATTTTCGTCTCTAGCTATATTTAGTAAATCTTTCTTCCGGTTTTTGGCTAGAGTATTTAAGAAGAAGCCACGTTTCGAAAAAAAACTAATATCTTTCCATGATAAACTATATTTTTTCAGAACTAACCCCAAAGTTTTTGCTAAAAGTTTCCTTTTTTCCTTACCGATCCAACTTCTTTTACCGACAGCTTTTTTTGTTATATCTCGGGCATTTGGTGTAAGCTTAGGTGCTATTTATTTCTTTATTGTGATTCCAATCGTTGCAGCAATTTCTCTTATTCCAATCACAATTGCTGGAGCCGGCACAAGGGAAGCCTCAGCGGTTTACTTCTTTTCTCTAGTCGGGATTGAAAAGAGCATTGGTTTGGGCATTTCCCTGCTTAATCTAGTTTTCTTAATATCTATGGGTATTATCGGGGGAATATTTTATGTTATCGTGTATCATAAATGGCTTCAGTCTCATCCGCCGCTTAACAAACCCTAAAAATTAAATAAAAAGATGGATTTCATAGAGTTTTTAGGTACTGCCGGAGCGCGTTTCGTAGTAATGAAACAGCTGCGTTCATCAGGAGGAATTTGGTTGAGATATAAGGAAACCAACATCCTTATTGATCCTGGTCCAGGCAGCCTGGTTAAGTGCTGTAGTAGCCAAGGAAAACTTAACCCTGAAAGTTTAGACGCTATCATCTTGACTCACAAGCATTTAGATCATAGCAACGATGTGAATGCGATGATTGAAGCCATGACTGAGGGCGGGTTTAAAAAGAAGGGTGTGGTGTTTGTTCCTTCGGATGCTTTGGGTGAGGAGGGGGTAATTTATTCTTACCTTAGAAGCCATCCTAGGAAAGTTACAATTTTAAAGGAAGGGGAGTTTAAGGTAAAGGATGTGAATTTTAAAATTCCCATTAAGAATCTTCATTCAGTTGAAACTTATGGGCTAAAATTTTATTTGGGGACGGAAGTAATCTCTTTTATTTCTGATACCAGGTATTTCGATAATTTAATCAATCTTTATAAAGATTCTACGATTCTTGTGCTCAATGTAGTTTTTTACAAAAGATGCGATAAGTTTGAGCATCTGTGCTTAGAAGATGCGATAAAGATTATTAAGAACATTAAGCCTAAAAAAGCAATTTTAACCCACTTTGGCATGACCATGCTAAAGCAGAATCCGCATCTTTTAGAAGGGGAGCTAAATAAAGAGCTTAGTCAAGATATACAGTTTGCTCACGACGGTCTTACTCTTGAGTTCGCTGCTTAAAAATAAATTGACATATCAAGGTTTATAGTTACAATTATAGAAAATATGGCCCCATCGTCTAGCACGGCCTAGGACACATGGTTCTCAGCCATGAGACACGAGTTCAAATCTCGTTGGGGCTACTTTTGTTATAAGATGCAGCATTCATTTAAAGTCGGACTTAGCTTTGGCATAACCTCAGGAATAATTACAACCCTGGGGTTGATGGTCGGCCTGCATTCCGGTACCCGTTCAAGGCTTGCAGTTATCGGAGGCATATTAATTATCGCTATAGCCGATGCCTTTTCTGATGCTTTAGGAATACATGTTGCTGAAGAATTTGAGAACCGGCACACTACTAAACAGATTTGGGCATCAACGATATCAACTTTTTTTTCAAAGTTTGCTTTTTCTCTAACTTTTGTTGTCCCAGTCTTGTTGCTAGAACTTTCAACTGCTATCATGGTAAGCATAACCTGGGGATTTTTGATGCTGGCCATACTCAGCTACCGAATATCTAAGGAGCAAAACGCAAGCCCTTGGAAGGTAATCGGCGAACACCTTTTAATTGCTTCAATAGTTATAACTTCAACTCATTATCTTGGAGATTGGGTCGCATTGAAGTGTGGCTGAGGAGCTATTTAAGGGCTGCGGAGTTTTTCGCGACAATTAGTTATGATATCTCTTAACATCTTGATTTGACCGGAAGTTTTTCCTCTTCCGGTGAGGGCTCTCTGAGCTTTGCTTATTATCTTTCTGTAAGTAGATTTACTCCCCGTTGTCTTAAAAGCCTGTCGATATTCTCGCACTATCTCATCATACAAACTGTTTGATTCCTTTGATGCCGTCTTTGGCGCTCTCGGTTTTCCAGTGCCCTTAAGTGCAATTACAATTGTTCCTTCGTTTTGGAGTTGTTGAGGTTCCGCTACGGCTTCGATAATTATATCTTGCTCAGGTTCGTGAATGGTCTCTTTTGTAACGATTTCCGGTGTTTCAATAACCGGTGCTTCTTTGGCAGAGGATTCTAGTGGGGCTTCGTGTTTTTTTTCTTTGAATTTGGAGACTAATTCATTAATGGGGTTTATGAGGAAATAACCTCCGCCGATAAGGATGAGTATTAATAGCAGTTTACCAAGCTTCAAACTTCCTATTGAAGCGCTAGTTTTGTTTACCTTGCTAATAGAAAAAACTAAATATCCCTGTTTATGAAAGCGTCTTCTCAGGGTCTCTTCGGAGTCTGCTTTAACAGTACCTTTTAGGACTTTTTTTAATTTATCTCTAACAACATACGAAAATAGTGGCATTACTTCTTCTCCGAGCTTATTTTCCTTACCTTTAGCCTACCATACATTTAGAAAGAGTCAATATTTTAAAGGTTTATTCTAATTTTTGCATAGTTTTTCCCTAAAATGATACCGGGGGCTTAATTTGCTTTAATTTCCTTAGAGTTATGGTATAATTTAGGCTATGTTAGCAAGAAGAATTATTCCATGCTTAGATATCAATAAGGGAAGGGTAGTAAAAGGGGTTAATTTCGTTAATCTGCGGGATGCTGGCGATCCGATAAGGAATGCTAAATTTTACGAGAACCAAGGTGCAGATGAGTTGGTTTTCTTAGATATTACTGCTAGCGTAGAGAGACGGTCCACAACTATTGATCTGGTTAAAAGGATTTCTCAGGTTGTATTTATGCCTTTTACTGTCGGAGGCGGAGTAAGCTCGGTCGCAGATATACGCAAATTACTTTTGGCTGGAGCAGAAAAAGTGTCATTGAATACTGCTGCTGTGAAAAATCCTCAATTGCTCAAGGAGGCTTCAAGGGTTTTCGGGAGTCAGTGTGTAGTCGTGGCTATTGATGCAAAATCAAAGGGAAGTGGTTGGGAAGTTTACATTAACGGCGGGAGGACACCAACTGGCTTGGATGCTTTGAAGTGGGCGCGGAAAGCAGAGGAATTAGGCGCTGGTGAGATTCTCCTTACCAGCATGGATTATGATGGCACTAAGGATGGATTTGATATAAAATTAACTAAGGCAATATCCGAGGCGGTGAAGATACCGGTGATTGCTTCTGGAGGAGCTGGTAAACTCAAGGATTTTCTTGATGTTTTCAAAAAGACCAAGGCTACCGCTGGATTAGCAGCCTCGATATTTCACTATCGACAAATCAGCATCAAAAGGATAAAAGATTATCTCAATAAAAAGGGAATTGAGGTGAGGGTATGAAGGAAAAAATAAAAAGAAAAAAGTCAGAGGGGAAGAAGAAAAAGACAGTAAGAATTCCTAGCTTAAAGTTTGACCAGAACGGGCTTATCCCGGCAATCGTCCAAGACGATAAAACCGGAGACGTTTTAATGGTTGCTTACATGAATAGAAATTCTTTAAAAATTACCTTAGACGAGAAGAGAACCTGTTTTTACTCCCGCTCTCGAAAGATTTTTTGGCGTAAGGGTGAAACCAGTGGGTGTACTCAAAAGGTAAAGAAGGTGTACTATGATTGCGATAAAGACGCTTTATTAATAAGGGTAACTCAGAAAGGTGTTGCTTGCCACACAGGCGAGTGGAGTTGTTTTTTTCGAAGGTTAGTTTAAAATATATGGCAAAAAAAGAAATTTCGTTTAATAAAATAAATCCTACCTTAGGGCAATTTCGAAAACTGTCACAAAGGAATAACTTAATTGTTTTCTCATGTAAGTTTTTCTCAGATTGCCATACCCCTCTTTCCGTCTATCGTAGTCTTGAAAAAACTATCAAGGGGGAGAGTTTTCTTCTGGAATCAGTAGAGGGCCAAGAGAAGATATGCCGCTTTTCATTCTTAGGTTTTGAGCCGATAGTCACATTTAAAAGCAAGGGCAAGCGAATTCATATTAAGAATAAAAGGTCGCGTTCCTTCTTAACCAAAAAAGACCCTTGTCTAGAGTTAAAGAGAATAATGAGTCAATACAAGGTTGCCCCTAAGGAAAATTTGCGTTTTTTTGGGGGCTTTGTGGGTTACCTTGGCTATGATGTTATCAGATTTTATGAACCAATAGGTAAGGATTTACCCGATTCTTTAAATACCTACGATTCCTACTTTGTTCTTCCCAAGTTTTTGGTAATTTTTGACCATTTGATGAAGCAGATCGAAGTTCTTTCTTTCGTTGTTGTAGATACTAAGGCAGTATTAGACAAGCTTTACGCTCAAGAGCGAGAGATCCTGGTTAAGACTTGCAAGAAAATTACTACTCCCTACCGATTGCCGGATTTATTGTTTAAGCCGTCTAAACTCAGGATGGAGTCTAATTTTGAGAAAAAGGATTTTCTCACTGCCGTTAAGAAGGCCAAGAAATATATAAAAGAGGGAGAGATGATCCAAACTGTTATCTCTCAGAGGTTCTCTGCTAAGTTTGAAGAGGACCCATTTATGGCTTACAGGTACCTAAGGATACTTAATCCTTCTCCCTACATGTTCTATTTGAATTTCGAGAAGACGAAAATTGCTGGTTCTTCGCCGGAAATGCTTTTGCGGTGCGAACACAATGAACTAATTACTCGACCTATTGCTGGTACTAGAAAAAGAGGTAAAGATGAGGCCGAAGATAAAAAATTGGAGAAGTCTTTGTTGGGCGATCCCAAGGAAAAGGCTGAGCATATTATGTTAGTTGACTTAGCTCGGAATGATTTAGGGAGGATTGCTGAGAAAGCGACGGTTAACGTTTCTACCTTTATGAATGTCGAGATGTTTTCTCATGTAATGCATATTGTTAGCGAGGTAAGAGCAAGATTGAGTCGTAAAGAAAATATCTTTTCTTCTCTGATAAGTTGCTTTCCGGCCGGAACAGTTAGTGGAGCGCCTAAAGTACGGGCAATGCAGATAATTAATGAGCTGGAACCGGAAAAGAGGGGCATTTATGCCGGCTCAGTAGGATATTTTTCCTTCACAAAGAGCCTAGATACGTGTATAATAATCAGAACAATAGTGTTTAAGGGTAATCGAGCCTATATCCAAGCTGGAGCAGGTATAGTGGCTGATTCGGTTCCTGAGAGTGAGTATAAGGAAACAGTTAGCAAAGCAAAGGCTCAAATGTTAGCTCTTGAGCTGGCGGTTGGGTCTTCTGGGAAAAAATAGCTTATTTTTAAAGGAAAGTGAAGATGTATAGGAAAATATGTTTTTTAATGATTATTTTTCAACTGTGCTCTCTCCTGGTATACGCTCGAGATTACAACCCGTTAAGTAAGTTTGCCCGGGGTGTAATTAATGCTTCTATGGGGTGGGTAGAAATACCACGGCAAATGGTTAAGGTGAAAGAAGCAGAAAACCATGAGCTAAGCGGGGAACTTGCCGGAGTAACCTGGGGACCCCTTAAAGGGTTTGCCTATTTTTTAGGAAGAGCAATTGTTGGATCGTACGAGGTAGTGACTTTTCTTATTCCGACCTATAAACCTTTGATAAGGCCGGAATATATTTTTGCTGATGATTATGATGAGTAGGAGGAAAAAATATGCTTAAAATTCGACTACGTAGGCCAGGAAAATCTGTTAAAAGAAGGTATCACTATAAGATTGTGGTATCTGAAGCAAAGAGCGCACGGGAATCAAAATTTGTCGCTCAGCTGGGGTATTATGATCCTTCGCGCAAGCTTTTGAAGTTTGAGATTTCAGAATATGAAACTTGGATAAAAAAAGGCGCAAAGCCAACTGAGACCGTCGCTACTTTGTTTAAGAGATACAAAAAGAAAAGCTTAGCCACACAGGCTAAATCCTAGAGAGGAATCCTAAACCCTAAATAAATCCCAAAATAAGGAGGTTAAGATGCAAGCAGCCCCTAACGCAGGAATTTTAAATTTCATACCATTAATTTTTATTTTTCTTGTTTTCTACTTCTTAATCATAAGGCCCCAACAAAAAAAACAAAAAGAACATCAGGCAATGATTGCAGATTTGAAAAAGAATGATGAGATTGTTACTACCGGAGGTATCTACGGAACGATTGTTAATGTGAAAGAGAAGGCCTTCGTTGTCAGAGTTGATGAGAATACAAAGATAGAGATTGAGAAGAATTCAATCGCTCATGTACGGAAAGCTCGATAATGATTAAACGCGCAGATCTAAAATTAAGAAGCATTATTATCTTAGGGTTAGTAGCTTTCAGTATTTTCTACGTTTTTCCTTTAGAGAAGAATATAAATTTAGGGCTCGATTTAAAAGGTGGGATGTATGTTTTGCTGCGAGCCGACACCTCAACTATTTCTGCCGAAAAAATTCCTGATGCAATCGGAGCAGCAGTAGAGAAGATACGTACTCGAATTGATGCCTATGGAGTTAAAGAAACTTCCATCCAGGTGCAGGGTAATAATTCCATTCTGGTTCAGGTTCCCGGCGTTATCGATCGAGGAATAATCGATCGGCTGAAAGAGGTTGGAAAGTTAGAGTTTAAATTAGTCGAGAGCGATACCGAAAAGATATCTCAAGCCAGAGCCGGGGGAGTACCCGAAGGGTACGAGCTTAAAGAGTACGAGGATAATCAGCTATTGCTTCATAAAGAGCCGGTTATGATGGGCTCTGACCTTTCCGAAAGCTACCTAGGATTCAATGCCTATGGCGGTTCTGAGCCAACATTAAGCTTTACCCCTGAAGGTTCACGAAAGTTTGCCAAGGTTACTGAAGATAAGGTCGGAGAAGTTCTGGCAATTGTCCTGGACGGAACAGTCAAGAGTGCTCCGAGAATTGATGAGCCTATATTAAGCGGCGAAGCTCGGATCAGAGGGGATTTTTCTCTCGATGACGCTAGGCTAATCGTAACAGTATTAAACTCCGGTGCCCTGCCAATTCCTTTGATAGTTCAAGAGGAGAGGAGTGTTGGTCCGCTCCTAGGTTCTGACTCTATAGATAGAGGGGTAAAATCTATAATACTTGGCGCAGCTTTAGTGATAGGTTTTGTTCTGGTGTATTATCTTCTCGGCGGTGTTATTACAGTTATATGCCTTATTTTAGATCTTTTATTTATCTTGGCTGGATTGCAACTGTTTAAAGGTACCTTAACTCTGCCTGGCATTGCCGGTATGATTTTGACTCTTGGCATGGCTGTAGATGCCAATGTTTTGATATTTGAACGAATAAGGGAGGAGCTAAAGCTACATAAACCCTTAAGCATTGCTATCAAAAACGGTTTTAATCGGGCTAAGAGGACAATTATCGATGCCAATATCACCACTCTTATTGCTGCGCTATTTCTTTTTATCTATGGAACCGGCCCAATAAAAGGCTTTGCAACCACTCTTTCCTTGGGAATCATAGCCAGTATATTTACTTCAGTATTCATCGGGCGAACAATCTTTTCTTTCCTTCTAGATTTAAAGCTAAGAAGCTTGGCAATGCTCTCGTTGGTATCAGCTCCTAAGATTAACTTCGTAAAACTTAAAGGCTTTTGTATTGTTCTTTCTTTGATTGCCGTGGTAGTAGGTCTATTTAACTTTTATTCTCGAGGTGATGATGTTTATGGCATAGACTTTAAAGGTGGGCAGATGCTTGAGTATCAGATTAGCCCTCCGGCTGATACTGAAGTTTTAAGGGATGTTTTAAAGAAAGAGGGTTTTAGTGAGGTAGCTATCCAGGAATTTAAGGATATTTCCGGAGGGATAAGTATTAAAAGCGCTTCGGACGTCGCTTCAGAAATTGATCAGGTTCTGAAAAAGAACTTTGAAAATGTTCAAGAGTTAAAGGCAACTACCGTTGGTCCGGCTGTAGGTAAGATTTTGAAAAAAAAGGCTTATTTAGCAATAGCCCTATCTCTTCTAGGTATACTTATTTATGTAGGCTTAAGGTTTAAACACTTTGATTTTGCTTTTGCGGCTGTAGTTGCTCTTTTTCATGATGTCCTTATTAGCCTAGGCGCGCTTTGTTTTGCCGGATATGAGGTTAATCTTCTGACTGTGACTGCATTGTTGACCATTGCCGGTTATTCGATAAACGATACTATAGTTATTTATGATCGTATACGCGAGACCTCTCCACGCCTGAGAAAAGTATCTTTAAGCGAGATCATTAATTTAGCTATAAACAGTACACTTTCAAGAACGATTATCACATCACTGACTACTTTGATGGTGGTTGTTTCGATTTTTTCATTAGGTGGAGAAATTCTAAAGGGTTTTTCTTTTACGCTTTTAGTAGGTATTATTGCCGGTACCTACTCATCAATCTATATAGCTGCTCCCTTAGTTCTCCTTTTTAGAAAGTCTCGTGTTTAAAACACTAAAAATCTATAGGCATAAAGAATTGCCTCTTAAGCACGCTATTGGCGAGCTTATTTCCCTAGGCTATCGTCGCGTCGATGCAGCGGTTGAGGAAGGGGATTTTGCTCTCACCGGGGATAGCTTAGAGCTTTACCCGGTAAATTTTAACTTCCCCTTGAGAGTTGAATGGGAATTTGAAACTATAGCAAAGATTTACAGCTTCGATAAGGCGCTTAACAGAAAGATAATTGATTACGATCTTTTAATTGTTATCCCTCATCTGAAGAAAGCTAAGCGATATACCTCAGAAGACCTTCCTCTTGATGCAGTTTTGCGGATAAAAAAAGGTGATTACGTTGTCCATAGTCGTTACGGAATCGGTAAGTTTTGTGGAGTAAAGTTACTGGCTGTTAGAGAGAAAGAAGATTATTACTTTGAGATAGAGTATGACAAGAAAGATAAGCTTTATGTTTCAAAGGAAGACGCTCATCTTGTCCAGAAATACACTGGCTTTTCCCTGAAGCGGCCGCGCCTCTCACGTTTAGGCTCAAAGGAATGGACGCGAATAAAGGAAAAAGTTCAAAAAGGGATAAAGGCTTTTGCCTTAGAGATATTGAAGATGGAAGCCCAGAGAAAGGTAATAGGAGGATTCAAGTATATACCGGACAGTCAGTGGCAGAGGAAATTTGAGAAGAGTTTTCCTTATAAGGAGACCGAAGATCAGGTAAAGTCAACTGCTGAAGTCAAGGTTGATATGCAAGAGGCTGGGTGTATGGACAGAATTATCTGTGGCGATGTTGGTTACGGTAAGACTGAAGTTGCCATGCGGGCTACTTTTAAAGGAGTTGAGAGTGGTAAACAGGTGGCATTTTTAGTACCAACTACGATACTTGCCTATCAGCACTATACCAATTTAGTCAAAAGGTTGAAGGACTTTCCTTTTTATGTCGAGATGCTCTCGCGTTTTAGGACTAAGCATGAACAAAATGAGATTTTAAAGAAATTAAGCGAAGGAAAGGTTGATATCATAGTTGGTACCCACCGTCTTATATCTGATGACGTTAGTTTTAAGGATTTGGGCCTTTTAATTATCGACGAGGAGCATAAATTCGGAGTTACCCATAAGGAAAAAATAAAAAAACTCAAAGTAAATATTGATATCCTTACTTTAACCGCAACGCCTATCCCGCGCACTCTTTATATGGGCTTAATTGGATTAAGAGGTATATCGATGATACGGACACCGCCTAAAGAAAGGATAGCAGTTAAGACTAAAGTCATCGAGTATAATGTCAATAATCTAGCAGAGATAATAGTTAAAGAGCTAAAACGCGGCGGACAAGTTTTCTTTATTCATAACCGGATTGAAACCATTGAAGGAATTGAGCGGTCACTACGAAGGGTTTTGCCCAAAGAGGTAAGGATAGGTCTTGTTCATGGAAGGCTCCCTACGCAGGCAATGGAAAAGGTTATGATGGATTTTATTAACCAAAGAATCGATTGCCTGTTTTCAACAGCTATTGTTGAATCCGGTATAGATATCCCAACGGCTAATACAATAATCATTAATGATGCCCATAGATTTGGCTTAGCAGATTTACATCAGCTAAGAGGCCGGGTAGGTAGGTTTAACCTACAGGCATTCGCTTACTTAATAATCCCCAGTGCGCGTGCAATTCCTCAAGACGCTGCTAAGCGGCTGGAACATATTTGTGAATTTTCGCATCTTGGTGCCGGTTTTGAAGTTGCGATGACTGATTTGGAATTACGAGGTGCCGGAAATATTTTAGGCAAAGAACAACATGGTTTTGTTTGGATGGTAGGCTTTGATTTGTATTGCCGCCTGCTTAAAAAAGAGATAGAATATCTAAAGCTTGCGTTCAAGATCGGCGTTGGCTCTTAAAAACACCTACAAGGAGGGGCAGTTATGAGACCGAAGGTTTTTTTAGTTATTGCGTCATTAATCTTTTCCTTTAACGTCTGTGGCGAAGAAGTAAGTAAGATAATTGTTAAGGTAAACAATCACATTATTACTTCTCGGGATTTGGACGAGTACTGTAAAATTCTTTCTTATCGGTTTTTTAGCGATAATAACCAGAGAATCTCGGTTGACGATAAGGAGTTTAAAGCTGAAGCTTTGGAGAGATTAATTGAAGATATCCTTATTTTAGATAAAGCTAAACAAGAGGGTATGAGAATTGTCCCTTTCCGCGTAGAGAGCAAAGTCGAACAGCTAGTCTCTTCTCATCCCACCCGTGAAGATTTTGAAGAATCGCTAACCAAGAAAGGACTTACCATCGCTCTTTTACGAAGAAAAATTGAAGACCAATACCTGCTAAGAGACATTGTTGATAAACACGTAAGGTCTTGGGTGAGCGTTTTGCCTAAAGAGATAAGCAGTTATTATTCTAAGCATCCCGAGGAGTTTTACCCGCCCCTTAGCTACGTTGTTTATATTGCAAAGTCAACTGAGGCGAGTGTCGTGGGGAAAATATCTAATCTTATTGAAGAAGAGGGTATCATCAAAGCCGTAGCTCAATATGACGATATGTTGATAAAATTAGAAGTAAATAAGGATGAGTTGAAGCCAGGCATATCCGAAATTATTGATGGTTTAGGGGTTAAAGAACATAAAATTAAAAAAGTCGGTGACTTATTCCATCTGATTTTTTTAGAAGAGAAAGTTTTACCGGAGCAACTTCCCCTGGAAACGGTAAAACAAGCAATTCATGACTACCTCTGGGATGTCAAATTTAGAGAGAAGTTTAATCAATGGGTAGGCCAGCTGAGGGAGGACGCAATAGTAAAGAATTACTATGAGTAGAAAGAAGTTTGTTATTAGTTCCGGAGATCCCGCCGGCTGTGGTCCGTTTATCACCTTAAAGGCTATTGAGAGTATCGATACGAATAAACTCGAATTCTTTGTGGTTGGTGATCAGAAGATATTTCAAAAATTGCCAATTTATAAGAAAGTAAAAAATAGAATTAATTTCATCGATTTAGATACTCCTGGTATTCAGGGAGTCAAAAAAGGAAAATCTTCTCGCCTGAGCGGGAAAGCCAGTTTAAGTTATCTTAATAAGGCTTTAGAGTTAATAAGCAAGGAGAAGATAAAACGCCTTGTTACCGCTCCCTTATCCAAAGAAGCAGTAAGTTCTGTTTTAGGAAAGTTTAGCGGTCATACTGAATATCTAGCCGATTATTTTAAGGTCAACAATTTTGCCATGATGATGGTGTCATCTTCGCTAAAGGTAGTTATGGCAACCAGGCATATTAGTTTAAGAAAGGTATCATCTTCTTTACTTAAGGAAGATATCTACAATTTGCTTTCTTTGACCTATAGATCTTTACAAGTCCAATTTAAGCTAAAGCACCCTCGAATTGCTTTTTGTGCAGTGAATCCTCACGCTGGGGTGAATACTTTTATTGGGGATGAGGAGAATAAAATTCTTCAAGCAAAGAAGAAGTTTAAAAAATTAACCTTTGGACCCTACCCAGCTGATACTATTTTTACTAGGGATAGTCTAAAGCAATATGATTGCATTATCTCTGCTTATCATGACCAAGCAATGATTCCCTTTAAGTTGCTTTCTTTTCATAGCGGAGTAAATCTGACTTTAGGCCTACCAATTGTAAGGACTTCGCCGGCTCATGGTGTAGCCTACGATATAGTAAGGAAAGGGCAAACGGCCTTTCATTCTTCTATGCTTGAGGCAATTAAGCTAGCATCAAAATTATCCCGATGAAACAGTTGCGCGCATTTGGTCAGGTATTTCTCGCCGATACCGAATGTATCCACAAGATTTTCGATAGTTTAAACATTAAGGATAAACAGGTTTTAGAGATCGGCCCTGGTAAGGGAGCAATTAGTGAGCTTTTGGCCGAGGGGGCAAAGAATCTTTATTGTATTGAGGTTGATCGGCGCTTCTGTGATTTTTTAAGAAGAAAATTCCGTAAAAAAAATAATGTTAAGATTATCCACGCTGATATTCTGAAGTTTCCGCTCCCGGAGTTAGGGGAGAAAATAACTGTATTTGGTAACGTGCCATATCAGATAAGCAGTAAACTAGTCAAACATCTCATTAATTATCGAAAGTATATCGAGATAGCTTACTTTACCTTTCAGAAGGAATTTGTTCAAAAGATGACAGCTAGTCCGTCTGGTGACAATTATAGCTTCCTAAGTTGTTATGCCCAGTATTACGCAAAGGTAGAGAGCATCTTCGATATCAAAGCTTCAGCCTTTGATCCAACACCTAAAGTTGACTCTACATTTTCTAAAATTAATTTTTACAGTAAGCCTCAACATAAGGTTAAGGATGAAGATTTTCTTTTTAAAGTTATCCGCAAGGCCTTTTCTTCGCGTCGGAAGAAGATAGTAAATGCTTTAAGTTTATCGAAGAGTAGTAAGAGTTTTTTTGAATCAGCTGGTCTAAATTTGAATTTACGGCCGGAGAATCTTTCTTTAAAAGACTACGTATCTATTGCTAATCAGCTTTACCAGGAGGGTTCTTTTTGATATAATCTAGTAAATATATGAAGAATACCCCTTTAGCCCATCATCGGCCTCAATGGAGGACTCATATTGGATTCGTGCTTGCTACTGTCGGCTCAGCTATTGGATTAGGAAATATCTGGCGCTTTTCTTATCTTTGTTATAAGAACGGCGGCGGAGCATTTCTTCTGCCATACCTTATAGCCTTGGCTATTGTTGGAATTCCCTTAATGATTTTGGAAATTGGCCTTGGGCATAAGATGCGTGGTTCTGCCCCAGCTTCCTTTGCCAGTATTTCTAAGAAGTGGGAGTGGCTAGGGTGGTGGCAGGTTATATTTGTAATGTTTGGAATAGTCCTGTATTATTCGGTAATCATCTCGTGGTGTCTCAATTTCTTTTTCTTTTCTTTTAATCTTTCCTGGGGCCAAAATCCGGCTCAGTTTTTTGAAAATTCATTTTTGATGAAAAGTAGTTCTCCTTTTCAAATTGGTCAGGTAAGAACCCCGATATTATTTTCTTTGGCGATTGTGTGGTTTCTTAATTGGTTAATTGTTTTTGGCGGAGTAAGGAAGGGCCTGGAACGTGCCAATAAGATTTTTATGCCCTTGTTATTTCTTTTGACCGGAATTATTGTTTTTTGGGGCTTGAGCCTTCCGGGGGCAAAAGAGGGTATTATGGTTTACCTTAAGCCGGATTTTAACCGGCTCAGTGATATTGGTGTCTGGATGGATGCATTCAGCCAGATATTTTTTACTTTAAGTTTAGGATTTGGCATTATGATTGCCTATGCATCTTACCTGCCTAAGAAGACTGAAATCGTAAGAGACTCTTTAATCATCAGTGGAGTTAACTGCCTATTCTCATTATTTGCCGGATTTGGAGTCTTTGCAGTTTTAGGTTATATGGCGGTTACAACTTCTCAGCCGGTTGATAAGGTTGTCTCAGAGTCTATAGGTTTAGCCTTTGTAGTCTTTCCTAAGGCAATAGAGCTTCTGCCGGCTTTCCCAAAACTCTTTGGCGCTTTATTCTTCGGAAGTTTAGTTATTGCCGGTTTATCTTCCTCGATATCTATAATTGAGGCTTTTACCTCAGGTTTGGTTGATAAATTCCACTATCGTCGTAAAGCCGTAGTCTCAGTATTGTGTATCAGCGGATTCATTGGCGGAATTATTTTTACTACCCAGGGTGGAATTTGCTGGCTAGACATAGTTGATCATTTTCTTACTCAATACGGATTAGTTTTAGCTGCCATATTTGAGTGTATTATTATCGGTTGGGTCTATAAGGCTAAAAAGCTAACTCAGCATATAAACCATTATAGCAGCTGGGCTGTTGGAAGATGGTGGAAATTTTGCATAAAGGTTGTGACTCCAGTAGTTTTATTGGCAATTTTTATTTCTTCTTTGGTTGGGGAGATCAGCGCTGCTTATGGTGGCTATTCGCGTTTAGCAATAGTCTTAATCGGCCGAGATTGGCTTGTTTATACTCTTTTTCTTGCGGTTCTTGTTGCTTCACATCCTTGGAAAATTGAACCTCGCGAAAGAATGCTTACCTAAAAATAATGGAAAAAAGAACTTTTTTTCTTCGTTTAGCGGTTATTGTTCTGTCTGTTGTTTTGTTCAGCCACACCCTTATAGGGCTGAAGCGAGTTTACGAAAAGGATGTTTTTCTCCGTGACGTAAGGATTCTTGCCAAAAATAAGTTTAAGAATACAAAAGTTGAGTATGGATTCATCATAAAAGGGTTAGGTTTTCCGGAACCAGAGTTGCTACATAAAGCTCAAAAGCAATTTCCAGCAGCTAGCCTAATAAAATTACCGATATTAGCCGCAGCTTTCTATGCGGTTGGAGAAAAAAAGATCCCTTTGGAGAAGATAGTGACCATACAAAAGAAAGATGTTGCTGGCGGTAGTGGAAAGCTTAAGGCATTCTCTCTGCCGAGGAAGTTTACTTTTGCTCAGCTTCTAGAGTTGATGATTTCTTCAAGCGATAATACCGCTACGAATAAGGTAATTGGAATTCTAGATTTTAAGTATATCAATAGCATTTTTAAAAGGCTAGGATTAACTGACACTATCCTGGTAAGGAAAATGATGGATTTCTCGCAACGGGAGAATGGAATCGAGAATTATACCAGTGCTGCAGATATTTCATATCTCTTGGAGAAGATCTATAGAGGAGGATTGGTTAACCAAAAATTATCTAAGTTGGCCTTATCTTTTTTAAGGAAGCAGAAGGTAAATGACCGTCTCCCACGCTATCTACCGTCTGAGGTTGTTGTGGCTCATAAGACTGGTTTGGAGAGAGGGGTAGTGCATGATGCCGGGATTGTTTTTACTTCGAACAGGGATTATCTGATTTGTGTTTTGGTAAAAGGGGGTAAGCGTTCCGGCCCGGCAAAAAAATTTATTGCCCAACTCTCTTTATTAGCATATAATCTATATACCAATTAGTTAACGGGCAAAAGAGTGGATGAGAGGAAATCGATTAGTCCACTCACCCATTTGCATATCTACATAAGATGTTTATTGCTAGTAATTTTTTATTTGCCTTAGCCAGAATTTTGGATTTTATTTTCAACGCGTTTACTTGGCTTATCGTAATTCGAGCCTTAATAAGTTGGGTAAATCCTGATCCTTACAATACTATAGTACAATTTCTCTACAAGGTAACTGAGCCAATTCTTTATCCAATACGGAAATTGTTACCTTTTAGTTTTCGGGTCGGGATAGACCTGTCGCCGATTATTACGATTTTAATAATAATTTTTTGCAGGAGTTTTTTGGTACAAACATTATTTGACCTAGCTTTACGGATGAGGTGATAAAATGGGATTATTGTCCGCTGTTATACCAGTAGTTATAATAGTAGTTATCTTTTTCTTTATTGTGAGAGTGGCTACGGTAGTTTTAAAACTTACAGGGATGGATGAAGAAACTGCTCGTTTCCAAGCAATTTCTGCTTTTACCGGTACAGGATTTACGACAGCTGCTGCCGAAACAATTCTCGACGATAAAATCCGCAGCAAGACCGTTAGTGTGCTTATGGTCTTAGGTAAGGTAGGAATCGTCTCGGTGATTGCGAGTTTATTTCTTTCTTTTGGTAAGGACAATTTAGGAGCTGACATATCAAAGGCGATAATTATTCTTGCTATTATTACAATTCTCTATAAGATAACTAGCTTAAAGGGCTTTTCTCGGGCTTTAAACAGGTTTATTGAAAAAAGGATTGTAGCCAAGGGGCTTATAAGGCAGAAGACCTTAGAAGAGCTTTTTTCACTTCCCAAGGGTTATGGCTTAGCGCAGCTTACGATAACCGCTAGAAGCAAGGAAGACGGGCTTTCTTTAGCTGAAGCCGGGTTCATCAAGAAAGATATTTTAGTTTTATCTATCGAGCGCAAGGAACAATTGATTTCTTTTCCTCATGCTGGGGATACAATTAACAAAGGTGATAAGCTTCTTTGTTACGGGCTAATAGACAATATAAAAGAATACGCTTAGATCTAAGGTCTGGGCAGCTTGCATATTCATCTGGAGGAGGTATGCAACAAAAGAAAGAAGGAGAGCAGTCATGGTAGTGTCAGATTACTTAAAGGAAAAATTTTGCCTGGTTGATTTGAAAGCGACAGATAAAGAAGGTGCCATTAAAGAAGTAGCAGGAGTTTTAGGTGCTGCTGGAAAGATAATAGACCAAGAGGTCTTCATCGGAGATGTTCTTGAGAGAGAAGAACTTGGCTCAACTGGTATTGGCAACAATGTCGGAATACCTCATGCAAGAACTAAAGCGGTTAAAGGCTTTGTTATCGGTTTTGGCCGATCAACTTCTGGTATTGAATTTAAAGCTTTAGATGGTGAGAAAGTGAATCTTATTTTTCTTATGGGGGCAGATCCCGGAGAACTGAATCTTTATTTAAGGATTTTAGCCGAACTATCCAAACTGCTTATGAACAACGCTTTTCGAGAGGCTCTTATATCTGCCAATAGTGCCGCAGAAGTAATTGCGGTAGTGAGAAAGTTCGAGAAGTGATAAAAATGCGAGTAATTGAAGCTGTAAAAACAGACATTATCAAAGTCAAGCGTTCCCTGACATTGCGAGGCCTTCTCGATATGTTCAAAGACTTCCATACCACCCCTTTGATCCCCGTTGTTGATACTCATAATCATCTTATCGGTGTTGTCTACCCGGAGAATCTACTGGATTTATTGCGACCAGCTCAGGCAAAGCTATTCCGAAATATCCCCTTTATGGAGATGGATGAAGATGCATTTGACTTAGAACCAATTCCCTCTATGGGGGAGTTGATAATCGTCGATGACATTATGGATACTAATTTTATCTCGATTAAGGATGGAGATTCTTTGGAAGAAGCTTACAAAGTCATGCGTTTAAATAAGAAAGAGCGCTTGCCTGTTGTCGACACTGAGGAGAGAATTGTAGGAATTGTGGGAATTTTCGACATCATCTGGAGAATGTTTAAAGAAAAAGAAGTCGTATAAGAGCATATCTGATGATAGACAATCCAATCTTAAGCCTAGCCGTCATATTCATTTTAAGTTTCTTCGCATCGCGCTTAACCAAAAAACTTAAAATACCTACCATCACAGCTTATGTGGTTCTGGGGATTCTTCTCTCACCTAATCTATTAAATTTGATTTCAGAGAAATTCATGGCTACCTCTGATTTCTTTTCTCAAATTGTCCTCGGCATGATTGCTTTTAGTTTAGGAGAGAGTTTTTCTCTGAGTACTCTGCGGCGGGTAGGAAGAGCAGTCACCGGAATATCTATTAGTGCTTCTCTGTGCCCTTGGTTTTTAGTAACCCTTGCAGCCTGGATGATTTTTAGGCAACCTTTTTATATTGCTCTTGTTTTCGGTGCAATTGCCGCCGCTACTGCTCCGGCGGCCGTAGTTATGGTAACCCAAGAGTATAAAAGTAGAGGTGACTTTACTGATACCCTTTTAGGCGTGGTGGCTATTGATGATGCCTGGGCCTTGATAATTTTTGGATTGTCTTTGTCTGTAGCCAAAACATTTGTAACCGGCAATGGTAATACTATCGGTATTTTAAGAGATTTGTTGAAGACTTCAATGGAAATCGGAGGCTCGTTTGCCTTAGGTGGGGTGGTAGCATTCGTTTTCAATAAACTTTCCGGTTTCATTAATACAATGAAGGAACGTCTGATTTACACCTTTGGATTCTTATCCTTAGTTATAGGTTTATCAATATCTTTTAATTTTTCAGTACTCCTATCTTGTATGTTTTTTGGAGCGCTCCTGGCTAATATTAACAAGGAAAGTTTTCAATTTTTCAACTCTTTGCGAGAAATCGACGTACCTTTGTACTTAATATTTTTTGTATTAGCTGGAGCAAGTTTAAAAGTCAGCGTTTTAGGCACATCAGTCGTATTAACCTTAGGGTATATTGCTTTTAGAACCGTTGGCAAGATAGCTGGTTCTTTTATCGGAGCAAAGGTGGTTGATGCTTCTTCAAACATAAAAAAATATATGGGGCTAGCTTTAATCCCTCAGGCCGGTGTAGCTTTAGCTTGTGCTTTGATTGCCAAGCATGCTATTGGCGGAATTTGGGGTGATACAATTTTAACTATTACCATTGCCAGCACAGTAATTTTTGAGCTTATTGGTCCTTGGGCTACAAAATATTCCCTAGCTAAGGCTGGAGAAATAAGAGAAGACATAAAGGAGTAGATAAGGATGAGAGTTCTAAGGAGTAATATCTTGGCGTTTGTTTTAGCCGGTGGAAAAGGTGAGAGGTTATTTCCTTTGACTTCTGAGCGAACGAAGCCTTCAGTTCCCTTTGGCGGTAAATATCGAATAATTGATTTTACCTTGAGCAACCTGGTAAATTCAGGTATTTATTCTACCTATGTCTTGGTTCAATATAAGTCTCAGTCTTTGATTGAGCACATTCGAACAAGCTGGCGTAAGTCGGGAGTTCTTCCCCGGCATTTCATCACTGTGGTTCCTCCTCAAATGAGACGTGAAGAGACAAAAGAGTGGTACCGCGGCACAGCCGATTCAGTATATCAGAATATGAATCTTATTTATGATTTTAAGCCTCGGTTTGTAGCAGTATTTGGCGGTGATCATGTCTATCGCATGGATATAAAAGGAATGGTTGATTCTCATGTAAGGAAAGGGGCAAAGCTTACAATAGCGGCTATGCCGGTAGAAAGCAGCCAGGCTCATCAGTTTGGGGTTGCCGAGGTAGATAGCGATTCAAGAGTTAAGAAATTTCAAGAAAAGCCTTTAGTTTCCGATAGCAAGACTATTCTTGCTTCTATGGGTAACTATATATTCGATACTGACTTTCTTGTTGATACCTTGAATCAACTGGTAAAAAAACGTAAAATCAATGATTTTGGTAAGCATATAATTCCACATTTGATTAAAAAAAAGGAGAGAATTTTTGCTTATGATTTTTCTCAAAATAGGATTCCTTATTTAAAGAAGCATGAGGCAAGGTATTATTGGAAAGATGTTGGTTCAGTCTCTTCTTACTGGCGGGCCAATATGGATCTTTTAGGAAAGACGCCGGTATTAGACCTAGATAATAGGCATTGGCCTATATATGCTTCGAATTTGAATTGTCCCGGTGCCTACACTGTGGAAGCTAATATTGAAAATTCAATTATTTGCGAAGGAACGAAGATTTTTGGTTCGAAGATAAAAAATTCCATTCTTGGAAGAGGAGTGGTGGTAGAGAACGGTTGCGAAATTGAAGACTCAATTATTATGGATTTTACACGGATAAAGAAGCATGCCCGTATCCGCAAAGCGATTATCGATCGTTTTAACACCATACCCCAGAGGGAGACTATTGGATATGATTCCAATAAAGATAAGGATAAATACCATCTTGATTCTTCGGAAATTGTTGTTGTCGGCAGGGGCTCACGAAGTACAGAGTTTTTAAATTTGTAAAAGCAATAAAAGATTATGGATGTATTTGAGTCAATACAAAAAAGGCGAAGCATAAGAAATTATCAAGATAGAGAGGTTGAGGAGGATAAGCTTTCCAAAGTCCTTGAGGCAGCCCGCCAGGCGCCATCAGCATCTAACCGCCAGGAGTGGAGATTTGTCGTTGTCAGGGATAAGGTAGCTAAGGCTAAACTTTGCCAAGCCGCTAAAAATCAGGCCTTTGTGAATGAAGCCCCAGTTGTAATTGCCTGTTGTGCCCAGACTGATAATCACATAATGACTTGTGGTCAGGCTTGTTATGTGATAGATCTAGCTATTGCTATCGATCATATGAGCCTGGTTGCTGTTGAGTTGGGGTTGGGGAGCTGTTGGATAGGTGCTTTTTACGAAGAGGAGGTTAAAAAGATCCTTGATATTCCTCAAGAGATAAGGGTAGTAGAGATGCTTGCTTTGGGTTATCCGGTCCAAGAACCCTCTAGTCCAAAAAACCGATTAGCCTTGGAAAAAATAGCCTTTTTTAGGAAATGGGGCTCTGCTAAGTAATTTTTTTCGTACCATTCGCTGACACCTTCACGAATCCTACTTTTTGGTTTTGATTTTTATCAATCGGTGGTATAATTCTCGGGACGGTTTCTGGCTGCAAGGGCGTCCTTTAGACAGAAAACTGTCCTTTTTATATGAGGAATAGCTATGACCAAGAAGATTTTAGTAAAAAAAATCGAGAATTTAATCCAGGAAAAAAAGTATCCTGATATCAAGAGGATACTTCCTCTTCACCCCGAAGATATTGCGGAACTCATCGATAAATTATCTACCTCAGCCTATAAGCTTTTTGTCTTTCGTCTAGTTCCCTACGATAAGGCCGTAGACGTATTTGAGTGTCTGTCTACCGAAGAGGAAGAAGATATGCTCAAGACCTTAAGCAGCCAGGAGATAAGAGAGATTTTGAATGAAATGTCACCTGACGACAGGACTGAGTTGTTTGAGGAGATGCCAGCAGAGCTAGTTAAGAAATTCGTAAATCTACTTTCACCAGAAGAGCGCAAAATCGCAGTTGAAATCTTAAATTACCCTCCCGAGTGTGTCGGGAGACTTCTGACTCCTGATTTTGTACAATTATATGAGGGGATGAGCGTTGGAGAAGCTCTGGCACATATCAGAAAGGTTGGCATTGAGAAAGAGACAGTATATCATAGCTATGTGCTTGATAAGGAAACCAAACTTATCGGAATTGTCTCTTTAAAGAAGCTTGTCCTGTCGGATTCGGCAACAAAAATCTCGGAGATAATGTATAAGGATGTAATAAAGGTATCTGCGCTTACGGACCAGGAAGAAGCTGCAAATCTTTTTAAGCATTACGACTTGATTGTCCTTCCGGTCGTAGATAATAACAACAAGCTGTTAGGGATTGTTACTTTCGATGATTTAGTTGACGTTTTAGAAGAGGAAACAACTGAAGACTTTGAAAGGATAGCTGCGGTTGTGCCAGTTGAAAAGCCTTACATGGAAGCAAACTTCTTTGAGCTTCTCTGGAAACGAAGTTTTTGGCTAATAGTTTTAGTAGTTTTATCGTCGGTATCAAGTTTGGTTATGAAAAACTACGGTGGAGTCATTCAGCGTTGGATATCCTTGACTTTTTTTCTGCCAATACTCATTGCTACCGGAGGAAATGCTGGTATGCAGTCAGCAATGATTGTTATAAGAGGACTAACTACTGGCGATATCGGGATAAAAGATTTTTTTAAGGTTGTGTTTCGAGAATCTCTTCTCGGTCTTTCCTTAGGTATTATCCTTGCCATCGTTGGTTTAGTAAGGGTGGTTATTCAAGAAGGGGATGGGTTGCTAAGTATTTCTGTAGGGATAGCTATAGGTTTTACGGTTACATTTGCTGCTGTTATTGGGGCGGCTTTACCGATTATTTTTAGGCGATTGCGTCTGGACCCGGCCCTTATGAGCGGGCCCCTGATTACTACTATTGTTGATGTTGCTGGAGTGTTTATATATTTTCAAATTGCCCTCTTTTTACTAGGATCATGAGAAGAGTACTTATTATTTTGGTAGTAATCTTTACAAATGCTTGTGCCTCAGTCCCTCATAAGGGAGGTAGTATAAGGGTTTCTAATTCTGGTTACATTGATATTGCAAGTTTTTGCAAAAAACATAACTTTGAATATAACTTTGACACAATCGATGACCTAGTAAGAATTCATTCACCAGATAAGGAGATTAAGTTATTGCTTAATTCATCAGTTGGTATACTCAGTGGTTCAATCTTTTACCTTAAGAATCCCCCAGTTTATCTTAAAGGAAAGATTCTCTTACCCCAACAATTAGAAAAAATAATTACTTCAGGAAAGATTGTTAGTTTTCGTCCCCTCTTTTCAATAAAAACAATCGTAGTTGATCCTGGACATGGCGGAAGAGATCCTGGCGCAATATCACCGCGTGGCTTGCAAGAGAAGACAGTTAACTTAAAAGTTGCTAAATATCTTAAGGAGGAGTTAGCTCAGATGGGTTTCAATGTGATCTTAACACGTTCCCGAGACTCATCCCTTACTTTGGCTGCGCGGACCAATATCGCTAAAAAACATAATGCCGATCTTTTTGTAAGTATTCACGCTAATTCTAACCATTCTCGTAAGGTAAGCGGTGTAGAGATATATTACCTTTCTCCGTCGCGATTGAAAGCCCAGGAGCGATCAGTGCGATTAGCCCGGAGCGAGAATTTTCAAGGGAAAAATATGCCTTCAGATGTTAAAGCTATCCTTTGGGATCTATTAATAAGGAAAAATTATGGGTTTTCTGTAGAACTCTCCGATATTTTCTACCTGACATTTAAAAACTTAGGTTTTAATATTAAACCGTCTAAAAAGGCTTCATTTTATGTATTGAGATACGCTTACGTTCCTTCGATTTTAGTCGAGACGGGGTATTTGAGCAATCGTTACGAGGAGGCAGCCTTGCGTAAGAATCACTACCAAAAACAGATTGCTCATGCGATCGCTTTAGGGATTTTTTCTTTAAAGAGAAGACACTCTACCCCAAATAATGCAAACTATGTAAATTTAAATTAGCTTAAAGGAATGAATAATAGACCAATTGGAATTTTTGACTCCGGAGTAGGCGGACTTACGGTTTTAAAGGAAGTTGAGAAGCTTTTGCCTTCTGAAGACATAGTTTACTTTGGCGATACTGCCAGAGTTCCTTACGGGAACAAGTCAAAGTCGACAGTTATAAAGTTTAGCCGCAAAAGCGCAGGTTTCCTGAGAACAAAGCGAGTGAAAATGATTGTAGCAGCTTGCAATACTTCTTCGGCATTAGCTTTAGAAAATTTGAAGAAATCTTCAAATGTTCCGGTTTTAGGGGTAATTGCGGCCGGGGTAAAAAAAGCAGTCGCACTAACTAGGAAAAAAAGAATCGCAGTTATTGGGACTGAGTCAACGATAAGGAGCAATAGCTACCAGAAACTTATAGCGAAGAAAGATAAGAGCATTAAGGTTTATTCTAGGAGCTGTCCGCTTTTCGTTCCCTTGGTCGAGGAAGGGGTTCTAAACGGAAGAATAGTAAAAGAGGCAACGAAAATGTATCTAAAAAGCTTAAAAGATAAGGGCATAGATGTGATCATACTGGGCTGCACTCACTACCCCTTGCTTAAATTTCAGATATCTTCTTACCTTAAAGGCGTGGTTGTTGTAGATTCGGCAAAAGAGGTTGCTAATTATGTTAAGAGTGTTCTTAAATCTAAGAATTTGCTGAGGGTGGAGGCCCGAAAGCCTAAGGTAGAGTTTTACCTAAGTGATCAGCCCAAGGAGTTTGCTAGGCTGGCTAAGTTGTTCCTGAAGCGTAAGATTTCTAATCCTAGAATAGCAAATGTATAAAGTAAAAATTGTAAGCCAGTTTAGTGCCGCCCACTCCTTGCGCAATTATAAGGGTAAGTGTGAGACTCTCCATGGACATAATTGGAAAGTAGAAATTTTGGTTTCAAGCCTTAGACTCAATTCTTCAGGAATGGTTATGGATTTTAGCGACCTAAAAAAGTTAACCTTAAGCGTGCTTGATAAGCTGGATCATTGTCACCTTAATGAGTTGGAGTATTTTAAAAACCAAAATCCCAGTTCCGAAGAAATTGCCAGATATATATATGATAAACTAAAAGAAGAGATAGCAGCAAAAGGATGCAAATTAGAGGAAGTTAGAGTTTGGGAGACAGATAGTTCGTGTGCAGTGTATCAGGAGTGAAAAAAGGGGTAATTCTTTTATCTGGCGGTATTGATTCAGCAGTTACCCTTTATCTTGCTAAGAATAAGGGATATCGGTTAACTGCGCTGATCTTTGACTATAGTCAACGGCATAAAAAAGAGATCGAGCGTGCTAAGGGAATCGCAGGTTTAAACAAGATTGATTACCGTATCGTAAAGTGCGATTTGTCTTGGGTAAGGTCATCGCTTACCGAGGAGAGGCTAAAAGTTCCTTCCCGAAGGAATTTAAAAGGCAAGGATATACCACTTACTTATGTTTCTGGAAGGAATATAATTTTCTTAAGTTATGCCGCTTCACTGGCTGAGAGTATTAAGGCAAAGGCAATATTTATCGGAGCCCATACACAGGATTATTCGGGTTACCCGGATTGCCGGCCGGATTTTTTAAATAGTTTCCAGAGAGCGCTTGATTTAGGATTAAAGGAGAAGGGGGTAAGGATAGTTGCCCCTTTACTTAATAAGAAGAAGAGAGATATAATACGTATCGGCATAAGGCTTGGGGTACCATTTGAACATACTTGGTCTTGCTACCAAGGAGGAGGGGTCCCTTGCCTTAGATGTGACAGCTGCCGTTTTCGCACAGCAGCTTTTTTAGAGTTAGGATTGAGAGACCCTCTTTTAAAAAAATGAACGGACAAATAACAGAAGTTTTCAAGAGTATTCAGGGTGAAGGGCTATATCAGGGGTTAGGCCAGGTGTTTGTAAGGTTTTTTGGTTGTAATCTAAAGTGTAATTTTTGCGATACAAAACTCGATTATTGTGATAAAAAAACTGTCTCTGAATTAGTTGAAGATATTAATTCGTTTGATGATTATCATTCCTTGTCGATAACTGGTGGAGAACCGTTAGTGCAGATAGAGTTTTTAAAGGACTTATTGAAACTCATAAAGAAACAAAAACAGAAAGTTTATTTAGAGACTAACGGCACCCTACCCGAAAATTTAAGTGAGGTGATTGATTACACTGATATAATTGCTATGGATTTTAAATTGCCGTCATCTACTGGTTTAGAGCCATTTTGGAATCAACACCAAGAGTTTTTGGGGATTGCTCAAGGAAAGGAGACTTTCATAAAGGCAGTTATCGGTACTACAACGATAGTTGAAGATATCTACAGGACGATAGAAATAATCAGGGATGTAGCAGAGAAAACAACTTTAGTATTGCAACCTCAAAACCCACTTGAGATTATGATAAAGGCAAAGCTAGAGGGTTTTGAGCAACTATGTCGCCAAGAGGGTCTTGAAGTTAAGGTAATACCGCAAATGCATAAAAGGTCAGGTTTAAAATGAACATAGTAAAGACCAAAAAAGAAGTATATAGAGCAGTTGCTAAAGCAAGTTTCAAATTAAGGGCCGATGTAACAAAACTTCTTAAACTGGGTTTGCGAAGCGAAAAGAAACAAGAAGCGAAACAAGCATGGAAGTGGATTTTAGAGAATGCTCGCATTGCTCAAGCCCAAGGAATAGCAATTTGTCAGGATACCGGCTTGCCAGTAGTATTTATTGAAGCCGGAGGAGATATCAAAGTTTCTGCTTCCCTAATTGAGGCGATAGAAGTTGCTGTTGCCCAAGGGTATAGGAATAATTATTTGCGACCTTCTGTGGTCGATCCGTTACTAAGAGGGAAATCATCGCATCAAGGGATGATTTATCATCTTGATTTTTGCCCAAGGCAAAAGGGTTTGAGGATTACTATTTTTCCCAAGGGTTTTGGTAGTGAGAATAAATCTGCCCTTAAAATGTTTAATCCAACAGCAAACCTTAAGCAGATAGAGGACTTTATTGTTGAGAGTGTAAAATTAGCTGGTCCAGAGAGCTGTCCGCCTTTTGTTGTTGGAGTGGGGATTGGTGGTACTTCTGATAGAGCATTATTATTAGCAAAGAAAGCGCTATTGGAACGAGTTGATAGGCCGAATCGAGATAAAACTTTAAATAAGTTAGAGAAAAGGTTGCTTAAGCGGATTAATGCTTTGGGCATTGGTCCTATGGGTTTGGGTGGAAAATGCACTGCCTTGGCAGTAAAGATAAAAAAGCTACCGACACACATTGCTGGTTTACCGGTAGGGGTTAATATAAGCTGTCATGCCTTAAGAAGCGCTGCTGTAAAGATAAAAGCAAAAGGATAAAAGGAAAAGTGAAAGAAGTCAAAACAGATCTTACTAAACAGATTATTGAAAGTCTAAAAGCCGGGGAAGGAGTTCTGTTTTCGGGAGTAATTTATACTGCCAGGGATCAAGCCCATAAGAGACTGGTTGAGCTGATAAATAATAAAAAGAGATTACCGCTAAAGCTAAAGGGTCAGATTATCTACTACTGCGGTCCCAGCGCAACTCCTAGAGGTAGAGCTATTGGCTCTTGTGGTCCAACGACTTCTTCACGCATGGATGAGTTTGTCGGGTCACTTTTAGGCTTCGGTCTCATAGCAATGATTGGTAAAGGCAGGCGAAGTAAAAAGGTTAGAGATTTAATTAAAAAGTTTAAGGCGATTTATTTCATTGCTCCGGCTGGGTGTGGAGCATTATTAGCTAGGAGGGTTGTGAGTAAAAAGTTGGTTTGCTTTAAAGAGTTAGGGCCGGAAGCGGTATATCGATTAGAGGTTAAAGATTTCCCCTTAATTGTTGGAATTGATGCAAGTGGCCGAGATATTTATAAGCATCTAGACTAGGTGTGTTTTAATCAAGAAGGAGAATTCAAATGGAGCGTGATGGCAAGAGGCAGAATGATCAAATAAGACGGCTCAATATAGAGAGAGGATTTATAAAATATGCTGAGGGTTCTTGCCTCGTTGAATTAGGCAATACCAAGGTTATTTGCACAGCTACTGCTGATAAGAATGTTCCTCATTTTTTACGTAATTCCGGAGAAGGCTGGATTACTGCTGAGTACAGAATGCTTCCTCGGGCTACCCATACTCGGACTTCACGCGATAGGATATCGGGAAGAAACATGGAAATTCAAAGGCTTATCGGCCGTTCCTTGCGTAGCGTAGTAGACTTAAAAAGAATTGGCGAAAGAACGATTTGGATTGATTGTGATGTTATCCAAGCTAATGGCGGGACAAGAACTGCATCAGTTATTGGAGGGTTCATGGCTGTAGTTGATTGTCTTTATAAGCTCTATAAGCAAGATTTAATTAAGGAGGTCTGCGTAAGTAGCCTTCTCGGAGCAATAAGTGTGGGTTTGTATCAAGGTGAGCATATTTTGGATTTGACCTACCTTGAAGATTCACAGGCTGATGTAGACATGAATGTTGTTATGAAGCCTTCAGGTGAGTTTATTGAAATACAGGGAACAGCTGAGAATGGGTCCTTTTCAGAGGGAGACCTAAGCACTTTCCTTAAACTAGCCAAAAAAGGCATAGGTGAGGTAATCGAGATCGAAAGAGGGCTGCTTAAAAATATCCTTCCCGGGCTATGAAATTAATAGTTGCCACAAAAAATAGAGATAAATTTAAAGAGATAAAAAGCATTTTAAAGGGCTCAGGTGCTTCAGTAGTGTCCTTAAACCATCTTGAGCGGAAATTTCGTATAGTAGAGAACGGTAAAACTTTTCAGGAGAATGCTTTAAAAAAAGCTCTGCCAGTGTCCCGGTACTATAAGGATAGTTATGTCCTGGGAGAAGATTCTGGTTTGGAAGTTGACTATCTCAACGCTGCACCGGGGATTTATGCTAAACGATATTCCGGCCCAAAAGCAACCTATAAGTCGAATAACAACAAGTTGCTTAAAAACCTGAAAGGAGTTCCTGCTAAAAAACGTCGGGCTGCTTTTCGTTGTTGCTTGGTTTTAGTTTGTGATGGAAAACTAGTTAAGGTATTTGAAGGCAAATTAAGGGGGATAATTTCCGATCAGGCAAGAGGTGAAAATGGTTTTGGCTATGACCCAGTATTTTATCTTACCCACTACAGAAAGACTGTAGCCGAGCTACCGTTATCTATAAAGAATGAGATTAGCCATAGGTCAAAAGCCTTTAAAAAACTAAGAAGATATTTAAAAAGTTAACATCGCAGGCGAATATTAAAATATTTGACATTTCTGCCTTTTTCCATTATTTTAGATGTAATATCAAATAGCAGGCGAACCTTAATTAAGGGGTGAGTTATGAGATTTCTAAAGAGAATAAAAGAGGATATTAAAACAGTTTTCCGAGAAGATCCGGCAGCAAAAAGTGTGGTTGAAGTCGTCCTTTGCTACTCAGGATTGCATGCTATTTGGTGGCATCGTCTTTCGTCTTGGTTTTGGGTAAAAGGCCTTAAGACTTTTGCCCGATTTCTTTCGCAAGTTGGCCGATTTTTTACCGGAGTTGAGATTCATCCCGGAGCCAAAATCGGTAAAAGATTTTTTATTGACCATGGCATGGGCGTAGTTATTGGTGAGACTGCTGAGATTAGTGATGATGTTTTGATATATCAGGGAGTAGTTTTAGGAGGAGTTTCTTTGGAAAAAGCCAAGCGCCACCCTACTATCGGTAAAAGAGTAGTCATTGGCGCCGGAGCTATTCTTCTTGGCCCGATAAAAATAGGCAGTGGTGCAAGAATTGGCGCTGGTTCAGTAGTGGTAAAGGATGTTCCTGACAATGCTACTGCAGTCGGTGTGCCAGGAAGGGTAATTCTTCCTCTGGCACACAAAAGAATAAGCGGAGTTGATTTAGACCACAATAAACTTCCCGATCCCGTCATTGAGGTCTTACACCGCCTAGAGCAGCGAATAGAGGAGTTAGAAGCCAAATACAAAGAAAGATGCGAGTCTTAGTAACCGGCGGTGCCGGATTCATAGGTTCTAATATCGTTAGAATGCTCGAGGAGCGGCAGATCGAGACTGTTATTCTTGATGACTTTTCCCACGCTAGTTACAAGAATTTACTCGACGCAAGCGGTGAGGTTATTTGCGGCGATATCTTAGATGAGGCTCTCTATAAAAAGCTACCAAAAGTAGATGCTGTAATCCATGAAGCAGCCATTACTGATACTACTTTAACTGATGACACTAAGATGATGATGGTTAACTACAAAGGATTTAAGAATGTATTAAACTTTTGTTTAGATAGAAAAGTAAGATTGGTCTACGCGTCTAGTGCGGGAGTTTATGGAAACGGAACTTTGGCGATGCGAGAGGATGCTGAAATAATTCCGCATAATACCTATGCTTACTCTAAACATCAGTGCGATTGTTTAATGAATAAAGTTACCAAAAAATCTTCAACGCCAACCATTGTCGGGTTGCGCTACTTTAATGTTTATGGTCATGGTGAATATCATAAAGGCTTAAGCGCAAGCATGGTTTATCAACTTTATTTGCAGATGAAAGAAGGCAAGCGACCACGTATTTTCAAATTTGGCGAACAAAAAAGAGATTTCATATACGTTAAAGATGTGGCCAGGATAACCATAGAAGCTCTAAATTCAAGAAAAAGTTCAGTTCTTAATGTCGGAACAGGTACTCCTCGTAGCTTCAATGATATAGTTACAAATCTGAATAAAACAATGGGATTATCTTTAAAACCTGATTATTTTGATAATCCTTACGCCGGGAAATATCAAGATTATACTGAAGCTGACATAACCCTCTCAAAAGAGGTTCTAGGCACCCAGGCTCAATTCTCTTTGGAGGCTGGGATTGAGGACTATTTAAAAGGGCATCTTTTGAGGTAGGAAGTAGCTATTTTATTAAAATTCTTTAAAAAAATACTTGACAAAAATAAGCATTAGTGTATAAAAGATACGTTGATACGGTGATTTCGGAATGGGAAAAACCTCATCGTTTGAAAAGTAAATAAAAATTAAATTTAGATCTAGGGAAAGGCATCCTTTAGGGATGCTTTTTTTCTTGCGGTGTATGCTTTATACCGCACATTGTTCTCTGAAAAGAAGTAAGGTTATAAAAGCCTTTGGAGGGTTTGATCCTGGCTCAGAGTGAACGCTGGCGGCGTGGATTA
>CAZVQU010000004.1:0-21106 GCA_964629655.1 uncultured Planctomycetia bacterium
ACGAAGTTGCAGGGGGCCTCGACGCCTCCCTAACCCCTACAGGGGCCCCCATAGCAGCTTTAAAAACAGGAGGTGTAGAATGTTACGGACAATCAGTAATCTCATCTTCAGTCACTTCGTTGTTGCCACAACAGATGGAACAATTTTTGCTTCAGCTCGCGACAAAGACAACAAGGTTCATAATTTCCTTATCACTCGCTACGGGGATGTCAAAGAGCAAGTTAGAAGTAGTTTTGAACCGGTTAGTGGAGAAGTTGCCGAAAGGATTAGACAAAGAGCACAATCTTACTACTCAGTTATCCCAGTTTATAAGACCAGAAGCATCAAGTTCGCTTAGAGAAGAATCGAGAAGAGGTTACCATGTTTATAGTCGAGGGCTCGTGGCAAGAGCTTCATCAAGTGCTTCACGGAGGTCATCGAAGAGAGTCTTTGTTTCGCGGACAGAGACTCTGCTTAAGATTGCTTCGATTGTTAATCCTCAAGGAAAAAATTGGAGTGTGGTTTATCCGGCATCCGGATCAGATGCCATATGTCCTTTCACATCTACCGATGCTGCGGAAGTGATATTTATCGACGAGCGAATTTTCTACAATTATAAGAAATTAGTTTATGCTTCTCAGATAGAGGTTGCGACAGAACAATACAAGAAAGCTATACGTCAGAGAGGTTTCAGTCGCCGGAGGGCTAATTATATGGATGTTTTGGATGTACTGGAATTAACTAGGATTGACCTTGAGCTAATGGGTGGTGAAAAAGTAAGGCCTGTTGAGATATCCAAAAATATATATGAAATACCATTTGAATGGGCCCATCCGAATGCCCCTGATAACAAGCGTCAGCGTAAAATCGTATATTTACAGGGTGAAATCCAGGACACCTGGGTTAGAACATACTTAGAGGAAAAAGCCGGTAAAGCTGATGGATATTTCTTTAAAGCAGCATTGTTCTTATTGGAGAATAGTAGCATAGTTGATTTCGCAGCAGAAAACTTAAAACCGGGTGGATTCGTAGTGACCGAAGAAGATTTTATAGGAAAAGTATCTGCAGACGTAAAAGGTTCGTTTAAGGAAGTAGACCTTCTCACCGATAAGGGTTTAGGTCCTTTTGGATACGGTCTCCGTCCGCGTATATTTAAAAAATCAATCCAGCCGGCAAGCTCATCAACAGTCACTGCATATGCTTTTGAGGCGTTAATCAGAGTAGGGTTTATCAGCGGATTTGCTGCCATAATAAGCTATTTATTAAGTTCGCTTATTCCAAAACTTGATAAAGATGCCTATCGGACGCCACTCTCTACTAGTTTGGTAATGTTTACTTATGTGTTAACCGCATTTTCAGAAGAATCTCTTATTACTGAATTTACGATAATCTTCCCATTGTCAGCATACTATATTGGAAGATTAATAGAAGATGCAAAAGTTCATACTGGCAGTTTCTTCGGTCGCGCGGCAGCAATTAGCACGATGCTTTCACTTATAGCTTATTTTAATACCAGCATAGCAAAACATTCGGAAATTAAACAGGCTTATCCTTATTTAGAATATTCGGCTAATTATCTTAACGATTTCCTCGCTGTCCCTTTATTCGTTATGTTTACGCCTGTCCTTATCTATGGTGTCAGAATGGCCATTGGACATAGCGAGAAGAGTTTTGATGATGTCGCTTTCGGAGTATTCAATAAACCGTTAGTGTTTACACTATTTTGGGCAACCGCACTTTCGATGGTATGTGAATTGTTTGGTATTACTTCTACCCCCGATGTTTGGGATATAGTTGCTTATTATGGCGGAGGGTTATTATTTGTTATTCCTGGTGTTTATTGCAGTGAAAGTGATAATAGAACAACAAGATATCATCGCGGCAATAGGCGCGGAGTATCTTCCAGCTCGGTAGACAACCAGCCTAAGCTCAAGCTGAAATCTGGAACTGAGGTTATTCTCGTGAAGCTTGCTGGGCAAGAACATATCCATGTTTTGACAAGTGATAGATGGGATTCTTTGGTTAAGCTTGCCAGAGCCATTAGATTAGACTTACAAAGGTTTATAACATTTAATAGCTATGCGAGAAAAGTGCAAAAGGGTGGACAAGTTCGAATACCTCAAGAATATCCAGAGTTTGGGAAAAGCATAGTACCGGTATTCTACGCTGATGGCCATTTTATAATTAAATCCAAGAAAGGTCAGTCGTCTTCCCTCAAAGATGTTAATGAGAGTTATGGAAAAATTACCTCCAGCCCGGTTGTCGATCTCGATGCCATAGTAGGAAAATCGACTGATATTCTCGTTGAGAGTTTTCTGGAAAGGTATGAAGTTGCAATTACAGGCGGTGGCGAATTGCTTCTTTCCCAGATAATGCTAAAAGCACGGCTTAATACATTGAATAAAACTGCCTCTAGTTCGATAGAGCCAGGAGACCAGGTGGTATATCGTGGCATAGAATGCATTGTCCTTCCCTTTACTGCTTACAGTATAGAGTCCGGATACATAGATCTTAGTGAGTCCAACGGGAAGCTAGCAAGGCAGTACCGTATAGCAGACGGGGTTCTTAATAGAGCGGTCTTGAAACATAGAAAGAAAGGTGGAATACTAGTAATTGACCCGGTTAATATACGTCCCTTTGTTTCCCTTGACTCGCCCAAGACTTCCAGCCCGGCGAAACAGAAAAGTAGACCAGTTATGCTAAGCGCCGAAGAGTATTTACAGGCTAAAGAAGTGTTGTTACAGCAGATGCTTTCTGAATATGCGCGGCGGAGTAAGAAGGCTCGTGGTGTCAAAGGAAAAGGTAAATATTCCCCATTAGGTCTAGCCCTTTCCGAATATTCAAGGAGAAAGTCAGAACAAGTTGAAGGTTTAATTCTTGAGTTAGATTTGGGTGCTATTATGAAATTTGCTATTCCCACAAAAGATCAACTTGAGAAGAATCGTAAACTTCCAGTTGGAGTTTATAATAAGGCCGGGGTGCAAATCGTACCCCCAAGTTTAGGAGCCGGCGCATTAGAAACAATTGCTAGCATGATGGTTCACTTCTTGAATACAAAAGGCTTTAAAGATATTTCCGTAACTAACTCTGAAAAGGACAAATTTAAGAAAGGATTTCTCCAATCCATGGTTAGCTTCCTAAAAGATGGAATTGAAAGAGAACTTAGTGCACAAGGAGCGTTGTATTTATTAAAAGGGCAAGAGATTAACGGCATTATCCTTTTAAAGACCGAAAGGGCTTTGAATATCCTTGCCAATAGCTTTGTGGAGCAGCATGGAGATGACTTTAGCCTGCGTTACAAAGCATTATATAGGGGAATTGGTCCAAGAGAAAGAGAAGGGTATATCGCAGGATGGAACGTTTTGGATCCGAAGCTTTTACCCAATACTCTACAGTATCTTAAGAGTTCAACTAAGCCCACTGTTTCTAGCTCGATACAAGCAAATTCACCGCGGATTCATTATGGACGACTTTCTGTTGCGTTAGCGAGTAAAACTGTTTCTTCACCTGTGGAAAAAGAATTAGTAATAGTAGAATTAGATCCATACGATAAGAAGACTGATACATTCTTTGGTGGTAGATTCTTTATCCAAGCAGGTTCTATTAAATACCAGATAGAGCTTAATTGGGAGGAAGGCTGGATAGAGGTTAAACCTTTAGAAAAGGCGATCGGTAGAGGGGCATCAGATATAACATTTCTTAATATGTCCGGTTATTTTGACATAGAAGATGAAATTAGAATAGGCAATAACAGCAAGTGGGCTAACTATGCGCCTTTTGTGGTAAGAGGTAGGGATGGATATCTTTCAGGTAAGCACTTTTCCCTAAAAATAACGAGAAATAAATTGGAACAAGATATGTTTGTGATAGAAGATGTAGGGTCTAGGAATGGGCTGAGCATCGAATATACCAGAGAAAAGCAAAACTCTGCGAAAAAGGAATTCGAACTATATAAGCAAAAAGGAATAATAACTGTAAGTAAAGGGTATATTATGTTGGATAAAAGATGGGTTCCGTATAATCATTTCGATTTTGATAGGCATAGAAAAGAAAAGGCAGGGGAAACAGTCATACGTTTTTCTATCGGTGAAGGAAAAGAAGCGCTGAAGGCAGCAAGAGAAATCGCATTTCCCTATATTCTTAGCCAGAGAGAAAGACATGAATTCCAAGGATATATAGCAGATACAAGGGTTGTCCTGATAGATAGAAGGGAGTTCGCAGTGTGGACAATTAAAAACGGAAAAAAGGAAGTAGTATTTTATCCTGTAAGTGAGGTAAGAGAAGCATATAACGCAGCAAAGAAGTGGCAGGAAAAGGCCGCAGAAACGGCTGAGTCTAAGCCTTTAGATAAGGGGGAAAGAAAAGAATTTAACCGCTATGTAAGGGAAGGAAAAATTGAAATAATGCCTGGCCAAAACCAATCCTACATAATAAGCATAGGGAGAAAACAGGTTCGTATCTACTTTAGCGAACCAAATGCAGAAAGAAGAGCATATGAGGAAGCAAAAAATGCAGAGTCTTCCAGAGAAGAAGGAAGAAGAACAAGCTCATCTCTAAGGGAGTATACCAATTATTTTAAACCAGTCGCCTCTAGCCCAGTTATCCGCAGCGTGCCGGCTCCTCATGTCAATTTAGACCTTGAGAAGGCAGAAGTAGGTACTGTAGGAAAACTTTTTGTCTATACAGCTGGCGTTATTGGTAATATGGTAGCCCCATTTATTTATTTTGGCGTTTTCATTACAGTAGCGCACAACCCATTTTACCGCCTTCCAGAAAGTGTGATTACATCTTTAATATATCTGCTTGTCTACATCGCGTCCTTGAATGTTGTTGCTATCATTTCTAACATGATACCTGTGAGGTTGTCAAGAAAAATAGTAACAAACAAAGTAGTAAATATTACAAATACTCTTGCTTACTATGTATTTCTATTTTCCTTAGCAGCATGGCCTCATGAAAAGGGACATTATTTAGCAGCTAGGCTTTTAGGTGCTCAGACAACTGAAAGCAACAATCAAGAGGAAATCCTGCAAGCCAATGGTGGCTATTCGGAAACTGATGGTTATAAGATATATAGATTGTTGAAAGAAGAACTTAAGAAGAAAAACCTAAATTTACCAATCGTTAATGATGAATTTTTTGCTGAAGGCGTAAAGGATGAGCCTTACCCATCCCATTTGGGGCTAAGAGCTGTTAAGCAGTTGGTAGAAGATATTAACCAGACCAAGGATGAAGATGCTACTTTAACAATTGTATCGCGGATAGTATCTATAGCTAAGAAATATGGAGGTTTTGTCCTTGTTAGATTTACTCCTGAACAGGTACAAAATATACATGTATATAAAACTTCCGGTTTTGAAAGAAGAAAGCAAAAAATTAAAGTTCTTGCTAAAGAGGGTAATATTCCTCCAGCGTTAATAGAAATAGACATTAATGAAGGTACTGGTAATTTATTTTTGCTTGATGGTAATGCAAGGACGGCTATTGCTCAAGAAACAGGGAACTACTTGTTGGCTTATGTCCCTAAGAATTTAAAAGAAAGCATATTAAGATTTTTAGATGGCCAGTTATCAATAGAGGAATATGAGCAAGATCTTAAAAGGAAACTTACCTATCGCGGTGTTTTTATCGAGGGATGGAGAAAGTTTTTCAATGGTAAACTTGAAGGGGAATATGTTAACTTGATTAGAGGTGTCTTCGGCTTAGGCTTAAAACGCAGAACCGCCGGAATAATAGCGCTTAGAGGAGAAAGCATATCTTGGTTTTGGCGCCCTTGGTTTAGTGCAAACCCAAAGTTCGCCTCTGATTTTCCATTAAGTACAGAGCAATATGATTATGCTTGTGGATGGACACTTTCAGGATGGCTGATCAGGCCATTGGTAAGATTAGCAGTGTACAATATATCCTCCCGATATAGGGAACTTTTTAAAGGAGTAAAAGAGTATGAGAAGAAAAGCCAAACTATAGGGATACAAGAATTACTATATAGTCAGCTGTCTATAAAAGATTGGTTAAATGAGACAAGTGTCGATACCCTCATATTAGATTTCATTGCTGTAGCAAGGTTGATTAGAGATAGATATTCATTTTTAAGCAATAGAGGATATAGGCTTTTACTTGTAAAAATTGTTAATCGTGCAAAATTTGATGAAAATTACGAAAACATCAATGCTGCTTATAAAGTTGGAGTTAAATTCCTAGAGGAAAAATCAAATATGCCGGTACAATTACTTTTTGCAATTTTTGCTCACGAGCATATGCATAATATTCTGGATGTAGAGTACAATTTTAATAGTAGAACTAATAGAGATAGCCGTTGTTTGCATGAGTTTCTTAGCTATGCGCTCATAAAAGATCTTCTAGAAGACTATCCAAAGTTAAGTAATGATTTGCCTAGAATATTGAAGCTAGCTGAGGTGGAGATCGATGAGGACGATGATTATGGTGAGGTTGATATGTACGAGGAACATGATGCTGCAATGATGCAATTGCAGTGGATTATTGATAAATTAGAGAAAAATAATTACCCGCTTGTCTGGGATAAGATATTAGATATAGGCTTAGATATTATAGAAAATAGTCACACGATTAGTTTCGTAGATTTTATAAGGAAGGCTTTGGTGCCTAGATATATAGCAGAGATTCAACACGGGGAGGGGGAAAGTTTAACTATTATGCCTCAAGAGGCACCTGATTATGCGGATTCGATAAAAATAGTTAGCCCCCGAGGAATTCAGGATATAATCGATAGCATCCGTGGTCAATCCTCTAGCTCGACCATTTCCAGTGGCTTAAGAGTATTCCTTAGTACAATTTTAGTTTTCCTCATAGCTGGCTATGCAAAGGTAGAGGCCGCAAGGCCACTTGTAAAGAAGGTTCCTCAAACAGGAAGTTACGAGGGATATCTCGAGATAGCTCTAGTTGTCGCTAAGATAAAGAGAATCTATGAGCGAGGCAAAGCACTCAGATATGAGGGCAAATTTGATGAAGCAATCTCATGGTATGAATGGGCTATCGAAAAATACGCTAACCATAAAGATGTATACATACTTTATACTGGTCTTATCTCTGCCTATGCTGAACAGGGTTCTTTTAGGGCAGCGCTTAAGATTCTTTATAACGAATATCCTGCTACAGAAGAAGAAAATAAGATTGATGTGTATTACAATCTAGGATTAACATTTTACAAAAAGCGTATTCATGATAGAGCTCTTTATTATTTTGAGAAAGCAGCGCAGTTAGGAGATAGAGAAGCAAAGGAATATGTTCGTGACATATACGGTTCAATTAGGAAAGTCTTATCAAGGATAAACAGCTATGTTAAAGCAGATAAGGCTTTGAGTATACTTTCTGGTTATAAAGAGCAAATTGTGACTAAGTATGGTAGTGATTTTGTAGATGCTCCCAGCGTAGTACAAAATTTTAAGAATCTTAAGGTAGAGCGTAAAAAGAAAAGTATCTTTATTTATTATGGAAAGAAGTTGATGCTACGCGTTCCTCATGTTGCAAGGGAATTCGACCCAAAGACCGACGTAGTGAGCGGTACCTATGAGTATAAAGTGTACCTTTTTGGCAAGAGCACAGTTATTTTGGTAACTCCCGATGGAAATTTTGGTATTTATCAAGAGCGAAACTGGAAGACAGAAAAATATGAGTATAAAGCAAGGGGATATACCGATTCTTTCAAGCCAATCTCCTCCAGCCCGGCAGGAATAACAATTCCTGAAAATATACGCGATGAAATTCTGACTCCTTTAAGAAATGTTCTTACGGGGTTAGAAATGATACATGAGATGAAGGCTTACACAAACCCCGCGGTTAAGCAATTCCTAGATATAATAGAAACAAAGATAAGCTTTGTTCGGGAGTCATTGCCTGAGATGGGTAGAGAAGGCCAGGTGCTAAGCATGACGTTTACATTGAGTGGAGACTATAAAGACTTTGACGTAGCGAAAATAGGCATTTTGCTTTCAGCTTTTCAAATATTTGATCCGAATAATGAAAAGAGTGTATTGAAAATGAGCGAAAGTTTTGCTACCGCAATTAGCGCGATAGAAAATGTGTGTGCTGTAGTTGCATATCAGGGGGCGATACCTACTGTTGATAAAAAGCTGGGAAGGGAGGTAATTGAATTATTAGATATTGAGGCAATAAAGAATGTCGCGGAAAAAGCAGGCATTTCTTCTTCTAGCATATCAGGCAATGTGCCTTCCATGGAAGAAATCGAGTCTGATATCCGGGAAGCTGTAACAGTCGCAGCACTAGAGTCCCAGGGGAGCTATAAGCAATTTGTTAACAATATCATCAGTCTTGTTAATGAAACTTACCCTAATCTTGTAATGGTTGCTTTAAATGAGAGACTTACGATCGACAGTTTAGATTTCTATATTATTTATGTAGTCAGTAATTTTATAAGAGATGGTAATAGTAGACCTTCTTTTGGCCAGGTAAAAGGAGAGGTAAGGAAATTAAGGGGTAAAAAAGACGAAGAAGTTACTTATGAATTAGTTCAGGCGAGATTAGATAAAATCGCCAACAACCTAGGGATATATTATTATATCTATTTAACCCCTGCAGACAAGAAAGAACTGGGAGGTGCCGATAGCACAATTAATGATTTGCTTTTAAAGAGAGTTAATGAAGAGTTGTCTAAGAATAATCTAAGACTATACAGTTGGAAAACATTTTCAAAAGAAATATTAAAACCAGGTGTCCACAAAATATTAGGGGTTTCTCATGATGCCCTGAGAGATGAAGTCCAGAAGAAATTTTTAGAGAAAATGAGAAGCTGGAGTGCCAAGTCTCTCAAAGGCGCAGAAGCCAGTCATCAATATAATCAAAGATCCGCTTTGTTAAGAAGAAAACTTAGAACATCATACCTCTTGCTTACAGACGACATTGCGAAAATGTATTATGAAAAATGTTGCGAAATAAACGGGTTTAGCTCTTCGGCAGTTGCCATTGTGTACTCCAGTTCATCAATCAAAATAGGCTCCTCTCATCTGGTTTCTAAAATAACAGCCATATATAGGGCAGTTTGGAAGCAGCAAAGACAGGAGTCTTCTCAGAAAGATAAGCGTGGTAATGATAAGAAGAAAAATACTCAAAGTAGTATTCCTAGTAAACCGTATACAGTCAATATCAGCCCCGAAGCAAAGCAGATGGCAGAGGAAGCGGCCAAGCAGGACTCTGACAAAGACAAATCTTCTTCAACATTAGAGGTTAATCCTCAGAATAAAAGATATACAGATTATCTTGCTTCATCCGGCTTAATCCGGGCTGGGCCTACCGCGGAGAAAAACCAAGCTAGCAATAAATTAAACACTAAAAATGTTATTATTGCCACCTTATTTAGCTCGTTTATCCTCGCACTTTCCTCAATAGTTTTACTTTCAACCGAAGTATATTTTTGTGGGGGCAAAATAGCAGTTGTTCCTTTTATTTTTGCAGGTGCATTTGTTATGACGTTGTATCCAATGTATTTTCTCATCATTATAATAGGAAGTTTGATAACCAATCGTCGCATACTGCAAGGAAACCAGCTAGTCAATACCAGCAATTTTGCCAATATTCCTTTAGACACTGAATTTACCACTGTTCCCGAGGTAACTGTCCAAATTCCTGTGTATCTTGAGTCATTTAAGATAATTAGCGGTACACTGGAGGCGGCACAGAGAGCAGTTAAAAACTACATGCAGGCCAATAAACAGAAGGCCAATATTGTTGTTAGTGACGACGGTCTTATGGTGTTGGCCGATAACCAATTAGATAGTTTTGTTGAGAAGGCAAAGGGTAAAAGAGCTCATCAAAGAACCGCAGAAGAAATAGAAGTATTGGCAAGATTATCCTACTATAATGCCAACAATATCGGTTGGGTGTCACGTCCAAAACCAATGGGTGATATATGGTGGACTCAGCGCCCGGGACGGTTTAAAAAAGCAAGTAATATTAACTATACATTACGACTTTCAAAGGCTGTCGACCGACTCGTGGCAGAAGGATATACCCCTCAACAAGCGTTGAAGCGCATTTTGCGTGAACCTGAACGGAAATACACTCGAGCTGCAGGAGATATATCGATTGGTGAGATCATTCTGCTTCTGGATAAAGATAATATAACACATCCTGATATCATCGTTAAGACCATACCAGAATTTTTAGCCGATCCTCAATTGGCATTTACCCAGCACTGCACCTATCCTATAAATAGTGATGATAACTGTTTCACTAAAATTACCGGCCATATTCTGGAACTGTCTTACGGTTTCTGGTTTAAATTGAGGGCACTTTTAGGCTCAGAGATATCCTTTATGGGGCATAACGGGTTTATTAGAAGGTCTGTCTTGGAGAAAATTGGGCTTTGGTCAGAAGATAGAGTCTCAGAAGACCTTGATTTTGCGATGCGCGTATATAGTTATGGATATCATGGAAAATATATTGCATACAAAGATATGGATTTTGGTGAAATAGTTTCACGTATTCCAACTGAAGAATCAGGAAAATTTTATCGATATAGCTTCGGGGCGATAGAAATTATATTTAACCCTCTGGGAGAATGGCTACGAAAAGGAATATTTGAAATGGCATTTAAGAAGTATGCAAAGTCAAGACATACGCAATGGTTTGAGGTGATAGATCTTTTAATTTACAAATCTACCTTACTGAACCTAGCAGCCTTGATCCCTTCTGTTTTACTTTCTACGGTTACAGCAATGGCAAGTACAAAATTAATAATTAGTATTGTATTTATAATCGGCATATTTAATTTGGCTTATGTATTATCCTTTGTCTTCTCAAAAGTCAGGTATGACGGCATAGTTTCTTTCATAAAGAGCTTTGCCAGCCGATTCTTAGACGCCGAGGCCAAGAATTTTGGGGCAATATTTGTTTATTTTAGCTTTTCTTTTCCGATTATAAGGGGTGGCCTCGCATCTCTTATGGGTAAAAACCTTAGCTTTCCGGCAACGAATACAGATAGTATTAATTATCGATCGGTAAAGGAAGCATTGCGCGACATGGCAGTAACCAACAAGGAAAACGCTGTTTTAGTATTGCTGTATGCTTTGTTTGTAGGAAAATCGGTTATCTCCGGCGAACTTACGCATTGGAATTTAGTTGCTTCATATGGAATTATCGCTCATATCTTTGTTCCATATTTATTCAATTCTTATCTTATCCAAGAAGTCGTTAAGTTTGTTTCCAAAGACATTGGCAGGAATAGCAAGAAGGCATTTATGGTATTTAATTCTTTTGTGCCAGAAGTAAAGGGATTAGTCCTTGCATCGGTCATCTCAGGTTACGGCGCCAGAGATAAAAGCATAAAAGGCGGCCGAGGACAAAAATTTCATATTGCCGTTGACGTTAACGCACCGGAAGGGTCTGATATTCTTTCATTATCGGAAGGAACCGTAATTTTTGTGGGAGATATTCCCGAAAATCACGGACGGGTAGCAATTGTAAGAAGTGAAATGAAAGAAACAGGATTAAAGACCCCAGTGTATTTATATTCTTTATATGCTCATGCTAAAGAAATAACTGTTTCGATAGGAGACGTGGTAGAGAGGGGGCAAAATATTGCAATCGTGGGCAATACGGGTTTAAGTACAAAGCCTCATCTTCACCTCGAGACAATCATTTCTAAAAACAACATAGAACCTTCTGTCCAGGCATATCAAGCCTATGAGGTTTTGACACAAAACTCAACAAGAGCAAGCAAGCAAACAAAAATGGCAGATGCTTTGGGTATACTTAATAATACCAGAGAACACTCTGTAATTATTAATCCTACTTCTGCGGTCCAGCATCTTTCCAGCTCTTCCATGATCAGCCGGAGAGGATTTATACGGTTTAGCGTTACTCTTGCTGCATTGGGATCAATTGATTTTAAGCAGGCAGTAGCTTTAGCTGCAAAGCTTGGCTCAAAGGATGCCGCAGCATACCTTAAGTTTTTCTTGAATCAAAAAGCATTTCGCGGCCTTATTCCTTCGCATTATCCTTCAGTTAATGAGTCAGAGTCAGATGAAAAATATGCCTATCGGTATTACACCTCTCACCCCTATGACATGGCAATTTTAGCTATTGCGTTAAAGAAGGCGGGATTACAGAGAGATGCAGAAAGAATACTCAATGTATATGCAAATCCGCATGATACCGACGCATATCAATCTCGGCCTAACTACAATCCTATGGGAGGTTTATTTAATTCAATACGAGTCTTACGGCGAGAGGGAACTGGTCCATGGTGGGAAACCTGGGATTGGAGCGTGCTTGTTGGCCCTATGGTCTGGCTGGGTATTGCAGGGTTAACTGTTAATGCTGCTAGATATAAGAAACTTGCTATGTATCTTGCAGATTGGACCATTCAGTTACAGGATAATGACGGAGGCATTATAATGGGGCCGGAGGGTCAGTATCACGCAGAAGATATGCATCCATTTTTCCTTACAAAGTCTGTAGAGCACAATGAAAGCGCAATTGCATTATTTGATATGCTATATAAAATCAGTGGTAGGTCAAAATACAAACAAGCAGCAGATAGAGCATTCCAGTGGATTATGAGTATGTATGATACAGACAATGGAGTATTTCGTAGAGGAGCCCGTTTTAAAGAAGGGCAATGGGTAACTGATGTTATAGGAGATTTTGCTACTGATTCAACCAACTGGGCACCGTTTGAGCGATTAAGAAAAGCCATAGGATTAAACGGTATTGAAAGAATGTTAGATCAAACCTTACAGTTCACAGGGGTTCAGAAAGGTGAAAGATTACTAGGATTAAGTTATTCGATATCAGCAGCCGGTAAATCAGAGGAAGCAGTAGCCCAGGGAGTTGTACCGGCAATCTCCATTGAATGGACATCAGAATTTGCCTTACGGGCTTTACGATTTGCCAAGGCTTCAGGAAAATCAGAGTGGGCCGCTATCTACAATACGCTGATGAAGAACGTATCGAAATATTTCGTTGATGTGCAAAATTCGCCTTGGGCTCCTGCAGCATACAAGAAATCCTCCGGGTTAGTTGCTCCCTATGCGGTTAGTGCCGACGGACAACCGTTAAGCATTGATACCGGGCATGACTGGATTGTTCCGGCAAGTTTCGGATCAGTAATATCTTCAGCATACTACATTTTGGCAGCAATGAAATTTGACCCTCTGGAAAATAAAGCAATTGTATCGTCTTCTTCTTTAGAAAATAATCCTCAGAACAGGAGGTATACAGATTATCTTGCTTCGTCCGGGTTAAATAAAGCTGGGCCAAAAACGACAGTAATGTCTAATATCTCCTCTAGTCCAATAGTGGAGCAAAATAGAGGCGCTCCCATTTCTACCCATCAGTCGTCAACCATCATGCCTACAGTTTCTACCTCTTCAAGCCTCAGGAAAAGAAAATCACCCAAACCAATAAAGGATTTAACAAATAGGCTGGATATATTAAAGTCTGTTTTAAATAGATTAGAGAGTGTTCAGGAGGATGAGAGAAGAGAATTCTTATCCAAAGCGAGCGAAGCAAAACTTAAAAAGAGACTCCCTTCTAAAGCGAACGAAATCAAACTCAAAGAGAGAATATTGCGTAAGCTGGGTTTTGGGAAATTGATCGAGCAAGTACGTGCTTGTAAGACTTACTACGATAGGGATGAGGTTATAGATTCTATTCAGAGGAAGATAGAGAAATTGGAGAGAGGTCTTTCCAATGTTGAAGAGTTGGTAGAAAGCGACCATGTGTATAAAAGACTAGGCAGATCTCGCATAAGAGTTCTTAATGAGATACGGCTTAACTTTAGAAGATTAAAAGAAAAAATAGAAGGTTATTTATCAATTGTATCAGACCTGGAAGGAAGAATTTACCCTGCCAAAGAAAAACTGGATTCTTTGGAAGTAAAAGCAAAAGCGTTAAAGAAGCTTGCGAGAGAGATAGAAGAATTGCAGGATAAAGAGGGTTTTATACCAGAGGTGCACGATTTGGCTAAAGATATGTTGTATGGATACGGATATGAAACCTTGATGGAGAAAATACTCGATTCAAATAATAAAACTCAGGTTATGAGAGTTATTAATAGAGAATTGGCCGGCTTAAACAGAGGTATTAAGCAAATAGCAGCTAACATCGAAAGTTTTCATAATAGTGCATATAGAGGGGTGGAAGAAATTTCCCGACAGGATTTATTTAAGTACGCTATCTTCACAGACTACTATAAATGGATAAGAAATTATATGGCTTTTTATAGACGTATACCCTCTGTAGATAGACAAAGAAGAAAAGTTTTAGAGATGGTCGGAGAAAATCTAAGCGAAGAAATATTCTCAGAGCAGCTTAGCGATAGCTCTCGCGGTAAAGATAATTTCAATATTATCCGAGACTTTGAATTTGATGAAGCAGCTGCGGGCGATATTGTTTCTGCTATTTTGACTGACGCAGATTACAAAACTCTTTTGGACAAGCTAGGAATAAAAGCAGAAGAAGCAGGCATAGAAGCAAAATCAGTCAGAGAAGGGATTATCGCTCAATTAGGCCTAAAAGCAGCATTATTAAAATTACAAAACATCTGGCGTTATTACGGAAGCAGTATTAATCCAGGATATATCCGAGGCTTAGAAGAAAAATTAATCAAGAATAGACATATTCTTAAAGAATATGATGAAGATTCAGATGTTGTCCGTGAATACAAAAGATTAGAAACTGAATTGTCCTATTTAAATAAATTAATAGGCGTTTACGTTTCTGAATACAAGAAAGGAAAGAAATTCGAAGATGCCTATAGGGCAGTAAGTAGAAAAATACAGGAATTATTCCCGGTTCCTGTTGTTGAGCCCGTAGCAAGAGGCAATTTATCGTTGCGTCTTGCCTCAGGAGTAGGAGTATTTGCCTTAGGAGCTATTTTTGCTTTAGGTGCTTTCACCGCGACTGCAGCAGATGCTGGTGATTTAGGCGGTGACTTTCGTCTGGTAGACATTGGCGAGAACTTAACTTGGGAACATAACTATGTAGTACAAAAAGAAGATAGTGTTTGGAAGATTTGGGTGACACAGTATAAAGAACGTATTTCATGGACTGAGTTTGTAAAACTTATTAAAGAGCACAATTCTTCTATTGACATTGAAGCCATTGTGCCTAGCCAAAGGCTACACATTCCCATAGATAGTACTAAAGGTATAGCTAAGGCGGCTACTCTCAGGAGAACACGGGCACCTCAAGCTTTAGCAACAACAGCTGATGTTGTTACACACATCGTAAGAAAAGAAGATAGAACCCTTGCCAATATTGCCCGGCAGTATAAGGTTTCCTATGTTGATATCGCAAAAGCTAACAATCTTGAGATAATCTCCAGGCAGAGAACAGACGGCACTAAGTATCATTTCGTTATGATTAAAGCCGGACAGAAGTTAATTATTCCTGTAAAAAGTGCCGTGGCTGACCCTAAAAATGTAGCATCTTTATCTGTAGCTGCTCTGAAGGCCGCAGAGCCACAGACCGCTGCAACCAAAATAACGAGTGCTGTATGGCATATCGTAAAGCAAGGTGAAACACTTTACGGGATTGCCGCAAAGTATAAAGTTTCCTATATTGACCTCGCAAAAGCAAACGGCCTTAAAATAATAGTAAAAACAAGAGCAGACGGAAGTAAATATGAATTCGTCCTTTTAAAGAAAGGCCAGAAGTTAAAAGTTAAAAAAGCAATAGAGCAGCTTGAAAAGCCTAAACTCAAACTACCCATAGACCATGCGGATGCATTGTCGGAGGAGGAAACAACATCTTCGCAGGATGCAGTCGTAGCTGTTAATCCTATTGCTGAGCTTAACAAGGCCAAAGCAACTTTAGCAGAATTAAGAGAGGAGATGGGTGCTTTATCTTTAGATTGCAGCAGTAGGGATATTGAAGAAATAAGTGATAAACTTGCCGAAGTAAAAGTATTCGTTGAAGCTCTTAATCTTTCTGTATCAAGGGATTCTTTACCGAAATGGATTAGGAAGGCTAATCTTTTCCATAAGTTGAAAATAGAAATTTTAAGAGAAAGTCTTGATTTACAGCAACAGCTTGCCATTAAAGCAAAACAGGGTAAAAAGGATACTTTAGCCGCGGAGATCAAGAAAACAAAGAAGTTGATAAAGGATACAAAACAATTTATAAAATTACTACAGATTCAACAGGGGATAAAGAATCTTTATGATGTATTGCCTGAGGATAGAGAGCAGCGCAATAAGATTTCTACTTATGTTATGGGATTAGCTTTAATGCATCTCTCTGGGCGTGATCCACAAAGAGCAGAGGCAATAATTAAGTTTTATCATATGAGATACCAGGATTACAAGAGAGTCAAGGAACTGGACATAGCCGGTATTCCCAATATGTTGGCAGCAACAAACCAGGGGAAGTTTTTTGAGGAAGCCGATGCTGGTCCCAATTCTTGGTTCTTAATGGGGATATTGCAGTATACGAAAATCACTGGTGATGACAGCTATCTTCCTTTTGCCCGGGAAATCGCCCAGTATCTTACAGACGATAAGCAAGGTCTTTTACGTTCAATTAATTTGCCTGCACAGATGGGATACCCGGCTGCATTAGGGTATGGTGTTTTTGTGAACGCTACAAAATGCGGTGAAGGATATATATCTTTAGAAAATGTGATATCAGTGGTCGCTGCTTTAAAGATGTTATCCCATACAGATCCAGAAAACGGTAGCCAGTATTCTGAGCATATAGCAGGATTGCTGGAATTAGTCGGTAGAAGCTTTGTAAAAGGAAAAGATCCGCAGGGGGACAATATTTACAACTTTTGGCGTGGTTGGGACATAAGAGAAGGAACAATTGTCGCAAGCATGCATTTTGCAACAGACGTTCCTTTGTGGCTGCTCCTTGTAGCGGATGAAGCTTTCTTTAGGCGTCATAAGATAAACCCCAAAAAGCTATTTCTGGATACTTTAAACAGGGCAAAAGTCAAAATATCACCTTACGGAACATTACTTGATTACACTGATAAACGGGGAAGAATGGTCTTAAGAGAACAACTTGATGAAAAACCAATTCTTCTAGGGAGTATTGAGTGGTCATCATTTGCCTTGCAGGTTCAGGATAGATGGAAGTTTAAAGACAGCGACATAACCGATATCGTCTCCGATATAAGCACTGCCTTAATAAAAGTGAGAAAGACTTTAGGATATCTTCCTTATGCGGTAAAAGAAAAACATGTATATAAGATGAAGATTGCTGTTGGCCATGGATGGGATATACCCGATACGAAATCTCCGGATTTAACATCAACTTTGTGGCGTGCGTTTAATCTTGATAATCCTTTTACTCTAACAAAAGAAGCAGAACATATAAAAGTTGATCTTGAAAAGTTTAAAATCAAGATTGATAATAGCCAACTATCCAGACAGCTTGCAGAAAAATTACAGATTATTGGTAAAGACATAACCATACTTCTTAAAAAGCTTGAAAAAGACCAGAGCATTGACCCACGTACTTCCCTAGAGGTATTTAATCTTACTCTTTCCCTTTATCATATGGCCGGGAGTTGGCTTGGTCTTAACTGGGATCTTGGCAGCGGTTTTGTCGGTGGGGCAGAAGTAGGAGGTGTATTTGGAACAATAGCAAATTTAGCCTTAGTCAGTAAAGCCGCTATTGCCGGAGAAGTTGCCAGTGGATTCCTCACCTATGTATTAATTGTTGATGCTATTGCTGCCGGAGTCAGCGAGATAGTAGGAGCTCAGAAATACCGCGAGATGCAAAGACGCGGGGCGGTAATTTTAGGTAATAGATCAATATTAATTGGAAAACAAATGGACATATTATTTTCTAACGGCGACAGAGAGACTTTTTCTAAATTCGGAGGGTTAATCGGTAATTTATTTAAATTAGTCGGACAGATATTTATTGACCATGAGGCAGTAGTTATATTGTCAGAACGTATGCGTTTTGCTTATACTGAGGCAGTATTTGATCCTAAAGAAGGCTGGTCCTATTTTGCTGAAAGGCAAGGAAAGGCTCTGGTTATTTTTAGGACTAACGGTATTTTGCGTGAAGATATAGCCAGACAAGGCAATATTTTCTTGCCTCAAACCGAGAAGTTCTTAGTTGAAAAATTAAAAATTAGGCTTCAGCAAGGCGATGAGCCGCAGAGAATAATAGGGGTAAGACAGATAAATGCGGTGCGCAACTATATAGAATACTTTTTTAGCAAAGATGTTGCCTTAATCACCATGAACCGTTATACGCAAACATTAGAGCCGATTAGTTTTCAGAAAGCCGGATTTATGATGCATCATACTTCAGGAAAACTAGTGCATCCTGAGACCGGTGATATAGTTGAGCCTAGTCTTACTCTTATGCTAATAGATGCTGCGTTTCGTCAGGGCAAAGATCTTCCTTTGCCTGGTGGAGAAAAGATTGAGGCTCCGAAAGTAAAAATAATGACACCGGGACAAGGCATATATTATTTGTACGAAAGAGAGTTAAAATCATTGCCTGAGCTTTATGTTATCCCGTTGACCCATGACATAAGAATACCTTACGTTGATGTTGCCGGAAGAAAAATAAGAGAGATTGTTATATCTGCAGGAACGCAAGTTACATATCAAAAGCCTTTTGCCAATAAGGTTGGAGGTAAGCTTGTACCGGCCATTGTTGAATATGCTCCCTATGCAGGTAAGTATCGGGCCATTGTAAAAGATGCAGACGATAACATCAGTTATGAAGAAAATAATCCGTTGCTCTCCAGGAGAAAAATAATCTCTATAGAAGGTACCTTAGGAGGCAACGAAGGATTATGGCAAGCTTGGATGAATGGATATCGCGTTGGGGATAGAGTTTCTCTTTCCGGGTTTAAAAAACCAGTACTTCCCCAGGTAAAAATTCAAAGGAAACCTTTCGTCAGCCCTGTTTCTTTAGGAGGGCCCGAATTTGCCTTCTCAGTTATCTGGCCGGCTGATTTATCAAAAGAAAACCAGGATATTTGGCATAAGACATTTAGATTAGATTTAAGTAAAATGTTTACTATCCAGTATCGTACAATCAGCACTAAACTTGATTCGGAAGGGAGGCTTCTACCGCTTTCAAACCCGGATGTTTTTATGATTAAGAATGAAGATTGTGAAGAAGAGAAAGCTACTAAAATAGCTAAATTGAATACTAAAGGAGTAAAAAGTCCAGAATGGGAGAGAAAAGGTGTGCTAGAGGAAGGTTACTTTCCAGGCAAAGGATGGATGAGGATATTAAGATGGTCTTCGGATATAGATTTTCATCAGAAGAGAATAAAAGGATTATCTGAATATGGAATGGGCTATACCGTAGGCGGCGAGATGATAGTTTTAGATAAAGAAGATGTCTCTCAGTTTGAAGTAATAAGGTATTTAAGTGACAGACAGCTGGGAGAGATTGGCATAACCAGAGAAAGCGATGTTTACAAAATGAGAATAAATGAACGCAATGTTGCGCTAAATAAATCCGGAGATAGTAACTTTGAGGATAGCCTTGTTTTAATAAAAGGAAACAAAATTTATTTTGTAGAACTAGGAATTAAACCTCTTGAGTCGTTTTATGAGAATGAAATAAGCAAGGTAGGGTTTGTTTATGTAGAAGGTAAAGCCTCGATTGCTCTGGGAGAAGAAGATTTAAAGCAAATAATCAAACAAAGAAAGTTCTTCGGCATTAAGAATTTAGAGGGCAGAGTAATTCTTATGGTTAAGGGGTATAAAGAAATAGAAGAAGGGGTGTTAGATTTAAACGTAAAGGGGTTAAAGTACCTTCATTCTTTAGAGAGAGATAGTTTTGCAAAATTGATTGCTACTACCGGTCAGGTTATATTTGTCAATAAAATGTCCGACATGCCTTATGTTGGTAAAATGTACATTACCCCTAGTACAAAGAATCCTGCCGGATTTACCTTAACCGCTAAGGAAGTAAACAGTAAAAGCGTTGAAGTTGATTCTGTTGTTACTGCATCAGGTAGAAAGTTTCTCATCCAGTATAATCCGTTTCAAATGAGCAGTAAGTCGGCCATTTATATGCGTTCAAAACTTACAAGAATAGAGGTTGACCCTGGCTCATTAGCGCAGGGCATAATTCCTTATAAAGATTTTCATAAGATTGTTCAGTTGAACCCCAACGATAGGAATGCAGTAGTTGAAATCAGAAGAAAGAGTGTATTGCTTGGCGAAGATGTTGTTGTTAGGTTAAAGGGAGATACTTTAGTAATAAAAGGAAAAGGCGGGAGAATAGAGCACATTGTATCCTTCTCTCCAGACGTCGAAGCCCTTTTAAAGTGGGGGTATGAGAATTATGGCTATCTTAAGATTAAGGGTAAGGGTGCCAAGCTTATGCGGTCAAAAGAGGAATTGGAGGATTTTATCGTTAACAAAGGTTTTTATACCAAAAGAGTAGATGGTGAGCCGGGTAAAGATATCACCAAGGCAAAGAAAGAGAAGGTGAGGTTACGAACTTTTACGAAATATGAAGGAGTCATTTCCGAGATTGTTGTTGGTGCCCATGGTGATGTTGGATTTTGGCAGGTGGTGGAGGACTTAAGCCGCAAGGCTTATGTTACCGAGGTCGACTTGCTAGGCCTTCCTGAGATGGGCATGAGTAAGGTTGAGTTTGTGCAAGATGTTAATGCTAATGAGAATATAAAGATAACCCTTTTAAAACATGGCGAGGAGAGAAAAATTGAGGTTGTTATCGCTGGCAAGAAAGAAAAGATATTATATGAATCCGCCTTTAGAAAAGACGCTAGGCCGCAAATAGCACACAATAAGAAAATCGTTGAATTTAAGGATATCAAAGATTTGCTACAAGCTGTTAACGCCGGTAACTACTCAGGCGGCGATGATACCGGAATTAGCATCTGGAGTGCAACCACCCCAGACCAGCAAGCCAAAGTCGTTATCTTAGCTGCCGGTGACGAAGGAAGAATCGAAATCATCTCTACCACTGAGCTGGAAGAAGATAAGTTCTTTGAAGGTAAATTATTGGATAAAGCTACCTTCTCTTTAGAGGAAGGCAAGCCGCGAATAGCTCATCAGGGGAGTATCCTTGAATTTGCTGATATAGCCTCTTTACTGACTGCGGTCAAAAACAATGACTACTCAGGCGGCGATGATACCGGAATTAGCATCTGGAGTGCAACCACCCCAGA
>CAZVQU010000004.1:21206-21569 GCA_964629655.1 uncultured Planctomycetia bacterium
ACTACTCAGGCGGCGATGATACCGGAATTAGCATCTGGAGTGCAACCACCCCAGACCAGCAAGCCAAAGTCGTTATCTTAGCTGCCGGTGACGAAGGAAGAATCGAAATCATCTCTACCACTGAGCTGGAAGAAGATAAGTTCTTTGAAGGTAAATTATTGGATAAAGCTACCTTCTCTTTAGAGGAAGGCAAGCCGCGAATAGCTCATCAGGGGAGTATCCTTGAATTTGCTGATATAGCCTCTTTACTGACTGCGGTCAAAAACAATGACTACTCAGGCGGCGATGATACCGGAGTTAGTATCCAAACCTTCCCCGGCATCTACCAGGATCAAGCAGTTAAGGTCGTACATCTGCAATCCG
>CAZVQU010000004.1:21669-37034 GCA_964629655.1 uncultured Planctomycetia bacterium
AAGGTAAAGTCATTGCCACCAGCATCTTCATCGCTCCTGATGAAAAACCGACTCTGGTAAGAGAAGACGGCATGATCATGGAGTTTACTGACGTAAATGAATTACTGAAGGTCCTAAAAGATGGCTTCAAGAATCAAGGCACTGAGACCAACGTTCATTTTGAGACCTTCCCCGGCATCTACCAGGATCAAGCAGTTAAGGTCGTACATCTGCAATCCGATAACCAGCATAAGATAGAATTGATATCCTTAACTGAAAGAGAGCCCGGCAAACTATTCAAAGGTAAAGTCATTGCCACCAGCATCTTCATCGCTCCTGATGAAAAACCGACTCTTATCAATGAGCAAAGTCGGGTAATTGAGTTTGAGGATTCACAGGAATTATTAAATGCCTTAGCTACCGGAGATTTATCGGAAGGCAGGGACACAGGTGTGGTTGTAGAGTACTTTTTCTCAACTAATTATAATGGAGAAGAGGCCAAGGTACTGGTCTTATTTTCAGAAAAAGATAGACAGGGTAAAATTGCCGTTATATCAGGGAAGAGACGTGAACAAGGTAAGCTATTTAAGGGAGAGGCTTTGGCTACATCATTTTACTCTGAAGATGATCAAGAAATCAAGATTGCCGAGAAGGAAAAGGACGCAGTTATCCGGGGTTTTGGCAGCCTGGATAAATTAATCGAAGCCTTACGACAGGATAATGTTTCTAGCGGTCGTGATACGGGAGTGCGCCTCGAGGATACATTCTATGCCCAATATAATAACAAACCGGTTAAGGTCGTTGTTTTAACTGCCGGGGATAGAGTAAAAATCGAAGTTGCCTCTATTACTGAAAAGGAACCGACAATTCAGTTTAAAGGAAGAGTGCTTACCGATACCGTATTTACCAGAGGAGGTAAGCCGCTTGTGTCCGACCAGGATGGAGTGGTAAGAGAGTATGCCCACAAGGACGATTTATTAGATGCCTTGAGAAAAGATGATTTAAAGAGAGGCGAGGATACTAAAATTAGAATGCAAAGCAGATATGCAAAACGAGACGACCAGTGGGCCAAAATTATCATTCTGACTAGGGGCAGCGAAGGAAAGATTGAGGTCGTCTCTATTGGCAAGACAGAAGCAGACGATCCATTCCAGGGCCTGACCTTAGAGGAACAGACATTCAATTTAAGAAAAGGTAAGCCCAGAATTGCCGATAGCCAGGGTATAGTTCGGGAATTTGACAACTTGGATACAGCTATCAATGCTCTTAAAGAGGATAAGCTTTTCCAGGGAATAGATACCGGCATCAGAACAAGAGCGAAAGATATTACATTTGAGGGAGACCCGGCGCAGCTGGTTGAAATTCATATACCTCAGGGCGGAGCCTTCTATGAAATTGTGGCTACCAAAAAGACGAAAAAAGGATTACTGCCCAAAAATACATTTAGCGGCCGTTTGGCACGAATATATCCCAAGAAATACTCCGAGACAGAGAACTTTTCCGGTCGCATTGTAGTGGAAACCTTAGAAGACACTCCCTATAAAGGCAAGAAAGGTAAGCCGGTGTTTGGCTTCAGCTATTCCAAGAATACAGCTTCAATAGCCAAAGGTAGCAAAAAGCTCGGTTGGTCAGTAGAATTAGGCCAGAGGCAGGAAACTTTCGAATTGAGAGGAAAGAGTCTTAGGACTCTTAGCTACAATTTAACTGCCGACATTAATATATTAGGAGGGGTTAAACGGGCCTACGGAGTTGACGATGATGGTAAAGAGGTAATGTGGGTATATACAGATACGGCAACTGTAGATTTAGGCGATACAGCAGAAGTATTGGATGCCAAGATAATAACTGAGAAAGGACTTACCGGAAAAGAGTCGGTGTTACGCGTTTATAAATGGGATAGAAATAAGATGGATTTTGTCAGAAATAGCCCGCCGGAACAGGCTGGTTGGACTATCGATTTCGGGGCAAGGCGGTTATTAGAAAATAAAGATCTGGGTGTAGAGCGTGTTGAATTTCGCTATAACCAAGAGATAGACATGGATGGGAATGTAGTCAGGGAATTCGGTGCCTCCGATGATGGGGAAATAGTAAAGATAGGATTCGAGGGTACCGTTTTTGAGGCAAGGAAAGGAAATGGAGCTCAAACCTACATTGTCAATGCTGTAAGCAAGGAAGGCGTGACAAGCTATCAGGCAACGCATGTTGTCTCCCACTCCTATACCAAAGAATATAAAGAGTTGCCTGCGCAATGGCAAAAGATTCTCGATGATATCCTGGGCCATTTAGGTGGGTTACAGAAGTTTAGCGATGTTTCTAATAGAGCGGCGTTGAAATGGATAGAAATACTGAACTTTAACCCCGATAGAAGCAAAGGCAAAAGAGTATATCAGGCCTTTAAAGAGGGAAGCGCTGGCCCGTATATTGCGATAGATACCTTGGAGAACAGAATACAAATTACGATTTTTGGCAATGGAACGGATAATGTTGGCGGGTTGGAATATATCGCTTACAATGGCCAGGTTAAATTGTCCGGCCTTAGTTTTATCTTAAAAGAGAATGGGGAGCGGGAAATCTTAATTCATAATGCCAAAACAACACTTTCCAGAATAGAAGTGAAATCACAAGATGGCGTATTAAGGAGTAAAATCGAGGGTGAATATTCCGAATCAATAGGAGAAGGCTCGCCGAAACTGTCGTTAACCAAAGAATTATTGTATGATTTGGCCAGGGCTACTCCTGATAAGAGAACACAAATTCGGAAAGAAATCAAAAAAAGGTTTGACCAGAAAGATACGGAAGAGATAACCTACGATGAATTCAATAGTTTCCCTAAGTCTTTTCTGGAAATACAGGGAATAAGTGTGGGCTCCGAAGTTTCCGTAATAAAAACAAAGAAAATAAAGAGTAAATCTAAGCTTGAAGTAGTCCGTTTCTCGGAAGGAGCTGTAATCCTTACCTATAGACGAAATGATTACGGCAAAGATGGTGTAGGAACCTATCCTGGCAATTATGCCTTGAGAAAGACAACCATGGAAACCAGGGTGAACGGTTTGCTGAAAGAAATAGATTTCTTAAACGGTGCAAAAGAAATATTCCTCTACAACGGCATCTATGGGAAATTCAAGGTTCCGGATGTAACAGTCAGGCTTATTTATGATCCGCAAGCGGAAAAATATTATATTTTTACTATTTCCAATAATACTTATATCGATCAAGATGGAAGAATATTCTTTATCAAGGTATATGTGAATCCAAAATCTAAGGTCGAATATACTGCTAACACTGATGAGGCGGCATTGCACGCCATATTCAATTCCGAGAAAATAATAAATAGGCAGGTTGATATCAAAAACAGCAAAGGATACGTTATTGCCATCTTATTTGGCTATAACTCGGTAACAGAAAAAATAGATGCAGGGCATGGCCGGTTAGGTAATCCGTTATGGATTGACATTTATCCTGCTTATGATGAGTTCGGATTTTCGCAAAGCAACTACATTTTTGAATATGACTATGATAATGGTATTGACATTAATCGTTATTCCAATGGTAAATGGGAAGACAGTGATTTTAAAGCCAAGAATGATAAGCTAAGTTTCAATGGAAATCAGGAGTTAGTATATCGTTCGGAGGATAGCCGTGTAGGAAGAGAATACGCCAGGGGCACTACCTTGACCAAAGACGGCCGCATAAAGGGGAAAGTATATGACTACATTAAACATCCTTTAGCAAATAAGTATCCTATTGTTGAAGGGCGAGAGTTAATTACTTACGACAGCTTTGAACAGCCGATTAGAGGGGAAAAGATTGCTGAGGACGGATCAATATCTCAGTCCAAAGTGTTTTTAGAGATACGCTATGACCGTGAAAAGGGCACGACGCACATTATCAGAGAGAGAGAACGCATTCTGGGTAAGAAATGGGATACGATCGAGTATTATTTTGAAGTTTCCGGTGAGCCCAAAAGCCCGCAGAATATGAAGGATGTCGTAGGTGACTTTCTCGATGAGGTAGAAAAGAAGATTACGAGTATAATACCGCTTAGGTCAAAGGTATTCCAGAAAAGATCTGGGGCGATGCTGTTTCTGGTAACGGCATTTACCCTATTGATAGCCTTGATTTATACTATCCTCAGGATATCAGGTTATTTTGCCGAGTTAAGCGGCAGGAAGTCGCGGGCTAAGAAAAGAGGTATCAATGTAGGCAGTAATTCTTTGCCGGAAGGAGTAACTCCTGAACAGATTAAAGATACTCTTCATAGCCTTGTCCAGGACCCTGAGAAGTTTGAAGTTTCCTTGTCAGTGGCACAGGATAACGTTATCCGCGGTTTGTCGAGCTTTGGAAGTTCTCCGCTTACTCTGGAACGAATGGAAGCATCTGTTCGTTACCAGGCAATTATACGTCGCTTCCGAGAATGGTTAATGAGAGTACGGGCAGTGACTCTTGAAGAAGCGCTGGAAGGGGTGGATATTGTAACGTTTGTATGTATTTTGGAGATAGTATATGTGATATCAAAGGAATTCCGGGCCGCCAATCCTCCGATTATCTGGTATCACTTGGAGAAAGCAATACAGATGAAACGGGAAGGAGAAGGGCAGCATATAGTTGAGGAAATCAAATCCGATATTGAGGCAATAAGGCATTTCCTGAACTATAGTTATCCTGGTAAAGGAGTTGGCCCAACGTGGTTAGAAAGAACTGTTGGAGCATTATCAAGCGATAACCCTAAGCCTATCAAACAAGACTTTGTAACTTTTGAAGATATCGAGGATAGATTTGATGGACATAATGGTGATGGCACGAACTTCATTGAGGCCTGGGGTAATTTGCAGGGAAGCTCAAGAGAAGAAAAGTTTGCGTTTTTAAAGGAAAAAGGTATAGAGCTCAAAACCTATAATGATAAAACAGGATATATGCGATATCTTAAGAACCTTTGGCCGACTATTATTCCGCTCTTACCTTCTTTTCTGGCAGCCTTTACTCTTCCTCGTGTCTTGCCGGGTGCAATGGGTTGGCTGTTTACCGTAGCTATTTCTTTAATCGGCGGGACTTTGATAATTCTGAACCGTAATTTTGCGTATTATCGGCAGGTGAAGATGGTGGACAAGCAGGAAAGATCTGAAATAAATAACTTCTACAAACTGTTTATGTTGTTCTCAATAGTTTATGCTTCTTGGAACTATGTTGCTTTGTATTTTTCATACCCATTAATTATAGATGGTTTGATTTTATCCGGAAATCCTATACTTGCTGTTATAGGAGCGCTGCTGGCGCTACTTGTGCTTGATTTCATGGCAGTAGGTATTTGGGCAATAGGGTATCCAATATTAGCAATAAGCGGTTACTTGCAGGGCAGAAAAGACAGAGTGGGAAAAATTAAGAGTTGGCAGGAGGGATTATCAAAAAAGAATATCCGTAGGGCTAAGAAGGGATTAAAAGACTTCTTACCTCAGAGCCTCAAAGGCAGAACCGATATGATTTGGGCAAAGATGTCCAAAGAATTTGTGCAGAAATTAAGGCAACAGCACAAAATCTCACAAGCTTCTGTTACAGTTCTGGAGAATGCTTTGCAGCAAGGGGCTGACCGCGATATTTTGGGCTTTGTTTTTGATAGTGAAACCCAGGAGCGCGTTCAGCGCTCTGTCGGCGCCTGGTTAATGCGTATGTCTCAGGCTCCGGAATGGAATGATATTCCCTCTCTAACCATATTTCCATCGGCCTCTTCAGACAATGTTGTTATTCCCTTTGAGACCCTAAATAGTTGTGAAGGTGGAGTTGTAGTCCTGAATTGGTTTATCATAAGAAATTACTCCGACTTTCTGAATTTTGCAAATTCATTGCCAGAGGCACAGCGAAATCTATTATTGGCCCATGCAGAGATAGCAAGGGAAAATATAGCCCGACCACTAGATATGGAGAGCGTGGCGCTGGATGATCTATTAAAAGAAAAAATAATGGAATGGGCTGGCCTTTATTTTATTCAGTCGAGTAAGGCGATTTCGGAATTAAATGATATATATGAAGCCTATAAGTTTTGGGCCGAGGTAAACTTTCCCGGCTTGTCAGCCGAGGCAATTGAAGAAAAGATCAAGGAAAAATTACAAATCCTTTTAATTCGAGACGCATATGATAGTACGCCGAAAGAACAGCGTGTAGCTCTTATTACTTGGATGGCAAAATATCCTTTTGCTGAGGCCACACTAGGTATGGCTTTATTTAAGATTAGGTCGGAATGGGTAGGCAAGCCCCTTCATGCGATACAGGTTAAGATAGAAGAGTTGGGCGATAATATAGAAGCAGAACAAACAGAATTTTTTGAGCCGATTTGCGCATACACTGATTTTGTATTCTCGGAAGGTCTGTTTTTAATGCCGGCTAAGACCGTGGGACAAAATGCTGCCATTGCATATGCGAGAGGGGATATTTGGTTACCCTTTGATTCTAACGTGTCAGTACGCTTTGAGGAGGCCTTAAGAATTCCCGCAATATTAGCTGAGTTTCAGGAGAATCCTAACTTAGGATTAGTCTTATGTGGTGAGTATATCAATACTAAAAATTATTCCTGGATTGCCGAGGCTTTGGCTTTTGGGGAAGAGTCTTGGACCCAAGTTATGCAGAGGACGCTGGATACCTATGGTGCTTGTGGTTATTACGGACACAGTGCCTTTATCAGGGCTGATGCCTTAAAAGCGACCGGTGGCTTCTTGAGCTTTTATGCTTCGGAAGATTTATTATTGGCTATTCGTCTCTGGAAAGCAGGATTTTCTACGGCACATCGGGAGTATGTATTATTCGGTAAAGGGCGGGAGAGAGGGTACCTTGCTTCTCATGTTCCGTTGGGAAGATGGTCAGAAGGTTCCGGGGAACTTGTAATCGGAAGGCAGTTTCAACGGGCTCTAAAAGAATCCTGGATGCATATGGGTCAGAAGATGCTCCTAGCCTTTGCCTTGACCTTCTATCCTAAGAAGTTATTAGTTGTTAAGATGAACTTTCAGTATCTATATACTATTAACTTCTTGGGTATCAGCTCGTTTCTAATGTATCCGTTGCATTTAATGTTTGGGTTGATGGGAATTCTTTTCTCCCAAGCCATTAATTGTATTGGGTTACTCTATTTGTCTGAGAAGATGGGCCTGGTTCGGGCTATTGGGAAATTTATCATGCTTTTTCCCAAACTATTTGTTTTATTCGCGGCAGAGTTAGTTGTTTATGCTCAAAGGTTTGATAAGGGTGTGCGCGGGGCCAGTGGATTCGCACCATCATTAAGAGGCGTGGATTTAGAGTTCCCTGCTTTCAAAGGAGAGAAAAATAGTATTTGGGGCCCGGAAGATTCGTCAAAAGCGCCCTTGCTTATTTCATTATTTTCAGCTATTATTTTCACGATTTTATTAATTCCTTCAGTCCAGGCTCTTAATTTAGCCGGAATTATCGGGTTGGGATTTATTATTCCTGTTCTTTGCTTGATACCGTCTTTCCGGAAGCATATTCTCTTCTCCGGGGTAAGGTTACAGATAGTCTTAGCCATTCCGATGATAGCCTTTACATCAGCCGGTCTCTGGTTGTGGGGAGGCCTATTTGCCAATTGGTTTTGGGCTGGCTATTGGAGTGGTTTACTAGCGGGGCTGGCTTTGTACGTAGTGGGCAGTTTTAAGGATAACAAACTTATGGTGGCCGCGGGAGTAGCTTTATACCTAGGCATTTTAGGCTTGGCCACTTATTTCGAAGCTCCTATTTTCTTACTTTTTACTTTTTCTATCTTCTATTTAGCCGTTCCTTTTATCTGGCTCTCAATGCCCTTCTTGGGTCATCCTCGTGTGGGCGATAACATTAATTATCAGCTTGGGCGGTTTGGGCGTCATCCTTTAAGTAAAATAGAGAGAAGATTTGATAAATCCATCCCCGAGTTAAAAATGATAACAGAAAAACGAGGAAATCAATATGATGTTGTAGTAGAAAATTTTAAATTTTCCACTGACGAGCAAGCGTTGGCAAAGGAAGCGGCCCGTAGGGTAATTGAAGCTAGACGCTTAAAGCTAACTGATGTAAAAGGCGAGGAAGTGGTTATCTCTGATAAAGACGCAAAGATAAATATTGAATTTGCTAGTTCGGCGATTAAGTCATCGGCGGAATCAAATCACTCTTATACATTAGAAAGAGCACTAAACACAGCTAAATTCACTGCTTTTCTCCTTTCCCTCACCCCCGAAAATGTCGTGCAGAAGATTCAAGAATTAGAACAGGTTCCCTCAGATAAAAAGAGCTCGTCAGCCGTAGAACAACAAATAGAAAACGCTTGGCAGAAGATAAGGCACATGGATAACACTTTCGCCACCGCGAATATTGAGAAAGTGAACAACAGCTTTATCAATCCCGAAAGACGGCTCTGGTTTATTAATCAGGTTTACGCGTTGATGAAGGATGAAAAGTTGACTTTCAATGAAGCTCTGGTCCGGCGCGAAGCCCACGCCTTTATTAATCCCAAAGAAACCTGGGTATATCTGTTGCCTATCATTACTGCTTCTCAAGGCAGAGTTCCGGTTATTATTGCCCGTAATACCCTCCTGAAGAGGATTTGGGATACGACGGTTGAGGTATTAACTCGGCAGTTTGGATACCGCTACACTTCTGGCGATAGCCAATTACGCTTTATTAGTTCCAGAGTGGCACTTAATATTCAGATTAACTCTTTATTAAGCGAAGAGGAACTAACTCAAGAGATTAGGGGTGAGGAGTGGAATGGCTTACTCAGGGTCCTGCCCGGCTATATCAGGGGTATGTTGGAAATTAACGAAGGTGAGTCCCGGGGAAGAATCATAGAGTGCATAGCGGACTTAGGCTTGGATAGGAGATTTGTTGCATTCCAGGAGATTATTCAACAGATGCAAACTATAGAGAGTTTAAAGAATATAAAAGAAACCAATGGACGAAATGGCCAGTTAGAGCGTGTCCTGAAGGAAATAGCCCAGGAGCGATATCTTAATATTGCTGAAGTTATAAATGAAAATTTAAGCAGAGGGAGGATCGAAGAAGCTCTGCTTATTGCTGAGCAATCCTATCGAGAATGGAGGGCTAAGCAGTATGAAGCCTTGCGCCGAAGCACTATTAAAGAATTTAAACACGATACAAGGCCGGCACTTAATCTGTTGTTAGAGGATACCAGCTTTGGCCAAGAAATCAGAGAACACGGCATACTATTCACAGACGATACCATAACAAAGGGAAGATTATATTTATTCATGAAGCTGATAGCCGGCGCATTTTATGAAGATGTCGATATGCTGTTTTATCCTATTACCAAGAGCATTGACTCTCAGGATGAGATGTTCCCGCACGTTGTGAAGGAAACCAGAATCGTTGAGGATTCCCCGGAAGCGGAAGAGGTTCTTCATTACAAAGTAGAGACAACAGATAGGGGAACTATTGTCGGCAAAAGGGATTACGAAAGCGAGGAAAGAGAGCTAAGAAGACAAATCTTGGATGATAGCCTGGATTTTTCCAGTTTTGAGTCCGATGGGGAATATAGGGAGTATCAAGAAGAACTAAAGAGGATAGCAGAGGCGCTTGTTAATAGCGGATTTGGGTTTCATGACAATAGAGGTATTGCCGAAGAAGTACTTCTACAGGTAATTAGAAATTATTTCGTTGGCGGAGAAGAAGAGGCGGTTGTTTCGAGAATGCTCCTTTCGGAGTATTACGCGCCGGGCTCTGCCGATCACTTCTGGCATCGTGATTATAAAGGGCAGATAAGAGTTACCAAGATGGCCCTTACAGAAATGGAGCGGGATAACGCTTACATGGATTTGTTTCGTCAGGTAAGATCTCGCGCGCAGAGGTTTCGTCCTTTTGAAGAGCTAACCTGGATAAAGAGGTGGCAAGAAGGTTATAGAGCGTATTCTGAAGATCTCGACCAGGCAAGTCTATTTGATGATGCCGAGACGGCGTCTAAGATAAAAGATTTTCTGACATTGAGCGAACAGTTACGGACTATAGCATTATCCGATAGCAAGTTGTCTGTTAGGGCTGATGCATTTATACGCAATTATTATCTTAGAAGCACATTGTGGTCCGAGTTGCGTCAACATGTCCGGGAACGTTTAAACATTATTCAGGCTCAGATGGATGAGAGCTATGCTATGCCGGCAACAGGCGGATACGCCGATGCCAAAGCCATACGTAGAGTTATGGAACTTACGGAAAGCTTCGAAGATGTCACTGCGGAAGAAGCACAGAAATTAATTAGTCTTTATAATGTGGCTTTGACCGAAATGGAGTCGCTGGCGCGGACTTCTCTTTCTGAATTTAGAGTTCCGCCGTTAGTCAGAAAAGATTGGAAGGACAGAGCTTCTAGCTCGGTTAAAAGGATGAACAAAGCCCTTGGCGTAGTCAAGAATCAGGCAAGAGTAGCTCTTATTAATTTAGTTGCGCCTGCTTATATTGCACAGAGACAGGGCGCTTTCGCTGTTTATACGCTTGCCGGACATCTTAGGGCAAGATTAAAGACTAATGCGGATGTTAAGGCCATAGATATGCAGGAGATATTAGATGAGTTAGATGTCAAGGCAGACAAAGGCATGAATGAAGCCATTTTAGATAATAAATTCGCTGAAGCAATCCAGATAATGATAAACGAAATAAAAGATGCTCAGCTACACGTTCTCGGTTTATCAATGAAATGGGGAACTTTGAAGATAGCTGAGAAATTTATCGCAGAAGTCAACAGGCAGATGCCAGAAAATACTCCTCTAATAATCTTGGGTAATGTAATTCCCACTTTTGCTTCTAACTATTTGCTTGAAAGAGATACCTTTAAAAATACCTTAATGGTTCTCGGAGAGGGAGAAGACGCATTAACTGAGGTAGTCCGCAGGGTCAGTACTGATATTGGTGCTTACGCAGACAGAGAGCGCTACAGAGGAATACCTAATGTCCAGCTTGATAAGGACGAAAAGATACAAAGAGTTGCTGTGGATTTGGAGAATTACGTCTTCCCGGATGAAAGCGAAGCAATCGAAATATTCCAAAAAGGCCGTAGTGCTACTATAGAGACCAGTCGCGGTTGTCCTTGGTTGCACTGCACCTTCTGTTCAATAAAAGCATTATATGGAGCCAAGGGAATAAAGTGGCGTTCTTACTCTATAGCAGAGGTGTTAGGAAGAGTACGGAGGCTTGCAAAGGCAGGCAAGAGAAACTTCCATATTGTAGATTCTGAATTTTTCGGGTCTGTCCGAACAGAGGAAGGTTTTGCAGATACTTTTAGAAGAACCCAGGAGTTTGCAGAAGGAGTTGTCTCTATTAATGAAGAGCTTGGCTTGGTAGGAGATGATAGGATTACAATTTCCCATATCTCCGCACGAGCAGATACCATTTACAGAGAAGGCGAGGAAGAGAGAAATGAGAAAAGAATTGAGATGTTTGAGCTTTTGAAAGAAGCTGGAGTCCAAAGCGTATTTATGGGAACCGAGTCAGGCAGTTCAGAAAGTTTAAAGTTATTTGCAAAAGGTGTTAGCCCTCATGAGAATGAAGAAGCAATAAGGATATTAGAGGAGATAGTGGGATTAATTGTCGAGCCAGGTTATATATTCTTTAATCCTTTTTCAACCAGAAATTCATTAAGAGAAAGTATTGATTTCGTAGGGAGAAATAAACTATACGAGAAGAATTTTAGATTGTTTGATTCCTTGAGAGTTCAGCTCGGTTCTCCTTTTGTGGATATGGTTAGGAATAAGAAATTAATAGGAGAATTGGATTTGGAGAATCTTGGTTTCTCAACAGAATATCAGAATTCAGATGTTGCTTTAATAGAAAGTATTTTCAGGGAATGGGAGAAGCAAAATTTAGACTTAATTATTCGATTAACAGAAGTAGGGAGAATAGCTCCCAAAGGAAGCATTGGACGCCAGAAGGCAAGTGTCTTTGCGAAAAGATTAGAGAGATTAAATTTTGATCTTTTAAAAGGCTTAATCTACGCGCCTGACAAACAGGCTATGGCTGGAGAGATAAATGAAAACATTGTCAAGGCGAGACAGCTATTGGATGCAATAAGACATTCTGTTGAAGCTGGCCAGATTCAGGATGCAGTGTTAGAGGCTGATATTTTACCTGAAGCACTTCTTGTTCATTCGGAACTGGCAGAAAATCTGGTTAAAACAGTAAGTTCCCCGGTTAGCAAAAATACCAGTTTAGATAGATTAAATGGCGCGATAGTTTCTATAGATGGCCAGTCTAGGGCAGGCAAGACTACTGTGGCTAAACAGGTAGCAATGCTTTTAGATGGAAATTTCTTGGACAGAGGAAGCGTGTATAGAGCAGTTGCCTATAAGGCGATGGTTGATGAACTCGGGTTTGATAATGAAGGGGTAATATTAGAACTTATTGAAACAATAGCCTTGACGGTTAGTGGAGAGAGGGTCTGGTTGAGTGACGAAGATATAACTGACAGGCTTCGCGAAGACAGGGTAACGGAGTACCTACTTTCATTAGGTAGATATACAGAAGAAGTTGAGCAGGCATTAGCAGGATTAGTTGATAGAGTGGTAGGAAGTTTATTATCAGAAGGATTGCTGGTTGTAACCGGCCGCAGTAGATATCCAGACGCCGCTCTCACTTTCTTTATCACTGCTCCTTTTGAGGAAAGAGTGAAAAGGGATGTGTTGGCTAGGGGGGTACCCTTAAGCCGGGTCAATAAAGCAGAGGCAGCGGCAAAAATAAAAGAGAGAGACGAGCAAGATGATGTTTGGATTCATCAGGATGCGATTGTCGTGGAAAACATAAATTTAGAGAAAACGGTAAATTTAGTCGTAAGTAAAGTAGGCAGGAAGATAGAGCAGTGGCTGGAAGCGCAAATGACAAAAGAGGCTAAGATTATCCGGGAACACCGGTTAAATGACTATTACGACACCGATTTACCATTTAGGAAGTATTCTGCCAAAGAGATAAGAGCTTTACTTATGGATTACACTGATACGTTGTTGTCCCAGATTGATACTTCTACGTTCTTTGGTATGCTGGAATCTTGGCTGTTGACCTTAAGGAGAAACTACTTTGTTGAGATTTTCTCGGATAACGAGAATAGCCTACACAAGGCTTTGGTTGGGTTCATGGGTATCGCTCCCTATGTAGCCGAACAGATGTGCAACTTACAAGGGGTAAATGTATTTATGGCTCGGGATGCGGGCAGGGATTATACCACGGCTTCCTTGATGAATAAGCTCGGCATCTTACCCAACAATTCCATTATATTCCACCTGAGCCGAAAGAATATGGGGATAGCCTATTATGCTATGAAGGAGATTGTAGAGCGGCATTTGGATTCAGCCACAAAGACAGAAGGTTACCAGGAAAAACTATATGTTGATTTCTTAGCGGTGATGCGGACTAACAAAAAGTTGAGAGAGCAGGCGCAAGAAATTTATACCCAGCTAAATGAGGCAGGCATACTCAGCTATAATAAAATAAGGTTTATCGATAGCTGGGCCAGCGGAACACTCCTTTACTACCTGGTATGCCTAGTAAGGTTTTTTAACGAATATGAGATAAAAGATGATGTTATCGTCAAGGTCGGTAAACCAGTGGCGAATTTAGAAACCGATGTTTACGTGGCTGCACCAAAGAGCCGTATCGTTCCCGCCTTTGACCAGATAGAAGATCTAGATGAATTCTTTAAAAACGTGCCGTTATGGTGGCTGCCGACAAACGGCTTGTCTTCCGAACGGGTCGCTCATGATCCGTTGACAGAAGTACAATTGTCTTCGGTAGACTGGGAGCGTTCTAGCCTCTCGCTAGAGAAGATAAGAAAATGGTATGCCAGAAGAAACATGTCACCTCCGCCTCTGAGCACGAAAAGAGAGATGAACTCGTTTGCCATATTGATGAGCGCTCAAATCTTTAAAGAATTCAGCCCCTATGGAGCGCTTAACCTCGGCCACAAGGTCGATTGGAATAGTTCTTTGAATAGTCTGGTGCAAGCCTCGGCTTCTAAACAACTAGGCGCTTTCCTACGTGAAATCTTACTGATAAATAGTGTATACGATTACGTTGTAAATGAAGAGATTACCGTTGATCGGGATGAAGAATTTGATACTAATTGGTTGGGTTCATATCTGGGGGGTAAAAAACAGCCGGTCAATACACTTCCGGAATTCTTAAGAGTTGCCCAAAGGCTCGGATACTCCATAGAGAGAGAAGGGCAGGATGTTTTAAGGCAGATTGCGAATCGGCAAAGTGAACATATTGCTACTTGTAATGATAGAATTAAAATTGCCTTTATATTTAATGTAATCCATACCGTTAATATTCTGGGTGCAGAAACAGTCCGTTTATCACTGCTTTCTAATCCATACGTTTTCCAATATTTCCTACACAAAGTAAAGGTCATCAATCCGATACTATTTCGTAAGATGCTTCATAACTTCGTCGACATTTTCGGAATCGATAACGCTAGAGCAATATTCGTAGAAGATATCGCCCAGTTTACTCATGAACTTTTAGCAATAGAGAAAACCAGGAAGAGCCTCAATACACCTAAGAAAGGGCTGATGCTGGACATCGACGGAACTATTATTCCACCTATTGAGGGCATTCTGCCTCTCTTATTGGAATTGAGTAATCAAGGTATCCCCGTGTCCTACAATACCGCCCGCTCCTTTTCCCGGGCGAAAGTGGCGGTATTGGACGAGATGGAAGTAGTAATGAGCACACAGGAATTTGTTCAAATCCTGGATAAGATTTATTTCTACGTTTCGAACTCAAACGAGGGAATACGTGCAGATAAAATGCAACTTTATGAGCGAGATCAATTTACTTCTGATGATAGGGAGGCCTTAGGAAAGATTATTGAGGAAATGGATCTTGAAATTTATTCTGAGAGGCCGTATAGGATAATGGTGAAACCTCAAGGCTTAAGTACCGAGAAAATAATTACACCTTTAAAAAATTCAATACGACAACGTTTAGTCGAAGAAGGATTAGGACATTTTGGTATCGGAACTGGGCTGAAACCAGGCGATGATAGCAGAGACGTTTTCTTGGTTGATATAACAGTTTCAATAAAACAAAAAGGTCTAGATCATTTTAGGGGCTTGCTGCAAGATATCTTTGGCGATGAGATTGAGTATAAAGATATCTTTTTAGCCGGCGACCAGCCAGAGGGTGTGGATCAGGCCTTGCTTAATAAAGAAGGCGCTTATTCAGTAGAGGGGTTAGGGGTGATTAAGACTATAGCCTTGCTTAAGCATTCGGTATTTGTTACCCCTGAAGGCAAGCATCTTGCTTTTGATGGAGATAATCGTTTGAAAGAAGTAAAAGGTAAGACAGTTACCTCCAGTTCAATTGGCAATTCCCTCCCCTTAGACCTTACGAATCAACCTCTCTCAGCAAGGGATCTTTTG
>CAZVQU010000005.1:0-11428 GCA_964629655.1 uncultured Planctomycetia bacterium
CAAAAGATCCCTTGCTGAGAGAGGTTGATTCGTAAGGTCTAAGGGGAGGGAATTGGTAGCAGGGCTGGAAACATGAAACCTATCACTTAAGCTATAATTAACTTTTATGCTATCGACTAGCCTCGCTAATATATCATATCCTGTATTAGTAATAAGCCATGTTCCTTCAACAAAAACTGTTTTATCCTCATAAAGTTCTCTTTCATCCAACCTTCGTGATAAAAATAAAGATAAAGCTTTAGCCGGATTATCAGAATAAGCAGAGTTTCTTAAATGTTCGCTAAAGCCAAAAGAAGTGAGCCAGCTTAACATATCAGCTTCATGCAAAGTATAAGCCAGTTTACCATCTGTTGGCAGAGGAATATGTATCGGAGAAACTGGATTATCGTGTATTGCAATCATTCCACCTACACGCTCTATCTCCTCAGCACTATAAGCCTGCGGAAAAATTGTATTTACCTTTTGCATAATGCCAATAGAATCTTGCGCCCCTCTCTTCATGTGGACTATCCTTATTCTGTATGCTTTTTCTTTTACAGTTGCTTTATCCTCAGCAATGTCCATCCAGCTGCTTTCTATGGTTTGGCCTGTATGAAACTTACCTATATCATGTAACAATCCAGCAGTAAGCAATATCTTAGTTTCGCTCTTATTAAATTTATCTCCAATGGCTATCTCATTAGCTATATTAAATGTTTCAATGCTATGCCCCAAAATTTCCGCTTGCTCTAATTGTAGTTCTGATAGCCTATACACTTCTTTCAAAATTTTCTGTAAATTCAAGAATTTAACCTTGGCTAAACCCTCAGAAAACGCAATTGACCTAACTGCCGAAGAGCTAACATCCAAAGCAGCAAACTTCTTCTCCCCTTGGGCAAAGAACTCATTAGCATAGACAGATATGGTAGTACCATCAGCTATGACAATGTGCCTATCCAGCTCTGAGAGAGCAACCAGGATATCTCTGGCAAAAACCTTGCTGTCGGTACACCCAACTAATACGATATCGGAACCATGGCTAAGGATAATTTTATTGCTCTCGATGTTATCGGTTTCAGTACTGGCCCGTTCTGTAAAAGGCACGCCGCTCTCAGGGATAACCACGTATTTGTTAAGTTCTGGGGCTGTCTTTACTGCATTAACAATATTCTTGACTGTGTTGTCTTTGGCTGAAGGAACAATCACCAGGGTACGATTAAGCTGGTTATAGGCTACGGCCATATCCTTAAGGCCAAATAGCTTGAGTGTGGTTTGGGTATCTTTTGAGGTTAAGAGTACCGTGGTACCCTCTGTGCTTTCTAACCTTACTTGCTTACTGGCTGTTTCCGGCCTTATCAGGTTCTGCGGTGGTTGTGGCTCGGAGATATAACGACAGTGCAAGTTACCTAAATCTGCCCAGCTTCCCGGGAAGCCGACTACCGCTACCGCAAATTCACCAGCAGTATCTTTAGAGACATGCTCTTCAATGGTCTTCTCATAGGCCTTATCATGTTCATCGAACCAGGCAAACACCTCTTCGCTGAGTTGTTTCTGCTGGAGAGTACCTAAGGCCTCTTTTATTCTCATCAACTGTGTATATATCGCTGGTGCGTATTTCTTAAGAGCGCGATAGTAGGTGGAGAGCCCGATAAAATGTTTACCACTGCTCCATAAGGCTCCTTCTCCTCGTAACTGGCCGGCACGTTCAGCAGGAGGTTTTTCTTCAAAGCGCTCTACATGAGCAACCCCCGGGATACCAAATGTGCTTAGAAAATCTTCTTTCTCTTTGACAATATAGCCCATGTTAGGATCATCCTCATAAGGAACAATACCCAGTACTCCTACGGCAGGCTCAAGACTTGTCATAGTCTCAATCTTATCCATAGCCTCTGATAGCTCTTCCAGTTCTGGGATATCATGATCGGTAGTCATCAGCGAGAGCACAATCTCTGGGCCGAATCTTTGTTCGATTAAGAGTGCTGCCATAGCAATAGCAGCATTGTTTTCTCCTCCATCAGGCCTAAGCAAGACATTTTCTTCTGGCAAACCTGCTTGTTTTGCTGCGGCTGTCAGCTTTGCATGCATGCTTTTTACTGTGATGATGAAGATTCGCTCAGCTGGTACTCTTTGCAGTGAACGCTGGATAGAGGCGGTAATTTGAGGTCTACCATCGATTCCTTCTAAAACAGGTTTAGGTGTTCCCTTGATTCCTTGAGTACTGAAGGGAAAATATCTACTGCCAAAGCCACCGGCTAAGATGATACGTACCACTGTCTTTTCCTTTTGAACCTTTCTGATATGTTCTTCCAGAATACGCTCTGCACGGACACGCATCGCAGGTGCAAGCTGCTGAAGAAGCTCAGCCATTAATCCTTGCATTATCATAGCCCTCTGGGCAAGCATTGAGGTAAGCACCTTACTTATACCCTCATCAGCATATGTATGCGCTGCCTGTTCTAAGCGTATTTTATAATGAGCTATCATAACCTTTCTCAGAAGCTTGGCCTGTTCATTCTGAGTAAACTTCTCTTTAGCAGTACCAGCACTAATTACCTCGGTAGCACCAGCTGAAAATGGACTCCACAAGTTAGGAAAATGTTGGATATGGTACCCGGCAAAGATTGTAATCAGGTTATTTCCTGCTGCTGCTGCCATATGCTGTCCCATAGAATCATAACCAATGTAAAAGCTCCCCTTTTCAAGCAAAGCAGCAAACGTGCTGGGCTCATCCGAGGCAACAATGATATCAGGCGGTGTTTCTGCAAAAGCATTGGCCAGATTTTCAATGCTATCATCCTCAAGGTCGGCTATGGTATAGCCATCGGATTTCATCTGCTCTAATAAAGCCATCATCTGAGAATATTCCTCGCTGTCGGGAATATTGAGCTTGCGCAAAATAATAACTGCACCGTCTTGGATCAACCAACGCATCAGTCCTGCTTCAAAAAAAGAATAGTCTTTTTCCTGGTCGGTCTTATCCCAAAGGCGTTTTTCCTGGTTGCCGCCAACCCCAAGATGCATGCCTACCACATAATTATTCTCAAGACCAAAAGCTTCCCAGGTGCGCTGGGCATAGCTCTTATCCTCTGGGCTTAGGAATACTGTAGGGTAATTTATTCTTTCACTACCAAAAACAGAGTTGAGCCTTTTATTTAACAATTCTGCCATCGAAGAGATAGAACCATCTCGTTCTATCGCGCTTTCCCAATGCAAGTATTTATAATCTTCGGTAAGCGGTAAGGCTCCGCCTGAGTCTTCTCTTGAATCTGGACCAAAGACAAGGTCAGGGTTAAGCTCTTGCACCCGTTGTTCAAGGCCCAGCCATTTATTCAAAATGTTAGCAAGAATTGCCTCGCCTTCTTCCGCTTTAGGCTGATAAGCTTTTACCACCTTAATGCGTTCATTACCTGATAAAAATTGTCCAAGCAATTTTCCTGCAATAACCGTAATGGTGGCCTGAGGATATACTTCAAGTAATCTCTGAATCGCAATACTGGTAATGGCAATATCAGCGCCGAGGCTTACCCTAGATAAAACTACGATACTTTTGAAGGTTTCTGCGGCAGCGGGATCAAAAGTAAAAGTACCTTTTCGGATTTTGCTATGTCTACGTACTATATCTTGCTCTGTATACAAGCCATATTCTTTTAAACGTTTATCTAAAGCGGCACAGTCAGGATAATGCCTGCCTAATTCTACGATATAAGCCATCACCTTAGATAAGATGTTTCTATCTTCTACGGTAAGTTTATCACTTAAGAATTCAATGATACCTACAAATAACGGCCCTAAAGCATTCTTGGCAATCTTGGGGTCTTTTGCCATGCCGATCTCAACTAAGGTTTTTATAGCTTCACGAGCTTGTTGCTGATGAGCTTTGATTGATGGGCTTTTATCGCTTAGACCAGGTAAAACATCAGTATCATGCTTAGCATAGAGTGTCCTGAAGGTATCGGCTGCATTCTTTGCAAGTGCTTTAGATTCATCAGGAGTAAGGGTTGTGGTATCAAGGGAACTGGAGGCTTGGGTTGTAAGTTTTTGATTCACCAGATATATAGTCCCGTATGCCTGTGCGAATCTTCTCAGATTCTCATCGGGAACAATGTCTTCTGGAAAGATAATATTGAGTTCTTTTAAGTATGGATAGCTCTGGTCTATAGCTTCCTGCAGGCTCTCAAAGAAAACTTTACCCGAAAGGACATCGAATGTTTGTCCTTTATCATCAACCTTAACCTTGGTGATTCTTCCGGTAAGAAGCAGCTCATCGGGAAAGTCTTCTCCAAAGTCATGGTATATGTTGTCCAAGAACATGGCAAAATGCGCTCCCAAGTGCTTGAAGATGTTGACTGCTTCTTCGTTATAATCAGACCTTTGGGTTGACGTCATAAGCTGTAGTTCTTCTAATTTGCCTGCCTTGCTCTCTGCTGATAAGGTTATGCCTTTTTCTTTGCAAAGCCTGAAGGTAGCAGTCTGGGCGAGGTGTTTCTGAGCTGCGTCAAGTATTCCTGTATTTTTGTTCTCAGTTTCAGCTTCTCTATCGGAGGTCAACACAACATTGCTTGCCCTCAGGAACATCGGGGTGAGACGACCGTTCTTATCTACGTAACCTGCACCAGGAGATGTGCCTAAAGCAATACCTAATATATTACCTCTCGCTCTCTCAACTGCTGCCCAGAAGGCAGTTATATTGCCATCGTTGGATATGGCAACAGGGATACCAAACCTTTGCTCTATACTTTTAGTTAGTTTTCCCAAAAGGTTAAACTCATCCCAATATTCTTCTTGCACCCACTCTTCTCTGTTCCAGAGTTCTTTTCTCTTATTCTCTTCGGTCTTCACCTGTCGCGGTTGCGTAGTTACGATTCCTAAATTAGCTGTCTTGCCTGTGTCTCCTCCAACTATAACATCATTAATAATCATATCTGGCCAGCTAAGGCCAATACCTTGAATCTGTTTATCTCTGCCTATGCTTCGCTGCACTTCTTCTATAACCTTTATGATGAAACTTATGTATTGTTCTGCTTTAGTGTACTTCTCTGGCTTCCAGCCTTTTTCTTCTCCAAACTCCTGCTCAAGAAGCTTATTGGTGATGTCATCCTCGACTGCTACTGCCTTTACATCTGAGCCACCTACATCAATACCAATGAATACACCCTGTATCTGCTTGAGCGCAACCAGTTCCTCTTTGGCTCCTGACGCATAGGAGTCCTTAGTAATAGCGGGTTCGAGAAGCAATGTGGATTTGCGCTCAATAAGATTAACCTCAAAAGCAAATGCTTGATTTCCTGTAAGGACACGATGGATCCTAGTAAGCATCTGGGTTGCATGATAGGCTCGCTGATAAAGAATCTCGCTGCTTCTAAAATCATTGTCCTTGTTGGTTAAAATATTTCTTATTTCTTCAAAGAAAGCCCGTAACTGCTTGTGTTTACTAAACTCTGCCTCAATATTCACCTGTTGGGGCCCAACAAAGATGAAACGACTATAAAGGTATCTTGTTATATCATAACGTAAGGCGTCCAATTTCTCCTGGCTTATGGAGGAAAATTCAGGCATTGTAAAAACCTTACTGCGCAACGGGTGGTCTATACCGAGGGAAAGAGTAATCTGAACAGTAACTGCCGAAGAGCTAACATCCAAAGCAGCAAACTTCTTCTCCCCTTGGGCAAAGAACTCATTAGCATAGACAGATATGGTAGTACCATCAGCTATGACAATGTGCCTATCCAGCTCTGAGAGAGCAACCAGGATATCTCTGGCAAAAACCTTGCTGTCGGTACACCCAACTAATACGATATCGGAACCATGGCTAAGGATAATTTTATTGCTCTCGATGTTATCGGTTTCAGTACTGGCCCGTTCTGTAAAAGGCACGCCGCTCTCAGGGATAACCACGTATTTGTTAAGTTCTGGGGCTGTCTTTACTGCATTAACAATATTCTTGACTGTGTTGTCTTTGGCTGAAGGAACAATCACCAGGGTACGATTAAGCTGGTTATAGGCTACGGCCATATCCTTAAGGCCAAATAGCTTGAGTGTGGTTTGGGTATCTTTTGAGGTTAAGAGTACCGTGGTACCCTCTGTGCTTTCTAACCTTACTTGCTTACTGGCTGTTTCCGGCCTTATCAGGTTCTGCGGTGGTTGTGGCTCGGAGATATAACGACAGTGCAAGTTACCTAAATCTGCCCAGCTTCCCGGGAAGCCGACTACCGCTACCGCAAATTCACCAGCAGTATCTTTAGAGACATGCTCTTCAATGGTCTTCTCATAGGCCTTATCATGTTCATCGAACCAGGCAAACACCTCTTCGCTGAGTTGTTTCTGCTGGAGAGTACCTAAGGCCTCTTTTATTCTCATCAACTGTGTATATATCGCTGGTGCGTATTTCTTAAGAGCGCGATAGTAGGTGGAGAGCCCGATAAAATGTTTACCACTGCTCCATAAGGCTCCTTCTCCTCGTAACTGGCCGGCACGTTCAGCAGGAGGTTTTTCTTCAAAGCGCTCTACATGAGCAACCCCCGGGATACCAAATGTGCTTAGAAAATCTTCTTTCTCTTTGACAATATAGCCCATGTTAGGATCATCCTCATAAGGAACAATACCCAGTACTCCTACGGCAGGCTCAAGACTTGTCATAGTCTCAATCTTATCCATAGCCTCTGATAGCTCTTCCAGTTCTGGGATATCATGATCGGTAGTCATCAGCGAGAGCACAATCTCTGGGCCGAATCTTTGTTCGATTAAGAGTGCTGCCATAGCAATAGCAGCATTGTTTTCTCCTCCATCAGGCCTAAGCAAGACATTTTCTTCTGGCAAACCTGCTTGTTTTGCTGCGGCTGTCAGCTTTGCATGCATGCTTTTTACTGTGATGATGAAGATTCGCTCAGCTGGTACTCTTTGCAGTGAACGCTGGATAGAGGCGGTAATTTGAGGTCTACCATCGATTCCTTCTAAAACAGGTTTAGGTGTTCCCTTGATTCCTTGAGTACTGAAGGGAAAATATCTACTGCCAAAGCCACCGGCTAAGATGATACGTACCACTGTCTTTTCCTTTTGAACCTTTCTGATATGTTCTTCCAGAATACGCTCTGCACGGACACGCATCGCAGGTGCAAGCTGCTGAAGAAGCTCAGCCATTAATCCTTGCATTATCATAGCCCTCTGGGCAAGCATTGAGGTAAGCACCTTACTTATACCCTCATCAGCATATGTATGCGCTGCCTGTTCTAAGCGTATTTTATAATGAGCTATCATAACCTTTCTCAGAAGCTTGGCCTGTTCATTCTGAGTAAACTTCTCTTTAGCAGTACCAGCACTAATTACCTCGGTAGCACCAGCTGAAAATGGACTCCACAAGTTAGGAAAATGTTGGATATGGTACCCGGCAAAGATTGTAATCAGGTTATTTCCTGCTGCTGCTGCCATATGCTGTCCCATAGAATCATAACCAATGTAAAAGCTCCCCTTTTCAAGCAAAGCAGCAAACGTGCTGGGCTCATCCGAGGCAACAATGATATCAGGCGGTGTTTCTGCAAAAGCATTGGCCAGATTTTCAATGCTATCATCCTCAAGGTCGGCTATGGTATAGCCATCGGATTTCATCTGCTCTAATAAAGCCATCATCTGAGAATATTCCTCGCTGTCGGGAATATTGAGCTTGCGCAAAATAATAACTGCACCGTCTTGGATCAACCAACGCATCAGTCCTGCTTCAAAAAAAGAATAGTCTTTTTCCTGGTCGGTCTTATCCCAAAGGCGTTTTTCCTGGTTGCCGCCAACCCCAAGATGCATGCCTACCACATAATTATTCTCAAGACCAAAAGCTTCCCAGGTGCGCTGGGCATAGCTCTTATCCTCTGGGCTTAGGAATACTGTAGGGTAATTTATTCTTTCACTACCAAAAACAGAGTTGAGCCTTTTATTTAACAATTCTGCCATCGAAGAGATAGAACCATCTCGTTCTATCGCGCTTTCCCAATGCAAGTATTTATAATCTTCGGTAAGCGGTAAGGCTCCGCCTGAGTCTTCTCTTGAATCTGGACCAAAGACAAGGTCAGGGTTAAGCTCTTGCACCCGTTGTTCAAGGCCCAGCCATTTATTCAAAATGTTAGCAAGAATTGCCTCGCCTTCTTCCGCTTTAGGCTGATAAGCTTTTACCACCTTAATGCGTTCATTACCTGATAAAAATTGTCCAAGCAATTTTCCTGCAATAACCGTAATGGTGGCCTGAGGATATACTTCAAGTAATCTCTGAATCGCAATACTGGTAATGGCAATATCAGCGCCGAGGCTTACCCTAGATAAAACTACGATACTTTTGAAGGTTTCTGCGGCAGCGGGATCAAAAGTAAAAGTACCTTTTCGGATTTTGCTATGTCTACGTACTATATCTTGCTCTGTATACAAGCCATATTCTTTTAAACGTTTATCTAAAGCGGCACAGTCAGGATAATGCCTGCCTAATTCTACGATATAAGCCATCACCTTAGATAAGATGTTTCTATCTTCTACGGTAAGTTTATCACTTAAGAATTCAATGATACCTACAAATAACGGCCCTAAAGCATTCTTGGCAATCTTGGGGTCTTTTGCCATGCCGATCTCAACTAAGGTTTTTATAGCTTCACGAGCTTGTTGCTGATGAGCTTTGATTGATGGGCTTTTATCGCTTAGACCAGGTAAAACATCAGTATCATGCTTAGCATAGAGTGTCCTGAAGGTATCGGCTGCATTCTTTGCAAGTGCTTTAGATTCATCAGGAGTAAGGGTTGTGGTATCAAGGGAACTGGAGGCTTGGGTTGTAAGTTTTTGGTAATGAGCCATTATTGTTTCAATAATCTCGTCTTCATCGATATCTTTTAACTCTGCTCTCTTAGTATCTACGATTACCTGTCGGAATTCAGAAGGCGTATGTGTTCTCCAACATCTAGGAAAGCTCGGGAAGCTAAATCCGGCAAAAATACTGATTACAGGTACTCTCAAAGAAGCAGCGAGATGCTGACCCATTGAATCATAGCCGATAAAGAGAGAGCTTCTCTCAACAATAGCAGCAAATACGCCAAAGCTTACTTTTGTTCCCGCGCTACTAAGACTAATAAGCTTTGGTGATACAGATGATTTTCTCAACCTGCCAATGTCGTCATTCTCTACAGTAAGAACCTCTGCCCTCTTTAGTTGCAACTCAGATGCAACATTTCTTATGACACGGGCATGCCTTGCTGTTTCTTCCAATGGTTCACATACAATAACAACAGCGCCCTCTTTTATAAGCCGACCGATGAGACCTGACTCAAACTCTTCACTCAAAGACTTAGTCTTATCTCCACCAACTCCTAAATGCATAGAAACAGCATTAATTCTATTCAGCCCAAATTTTTCAGAAAACTCATCAGATACTCTACTATGTTCTGGCTTAAGGGACACACGAGCATAAGTAATTATTTTATCCTTATTACTTCTGAACACTGCATTAACCCAGATATCAATCGTCTGCCCAAGACTCTTGTCTCGTAAAGGATTCATCTCAAAATAATAGTAGTTATTTTCCTCAACCACTGGCAGCAAGCCGTGCTTCAAGATATGGGAACCTGGATCAATTACAATAGAATCTGTGGTTTGGTAACCCTGACGCTTTAATGTCGACTGCACTTGAATGACTTCACCTATTTGTTCTGCAAAAGTCATGGTCTTGTCAAAAGTGCACTCATCCACTCCGACAGCAAGTTCACCGGTAAATAACTGGCTGAGCAGATAGCTACTCCTTCTACCTCCGATGATACTAACTTTTGCTTGAGGCATTTCTCTCTTTACATTTTGTATAATAATACTGGTTAAGTTTACATCTCCACCCAAAGGCCCTCTTGATATAATAAATACTTTCCTGATTTTCTTCTTATGCGCTGCATCCATGGGGCGCCATTTACGCAACTGTTTAATACGATCAAGCATATCTTGTTCGGTCAGTAATTGAAATTGATTCAAATGAGCATTCAATATCTCACCTATATGAGTATTACTGCTTCGTGTAATTTGCAAAACCTGAACTAGCATTGTATATAATGCCTCTCTATACGACACATCGTGTGCATCATGAAACCAATTCACCAGACTTAGCAATCTTTGAGATGCAATTTTTTCTACTGTAGGAATGTTGGATAATGCTGCTTGAGTAAGGGTGACAACGGAAGGCCTGTGAACCTCTTTCTTAATCTGATAATATTTCAGTATTTTCTCTACACTTTTATCTAGCTTTTCCTCGAGTCTTCTTCTGCTATCTAGTTGAATAGATGAGGAAGCTGGTTCTTTAACCGGAGCATACCAGCGAATGATTTTAGATGGTTTCGAAGAAGTATTGACGATAGTATATTTTCCTAAATAAGCAGGGATAATAGCATTATCATTAGTGTTTAATGCATAAGTTTGGTTGCTGTCGGGGGCTCTGATTTCTACTGAGCCCTCCATAATAAATAAAGGATATCCGTGGTCTTGAGTGTCCTGAGTAAGCATAGTATTTATAAACATCTCATCAACGATTACTTCCGTGGTAGTGAAGATATTATTGATTCTGTTATTGTTTCTATCAGAATAAAGGGATTTTCTACGGCTGTAAATACTACTTAAGTCAATTCTGTCATAGACAGGAAGTCCTGCTCTATGGGCAGCATCTTCTAGGACTTCTATGGTTCCTCTTAAGTCTTCTTTGTTAGGCCGAGGTTTTTTGCCGTCTGTCCTATCCCAGGGAGCAACGGTTGCACTCTTCAGATCTCCTTTTTTAATTTCTTCACCAGTAGGAGCATGAGACCATTCCCAGATAGTAGTACCTTCCCTTATGGCATGCATTAAGGCTCCTTCTACTATGATAAGATCACCGGAATTAGCATCTAACTGGTAAAGCAACTCTTCCAAGGTTCCTTGATAATAGCTATCTGCCAAGATGCCTCTGGAAACATCCTGGTTAAAACCCAGATAAAGCCTGGCTCCCCCTTCATCTACCATCCACATCTCCGGCTTGGCAGGCCGTGAGGGATGACCTATGGCTGGATGAACTTGCACAGATAAAGACTTACCGGCATCAAGGAGCTTCATGATGGTAGCCATATAGGAACCGTATTTGGCTATATGCTGTTTACCTAAGATACGTGTACCTTCCTGAGCAAGGAATTCTGAAAGAGTAATAATTCTTCCTTTATGCTCAACCGATGACGGATAGGTAGGATCATCGCTGGCAAGCCATAATTCTCCTACTGGTTCATCTTCATTTATTCCTATATCTTCTGGCTTAAGGTTAAGCATCTTTAGGATATGTGAATTCTTAGCTACTCTTCCCCAGGTGTAGCCGTCTTGACCGGTACGGATGTTGGGATAAACGAACTTTATTATCCCCGGCAAGCTTATCGCCGAAGAAGACCCTCTCCGAACATAAATCGCATCCTGCTCCCGGGCCCATACG
>CAZVQU010000006.1:0-8945 GCA_964629655.1 uncultured Planctomycetia bacterium
AGGGAAAATATATTAAAAAGGGCTGGGGCAAAAAAATAAAAAGAGGTAATTTTTGATGTCATATTTTGGCAGGCGCATAAAGGCTGAAGCGTAATCCGCCAAAGGCGGATGAAGCCGGCCGACTGTGACTGCCCGCGGGAAAAGCTATTTGATTATTATGGGGATTTGATGTAATATCTTAATATGTCTAATCTCGACAACCACAAAGAAGATCTTCGCTCTCGAGTTACGCAAGATGTTGAGGAGCTAGAGAGGCTAGAAAATGAAAGTCAAAAGCAGCTATTACCTGAGCAAAAGTCTTTCTATAAAACCGACTCAATTAAATCTCGTTCTGGGCGCAGAGGTGTTCATAATTTACCTGACCAGACAAATCCACCGCTTGGTTATGATAGTGAAAAGAAGTATGATGGTATATTTCCTTTCTTGAAACTTCCTTACCTTCAGCCTAAAACACCAGAAGATGTAATTAGTTTTGCTTCGCCAGAAGCAGGAGGATTTTTAGATAATAAACGGAAGAAGATACCATTAAATGCTGTTTTTTTTGGAGACAATCTTCATATTCTAAGGTCATTACCTTCAAACTGTATTGATCTTATTTATATTGATCCGCCATTCTTTTCGGGTAGGAATTATAATCAAATATGGGGCGATGACAATGAAGTTAGGGCGTTCCACGATATATGGGAGGATGGCTTACCGAGTTATCTCGTTTGGCTTAATGCACGTCTTTGGGAAATGAGGAGAGTTTTAAAAAATACTGGGTCAATTTATGTTCATTGTGATTGGCATGCGAGCCACTACATTAAATGCGAGATGGATAAAATTTTTGGTTACAATAAATTCCGTAATGAAGTTATTTGGACTTATCTTGGAATTAAACGCCCCACCGCGAAGAAATTTCCTCAAAAAAATGATATTATTTTAAGCTACGCTAAAACAGATAACTATGACTGGAATGTTCAATATGTTCCGCATAAGCTAGAATATATAAAAAAGAAATGGAAAGTAGATAGCGAGGGGCGACGCTATAGAGATGATGTTAATAAGACGGGTGGGGAGTTTAGAAAAATATATTTAGATGAATTGAAAGGTGAGATAGTTGATTCGGCCTGGGATGATGTCCCACCTGTTAATCCTATGGCAAAAGAGAGGATAGGTTATCCTACCCAGAAACCCGAAGCTCTATTAAAAAGGATAATAGAAGCATCTTCTAACGAAGGCGATATTGTCGCGGATTTTTTTATGGGTGGAGGGACTGCGTGTGCAGTGGCTCAGAAACTTAACCGTAAATTTATAGGGTGTGATATATCGAGGGTTGCCGCTTCCGTAGCTTTAAATCGAATAATTAAGGATGGCGAGGATTTATCTGGGAGGACAGCTTCTGTAAATATAGATAAGCCCAAGAAAGATAAACAAATGAAATTGGAAATGACCATTAAAAAAATACCTGATATCCATGTGTATTATATGGGTGTTTACCCAATGGAGAAATTTGAGTTTATAAGCCAAAAGGAATTTGAGGATTTTATATTGACTTGTTATGAAGCAAGAAGGTTCACAGGGGAGGGGATAATTACAGGTATTATGAATGCGGCTACATCTTTACTGATCGGTTCAGTTAAGACTGATAAATCGATAACAGAGATGCAGGTAAAGAAATTTGTTGAGGATGCCTTGAAGTTGCGATATCAGCGAAACATAAAAATGAGATTAAAGGTTATTGCTTGGAAATTCCCGCCATCATTGCAGAAATATGCTAAAATTTTGGAGAATTACTTTTTCAAAAAGAATTTAGCTGTAGGAATAGAGTTAATCCCTATCAACAGTCAGCTATTTAGAAAGAGGATATTAGAGCACTATAAAGATGCCGCTAAAAGCGAGTTCCTACTTAAATTCATATCTCAGGCCTCAATTATGGATATAACATCCAAGAAAGTTAAAGGTTTTAAATATAAGTTTAAAACTGTCGGCGCAAGAAGTAATAATATTGACGGATATTTAATAAATTGCCAATGGGACTTTAATTTTATTGAAGGTCGATTTGCCGATAGGCAACATTCCCTTATGCGGACTAAAAAAGATGGTAAATATGTAGCTGTTTTGGATGTAGAAAAGACATTTAATAAAGCAGGGAAATATATTATAGCTTGCAGGGTCCAGGATAACTTAGGTGGCGAAGCCATAAGGATAAAAGAAATCACAATAAAATAATATGAAATATTCTTTTAAAGAGCATGAACATAATTTCGTTGAATGGTGCAAAGAAGGATATGATTTGTCATTGAGTAGTGTTAAAAAGTTGAGGGCAAAGGACTTTCTGCGTAATATTGATGATCCTAATTTTGTCCCACCTCTTTATCGACATCAGGCAGAGTCGGTAAAAAGACTAATTTACTCATATGAAGTTTTAGGAAAGAAAGATTTACTTGTTGAAGTGGTTACTGGTGGCGGCAAGTCTGTTATTATTGGTGGCGCTATCGCTTATTTTATGATCGTTCACGATGTTCAGAAATTTCTTGTTTTAGTACCTAATACTATTGTGAGGGCACGTTTAAAAGATGAGTTTGATCCAGAAAGTAAAAGCTTTGTTTATAGTCAATTCCCTTTTTTCTATAACGGAACTACGGATTTAATTAAGCGCATATCATTGCATATGATGAGGCAGGGGCAAGATCCGGTAGGAATAAGGGCTGCATCTATTATTTTGGGTAATATCCATCAGATTTACGAAGGCAAGGTTGGATTGGAGATAATACAGAAAAATTTAGGCGATATGGTTATTTTTAATGATGAAGCGCATAACTCTAAGGCAGACAATTATAATGAAGTTCTTAATAAGCTAAAGCCTCAAAGAATATTGAGATTAGATACTACTGCAACTCCAGACAGGTTGGATGGATTGCATCCTGACAGCGAAAAAATTTTAGAATATGGCATACGACAAGCTATGCAGGATAGGATTATTAAGCGTATTATTGTATGTAAACCAGATATTGAGAAGGTTAAATTAACTTATAAGGATACAGAGACAGGGGAAGAAATTAAGGTAGAAGAAGTACCGTGGGAGGAGATTGAACACAGAAAGATACGGCCTACAAGGTTTATAACTAGTGAGAAACCAATGCGTCAGCAAATCGCCATTGCCAAACAATGTCTTGATTATCAGAAAAAAACTATTTCTCTTGATGACGTAGGTAAGCCAAAATGGAAACCCCTACTATTTGTAGTAGCTATATCTATCGCCGACGCTAAGAATATCGCCAAAGTATTAGAGAACGAGTTTAAATTAAAAACCCTTTTAGTTACAAATGAAAGCGAAGAGGAATTGAAACAAGAAGCAATGACTATAAATCGGCATTTAAGAGATTGCGAATATGATGCAATAGTTTCTGTTCTTATGCTTAGGGAAGGATGGGACGTTAAAAATATTTCCGTGATTTTACTTTTCCGAAAATTCTCTTACAAGTTGAATCAATACACAAATGAGAAATATTCTGTATACGGGCAGCAAGTTATTGGTAGGGGGTTAAGAAGAATAGACCCTCAAAATAAGGAAGAATGGGAACAGTGTTTAGTTGTTGACCACCCGGTATTAAAGCATGATTGGTTGTGGGAAATGCTGGATGCTGACCAGTATGGTGGCGCATTGAATCCGGATGAGCTAATTGACATCCAGAAGATTCCTGAGCCAAAGCCACTTGATGCAAACACGGCTGATAATAAACTGGAAGATGTTGAAGACATCATTGGCAATATACAAGATATTATCGATGATATTCCTAATCCTCCTCAAGACGTAGTAAGGGTTATCCATGAGTGGCAGGAATATTTAGATAATTATCAATATCAGACTGAGCGAATTGACATAGAACAGACCATCAGAGAGATTAAAAAAAGAAAATTAGCCACTGGTTTTAATGAGCAAGAATCTTTTGATGATATTAAAATAGACGTCCAACAGATAAATCAGTTTACTGATTTCAAAGTTGATAAATTAAAGGAAATGATTAGTGGCGAGTTGGGATTTATTTGTCGGGATAGCCTTAAAGAGTATGACCGTAATCCCGATAAACGGCAGGATATTATTTATAAGGTGTTGACTGACCACGTTAAGAAAAGATTTCTTTTGGGTAATGATTTATTCGAGATCGACGACAAAAATCTTCTAAAGAAATTGTGGTTTGCGATGATTGAGATAAGAGAGTCGTTCTTTAACCCTGCCTTAATCGAGGGTATCCTCAAAAATCCACCTGAATTATGAGATCTAACCGCGGAAAATTAGGTGGGCTGAAACGTAGTCCGCATGGCGAGGAAGCCTATGATTCTGATTTGGAAAAATACTATATGGTAGAACTAGAAAGAATGCCCGGGGTTAAGAGTTGGACCAAGAGGCATAGCATAAAGATACCCTATCAGTTTTTATTTATTAAAAAAAACTATATACCGGATTTTCTTGTAGAGTTTAATGATGGAAGCAAGGAAATACATGAAACCAAAGGCCTTCCTTTTTTATTTCTTCAATCAACCAAGCTAAAGAAAGTATCTGCAGAAGAATATTGTAAGAGACTAGGATGGAAATACAAATTTATAACTAAAGATAAAGAAGTCTTTTACAGGAATAATTTCCTTTCGAATTCTCTGGGAAAAATAAAGGATATAAAAACATAAGGGCGAAGCGCGCCCTGTGTGTTCTGGGTTGGGTGGGTATTTAGGATTCCACTCACCTATAGGCTCGGAGTGCAAGGAGCGAAAGTCCTTTTGTCCTCTTTGGCAAAATCAGTTGTCAGAGCCACGCCATAACTACAATCAGCCATAATTCCAACCCCAGCCTCGAGAACTGAAGTCCCGAAAGCAGCCGAGGAAAATATTAAAAATAATACTTGCACTCTCAGTGCAACGTGGTATACTAAGTTTGTTGATACAAACGTATCGCTCTTTGATAACTGCTAGAGAAAATAGGTATATCTTTAAAACAACCTTTTTCCTGTGTCGGAGGAAGTGCTCATCGGGCATAACCTTCATTGTTCAGTAGGGGGCAACAATAATATCGGCGCATTAACACCGTATGCATCTTGGAAACAGCCAATGGTCTCGTAGCCAATATTGCTGTTTGATACCTTATTGAGCAAGCTAAGTTACATAGAATAATAAATATGTTGCTTAGGTTAAATGGGGATGGTCAAGAATACAGGGGTATTGTTGACCTAATTATAATGTTAACTGTTTCAAAGAGAAGGAAAGGAGGTTGTGTTATGAAGAAAAAGAAGATATGCCGAAAAGTGGAAATACCACTGGCAGTTGAAGCTGTACGAGATCTGGAAGACTTGATGATAAAAGCTTCTAGAAAACGTAAGCTTACAGCGAAGCATCGTCAAGAATTGCTGAAGTGTGCTATCTCTCTTCGTAGACAGCGTGAAATGACCAATTCAGGCAGAGTTATTTTACGTCAATCATTATGGACGAAGGCACTGCGAGTTTTACTGTATGTCCTTTCGAAAGGAAAGGATGCAAAATCAATTTTTGATGCTGTAATGGGTAACTAAAAAGTGCCATCCCCTTTTTTGAAATTAAGGAGGCTTCAATTATGGTAAATTTTGGAGCAATAATTAAAAAACATAGAGAGAAACTGAGTTTTACACAAAAGAAATTAGCTGGTTTATTGGATGTAACACCTACGTATATATCAGCTGTTGAGAATGGTCGAAAAGAACCAAGTTTAGCGCTTTTAAAAGGAATATGTGAATTTCTTAAAGTGCCCGAGGAAATCTTATTTTGGGAATCTGTTGACATAGAAAATGATCTTAACAGTGATGATAGAAAGGCGATTGAGATAGCAAAGGTAATAGTTAGAACTTATTATTCTAAATCGAATCCCTCCCTGTGATTAAACATAAGAAAAATATAGCCTTGCCAATAGGTGTTAAAGTTTTTTTAAAATTCCTAAAACTAGATGCCGTAACTATATATGGACTGTTGCGTAAAAAGAAAAAGTTTTACTACTCATTTGAAATACCAAAAGCAAATGGAGGTAAGCGTTTAATAACTCCTTCAGTAGGTAGGTTAAAAGAAATCCAGACAATAACCAAGGTGTTTATAGATCAATGTATTAGGTGGCCGTCTTATGTTCATGGTGGGATAAAGAAAAGATCTGTTGTTACAAACGCTAAAAATCATGTTGGAAAATATATGGTTATGAATTTAGATGTACGAAAATGTTTTCCTTCAACAAGCAGAGATATGATTGAAAAATCATTAATCTGTATTGGGTATGAACAAAAATTAGCTAGTATGTTAGCTGATATTTGTGAGTTTAATAACGAATTACCCCAAGGTGCGCCGACAAGTACAGCTATGGTTAATTTAGTACTTGATAGTATTGACAGAAAATTTTATCCACTTTGTAAAAAGCGTAAATTTAAATATTCTAGATTTGTCGATGACATTACTATCTCTGCTGATTCAGATATAAGCTCTTTAAAGGGGCTTTTTACTGGTTTTATTGAATCTTCAGGCTATTCAGTTTCTAAATATTCACATATAAAAAGAAATAAAGCACAAGTTGTGACTGGCCTGGTGGTTAATGAAAAATTAAGACCGACTACCATGTTTGTTAGGCAGCTAAAAAAGGACATAAGGAATTGTTGGCCAGAGGAAGCAGGTGTTGATGTTATTGCAGGTTTTTATGGGTTTAATGTTTCTGAGTTAAAGAATAATCTATGGGGCAGAATCAATTTTGTTAAAAGCGTAAACAAAAAGTTAGGTCGTAGCGTTCGTGGGCTCATGACCGAAATTGACTGGTTAAATAATTGATATTATAAGTATGGAAAAGATTTTAGAATCAAGGCAGGATAGAAATAATGTCTCAATTTTATAGACCAAAACGTACACGTAATCTATACGATCCTAAGGATTCACAGGCTTTCAAAATAAGCAGATCTAAGATAGACCTGTATATTAATTGCCCACGTTGTTTTTATCTGGATAGGCGATTGGGAGTAGGAAGGCCTCCGGGGTTTCCGTTTACGTTAAACAGCGCAGTAGATACTTTGCTTAAGAAAGAGTTCGATTTGCTTAGGAAAGATGGCGAAGCACACCCTTTAATTAAAAAATATGGGGTTGATGCAGTGCCAGTGTGTCATAAACAGCTTGATCAGTGGCGAGAAAACTTTAAAGGCGTGCAGTATCTACATGAGCCGACCAATTTAATTATTACCGGCGCGATAGACGATCTTTGGCAGAATCCCACAAGTGAATATATTGTAGTGGATTATAAATCAACCAGTAAGAATGAAGAGATAACTGAGCTTAATAAAGAATGGCAGGATAGCTATAAAAGACAGATGGAAGTATATCAGTGGCTATTACGAAGGAATGGTCTTAAAGTATCCGATACCGGCTATTTTGTTTATTGTAACGGAAGGACCGATCTGGATAAGTTTGATGGAAAGCTTGAGTTCGACCTTACCTTAATTGCTTATGAGGGGAGCGACAGGTGGGTTGAAGGCAAGATTAAAGAAATTCATACATGTCTTCAACAGGATCAGATCCCGTCTGCTAGCAAAATTTGCGATTATTGCGCATATACCAAAACAGTTTCGGAAGTAACTTTTTAGGGGAAAATCTTACCTGAAGTTCTCCGGGCTGGGTGGGTATTCAGGGTTCCACTAACTAGCAGGCTCGAAGCGCAGGTAGCGGAATCAGCCGAAGGATGATGGAGCCCGAGTACCGAGGCTGCTAGTGGGCTATTACTTCAAAATGACCTCAATAGGGCAATATTAAAGAAAATACTTGACAGGCTATTTTTATGATATAATGTATTAAAATCATACAGAGTGGGTAAAATACGTATAAACCATATGCATGCTGTGTAAGAAGTGCCAGGACTTTCCAAAACAACCAGAAGATACAGAAAGCGTTTTTATTATCCATAAAATCACAATAGAAAAGGCACTATATGCATGGTATAATTATCAAGGAGGCGAAACATGCTACAAGTACTAATTAATGACAATAAACATAGTGGTAGATACGTTGCCATTGAAGATTTTGGTTCTAAGGAAGTCATTACTGACGGTGAATCTCCGAATGATGTCTACTTAGAAGCTGTTGACAAAGGATATGAAAACCCTGTTATATTTTTTGTTCCACTTAAAGATATGGTGCAGATTTATTGATGGCTCTTGTTGATGTCCCCTTTACTCGAATTAGTTCTGCAGATGTACCTCGCCCTTGGCTTCAACTGATTATTAAAAATCCACATACAAATAAAGAACTTAGGACTTTAGGTATAATTGATACTGGGGCCGATGAAGTTGCCTTACCAGCTGCATATGCGCTCATGCTTGGACACAATCTCCAATCTGGGAGTCATAAACAGATCAATACTGGCAATGGATTAACTATCGCCTATTCTCATACAACCTGCATAGAGATAGATGACATAAAGGTCGAGAATGTCTTGGTAGATTTCTTGCCAAATCTCAATGTAGTTTTAATCGGTGTTAAAAACTGTCTTGCTAATTTTATTCTTACCATCGACTATCCAGCTCAAAAATTTTCACTTCAGAAATAAATCTACAAAATAGGTACTTTAAATAGGAATATCAAGGGGAAAGTCTACCCAGAAATTCTCCGGGCTGGGTGGGTATTTAGGATTCCACCTACCTGCAGGCTCGGAGCGCAGGCAGCGGATACTGAGCGAAGCGAAGTAGCAGCCCGAGCACCGAGACTGCGACAAGCCACCACGATGTATATACACTCCATCACAAAGGCCAACAAGTTACCACGATGAGGCTGGCCCTTGGCCTCATCCTTTAAACAACTCGTACCTTTAAAACCAAAAAAATCCATCAAGATGGAGAATGGAGGCCAAGGGACGGACTCTCCCGAGCAAAAATTACCTCTTTTTATTTTTTTGCCCCAGCCCTTTTTAATATATTTTCCCT
>CAZVQU010000007.1:0-8292 GCA_964629655.1 uncultured Planctomycetia bacterium
AAATTTCTCGGAGAGGTCGCATAGCCCGGTCGAGTGCGCGTGTTTGGAGTACACGTAATCCGTAAGGATTCGGGAGTTCGAATCTCCCCCTCTCCGCCATTTTTGTAATAAAATATCAGTGATGAATCAAGTCTGGATATTTTTGCTTTTAACTGTTATATTCTGGGGTGTTGCTCCTATTCTTGAGAAGTCGGGGTTAGGCAGCGTAGATGAATTTACAGCTTTATTCATCAGAAGTACCGCCATATTTATCATTCTTCTCATTTTTTTTAGCGCAAGCGGCAGATTAAGCTCATTATCTAAAGTTTCGTTAAAAACAATAGTACTTTTCTCACTTAGCGGTATCTGTGCCGGTCTATTAGGTATGTGGACTTATTTTAAAGTTTTGAAAGATAATCCTTCTTCAAGAATAGTTCCTTTGGTCGCTACCTATCCTTTGATTACGGCTTTGTTGGGTGTTTTTATTCTCAAGGAGGGGTTTAGTTGGTCAAAAACTATCGGAACGCTTCTTATAGTCGGCGGCATTTTGCTTGTAAAATAACCAGGGACATGCTAAAATTTAGTGCTTAAGGTGAAGAACTTAGGCTCCTGTTTGATTATTTTACCTATATACCAAGAGAATGATAAATGGGAAAGGATGAGACCTATATGGGTAAAGCTCTGCAGCAAGCAGAGATAGCCTACGCAGAAGATGAGGTTCCTGTAGGGGCTGTGATTGTTTATAAGGATAGAGTCATCGCTAAGGCCCATAATCAGATAGAGTGTTTAACTGACCCTACTGCTCATGCTGAAATGATTGCCATTACTCAAGCTGCAAGCTACTTGAAGTCAAAATGGCTTAAAGGTTGTAAACTTTATGTTACAATAGAACCGTGCTCGATGTGTGCTGGAGCTTTAGTTCTTAGCCGTATTGAAAGAGTAATTTTCGGATCATCCGATCCTAAAACCGGAGCTTTTGGATCAAAGATAGATATTAATAGCCTAAAGCTTAATCATAAGATAAAAGTTAAAAGAAAGGTTTTAGAAAAGAAGTGTGCCGGGATTTTACAAAGGTTCTTTAAGGAAAAGAGAAAGAAGCCTTAGATGTTGTTTTATAATTAGTGGAGAGGTCGCATAGCCCGGTTTAGTGCGGCGGTTTGCTAAACCGCTGTATGGGTGAAAACCCGTACCCAGGGTTCAAATCCCTGCCTCTCCGCCAGTTTTTATCTGTTCTGTTCTTAGTTTGAACTTCATAAGGCAAGAGGAGTATTATAGAAGATGGAAATAACATCCAGCCTGTTACTGTTGATCATTGGCCTTACCATTTTAGTCATAAGTTCAAATTGGTTAATTCAAGCTTCAGTAAAGTTATCCCTTTTATTTAAGTTAACCCCTTTATTTATCGGTGCAGTATTAGTTGCTATTGGCACCAGTGCTCCTGAGGCCGGAGTAGGCATAATGGCAGCTTTGCGGGATCAAAAAGGCCTGGCTTTAGGTAATGTTCTCGGCAGTAATATTGCTAATATCGGTTTAATTCTCGGACTATGTGCAATTTTTCGGCCATTAGAGGTAGATAAGCGTATTTTTAAAAGGGAAGTGCCGTTTTTATTGTTCTCGGTATTTTTATTTTGGTTTTTAAGTTTAGATCTTCTTCTTAGCCGTCTCGATGGTATCATTTTTATTTCAGCGTTTATAATTTTTTGTTTTATTTCCTATTTTGGTGCCAAGAAAACATTTGACTGTAATGAGATTAAGAATTTTAAGATAAAGAAGTCTCTTGATAAATTCACTACTCACCCACCAGTCTTTTTAGTTGTTTTGTTCTCGTTAGCCGGTGTGGTCTGGGGAGCGGATATAATGGTAAGAGGCGGAGTAGGCTTGGCAAAAATATTCGCCATAAGTCCTTGGATTATAGGTATTACTGTATTTGCTCTCGGCACGTCTTTGCCGGAGCTGGCTACTTCCCTGACTGCCTCAATCAAGAACGTTCCCAATATCAGCGTTGGCAATATTATCGGAAGTAATATATGCAATATCTTTTTTGTCTTAGGGCTAGTAGCACTAATCAGGCCGATTAATTTAGATCCGTTAATATTAAATTTTGAGATGCCGGCTTTAATTATTTTTACCTTAGTTTTCTTTACACTTATGCGCACCGGGTATAGAATAAGCCGCGGGAAAGGTTTAATTATGTTTTTAGGATATTTAGGATTTTTAATTACTTTAATAATTAAGAGAATATGAGTTACTTAGCTTTTGCTTTAAAGTACCGGCCGCAAAATTTTACTGAGGTAGTTGGTCAGGAACATGTAGTAGCGTCATTGGAGAATGCTATTCGCAGCAACAGAGTTCACCATGCTTACCTTTTCAGCGGTCCCCGGGGCGTTGGCAAGACTTCTTTAGCAAGAATTTTGGCTAAGTCTCTCAATTGCCATAAAGGGCCCACGCTTACTCCCTGTCAGGAGTGTCCTAGTTGCATTGAAATCGCCAAGGGTCAATCCCTCGATATCATTGAGATCGACGGAGCTTCCAATAGAGGAATTGATGATATACGAATACTACGAGAGAATGTAAAACTATCAGCGGTTAATTCCCGCTATAAGATTTACATTGTTGATGAAGTACATATGCTAACTCAGGAAGCTTTTAACGCTTTGCTCAAGACGCTTGAGGAGCCGCCGGCCCATGTAAAGTTTATTTTTGCCACTACTCACTCTCATAAGGTCTTGCCGACTATTCTTTCGCGTTGTCAGAAATTTCAATTTAATTTAATCTCGTTAGAGAAGATTGTCGGTAAGCTCAAAAAAATATCCGTTGCCGAGAAGATAAAGATAAAAGAGAATTTACTCTACACTATTGGCCGGGCTGCTGGCGGCAGTATCCGTGATGCTGAATCTTTATTCGATCAGCTTACCCCGATTATCTTAGAGAAAGGTTCCTTAGAGGATGTCTTTTCCTTCCTAGGGATAATTGATGAGGAAAGCTTGAACCAATCCCTTAAGGCTTTGGTTAAGAAGGACTTAGGAGCCTGTCTAGGTTTCGTTGATAAGACCACTAAGGACGGAAAAGATTTGGGGATATTTTTAAATGCTTTTATTGAGCATTTACGAAATCTTCTTCTGGCAAAGATTAGTTTAAAGAATTTTAAAGAACTTAGCGATGTCTCACCGCAAAGCAAGGAATTTATTTCTAAACTTTCCTCAGAGATTTCAACTTCGGATATTCTAAAGATAATTGATTCGCTTATCGAGGCCAAGGAGTTATCTCAGCGTCTAAGTACGGTCAGGATTCCTTTGGAGCTAGCCTTGATAAAGTATGCGCAGCCGATAAGCATAGATACGCCTGCGAAGAATAATCCAACTAATAATCCTAAACCAGCCAAGAATAAAAAAATAGAAGTTAATGTGGATGTTGAAGATCTTGATCTTGAGATAGAGGATATTACTCCTCAAGAGGAGGATAAAGGTAAACTAATCGAAGATGTTGAAGAGGGCGCTCCTTGCGATAATGCTATAGTCGGCCAGTTAACCAGTCGATGGAAGGAGGTAATCTCTTTTATGCAGAGAAAGAGAGCTGCTCTTGCTTCACATCTTTCCTTTGGTCAACCGGCATCTTCCCGCGGTTCGGTAGTTACTATTGCGTTCTCGCCTCAAGATTACTTTCATAAGGAGAGTGTAGAGAGTGATAAGAATGTAAAGTTTATCGAGGGGATTGTCTCTAAACTTATTAATAAAGCAATTGGGATAAAGTTTGTTCTTCAGGATTTACCCCAGAGGCCTTCCTCGGTTATTGTTGAGGATCCCGAAAGCTCTAATGAAAGGGAAGTAGAGGCTAAATCTAAAGGGGAAAAGAGCAAAAAAGGGGTAACTGAGGATGATACTTTTCTCAATGAGCTCCTAGATACCTTTGGCGGTAAATTTCAGAGTGACGAATAATGAGTTTTTCTAATATTTTTAATGAATTAGTAAGAGGTCTTTCGCGTTTTCCGGGGGTAGGCCGAAGAAGCGCAGAGAGAATGGTATTTCATATATTGAAGATGAATCCTGAGCAGGTAAAAGAATTAGCCGGGAAAATGGAGGAGATTCATAATCATATAAAGCCTTGTAAGAGCTGCAATAACTTTTCTACTAAAGATACCTGCTCTATCTGCTCAAGCCATAAGAGAGAGAGGGATATTGTTTGTGTAGTAGAAGAGCCTAAGGATATTATGGCTATTGAAAAGACCTCTCGTTACAATGGTCTCTATTATTGTTTATTAGGATCAATCTCACCTATGGAAGGGGTCGGTGGCCATGATTTGAATTTGAAAAAGTTAATCAATCGCATAGAGAGTGGAGAGGTAAAAGAAGTTATAATCTCTACCGATCCTGATAATGACGGTGAGCTAACGGCTCAGTTTCTGATTCAGAAATTATCTGGCTATAAGATAAAAATCTACAGAATTGCTATCGGCATACCCTTAGGCGCTCAGATAGAGTATATTGATTCAGCGACCTTGGGGAAAGCTCTCCTAGAGCGCAAAGCTGTTGCTTGACCATAGAGTTTAAATAGGTTATAATTGAAAAACTTTTGTCTTTGATAATTTGGTATTCCCCGGTAGCTCAATTGGTAGAGCGGTTGGCTGTTAACCAATAGGTCGTAGGTTCGAGCCCTACCCGGGGAGCCAGTATTTTTTTTAATTGAAATTCCCCGACATTCTGTCGGGGTTTTTTCTTTTCCCCCCGCCGAAATCTTTGGAGAAACTTGTCCCCTGACAAGGGGATAAAAAATATTAATTTGGATTGATTCTTTTGAATAAAATATCGATTTGATGAATTGTTTGGCCCGAAGATTTTTCTCAATTCCCCGAAGATTTAAGAGGGATGTTGCCAGGCGGCTGAGGGTTTGCGCGAAAATTTCAGCCGAAATTTTCGGGGAATCCCCACTAGACCCTTCAAAGTTCGAGCCCTCACCGGTACCCCGATAGGCCATTTTCGGGGGGTTATTCGAACTTTTGGGACTCCTTTCGAGGAGGCCAATGCGGCCGCCATCGCGCCGATGATTTAAAGAAAAGATCAGGTTATCTATATACTGCCTATCAAGTGAAATCCGGGTTAAATTATCAACTATATAGCGATCTAGTCTATTGCTGTTGATCTGTCGGGTCTGACAGCTATTCCAGTCTTTTTTAAAGGTGCTGGTACAGCGATAGTAGTAGTACCGCTTAGTCCGTTTGTCTTTCTTTTTGTTGGTGTGGCAAGGCGTCATATAGGAATTACACTCTTTGCAGCGTACTAGGCCAGCCAGAACATAATTTTTATATGGTTTCATAGTGCGACTAGCTTTCTGGTGTATTTGTTGGGTCTGACGAAAGATTTCATCTGATATGATAGGCTCATGATTACCTTGCCAGAGCTTGCCAGCGTATTTAATTTTGCCTACATATACCGGATTCCTTAACAGCGTATAAATGCGAGTTTTACCTAGCTTAGTTTCTTTGTTCATCCTTGCGATAGGACATTTCGCAATATAGCTTTCATAAATTGATCGAACAACCTTAGCTTCATCTTCGTTGATCGCTAGCTTTTTGTTTTCTAGCTTATAACCAAATGGCGTGGTTCCGCCATTCCACATTCCCTTTTGTACGCGCTGAATCATTTTGTCCTTAGTGCGTTCGCTGGCAAGCTCCCGCTCGAATTGAGCAAAAGTGAGCATAATATTTCTTAGTAGTCTGCCTGATGGAGTAGAGGTATCGAATCTTTCGCTAACTGAGAGGAAGTCTACACCATGTTGGTCGAATAACTCGATAAGTTGGTAAAAGTCTTTAGGTGAACGGGTAAGGCGATCAATTTTATAGGAGATAACAAGGTTTATTTTATCGTTCTTAATATCTTCTAGCAGTTCAGCTAGGGCAGGACGGTTGAGATTAGCCCCTGTATAGCCGGGATCAGAGTAAACTCTGTAAATAGTCATATTCTCTTGGCTATTGATGAATGACTTAATCTTTTCCTGCTGTGCTTCACAGGAATTGAATTCAACTTCGACTTGATTATCCGTACTTACCCGCGTGTAAACCGCGCACTTCATTTTACCACCTCCATGATTATATGAACTATTAATACAATTACGGCTATTACCATGCCTATAGTTACACTATGGGAATAAAAATCGGAATATGGATGCATTTTATCTCCTTGATTTTAGTCAATAAGCGAGCTAAAATAATCTGCAAAAAAGGAAAGTATAGTATATAGCTATATAGTATCCAAATACTACCTAATAGTCAAGAGAAAAATGCTCCTAAAGAATCTAGTTAAAATCAGAAAAGCAAAAAAGCTCACCCAACGGAAACTGGCCGAAAAATCAGGAGTTTCTTACAATACCATTATAAAAATGGAGCGTGGCGGAATAGAGAATCCCAAGATCGCAACAGCTATTAAATTATCCCGTGCGCTTGGCGTATCAATAGACGAGCTTATAAAAAATAAGTGATAATTATATGATAGGGATCCTTAGGTTTTTAGTAATTGTTTTTAAGCTATGCTCTATAGGATTGCCTATTTTTATATGCTATTTAGAGTGGAAAAGATATAGAATTGAAAAGCAAGAAGGAAAATTGTCAGTAGTAAAAAAACGAATCATTATAGCGGTTATAGTTATAGCTTTCACTGTAGCGGTGTTAAATGTTGCACAAATATATGTTGGTAAAAAAGTAGTAGAATTAACAAAAAAGATTGCGCCTCGATTTGATGTTTATCTTGCCAACACAGACAAGGGAAATCAAGTTATAGTTTTTGACGCGATCAACTATACTCCTTTTGAGGTTTTATGGACCATAGTGACAGAAGAAAATAAAGTAGTTGATGGGTTCATGTTATCTTTAGAAAAGATATTTTTTAGCAAAGAAAAAAAGAGAGTTTATTACAAAGTAAGTCCAGATATGGATGCGATTAAAAATAATTATCTAGAGTTAAGAGTTAGATATAAATCACTTTATTTTGATGAACTAAACAAGCTGGATGCGCTAGCTGGTCAAATTATAAAGAAATACAGATATGAGAATAATGAGTTTCACCCAATAGATGAATTGTAAAAGGGTAGAATGGACAGAAGAGAAACAGCGATAGTCGGATTTATCGACATTCTTGGATATGGCAAGGTGGTGAAAACGCACATAGAGGATTTTGAGCTTATTCTTAATATTGAAAAACTTCTAAAAGCTGGCGCTGGTTTACTGAATAAAAAAATACCTATACGCGCAGATTATCAAGAGTATCGCGACAAGATAGTCGATTTATATAACGCGAGAGTTATTTGCGACAGTGTTATATTTACTTTGCCAGTTTCTAAGATTATTCCAGAGCAACGCTTTAAAGATAATAATGAAAATATTTCCAATTATCTTTTTACTTTTTTTCAGGCTATCTCAATGTTTTGCCCTTTTTTTATCGCTAAAACTGGACATGTGCTTAGGGGAGGGATATCAGTTGGTGCTCACTACGAGAATGACGAAGACAAGCATCTTTTTATCTTTAGTCAAGCATTTGTCGGTGCAGTGGAACTAGAGAAAAAAGCGCGCTATGCTAGGATACTTATTCATCCAAAATTAATCGAGTATTTAAAAAATATATCTTTTCCATATATGGAAGACTTCTTCTATAAAGATGAGTATGGCGATTTGTGCTTCAATTTATATTCTATTTTAAGATTCGAGGATAAAGACAAAAAAGTCTTAGCTGACATAAAAGAGAGTGTTTCGTTAAACATAAGGGCCAATATAGACAATGATGAGGTTATGGAAAAATTGAAATACTTTGTAAAATATCATGATAAAAAAATACTTGAAAGAGAAGAGGGCTTTAAAGACCTCGTCATAGGTAATCGCATATTTGAAAATTAGGGGCAGTCGCGAAAAGTGACTGTTGGGCTACCTTAAAAAGGGTGGGTATATAGAATATTAAATGGCGGCCGCATCGCAAACCCTCAGCCGCCTGGCAACATCCCTCTTAAATCTTCGGGGAATTGAGAAAAATCTTCGGGCCAAACAATTCATCAAATCGATATTTTATTCAAAAGAATCAATCCAAATTAATATTTTTTATCCCCTTGTCAGGGGACAAGTTTCTCCAAAGATTTCGGCGGGGGGAAAAGAAAAAACCCCGACAGAATGTCGGGGAATTTCAATTAAAAAAAATACTGGCTCCCCGATCCCGGTTTATTCAAAATTAACTATACCGATTATTCTTCCTAATAGACTGAAACCATTCCGCACTCCCAAGATGCCTCTCCATCTAGGTGAGATTCATACTTTTATACCGATCATTCTCCGTAATG
>CAZVQU010000008.1:0-6004 GCA_964629655.1 uncultured Planctomycetia bacterium
CGCCGAAGAAGACCCTCTCCGAACATAAATCGCATCCTGCTCCCGGGCCCATACGATATCGGCCCGCTCTTGGGTGAGAGTTCTAAAGCCGTCTTGGGTTTCATGGAATTGTTTCTCACAAAAATCCAGTACTATCTCAGTACCCTTATGTGTACCACCTGGTTTCATATCCCGTCCGATCTTCAAATCCAAACGTGTAGCTTCATTCTTATCCACATAGAGACAGACAAAGATATCAATTACGTCTGAGACCTCCTTATCCAGGCCGATGAATACCCCTTCTGCCACAATAAGCTCTAAATCGGGACCGATAACCTCTTCTGGTTTACCGGCATGCCCTTCCGGCGGTTTGGTATACTCTCCACCCTGTTTGAGATACTCCAAGACCCGGCAGATAGTCACATCATCATAAATGCCCGGTCCCCAGATATAGGTTTGGCGGAATGCATGGTCAATATTCATCTTAGGATTCTGGTAATCATGACGCAATCCTTCACCCTCATGCAGGGATATATCCGCGCCAAAATCGGCTGATTTTAAGCCTTGATCCCGGCCACCGGTAACTATTGCGGTGGAAAAGGTACTTTTGCCGGCTCCGGCAGGCCCTAAAACAGCTACCACAACCCCTTGCTTATCCCCTATCCTTTTTCTTCTCTCCAAGACATTCTTAGCCTGCTGAATAATTATATCGACCACCTCCTGCATCCGCTTAATCCTGACCTCTAACAATACCTCGCTTAAAGAACGTTTTTCTACAAAAGCGTCTTTTTCCCCGGCTACATCCCCGGCAGCTTCTGCTAAGAGGTAATCGTCGAGATGACTCTGAGCTCCTTTTAAGAATATCTCACTGAGCGACTCATCGGTTAAGTCGATATGACACTGGGGTATAAGGACCAGGGCATTAGCGTGATAAAGGCGATGTTGATAGGGGAAAACATGACGATGGTTGTATTGCTTATGATCATCTGTGTCTATGTCCACGTTAACATCACGATAGATAAGCTCCTTGCGAATCCATCCCTGGCTGACACCCTCCTTGATCAATTTAGTAATCTCTATAATAATCTCTTTCTCTCTCCAATTCATCCTCCAACGCTTGTCGCTCTCAAGCAGGTAACGATACCAGGCCAATAGATGCTCTCCCCGGCTGATGTTAAAATAGGTGATCTTATCCTCAAGGTCGCTCATGGCTTCATAGACAGCCTGAAGATAGACATAATCCGAGTCTTTACGGACGTCATAGTCATTAACCAATGCAAAAAGGTATTGCTGGTCTTCTTCACGCACAGCCTTATCTAATAACGCCTGGCGCCTGGCATCAAGGCCCAAGCTACCCTCTATAAAAGCTACTTCCTTCTCCTGGGCTAATTCATGGCGGGTCATTTGATAAGCAGGAGCTAAAAAGGTCTCTACGAAGATATGCAGCATAAATCCTGCCTGCTTGGCATTATCGCCAGCCAGGCGGTCTTGATAATAAGCTTGGGTTACATGCAGGTAATAAACAGGTAAGTTCTGCTCATTAGGCTTAACCGTAATGAAATAACGAATTCTAGCCTTCCGGTTTTTCTCAGAGGAGAAGTATTGTGCCTCAGCCAAATCATCAACCATAAATACAATCTGTTTTCGTTTTAAGAAAAATACCAGATGTTCATAAACGCTTCTTTGGGGGATATTCTGAGACAGGTAGTCAATAACTTCCTTGGTAGGCTCAATCTCCTGGCTCTTACCCTGTTCAGCCAGTTTTTTGCTGAGTTCCTCCAGAGCTAATTGATCCTCATGGCAGGTATAATCAATGGGCTCTTGGACTTCAGCTGTATCGTATTCTATGGGAGTATCAAGAACAAAATCCCACTCCCAGTCATAAGCTTCCTGCAGGGTTTTATAGATGGTTTGACCCGGGACTTCCCCTTCTTCCTGCATCTGTTTGATTGCCTCAAAGATCTCACGATGGCGTACCCGTACGTTGCCGACAGTCTCCAGGGCACCGATGCGTTTAGTATAACCATAAAGGATTACCTCATCTTTAGTCAGGGGAGTAAAAAGAAGCTTAAACCCTTGCTCCTGCCAGATGAAGTTTAAGGTATAGTAATACTGCTTTTGTTCTATCATCCCATTAACCTGTAGCATCACTAAGTGCGCTATCTCTTTTTCACTCCTTCCTTCCAATAGAAAGCCTCCCATCCAATTCTCTACCTTGCTTATTTTGGTATGGCTATAATTGATAGTGTCACTGCGGCTAATATAGCCTCCTTCCAGGAGATTCCAAAAAACCGGTACACTCTTGCTTGTTGAATAGTGAGCATTAAAATGATAGATAAAGGCCCCGGCAGTATGGAAGTATCCTTTTACGCCCGGACCAAGCAGACGTAATAGCTTTAACAGCTCGACCATTCTGTTTTGAGTAAGCATCTGAGCCTCAGGGGCCTTGGTGAACACGATAACATCATCCAATGTAGTAGGATCCCCGGCAGGATAGATGCCGTAATCTCCAATATCCAATAGTCTGTAAGGTTTATTCTCTTCCGAACAGAGGAAGCAGGGTTGACCGGTACGATCTTTATCCTTATGCTCCAACAGGTTTTTAGCCTGATACGGCTTTTGCCTGAGGCGATAGGTACTGCTTCTCACCGCATCTCTTATCTTGATATGACGATCTCCGGATAACTCCAGGGTAACCTCATCCGGCTCTTGGCTGAGTTTAAGCGTACTGCCATCAAGCAGGGGTTCTCGCATTAAAAGTTGAAACTGTTTTCGCAATGTGCCTAACAAGGTTCCCGGCTCGCCCTCTAAGCTATCAATAGTTAAAGTCTTAAAGTCAATAGCTGAAGAGGCCGTGCTCTTATGATACTGCCTCCAGTTGCGGGCTGAATCAAGTACCTCCGGCCACAGCACTAACACTTCACCATCACTCTTTATCTGGTCTGAAGCTTTTTGGGAGAGAGCGGTGACGAACTCTCCTTGGTTAGCCAAAACCACAGAAGGAACTACTGAAGTGTCCCCTTCCCGAGGAAGCTGTTCAATGATTATCTCTCTTCCTTCCTCTATAGCGTAAGGTTTACCTTCAGTGAGCTCTGCTAAACTAATTGTTCCTTGTTTGTTTTCAATATTATGCCAGACAGCAGATACTGCCCTATCCATATCCTTACCCATGGCTTTTACTTTGCTGATCTTTATCTGAGGAGTTACGGCCTGCCAGTAAAGGGCATCTCCTTTGACCCGGATAGCGTAGAAGTAGTCATCGCCTGTTCTAGGACTGTAGTCATCTTCGGGGCGGATCTGGCGGGCGATGCGGTCTGTAGAGTGGTACATCCCGAAGTCTTCGGAATATTGGACAATGATAAGGCTCATATCCCTAATCTGCTCTTCTAATTCTTCTCTCTGCTTGAGGCTAGTTGTGGTTTTAAGCTTGGTTACCTTCCTGCCAAGCTGACGTCCTAATTCAGAGATGAGAGTAACTCTTGTCCGAATCTGTTTCTGAATATCCTCTATCTGATCCGGGTTAAGCTTAAACTGCTCAGCAGCTTCGATATATTTCTGGCCTAAGGCTCTCATCCGGCCGTAGTAGTTAGATTCCGGCTGAAGTTCGGGGTTGGTATTTAGTTCTTTGTAGAAGGCAGCTACTGCTTGTTCATAAAAACTCTTGGCCGCTCCGCCGACTACTTCGGTATAGTCCTGGTAAGATATAACATATACTCTCTTTTCTATTACCCTTTGCTGACCGCCGGCAACATGGGAATAAGCAACTGTTACGGTATCTTTGAATATCGGAGCAGCTACCCAGACTATGTATGGCGGCTCTTCAAAACGCAGGTCTCTGCCGATGGAAGGAATCGGTAGAGTATTACTTAATGAAGCCCGGTTAAAGATTACATAGCTATCACCGACAAAGCCGGATACTCCTTCAAGCATCAGTGAAGAGTGGTTAGTATGCTGTAAGTTGGGTGCGGCTTTGTTTTCAATGCCTAAGTAACGGATAAACTGGGCTACTCCTGAAGAATCCTGGTCATTGATAAAAGGATGCGGGCTATCATAGATACGTTTCTGGGAGAGTTTAGCGTATTCTTGCTGGCTTAAGGATTGGGCCATGGTACCTCTTAGATCCTGTTTCATCCCTAAGAACGGTACATCTTTTACTTTCTTGTTGATAAGTCTAGTTGAAGCCAAGGTATTTACCGGCATAGTATTATATGTACCCTGGTACTTGGTAGTTCTGGGCTGAGGATAGATAAAATCACTTACTCTTAACATAAATTTCGATAAAGGTTCCATGATAGACTGATAACGCTGATGGGTAAGGCCTAACTTGCTGCCTAATCCGTCTTTATCTAAATACTGATCTTCCAAGCGCTGGATTTGGCCAACAGCCTGAGGAATTAGGCCGGTATCAGCGTCAGGGCTAAAACCAAAGTATTTATATTCAAGCCCCGCGAACAGCTCAGGATTATCAACTATCGCCTGGTAAAAGGATTGCTCTGAGGTTATTTTCTTGCCGGATAACTTGCCAGCTTCCTTAAACATTCTCTTTAAGGCTCTGTTGTATCTAGCCTGTCTTTGTTTTCTTATTCTTGTTCGGTCTTTCTTATTTAATACATAGGTCTCAGGCGGAGCGTCATCGTCAAAGTTAACCAAGACCTTATCACCTTTACCCAATAAGAAGGTGTAGTTGCGTACTCCCGAGATATGGAAGAATATATTTTTAAGCAGGTACATGAACATCTTTTTATCCTCTATCCGGCCGTCTACTAATACTCCTCTTTCTTTAAGTATGCTCTTGATGCGGGGATCAAGAGTTCCTTCCGCTAAAGCTTTGTTGTACACATCCATCACGCCTTGCTTATAATGCTGCAGGTCAGCTGCGAACTCATCATCACCGATTATGAAAAAGGCAACTTCATATTCTCTGGTAAGCTCAACTAGCATATCCCATTTGGCCTGGTATACCAGACCTTTAGAATCATCTAATATACCTATGGGTGAGCGGTGGTTAAAAATGCGGTAGTTCTCCAATTCAGTTACCAGTTTTTCCCTGAGAGCTTCTGGAGAATCGCCGCCAGTAGCAACATAGGAAGTAGCTACCGGATAAGGCTCTATCTCAAATACCCTCGCAGCAAGAGTAGAAGCCCTAAAGATTACCAGTTTCTTATCAAAACTGGTAAAGGTCTCCTCTAGACTGGTAGTAAGCATGGCCTGAGTTATGATGCCGACAACAGAGGTTATATAATTATCTAAAGGCTGGTCGGCAAGCTCAAAAAATAAACCCCGGCCTTTAGCCATATCAATCTTTATCAGATGCTCAAGGCCCTGGGTAGTTTCAGCGAGCCTTAGGTTATTACCGATTACTGCGGTATGCTTTAGGGCATATTCATCATAGATATAAAGCCTTCCATCTGGCAGTTCTAATACATTGATAATAACTCCCTCTACCTGCCTTAATGCCCAAAAGGCTTCTCTTAGGGCAGCTACCGGCTTAGAGTTATCAGTAACCCTGGCCGGAGCGAGGCCTAAGATTACCGGCCAAATAGCCGGCTGATTGGTCATATACTGCAATATGTTATTATCCTGGTTATCGGTTTCTAAGCCGATTCTTAAGGCTCTTAAACGGGATACGGCGGTGTCCCGGGTTTGAATTAAAGCGGTAAGTTCTGACTCCTCAGAAGCAGTAAGGTTTATATTAAGGAGGTTTTCTGCGGCATTGATATAACCTTCTAGGTCGCTTTCATAGTTATCAGCCAACCATACAGATAATTCGTTGTAACCTAAGGTGGCCAGTTCGGTTAGAGCTTGCTCTCTTGATTTGGATTTCATGGTTCTGGTTAAGGCTAAGCTATATATATAAGGTAAGAGGCTGCTCTTTGTGCCAAAAAGGTTATCCACTCTATAAGGTATATTGATCAAAGCTTGGGTGGCCTCTGATTCGGCTTTATCAGCATCATCTTTAGTCGGCCAGGCCAAAAGATCCCTTGCTGAGAGAGGTTGATTCGTAAGGTCTAAGGGGAGGGAATTG
>CAZVQU010000009.1:0-2876 GCA_964629655.1 uncultured Planctomycetia bacterium
CAAAAAGACAGTAGAGGCCTACTTAGCTGAAGTAAATAAACTTTATAGAAAGGGTCAGATATATAAAGCTAAGGAATCAGATATTCGTTTTGCCATGACTGGAGCCCAGCAGGAAAACTACCTCAAAGCAATCAGGCAGGTATTAGCCGAACGAAAAACTACCGTAATCACTCCGGCTGTACTCTTTGAAGCAGCCGACCTTGCAACGAAAAATGATAAATCAACCGCAAAGGCAAGAGTAGGTTTACAGCCAGGTACCATGAACCCTCTTCATTACGGTCATATCTCAGCTTCCCTGGCGGGAATAATTGCCAATGACTTAGATATGGTCTTACTTGCCAACGGCGGCACAGTACCCGATAAAGTATACGCTGCCGATGCCAGCATTAGAAATGAAATGGCTCGTGATGCAGCCGAAGAAGAAGGGTTGTCTGATTGGCTGCAAGTTACTCCGATAAGAGCTCAGATGGTAGATATGTTTGAAAGTCGAGGAGAAGACGTCTTAAGGCTTGCCGGAACCGAAGAAGCAGCCAAAAAGGCTGGCTACAAAGATGCCGAGAATATGAGAAGGTTCAATATGGATATGGCAGCTTTTATCTGGTTATTTCGTGCCAACCCTAACACCGAGTGGACTTACCTTGTCGGTTCCGATAAGGTTGCTGGCTATGGACGAAAAGGTGAAAAAGGTTTAATTGTTGAGACCTTAGGTAATTCCCTGGCTAATGTCCAGGTAGTTTACTTTGCCAGAGAAGGAGAGGATATTGATGTGGAAAAAGATATCAATCGCTGGGATTGGATGGCAAAGAAATGGGAAGCAGGATTTTTCAAACGCTCACCGCTATCTTCATTTGCCGCTCTCTCAGCTACTAAAGTAAGAATAGCCTTAGTTGAAGGCCATGATGAGATCGAAGGTGTACCGCTTACCGAATCCGTATCACCTAAGGTTTTAAAATACATAAGGAACAATGGAACCTTATTATTTTTATATGATTTAGAGATAGAAGAAAAAGAAACCATTGATAAGCTAATTGAAGCAGGAATCTACCAGAGAGCCTTAGATTTAGTGTATGCAGCTATGGATAGAATAAAGGCAGAGACTAGAGAGGACAATTTTGATAGAAATATACCCAAACAAGTCGCTAATAAATTATATGAAATCTGGCATAAAAAAGCAGCTAAGCTAGAAAGGGATATCGAAATACAAAATTACAATGCAGCAGTGATTCAATCACAGCAGTTTATTTTTGATTTAAACGGATTCCTTGATATTTTTGGTAAACCTATTCTTAAAAGCGAAGAATATGATATTGCCCGCGCGCTTGCCTATGAGATAAACAGGAGATTATCTAAAAGAGACGGTGTAATAAGATTTAGAAGAGAAAAAAGAGCCCATTTCCCAGAAGGCATATCTGATCCGGAAAATGACCGTTATAACCGCGTACTAGAAGGTGTGGTCCAAATATTAAACAGGAAAGATTACGGTGAGAATATCATTATCAACCAATGGGGCTATACAAGGGAACAGGAGGAGAGGATATTGGCTAGAGTTAGTGAACAATTTGCTAAAATATTCTTTTCTGAAATAGTAAAAGGAATAAAAAGAACCATTGCTTTAACCGGCCATTCAATTAAAGCCCCGCCAGAAGTAAAGAAAATACTAAAGAAACTAAGTTTAATCACAGATAACGAAATAGAAATAAGATCAGCAAGAAATTTATCAGATGAGTTCATAGGGCCTTTGGTCGACACAGAGCAAGGGTTTAGCATATTCTCTGGATTACAACAAAAACTTTTCCTCTTCTCAGCCGGCCCCGGCACAGGCAAAGGTAAGGTTTGGGAGGAATTTACCGAAAGTTACGGTGAATTAATTAAAAAACTTCTCCTTTATCACACCAGATCTCCCAGAATCAAGGAAGGAAAATCAGAAAAAGACGGCGTAGCTTATCACTTCCGTGATGAAGCAGGGTTGATAGCTTTAGGCTCTGAACCTAAAGGAACCGGCCAGATTTATCTTGCCTGGGTCAATAAACAGCTCCAAGGGTTAGCAAAGAAAGCATTTATTGAGACAGTCACAATTCCTGCCGGAGATTTAGCAGAAGATAAGAAAGGTATAATTCTTGAAGATGATGACATAATTGATGATGGTGTAAAACAAAAGATAGTAAGCCGCAAAATTAGCGGATTAAAAGAAGTATTTGATGGCAAGACACCTGTGGTTTTAGAAGGCGGTTATGGTTGGTTTATATCTTTGACTAAGGAAAATCCCGATATAATCGTTGCCTTTATCTCTCCTTTTACTGATTCTGATATCAATATACGAGCAGCCAATACTACCTGGATACAGAAAACTTTTGCTGATCCAGCTTCAATACGTCTGGCTTATGAAGAAATGAATTATCTTATCGGCGAGAATCAAGGCGAAACAGATATTGCCGAAGATATGATTTATCAGAAAGTAATCAAAGGCATGGTGGCTTGCCATGAGGAATCGACAAGCTCATCTTCTATAACAAAAATAAGAAAAATTGAAATATATCTTCCTAACCGTATCGTTGAAGAAACTTCTGAAGAATCAGGGGGCATATCATTCACTCAACCTTTACCTTATGGTTTTAAAGAAGAATTACAAGAAAAGCTTGGCGGTACGACGGATCTTAAGGAATGGTTTATTGCAGGGGAGCCAACCGGTATTCTAAAAATTACTCGGTTAACTGCTCCAGAGAGGTTGAAGGTAAAAATAATAAGGATAATTAAAAAATATTTTCCTGAATGTAAAGTAACCTATTCTAAACATAAAAGAAGGCTTACTGTGACAGAAAGGTCCTCTTCCCCCCTCAAAGTCCTCCCAACCGGCAAAAAGACAGTAGAGGCCTACT